>CAWICT010000012.1:0-120552 GCA_963834735.1 uncultured Acidimicrobiaceae bacterium | reverse complement strand
TAATGTGGACCAACCTGCAGCTGCTGTTCTGGTTGTCGCTTATCCCCTTCGCCACCGAGTGGGTAGGGACGGCGCACTATTGCTCCCTTCCAGCTGCAACCTATGGCGCCGTTGCCCTCGGCGCGGCCTTGGCGTACTACGCGCTCGTTCGAGCCATCCTACGAGCGAACCGTGATGATGCCGACATCGTTGCCGCCGTCGGCAAGGACGTCAAGGGGATGGTTTCGCCCATCGTTTACATAGCCGGTTTTGGGTTGGCGTTTGTTAGCCCGTACTTGGCTTACGCTTGCGACGGCGCCGTTTCGCTTCTCTGGTTCATCCCTGACCGGCGGCTCACCAAGAGCACCTGAGGCCTTGGCCATGGGAGCATCGGCACCGGCCGAACCGGGCGCAGACGGGAACATAAATATTGTGGCCCAGCAGCGTAAGGCCCTGCGAGATATTGGGGTAGGTTCCCCGTCCCCCGTCACGGTTTCCCCGGGGTACTCCGGCGACATATAAAGGACCTTCTTATTTTTTTTCCGTTGACGTCCGTTTACGTGCCACTTTTGCCCTGTGGGCCCGTGGCCAGCTACCCTGATGGCGTGGCACCAGGCGCCCGGGGTCCTGCTCATCGGCCTCGACTCCGCTGATCCTGTGGTCGTGAGGCAGCTGGTTGCGGCCGGACGAATGCCGGCGGTGGCCTCGGTGCTTGCTAGTGGCGCGTGGTGCGCAGTCGAGGCGCCTCCCGGCGTCTACACCGCCGCTGTCTGGCCGTCGATCGCGACGGGGCTGTCACCTGCCGGCCATGGTCGGTACTGCGACGAACAATTGGTAGTGGGCACGTACAGGTGCTGTCACGTCGGCCCCACTGATATGGGAGGGAAGCCATTCTGGGAATCCCTCAGCGAACGGGGCACCAGGCTGGGTCGCCACGCCCCCACGGCGGCCTTTCCAAGAGCTCAACGGATCCATGTGATTGGGTGGGGTGGCTGCTCTGCCGACCAGGAATTCGGCACCTGGCCGCCGTCCTACGCCCGCGTATTTGCGAGAGCGCTGGGGCTTGACCCCGTGGGTTGGGATCTGGCGGAGAGGTGGCGACGGTGCGCCAGAATGGGCTCGCCTGCGGGAAGAACTTGTCACCGCCGTTCAAACCCGCGCCGCCATGGCCGGTTCGATCCTCTCGAGCGAGGCTTGGGACTTTGTTTTTTACGTGTTTAGCGAGGCTCATTGCGCCGGTCACAACTGTTGGCACCTCCACGACCCGAGCCACCCTAGGTACATGTCACAACTCGGTGGCCACGGTCGGGCCCGACCCCGTAGCGGCTGTGTACGAGGAGCTGGACCGCGCCATCGGGAATATCATCGAGCAGGCGGGCGACGACGCGGCCATTTGCTGCCTATTGCTCAGTCATGGCATGAACTCAAATTATACCGGTAACCATTTGCTCGACCAGGTCCTGGCCCGCTTTGAGGGCCGTTCCACGGGGGCCGCGCAGCGGTTGGCTCAGGACTACGGGCCACGGCATGGCGGGGGCTCCGCGGCCGGCACGCCCGGCCGCCCGCTTGGTCCGCCGGAGCGTTTTCCCCCATCGGGACCCGTTGGTCCGGAACGACCGGCAGCTGGCCTCTCGGGAGGCGTTCGCGCTGCCCCAGAATACGTGCGGCGCCATACGGGTCAACCTCAGCTCCCGCGAGCCTAACGGGCGGGTCAGTTCCGAGACTACGACGAGTACTGCACTGAGCTATCAAACGAGCTGTTAGAACTCGTCAATGTGGGCACCGGGAGGCCAGTGGTCCAACGTGTGATCAAGTCGGCGGACATTTTCATCGGACGCGCCTCGACGGTTTGCCCGACCTGGTAGTCGAATGGGACGCTTGGAGCCCATCGCCGAGGTCACCTCGCCGCGCATCGGTACCGTCAAGGGCGACAACCCGGACCACCGCAGCGGCGACCACCGGCCCACCGGGCTGTTAGTCGTGACCGGGCCGGGCACCCGGCCGGGTAATGGGCGCCCAATCCAGTCGACCGATATAGCCCCGACTATTGCCTCGCTCTTTGGGGTCCGGCTGCCCGTGCAGACGGTCGGGTGTTCTCCCTGGCGGCAGGCCCCACCGTCGCCCCGAGGGACTAAAGGGCGCTCGGCAAGTCCGGAGGCCGGGCCGCTTGTCGCTGTTGCCTGCCAGATGGGGACGGTTAGCCGACGGCGCTCTCCCGCGTCATTATTCGGCGACCGAGGTTAGGGCTCGCTCAAGGAGCTTGATGACCTCGCTCGGCCTGACTCGCCCGCGGTGGCTCCGAATCGAGGAGCCAGATGGCTCGTAAATCATGTTCAGGCCGCGTCAACCCTTCCATTTTGGGGCTAGGCGCCGATGCCCTCCTGCCGAAACTGACGTACGAGCAGCAGAACGTTGATGGCGACACAGGCCACCCCAAGTGCGGCCAACTCGGGCCCTTTTAATAACCGAGGGAGTCAGAGGGTGAAGAGCAGCCAGAACGAAAGCGGGTAACCGATCCAGGAATTTCGGCACCTTTTGCAACACACTAGATGGTTGCAGAACACGGCCCATCCCGCCCATAGGGTGGCCAATGTCATCAGGGCCAGGCTCCAGCCGAGAGGCCCGGCCAAGCGGATATCCAGAGCCGCGAACGCTAATAAGTCGAAGATGACGAACAAGGTGATGGGGCCGAGCGAGCGTGTACGTAACACCGCGCGCTCAAGAGGCCGCACTCCCTTTAGGGCGATCGCAGCCTCGTCGGGGGCGACTCGGCGGCCAACTTGGTACGCTGCGGAGCGAAAACACGGTGAGGATAACGGCCCCGGCCCGACGGCGATCTTGTATTGGTCCGACGCCCGATTCTTCTAGTGGCCCGGTGAGCCTGCGAAGAAGCCCGGCATAGATTTCGTGGACGTATGGGGCGTCCCCGTGGGCGGCGAGGTCCTCAATCGTCGAGAACCCCTCCTCGCGCCTGCCTTGACGAATAGCCAGCAGCGCCAGCGCAACGCGGCGCCGTTCGTGCTGCGGATGTTCGACGACCAGCGCCCTCACGGTATCTTCCGCTTCCGAGAACGTGGTGCGCTTCGTCTCCACGTTCAAGCGTGCGAGCATGGCAAGTAGACGCGGATCTTCGGGGTACGTGCCGAGAAGCTCCAAGCAGGAGTTCCGAAGCGCGGTTCAATGTGACCCCGCTGAAGGAGCAGATTGGTCTTGGAAAGCTCTTCTGTGCTCACGGTGGCAGGAATCAGCCGAGCATATTGGGCCTCGCGGAATTTGATCGACGCATCACTCGGTCGACTTCTCGGAATGCCTCACCGTAAAGAGCCCGTTGGTCGCACGCATGGCTTCAAGCTCCAGGACTGGCGACGGCGATGAGGCAGTATTCATCCTCGCTGGCCGCGGCCGGGCGAGGACTGGGCGGACTTTTAGGACATCGCTATGTCCTGGAGCCAGACACCGGACGAAGAAGTTTTTTGCGCTCCGGCGTTAGATTTCGGCTTTCGGTACCAAAGAGTAGACAGGAGGACCAATCGGGAAAGGTGGCCCATACGAGGTGCTGAGCCAGGAAGGCCAAAGATGGGGGCTCCTCAGGTTGCTGTGCTCACATTGGCCGCAGCATCTGCCCGGGGTCGGGACCGCTGTCGTCCACGCCGTCGCGCCCATCTTGGTCAGTTCAGCAGAGCACACCAAGGGTGACCGACGACGCCCGGCTGCGCCGGGTGCAGGTCTTCGCACCGGGCGAGGCGGTAGGGCTGGTGTGGCCCGCGCCTACCTCCTGTCGGCGAAGGTTGCCGGCCAGGCTCAGCTGATCGCCCGGCGTTTCGTGCTCCGGACAGTTCAGGTCGGATTAGGCACCCCTCCTAGCGTCCACACGGTGCTCCCTACGTAGACCGCCCAATAAACTCGGCCAGGAACCGCGGCTAACTCACCAACGGCTGGTGGCTACGCTGCAATGCGAAAGGCTGCTTAGGCAAACGTAACCTCAGCAGTAAAACAGGATGGGCTGTGGACCTTTTGCTCCAAAGCCCGTAATGCCAGATTGACAAAGGACCTCTCAGCGCTCGGTGGTAGACATTCGGCATGGGGATGCTGTCGTGACTCGACTAGCGAAGCGGCTTGCCGCTTTTCTCGTCGGCGTTGCCATGACGGTTCCCCTGAACTCCGTTGTGGCACGCCCATTGGCGGTTGCGCGTACAACCGTTGTGATGTTCCCTTGGCAACCAAATGGCCAGCTGGCACCGCAAGTCCACGTCGGCCTACCACTTAGCGGTTACTGCTGGGTGGGGGCGTTTCCGGGCCTGAGGATGAGTACGCATGGCGTTGCCTCGTTGGTAACTCGATCCTGACGCCGTGTTACAGCCCACTGAGCCAACGCGCGTGCGTAGTTGTTTGCGCCGTGACACCCTGGTGGGCGTACAGGGTGCCGCTTATCCCACTTTCAGAACCCTTGCCCATGGGACAAGCCGATAAGGGGGGCTACTGGAGCGTGTGGGCGATCCAGCTCACCAACAAGGGACGCTGCATCCTGGCCAATCCGGGCTCGCCGCCGATCTCGGGAGGGCCAGCGCCGTACACGTGCGCGAACGGCTACTTGGCGGGCTACCTCAACACGGGCTCGGAGCCGTGGACGGTCGACTACTGGTCGACTCGTCCGAGTTTGGTGGCCCACCCTCCCCGGTTCGCGTCGTGACTGTGTCAGTCGCATATGACGGTCCCGATTGAAAGGTCCTTGAAGATATCCCTTACGCAAGACCTGAAACGAAAGGCACGTGGATAAGGGCATTCTTCGAGACCAGGTTCCCTAACCTCGCCGCCGTCAAAGCCGACCTGCGCCAGAGGGTGACAGCGTCCGAGACAATCGGGCCGGTGGGCACGGTCGGTTACCCCTGGGGCGCAGTGGGCATGGCCCTCGACTACCGGATCCGGCTCCCTTTGAACGCTGCACTAGGCGGGGTTTCAGCAGGTCGTCAGCGAGCGAGAGCGGCACAATTAGATGGTGTGAAGAAGCTCATGGGCGGGCAAATGAGCCGAGTTCGTGGTATGGTTGTTGGTATGGCAACGCGGAAAGTCACGGTTACTCTCGATGAGGGCCAACTCGAGCGCATACGTGCTCTTGTGAACCAAGGAGCTTCGTCGAGTTGTCAGGCTTCGTTCAGCACGCGGTGGGCGTCGCCCTCGACGACGTCGCCGGGTGGGGCGCCATGCTGGCCGACGCTTTCCTCCGCGCAGTGGGGAGACTGTCTCGCGAGGAACGAAGTTGGGGGACAACCTCCTAGGTGCCACCAGCCACACAGGGAGCCCTGCCGCCTAGTGGCCGGGATGACCCTCGACGCCGGTGGCCTAATCGCACTCGAGCGTAATGACCGCCGACTATTGGTGCTGCTCGCCCGTGCGCAAGAGACCGGCGCCCGGGTAACCGTTCCTGCGACGGCGCTTGCCCAGGCAATACGCCAACCCGAAGCGGCAGGCCCGACTTTCTCGATTGGTCCGTCAACCAAATACGGACGTGGTTGTGCTCGACCGAGTGGACGCCACGAACGTCGGTCGGCTGCTGGCAGCCAGCGGAAGGACAGCCATCGCCGATGCTCACGTCGTGATTTGCGCCAGACGGGGCGTGCGAACTGGTTGTTACTTCCGATGCCGACGACCTTCGAGCGCTCGATCCATCAATCACGGTCGTTGAGGTCTGAGCGCCAGCTCCTCCTTCTCAGGGCGCGCCAGGGTCGCCATTAGGCGGAAGGAGTTCTACCCGCTGCTGGACGTGGCTTGCGGAACATCGCCCAGACGTCGGGGCCGCCTCCACCAATACACATGTGGCCGATGACCTCGAAGCCGAACGTCGAATAGAAGGCGAGGTTCGATACCGACGATGTCTCAAGGAACGAACCGGCACCCTCTCGGTCGGCAGCAGCGAGACCCGGCGCCAGAGCCCATCCCGCCAGGCCCTGTCGCTGCCTCGCCGCTGCCAGTCCCGAGTACAGCCAGAATGAAGTGGCGCCCGACCGGCCGCCAACCCTCAAGCTCTCGCTGCAGGCGAGCGACGCCTCGTGGTGCGACCCCTCCAACTCCGCAACAGCCGCCTCCATGGCGTGAAAAACCGACGAGGGGACTGCGACCGCGCTGTCCATCCACACTGCCACCGATTGAATTGTGCCGTCGACAGTGCTCACCACATTCCCCCGAGAAAGGCATGCCCAGGTTTTCAAGCGCCAGACGCTGCAGTCGAGTGATCCGCGCCTTGTGATCGTCAGAGTCGACCGTCCACCTTGTCCAGGGGTAGTCGGCGAACGCTTCGCCAAGAACCTCACTGGCTCGCCCGAGATCATCGAAGCCAGCCCGCCGAGTCTCGATCACCACCCCTCGATCATTGCTCACCATCGGTGCACCCAGACGCCACAAACGCCAGATCGCCGATTATCTCGAGAGTCCTTTTTAGGGTGTCATCGACGTAACCGACGGGGGTGTTGGTTGCGTGGCTGACATGTTATCTCGGGTCCTGTCTACGACATAACTGACACCTGTCTCCTTCTTTATGGCCGCCTTTTCCTTCGGCTCCTTCCGCTTGGGCTCTCGTGGGTTACATGTAACCGAAGCAGACTGCTTGTTCAGAGGGCACGTTTCTCGAAAGACTCGAGATAACGCCGAATCTGTATTTGTCAAGCGGTAAGTCCGGTCAGGACGAAAAGCGCCGCAGAACTTCCACTTCAGCGTCGCCGGGCAGCCGTCAGCGCCTTCCCGCCCGTTCGAGCGCTTCCTCGGCTTGTCTAACGATCAGGGGCACGAGATCAGCGGCTGAAGCAAGATCGGTGATGAGGTCGATGGCCTCGCCCGCCCAGACGGAGACGATGTCACCCCGTGCCGCCGCGACCTCGTAAGAGCGGATGGCCTCGTCATCGTTCACTAGCTCCTCTTCTCGGCCCAGCCATTGCTCCAAAAAGGTATTACGCAGCGTGCGCCCGGTGTACTTGTGCGGCCAGTGAACACCGCGGGCGATGTCGAGGACCCGACTGCGCTCGGTGTCTTCACCGCCCCCTTCGATGATCGCGCTTTTGGCCGCGCGGCTCCACGAGCGCCTCGTATGTGGCCTCGAACCGCGTCCCCATCAACGCTCCCGCCGCCCCAAGGCCGAGGGCGGCGGCGAGCCCTCGCCCATCTGCGATCCCGCCCGCGGCAAGTACGGGGGTGGGTGAAGCAAGGTCGACCACCGTGGGCACGAACGGCAACGTCGAGCGCCGGCCCCCGTGGCCGCCAGCCTCGCTCCCCTGGGCGACAACAACGTCGGCGCCGACCTCGAGCGCCTGCCGGGCCTCGTCAAGGTCAGTTGCCTGGACGACGAGGCACGCTCCGGCTTGGTGCACCCGCTCGGCAAACGGGGCCGGGTCGCCCATCGACAACATTACGGCAGCGGGCCGGTGGCTCAGGACCTGCTCGAGAATGGCGGGCTCGAGCGCCCAAGTGATAAAGCCGATACCCCATGGTTTTTGGGTTTGGCGGAGAGTGAGCTCGATCTGCTGCTGGCACCACTCGAGACGCTCCGGCGGCCAGGGCGACTGTTCGCAGCCCCCGCCGATAAGTCCGAGGCCGCCAGCGTTGCATACGGCGGCGGCCAGGGCCCCCCGGCCGAGCCATTCATGGGCGCAAGCACTATGGGGTGCTCGACTGATAGGAGGTCGGTGAATGCCGTCCGCAAGGTCATGGCTGATTATCCACCGATCCATGCGGGTTAGCCACGGATCCTTGCGGGACCGCGGTCCCTGCCAGGCCAACGAGGACCAGCCGCTGAGCCGTTAGACGGCGACTGTTGACAAAGGCCTGCGTGAGCCCGACCCTCGCTCTCGCGTAATGGGCGGCATCACGGCGTCCGATGATACGAACCACAGATCGTTCCCTATTACTCGCCCGAGACACGCATGCACGGAGGCCCGCAACGAGCGTGTATAACGACGGTTCGGGGCCAAAGCGTAGATGTCTCTTGAAGAACAGCGCGATCCAGAGCGCGCACCCCGAAAACCAGCCCAGAATAACGTACTTCTGCTCAGGCCGTCGCGCACTGAACGGACTTATGCCGGCGAACCGGTCGCGAAGCGCAGACGCACCGACCGTCGCCGCACCTATCGTTCGAGCTCCTCCTGTGCTCGACTGGCGAGCTGTCGTGCCCAGCGAATGGCGAGGTTGGCGTTGGGATGAGCGACGAAGCCGCCCCGTAGTGGGCAGTGTTCTTAAGCCCGAGGAGGCGCTCGAGGCGGACAGCGAGGTCTCGGCCGTCTGGCGTTGCAGTTTCTAGGAGCTCAGTGGCACGCCTGTGGTCGTCCCCACGGTGGTAGCGACCGAGACGCACACGGCAAATGGCGTCAGCGCCGCGATGCCGGCCAGGACGCCGAGGCCGGCGGTGACATTGGAGAAACCTTGTCTGCGCTCGTTCGCCACGAGCTCGGCCGTTTTGAGGTAGGCGGGGGCCACGATGAGACGGCCGGCCGCCTCCGTAGGCCTTCCCGGTGATGTTCGGGCTGCTCTAGGCACGGGCGGCGACCATCAGCAGGTTTGGCGCCCCGGCAACGGCTATGCCGTGGCGGCGTATGTCGTCGTACAAGGCCGGGTCGCCGGTGGGCAGCTTGAACCACTGCCAGGTCGACAGCTCGACCGCGTGAAGGGGGTTCCCCGTCCAACGCAGCACGCTTCGATGGAGGGTATCAACCGAAGTGTGCCAGACCTTTGTGTCGGGGACCGAAGAGGAGTAAGAGGCGGAGGTGCCGGTCCACCACTGCCGCCAGTGCTCCGAGGAACGTGACCCACCCCGGGGTGGTCACCTGGGGCGTTTCGTCGCCCGGGAAATGCTGGTGGACAAGCAAGAGGTCGATGTCACTGTCCGGGCCACCATCACCGCGAGCGGCTGAGCCGAAGACAGCCGTGTGCACGGGTTTCTCGGCCCATCCGGACAACGTATCCCTCAGTCGCTTCCATAGCTCGAGGCGGAGGTCTGCCAAAAGTGCGGCGGCGGGGGCTGCGACGTGGTCGCGGTTTAGCTCGTGCACCAGGTTCCTGCCCATTTGGGTCGCCGTGACGAGGCCCTGCTCCACTAGGCGGGCGACGCTACGCCGGATCCCGATCTCGGAGCCACGCGCCGCCTGCTGGGCTATCTCCCCCACGGTGAGCGGATGTCCAGCCTTCGCCAGCACAGAAAGCACTGGGCCGTCGAGGGTCGGGGTCAACGCCCGGGTCGGGTCGCTCAGGTCCACGATCACATCATATAGTCCCCTATCTGATCAGATCGTCTACCTATCTAATTTGATAGCCGGGGCGTTGGCTGGTCAATCCGCCTCGTTTAGATGCACTCCGCACCCTATGAAGCCCATGGCCGTGATCACCAAAACAAGCCGTCGTTGCCAGACCACCGAACCAGAGAACGCCGTAGCACGGGGCAAGGGTCCTCCGTGTCAGGATATCTTGCTCGCCGCGTGCACGACCGCATTCCTGACATTTGGGGGTCAGGCTCGGCCTCCCCTTCGGTGAGCCGGATAGGACCTCTGAGACCGCCGTACTCATGCCCATATCCGTAAAAGTGCTGTTCAGTGCGCTCGAAGAGATTCGAACTCCCAACCTTCTGATCCGTAGTCAGATGCTCTAATCCGTTGAGCTACGAGCGCAGGGTGTGACTAACCCGGCTCTACGTTATCGTCCCCCGGCAGGAGCCGGGACAGGGCCAGACCTACATGCCACAAAGGCCCCACACGGTCAGGACGCTCTTGGGGACCCAGCTATCGGGACAGCTACCCGCGCTCACCTCTCCTAGAAGGGTCCAGACGGGCCCAGCTTTCCAGGAGAACACGTAGACGCTGTTTTGGAACTGAGCAAGCTTTGTCTGTCCGGCCGCGGTCGAAGCCCTCGCGAGCAACGCTGCGGAGGGTTTGAAAACCACGGTCGCCCAATAGGTAGCTGAAGCTGGCTGGACGGCGTAATAGAGCTGGCCGACAACCGTGCCTGCAACGTCTGCCTGCCTGATGTCGACGCCCCCTGGGTTGGTCGCAAGCCAGGATTTGACGAGCGACTGTGCCACGCCTGGCCTGAGGGCGAGGTTCTTAGCTCCCGGGGTCGCGGCCTTCGGCTTGGCCGCCTTCGTCGTGGTGGGGGTCGTTTTGTGATGGGTGACCTTTGAAGTGGTAGGAGGGGAGGTGCCCTTAGATGACTTCCCCGTGGCCGGGGCGGAAGAGTGCGTCCGCTGCGCAGTTACCGCCGGCAATGTTGTGAGGCCAGCCTGGGGCCGGTCCCTGGGCTCCGGTCGGCGCTTGTGACAGCAAGGATCACCGCTGCGATGATCACCGCAACCGCGGCGATCATTACGAGCTCCGGCCATGGCCCGTTCCCTCGGCTCGGTTGAGGCCTAGGACCGCGTCGTACTTCGCGGGTCCATCCCGTATCGCGCTCGAGGGTGCCGTAGTCCTGGTAGGCGGCCAATGCCTCGTCCCGTGAACGCAGATAAGGCGTCGTGTAGCCGAGCTCGTACCCGGGCGCTGACCAGTCGGGCCCGACCCATGCCTCCTCGTCGCCCTCCTCTTCTTGCCAGGTGCCGGCTTCCGCCCCGCCGTCCCAGCCGTCGTGTTCGTCCCACGCCTCGCCCTGGTCGTCTGCACCCCATTCGGCGGCCGCGTCCCACACGCCTGTGCCGTCGCCGTCCCAGCCGACCGCGCCGGCAGATGGCCACTGTGAAGCGGTCCCGGCGCCACCCGGTTGGCCGTAGGCAGGTTGGTCGAAGTCGGTCTCCTGCCCCGGGTACTGGCTACCTTCTGGCTGGTAAACGGCCTTCTCGTCGAGGTACAGCACTTCTGGGGCCATCGTCGCCTCTGCCGGGGTATCGCCGGTCCCGGCTTCGCCTCTCCCGTTGGCTGTCCCTCCCGAAGCCCCGTCCGTCGGGCCCCCGGGCGGCTTGCGTGGCCGAGCCTTAGCCATTGATCATCCTCTTACTCCACAAAGCGATGAGGGATCTCGTTGCTAGCTGTCACAACCTAAAGTTACAACTCCAGCTCAAGGCCGTGTTACAACTCCGGCTTAGGGTGCGCCTCCAGCCACTGGCGGGTAAGGCGGTAGGCGGACCCGATCAGCTCCCGGCTCTTGGTGAAACTGAACGGTGAGACTCCCGGTACCAAGGGCGCGGGCACCGCGAACAGCTCGCAGCGGCTGGCCCAGGCTGCGACGACGCTCTCGGCTTGACGGGCGAGGACGATCGAAGTCGACCTCAGCAGGACGTCAAGCGCGCCTTTCGGACGGGGCAGGGGCACTGTTGGGGCGCTCGGCAGCAACCAGACCCGGCTTGCGCCGGCTTTGACCGCTGCCCCGACAGGGCTGTCCGAGGCCACGCTTCCGTCGACCAGCCACCGGTCTCCGATGCGGACCGGGGGGAAGATGCCGGGCATCGCGGAGGATGCCAACAAGGCCGGGACGGCCGGCCCGCTCTCGAGCAGCACCTCCTCTCCGTTCTCGAGGTCCGCAGCCGCCACTGCAAGCGGGAGCACCCCGTCTTCCAAGCGGCGTAGCGGCGCAGTGGCGCGGAGCCATCTGGCCAGGCCATCGGCGCTCACGGTGAAGTCTCGCCAACCGACCAGGCCACAAAGCGCGGACCATGGCCGGAGCGGGAACACGTCGTGGCGCCGCACCGTCGTCCACAGTCGGGCGAGCTCATCCAGGCCTTCAAGCGTCGGGTCTGCGGCCAACCAGGAGGCGTTGAGCGCTCCGGACGACGTCCCGTAAAGCATGTCCGGGTGGTGCCCAGCCTCGATAAGTGCCTGCGCCATGCCCACTTGGGCCGCTCCAAAGCTTGCGCCCCCGCGAAGGACCCACGCGGTGGTCACGCTGTTGTAGAGGTCGTGGTGGGCGGCAACGTCGTGATGACCAGGGTGGTCGAAGTCGTCGAAGTCGCCGTGGGCGGTGAGAGAGTGGTGGACGTCGCGGGTGCCTCAGTGGTCGGCGGGACCGTTGCGGTTGTAGTCGTGGCGATCGTTGTCGTCGGACGCCGGGTAGTCGTTGTCGACGGGCGTGTCGTGCTGGTAGTGGTAGCGAGCACGGTCGTAGTCGGAGCGCGGGTTGTAGTCGTCGGGCGGGTCGTAGTCGTCGCGCGGGTGGTGGGGGTGGGGCGGGTCGTAGTCGTCGGGCGGGTGGTGGGGGTGGTGGGGCGGGTCGTAGTCGTCGGGCGGGTCGTAGTCGTCGGGCGGGTCGTAGTCGTCGGGTGGGTGGTGGGTGTGGGACGGGTTGTAGTCGGGGCGCGGGTGGTCGGCAGGGCGCGAGAGGTCGTGGTCGCAAAGGTCGTGGCTACTGCGAAGGTCGCCGAGGTCGTCGTGGCCGTCGGGGGTAGCGCCACGGCGGTCGCTCCGGTGACGGCCGAACTCGAAGTGGTCGTAGCGGCAGCGCCGCCCACGGTCGTCGAAGTGGACGGCGCCCTGAAGTTTGGCCCCGGCACCTCTATTTCGACTGACTCCGAAACCGTGCCCGGTTCGCCGGAGGGTTCGATGGCCTTGACGGTTAGGACGGTGCGCACGGACGAGGCGAGGTGCAGGCCAGGCAGGGTCACTGCGAGAGCCCGTCCCTGAGAAAGGTCCACCGAGGCCGACACAACCTCGCTCGCTGAGCCTTCGGCTGGGGTTATCGCAGCCGTCACCCTGACGCCACGTTCAGCGGACAGTCCTATGTCCGCAACGACGATCGTGACCACCAGGCTGCTTGCTGGCGCCAGGATCTCGACCTTGCCCTGGAGGCTCAGTTCCGGCGGGTCGGTTGCGATCGAGTCAATGGCTAGGTGGTGTTGAGGGGACCTTGAGATGCCGGCGAGCAACCTTGATGCGAACGATCCCAGGCTGCTCGGCTGGTAGAGGCTGCCGGATGACTCCCACTGGGAGCCTGGCATCCTCACGCCGAGCTTGGGGAAATCCTGAGCGAAGAGCTGGTAGGCGCTGTCTCCAACCTTGAAGTCGGCCGCGGCCGTGCCCATTTGCGACAAAGCCGAGGTCGGGCCGTCGCCATGAAC
Source organism: uncultured Acidimicrobiaceae bacterium (assembly GCA_963834735.1). Taxonomy (GTDB): domain Bacteria; phylum Actinomycetota; class Acidimicrobiia; order Acidimicrobiales; family Palsa-688; genus Fen-671. The sequence continues at coordinate 107,561 of CAWICT010000012.1, read as the reverse complement.
CGAGATCCCGGACGGCAGCGGCCAGCTCGGCGGAGCCTGCCTTGCGGGCCTCCAGGCAGGCATCGAGCAATCCGGCTGAGGGGGCGACCTGAGACGGCGCTTCATAGCCTGCGACCGCCTCATACGTCGCCGCAGCGGCCGCGGCGATCTTCGTGATCTCATTCGAGACGATGTCTGAGTTGCTGGTCAGCCGGGCCGAGCTGAGGTGAGCGATCTCACGGCCCTGAGCGCTCGATTGCGTTATTTCGGGGAGGACCCTGTCGACCCAGGCATCGCTGGTCATCGTTGCCTCGGGTTGCCCTGAACGAGCGTGCATGGACGCATCGACCAATAGCACGAGCATCGTGAGGACCAGGGGGATGAGAAGCCAACGTTGGGATCCCCCGCGGCGGCTCAACGACCGGGGCGGCATCGCCATAACCCCTCAACCATACAAAGACCAGGGGAAAGGGGGGGCCGGGCGTGACCACGGCGGGCCTGCCCGCCCTAGAGGCCCGCGCTGAGGATGTCGACCACAGCACCAGTGGCTGTCAGGTCCGCCAATACGGCGTCGGCTCCCAGTCCTGAGAGCTCCTCGACGCTGTAGCCGCCGGTTGCAACCAGGAGGCAGTGCGCACCAGCCGCTGCCGCGCACTCGTAGTCGCGAGGCGTGTCCCCGATCACCCAGGTCTCCTCGGGCGAAAGGTGAACGCCGCGGAGCGATGCCAGGCGCCCGATCGCTATGGGCACCAGGTCCCTGCGGTCCTCGCTGTCGCTGCCGTAGGCGCCCGACTCCATGTCAACCCACTTCTCCAGGCCGAATGCCGCCAGCTTGACCACGGCGTTGGGGGCGATGTTGCCGGTTAGCACGGAGGAGTGGAAGCGGTCGTCTTGCGCCAGGGCCGCTAGCAGCTCAGGTGCTCCAGGGCAGGGTGCCCCGTCGCTGGCTAGCTCTTCGGCCGCGGCCGCCAGCTCCTTCTCGAGGTGCTCGAGGATCGAGGGCAAGTGGGTTGGGTCATCGGACTCCATCAAGGCGAGGTACTCGCGCACGATCTGGGGATCTGTCTTACCGCTCATGCGGATCCGCTCGGAAGGCACTTCCCCGAGGACCGCTTCCAGCGCCCGGTTGAAAACCGCCCCTCCCACGGGGCCAGCCCGCACCAATGTCCCGTCGATGTCGAACAGCAACAGGCGCCGTGTAGTCACCCGTCGACCTTAACCGCTCCGACGGGTTGGCCGGCTCGACGGCCTTCGTCGGTTTCCTTGCCAACCAGGCCCCTCGTGGTGACAGACTGCGAACATGGAGATCACCCCAGTTCGCATCACGGCCACAGCGGAGTGGAAGGCGCTGGCCGACCACTTCGCCAAGTTGCGCGACGTGCACTTGCGCGACCTGTTCGGCGAAGACCCGCACCGTGCCGAGTCGATGACGATCGAAGCGTCAGATCTGTTGCTCGACTATTCCAAGAACCGGCTTACGGCCGAGACCGTGCGCCTCCTGGTCGCAGTGGCGGAACGGGCGGGCCTGCATGAGCGCACAGAGGCCATGTTCTCGGGCGAGCACATCAATGTGACCGAGGACCGCGCTGTGCTGCACGTGGCGCTTCGGGCCCCCAAGGACGCAGTGATCAACGAGGGAGGCGAGAACGTAGTCCCAGAGGTCCACAAGGTCCTCGACAAGATGGCCGCCTTCGCCGACGCAGTCCGCAGCGGGAAATGGCGCGGATTTACGGGCAAACAGATAAAGAACGTCATCAATATCGGCATTGGGGGCTCTGACCTCGGCCCGGCGATGGCCTACGCGGCGTTGTTGCCGTACTCGGACCGAGCGTTGAGCTTCCAGTTTGTCTCGAACGTAGATGGTGCCGACATCTGGGAAGCCACGGCCCACATCGACGCCGCCGAGACCCTTTTCGTCGTGAGCTCGAAGACTTTCACGACCTTGGAGACGATTGGGAACGCCAAGACAGCAAGGGAATGGTTGCTCGCTAGCCTCGGTGACCCGGCAGCAGTCAAGAACCATTTCGTAGCTGTCTCGACCAATACCAAGGAAGTTGCGGCCTTCGGGATCGACACGGCCAACATGTTCGAGTTCTGGGACTGGGTCGGAGGTCGCTATTCTTACGATTCGGCGATCGGCCTTTCGCTGATGATCTCGATCGGCCCCGAACTTTTCACGGAAATGCTGGCGGGGTTCAGGTCGATCGACGAGCATTTCAGGTACACGCCTTTCGAGCGCAACATGCCGGTGCTCCTCGGGCTCATCGGGGTCTGGTACAACGACCTGTTCGGCGCGGAGACCCATGCCGTCCTGCCCTACAACAACTACCTTTCCAAGTTCTCGGCGTACCTTCAGCAACTCGACATGGAAAGCAACGGTAAGTCTGTCACCCTGGACGGCCAGCCTGTCGACCTCGCCACCGGCCCGGTCGTGTGGGGCACCCCAGGTACCAACGGCCAGCATGCCTACTACCAACTCCTCCACCAGGGGACTCGTTTAATCCCGGCGGACTTCATCGGTTTCCTGCGGCCGGCTCACCGGGTCGGTGACCACCACGACCTGTTGATGGCCAATTTCTTCGCCCAGACCGAGGCTCTTGCGTTTGGCAAGACGCCGGACCAGGCGCGTGCCGAGGGCATTCCGGAGCGCCTCGTGCCGCACCGCACCTTCCCTGGCAACCGCCCGACAAACACGATCCTCGCTCCCGAGCTGAGCCCCCGGGTGCTGGGCGAGCTGGTCGCGACCTATGAGCACAAAGTCCTCACCCAGGGCGTGATCTGGGGTGTGAACAGCTTCGACCAGTGGGGGGTCGAGCTCGGAAAGTCGCTCGCCTTGCGGATCGTCCCGGAGATCAACTCCGAGGCCGAGCCGGCTCTTGCCCATGACAGCTCGACGAACGCTCTTATCCGCCGCTACCGCGCCGCCCGCCGGCGATGACAACTCCCCGCAAGCAATCAAGCGCAGCCCACGCTGCGACCGTTTACCGCGTCCCTGAGGCCGCCGAACTGCTCGGCGTCAGCGCGGATACCGTGAGGCGCTGGGCCGATACAGGACGGCTCGCCTCTAGTCGCGACAGCGCCGGCAGGAGGGTCATCGAAGGCTCGGCCCTCGCAGAGTTCGCCGCCCAGCTCGCCAAAGGCCTGTCGGTCGAAGTCGGCCCAACCGGCGGGCATTCGGCTCGCAACAGGTTTGTCGGCATCGTCACCAAGGTGACGAAGGACCTGGTCATGGCTCAGGTCGAGATGCAAGCTGGCCCGTTCCGGGTGGTGTCGCTAATGAGCCGTGAAGCTGCCGACGATCTTGGCTTGGCCCCTGGGGTTGCCGCAGTGGCCTCGGTGAAGGCCACAAATGTGACCGTGGAGCTCCCGGCGTCCACCCAGGCGCCCTGAGGCCCTGAACGCGACCTAGATCAGAGCTGCCCCATGTAACGGTAGAGGGCGCTGCGGACAAGGATGTCCAGATCTTGGGGCGTTGTCAGCGTCTCCCGGCTGGCCCAGACGTTGAGCTCCAGGGGGACGAGGGCTTTGCGCTGGACAGCTGTCAGTTCGTCCTCTGAGGGCGCCGAGTTGAGGATATCGACGATCAAGTCGAAGACAACGGTCCCCCAGCCCGAGAGGGGCCGGCGCGACTGGTTGAAGTCCCTCACGCGTCGAAGCGAGGTCCGGTCACTGTGGGCGAGCAAGTTGAGGTAGCCCCAAGCCGGCGCGGCCTCCCCGCGTTCTTGGAGAGCGATCAGCACATCTCCCTGGATCAACGCCTCGGCTAGCTGGACCACCGAGATGTCCGACTTCTGTTGTGGATGGCTCGGGTTCACACCCCTGCTCCTATCGTCTGCACACGCTGCAGCCTCGCTCTTCAACCTGATCGCCGTACACCTTGCCCGGTCCATCCCGCTAGGGTGGCACGGCCAATTGGCGAATGGCGTTGGGCTAACAATGGCACGCGTGGAGGCCCGTTCGCACATGTTGCTCAGAAGACCGGACATTCGTCCGATGGAGGACGCGTTGGGGTGTCGCGAGCGCGCGCTGAGCGCAAAGACCCGATCAGCTGACCGGTGCGGCTTGTCCTGCAGCAGCCTCGAGCGCGTCGAGCAGACGCGCCGAACAAGTGGTCATCTGCAGCGCCGGGCAACGTTCGAGGATGGCCTCGACCAGCCCGGCGAAGGCCTTACCTGCTTCCGTGCTCTCGTCCAGCGCGGCTGGCTCGCCTCGGTCGCCCCCCAGCGCGACGGCAGGCTCGAGCGGGATGCTGGCGAGCAAGGGCGCACCGATCTCTTCGGCGAGGCGGCGCCCGCCCCCGCTGCCGAACAGCTCGTAACGTTCGCCATGGGCACAGGTGAAGGCAGTCATGTTCTCGACGACGCCCACGACCCGTAGGTAGCTCTTGCGGGCCATGCTGGCCGCGCGGCCGGCAACCTTTTGGGCTGCCTGGGCCGGGGTGGTCACAACCAGGACTTCCGCGCTCGGGAGCATACGCGCAAGACCCATCTGGATGTCCCCTGTCCCAGGAGGCATGTCGACCACGAGGTAGTCGATGTCGCCCCAGGCGACCTCTTCGAGGAAGTGCTGGACCGCCCTGTTGAGCATCAAGGCACGCCACATCACCGCCTCGTCCTCGCCGGCCAGGAAACCCATCGACACGACCCGCAGCTCTCCCTTACCGAGGCGCCGCACCAGGGGCTGGATCAACTTGCGCCCTGGCTTGTCGGGGTCGAGACCGGCCTCCAACTGGCCGGCCACGCCGAGCATCCGGGGCACGGAGAAGCCTGCGATGTCGGCGTCGAGCACCCCGACGGTGAAGCCCCTCATGGCGAGGCCGGCAGCCAGGTTGACAGATATCGACGACTTGCCTACTCCACCCTTGCCCGACGAAACGGCGATGACCCTCGCCCTGGGAGGCACTGCGGTCTTCGGCGCGCCCTCCCGCGCCTTCCAGCGGGCCCGCGCCATCACGGCGGCCTTTTGCTCCCGGTCCATCTCGCTCGTCTCCACCTTGACGGCAGTGACGCCCGGCAGCGTGCCGACGCGCCCTGTCACCTCTGCCTTGATCTGGCCCCTGAGAGGGCATGACGGCGTTGTGAGCGCGACTCGGACCATGACGACCCCGTCCGGCTGCAGCTCGATACGGTCGACCATTTTGAGCTCGACGATATTGTCACCGAGCTCGGGGTCCACTACGCCACGGAGCGCATCGCGCACTGCTGCCTCGGTGAGCTGGGCGAACGTTTCCACGACAACATGGTACGGCCCTTTGGGACCACCGAACGCTCGCAGCTGTCCAATAGCGAGCGAGCCTGTACGATGGTCTCCAACGCAAAGTTCTGCAGGGAGGGCTCGTGAGCACCACATCGACTGAAGGTTCCGTCGGGACGCTGGCATTGTCCGACGCTGCGGCTGCAAAGGTAATTGAGCTGCTCGAAGAGGAGGGCAACCCCGAGCTGTTCCTTCGGGTAGCTGTCCGCCCGGGTGGTTGCTCGGGTTTCTCTTACGAGATGTTCTTCGACACCGAGCTTGCCGAAGACGACGTCCAGTCCGGCTCGGGCGGCGTCAAGGTCGTTGTAGACCCGGCGAGCGCGACGCTGATCGCGGGGGCGACCCTGGAGTACAAGGACGGCTTGCAGGGAGCTGGCTTCTCGATCAACAACCCCAACGCCACGCGTACCTGTGGCTGCGGGCAGTCCTTCAGCTAGCCTGCCCGGCCAGCCGTCGGCCTGACTACCCGCCCACCACCATGGGTGCCCCTCCGGTAGGCCCGTACTCGCCGGTTGTCGCGGCTGGCCCTTGGCTGGTCGTGTCCGGCCAACTGGGCGCGCGGGACGGGACGATCGTCGCGGGCGGGATCGCTGCGCAGACCGCACAGGCCATTGCCAACCTCGCCGGTCTTTTGGCCGAGCACGGCGCGAGCCTGGTAGACGTAGTCAAAACCACTGTCTTTATGACAGATATCGCTGATTACGCTGCGATCAATGAGGCATACACTGCCGCCTTCGGCGGCCACCGCCCAGCCCGTTCCGCGGTAGCAGTAGCCGGGCTGCCTCTGGGAGCTTCGGTCGAGGTAGAGGCCTGGGCCTACCGCCCTTAGCTAGCGCCTAGAGCGCCCAACGGCTCTGGCCGAACCGGTAGCCGACGGACCGCACCGTCGATATGAGGTTGGCGTGCTCCTCGCCGAGCTTGGCACGCAAGCGCCGGACGTGCACGTCGACCGTGCGTGCTCCCCCGTAGTACTCGTAGCCCCAAACCCTCGACAGCAAGGTCTCTCTGGTGAAGACCTTGCCAGGGTGGGTGGCCAGGAACTTCAGCAGTTCGTACTCCATGAAGGTGAGCGACAGCGGCTTGGTGGCGACCGAAGCCTGGTAGGTCTCGAGGTTGAGAACGAGCGGCCCGTACTCGACCAGCTCGGGACGCAGGCCCCGCCCTGTCCGCCAGAACAGGTGCGACAGCCGGGCTTCCAGTTCCCTCGGGTCACACGGGGTCGCGCAGAAGTCATCGAAGAGGTCTTCGCGCAGCTCGAGGGCCCCAAGCTGCTGAGGCGAGAGAAGGAGGAGCAGAGGGGCGAAAGGGACGTCCCGCTTGCGTAACGACCTGCACAGGCCGAAGGCAGCATCGGGAAGCTCGTCGGCACAGACAACTCCACCTGACCATCCGTCTTCGGGCTCGGCGTCTTCTGCTTCGTCCAGCGAGCCGACGGCTTTCCAGGTGTAGCTCGCCAACGCCAAAGCCTGCGCGACCACCGCTGGCGCCGGGTCAGGGAAAACCAGCAGTGGCTCCAACGACGTACCTCCGCTCAGGACCAACGCTAGAGCGCCGTGAGGTAACGGCGGAGCTCGAACGGGGTTACTTCGGCCTTGTACGCTGCCCACTCCGCGCGCTTGTTGCGCAGGAACCACTCGAACACGTGCTCGCCGAGCGTCTCCGCGACCAGCTCAGAAGTCTCCATGGCATCGAGGGCGTCGTTGAGGGACGCCGGCAAGGGCTTTATCCCTTCTGCGATGCGCTCCTGGGCGGACATCTTGTAGATGTTGGCTGACGCCTCCGTCGGTAGTTCGTAGTGGCCGCGGATGCCGGCGAGGCCGGCCGCCAGGATCACAGCCCATGCCAGGTAGGGGTTGGCGCCGGGGTCCGGCGAGCGGTACTCGACGCGCGTCGAATCCCGCTTGCCCTTCTTCGTCGGCGGGACCCGGACCAATGCGGACCGGTTGTTCTGGGCCCACGAGATGTAGACGGGGGCTTCTATCAGCGGTTGGTCTTCCTGGGACACGATGAGGCGCTTGTAGGAGTTGACCCATTGGTTCGTTATGGCTGTTATTTCGCTCGCGTGGTGGAGCACGCCCGCCATGAACTGCCTTGCCACCGTGGAGAGGTGGTACTCGTCGGAATCGTCGTAGAAGGCGTTGGTGTCCCCGTCGAACAAAGAGACGTGGGTATGCATCCCCGAGCCTTGTACGCCGCCGAGCGGTTTGGGCATAAAGGTCGCCAGGATCCCCTTGCGGGCGGCCATCTCCTTTACGACCACGCGCACGAGCATGACTGTGTCCGCCATCGTCATGGCGTCGGTGTAGCGCAGGTCGATCTCGTGCTGGCTGGGCGCGTCCTCGTGCTGGCTGTACTCGACGGGGATACCCATTTCCTCGAGCATGAGGACGGTCTCGCGCCGCAGTGCCGTGGCCTCGTTGTTGCCCATCAGCTCGAAGTAGGACCCTTTGTCGAGCGGCACCGGCGGCTGGCCCTCGGCATTGGTCGTTTGTGCGAAGTAGAAGTACTCCAGCTCCGGAGCGACGTAGAAGGAAAAACCCTGGTCGCGGGCCTTGTCGAGGACCCGGCGCAGGACGTCGCGGGAGTCCCCCTCGAACGCCGTCCCGTCCAGGTTGAAGATGTCGCACACCACGCGCGCAACCGGGGCTTCCGCCGAGAGGTAGGGGAGCATCTGGAAGGTCTTCGGGTCCGGGACCGCCAGGACGTCGCTCTCTTGGACACGGGAGAACCCGTCGATCGCCGACCCGTCGAAGGTCATCCCTTCGTCCAGGGCGTTCTCCAGCTCGGCGGGGGTGATGTTGAACGCTTTGGGGATGCCGAGCACGTCTGTGAACCAGAGCTGGACGAAACGGATGCCGCGCTCTTCGACCGTCCTCAGCACGTAGTCCTTTTGGGAATCCATCAGTCTCTCCTTGCCCCGCGCGCTGGTTGTGCGCCGGGCCCTTCGCCTATGTCACGATAGGTCCTGCGTGGGAGGCCTGCCGGCTACAACGGCCGGTGACCTGCGGCGTTTACACAGAGTTCACACAGGAGCAACGAACCGGCCACATGGACATGGAATGGTGGTCTGCCGCGGATGTGCCCGACCGGCGTTGCCGCCGCTAACCATAGAAAGGGGATCCAACCTTGTCCTTCACGAGGCGCACGCCTGAGGAGGTGCTGTCGCAGCTCAAAAAGGACGGAGTCGAGATAGTCGATATCCGGTTCTGCGATTTGCCTGGGCTCATGCAGCACTTCTCAATTCCGGCTCACGAGCTGACCGAGGGTGCCTTCGAGGATGGCCTCGGCTTCGACGGCTCGTCGATCCGTGGCTTCCAGGAGATCCAGGAGTCGGACATGCTCCTCGTGCCCGACCCGGACACTGCTGTCCTGGACCCGTTCCGCCAGCACAAGACCCTGAATATCAACGCCTTCGTCCGCGACCCTGTCACCGGGGAGTCGTACTCGCGCGATCCCCGCTATGTCGCCAAGAAGGCGGAGGACTACCTGGTCTCTACCGGAATAGCCGACACGGCCTATTTCGGCCCCGAGGCCGAGTTCTTCATTTTCAATAACATCCGCTTCGACCAGAACGCCCACGAGGGGTACTACTACATCGACTCCGTCGAAGGCATCTGGAACGCGGGCAGCTCCGACGGGCCCAACCTCGGCTTCAAGCCTCGCCACAAGGAAGGCTATTTCCCGGTCCCGCCCATGGACCATTTCCAGGACCTCCGTTCGGAGATGATCCTCACGATGGAGCAAATGGGGATCGAGATCGAGGTGCAGCACCACGAAGTCGGCACAGCCGGTCAGGCCGAGATCGACATGCGTTTCGACACGCTGCTCACGATGGCGGACAAGCTGATGCTGTACAAGTACGTAGTCAAGAGCGTGGCGCGCGCCAACGGTCTCACCGCCACCTTTATGCCTAAGCCTCTTTACGGGGACAACGGTTCTGGCATGCACGTGCACAGCTCGTTGTGGAGCGGTGGTGAGCCGCTGTTTGCTTCTGAGCTCGGCTACGCCGGCCTCTCCGACATGGGGCGCCACTACATCGGGGGCCTGCTGAAGCACGCCCCGGCGATCCTTGCCTTCGCAGCACCCACGACCAACAGCTACAAGCGACTGGTCCCCGGCTACGAAGCCCCGGTCAACCTGGTCTACTCCCAGCGCAACCGTTCCGCCGCCTGCCGCATACCGCTCTACTCCAAGAGCCCCAAGGCAAAGCGTGTCGAGTTCCGCTGCCCCGACCCGTCGGCCAACCCGTACCTCGCTTTTTCCGCCATCTTGATGGCCGGCCTCGACGGGGTCCTCAACAAGATCGAGCCGCCCGACCCGGTGGACAAGGACCTCTACGACCTGCCGCCCGAAGAGCTGGCCCTCGTGCCGCAGGTCCCTGGCTCGTTGCAGGAGTCACTCGCAGCCCTGGAATCCGACCACGACTTCCTCCAGGCTGGCGGGGTCTTCACCGACGACCTCATCGAGACCTGGATCGAGTACAAGCGCATCCATGAGATCGACCCGGTGCGTCTCCGGCCGCACCCCTGGGAGTTCTACCTCTACTACGACATCTAGAACCTTCGCGGTGCTGACCTAGGCCGAGCGTGGCACCTCTAAGCCTCCCCGCAGAAAAGAACGGGGAAGGCTTAGAGGCAGCCACGTTTGGTCATTCTTCGTTCACGTCACTGACGCCCGGGTCACGCGCCGGTGGGCGGTCGGCAGCAGAGCGGGCACAGACCCGGCCTGAGCATCGGTTCGACCTGTAGTTCCTCGAGGTGGTCGCTGCCATGTTCGCCAGTATGGTCGCCTCGTCGGCCCGGCCTTGGTGGGCAAGCCACTCGGCCAGGTCGAGCCTGATCCGGGCGTGCCAATAGCGGTATCCGAGATCGCCGAAAGCCGCCTCGGCCGCCCGCAGGTGCTCCTCTACACCGTCACTGCGACCCCGCGCCGCCGACACCAGGGCCTCTGCCCGCCGCACCTGCATCCGAAGGAACGGGGGGACCACACCCGGCGGCCGGTCCGCAAAGTTGGCGCAAAGCCGGTCGACCGCCTCCAATTCTCCCAGGGCGAGGGCGGCGTCGACAGCGTCGGGGAAACTGGCACGCACGGACTCGTGCGCCAGGTTCTGGAGAACGCGTACCCCCGCGTCGATCGCCTTTGACCCGGCCGCAAGCGCTCGAGGATAATCTCTCTCGGCGAGGGATATCGCCGCCTCGCAGGTGTCGAAATTGGCGACCGCTTGGATGTCGTCGCTCTGGGCAAAGTCCTGGCAGAAAGCCAGGTGCTCTCGGGCGTGGTCAGTGTCCCCCCGCAGTGCATCGAGGACCGACAGCCGAGCGTACAGGGACATGTTCAAGTGGTCGGCGCCGGCGGTGGCCCGTCCCGAGCGAGTCGTGGCCCTGACGTAGGCCTCCTCAAAGCGGCCGGCCATCATCAGGGCGTAGATCAGGTTGACGGTGAGGGTCTTTTCGGAACCACGGGCGCCGCTGCGCCGCGCCAAGGCCAGCCCGGCCAGACAGTGGTCCTCGGCTCCCGCGAAGTCGTAGGTCATGCAGAGGTCGGCGAGGACGTTCTCGGCGCCCATTTCGACCCGGGCCAAGCCGCTGCTCCTCGCCGCCTCGAGACCGGCCTGAAGGTTGACCATCGCCTCCTGTACCCGCCCGGACAGAGTGTAGAGATAACCCTTGAGCTGAAGGGCGACGGAGTAGGTCTCGGGAAGTTCGTAGTGTTGGGCCAGCGTGAGCGCGTGTTCAATCGGCTCTGCGGATTCCTGGGGGCGCCCGGCGTACCAGAGGTTCCGGCCCAGGCGTTCTTCAAGGCTGGCTACCACATCCGGCGGTGAGGTCTCGGGGCCGAGGGAGGCGAGCGCTCCCCGCAGCAGCGTGACCGACTCCTCGACCCGGCCTAGATTGAGCAGGGGCCGGCCTGTTTTGCTTTGACCCGTGCCGAATCGACAGTACGCCCCGCGGCATCGTGGGCGGCGCTGGCGGCCTCATAGTGCCGGAGCGCCCGCAAGGAGGCGCCTACCAGCGAAGCCATGTCCCCTGCCTTCTCGAACAGGCCCGCCTGTTCAGCCTCGTCTGCGGTGAGCTCCTGAGCCTTCAGGTAAGCGGTCTCGGCCGCTGCTGGTGCCCCAATCGACTCGGCTCGGTCCCCAGCGATGACGAAAGCGTCCCTGGCTTGCGCCCGCAGCGCCTCGGCGTCCGCGCCCACTCCAGCCGCCCGGTAGGCGTCGTTCAGGTGAGCGGCGATTACCTCCGACACCTCGGCGCCATCGTCTGGGAACGTGTGGCGCAGGTGGGTCGCAGTGCGCAGGTGCCGGGCCTTTCGCTCGGGCCCCGAAAGGGTTCGTAGGCGACGGAACGGATCAGCGACTGAGTAAAGGCGTAGTGGCCGCGGCTCTGGCGAGAGCTTCTCGGCCCGGACCGTGAGGACCTCCTTGTGGACCAATGAAGCCAGGATCCCGGCGATGCGGGCCCCGCGGCGTCGGTGACCGCTTCGATCGACTGGCGGGGAAAGGAGTCACCGAGCACCGCACACTCCTTGACCACCTGCCGCTCTTCGTGTGTGAGGGCGTCGAGGCGGGAGGCGATGAGTGCCTTCAGCCCTGGCGGGATCTCCAGGGTGCCCAGTTCGCCGACGAGGCGGAGCTCTCCGTCGTCCCCTTCGACAAGCCGCCCACTGTCGAGCAGGCTGCGAATGGTCTCCACGGCGTAGAGCGGGATGCCCTCGGCGCGGCCCCGGATCCGTTCGGCCAGCGATTTGGGAAGTCCCGGGACCAGCCCGGTCAGGAGCTTGTCCATGTCGGCTGGCGAGAGAGGCTCGAGATGGATCAGGGTGGCGTTTGCGGGTCGTAGCCGCAAGCCCAGCGGCGGGCGAGTCGGGGCGGACCAGGCTCAACACGAACAATGGGTAGGCCCTGGACCACTCCATCAGATAGGCGATGAACTCGAGCAGCGAGGGGTCCGCCCACTGCATGTCCTCGAACGCCATCAGCACCGGGCTCTGCTCGGCCAGGCGCTCGAAAAACAGACGCCAGGCTGCGAAGAGATCCTGCTTGTCGGGAGCGGTGCGCTCCTCCAGGCCGATCAGGTGGGCCAGGCGGGGAAGGACGAATCGCCGGTCCTCAGGATCGGGACACGTACTGATCCACCGTGGCCTGAAGCTTGGCCGGGCCGAGTCGCGGTCCTCTGCCTCGAGGATCCCGGCCCTGCCCCTCACCATCTCGGCCAGGGCGAAGTAGGTCACCCCCTGCCGTAGGCAAGGCAGCGCCCGCGATGCCAGAGGTAGATCCCTTTGACCCCGTCCATGTACTTGAAGAATTCCCAGGCCAGTCGCGACTTGCCGATGCCGGCGATACCGGTCACCTGCACCAGGTGGGCTCGCTTGTCCTCGGTGGAGGCGTTGAAGACGTCCTTCACCAGCCTGAGCTCGCGGTCACGGCCGACGAATGGGGCCTCTAGCCGCTCCGACTTGAGCAGGCCACCCCGTCCCGCCACTACCCGCAGCGCCCGGTAGAGCGCGATCGGCTCAGCCTTGCCCTTCAGGTCGTGCATGCCGGCCTGCTCGTACGCCACCGCCGCCTCAGTGGCCCGCTTGTGTGGCCTCCCCGACCAGCACGTTCCCTGGGCGGCTCTGGGCCTGGATGCGCGAGGCCGTGTTAACCAGGTCCCCCGCCACCATGCCCTGACCCCTGGCCCCCAGGTTCACCGCCGCAGTCCCGGTCAGTACGCCCGCCCGGGCTGCCAAGTCCGAGCCCCGACCTCCGCTCCCAGGGTGGCCACCGCCTCCACCAAGTCCAGCGCCGCCCGCACCGCGCGCTCGGCATCGTCCTCCTGGGCGACTGGTGCTCCCCACACCGCCATCACCGCGTCCCCGATGAACTTCTCTACCGTTCCCCCGTAGCGCTCGACCAGCTCCCGGCAGACATCGAAATAGCGGCTCAGTAGCTCCCGGACCTCCTCAGGGTCGCGCGACTCCGAGAGCGTTGTGAAGCCGACCAGATCGGCGAACAGGACCGATACATGGCGGAGCTCAATTCTGACCGCGGGCCACCTGGGATCGCCCGCACCGGCCCCGCAAGGGATGCTGTTGTCACCGTGGAAGGGACCGGTGTGCCGCCGGTACGGCTTAGGGCGACGCCGCATTCGCCGCAGAAGCGCTTGCCAGGCGGGGCCTCGACCCCGCAGGACGAGCATGTGAGCGAGAGGGATGCGCCGCAGTCGCCGCAGAAGCGCTTGCTCTCGAGGTTCTCCGCTGCGCACACCGGGCAGTGCACTGCACCGACTCCCTTCTCGTCAGTCGGCAAGGCTACCCCACACCGTGTGGACCGAGGACTATGCAGGGACCGTCAGCATTGCCTAACTACGGCTTTCGAGCCGCTTGCCCGCAGCAATCTGCGGACGTCCTCGGCGTCGCTGGTGACGACGACGTCGCCATCGTCGGCTAGGAGCGCGACGTGAGCGTCGACAACGTCGCTCGATCGGGCGGTACCACAGAGTTGGCCGACACGTCGGGATACCTCAGCATCGAGACCGTGCTCAAGGACACCGGGAAGCAGGCGGGCCAGGAGCGCCTGCCGTGGACCACCACCTCGCCACACTTGGGCGACACACCCCGATGAGGTCGCGACCCGCTCGCCGCGACGGCGGGTGGCTTCGACCAGGGCCGCGACCTACATCGCCACGGTCGAAGGCGATCAGACCGCCCGAGTCGAGGACCGAGCTCACGCTTAGGCCGCGCCGGCGCCGTCGTTTCTTGGCGGCGCGGTCAAGTAGGCGCTCGGCATTGGCCAGTTTTAGACCGGTTAGAGGACCGAATTCTTGTTCCCAAGCGGCGACGGTGTGCCCGAGCGATTCGAGCCGCAGCCGATCGCGGGCGGCTCACCCAGCCAGGCGGATACGCTCTGGCCACTACCTGTTGCTGAGACCTTGATCGCCTCGCCAAGCTTGAAGGTCGAACGAAACACTCATCTTTTCAACACCCATTACGGTGATCCTACCATAGTAGTAGCTACTTCGGTAGGACCAGGCCTAATCCTGGTCTAGACGGTCGGTTGACAGGTGATGTCCCCAGGGGTCTGCCGACTTGGCGCACAGTCCCTGATCTGCACTTCTGTTGTCTCCGGTTGTCTTCGTAGACGGACTCGAACGACCTATCTCTACTACGACATCTAAAGCGAGTTTGGTCACGCGAGAATGGCCGAGGTGTGGTACACCGAATCCCTCCCCGCCGACAAGAACGTGAGGGTTCGAGGGAACCACGCTTGGCCTTTCTAATTCACGCCGACTGGGTAAATGGCACCTTTGGGCTGAACACCAGCGACAGCTGCAGCAGCCTGACCGAGGGAAGCCTCAGCATCTGGCTCCTCGCCTACAACGCGGCTGGCAACCCCTATGACATCTACCTGACCGGTTACCTTCCCCAGCTTGCTCTCCGGGTGACGGGCGCAAGCACCTTCCCTACCAGTTCGGGAGCGGAAGCCAAACTTTTCGCCGGCAATTACGCCTGGGAGGTGGGCAAGGGGGGTTCGGGGACCGTCAATTTCTCCGACCACGTGCCGACAGAACGTCAATTTGGAGCTGGTGGCCAAGCCCGGCGGTGGTAGCACGACCAACCCGGAGCACTTGAAGTGCCGGTGGGCGTGTTAGCCCTCGGTCCCGCCTCGCCGCCCAAACGGCGTTTGACGAGCGTTAAGGTCGCAGTGGCGGCCGTCACGCTGCATCTCGTCCCTTGAGGCGTTGCCGTTGACGGCGTCGCCACGCAAAACTGACTGCTCGGCAGGACGGGGAAAATTGGGACGTCTCCGTCGCCGTCACCCGGTTGGCGGTGAATGGCCCGGCTCCTGAGGGCGCCTTGCAAAAATCCGGCGCCGGGCGCTCGACGCACACCAGGGCGTCGTACGCTGCGCTGGCTCCAACTGCGACGAAGTGGACCCGTCGCTCGCCCGAGGAGGTGTTCCGGCAGCTACGCTGCGCGAAGTCAATTGCGCCCCGCGATTCAATGGAATTTCGTCGGCGGGCTGACATCGGAGCATCAAGGAGATTTAGGGTCGATTTCGCCAGGCCTCGCTTCATTTCCGTGGGCGCAATAAGGACTTCCGTACAGATGAGCCACGGGCCTCACCGGCGGAGGACGAATGTCCAATCCTTGCAGCGGGACCATGGTGACCACGACGTCGAAGCCCTGGTCCCAGGCCCGCAGGCGAAGCAGCTCGGGCCGGCGGACGCTCTGGCCCTGCTCACAGCGCCCGGGCGTGGTGAGTGGACCACTCTTGACCGGCGGGAGTACTTCCACTAAAGTCCCGATCTCCTGCAGGCTGGCGTCCGCGTATGCCCCACCCCCGGACGGCAAGCCGTGAAGCGGGCGAGCAACGAAAGGAGCCACCGAGATGCCGAAACTGGGGCCGGAGGCGACTTACTCCGAAAAAGCGGCCGTGGGGCGCCAAGCTGGCCGTCGTAGGCGCTCGCTTACCCGGTCGTCTGTGTTGGCGGCCATTCTGCTGGTGACCCACCCTGGCCGGTGCCGAGCCCGTCGCCGCAGCGGCTGCGCCGGCCAACAAGCTCATCTTCAGCGGGGAACTTGCGGGCCACATGACTTCGCTAAAACTCAAGTGCAACGGCTTCAGCGGCTACCAGATCGCAGTCACCGGCCATGTGGACGCTCACGCTTACAGCCTTGTAGTTGATCTCAGTGTCGTCGCCGGCCAGGCCGGCAGTAAGGCGCTGACTCTTCCCAAGGACCAGGAGGTTCTTGGTGCCGACCTGGGCCCGGGATCATCTGGTCAGGCGAGTACTTACGTCGGCGCCTCCGGGTCAGCGCACTACAGCGCTACCGCCGCCAAGTACAGCCCTACGGCGAAGGCCGACGTTGGCAACATTCAGCTGAAGTTGACCCATATCGGGTTCTTGCCCGGCAGCGGCGGAGACAAGCAGTTCACGACTCTTTCGGGTTCGCTTGCCTGCCAGTACACCTTATGAGCGGAGGCGGCGACCCGCGGCCCGCTTAGCCTGGATGCACCGTCTGAGCCTGGGCCGGGCGTCCCGGATTGAGCGTAGCGCTTCCATGCTGGCGTTATCGTCGTGTGTCGGCGCAAGGGCCTGGACATTCGCTATGGCGGCAGGTACCACGCCCAGCTACGACTGCATCTTTGAGGTTGCTCGCTCGAACAGTCCCTCCGTTGGTGTCGGGTCTTACGCGAAGGCTTCCGGCCAGAGAGTCGTCAAATGAACCACCGCTGGGCGCGCCTTCTTAGCCGCCGCCGCGCCGAGGGGCCGCCCGGGACAGTCCTTACGGCGCCGCCCGCGCCGCGAAGGCGGCGAGCCTGCAGGTCCCCTCGCACGGGCATCATGCCCATCGTGGTTGTACCAGTACGCGCTAATAACGGTCGGGCTCACCTGGTCGGCCGCCATGGGGCAAGTTGAGGCGGCCACACCTGGTCCCGTCCCGACGGCGGTGGCGGCCCCGACCGTGAGCCTGTCTTCGGACGCCGCGATGGCGTCCCAGGTCACCTACACCGTCGGCTTCACCACCAGTGCCCAGGGCGGGCTGGCGGCCAACCAGGGCAGCATCACCTTGGTGGCGCCGGAGGGGACGGTCTTCCCCCTCGTGCCCGGTGACTACTCGGTCACGGCGGGCGCCACCAAAGTCAGCTCGCTCATCTGCGGCAACCCCAGCATTGCCGGCGGGCGGTCGGTGGTCAGCGTCACCGTGAGCACGGCCGTGGGCGCCGGCCAGGCCCTCACCCTGGCCGTGACGGGGGTGACGAACCCGGCGACAGGGCCGTCGGCACTCACCGTGGAGACCTCGTCGGACACCCAGGCGGTCAGCACTCCGAGCTACCGGCTGGTGGCGGCCACGGCGGTGGCGGCCCCGACCGTGAGCCTGTCTTCGGACGCCGCGATGGCGTCCCAGGTCACCTACACCGTCGGCTTCACCACCAGTGCCCAGGGCGGGCTGGCGGCCAACCAGGGCAGCATCACCTTGGTGGCGCCGGAGGGGACGGTCTTCCCCCTCGTGCCCGGTGACTACTCGGTCACGGCGGGCGCCACCAAAGTCAGCTCGCTCATCTACGGCAACCCCAGCATTGCCGGCGGGGGGTCGGTGGTCAGCGTCACCGTGAGCACGGCCGTGGGCGCCGGCCAGGCCCTCACCCTGGCCGTGACGGGGGTGACGAACCCGGCGACAGGGCCGTCGGCACTCACCGTGGAGACCTCGTCGGACACCCAGGCGGTCAGCACTCCGAGCTACCGGCTGGTGGCGGCCACGGCGGTGGCGGCCCCGACCGTGAGCCTGTCTTCGGACGCCGCGATGGCGTCCCAGGTCACCTACACCGTCGGCTTCACCACCAGTGCCCAGGGCGGGCTGGCGGCCAACCAGGGCAGCATCACCTTGGTGGCGCCGGAGGGGACGGTCTTCCCCCTCGTGCCCGGTGACTACTCGGTCACGGCGGGCGCCACCAAAGTCAGCTCGCTCATCTACGGCAACCCCAGCATTGCCGGCGGGGGGTCGGTGGTCAGCGTCACCGTGAGCACGGCCGTGGGCGCCGGCCAGGCCCTCACCCTGGCCGTGACGGGGGTGACGAACCCGGCGACAGGGCCGTCGGCACTCACCGTGGAGACCTCGTCGGACACCCAGGCGGTCAGCACTCCGAGCTACCGGCTGGTGGCGGCCACGGCGGTGGCGGCCCCGACCGTGAGCCTGTCTTCGGACGCCGCGATGGCGTCCCAGGTCACCTACACCGTCGGCTTCACCACCAGTGCCCAGGGCGGGCTGGCGGCCAACCAGGGCAACATCACCTTGGTGGCGCCGGAGGGGACGGTCTTCCCCCTCGTGCCCGGTGACTACTCGGTCACGGCGGGCGCCACCAAAGTCAGCTCGCTCATCTACGGCAACCCCAGCATTGCCGGCGGGGGGTCGGTGGTCAGCGTCACCGTGAGCACGGCCGTGGGCGCCGGCCAGGCCCTCACCCTGGCCGTGACGGGGGTGACGAACCCGGCGACAGGGCCGTCGGCACTCACCGTGGAGACCTCGTCGGACACCCAGGCGGTCAGCACTCCGAGCTACCGGCTGGTGGCGGCCACGGCGGTGGCGGCCCCGACCGTGAGCCTGTCTTCTCGCCGAGCCCTCGCTAGCGGCGTCACCTGGAAAGTCGACTTCACTACCGGTGCGAGGGGTGCGCTGTCAGCCACGCACGGGGTGATAATGCTCGCCGCTCCTGCCGGAACTGTGCTTTCGCCTCGTGCGAGTGATTACTTCGTGAGCACGGGTGGGACCGCGGGGGCCGAGGCGTACAACGTTCAGCTGCTTGGGGACGGCTCCATTGCCGATGTCACGGCTCCATCAGGTATCCCCGCAAACAGCTCCATTTCGGTAGTCGCCAGCAGCGTGACCAATCCCCCGGCGGGGTCGCTATCTCTCGATGTGTCCACGTCTTCTCAGCCTGTTCGGGCATCGTCGACCATTCGCCTGGTCGGGACCGCAGCACAGCTCAGCGCAACTACCCAGTTCTCAGCCCGCTTATCCGACACCGAGGGAGGCGCTGGGCTCGTCACCTACACCCTGCACCTACGGACCAGTGCACACGGCGCGTTGAAGGCACTGGCAACCGGCGGGCCAGCCCAGGGAGTGATAATAATTACCGGTCCGGCGGGCACCAGGTTTGACCCGTGCACCTCGGGATGCGCGCAAGCCGACTACGTGATCGACGGCCAGAGCGTAGCGAGCGCCGTGCTCTCCGGCGATCTCTCAACGGTGGCCCTGCCTGTGCCGGCGGACATCGGGGCTCGTCAACTGGTGACTGTCACGCTTTACGACGTCACCAACACGACCACCCTGGGCCCCACTCACATGTCGGTCTGGACCACTGCCGACGTCGCAGCCGTCGACGAGGTTCAGGGTGACCGCCCCGAGCGGGGCAAGGCAAGCTTCGGTGAGCCTCTCCAGCACGACCAGGGGAGCGGCCTCGGTGGCCTACACGCTGAGGTTCCGCACCGGACCGGAGGGCGCGCTAGCCGGTTCAGGTACTAGCCCGCCCGAGCACCGTTACCCTCCGAGCGCCGTCCGGCACCCTTTTCCCTAACTGTTTCGGCTTTGAGCAGGGCTGTTGGCCGACATACGTCATCAACGGCAACGCCATTGTCTCAGGCGGGGGAAGCTTGGCCGGCAACGGTTCCATAGTGACCCTGGATCTGCCCAAGCCGGTCGCCGCCGGACAGCTCGTGACTGTCTCGATTGACGAGGTTACCAACGCCTTCGCCGCTCCCACTACCAGCCTGACCTTGTGGACATCTTCCGACCCGGTCCCGGTGCGGCTCCCCTTCACCTTGACCACTCCGGGAAGTATTTCCGGGGCCTCGGCGAAGCTTCCCAGCACGGCCGCCGGGGCCACCTCGGTGGACTATGAAATTCGTTTCCGTACCGGGGTTCACGGCGCGCTGGCACCGGGGGACGGCCCTCTGCAGGGTGGAGTCGGTTCCGCTCCGACCGAAGCGGTTACCTTATTAGCCCCGCCGGGCACCGTCTTCCCCAACTGTTTCGGCTTTGAGCAGGGCTGTTGGCCGACATACGTCATCGACGGCCAACCGGCTGTAGGAAACCTGGCTAGAGACGGCGCCATGGTGACCCTGGCTGTGCCCAAGGCGGTGGGCGCTGGACAACCGCTCGACATCTCTATCGACGAGGTGACCAACGCCTCTGCCACGGGTCCCACTAGCTTGGCCGCGTGGACTTCGTCCGACCCTGTAGTGGTGCGGATTCCCCTTTCCCTGACCGCCCCAAGGGCGGTGTTAGCGCCATCGCTCAGTATGTCGACCACCTCCGCCGGCGCCTCGGGCGTGGACTACCAGGTGGCCTTTACGACCGGTCCCGCGGTGCTTTGGCGCCGGCCTTTGGTGAGCTCCAAGGGGGTATCGGCTCGAGCCCGACCGAGACCATCAACCTGGGAGGCGCCTCCGGGCACCAAGTTCGCAGAGTGCTTGTCGGGCTGCCCCGATTACCCCTCCTATCTGGTCGACGGCGCTGACGCCGGTGCCAGCTTTTCGGCGGGGGGCAGGGTACTGAGCCTGGCGCTGCCCAAACCCATCGCCCCGTCGACCCGCGTTGTGCTCAGCATCGGTGAGGTCAGCAACTCGGTTACGGCCGGGCCAAAGAAGCTGCTCGTTTGGACCTCGGACGATCCCCGGCCTGCCGTTCTCGCTTATTCCCTTGCGCCCCCTGCCGCGGTCGTCGTGACCTGCCCTGCGGATTGGACCGGGTGCCAAGAGCCTCGGCCACCTACACGGTCACTTGGCGAAGTAGCGCCGGGGGTGCATTAGCGACGGGGTTCGACGGAGGATCGGGGGCCGGGCCTAGCGAACCGGGGACTATCAACTTGGTGGGTCCTGCCGGTACTGTCTTCCCCGATTGCTTTGCTAGCAATTGCCCGGCCCCCTACGCCATAGACGGGCGACCGGGTGTGGCGGCCGGCGAGGTTTCTGCCGATGGAGCGGCGGTGTCGCTGGTGGTCCCGGGGAACATCCCTGCCGGCAGCGACAACCCTGACCATACCGGGCGTCGCCAACACCGCCAGCGTCGGCGCCCACACTCTGTCCGTTTGGACCTCGTCAGATTACGTGGTCGTGACGCTGCCATATCAGTTGCTATCGGCGGTTAAAAAGGTGGTTGTGGTCCCCAAGGCCAAATCGCGGAATCGCGCCAAGGTCCTCAGGACCAGCTCCATCGCCTCTCCTTCTGATGCCCCTCGAAGCCTTGCGGCCTTTGGCGGCCGTGGCCGTCAACGTGGGCATAACTGTAGGACTGCTGCTTTTCCTTACGTTCCCGGCCAATCTGTTCAACCAGACCTTCGTGGAGAACTACGCCGATATCTCCGCCTGGTGGCGGAAATGGTCGTTGGTGTTTGCGCCCGAAAGAGCGCGGCGCCGCATTCGGGTCGTGTTCGCCGCAAGGTTTACAACTTGGTCGTTGCTCCGGCGGGCCGGGGGGCACGAGGCCGAGCAGGCAGAAGAGGGCGAGCGCAACGGGCTGGCCTTTGGTGCTGTCGTCATTGTCGGGTCGCTGCTCGTGGGCCTTTTGGATCCCGTGTTCGGAGCCAATCTGCGCACGCTGACCAGCTTCATCGCCATGGCACTGGCCATGCTGGCGGGAGTCTCGGTGTCCGGGCTCGTCACTGGCACTTACCACCGTGCCCGCCATCACGCCAACGTGCCTCGCAAACTGCACGCCCTACCCCTGGGCCGCTGGTGGCCGCGGCGTGTGTTGCTGTTTCGTGGGCCACGGGCTTTGAGCCTGGTTACCTTTACGGCGTGGTTTGCGGCGTGAGCTTTGGCCGAGAGCTGGCCAAACGTGAGGAGGGCCACGTTGTTGCCCTCAATTCGCTGGCAACGCTCGTCGTGGCGGTGCTGGTTTGGGTGGCCTGGGCGGGCCTGAACCCAGTTGCATCCCGACCTGGTCGCATTTTTCGGGGCCGTCCTCGGGTATGATTTTCTGGCCTCGCTCTTCGTGAGCGGCCTCGTGGGTACTGTGATCTCCCTTTTCCCGTTGCGGTTTATGCCCGTTACAAGCTCCGGTCCTGGCACCAGGGGGCGTGGGCGGCCATCTTCGGCGTCGCTTTGTTCCTGCTGGTCGACGCCCTCTTTACGCCCCCGTTCGGCGGTGGCCGGTAGTGCCGCCGCCCGTTCCCATGTCCCACTGGCGACGGCCGCTACGTTGTTCCTCCTGTTCGCAGTTGGCTCGCTGTTCTTCAGGGAGCATTTCGCCCGCAAACGCCGGGCCGCTCAGGCGGCGGGTGCGGCCAAGGAAACCCCGTATGAGGTCGTCGAGGCGCCCGAAGACCTGCCGGCGTTGTCAGAGAGCGTTCCGGCCCCGCCCGGCCGACCGGTTGATCGTAAACACGACGGCTCCTGAGCTTCGGTCCTTCGCAAGGAGGCTCAAGACGGGTCGGCGGTAGGGACGATCAACCACTCGCTCCCGTTCCAACGCTCCGCCAACATTAGCTCGGCATTGGCCCCATATGAGTACCCCACGGCCATGGAATTGGTTGTCGAGGGGCAGGAAATCGCTTGAAGTAAGCTCCCATATTCTGCGCACCGGCGACATTGAGGCTCGGAACGGTCGACAACGAACCGCCGCTCCAGCGCTCGATCAATGTGGCGGACACGTTCGCATTCCCCACTTGGTGGGTCGCGTACCCCACCCCTACACAGAGCGAAGCAGCCGGACACGAAACCCCGATCCCAATGGTGCCCCGAGCCGGTGCCGTTGCCGCCACTACTCATCCCCCACGGGTGCCAGCCCTGTTGTCGCCGGTCGGGGTTGGGTGGCCGGACGTCAATGCCAACGTCTCCGGCGGAGCTACGCTTACCGGCGCTTTCTCGGTCGTCCTTACAATCGTTGCGCCCCGCTAAGCCGCAGGGGAGCTAGCTACAGCGTGGGCTGGGCCTTCACTGCTAACTGCGACGTGGGCGCCTGTAACGTCCAGGTCGGCACGACTGCCAACGCATGCCCGTTGGGCCAGTGCGCCCAGCCGCCCAGTGCCTTCAGAGGTTGCCGGGGATCAGCTCAACTGGCACGCGGGAAATACAAAACGCTCCTTCGTGATAACCGCCGGTTGCCGCTCGTCATCGGGTTACTGGCCATACGCGTATACTCAGGGACCTTCTTCCGTTGGCGCCGACAGCTACGACGGTGGTCGGCTCCATTGGCAACGAAACCCCTCCGACAGGTGAGCGCCATTTCCGGTACCCTCGTCATCTCTGGGCTCTCCCAACTTGACTGGGTCGCGCCCAGGGCTGTGGTCGGTACGACATCACGCTTTCGGTCCGCGGGAAGGCTGAGGCTGGTTAGGGCGACGCAGTAAGGCCCCGCCACGCAAAGACGTCCGGCACTCACCGGGCTTTTCACTAAGCGAAGGAGGTCCCATCTTGGCAGATGCGGGTACCGGTCCCACCGCAGCCACCGGCGGCCTCGCCGCCGCCCTTCGGCCCGCCGACAGTGTTTGGCGTCGGGTTCCTTCATCGCCCGCAACGTCGCTGTTGGCCGTACTCTTTTACAGGTGCCAATTGCGGGAGCCAGTCAGAGTTTGACGTTCATCAAGGTGTGGTCCGTCGACCTCTCTGACACCGGGTAAGCCCATCGCCCTATCGTCGCCAAACATCGCCACTATCGTATGATAGGCCGGCGGTGGTGGTCGGGGATCTCGCCGGCCATGTCTATGCACTTTCGCTAGCCGATGGTTCGGCGCTCCCCGGTCGCCACCGCCAGCCCCGGGGGTGTCCCCGGTGGAGTCGACTACCGTCCGTCGCCCGCCTCAGACTCGGGCTCCGGGGATGACACAGTGTTCGTTGGTGTCGGGAGCACGGCCGACCAGCATGCGGGGGGTTATGAGGCGTTCAACGCCAATGGCACCAGGCGGTGGTTGGTCAGGGCGTCGAACACGCCGGGCAGCGGCGGCACGCCAGCGGCGGTCGAGGCTTCCATGGCCGTCGGCGACTTGCAGGGCAGTACGGACGTCGTCGCTCCCTCACTCGGCGAGGACGATTACGCCATCAACGCGTCCGACTGGGAAGGTCCTGGACGGCTTCCCCTGGTTCACGTCGGCCAGTGGTTTCTCGACGCCCGCTCTCGCGGACCTGTACGGCGACGGCAAAAACGAGATAATTGACGGCGGCAACCAGGCTCCCGGCCGCTCGTATGGCGTCAACTACACCGAAGGGGGCCACTTATGGGTCATATCGCCTACCGGTAATGCCGGTACGTCTTCTCCGTCCGGCGGCTTGGACTGCGAGTACAACCCGGACCAGGTCGTGCAATCATCACCGGCGGTAGGGCCGTTTCTCGCCCGCAAGGCACTGGGGATAGTGGTTGGGACCGGTACCTATTGGGCCGGCGCCGCAGCGACGGACGAGGTTCTCGCCTTCAACGCTAATTGCCGACCCGTGTTCGAGTAAACGGCTCGGCGGGGTTACGACGTCGAGACCCGGCGCTGGCCGACTTGATGGGTGACGGCCAATTGGAGGTTGTCGAAGGCACTGCTATCGGCACCGGCGGCAGGGAGCGTATATGCATTGAGCGGCCCCACCGGTAGCGTCTTATGGGACCGTGCCACTGCCGGGAAGATCATCGGTAGCGTCGTAACCGCGTATCTGGGTGGCGGTTACGAGGACGTCGTCGCCCACCACCACGCACGGCGTCGAAATACTGGACGGGCGCACGGGGGCGGTTGTGGGCGGTTTCGCCCCGAATACGGGCCTGCAGTCTTCGCCTCTGGTGACCGACGACCCAAACGGGACGATTGGTGTGACGGTCGCTGGTTACAACGGTGGGGTTGAAGGCGTAGTTCAGCACTTAGGTTTACCTGGGTCAGACGGTGCCGAAGGTAGACGGAGGCGGGGGCATGGCAGATGTTCCACCACGATCCTCAGCTTTCAGGTGATGCTGGCCCGGCCGCAGTTGCGGTCCGGCTCGGGACTGGGGACGTCAGCGAAGCGGTCCATGCCAGCCGACAGCTCTTGGAGCCATCCCAACAGCGGCTCCCTGACGAGCTTGAGCCGCTCGTGTTAGCGGCCGGAGCAGCCTGGGCGGCGGCGACCGAGAGCTCGCCGGGGCGACACTGGCGCGGGCCGTCGAGCTGGCGCACGAGCTCCATTTCCTTTGACCCGTGCGTTGGAGCTAGCCCAACGGGATCCCTCCGACCGCGGGGGGTAACAGGTCCTGGCATTCGTGTTCCACACGTGTGATACCCGACGATTTAGCCTGCTGTCGACTAAAGCCGTGTGCGCTGAGGAGGAAAACGGGCCGGCCCTCAGAACCCGTGGTGGGGTCGGGCCAGCCTGGCACCCCGTGCGAGCGCATGCACCGGCTGAAGTTCAGCATACCGACAAGCAGCTGCTGCACCTCGCCGGGAGGGAACACGTCGTCGGCGCCGGCCGGGAGCAACTCCTGGCAGGCTTGCTCCGCTGCTTGGAACTGGGTGCTGCTGATCTCGAGTTGTTGGAGGCTGAACTTAGGGACCCCGCCGCCCGCGGTCGGGTCTGGGAACCTCAGAACCCCGTGGGAGCGCATGCAATGAGAGAAGCTGAGCGCGGACGGGGAGGTCGTCGACCCTCCCGCACTTGGTCCGGGACGCGGAACGGTGGATGAAGGGCCGCTGCCACAGGCCGCCGCCAGCAGGACCAGGGCGGTCGTGGCGACGATAGCGGCCGCGGTTCCCGCTGCTGGCGGTCGTGACCGGCGTCGGATCGACCGCATGCCTGTAGGTCTACGCGTCGGCGGGTAACATCACCGCTACACGCGAGGTTGTGCGGATGTTATGTTCGGCCGGCGCGCAATGGTGGCATGCCGGTGCTGGTCGTCGAGGACGACGTCACCCTCGCCGGCATAGAGGCAACCGAACGGCCGCTGGTCTAATCACGGTCGCTGCTAGCCTCGTCGAGCATGTTGTCTTTTCTGACGCTGAGATGACGGCCGAAGTCGAACCGCTGGCGGTTGAAGACCTCGTAAACGCTGGTGCCGTGGTCATCGATGTTCGGGAGCTGGACGAGTGGTCTGCCGGCCACGCCCCCCAAGCGCGCTTCATCCCCATGGGCCAGGTCGAGGCGAGGCTGGGCGAGGTCCCACGAGAGGTGACCTCGGTGATCGTCTGTCGTTCCGGCGCCCGGTCGCACACCGTCACACAGTTCCTCAACTCGCACGGCATCAACGTGGTGAACATGTCCGGAGGAATGCGCGCCTGGGAGAAGGCGGGCCTCCCGGTCGTCACCGACGCCGGCGACTCGGGCCTAATCATCTAACTGGGCTCAGCGTCCCGTGGCGCAACAGATGCAGACCCGGTTGCCGTCTGGGTCGGCGAGAACCGTGAAGGTTGGGGCTCCGGAGTCGTTGACCACCGACCCTCCGGCGGCCACCGCTGCGGCGATCCTTTGGTCGACGGTTTCGGGAGCGAGCCACAGGTCAAAGTGCCAGCGCTGGCGGGGAACTTGGTGGTCGTCGGTGCCTTGGAACCATAGGGCTGGGACACGGTCGGTCGGGTCGAAGATCGAGTCGTAGATCTTGTTGCCCGGGCTACCGGTGAGCAGCGCTGACCAAAAGACGGCGACGCGGTCCTCGTGAGAGGTGTCGAGCGCGATCTCGAGCTGGGTTACCGAGCCGGGCTGAGGGGCGAGCCCTTTTTCGTGGGCGATCTGACTGATCTTCCTGGCCATATCGATGTCCTTCTGTGTAACCCAACGGCCGTCCTCATGGGTGCACAGCGAGACGTCGATTGCGCGGTAGGTCAATTTGAGATCCGGGTGGTGCATGTCGGCCTCAGCGACCTCGGCCACGGCAGCGACGAAGGCCGCTGCCGCGACGTAGTCAGGGATCGCGTAGCGCGCGTGCAGCGCCTGGGCGAGCTTGCGCCAGTCGACGAGACCGGCATCGAGGATCTGCTGGTTGCTCAGTCTTTCCATGGCACAACTCTGCCACGCCCGGCTTGGCCGGGCTCGCTGCCACTCGAGTCCGCCCGTTACACCATTATCGAAGTGGCGCCGGGTGACGAGGCCGTCGTCCTGTCGGCGGGGGCGGTCGCTGTTGTTTACCTGTTTGGCGCCGTTACCAACAACATCTCGATGCCCGTGGATCTCTGGGTGATCACAGGGCTTTATGTTTGGGTCGGCTCGCTCCTGTTCGCGGCGTGCGGGCTGTTCATTGGCTACCTGTTGCCTGCCGAGAACGTCATGCAGCTCATGGGGCTTAGCTTGACTCTTTGTTCCTTCGCGGGCGGCCTGTTGGTCCCGCTCAGCCAGTTCTCGCACACTTTGCGACCTTTGCGGAATTCACCCCGTTGTACGGCTTAATCAGCTCGTGTATTACCCGCTCGCTCGGCAAGGATCCGCACCAGCGTCTCGAGGTCATCGGCCGGTAGATCCAACAGGCCGGGGGGTGGCCGGTCGAGGATCTTCTCCGCCCGTCGCGCCACCGCGGCACCTTTGGGGGTGGCCACCACAAGCTTGACCCGGCGGTCTGTCGGATGAGGGTGGCGCTCCACGAGCCCCGAGTGCTCGAGGTCGTCGATAACCGCGGTCAGGTTGGGCGGCTCCATGCCGAGGAGGCCGGCCAGCTCACGCATGGGCATCGGCCTGCCAGCGATACGCCGCAACGCCCTCATCGTCCCGAAACTCACACCGGTTTGCTCACTGACCTCCCGCCGCCGCTGGTTGTCAAGCACCAACCCTGAGTACCTCGAAGGGAACGCAGCACGATGAAGGCGAGCGATAATATCAGGTGCGTTCGGCCCGCGAGGCGTGGGGCGCATGGCCGCGTTGGTGCTTGACAACCAGCGGCGGCGGGAGGCTCAGTGAGCAAACCGGTGTGAGTTTCGGGGACGATGAGGGCGTTGCGGCGTATCGCTGGGGACCGGCCATGCCCATGCGTGAGCTGGCCGGCCTCCTCGGCATGGAGCCGCCCAACCTACCGCGTTATCGACGACCTCGAGCACATCCGCGCTCGTGGAGCGCCACCCTCATCCGACAGACCGCCGGTCAAGCTTGTGTGGCCACCCCCAAAGGTGCCGCGCCTGCGCACGGCGGAGAGAATCGACCGGCCACCCCCCGGCCTGTTGGATCTCACCGCCGATACCTCGAGACGCTGTGCGGATCCTTGCCCGAGCGAGCGTAATACAATGAGCTGATTAAGCCCGTACAACGCGTGAATTCTCCGAAAGGTCGCAAAGCTGTGCGAGAACTCGCTGAGCGGGACCAACAGGCCGCCCGCGAAGGAACAAAGAGTCAAGCTAAAGCCCCATGAGCTGCATACGTTCTCGGCAGGCAACAGGTAGCCAATGAACAGCCCGCACGCCGCGAACAGGAGCGAGCCACCCAAACATAAAGCCCGCGATCACCCAGAGATCCACGCATCGAGATCTGCTGTTGCTCAAGTCT
Source organism: uncultured Acidimicrobiaceae bacterium (assembly GCA_963834735.1). Taxonomy (GTDB): domain Bacteria; phylum Actinomycetota; class Acidimicrobiia; order Acidimicrobiales; family Palsa-688; genus Fen-671. The sequence goes on along the minus strand of CAWICT010000012.1, from coordinate 79,434 downwards.
TTCCATGCACAACTCTGCCACGCCCGGCTTGGCCGCTCGCTGCCACTCGAGCTCCGCCCGTTACACCATTATCGAAGTGCGCCGTACGAGGCCGTCGTCCTTTCGTCGGGGGCGGTCGCTGTTGTTTACCTGTTTGGCGCCGTTACCAACAACATCTCGATGCCCGTGGATCTCTGGGTGATCACAGGGCTTTATGTTTGGGTCGGCTCGCTCCTGTTCGCCGCGTGCGGGCTGTTCATTGGCTACCTGTTGCCTGCCGAGAACGTCATGCAGCTCATGGGGCTTAGCTTGACTCTTTGTTCCTTCGCGGGCGGCCTGTTGGTCCCGCTCAGCCAGTTCTCGCACAGCTTTGCGACCTTTGCGGAATTCACCCCGTTGTACGGGCTTAATCAGCTCGTGTATTACCCGCTCGCTCGGGCAAGGATCCGCACCAGCGTCTCGAGGTCATCGGCCGGTAGATCCAACAGGCCGGGGGTGGCCGGTCGAGGATTTCTCCGCCCGTCGTGCCAGCGCGGCACCTTTGGGGGTGGCCACCACAAGCTTGACCCGGCGGTCTGTCGGATGAGGGTGGCGCTCCACGAGCCCCGAGTGCTCGAGGTCGTCGATAACCGCGGTCAGGTTGGGCGGCTCCATGCCGAGGAGGCCGGCCAGCTCACGCATGGGCATCGGCCTGCCAGCGATACGCCGCAACGCCCTCATCGTCCCGAAACTCACACCGGTTTGCTCACTGACCTCCCGCCGCCGCTGGTTGTCAAGCACCAACCCGGCCATCGCCTGCCACGCCTCGCGGGCCGAACGCACCTGATTATCGCTCGCCTTCATCGTGCTGCGTTCCCTTCGAGGTACTCAGGGTTGAACGACTCAGCCGTGCGCCGGGCAGTGCCCCGGGCCCACCGAGAGGTCGCTGCCAATCCGAGCAGCAACAATGCTGCTCCGCACCCAGTCAGGGCCCACCACCCGGCCCGGCTCGCCAGCGCGAAGTTCGAGTGGCTTGCGTCCCGCAACGAGACCGACACAAGTGAGCCGACCCTGGCTACGCCCAGGGTCTGGCCGATCTGGCGGGAGGTCGAGGCAATTGCTGCGGCGACGCCCGCCTGGGCACGGGGCATCCCCGAAACCGCGGCATTGGTGATCGGCGCGTTCACAAAGCCGAACCCGGTCCCGAAGACCACGTAGGCGGTGAACAACCATGTGAACGGGGTCGTTGGGCTCAACCTGACCAGCATGAGGCAGGAGGCGCTGAGAGCCAGGCCAGCGATGACCAGGGGGATCCTTCCCCCTTGCCTGCCAACGATCCGCCCGGATAACGGGGGGAAGAGCATAGTCATCGCTGCCATCGGCAGTGTGTCGAGCCCGGCGTGCAACGGGGAGAGCCCACGCACATCCTGCAGGTAGAGGGTGTTGAGGAACTGGAACCCACCCAGCGCGGCGAACGCAGCAACCGCGATCACAGCGGCCGAGGAGAAGGGCACTGACCGGAAGAAGCTCATCTCTATGAGCGGCACGTCGACCCGGTGCTCCCAGACCAGGAGCGCAACCAGCACGAGGGTGTATGCGTCCACCGTCCACTGCAGGCCCGACAGCGAGGCGTGGAACCCCCGCCCGATCGAGGGCAGGGCGACGTTTACGATGGTGACGTCGAGCCCCACGATCAGGAGGCTCATAGAGCAGATAAGCAGGATGCCGATGCGCCGACGACGGCTCAGCTCACCGATCACCGTCGGCCCGCCCTTGATCTGTTCTGAACTCATCATCATTATATTATCATAATGATGTGACAACAGGCGAAGCCTGGTACACCTCGGCCCTTCCGCCTTAGGGCTGCTAACTTCCACCCATGCGCAGATGGTTTGTGGTCGTGGCAACACTGGCAATGCTCATGGCCGGCCTGGCAAATACCGCCGGGGCCACGGCCAGGACTTGGACCATCCAGTTCACGGGCTCCGGGTCGTTCGAAAGCAATGCCAGCCAGAACTCGGGCAGTGCCCAATGCACCGACGTCACCACCTCGGCCACCAGCTCCGAGTTCAGCTGGAGCGTCACCTGGCACGGCGTGGCCTTGAGTTTCGCCTGCTACCACCGGGAACGTGACAGGCACGCTCACGGGTACGACCGACGAGTCTTACAAGCTGAAAGCAGGCGTCGGTTGTGGCGACAGCTCCACGTGCTCCAAGGACTTCCCGTTCCAGTCTGACGAAAGTTCCGCGGGGAGCAACCCCGCCGTGCTGATCGGCAAGACCTCGACTGTCCACAAGGCCAACTACATCCTGGTCCTTGACCTCATTTCGGGCGCCGACGAGGACCAAGAGTGCCAATCGGTCGACCCCCAGGACGGCGGGTTCTACTTCGCCGGAACACAACCGGCCCCCGGTGCTACCGACCCGCTCGCCGCAAGTGCCCAGATCCCGCTCTCAGAGCTCCAGCGGTCCGGCAAGATAATCGTCCTAGTCAAGAAGAGCCCGTTCGCTTACCCCCAATCTACGGATTGTTCCGACGACAGCCTTGACCTCACGTGTTCGCATAACCAGACCTGGAGCGGGACTATAACCATGACCCGCGGCGTAGAACTTTGTTGGTAACCGGCCTTTTCTCAAGGCAAACCGAGCGCCTCTGCGACCGAAGACAGGTAGTCGATGTGAGCATCGGCAGTCCCCAGGGCCATGCCCATCGTGACAACTGAAACATGGGTGCCGCCTGCTTTGTGCCAGCCATCGACTTCCTCCCTGAGTCCGCTGACCCCATCCTGGGCGTGGACCACATACTCCCCACCGAAGTCTTCGACAGACCTGTTTAGCTTCCCGACGCGATCACGCAACCGGCCCCAAGCGTCCACGACATGATCGATGCCGCGCCCGTCGGAGAAGATGAAACCGTCAGCCAGCCGAGCCGCCCGGTCGAAGGCCGCGTTGCTCTTTACAAAGGTCCTCTCAGAAAGTACCGAGGCTCCTCACTACTTCTTCGGGGTCCTCGCACCCGACGACCAGTGCGTCGAAGTTAGCGCCTTCGAGAGCCACTTTCACGCCTCGCGGCGTGTCATGGTGGACCGCCGCAAAAACCTTCCCGTCGGCGTCGCGGAAGGTCCCGATCGCGAAGCGGCCCGGCCAGGCCGCCCCCACCGTCTTCCTCCAGGCCGAGACAGCATGGATAGCGTCCTCTACCACTTCCACGTCGCGGACCGACGACGCGGGGACCCGGATATCTCCGTGGAGTGCCTCGGCTTTCTCCGCGACGCTGAGCGCCACCACCAGGTCATCGCCGTCACGTCTCAGCTCGGCCATGTTGTCTTCCTCCGCAGGCTGCTAGTCGAGGCTGGTTCAAAACCCTATCAGGGCACGCGTCGCAACAGGTCCCGGGACACCCAGCCGTTACCCGTCTGCAACCGGCCGGACGGCAGTTCCTTCCAGGTTGGCCGGGATGCTGCGGCGCAGCACGGTTACGAGCAGGACCAGGAGGACGAGTGCTCCCCCCACTGTGACGGCGCGGATCCCGACGACGTTTGCAATTGCACCCTGGGCTAGGGCACCTATCGGGTACAGGATCCCGAGAGCCATCATGTAGATCCCGAGCATTCGGCCTCGAAGCGATGCGGGAGCGTAAAGCTGGACGATGGTGTTGCAACCAGCGAGCACACCGATGTAGGCCGCCCCGACCAGGAGCAGGGCCACCGCGCCCAGCCACAGATCGGGGGCCAGGCCGTAGGCGCACAGGAACAGGCAGACAGCTACCATGCTGGCGACCAGCACCTGCCGTCTCCCGAACCGGTGGACCAGAGGGGTGAGCGCCAGCGCTCCGCCAACCGCCCCGATCCCCTGGGCGGTGATGAGCACCGAAGTGCCGGTCGCCTTGGAATCGAACGCCTTGAGAGCAACGGCAGGCACCAGGGCGATGAACGGCGACGCCGTGAGGGCTACCACCGAGATCAGGACGACGGCCACCCGCGTCGCCGGGTTGGCGAGCGTTGCGCGGCCGCCCTCTACCAATCGTTGGCGCAGCGACGCCGGGGCCGTGGACCGCGTAACTCGAGGCAGGTGCACCAGGCAAAGGGCGATCATCACGGCGAAAAATGAAGCGGCGTTGATCCCGAAAGCCCACGAGTACCCCCCGACGATGATCGCGAAGCCGGCCAGAGCAGGCCCTATCACCCGGCCCATGTTGTACTGCGCGGAGCCCAGCGAGATCGCCGCGCCGAGCTCGCTTGTGGGTACGAGGTCGGGGAGCATGGCTTGATAAGCCGGGAAACCCTACGGCGGCCATGGCACCCCCGCCGAAGACCAGTAGGGTCACCGTTACCGGTGTCGCCCTCCCTGTGGCTGCCAGCACGGTGAGGCACGTGGCGAAGGCGGTCTCGCCCGTCGTGGTGGCGAACAACCAGAATCCGGCGGTCGAGCCGGTCGGCGATGACCCCACCCAACGGCGAGAGCAGCCCGATCGGTAGGAACGCGGCGGCGGCGACCAGGCCGGTCCAGCCGGGGCGGCCGGTGCGAGCCGTCACGAAGACGCCGACCGCCACGGTCTGCATCCACGAACCGACGTTGGACAACAGGGCGGCCCACCAGATAAGGGCGAAGTTGCGGTGCTGGAGCGGGCGGAGAGCACTCAACATGGCCGTCGGCAAGCCTACGAGGACGGGCCGAGCCGAAAGCGGTGTTCCTGGGCTGGGCGCACCAGGGCGAACGCCCATAGGGCAGACGGGGCGTCTACGGGGACGAACTCGTTCTTTTTGGCGGTTCGTCCTTGGAGACGGTCCGTTCGGCCTATCGGGGCCCAGCTACCAACCGGAGTTAGATGTTGCCGTCGGTCAAGGCGTCGAGGACGCCTGAGAGCAGGCCGCCTGGTCTCCCATGTTCCCAGTTGGAGTGCTCTCCCGGGAGCTCCGTGGGGAGCAGGACAACCTGCGTCGGAGCGTGGATGGCGGCTCCGCAGTACGTGCAACTCTCGTCCCAAGTGTGGGCGATGGGGGCCCCGCATTGCTCGCAGTGGGGCGTCTCGGTCGCCAGGGTCGAGTGGCCGGTGGGGGCGGCGTCCTTGGCGGGAAGCGAACTTACGGCCGCTTTGTCGAGCCACACGACTTCGCAGGGCTTGCAGATCGCAGCGGAGCCGGTCGGCGTAGCCCTGCTCTCCATTCCCGCCGAACAGAACGGGCAGTGCACCGGGGTCGCTGCCGGCACCGGCTCGGATGTCCAGATGTGCTGCGCAGCGCTCGACACCTGGCGGAGGACTGCTATGCCGATGACAGCCCCCCCGCAACTCGTGCATAGGTACTGGCGGAACCCGTCGACCTGGCCCGTCATGAGGGTGCCCGAGCAGCCGGGGCACTTAGCTTGGTCTGTTCCCACCCCTTTGGTTTCGGCGCGGGTACAGGAGTACCTAACAGCAAGATCTGCCGCGGCTTCCAACCCTTTGCCGCGAGCTGGCCCCGCAGAGGCAGATATGGGTTCGATTCGGGCGCTGATCAGGGCGAAGCGACGTAGGCTCCTTTGTATGTCGCTTCAGGAGAGCCTGCGCTTCGAGCAGATCAGTCCCAAGTCCTACGAGCACCCGACCGACCGGGCGGCCACGGCCGCCATTGGTTCGATCCCCTTACTCGACAAAGTGATCAAGCGCCTCGTCACTGCCCGCTACGAACGTCTTTTGCGGCAGGTGTACACAGGAAATGCCGTGCAGATATCCGACAAACAGGTACCTCAACTCTGGACGAGGTATTGCTGGGCCGCCTCTGTGCTGGACATCGCGCAGGTACCGGACTTGTTTATCACTCAAACTCCGGCTGCGAACGGCATGACCATCGGGGCCAAGCGCCCAATGGTCATCGTTTATTCCGGGTCTAGTGAGCGATTTCAGTTCGAGCGAAATAGATGTCGTGCTCGCGCACGAGCTCGGCCACGTGCTGTCGGAGCATTATTATTACCAGACTGCACTTGTGCTCTTGTCCAATCTCATCCTGACCCGAAGTGGGGTGGGCGGCGCCCTGGCGGGCCTGCCGATGATAGCGGTGTACATGGTGTTGCTGGAATGGGCGCGTGCCGCGGAGCTCTCTTCGGACCGTGCGAGCGCTCTCGTGGTCGGTGACCCGCTGGCGACTTGCCAAACCTTGATGCGCATGGCCGGGGGGGCTGTCGAGGGGATGAGCCTCGACGCCTTCCTTGCACAGGCAGCCCGCTATGCGGACGAAGAGGACCTTCTGGCTCGGTGGTCCCGCGCTTGGGTCGAACTCAGGCTCACTCACCCCTTCGCGGTCAAACGGGCCCGTGAGCTCATGACTTGGGTCAGCGACGGCAGCTACGACCGGATCCGCGGGGGCGCCTACGTCCGCCGTGGCCAAGAGCCCCCTGTGACACGGGAGCTGGCGGGGGCGATCACCCACTACCGGGACCGGTTCTTGAAGATCCTGGAAGTTACCGCAGGTGGCGTAGACCGAGCGCTGCGCCAGATGGAGGAGTGGCTGAGACCTCGTACCCGCGGGAAAGACGGCGAGGACGGCTCCGCGGACGACCTGTAACTTGTTCCCATGGAACCTCTCATGCCAATACGACAGATCGGTTCGCTCGATGTCTCGCTGGTAGGCCTCGGCTGCAACAATTTCGGCGGGCGGACAAACGAGAGCCATAGCACCGAAGTGGTGAGGGCGGCCCTCGACGCGGGCATCAATTTCTTCGACACCGCGGATGTCTACGGCGGCACTCGTAGCGAGGAAATCCTCGGGGCCGCGCTCGGCCAGGACCGGGCGGACGTCATCGTCGCAACCAAGTTCGGGATGACCCTGAGCCCCGAGCGCACCGGCGCCGCGCCGAAGTACGTGAAGAGTGCCCTGGAGGACAGCCTGCGTCGCCTCGGGACTGATTACGTCGACCTCTACCAGCTCCATCGGCCGGACCCAGCGACCCCGATCGCCGACACCTTGGCCGCGCTTGCCGAGCTGGTCAAGGCTGGCAAGGTGCGCGAGATCGGGTGCTCGAACTTTTCTGCCGCTCAGCTGCGTGAGGCGGACGCGGCGGCCGCCGAGGGGGCGCCGCGCTTTGTCAGCGTGCAAAACCAGTACAGCTTGTTGGAGCGGGAGCCCGAGCTGGAAGTGCTAGCCGAGTGCGAACGCTTGGGGACCGCCTTCATCCCCTATTCCCCGCTCGCCAACGGCCTCCTGTCGGGCAAGTACCGCCGGGGGGAGCCGCCTCCTCCTGGTACGCGCCTCGCGGGTATGCCGGCCGACCGCCGGCAGACCCTGTTGGCGGGGCCCACGATGGATGTCGTAGAAGAGTTGGAGGACTTTGCCCGCCAACACGGCCACAGCCTTCTCGACCTGGCCATTGCCTGGTTGGCCGCTAAGGCGGTGGTGGCTTCGGTCATTGCCGGGGCAACCAAGGCCGAGCAGGTGTACGCCAACGTCAGTGCTGCTGACTGGGTGCTCACCGAAGAGGAACTGCAAGCCGTCGATCGCATCGCACCGGGGCCGACCCTCGCCGGCTGAGGGGCTCGCGTTTACGGCCCGCTCAGCGGCCCGTTGAGCTCAGTTGCGGATGGGGTCCGCGGGCGCCCTCTTGAGCACTTCGTGGATCGGGTTCAGAAGGGCCAGGCGGCCCTCGTGCTCCCCGACCGTACCCTCCGCCACGATCTGAGCCCCCGTCTCTATCCCGGGGACGTCGCGACGGGTGAACACGAGCGTCACCGAACCGCTGCGGTCGACAAGGGTGCAGCTGAGCACTTGGGCTCCGCGCCACGGTTGCACTTCGACCGAGGTAACGCGGCCGGCGATCCTCGCCTTATGGCGCCATTCGATCTGACCGATCGGGATGACCCCCTCCACGGCGACCAGAATCCTCGCTCCGCTCCACCTCACGTGCCCGTTTCTTCGGTGGGGCCTTAAGGTTCGCTTTGGCGTTCTTGCGGGACGGCCGCATTTTGGTCAGCTGGAACGGGACAATTGTCGCGTTCGCGTGAGGTAGCCGGCCCACGACAGCCGCGAGGCGGTCGGCGGTGCGGTCGTGGAGCAGGTGGCCCCAGCCCCATGAGTACAAACGCCGAGGTAGGAGCACCGACACCTCCGTGTCCCCGTCGGCCAACGTCGTGGCTACCAGGTCCACCGCGGCTCTCACGAGCCGGCGGTCGCGGCATTCCCTGATCTCCAGTGGTAGGCGCCGGATCATGAGACGCCCCCAGTTCTCCCTGAGCGCCTGTGCAACAGCGTTGTCCAGGAGAAAATGCACGCCTCGGACTTCGTCCGGGTTGAGGCTGCGGGCGTACTGGATAGCCCGGGCGGTCGCCAGGTCCAGGCGGTCCACGAACACCAAGACGACGTGACGGTGGAGGATGGGCACCTCGGTCGCTTCCATGGCGCCCTTGTCGAGCTGTTGAGCCTCGGCTCGGTACTCGCGGTTGAGACGGATGAGCGCCATGGTGAGGATCGGGAAGAGGAGCACGACCGTCCACGCCCCCTGCTTGAACTTGGCCACCGCGAGGATCAGCACAACGATCGCGGACAGGACCGAGGCACTGCCGTTGATCACCAGCTTGTGCCTCCAGCCGCGTTCGCGGTGCACCCAGTGGTGTTTGCTCATCCCCGCGCCTGCCATCGTGAACCCCGTGAAAACGCCGATGGCATAGACCGCTACCAGGGCCGTCACGTTTGCCCTCGTAACGAGCAGGAGGGTTATGGCGACGATCGCGAGGACGATGATCCCGTTGGAGAAGGTCAGCCGGTGCCCGCGTTTGGTGAGCTGGCGTGGCAGGAAGCGGTCCCCCGCTACGAAGCTGGCCAAGAACGGGAAGCCGTTGAAGCTCGTATTACCGCCCGTATAGAGGATCAGCAAGGTGGCGAGCTGGACCATGTAGAACAGGGTGTGCCCGGCGGGCCCGGAGCCGAACACGGCTTGTGCTTCTTGCGAGATGACAGTGGGAGCTCCGGCGATAAACGGGGCGGCATGGGTCCACCTGGCTAGGAATGACGTGCCTAGGACCAAGGAACCCAGGATGACGCCCATCAGGAGGTACACGCGCCGCGCCCGTACCCCCTCGGGCGGCTTGAAGACGCTAACCCCGTTGGATATCGCCTCGACCCCTGTCAGCGAGGCACCGCCGTTGGCGAACGAACGCATTATCACGAGCACAGACGCGCCCATCAGGAGACCGCTCCCGGGAGTGCCGAAGTGGTAAAGACCTGGGCGGTGTATGGAAAACTGATGAAGGTTGCCGATCAGCGACCGGACCACGCCGGTGACGATCACGCTCCCTAGGGCGAAGACGAAAAAGTACGTCGGGAAGGCGAAAATGCGGCCGGCCTCGCGTATCCCGCGCAGGTTGCCGTAGGCCATCAGGACCACCACGGCAACGCTGATCCACACGCTCGCCGACAGGGACAGAAGGCTGTAATGAAGCAACGTCGGGAACGCCGAGGTCAGCGCGTCGGTGCCGGCGGCGATCTGGACCGCGACGGTGACCGTGTAGTCGATGAGCAGCGCGACGGCGGCCACCTGTGCGACAGTCGGGCCGAAGTTGTCCCTGGCAACCACGTACGAGCCGCCTGCGCGGGTGTAGACCATCACCACTTCTCGATAGGAGAGGGTGACGAAGATGAGCACCAGCAACAAGGCGAACGTGACGGGTAGCACCGAGCGCGAACGACGCGACCCCGACGTACTTGACCAGCTCGACGAGCATCTCCTCGGTCCCGTACGCCGAGGACGAGATGCCGTCCGGCGCCAGCACCCCCATCGCCATGAGGCTCCCGAGCCGCTCGGTGGCAAGCTGCTCGCTGACCATTGGCGGGCCGAGCAGGACGTTCTTGATCCTGTAGCCGAGGGTCTCGGGGATCTCGACGGTGCTCTCTATGTCACGTATGCGCTGGGCCTCGGCGGCCGTGCCTGGGGTGCTCACTGGCGCTGATAGGGCCCTTCAGATATCCGGCACCGCTGGGGCGCCCTCCAACGGCTATCCCTTGAGCTTCAGGGAGCCGCTGAAAGAGCGTAGCCGGGGTGGACAGCCATGCCAAGTACGATGCTTGAGTGCGTGTCGTCGTTGTGGGCTGCGGGAGAGTCGGCAGCGAGCTGGCAACGATCCTTTCGCGGGACGGGAACGAGGTCTCGGTGATCGACAAGAACCCGGGGGCTCTTCAGCGTCTCGCAATGGACTGGGGAGGCAAGGGAGTAGTCGGCTTTGGTTTCGACCGCGACGCTCTGGAAGAGGCCGGGATAGCCGAAGCCGACGCGCTTGCGGCCGTCACGAACGGCGACAACTCCAACATCCTGACCGCTCGGATCGCACGGGAGACCTACGAGGTCCCTCGTGTTGTGGCCCGGATATACGACCCCCGACGGGCCGTGATCTACCGTCGCCTCGGTATACCGACTGTGGCTACCGTGACGTGGACGGTGGACCAGGTCATGCGGAGGCTCTTGCCGGAGCGCGCCGCGCCCGACTGGGTGAGCCCCACAGGCGATGTGGTGATGGTGGAGCGCGCTTTGCCACCGAGCTGGGTCGGGTACGGGTTGGAGGACCTAGAGGTGAACGGGCGCCTCAGGATCGTGGCACTTTCTCGCGCAGGCAAGTCCCACCTCCCCAAGCCCGGAGTGGTGGGCCAGGCAGGGGACGTCCTTTATGTGTCGGTGGTAGAGGGATCGCTGGACGCATTGGACGAACATCTGGAACGGGGCCCGCGCGCATGAAAGTTGTCATAGCGGGGGCCGGCAACGTCGGTAGCTACCTCGCGGCCGACCTTCATAAGGCCGGTCACGAGGTCCTGCTCATAGAGCAGGACCGCGAGGTCGCCGAGCGTGGGGCGAACCTCGGAGTCGAATGGATGGTGAGGGACGCGTGCGAGGTTTCCGCCCTCGATGCTGCCGGCCTCGCAAGCACGGACGTCGTGGTCGCCGCGACGGGCGACGACGAGGACAATCTCGTCATTTCCCTGCTCGCCAAACAGGAGTTTGCAGTACCTCGCGTCGTTGGCCGCGTCAACCACCCTAAGAACCACTGGCTTTTCAACCAGACCTGGGGGGTGGACATCGCCGTATCGACTCCCCACCTGCTGGCCTCGCTCGTAGAAGAAGCAGTTTCCGTAGGTTCGTTGGTCCGGATCATGCAGCTCGAGTCTTCAGGTGCCCACCTCGTCGAGGTGACCCTTGCCCCAGGGTCCCCGGCGGCCGGCAAAGAGCTGGCGCGCCTGGGGATGCCTCGTGAAGCGACTGTCGTGGCGGTAGTTCGCCGGGCGCACGTCGTCGTCCCGAGGGGTGACACCGTGCTCGAACCCGGTGACGAAGTCCTGGTGTTGGCTTCCCCTGACTCAGAGGACGCGGTCCGCTCGCTGCTGGTCGCGGAGGCGACGCCGGGCGGGACGTCGCTCATGGCGACGCTCAGCGACGCAGTAACGGGTACGCGGCCCAGCGGAAGCCAGCGCCTCGAGCACCGGTCCAGCGGGCACTGGTCCGGCGGGCACAGTGCCAGGAGCCTAGGGGTACGGGGACGGCCCAAGTGGGCGCCGCGTGGCGCAGCGCGTGGTCGCAAGGGCGCCGGTCCGTGCACGGCTACGTCGTCGCGCTTGCGACAGCCGCAGCGTTGACGGCGTGCATGGTGCCGCTCCGCACGCAGCTGAGCGCGGCGACGACTGCCCTCGTGCTGGTCGTCCCCGTCGTGGCCGGGGTCAGCGTCGGGGGGTTCGTAGCTGGGCTAGTCGCCACCGGGACCTGTTTTTTCGTCTATGACTTCGTCTTCCTCCCGCCTTATTACACGCTGTACGTGCAGCGGGCTGAGGATTGGGCGGCATTGGGCGTGTATGCCGTGGTCATGGTGCTGGTAGCACGGGTCGTTAGCGTTGCCAATTCCGCGCGTGCCGAATCTCAGCAGAGGACGGCCGAGGTGCGCCGGCTTTTCGACCTGTCGGAGCTGCTGGTCCGTGAGCTGCCGACGCCGAAGCTCCTCGGCACGATCGTCAACTCCGTGAAAGAGGCCTTCGACTTGGAGGGGGCCGCGCTGCTGCTGCCGTTCAACGGCGGCCTGGAGGTGGCGGCCTCTGCCGGGGCCCCGCTGTCGAACCAGGAGGCCCAAAGCCTGTCTGCCAGCACCGGCTCGCCCGTCAGCCTCGAGCCTGTCCCGCCCGGCGGCGGGAAAGGTGCCCTTCAGGTCGTCGCTCTCGTCGCTACAGACGAGGCAGTTGGCCTGATGGCGCTGCGCGGTGCTCCGAGTTCCAGGGCTGAACAAGAGCTCTTACGAGCTTTCGCCAACCATCTTGCCCTTGCCCTGGAGAGGGCCGGGCTCCGCGACGACGCCGTCCGGGCACGTTTGTTGGAAGAGGTCGACCGCCTCCGTCGTGCGCTGGTGGGGGCGGTGTCTCATGACCTGCGCACGCCGCTCGCGACGATAAAGGTCTCGGCATCGGCGCTGCTCGAAAACGGTGCTTCGCTCAGCCCGGGCGACCTGAAAGAGCTCGCCGAGCTCATCGACGGGCAAGCCGACCGCCTCGACCGTCTCGTGTCCAACCTGCTGGACATGACGCGGATACAGTCCGGCGCGCTCGAGCTCCGGCGCCAGCCGGCAGCGGTGGCCGACCTGGTCGACGAGGCGCTCCTGGTGCTCGGGCGGGGCGGGCGCCCCGGCGACATCCGCTGGCGCGCCCCGCTGACCTGCCCTTAGTGGATGTGGACCATGTCCTCGTGCGCCAGGTACTGGCAAATCTCGTTGACAATGCGCTCCGCCACTCCCCGCCGGGTGCGCCCGTCACCGTGTCGGCCAGGCGCGTAGCCGGCGACAAGGTGGAAGTCGGGGTGACCGACAGCGGGCCGGGGGTACCGCGGGCCGAGCAGGAAAGGATCTTCCAGATGTTCAGCCGACGCGAGGCCGGCGGCAGGGGAGGTCTCGGCCTGGCTATCTCGCAGGCCTTCGTGGAGGCGCACGGCGAACGCATTTGGGTCGAGGACGCCGCTGGGCGCGGCGGGGCCAAAGGGGCTCGCTTCGCCTTCACCCTCCCGGTCCTGCAAGATGGGGCCCGGACTGACTGATGGCGCGGGTACTGGTCATAGACGACGACAAGGCTCTGTTACGTGCGCTCAAGGTGGCCCTATCTGCCAAAGGCCACGAGGTGCTCAGCTCTGCGACGGCGGAGGAAGGCCTGTCGGTCCTGGCGCTGCGCTCCCCGGACGTAGTCGTGCTCGATCTCGGGCTCCCCGACCTCGACGGGCTCGAAGTCGTCCACCGCATCCGCAGCTGGAGCGAGGTCCCCGTGATAGTGCTGTCGGCCACAGCTCTGGAGGACCGCAAGGTGGCTGCTCTGGACGCTGGCGCCAACGATTACGTGACCAAGCCCTTCGGCATGGCGGAGCTCGAAGCCAGGATCCGCACGGCGCTCCGCCATGGCTCATCGCTGCCCGCCCCAGAGGAAGGGCTGCTCGCTGTCGGCCCGATCGAGCTTGACCTTGTCCACTACCAGGTGAGCGTCGCCGGCGAGCCGGTTGACCTGACGGCAAGGGAGTTCGAGCTCCTGGCGTTCCTTGCCCGCCACGCCGGCAAGACCTGCACCCACCAGATGGTGCTGCGCCAGGTCTGGGGGGACAGCTACGGTGCAGAGGCGGACTACCTGCGGGTTTACGTCTACCGGCTTCGCAAGAAGCTCGGGAAAAAAGGCGGCCCGCTATTGCGGACGTCACCCGGCATCGGGTACTGCCTTTCGGCTGACTGAGCCCGGGCGCTTCCAGTCGTTCAGGAATTATTCAGGCTTTCTCGCCGCTGTTCAGATCCTGTTCAGGAGGTCCGGGCCCACGCTTGGCCCATGGCTGATTTTCTCTCCGTTGTCGGGTTCGTTGTTTTTACCGTTGCGATGCTCGCGCTCATCAAGGGACTGGAGCACGTATGAGCTTGTCTCAGGGGATCCTCCTTTCCGTGTCCATACTCGTGTTCGGGTACCTCGGGGTGGCGCTGTTCAAGCCTGAGTGGTTCTGATGGGCTTTTTCTGGACCTGCGTCACGCTCGTCATTGCCCTCGGGCTCGCTTGGCGGTACCTCGGCTCGTACATGGCCGCCGTCTTTGACGGCCGGGTGCACTTCCTCGCCTGGGCTGAGCGGCCCGTCTACCGCGATGCTCGGGACGGGCCCGAGCACGAGCAGACCTGGCAGCGCTACGCGAGCTCGCTGATCATCTTCTCGGCGGTCTCGCTGGCGTTCACTTACCTGATCATCCGGATCCAGGGCTCGCTGCCGCTCAACCCGCAGCACCTCGGAGCAGTCACGCCGGCGCTCAGCTTCAACACGGCGTCTTCGTTCCTCACCAACACCAACTGGCAGAACTACGGCGGCGAGGAAACGATGTCGTACTTCTCCCAGATCGGAGCGCTCACCTTCCAGCAGTTCGTGAGCCCCGCCGTGGGCATCGCGGCGGCCATCGCCATGGTCCGTGGCTTCTCGCGGCGCAACTCCCCGACGATCGGCAATTTCTGGGTGGACATGACCCGCTGCATGCTGTACATCCTCCTGCCGATCGCCTTCGTCGCCGGCATCATCTTCGTTGCGTCAGGCGGCGTCCAGACCTTGGCCGGGCCGGCAACGATAACTGACGGTTTGAACGGGGTGACCCAGACGATCGCACGCGGCCCGATCGCCTTCATGGAAGCGATCAAGCAGTTGGGTACCAACGGCGGCGGCTTCCTTGACCAGAACTCGGCCACAACGTTCGAAAACCCGACAGCGCTCACCAACTGGCTCTCGATCTTCCTTTTGCTGTCTATTCCGTTCGCTCTGACCTACACCTTCGGCAAGATGGTCGGCAGCATCCGCCACGGGGCAGCGCTGCTGGCGGCGATGGTGCTCATCTTCGGTTCCTGGGTTGCCTTTACCAGCTACGCCGAGCACCAGGGCAACCCGGCGGTTGTGGCTGCGGGCGTCACGCAGCACAACACCGGCAACACCGAGGGCAAAGAAAGCGAGTTCGGCGATACCACCACAGCACTCTTCGGTGTGGCCTCGACGAACACCTCCACAGGCTCCGCTGACGCTTCCTACGACTCGTTCACCCCGATCGGCGGCTTCGGCCTCCTGACCGGGATGATGCTGGGGGAGGTGACCCCGGGCGGCACGGGGAGCGGCATGTACACGATCTTGATCTACGCCATCATCGCAGTGTTCATCGGGGGCCTGATGATCGGGCGAACACCGGAGTACCTGGGCAAGAAGATCCAGTCAAGAGAAGTGAAGTTAGCCGGGTTCGCAGCGTTGGTCATGCCGATAACAGTCCTTGTATTGACCGGCATCGCCGTCTCGGTCCATGCGGGACGGGTGGGCCCGCTGAACGCCGGCCCGCACGGGTTCACGGAGATCCTCTACGCCCTGACGTCCCAGGGCAACAACAATGGCTCAGCCTTCGGCGGCCTTACGCGGCAACAGCAACTTCTACAACGTGGTCGGTGCGATCGACATGTTGATCGGCCGGTTCGGCATCATGATCCCCTGCCTTGCGCTTGGGCGGGATCCTCGCCGCCAAAAACGTTGTACCGGTATCGCTCGGCACGTTCCGTACGGACAACACAATGTTCGTCAGGCCTGACGATCGGCGTCATCATCATCATCGGCGGCCTCACGTTTTTCCCCGCAATCGCCCTCGGCCCATTGGTCGAAGCGTTCAGCCACAAGTTCTGGTCCCCCTCCGGCCTGTTAGGCCCGGTCCTCCAGCACTTGAGCCTCGGGAAGTTCCTGTGATGGAGCAGCCAAACACCGCCATGAACGACACCACAACCTCGCCAAAAGACCAACAGAACGCTCAGTCGGCAGGCCCAACGGGCGCAGCGACAACTTCGGCGCACGGCGTAGCGCAATCACGGAGCCTCTTCGACCGCGAGATCCTGCGCCAGGCCTTCTTCGATTCGTTCAAGAAACTGGACCCGCGCGTCCAGGTCAAGAACCCGGTCATGTTCGTCGTGCTCGTGGGCACTGTCGTCACCTTCGTAGAGTCGATCGCCAACCCGGGCCTCTTCGACTGGAGCATCACGATCTGGCTGCTCCTTACTGTGCTCTTTGCCAACTTCGCCGAGGCGATGGCCGAAGGCCGTGGTAAGGCACAAGCCGAGACGCTCCGTAAGATGCGCTCGGAGACGCTGGCCCGCCGGCTCCTGCCGGACGGCACGGAGGAACGGGTCCCTGCAGCCGTCTCTCAGCAAAGGCGACTCTGTCGTATGCGAAGCCGGCGACATCATCCCCTCCGACGGGGAGATTATCGAAGGCATCGCCTCGGTCGACGAGTCGGCCATAACAGGTGAATCTGCACCCGTGATCCGTGAGTCGGGCGGCGACCGCTCCGCTGTGACTGGGGGCACGAAGGTGCTCTCCGACCGCATCGTTGTGCGGATCACAGCTGAGCGCGGCCACACGTTCCTGGACCGGATGATCGGCCTCGTCGAAGGCGCCAACCGCCAGAAGACCCCCAACGAGATCGCCCTCACGATCCTGCTCGCCGTGCTCACGATCGTCTTCCTGCCTGTTGTGGTAGTGCTGCAGCCCTTCGGCGCACTATGCAGGTGCGACCGTGTCGGTCGTCATCTTGGTGTCGCTCCTTGTCTGCTTGATCCCGACCACGATCGGTGCGCTGTTGTCAGCGATCGGCATCGCCGGGATGGACCGGCTCGTGCAGCGCAACGTGCTCGCCATGTGCGGCCGTGCCGTCGAAGCCGCTGGTGACGTGCAGACATTGCTGCTCGATAAGACGGGCACGATCACCCTCGGCAACCGGATGGCGTCTGCGTTCTTGCCCGTCGCGGGCCACAGCGAACAGGAACTGGCCGGCACTGCCCAACTGGCTTCCCTCGCCGACGAGACACCCGAGGGCCGTTCGATCGTCGTGCTCGCCAAGGAGCGGTTCGACATACGCGAACGCGCCTTGGGAGAGGGGCACACCTTCGTCCCGTTCACCGCCACAACGCGTATGTCGGGCCTCGACATGGGCGCCCAGCAGATCCGAAAAGGCGCCGCCGAGTCGGTGAAACGCTGGGTCGTAGAACAAGGCGGCACGGTGCCTCCGGACCTCGACCCGATAGTCGAAGGCGTGTCACGCTCGGGCGCTACACCTTTGGTCGTGGCGGACGGCAAGGACATCCTCGGCGTCATCGAGCTGAAAGACGTCGTAAAACAAGGTATCCACGAAAAGTTCGACCAGATGCGCCAGATGGGCATCCGCACGGTCATGATCACAGGCGACAACCCGTTGACTGCCGCGGCCATAGCGCAGGAAGCAGGCGTCGACGACTACTTGGCCGAGGCCACCCCCGAAGCGAAGATGGACCTGATCAAGGCCGAGCAAGAGGGCGGCAAGCTCGTCGCCATGACCGGCGACGGGACCAACGATGCTCCGGCGCTGGCTCAAGCCGACGTCGGCGTGGCCATGAACACCGGCACTACGGCAGCAAAAGAGGCCGGCAACATGGTCGACCTCGACTCGAACCCGACCAAGCTCATCGACATCGTGGAGATCGGCAAGCAGCTCCTGATCACACGCGGCTCACTAACGACCTTCTCGATCGCCAACGACGTGGCGAAGTATTTCGCCATCATCCCGGCCCTTTTCTCCGTAGGCGACGCCAAGGTGCTGAGCAAACTGAACATCATGGACCTTCACAGCCCGCAGTCCGCGGTGCTCTCGGCCGTCATATTCAACGCGTTGGTCATCGTCGCCCTGATCCCGCTCGCCCTTCGCGGGGTGAAGTTCCGCCCTGCTTCGTCTGCCGCCATCTTGCGCCGCAACGTGTGGATATACGGCGTAGGCGGGATCATCAGCCCGTTCTTTTTCATATGGCTCATCGACCTGCTCCTGGTCGCAATCCACTGGTACTAAGAGAGGCCGACTGATGTTGCTCAACTTGCGCCGTGCGCTGTTCTTCAGCCTCGTAGCGATCGCGTTCACCTTCGCCTACGCCCTGGTCGGCACCGGGCTTGCCCAGGTCGCATTCACCCACCAAGCAGACGGCTCGATCACCGCCAATGGGTCAACTCTCATCGGCCAGAACTGGTCGGACTGTAAGGGCTCAGGCTTGCAAAAGGAATGCCCGCAATGGTTCCATGGCCGGCCCGACGATACGGGCCCTTACGCCGGCACAGGGGACAACCCCCTAGTCGCCTGTTCTGACTGGACGAAAAAGCCTGTCTGCATAAACGGCGAATCGGCGGCTACCAATCTTGGGCCACGGTCGTCGGTCCTGCTTGCTGACACCAAGGCGCTAGTGGCCTACTGGCACAACCTCGGTGTCGACCCCACACCGGACCTGGTGACGACGTCGGGGAGCGGCTACGACCCCGACATCACGCCGCAGGACGCGATCGTCCAGATCCCGATGGTCTCAAAGGCAACGGGTCTTTCCGCCTCGGTGCTGCGTTCTCTGGTCAACAAGGAGAGCCACGGTGCGCAGCTCGGCTTCCTCGGGAGCAGCTACGTCGACGTGCTTCAGCTGAACGTAGCCCTGTCAAAGCTTCGATAGCCGCGACTGGCAGCCACTCGCCCGCTGTTGGCGCTGCCTTCAGCTTTCTTCGACCGCCTCCGAGCTGTGGTCGTCGCCTGGCAGCATCTCGCGGCGGGCGATCACGTGGATATCGATGCCCATGTCACTGGCCCGGCGGATAACTTTGCGGACGATCTCTCCGCCCCCGAACAGTTCCTGCCAACGGCTCTTCTGGCTGGAACCGAGAACGATCTGAGTGATCTGGTGCTCCTTGGCGAAACTGGTTATCGCCTCGGCAGGGTCCGTGTTGACGAGCTCGTACCAGTGGGCGCCGAGGTCGCTTGCCAGCGTGCGCAGGGACTCGAAGAGAGACTTGTCCTTGGCTGGTTTGGCCTCCGGGTCGGTTATGTGGACCACGCTTAGCTCGCCCTTGGAACGCGATGTCAACCTGGCTGCCCTCCGTAGCAGCACGTCCGAGCCGGGGGCGCCCGCCAACGCCAGGAGGATACGTTCCCTGGTCTCCCAAAGCCGCTTGTCGCTGTGCCTGTGCAGGTGCTCCAGGAGCTCCTCTTCGGATTCGTCGGCGAGAAAGCGCAGCGCTAGCTCTCGCAGCGCGATCAAGTTGTCGGTCTGGAAGAAGTGCGTGAGCGCATAGGGGACTTTGTCAGGGGGGTAGATGTTGCCGTGCAACATCCGGCGGCGCAGCTGCTCTGGCGAGGAGTCGACCAGCTCGAGCTGGTTGGCCCTGCGAAGCACCCAGTCGGGGACACGCTCGCGGACATGAGTGCCGGTCATCTGCTCGACGGCGTCCGCCAGGCTTTCGACGTGCTGGATGTTGAGCGTCGACACCACGTCGATGCCAGCGTCGACCAGCTCGAGCACGTCTTCCCAGCGCTTGGCGTGGCGGCCTGAGCCAGGGACGTTGGTATGGGCCAGCTCGTCGACAAGAGCGACCTTTGGATGGCGCGCCAGGATCGCGTCGAGGTCCATCTCCTCGAACTTGCTCCCCCGGTACTCGACGACCTTTCGGGGGAGCACCTCGAAGCCCTCCAGAAGCTTCTCGGTCAAAGGCCGCTTGTGGCACTCGACGAAGCCCACCACGACGTCGGTGCCGCGCTCCAAGCGGCGCTTGCCTTCGTTGAGCATGTCGTAGGTCTTGCCGACCCCGGCAGCTGCTCCGAGATAGATACGGAAATGGCCTGCAGCCTCGACGACGGAGGCAGTGTCGGCTGTAGACGGTACCGCTTCAACCTCACTCACGCCGCTCCATCGTACCGGGGCGGCGCCGGGCCCTTAGTTCCTCTCGGTGTTGCGTTGAGTCAGGCTGACAATCAGGCGGGAGGCGATTATCAGCACGAGCACGAGCACGACCAATATGAGCGCAGCGTCGTACGACAGGTCTTGCTGGCCTTTGAAGGGGGAGTTGTAGAACGTCCACACGGTGTAGGTGAGGTAACCGATCGGCGCATGTGTGAGGTGGAGCGTCGGCAGCCATTCGCTGAAGCCGGCGGTGTACAGCAGTGGTGCGGTCTCGCCAACCGCGATAGCGAGGGCCACTAGCCACCCCGTCGTGATGCCGGGTAAGGCTGCCTTCATCGTGATGCGGGAGAGCGAGCGCATTGGGGCCATCCCTAGGGCATCCGCTCCCTCGCGGTAACTCGTGGGCACCTGGCGGAGAGCCGATTCGGTTGCCTTGGAAATGTATGGCACCGTGAGCGCCGAGAGCGTAATCAGCGCGGCAGCGAGCGAGTACTGCCAGTGCAAGGCGATCACGAGAGCTATATAACCCACGTAACCGAGCACTATCGACGGGATCCCAGCAAGGACTTCCGAAGCCCCCCGCAGGACGGCACCGAAAGTGCCGTTCGCGTACTCGGCGAGGTAAACGCCCGACAATATGCCGACGAACCCGGCCAGGATGCCGACGCCGGCGACGATCACCAGGGTGCCGAGGATCTCGTCTTCTAGCCCACCCCCCGTTGCGGTGGTCGGCTCGGTGAGGACGCTCCAGTGCCAGACCGGCAGGGCTCGGCCGATCACTCCCCAAAGCACAGATATGAGGGGTGCCGCGACGATAAGGACGGCGAGACGCAAAGGCCCCAGCCAAAGTAGTTGCCTTGCCACCCTGTTCCAGCGGGGCCGGCCGTACAGGTCCAGGCCTTCAGACAGGCTGTTGGCTTTCTGTGGAGCTTGGGCCGCCATCGTTATACCCCTCGTCCTACTGGCAGGGCGGTCGAAGCCACTTTGCGGACCAACAACCGGGCCGCCACGTTGGTCAACAGGGTGATCACGGCGAGGATAAGAGCGAACTCAGCGAGCGTCCGCACCTCGAAGCCGGTACCGTCGTTGAGGGCGCCGTCGAGCTGTTGGACGATCGCTGCGGCAATGGTGCTCAAGCCCTCGTAGAGGTTGGGAGGCACCGTGCCCAGGATCGATGCCCGAGACCATCGCGACAGCAATTGTCTCGCCGAGCGCCCTCGCCAGGCCGAGCACGGCCGCGCCGATTATCCCGGCCCGTACCCAGGGTAGGCTCACCTTCCTGGCGACCTCCCAATCGTTCATCCCAAGCGCCAGGCGCCCTCCTTGGGGAGGCGGGGCACCGAGCGGAGCAGGTCGCGGGTAGTAGCCGCCACGATGGGCACGATCATCACCGCGAGCACGAGGCCCGAGGTGAGCAGACCCTCCCCGTAGCCGACGTTGCCACGGAGGAAATCGAGCACGGGGACGTCGGGCATGTGCTTGGCGATCAACGGCGAGAAATCGTGGGCCAAGACCGGGCCGAAAGTGAGGGCGCCCCAAAGGCCGAACACGACGCTCGGGATGCCGGCGATCACCTCGAGGAACAGGCCGGCTGCATTGGAAATGCGTCTGGGGAGTTTCTCCACCACGGCCAGCGCTGTTCCGATCGATACAGGGACGGCGACAGCCAGTGCGATTACGGAGCTCTCCAGCGTGCCGGCGACCAGCGGGAGCGCACCGTAGCTGACGTCGAGCGGGTGGAGGACGCCGCCACGTTTTCACCGGGTTGGCGTAGGTGCTGCCGGGGCGCCACGTGGTGCGCACGAAGAACCCGAAACCGTTGTACCTGATAGCCGGGTAGGCCTTCCAGAAAAGGACGGCGACGATGGCTAGCAGGGCAGCCAGCGGCAAAAGCAGCGGTTATCCCGGTCACCACCTGCGGCAATTTTTCCTTGCCGCGCACTTGCAGGAACGGCGTTCCCCCCGTCCCTTCGAGAGGGATCGAGGTCGGGTCCCGACGGCGGGGGCGGGACCTGGTCGGGTGTTGTGATGGTCATCGGTTTGTGCTCGTTCGTGTCCTTCGACCGGTTGGATAGGAAGGGCAGCGGCCCGCTCCGGCCTGTTCAGGCAGGGGCGGGCCGTTTGGGAAAAGTGACCCCTATTAGCTGGTGATCGCCGCGATCTGGTTGTCTGACAGGTCGGCGACCGCCTGCGGCAGCGGTTGGAAGTTGACCTGGTCCAAGTAGGTGGACGAGCTCCCCTTGGCCGGGTCGATCGCCCAGTACAGGAACGCCCTCACAGCAGCGGCGGTGTTGGCGTCGGGCTCCTTGGGCGGGATGATCGCGTACTCGTAGTTGACGATCGGGTAGCCGCTGGGAGCCTTGTCGTAGATCATCGACAATGTCTCGTTGGCGGGGGTGCTGCTAGCGAGCTCCTGGGACTCTGCGGTTATCGTCGCCGCGGTGGGCAGCTCGGGGTTGCCGGACTCGTTCACCAGCTCGGCTTCGCCGAGCCCCGCTTTCTGCGTCTGGCTCAGGTAGCTGACGCCGATGTAGGCGATGCAGCCGCTATGGCTGTGGGCATGCCAGACACCATGCCCCCATTGCCGTTCTCGCCGACCGCGTTCGGGATGGCCGGGAAGGCGATGCTCGTCCCGTAGCCGATGCTGTACCCCAGCCGCTCGGGTCCGCGCCGGAAGGAACGAGCTGAAAATGAACGTGTCGCCGCTGGAGTCCGAGCGGTGGAGCGCGACGATCGGGAGCGACGGGATGATCGCGTTCGGGTTCAGGGCGGTGATCGCCGGGTCGTTCCACTGCGTGATCTTGCCCTGGTAAATCTGCGAGATCACCTGCCCCGACAGGATGAGGTGCACGCCGGCGGGCTTCAGGAAGGGGATGTTGTAGTTGACCATCTGCGCCGAGATCGCCGTGGCGATGTTCTTTATTCCTGGGTACTCAGCTGACCTGCGAGCTCGACAGGTAGGCGTCCGAGGCACCGATGTCGACGACGCCGTTGGCCGCGTCCGTAAGGCCCTTGCCTGAGCCTCCACCACCTGGGGTAATCGTGATGTTCGAGTACTGCTGGTGGTACCCGTCAGACCACAGCTCGAACAGAGGAAGCATCAGCGTGCTGCCCTCTTCGGTGATGCTGACCGAACCTTTCGGGGGGGTGAGATCGGTCGTCGGCGTGGTGCTCTTGACCGTAGTTGTCGTCTTCGGCTTCGGCTTCGGCTTTGGCTTTGGCTTGGGCTTTTTCTTCTTGAAGGCGATCTCGACCGAAGAGGCCGACCTGCTGCTGGCAGAGGCGCCTACAGCTGTAGTGGCCGTCCCGAGCATCCCGGTGATGATGGCCACGGCTGCCAGCAGGGCTCTGTGCCGCCGTACGTAGGAAGGGCTTGTGATTGACATTTGGGCGTGTTCCTCCTAGGAGCGCGCTTATACAAAGGGCGGATTATTTGCAGGGTTAGTAGGCGCGGCGCCGCCTACTCTGAGTTGCTGCCCGGCGCCGTTACCCGGGCAGTACTTCAGCCCATTCGGCCGGTGACATACCGGGCCGTTTCGGGCTCCTTTGGGTCTTCGAAGAGCTTTTCGGTCTCGTCGAACTCGACCAGTTTCCCCTGGTAGAAGAAGATGGTCCTGTCGGAGATCCGCCTGGCCTGGCCCAGGTTGTGAGTGACGATGATGATCGTCACTGCGGGCGCCAGGCTGCGGATCATCGCCTCTATGTTCTCGGTGGTGACCGGGTCCAGAGAAGAGGTCGGTTCGTCCAGGAGCAGGACCTCAGGCCCAATTGCGAGGGCACGAGCGAGGCAGAGGAGCTGCTGCTGTCCCCCGGAGAGGTTGAAGGGCGAGGAGTTGAGCCGGTTGGAAACGGCCGCCCAGAGCCCGACCTCCTTGAGCCGCACTTCGACGATCGAGTGGTAGTGCGCTTTGTTGGCGATCCGATGGGCCTTAACGCCGGAAAGGATGTTGCCCTCGATGGACATCGGGAAGGGGTTCGGGCGCTGGAAGAGCATGCCCACCCGCCTGCGCAACGCCATGAGCTGCACGCCAGGGGCGTAGATGCTCGAGCCTTCGAGGAGCACTTCGCCCTTGTGCCAGTGCTTGGAGACCCTGTCGTTCATGCGGTTGAGGGAACGCAGGAACGTCGTCTTGCCAGATCCGGTAGGCCCGATCAAAGCCGTAATGGCGCCCTTGGGGATCGAGACGTTGATGCCCGAAAGGACCGTGGCCGAGCCGAACCCGAGGGCCAGGTCCTTTGCCTCCATAGCGGTCGCTGCGGGCGGCTTGTTCACGTCAATGACGCCGGTTTCCGCGACCGGGCTCATCGAGGGTGTCATGAACGAACTCATACGGCTGCTCCGCGCGGTCTGTCGACTGGACGCGCTTCTCACAACGCGGCAACTTTAGAAGGTCTGATTGAACGGAAGATGAACGGAGGGTAACAACCCGTCTGTTAGGGGGTGAACTCTCCGGCAGCCTCAACGTTCGCCCTGGTAGCGGTACCCGATCCCGCGAACGGTGACGATGCGCTTGGGGTCGGCCGGGTCGTCTTCGAGCTTCGAGCGCAGGCGCCGCACGTGCACCTCCAGGCTGGTGCTGTCCAGCGCCGCAGAAGGCCCCCACAAGCGGTTCATGAGTGTGGCACGGGGGAGCACTATCCCAGCGTTCTCCAGCAGGAGCCGGAGCAGTTCGAACTCCCGGAGAGGCAAGTGCACCCGGGCCGACCGGAGCGTCACCTCGTGGCTCTCGGGGTCGAGCCGGACATCGCCTGCGTGGAGCACCCGTTCCTCCGGGCTGGTACTGCTTGCCCAGTGGGGGGTGCGCCGGAGCACCGCGCGTACCCGGGCGACGAGTTCAGCGGGCCGCAGCGGGAGAAGCAGGTAGTCGTCTGCGCCGGCCGCAAGGGCCCTGGTCACGAGGTTCTCGTCGTTGGGGCCTAGGAACAGCACAGGGAAACCTGGGTGCGCAGCCCATAACCGTTCGCAGAAGGTCAAGCCGTCACCTTCGAACCGCCCGTCGACGATGGCTATGTCCGCGCGCCCCCCGCCTGTGCAGGCCAGGGCAGCCTCGGCGTCAGTTGCCACGACGACCTCGAAACCCGCACCCTCGAGATCGGCCGGCACCGCTCCCGCGCCGAGTGCGTGGGCCACCATCACGGAGGTCCCGACCTTGGGCCGCAGCGCGCCGTTCCGGCCATCGTCCCGGGCGGGGGGTGTGGTGGGTACCGGCGCGTGGGCGGGTAGTAATACAGGCTGCTTAGCGGCGATTTCCACAGTGTCGGCCGTCAAGCTGACAATCTGGCAACTTCCAGGTGAACAGCGGGTGACTGGCCGATGAAAGGCTTGGCAGCAAGGCCTTCCGTGAGCGCGTCAGGGGCGTGCGAGGACGAACAGCATCGACACCGTGGCCGCGACTTTGCCCTGGACCGTCGCTGTCCCGTGGCCTTTGCCTGCGTTGGAACCCAGCTGGTCGAGTTCGATCGCCATCTCCAGCGTGTCGCCCGGGCCCACCTGACGCCGGAAGCGGGCCTTGTCGATCCCCCCGAAAAGAGCCAGGTTGCCGGTGTAGCGCTCGTCGGTGAGCAGAGCGATCCCGCCAAGTTGGGCCATTGCCTCCACCATGAGCACCCCGGGCAGGAGCGGGCGGCCAGGGAAATGGCCCTGGAAGAAGCCCTCTGTGCCCGTCAACCGCCATAGGCCGCTAGCGCTCTCGCCAGGCGTGAGGGCGGTGATCTCGTCTACGAACAAGAACGGTGGCCGATGAGGGAGGATGTCCTCGGGCCTCGGGAAACTCAATGGCCCATTCCCAGGCCGCCGTCAACAGGGACCACACTGCCGGTCACGTAGCCGGCGTCCTCCGAAGCGAGCCACCGCACCACCCCGGCAACCTCGTCGGGCATTCCGAAGCGCTTGAGCGGGACCTGGGCGAGCACGTCGGCCCGCCGCTCGTCGCTGAGCCGGGCTGTCATGTCGGTCTCTATGAAACCGGGGGCCACCACGTTTACGGTGATGCTGCGGCTCCCGATCTCTCGTGCAAGGCTCCTTGCGAACCCGATCAAGCCCGCTTTGGAAGCTGCGTAGTTGGCTTGGCCCGCGGCGCCCGACAACGCCACGACCGAGGATATGAGGACTATCCGTCCCTTCCGCTGGCGGAGCATCTTGGGCAGGGCGCGGCGCACCACCCGGAAAGTGCCGACGAGGTTGGTGTCGAGCACGCGGGCGAAGGACTCCTCATCCATTTGGAGCAGGAGCTTGTCGTCGTTGATCCCGGCGTTGGCTACGAGCACTTCGATAGGGCCTAGCTCGCTTTCGACCATGCCGACGGCTTTGTCAACTGCGCCAGTGTCGGTGACGTCGCAAGGTCACGCTGAAGAGGCCCTCGACTTCCCCCGAACGCGTGGTCACTGCGACCCGGTCCCCGCCAGCAGCGAACGCCGCCGCAACCGCTCGCCCGATGCCCCGGTTCCCGCCTGTGACGAGGACGACCCGGCCGGGGCCGACGGCCACTCAGGCCCCCATGGCGTGGAAGCCGCCGTCGACGTGGACGATCTCGCCGGTTGTGGCAGGAAAAAGGTCGGACAGCAATGCGACGCAGGCTTTGGCGACCGCGCTCGAATCAGCGATGTCCCACCCCAGCGGGGCGCGCTCGTCCCAGACCCCCTCGAAGACCGACAGCCCGGGTATCGCTTTGGCGGCCACCGTCCGCACCGGCCCGGCGGCGACGAGGTTGACGCGGACCCGGTCCGGGCCGAGGTCTCGTGCAAGGTAGCGCGCGGTGGACTCGAGGGCCGCCTTCGCCACTCCCATCCAGTCGTAGCCCGGCCAGGCGACGGCTGCGTCGAAGTCGAGGCCGACTATCGCACCGCCCCCGGCCGCCCTGAACAGCGGCAGGAAGCCCGCTGCCAGGGCTTTCAGCGAGTACGCGGAAACATGCAGGGCAACGCTCACATCGTCCCAAGGAGAGCCCATAAAACCGCCCCCGAGGCACGACTGGGGGGCGAAGGCGATCGAGTGCAGCATGCCGTCGAGCGCTCCCCAACGTTGCTGGAGGTCACCAGCAGCGGCTTCGATCTGCTCGGGCGCAGTGACGTCCAGTTCGAGCACGTCCGGCGGTACCGGGAGGTGCTTGGCGACCCGCCGGGTCAGTGAAAGGCCCCGGCCGAAGTTGCTCAGCACCACCTCCGCACCTTCGCGTTGGGCCAGCTCTGCCACCCCGTAGGCGATCGAGTCGTCGGTAAGGACCCCCGTGACCAGGATGCGCTTTCCCTCGAGAAGTGCCGGCATGGAGAGCGAGGTTAGTGCCCGCCGAAGCGAGCGCACCCCCTGAGCACCTGTCGGCGCCTCTCCGATGGACGAGGCGGACGCGGCGGCGCCAGATGTCCCCCCGCCCACGGGCTGCTCGGCTAGCCTCGGTGCACGATGGATGGCAACAGGATGGGGCGAGACGAGGCGTTCAAGATCTTCCAAGGCTGCGTGGCCGAGGTCCTGGACATCGACCCTGCGCAGGTGACGCTGGAAGCTCGCTGGGCGGAGGACCTGGATGCGGACAGCCTGGCCGTCGTGGAGATCACGATCGCTCTCAACGACGCATTTTCGATACGACTTCCCGATGTTGACCCCACCAAGTTGAGCACGGTAGGGCAAGCGTTCGGTATCGTGTCGGACCTGGTCGGAGTCTGAGCTCCTAGTTCCGCTGGTTCAAGCTGGCTTCTGGTCCCGGTAGCGCTGCCGCGCCTCTTCGACGACCTTCTCGGCAACTTCTCGGGAACGCCAACCTTTGGCAGTAGTCCGTTTGCCGGGCTCTATCGACTTGTAGATCGCGAAGAAGTGCGCGATCTCTTCGAGCTCGTGGGGAGGGATGTCCTCAAGGTCCTGGACCGATGATTGGCGGGGGTCGCTGGCCGTAACGCAAAGCAGTTTTGCGTCGTCGCCCGACTCATCGCTCATCAGGAACACTCCGACAGGCCGCGCGCGCACATGGCAACCGGGAAAAGTCGGCTCCTCCAGGAACACGAGGGCATCGAGAGGATCGCCATCCGCCGCAAGCGTTAATGGCACATATCCGTAGTCCTCTGGGTAGCGAGTGGAGGTGAACAGCATGCGGTCGAGCCAGATCTCGCCCGTCTCGTGGTCAGCCTCGTACTTGTTGCGCGTGCCCTTCGGGATCTCGACCACGACTTCTACGTCCATTGCCTCATGGTAGGCCGGGCGTTGTCGCATCCCGCCAGGGCCGGCCCCAGCCGTGCCGGAGGGCCCTTCAAACATAAGGGTCACACCCGAGTGGCAGCGTGAGAGGTGCGGGCTCGCCGGCATCCGGAGTGCCCCGAAGGGTCGGCACGACAACTACGGAGGAGGCCTCGGTGCCCGTGCAACGCCGTTGGGTTTGCAGCGCATGTGGCCAGACGGCCGCCGCCGTCGGGCCGGGCGGTGGTAGCGCTCCTCCCCGTTGCCGGAACCCCTGGTGCTCATCGGCAGACCGACCACTCGGGGCGATTTTCGCGGTGGGAACTTACGAGGGAGCCTTCCGGAGAGCGATCGTCTCTTACAAGTACGGCCGTGACCTGCGCTGGGCTCCCGTGTTCGGCAGGCTCCTCCATGGGTTCTTGGAACGGCACGCAACCTGGTTCGAAGAATTCGGGGTGATTTGCCCGGTGCCGTCGTTCATCGGGCAGGGCGCGCGCCGTCCGTGGGGCCACACTGAGCTTGTTTGCGCCGAAGTGGGCCGTCTCGCGGGCGCAGAGTGGCCGGTCGAGAGCCTCGTGACCAAGGTTGCCGAGACCGAGCCGATGAGCGCCAAGGCGCGTCCAGCTCGCCGAGCTATCGCCAGGACGGGACTGGCGACGGCGTTCACGGTGCCGCAACCCGCTGCGGCAGAAGGCAGGCACATCCTCATCGTCGACGATGTATGCGCGTCGGGTTGGACCCTTCTGACGGTGAGCAGGGCGCTCCGCGATGCCGGTGCCGAGGAGGTCGCCGCGCTCGTGCTGGCCAGGGGAGTACTGGGGGCTAATCGGCCCTCCAGTTCGCCGTAATGTCGTAGAGATGTCCGAACGACTCGTCGAACTGGCCATAACTGAGGTGCGAGCCGCCGTCCCGCTCCGGCTCGGGCAGGAGGCAGGTCTCGCTGTGCTGTCAGAAACGGCCGAGCCGTTCCGTTCTCTGCACATTTACATCGGCCAAGCCGAGGCGAGGGCGATCCAGGCCGCGCAGCGCGGCGACCGGCCACCGCGGCCTTCCACCTGGGACCTTTTCCTGTCCGCCGTGGCGCTGCTCGACGCAACCTTTATCAAAGCCGTTATTAACGAGGTGCAAGAAGCCAGACATTTCTTCGCAAGTCTCGAGCTAATGAGAGACGACCGCCCCTATCTGCTCCCGTGTAGGCCCTCGGACGCCCTGGCACTCGTAGCGCGCTCACCCGAGGCCGTCCTGTACGCCACCGAAGAGGTTCTCTCGGCAGCAGGCCAGTACCCGGGCGGAAGCGGTCCCGGTCGATAGCCAGGCCCCGGTCGATAGCCAGGCCCCGGTCGATCGGCTGGCCGCAAGGACTCCCAGCTTGGCTCCGGGCCTGCGCGCAAGCCTTGTAATAGGTTGGTTGAATGGCCGAACCTGAGGGACCTGAAGGCCCTCAAGCTCCAAGGGGGCCGGCGGCCACACCATCCCCGTGGCCTGGGCCAGGAGCCGCTTGGCCCCCGCCACAACCTCCTGCCGGGCCCGCGCCGCAACCCCCTGCCGGGTGGGGCTCGCCAGCACCCGGTTGGTCGCAACCCCCGCCAGGGCCGGGGCAGCAACCCCCTGCAGGCTCGGCCGCCAGCTCCTCCGGTTGGTCGCAAGGCCCCGGCAGGCTCGGCGCCGCCGCCCCCTGGTTGGTCGCAAGCTCCTCCGAGTTGGTCGCAGGGCCTTCCCGTCGTGGGGACAAACAGTAGGCGCCGGGGTGGCTACGGGCCTGGTCGCCCGACGGCCGGCAGCTCTCGCACCGGCCCCCTGCCGATGTACCCGATGGCGGTGGGCGACATCCTTGACGCGACGTTCAGGCTCCTGCGCGCCAACGCCAAGGCTCTTGCGCCGGTCCTGTTCCTAATAGCTTTCCCCTTCGAGGCGATAGCCGCCTACAACGCCCGCAATTCCGAGTCCCTAAACCAGCTGTTCGCCAATTTGGGGAACCCGCAGCAACAGCAGAACGCGACGCCAAGCTCGGTCCTGATCGTCGGCTACCTGATCCTTTTAGGAATTGGGCTGATGACGCCCGTCGTAGCTGGCTTTGTTTGCCGCACGATCGCCGCGTCCTACCTCGGCGAGCAGTACCGGTCCGGCCAAGTAGTCAAGACAAGCCTGGGCGCCATACTCGCCTTGATCGTCTCTAGTTTTTTGGTGCATATCTGCGAGCTTGTAGGAGGAGTTCTATGTATCCTGCCCGGTCTCGCGTTCATGGCACTGTTCGTCGTTACGGCACCCGCGATCGTCATCGAGGGCCTGGGGCCATTGGCGGCTATGCGCCGCAGCTGGAGCCTGGTCCGGCCTCGCTTCTGGCCGGTGCTCGGCACTGCCCTGCTCGGTGGTCTTATGGTCTCCATAATGGTTAACATAATTCAGATCGTGCCTGAGCAAATTGTTGGTGCTATTGCGGGTGATCATGTGAAAGCAGTCGTGGACGCGATATTGGGCACCATAACTCAAGCATTCCAATGGTCCGTCGCCGCAACAATGGCAACGCTGATCTACTTCAACCAGCGGATCCGCTTCGAGGGCCTCGACTTGCAGGTGATGGCTGCCAGGCTCGGGTGAGCCCGTCCAGGTCAATACCGTGAGCTCTGGGTGGCATTTGCCAGTGCCAGCCCGCAGTGGCGCAGCGATCAGGGCCATGGCGGCGCGCATACTCGCGGAGCACCAGTTCAAACGGAGCGAAGACCTCTGGCAGCGCTTCCTCGCCTGGCTCGGGTCTCTGCTCAACATCCAGGTGCCCGGTTTCCTTGGGAGCGGGTGGGCGCCCTTTGTGGTTCTTGCCGTCCTTGTTGCTGCAGCTGCGGCGGTCATTTTCCTCGCTCTTAGAAATGGTGCGCCTCGGCGGTCCCGCCGCGCCCGTCGGACGGGAGTGGTGGTCACAGACGAGGACCAGGAGCTATCGGCCGAGCAGTGGCGCAAGGAGGCAGATCGGCTTGCTGCCGAGGGGAACTACCGGGAGGCGCTTCGTTGCCGCTACAGGGCCCTGGTTGCTGAGCTCGCAGATCGCCGCCTCATCGACCAGGTGCCCGGGCGGACGAGCGGAGATTATGACAGGGCCGTCCGCGCCCTGGTCCCGGAGGTCGCTGAGCCGTTCTCGTCGGCCACCCGCCTTTTCGAGCGGTGCTGGTATGGCCATGAGGCATCCGACGCGAACGCCCAGGTTGTCTTCGACGAGGCAGCTAGGGCGGTCGTTGCCGAGGTCGGCTCTGGACGCTGGAGGGCCGGCGCCGCTAACGGCGGTAGCGACGAGCGGGGCAGCGACCAGCTTGTGGGCCTCCGATGACGGTAGGCCGCCGTGGTCGGGCTGTTGTCCTTGGTTTACTTACCGTCCTCGCCATCGCTGCTTTCTGGGTACTGGCGGGCTCACCGAAGCCGGCACCGACGCCCTACAGCCCCTCCTCGACCGCACCGAACGGGGCGAAGGCCCTCGCCTTGTTGCTGAGCGAGCTTGGCGACAAGGTCAATACCTCGGGCCTGCTCCCGGCACCCGGTAAGGGCGTCGCCCTGGTCCTGTACGACCAGCTGGACGGCAGCACGCGGGCTGAGGTGACAAGGTGGGTCAAACGCGGCGGCACCCTTGTAGTTGCTGACCCCACGTCGCCGCTGGAGGGCACGGTCGTCGCGCAGGGGCTACCCAACAGAGCACTGACCACCACCGGCCCGCTTGCGCCGGCATGCCAGGCTCCCTGGGCCCGCGATGTTTCGGAAGTCGACCCCGAGGGCGATCCCGTGCTGGAGGTCCCGAGCGGGGCCTACTCCTGCTTTCCAGTTTTTGGGCACGGCAACGCATCGTTTGCGGTGGCTCAAAACGAGGGTGCTGGCGTGGTCGTCGCGCTCGGCGGGGCCGATCTCTGGTCCAACCATTACCTCTCTGACACTGACAATGCACTGCTCGCCGCCGACCTGCTCGCCCCTGCGAAGGGCGACACGGTCGGGTGGCTTCTCACCTCGAGGGTGGGTTCGGGCACGGCAACGATCTGGAGCATCGTCCCGAGCCGCGTCAAGGCTCTGCTTGCGACGCTGCTGATAGCCGTTCTGGCCGCATGCCTATGGCGCGCAAGGAGGCTCGGGCGACCAGTGCTCGAGGTCCCAATCGTGCCTTTGCCCGGATCTGAGCTGGTCGTTGCGACAGGTCGCCTGCTTGAAAAGAACGGCCGCTTCGAGGAAGCGGCCGCCCTCATGCGCGCTGACGCGTGCGGGCAAATCGCCTCTCGTCTCGGTCAGGCGCCGGGCACCGGGCCCGCTACGGTCGCGCAGGTGGCGGCCCATTACAGCGGGTTGCCGGTCGACGAGGTTGTGGCGGCCCTGTGCGGGCCACCGCCACGCAACGAAACTGACCTGTTGGAACTTGCTCGTTCATTGCAGCTAATACGAGAAGAGGTGCTAAGTGGAGCCGTTTCAAGATCCTGAGCCTTGGGCACCGGCCCCCCCGGTCCCTGCCGCTCCGCTCGCAACAGGAGTACCTCCGGCGCCTCAAGCAACTTCCCTCGCTCCTCCGGTTCCGGGCACGAGCAGCGCCAGGGATGGGGTTACGGCTGTCCGTAACGAGATCGCAAAGGTGGTTGTCGGCCAGGATGCGGTTGTCAGCGGGCTGATCGCCGCCTTGTTGGTGCCAGGCCATGTGCTGCTCGAAGGGGTGCCAGGGGTCGCCAAGACGCTGTTGGCCCGCGCCTTGGCTGCGTCCTTGGACATGCGTTTCACCCGGGTACAGTTCACGCCCGACCTCATGCCCTCCGATGTCACGGGCCAGAGCATTTACGACCACCAGACGGCGAGCTTTCGCTTCCGGGAAGGCCCGGCGTTCACCAACGTGCTGCTCGCCGACGAGATCAACCGCACACCCCCGAAGACCCAGGCAGCGCTCCTGGAGGCGATGGAAGAGCGCCAAATAACCGTCGACGGGACGGCGAGGCCCCTGCCTGTGCCCTTCTTGGTGCTAGCCACGCAAAACCCGATCGAGTACGAGGGCACCTACCCGCTGCCGGAAGCACAGCTCGACCGGTTCCTGTTCAAGCTCACGGTCCCTTACCTGTCTGAGGCGGCCGAACGAGAAGTGCTGGCAAGGACCGATGCCGGCCAGGACCCTCACAACCTGGAGGCTGCTGGCCTCCGACCGGTAGCCAACGCCGCACTGCTTGGTGCGGCCCGTGCGGAGGTGGCGCGCACTCGGGTAGACCCCGTTGTGCAGGCCTACATTGTGGCCTTGGCCCGGGCTACCCGAGCCAACCCGTCCGTTGCCCTCGGCGTTTCGACGAGGGGGGCGGCCATGCTGCTGAGGGCCGCCAAGGCCTGGGCCTGGTTGTCGGGACGGGACTTTGTGACGCCGGACGATGTCCAGGCCGTAGCCCGGCCGACTCTGCGCCATCGGGTCAAGATCGGCCCGGAGGCCGAGCTCGAGGGCGTGAGCGCCGACGGGGTCATCGAGGGCGTGCTCGCCGGCGTCCCGGTGCCGCGCTGAGCAAAAGCTGATGGACGGCACGGCAGGCAAGGCCCGCTGGGGCAAGCCGGCCCTGACGGGACGGGCGGCGCTTGTCGTTGTCGTTGCTGGGTTTTTTCTCCTGGCCTGGCCCCTCGGCTTGGGCCTGGGAGCGCTGCTGGCGCTAGCCGTAGTCGTTGTGCTCCTGGTTGCCGACGTCGTGCTGGCTCCCCGGCCGGGGTCGATTGAGGTGACGCGCTCGTTCCCGGCGATGATGTCGCTCGCCACCATGGCAGACATCAGTTGGACAGTCCTCAACCCTCACCGGCGGGCTTACGTTGTGCTGTTCGCCGACGAGCTTGCACCGTCGCTCGGCGCCAGCGCGCGACGCGCCCGCGTCCATGCGCCCGCGGGTCGTCCGGTCAGGGTGAGCGCCACGTTGGCTCCCACCCGGCGGGGCCGGTTCACTCCTACCGAACTGGTCGTGCGTGTCGAGGGCCCGCTTGGGCTGGTGGCCCGCCAGTCGGCACGGCGCATGCCCAGTGAACTGCGCGTTTACCCCGACTTCGGCTCCAGACGCGAGGCCGAGCTTCGCATCGAACGGGCGAGGCTGCTCGAGGTCGGCCTCCGTAGCTCTCGTTCCAGAGGTGGCGGGACGGATTTCGAGCAACTTCGCGAGTACGGGGTCGACGATGACAGCAGGCGCATCGATTGGGCCGCCACCGCCCGCGCCGACCGCCCGATCGTGCGGACTTACCGCGCCGAGCGCAACCAACGGGTTATATGCCTGCTCGACAATGGGCGCACCATGGCTGCCCAAGTTGGCGGAGTTGCCCGGTCGGAGCACGCGATCGACGCAGTGTTGATGTTGACGTCTGTCGCGAGCCGGATGGGCGACATGCCGGGCCTGGTTGCCTTTGACCGCTCCGTCAGGGCTGTGGTGCCACCACGCTCCGGGCGAGGCCAGCTCGCCCGTGTGACAGACGCTCTCTACGACCTCACACCGGAACTTTCCCAGAGCGACTACCGGGGGGCGTTTGCCGAGGTCCTAGGGCGCTTTCAGCGCCGGGCGATGCTTTGTTTGCTTACGGAGCTCGACGAGGCCCTTCTCGACACCCTCTTGCCGACGTTGCCGTTGATCGCAAGGACACACCTGGTGATGGTGGGATCGGTGCGGGACCCCGCGGTCGCGACGTGGGCGAGCCGGCCACCCGACGACGTCGAAGGGGCGCTACCGGGGCGCCGCCGCTGTGGGCGCGCTCGGCCGCCGCCGAGAGCTGGCGAAACTGCTGCAAGCCCGCGGGGCGCTGGTCGTGGACGCCGAGCCGGGGCGGCTGGCGCCCTTGCTAACCGACGCTTATTTGCGGGTCAAGGCTTCCGGGCAGCTCTGACATTTTTTCGACCGCGTAGGTTGCCGCCTCGCGTTTGGCCCACGCGGCTCGGCCGCGCGTTATGACCCATGTGAGGAAGGCGACCTCCACGGACACGCCGATACCGACACGCACCGCCGTTGGCAGTGCTGAGCCCGTCACGAACCCCTCGATGCTCCCCGCTATTGCAAGTGTGAGCACGGTGCCGAGCACCAGCACAGTCGCCCTTGGCCCTTCGTCCCCAAGGGCGCGCGCCCGTGACCGGTCGCCCGGTTCAATGAGCGTCCAACCGATGCGGAGCCCGGCAGCCCCGGCGAGGACTACGGAAGTGCATTCGAGCAGCCCGTGGGGAGTTATCAGGCCCCAGAACTCAGCGGGCCGGTGCGCCGCATAAAACAAACCGCCGGCAACGCCGAGGTTGACGCCGTTGCTGAACACCGCGTACACGGTGAACAAACCGAATGTGATCCCACCCGCAAATGCTTCAAACGTGACCAAGACGTTGTTCCAGTACACCTCGCTGGCAAAGTCGACTGAGGGCTGCGAAGAGTAGTAGGCAGCGAAATCGTGGTGCACGTACGCTTCTCGCACCGCGGCCGGGGCGACCACGTTGAAGGCCGTAGGCGAATGGGCGATCCACGTCCCTACGACCAAGGCCGGCAAGAGGAAAAGCAAGGCACTGGCCAGTACGAACCACCTCAGGTCCCACACCGCTAGCGGGAAAGTTTCTGAGAAAAACCGGAAGAACGTGCGCCAACCCCGCCGGTGAGCTCCATAAAGAGCTCCCGCGCTCTGGGCTACACGGTTGGTCAGAAAGGCTTTCAAGGTTGGGTCGGTAAAGTGCGCCTGCGCGTACGCGAGGTGACCGGAGGTCCGCTGGTAAAGCCGTGTCAGCTCGCGCACCTCGTCGCCCGAGAGCTTATTTACCCTTCCGGTGAGCTCACCGAGCCGGTCCCAGGTGGAGCGGTTGTCGGCCACAAAGCGGTCGATGTCCACATCTCTACTGTAGAGGGGCGACCGATCGAGGGCGAGGTAGGCGGGGGCGGGCGAGAGCCTTCAGCCGCACACCCTCGGCGGCATCCCTGTACCCTCGGAATGGTGGAGAATGGCGCGCGAGGCCTCAGCGGGATGGTCACTCCCGAGGCAGTCGTCCTCGACCTGCCGATCGCGTCGGCCGGGGTGCGCGTGATTGCCCGGGCGATCGACGTAGTTATCTCGCTCTTTGGGGCGTTCTTGGTACTTGTTGGCGTTGCTTTGCTCGGTAGTGAGACTGTTCTCATCGTCGTGGGCGCCGCGCTCGGCTTTGCCGTCCTGGTGGGTTATCCCGTGCTCATGGAGGCATTTTGGGGTGGCCGTACTCTCGGGAAGGCGATGATGAAGCTGCGAGTCGTTAGGGCGGATGGTGCCCCCATCGGGCTCACGCAGGCGACTTCGCGTGGAGCCCTCGGCCTGATCGACGTGTGGTTCACAGTTGGTTTCGTCGGCTTGGTCAGCATGCTTGTGTCGAAACGTTCCCAACGCCTCGGCGACCTTGTGGGGGACACGCTGGTCTTGCGGAGGGCCCGATCGTCGGTACGGGCGTTGCTGCCCGTCCACTTCGCGGTACCGCCCGGGTGCGAAGAACTCGTGCGCCTTATGGACGTCGGGGCCATGACGCCGGCCGACTACGAGTTGGTGCGTTCTTTCCTGATCCGTTGGCACGAGTTCAACGCGGCGCAGCGCCCTGCCGTTGCCGCCACGGTGGCCGCGCCGCTCTGGCAGCGCTTCAGGCAGCCACTACCTAGCTGGCTCGGTCCCGATTACTACCTGGCATGCCTGGGTGCTGCCTACCAATTTCGCCATCCTTACAACCAGGCTCCGGTGCCGCCGCCCTCAGCGCCAGGCTCTCCGTTTGTCGCCGGCTGGGGCGCGGTCCTAGCCAGGGAGCCGGTCCGAGCCAGGGAGCCGGTCCGAGTTGGGGCGCAAGCCCGAATTGGGGAGCAAACCAGCCCGCTGGCAACCCGCCCGCTGGTCCGGCCGCCCCTAGTGACTGGGTCGCCCCGCGCTGAGGTCGCGCGTCGCCGCGGCTGCCAGGAGCAATCGTCTGGTGGCTCGGAGCAATCGTCTGGTGCATCTCTATTCGAAAAAACGCATACAACTGCGCCAGGCGAAGACCGCGAGGTAGAAGATTGGACCAGACGGTGCGTCGAAACCCGCCGTCTGGCGCGAGTTTTATGCGCTCAGCCGGTTACGAGCCGGCGAGTTTCACTTCGACCGACGCTGATTCGCCGTCGCCGGCCACTTTGAGGACAAGTTCCGCCACGTTTTGCGCGGCACGGAGGTCGTCTTCGACCAGACGGAGGGCGTTAATCTGCTCCGGAGGCCCGGAAACTGTCACCCGTTCGACAGGTGAGCGAGGGCCCACCTTTGCCTCCGATTTCGTCCGGCGGATAGCCGCCAGCAGGTCCACCGCACTCGTATAAACCTCGCTAGGCCGTCGCCGCCCGCCGCTCGAGATGCGCCCGCTGCCGAGATTGCTGCTGCCGGCGCAAGCGCCGCTACATCGCTCGGCTGAGGCCAGGGCGCCCGGTGGACCGAGCCCTCCTGCCACCACGACCAGATCTCTTCGGTGACGAAAGGCATCACCGGGGCAAAGAGGCGGAGCAAGGTTGAGAGGCTGACGGCCAGCGCCGTTCGGGCCGACATCGCTCGGTCGAGGCCCATCTCCCCGTAGGCGCGGGATTTGACCAGCTCCAGGTAGTTGTCGCAAAAGTCCCAGAACCAGGCCTCGGTACGCTCGAGCGCCCGGGCGTAGTCGTAGTCGTCGAACGCACGGGTCGCAACCGAGACGAGCTCACTCAAGCTGGTCAGAAGGGCGACGTCAACAGGATCCACTGCGAGCTCGGCCCGCATGACTGCGGCGGAAGCTTCGCCGGCCGCCTCGGCCGCCGTGGGCTCGGCAGGTGCCTGGATCGCCCCACTCCACCACGGGCCCAGAGCTTCGGGCTAAGCACGAACTTGGAGGCGTTCATCATCTTGAGGGCCAGTTTTCGACCGACGGTCATCTGGGTTTCCTCGAAAGCCGTGTCGGTGCCGGGACGACCTGAGGCCGCCCAGTACCGGACGGCGTCCGAACCGTGTTGCTCCAGGAGCCCGCGGGGAGTAACGACATTGCCAACGGATTTGGACATTTTCTTGCGGTCCGGGTCGAGGATCCAACCTGATAACGCCGCGTTTGACCAAGGCAGTCGCCCGAACTCGAGGTAGGACCGGACAATTGTTGAGAAAAGCCAGGTCCTGATTATGTCGTGGGCCTGCGGGCGTAGGTCCATCGGGAAGAGTTGCTCCCAACGGTGGCCCGCATCCCTGTCTTCCCAGCCCCCCGCGATCTGGGGAGTCAACGACGACGTTGCCCAGGTGTCCATGACGTCGGGGTCGGCGGTAAAGCCTCCTGCTACGCCGCGATCTTCGGGCGAGTAGCCCTCCGGGACGTCCGTCGTGGGGTCGATCGGCAGGTCGTCCTCGGCCGGCAGCAGCGGCTCGGAGTGAATTGGCTCGCCGGTTTCGTCCAGGCGGTACCAGATAGGGAAGGGCACGCCGTAGAAGCGCTGCCTGCTCACCAGCCAGTCGCTGTTCAGCCCGCTCACCCAATCCTCGTAGCGCGCCCGCATGTAGGCAGGGTGCCATTGCAGCTCGCGGCCGAGCGCCAGGAGCGCCTCTTGGTGCGGGAGCGTGCGGATCCACCACTGCCTGCTCGTCACTATTTCCAGCGGCCGGTCGCCTCTTTCGTAGTACTTGACCATGTGGGTTATGGGGCGTGGTTCGCCGCGCATTTCAGCCGATTCGCGCAGGAGCTCGACCACACGCCGCTGTGCGGCGGCCACAGTTTTCCCGGCCAGTTCTGAGGAATAAAGGGCCCCGCCAGCATCGGAGAGCCCTGCTGGCGCGGCTGGCAAGAGCCGGCCGTCCCGCCCGACGATGGCGCGCACGGGCAGGCCAAGCTCACGCCACCAGATGACATCTGTCAGGTCCCCGAAGGTGCAGACCATCGCCGCCCCGGTGCCCTTGTCCGGTTGCGCCAGCGGGTGTTCGACCACCGGCACCGATGCCCCGAACAGCGGCGTGGTGACCTGAGAGCCGACCAAGCCCTTGAAGCGCTCATCAGAAGGGTGGACCACCACGGCGACGCACGCCGGCAGCAGTTCTGGCCGGGTCGTGTCAATCAGGAAGTCCTCGCCATCGGCGCGATGGAAAACGAGCGTGTGGAACGCCCCGGGGCGTTCCCGGTCCGCCAGCTCGGCTTGCGCGACGGCGGTGCGGAAATCGACGTCCCACAGCGTCGGAGCTTCTGCGGAATAGGCCTCGCCCTTGCGCAGCAGGTGCAGGAACGACAGTTGGGACGTGCGACGTGCCTTCTCGCCGATCGTCGTGTAGAGGTGACCCCAGTCGACTGAAAGGCCGAGATAGCGGAAGATGTCTTCGAAGGCCCGTTCGTCCTCGGCGGTGAGCCCCTCGCAAAGCTCGACGAAATTAGGCCGGCTAATCGCCACAGGCGCTTCGCCTTTGGGCAGCCCACCCTCGACGGGCGGGACGTAGCCGGCCACGTAGGGCAGGCTTGGGTCGCAACGCACCCCGTAGTAGTTCTGGACGCGCCTCTCGGTTGGCAGCCCGTTATCGTCCCAGCCCATCGGGTACCAAACCGTGTACCCACGCATCCGCTTGTAGCGGGCGATCGTGTCGGTATGTGTGAACGAAAAGACGTGGCCCATGTGCAGCGACCCGCTGACAGTGGGAGGGGGAGTGTCTATGGAGTAGACCCGTTCGCGCGTCGCCGTCGGGTCGAAGTGGTAGGTGCCAGCGTCCGCCCATTGCTCGGCCCAGCGCGCCTCGAGCCCCTCGAGCACGGGCTTGTCGGGTGCGCCCCGACGACCGGTCGTGTCCCCGGCGTCGCCGGTGGACTTCTTCTCAGACATGATCCCGCTACCGTACTTGCTGTGCTCGCTCTCTTGGACACAGCAACGGGGCAGGTGGCACCGCTGGAGCCACGTTCGCCGGGCCGTCTTTCGGTCTACCTCTGCGGGCCGACGGTGTCAGGGCCGCCGCACCTCGGCCATGGCCGTGTCACGATCGTCTGGGACACGCTCCGCCGTTACCTGGCCTGGAGCGGGCTGGACGTCCATTTCGTGTCGAACGTGACCGACATCGAGGACAAGATCATCGCCCGCGCCGCTGAAGAGGAGCGCCCGACCGATGAGGTCGCCGCCCGCTACGAGGCCCTGTGGTTCGAGGTCATGGACGCCCTCGGCGTGAAGCGCCCTGACGCCACCCCACACGCCACGGCGTACGTGGACGACATGGTCCGCCTCATCGGCGATCTGGTCGCCCAGGGTCACGCCTACCAAGGTGGTGACGGGATTTATTTCTCTACCGAGTCCCTCCCCGGTTATGGGCTGCTCGCCCGCCAGGACCTGGACATGCTCCAGACCGGGGCACGGGTGGAGGCGGGGGCGGAGGCGGCCAAGCGTTCCCCGCTCGATTTCGTTCT
The DNA here is from genome assembly GCA_963834735.1 of uncultured Acidimicrobiaceae bacterium. GTDB lineage: Bacteria > Actinomycetota > Acidimicrobiia > Acidimicrobiales > Palsa-688 > Fen-671. The sequence continues at coordinate 39,273 of CAWICT010000012.1, read as the reverse complement.
CTGGAAGTACGCCAAAGCGGGCGAGCCCGCATGGCCTTCCCCTTGGGGCGAAGGCCGGCCGGGCTGGCACACCGAGTGCGTGGTGATGTCGCTCGACCTGCTCGGCGAAGGGTTCGACCTCCATCTCGGCGGCCTGGACCTGGTCTTCCCCCACCATGAGAACGAGCGTGCCCAGGCGGTCGCCGACGGCAAGGTGTTCTCCAGGCGGTGGGCGCACAATGGCATGGTCGTCGACGAGGCGGGCGAGAAGATGAGCAAGTCCGTGGGGAACATCACCTCGCTCGAGGAGCTGCTCGAGCGCTATGACGGCCGGGTGCTGCGAGCCCTGGTGCTCCAGACGCACTACCGCGCCCCCATGAGCGTCAACGTCCATCTCCTGGACCAGGCACTAGGGGCCGTCAACCGGCTCGACAACTTCGCCAGAGAGACCAGAACGCTCCCCTTGGTCCCACCGGACGAGGCGGTCATTGCCCGTTTCAAGTGGCGCATGGACGACGATTTCGACACCCCGGGCGCTCTGGCTGTGATCTTCGGGGCCGTCCGTGACGCCCGCGCCGACCCCTCGCGGGCGCCGGCGCTGGCCGCCGCCGTCCGGGAATGCTGCGAGGAGGGTCTCGGGCTCGCCTTGAGGTCAGAGGATGAACCAGTGGAAAAAGAGGCGGCCGAGCTGGTCCTCCAGCGCGATGCGGCGCGCTCCAGGGGCGATTTTGCTGCCGCAGATTCCATTCGCGGCAAGCTCCAAGCGATGGGCTACATCGTCGAGGACGGGCCGGATGGCACCATCGTCCGCCGTGTGCGCTGAGCTCTGAGCGCTAGACGCAAAAGCCGCGCCCCCCAGCGGCGGGCGCGGCTCAGGACCGGAAGTTAGTGGCTTACTTGTGGCTCGGTGACGCCCCTGGCAGAACGGCCCCATTGCCGTTGTTGGCGTTCACGACCCCGGCGAGCAGGCTGGTGAGCTCGACCGGGATGACGAACTTCGTCGACGGTGAGCTACCTATTTGCTTGAGAGTTTCCAAGTACTGCAGCGTCATCGTCGTCGAGTCCAGGTCGCCGGCGACTTCGAGGATCCGGCGGAGCGCTGCTGCGTAGCCCTGTGCGCGAAGCTCGGCGCTTTGGCGTTCGCCCTCGGCTTGCAGGATGGACGATTGCTTCTGGCCTTCGGCCACGGTGATCGAGGCCTGCTTTTGCCCTTCTGCCTCGGTGACAACGGCGCGTCGTGTCCGCTCGGCCCCCATCTGGCGGGTCATAGCTTCGAGTACGGCGGGGGGCGGCTTGATCTCTCTCACTTCGACATTGGTCACCTTCACACCCCAGCGTTCGGTGACGTCGTCGAGTTTGAACCTGAGGATCCCGTTCATTTCGTCGCGCTTGGACAGGACATCGTCCAGGCTCATGTCGCCGACTACCGAACGCAAGGTCGTGGAAGCGATGTTGGTGGCGGCTCCCTTGAAATCCTGGACGGCCAGGACAGAGGTGAGGGGGTCCAGCACCTTGTAGAAAATTATGAAGTCGATCGCTATTGCGGCGTTGTCCTGGGTGATCGCCGTCTGGTGCGGGATCTCGAGGAAGCGCTCGCGAAGGTCGACCCACGAGATCCGGTCTGTTATCGGGTTGATGATGATCAGCCCGGGGCCGCGCGCACTGTTAGCACGGCCCAATCGGAACAGGACCACGCGCTGGTACTCACGCACGATCTTTATTGAGACCGTCGCAAGCACCACTAACCCGATGAGCACGACGGCGACTAGGACCAAAATGGCGACGGTCACCGCTCCTCCTTTTCTTGGTTTGCCAAGCCCAGGGCGTCTGGGCCCAGGACGTTCCCGGCCTCCGACCACACCAGCAGCCGGAGACCCTCTACCTTCACCACATGGACGGGCACGCCCGCAGGTAGTGGACCGCTTACGGACTCCGCGGTCCAGGTCTCGTTGTTAACCTTTGCCAGCCCGATCGGGGAGAGCGGGCCGAGGGTGATGCCATCGGCACCGAGCGGCAAGGTGGAGCTGCGCGACGGTCCCAAGGCGTGCCGGTACGCAACCGCTGGGACGATGAGCGCTGCGCCAACAAAGGCGCTGACGAACGCCAGCGTTGCGAGTACCCAGGCTGCCGGAGACGCCCAACTCCCAGCCGAAACCACCAACGCCCAGGTCCCTGCCAGGACCATGACCGGCAACGGGACGAACCAGCCGTGGCCCCCGGCGTGCAGGCCCAAAACGATCACCCCAGCGACCGCCATGAGCAGGACCGTGCCCACGATCCAGGGCAGGGCGCCACTTGCGAACAGCGAGAGCGCAAAGATGCCGCCGACTACGAGCGCGAAAGCGGCCAGAGCCGCGACTACCGAAAGGCGCCGAGCGACGGCGACATGGCGCAGGTCCGGGGCCGTCGCCAGGGTCGCTTTGCCCAGTAGCGCCGAAGCGGCGGACGACGCTCGCTCGCCGAGCTCCCCCACCTGGAGCTGGGACCGCAGGTTCTTGTCGGTCATGCTCACGACCTCTCATTCGTTTCAATGCCCAATCTACTTGCAAGACTGAGCCGACCGTTGTGCAGGTGCACGCGGACCGTTGCTTCAGAGCAACCAAGGATTTGCGCTATTTCGGCGCTCGAACGGTCTTCCAAGTAGCGCAGCACCAGCACCTGAGCTTGGCGAGGTGGCAAGGAGCGCACTGAGCGCCAGAAGTCAGCGTCGGGCTGGTCGAGGGGCGCCGTCCATGTCGGCGTGCGCGAGGCCAGCCGGGCCAAGGCTCGGGCCTGGGCGCCGAGCCGGCGGGTGAACGAGACCGACATGTTCGTGACCACTCGCCGGACGTACGCGCCCGGGACCTCGTAACCCGAGATGCGGCCCCAGTTGCGGTACGCCACCAGGAAAGCGTCCTGCGCGAGCTCTTCGGCGACCGCGGCCTTCCCTGTCAACGCGTAAGCAAGGGCGACGACCGCGTGGTACTGGCTTCGGTAGAAAGCGCCAAAGGTTTCGCTGCCGAGCCTCTGCCGGCCGCCTACCTGCTCAGTCACCACGGGCTGCGCGCTCTCGGGCGTGCTGGTCCCTCGGTCCAATGCCTGGTCCAAGCTCACAACTGTCCCTCTTATCGCCCGAAGCCTCTTGACATCCAAGCTAAGCGCTTCTGCGACGATCATCACCCTTAAACACGCACAGCCGCACCTATTTGTTCAATCGGCCGCCAGGGCACCGCCGCGGCGATATTCCGGGGTCACCGGAGGTCCTGCTGGCTAGCCGGTCGCGACCATCAGCTCGGCCAAGGCCAGGCGCTCGTTGGCCCGATGTTGGACAGCAGCCCCGATGTTGCCAGGCCAGGGGCTCAAGATGTTGTGCCGGTGGTACCAGCACGGTGCCTCGTTGGTAGCCGAGCACGCCAGGTTGGTCCCGCCTGGGCCGTCGTTGTACATCCACTCGTAGTCAGCTTGCAGGACCGTGAGCGTCCCATCGGCCGTGTTGGCCGCCCACGTACTGCCAGCAGGGCCGTTTGGGTCGGTAGCGGAGCCCAGGGCGCGCGCAGCCAGGAGGTCGAGGTTGGCGTCGGGCGAATGCCAGGCTGGCAGCCCGCGCGAAGTGCGTTCGGCGTTTGTGACGATGACGAGCTGGGCCGGCGTCGCCAGGGTCTCGTAGCCAGCGGGCAGTTCGAGCGGTCCAAGGCCCTCGGATGCTCGAGCTGAGTCGATCGCTTTCAGGCTCGCCATGTCGCACGCCCGGGTGTCGCGAGCAGAACTGTTGCACGCCCCCACCATCGCCTTGCTGTCCCGCGAGTCGAGCGCCGGTGTACGTCGGGCGCCGGCGAGGTCGGCAGCCCGACTGTGGACGACCTCGGGCCAGCGGGGAGAGGCGGACGCCGCGAACTGTCCCGCCGCCAGGCCGCTCGCCGTTATTGCGAGCGCCGCGAGGCTGCGGACCGGCAGCTTGTGAACTTGAACGCGAGCGTGGGACGCGGATGCCATCCAGGGTCTCGTAGGCGAACAGACGCAGTGTGTGCCGGTGTCAGCGGGATAAGTTCCCAAGACAGTACACGCGGGGCGTCACCGTGCAACAGGGGAGAGTTAGCCGCTTAGCTCACTAGGCTCAGGACTAGTTAATCGAGCAAGTGAACGGCAAAGGAGCCCACATGACCATAGCGATAGGTGACCGCATCCCGGACGTGCAGCTGCGGATGATCACAGACCACGGGGTTGAGGTTGTCAGCACGGCCGACGTGCTCGGCAAGGGTCGGGTGGTCCTGTTCGGAATGCCGGCGGCCTTCAGCGGGCCTTGCTCGGACACCCACTTGCCCGGGTACCTCGTCCATGCGGACGAGCTGTCTGCTCTCGGGGTGGACCGCATCTTCGGCGTTGCCGTCAACGACCACCACGCAATGGGGGCTTGGGCGCGCTCACAGGGCCTTGGTGACAAGGTGACCCTGCTTGCGGACGGGAACGGGGAGCTGGCCCGGGCCATGGGCGTCGACCTCGACCTCTCTAAATTTGGCATGGGTACCCGAAACCAGCGCTACGCGGCGGTGCTCCAAGACGGCATCGTCACGCACCTGGCCCTCGAAGGCGGGACCGGCCTGGAGGTCAGCACTGCGGACGCCACGCTTGCGGCGCTGAGCTGAGCAACAGTCCACTGGGCAGCTTCTGCCGATACGCCATCCCGGCCACCTAAACGGAACCACGCGACCACTACGCGTCGCAATCGGCTCATCCCGGTGGCTGCGCGCCCACGCGCTCTGTATCGTGCCTTGTCATGGGCGACACCCCAGCAAATGAGGACCAACCAAGGCCCCATGCTGGGCCGTTCTCCTTCGCGGCAGCGTCGTCTGAGGCAGGAGCCGAGCAGATGAGCGGGGCGGGAAGCCAGGAGGTCGGGGGGCCGGTGGAGAACCTGCAAGCCTCGCTGGGAGCACTCAACGTGGGCGGGAGCCAGCCTGACCAACGCCCTGACATAGATGGGGCACTCGGCGAGCTGCCGAGCCTTCTCGCACGCTCTGCGAGTGGCGTGGAGTTCATTTACGACACGCTGGACCTGGTCGCTGCCCGCTACGGTTTGCGTGACCTGTTGGTGGTCATCGAGCAGCCCGACCAGCCCCAGCTCTTCCGCCTCCGGAGGGCGCCGCTCGACTTCGGGCAGGGCATCCCCGCTTACCTGCAAGACGCTCTCGCCGGCCGTGCCGGCCTTTATGCAGATCCCCCCGTCGTCGGGCCGCTCGCAGCCGCCTGTGTGACGAGCCTCGTGGAGTTGGCCCTGCGCCTCGACATGCTGGTACACGATGCCAGCCACGACGCGTTGACCGGCCTGCTCAACCGGCGCAGCTACGAGTTGCTACTCGACCAAGCGGTAAGCCGGGCGAGGCGTTACGGCTGGCCCTTCGCTCTGGTCTTGCTTGACCTCGACGACTTCAAGGTCGTCAACGACCGCTACGGCCATGCAGCTGGCGATGCAGCACTCAGAGCGGTCGGCGCCGAGCTTCGCGCGGCGTTGCGCGGCGGAGACGTAGCCGCCCGTCTCGGTGGCGACGAGTTCGCCCTACTGGTTGTCGGAGTAGAGAACGTCGCCTCGCTTTCCCCGCTCCTCGGGCGATTGAAGAGATCGCTGGAGCGCGCGGTCCCTGAGACAACGGTCGGTTTTTCTGTAGGCGTAGCTTGCTTTCCCTCCGATACCGACGACCCGGACGCCTTGACCGGTTTGGCCGACGACCGCCTCTATGCGGCCAAGGCGACGATCGGATGAGGCCGACCGCAGCGAGGCACGACCTGATGAACCAAGGACGGACGACGAAGTGAGCACGAAAGATGCACTGGAACTGGAGCTCCGTCAACTTCCCGGGGTTTGGTTCGTCTCGTTCACCGAAGACGAGGGCAACACGGTCATCGAGCTAGCGGTGCGCCCGGGGACAGAACAGGCAAAGGTCCGTGACGAGGCCGCTCGAAGTGCGGTAAACCACCTCGATGGGCCTGCGGAGATCCGGGTCCTCCAGCCGCCCCGTGAGCAGCTTTTGTCGCCGCGGGGAGAAAGAGTGAGATTGGTCCTGGTCCTTCCGAGCGACGGCGGGGCTTCCATCGAAGTGCAGCTGGCAAGAGGTCCACAGCACTACGCGAGCCGGGCTTTGGCCGGCGACACGACCTCGGTCGGTCGAGCAGTCATTGAAGCGCTCCGGGGCGTCGGCGCCCATGCCCCGTTCGATGTTGTCGGGTTCCACGCGTTGCCGTCCGACTGGGGAGCGGGCTTGCTAGCGGTCCTGCGGGACACCACGACAGGAGAACTGCGCCGCGGTGTGGCATCGGGCCGCGCCCCGGCAGATGCGGCTGCGCGGGCTGTGCTCGACGCCGTGAACCGGTCGATTTAGAGGTCCGGCACGCGTTTCCTGGGACCCGCTCCCATCTGAGACAATCGACTAGATGTCTAGCGGTTCCGCCCCGTTGTCCCATGCGCTCGCTGTCAAGCTCGTAACGGCCTCAGGCGGGGGCGCAGGAGGGTTGGTCCAGCATTCTGCGCTCGGCTTCGTGATCGCCTTCGGGGCGGGTATTGCGTCGTTCGTATCGCCCTGCGTGCTACCCCTGGTGCCGTCTTATCTGTCGATGATGTCGGGTGTTGGCGTCCGCACCGGACCGGATGGGGCAAGGCCGGATGGGGCGGACCGGGCCCGGCTGCTGTGGTCAACTCTCCTGTTCGTCGCCGGCTTCAGCCTCGTCTTTGCGGTGCTAGAGGCCACTGCGAGTGCGCTCTCGCACCCCTTGCAAGCGCACAAGCTGGTCCTTAGCGACGTAGCGGGCGCCCTGATCGTTGCGATGGGGGTTGTCATCGCCTTCCAGCTGCCCTGGCTGCAGCGCGAGCACCGTTTCGCGGTGCGGCCTTCCCGGCTGGGGCCATGGGCCGCCCCGGTCATGGGAATGACTTTCGCGTTTGGCTGGACCCCTTGCATCACCCCCGTCCTGGCGGCGGTCCTGGGCCTGGCTTCGAGCGGCGGCACGCTGGCCCGAGGTGAGGAGATGCTCGTCGCTTATTCGTTCGGGCTAGGGGTGCCGTTCGTGCTGACCGGGCTCGCCTTCGGCCGGCTCTCCGGGGCACTCGGCTTTGCCAGGCGCCATTCCCGGGCCGTCAGCCTCGTCTCGGGGGCTCTCCTGGCGGCCCTCGGGGTGCTCATCATCACGGGCGAGGTCGGCGTCGTCTCCTCCTGGACGAACAGCTTGCTGGACCATATCGGCCTCGGTGCCCTCGCCTCGGGCTGAAGGCTCTGGTAGGCCCCATCCCGGACCTGCGTTGGCAACCCGGCTAGGCGGGTCGCTACAGTTGGACGGCGGCCATGCCTTATGACCTTGCGGTTCGCTTACGTTCCGCCGTTGCGCTCGCCGGACGTTATCCCCTGCTGGCCGGAGCCGATCTGGACGTGCGTACCGGGGAGATCCTCGCCCTCAAAGGTGCCAATGGGGCCGGGAAGACCAGCCTTCTCCGGGTGATCGCCGGCCTGTTACCCCTGGCGGCTGGGGAGGCCAGTGTGCTCGGTCTCGACCCAACCACCGATGCGAGAGCCTTGCGCCGCCAAGTCGGGCTTCTCGGCCACCGCAACGGGCTTTACGAGGACCTCTCCGCCGAGGAGAACGTGCGGTTTGCCGCTCGGGCTGCCCGGCCGCCAAAGGGAGCCGCCCGGGAGGCCCTGGAACGCCTCGGCATCCGGGACAGGCTGGCGGAATTGCCGACGGGAAAACTGTCGGCGGGCCAGCGCCGGCGAGTGGCCCTGGCCGCCCTGCTGGCACGCCGACCGCTGCTGTGGCTGCTCGACGAACCACATGCGGGCCTCGACGCCGAACACCGTGAGCTGCTGGACGGGCTCCTCAAGGAGGTCACCGCGCGCGGGGCAACGGTCGTCCTGGCGTCCCACGAGATCCTTGCCAGGGAGGTCCTGGCAGACCGGGTCGCCACAGTGTCGGGGGGCATGGTCCTCGACGGCATGGTCCTCGACGGGCTGGTCTCGGGGGCCAAGCACCGGGACGGCCCAACCCTGGACAGTCCAGGCGCAGGCAACAGCGCGCAGCCTGACCTGGAACAGCCCAGTGTGGCGTGACGCACTCGTCGTAGCAGGCAAAGACCTGCGGGTAGAGGGCCGGTCCAAGGTAGCCCTCAACCAGGTGGTGCCGTACTCCCTCGTGGTCCTGCTGCTTTTCGGTTTTGCCTTCGACCAGGACCAGCCTCTGCTTGTCCAGGCAGCTCCAGGCCTGTTCTGGCTGGCTGTCCTGTTCTCGGGGCTGCTGGCGGTGCAGAGGACCTTCTCGATCGAGTCCGCGGACGGGGCTGCTGACAGCCTCCGCATGTCGGGGCTCGAACCCGCCGGCATTTTCGTAGGCAAGGTCGTAGCCGTAGCGGTGCAGCTTCTCTTGCTCGAGGTTTTCCTGGCGGTCGGGATCGTCGTGCTGTTCCACAGCAAGTTGGCCGGTGCGGGGATCCTGGCAGCCAGCGCGGTTTTGTCGACGACCGGCGTCGCCGCCGCGGGTGTCGCCTATGGGGCGCTGTCGATGGGCACACGGGTGCGCGAGACGTTGTTACCGCTGCTGCTCGCACCGGTGCTGGCGCCTGTCGTGCTGGCCGCTACCGAGGCGTGGCGGGCCGCCTTGGGCTTCTCCTCTGGGGGCGGTTGGCGTTGGGTCGGCCTGCTCGCCGGCTTCACAGCCATCTACCTGGCTGGCGGAGTGCTGAGCTTTGGGGCTTTGATGGAGGAAACGTGAGGTACCCCCTAGCTTCTGGTTCGTCCCGGCTCACCCGTGTGCTCGGTTGGTCTGCTCTTGCCGCCCTCGCGCTAAATACCTGGTGGGGGCTTTGGCTGAGCCCGCCCGACGTGGTCCAAGGGCAGTTCGTCCGGATGCTGTACATCCATCCGGCCGTGGCCACCATGTGTTACGCGGGCTTCGGCGTGTGTGCCCTCGGGAGCATCGCGTGGCTGTGGCCGCGCCTACGGAGCCCCCGCTGGGACCGTCTCGCTGTCGCAGGCGCCGAGGTGGGCGCGGTGTTCTGTTTTGCGACGCTGGTGACAGGCTCGATCTGGGGACGGGCTTCCTGGGGCGTCTGGTGGACCTGGGACGCCCGTTTGACCCTGACGGCCATCCTGTTCGCGCTTTCGCTCGGCTACCTGGCGCTGCGCCGCTCGATCGACAACCCGCATTCGCGCGCCCTGGCCTCGTCGATGGTGGCGATCCTGATGGCCCTGACCGTCGTGGTCGACCACTATGCGACGGTGTGGTTCGTCACCCTCCACCAGAACGAAACCTTGCTCCAACCGGACCCCACGGTGCACGGGTGGCAGCTGGCGACGATGCTTGTGTCGTTTTTGGCTTTCGGGCTCGCTTTTGCATGGATGATGGTCCACCGTTACCGGCTCGAAGTGCTCGAGGAACGCTACGAGCGCGAGGGCTTTTCTTCCGCACTGGAAGCACGGCGCTCGGAAGCGCTCCCCGACAGGCGCGTCGAGGTGCCGGCAAGGTGAACTACGTCATCGCGGCCTGGCTGTCCTGTGGGGCCATATTGGTCGCCTACTCCGCTCGGACGTTGCGGCGTGAACGGGCCCTGCGGCGTTCCCTGGTACCAAAGGACGGGCCCACGTGGCGCTGAGCGCCCCGCCGAGGGCGTCAAACCGTGCCGGCCCGCTGGCTCCTGAGAACGCGCCGGCCACCTCCAGCTCCCAGGCGGAGGTTCTCCTGTACCCGCGCCGCCGGCAGTCCCTCGGTACGCGACGCCAGCGCATCGTGGCGGCTGTCATCATCGTCGGCGCGCTCGGTTTCCTCATCGAGCGTGGCCTTGCCAACGCCATTGATTACTACATGACAGCCAACCAGGCGGTCGCGCAGCGAGCTCAGTTGGGGGACAAGGATTTCCGGATCCAGGGCACCGTCATGCCGGGGGTACGCCAGGTCGGTACGACGCTGCAATTTGCCATTACTTCCCACAATGTTGACGTCAAAGTGGTGAGCACTGGTACGCCCGGCCAGCTGTTCCGTGTCGGCATGCCTGTGGTCCTCGACGGCCACTGGCAAGGCAATGTCTATTCGAGCTTCCAAATAATGGTCCAACACGGCTCGACATATGTGGAGGCGCACCCCGCGAAGCCCAAGAGCGGGTCGCATAACCCGTGAACATCGCTCTTGGGCAAAGTGCTTTGCTGCTGGGCCTTCTCGGGGCGTTAGCGGGCGCCGGCACCCTGTTGTTCGGGCTCAGGAGCGGGCGCCGCTCGCTGTTGCGAGCCGGCCAGGGCTACATCTGGCTCGTTGTCTTAGGTGCAGTGCTCGCCACTGTGGCAATGCAAAGAGCGCTAATCACACACGATTTCACGCTCGAGTACGTGGACAACAACGACAGCACCTTCACCCCTCTCATTTACCGCATAACCGCAATGTGGTCAGACCTGGCAGGCTCGATCCTGCTGTGGGCGCTCGTGCTCTCGGGGTACCTGACGGCAATGTGGATCCGTTTCCGCAAGCGTGCCTACGAGCCCGTCGTTGTTTGGGCGAAGGTCACCGGCTATGTGATCGCTGCATTTTTCTTCGGGTTGATGCTGACCTTGTCGGATCCCTTCACCCGTGTCCACGGGGCAGTGCCCACCCAAGGGCCGGGGCCTAATCCCCTCTTACAGGACAGGGTCCTCGTAGCATTTCACCCCCCGCTCCTTTACCTCGGGCTTGTCGGCTTCACGGTGCCTTTCTGCTTTGCCGTTGCCAGCCTTGTCACCGGCCAAATTGGGCAGGGTTGGCTGTTCGAGACCCGTCGGTGGTCCATTTTTGCCTGGACATGCCTCACGGGCGGTGTCGTTCTCGGTGCCTGGTGGAGCTATCAGGTCCTCGGCTGGAGCGGGTATTGGGCTTGGGATCCCGTCGAGAACTCTGCTCTGCTGCCCTGGCTGACGGCGACAGCATTCTTGCATTCCGCGATGGTCCAGCAGCGCCGTGCGATGTTGCGCGTCTGGAACATTTCACTCGTACTTGCAACGTTCAGCCTCACTATCCTCGGGACTTTCTTCACGCGCTCGGGTGTGCTCGAGTCGGTGCACTCGTTTACCGATGACGGCGGCGTGGGCCCTGCCCTGCTCGTATTTTTTGGGTTGGTCGTCGCTATCTGCATCGGCTTGCTGGTCTGGCGTGGCGACGAGCTGCGCACGCAGGGTGCGATCGAGTCGCCCATATCGCGCGAAGGTGCTTTCCTCGCCAATAACCTGCTATTTGGCGCATTCGCGTTCGTGGTGTTGCTCGGGACCGTTTTCCCCCTTTTGGTCCAAGCACTGAACGGCTCCTCCATAACCGTGGGCGGCCCGTTCTTCGACACGATGACGATGCCGATAGTGCTCTGCCTTCTGTTCCTGATGGCGGTGGCGCCCGTCTTGCCCTGGCGACGGGCGTCGGGCGAGCTGCTCCGGCAACGCCTCCTGTGGCCTGCAGCCGGCGCCGCTGGTGTGCTTGCCGCATGCGTGCTGGCTGGCCTCCGCGGTTTCTGGCCCCTTCTGGTGTTCACCCTCGCTGCCTTCGCGGGGACCTCGGCGTTGCGCCAGCTCGTGCTGCTGGTACGCAGGGCGGGCCACGCTCGATTGCCGGTCGTTCCGGGGGCGGCATGATCGTCCACTTGGGTGTCGTCCTGGTAGCGGTTGGTTTTGCCGCCAGCCACGCCTACCAGCACCAGACGCTGTTGACCATGAGCGTAGGTAGGCCGGCCTCCTTCGAGGGCCACACCCTCGTGTTCCGCGGGACCAAGACGGTCACCTCGGCCGGGCACAGCTCGCTCATAGCGACTATCGACGTTGACGGGCGCGCCTACTACCCGGCGATCGAGCAGTTCGCCCTGTCCGACCAGGCCGTGGTCAGCCCGGCCGTGTACTCAACGCCGGCGCAGGATATCTACCTCGCGCTGACGAGCGTGCCCACGGCAGCCGATCCCGACGCCGGGGTCGCCGTCTACGTGACTCCCCTCGTCATGTGGCTCTGGGTCGGTGGTCTTGTAGTCGTCCTCGGAGCTCTCTTGTCGCTTTGGCCCTCGGGCCGTCCCCGCGCCGGTCCTGCCGAAGAACGCTCCCGGGGCCACGCCGGGGATGCCAATGTCAGCTACGGGACCGTTGACAGCGCTGAACAGGAGACGATCGACCTGCCAGAGCCGGGGAAGACTGGAGTCGGAGCCGCTGTATGAGCGCCGTTGAGACCGACGAGGCGCCGGCGCCCACCGAGCCCAGCCCTCCGGTGGCGCAGCGCCGGCGTCGTAGGCCGGTGCTGTGGGCGTCGTTGGCGGCGGGGGTCGTCCTTGCGGTCCTCATCGCGGTGTTCGCAAGCGCCCAACCCGCCTCCGAGGTCGTCGCGAACAGCCCGTTGCTGGGCAACACGGCACCCGCCATATCGGGGGCCGGGCTAGCCGGGGGCCACTACTCGCTTGGCCAGTTCCGCCACGAGTGGGTCCTTGTCAACTTCATGGCGACGTGGTGCGAGCCCTGCCAGCAAGAGATGCCCCAGCTCCTGAAGTTCACCAAACAGCATGCCAAGGCGGGAGACGCCACCGTTTTGACCGTCGTGTACGACCCGTCGGACGTTGGCCGGTTGAAGGCCTACCTCGCAGCCCGTAGCGCCCGGTGGCCGGCCGTGAACGACCCGGCCGCTTCTGTCCCATACGGCGTCACCGGCCTCCCTTCCTCTTTCCTGGTCGCCCCGGACGGCATCGTATACGCCTATATGCCGGGTGGAGTTACGGCGGCTGAGCTGGACAGTTACATACAGCAGGGAGCCGCCAAGGGCCTCGGCCCGGCTTAGGCGTGCTGCTCGTGGTTGCAGCGGAGAGGAAGAAGTGGCTCCCCGCCCTGTGGGCGGTCCTGGCGGTATGCGTCGGGCTCAGCCTCGCTGTCGGTTCGGGTGCCATCGGGACAGGCCACGGCAAGCCGCCCTCTCTTTATCAGCGCACGCTGCAGGTAGCAGGCGAGTACCGCTGCCCGGTATGCGCCGGCGAGTCCGTGGCGGCGTCACAGGCACCCGAAGCGGTCGAGATCCGCCAACTGGTTGAGCATTGGTTGCAAGAAGGGGACAGCCAGGCAACGATCCGTTCTTTCCTGGTACACGATTACGGGCTTTCGATCCTCGAAAGGCCGCCCGCTTCCGGTGTGACCGTCTTGGTATGGGTACTGCCGGTGGTCGCCGGCGCGCTGGCAATAACCGGGCTGGGCCTTGGGTTTGTCCGCTGGCGGCGCGCCACCGTGGTTGGCTCACTGCCCGAGGAGGGGGTGGCGATCGCCCCGCCGGCGGCACCAATCAGCGAGGGCGGGGCGAGGTCAGCGCACCGGCTCCGCCAGCGCGTGACCCTCGTGGCTGGTGCCGTGCTGGTCGTTCTCGCTGGCGCTCTCTGGTTGGTGGACCGCTCGTCGAGCGCGCGCCTTCCCGGCGCGACGATCACCGGTGGGCTGAGCGGCGTGAACGCCGAGCTCCAGGAGGCGTCTGCCATCGCGGCAAGCGACCCCACAGAGGCGTTGGCGCTCTACGACGACGTCCTTTCCGGCGACCCCGACCAGCCGGTTGCTCTCACGGCAGAGGGCTGGATCTATGCCCAGGCGGGTGTTGTCCCCGAGGCGATCAGCCTGCTGGGAAAGGCCGAGAGCGCTGACCCTGGCTACGACCTTCCACACCTGTACAGGGCGCTCGTGCTGCTCGACGACCAAGGCCAAAGCGTGCCGGCCGCCCGGGAGCTCAGTTGGTACCTGGCCCATGGGCCTGACCCCGCAATGGTCAAAGTGGCCAGGGAGGCCTTGGCGCAGGCGCAAGCCGCCCGGTCACAGGGCGCTCACGCCCCAACGAATAACAGCGCCAGTTCAGCTAAAAAACTGACGGCGAAGCGCTAGCCCGACCTGTTCGGCGAGGACGGGAGGCACGGCGTTGCCCACCTGGCGGTACTGGCTGGACCGTCGCCCCGCGAAAGCGGAGCAGGCCGGGAAGCTTTGCAGCAGCGCCGCCTCTTCGACGGTGATCCGCCGTGCCCCCGGGACCAGACCTTGCCGTGGAGAGCCCCCGGCGAGCAGGTGGGCGTGGTACCCCGGGACGATGCCGAGAGTGTCCACCCACGGCGTCTTGTTGCCCCCCATGCTTGCGAGCATCGTCGGCGCTGGTCTCGTCAGCTCGATCGGCCGGCCGCCCCCGTTGTAGAGGTGCCCGTGATAGGCGCTGGGCCGCAGCGACGGGTGTAAGGCATAGGTCACGATGGCGGTATTAGGCGTTCCCATCGGAGCCTCGTGGCCGATTACCGAGCCGGACGAACGGTAAGGCCGGCCAACGACCGAACCGTAGCTGGGTGGTGGGAAGCTGAGCCGCCTGCCGCTGGTCGTGCCCACCACGAACAGGCGCCGACGCTTCTGGGGCACGCCGTAGTCCGCCGCTTCGAGCACCCGCCAGGTTGTCGCGTACCCCAGCTGTTCCATTTGGCCCATGACGGCGAGCAGGTACGGCTGCCGCGCACCCCCTGCCATACCGGCCACGTTCTCCATGATGAACGCCTTGGGCCGCAGCTCTCCCAGGGCACGTAAGAACTGGGGGATCCCGTTGCGAGGGTCGTCGCCGGCCAACCGTTTGCCGCCGATCGAAAATGGCTGGCACGGCGGCCCACCTGCCACCAGGGCAAAGCAGCCGCGCATCGCCCTGAAGTCGACAGTTGAGATGTCGGCCTCGAAGACCTTGGCCTCGGGGTGCGCCGACCTGTAGGTCGCGCAGGCGTCGGGCACCGATTCGACTGCTGCCGCTGAGACGAACCCCGCGGCCTCGAGACCCAGGGACAAACCTCCGGCGCCAGCGAAGAGGTCGATGGCTTCGAGCGACCCGATAAGACAGATTCTGGCGCGGGCTCGCCGGTGCTGCAATGATCCAGGTGCGGAGTAGTTGCCCAAGCTAAGGAGGAACTACATGGACCGGCTCGAGTGCCAGTGGTGCCATGCCCAAAACCCAGCTGATGCCGCGGTCCTGCGAGCACTGCGGGGCTCCTCTTGACAAGGCCAACCTGGTTTCGGACTCGGGCTGGCGAGAGGCGCCGCGCCTGCGGGACATGGCGAAGTTCCAGTTTTCCAATAGCACATGCCAGGTCGAAGGTGAGCTGGTCCCCGTGGCCGAGATAAACCTGAGCCCCGGTGACGGGGTCATCTTCGAGCACCACACGATGTTGTGGAAGGACGAGAGCGTACCGGTGGGTGTCTATCCCCTGGGCGGAGGCCTGAAGCGCTCCCTCGCCGGCATGCCGTACGTGGTCACCCAGGCGGGCGGGCCGGGCCGGATCGCCTTTTCCCGCGATGCTGCCGGCGAGATAGTCACCCTGCTGTTGCACCCGAGCATGGAGATCGACGCCCGCGAGCATGCGTTCCTCGCAGCATCCCACTCCGTGCGCTACAGCTTCGAGCGCATAAAAGGCCTTGCCAACATCCTTCACGGCGGGAGCGGGATGTACCTGGACCGCTTCGTTACCTCGGGTGAGCCCGGGATCGTGCTTTTGCACGGGTACGGCAACGTGTTCGAGCGGACGCTCGGTGCAGGCGAGAAGATCCTCGTCGAACCAGGAGGGTTCCTCTACAAGGATTCGAGCGTTACGATGCAGGCCGTACAGCTCAACGTCCGCACGGGGCTCATCCGCCATGGGATGTACGTCGCAGAGATGACGGGGCCGGGCCGAGTGGGGATCCAGTCGATGTACCACCACCACGCGAGCGAGTGAGCTCGAAATGACAACCGTCGCCACCGGGCCA
This sequence comes from uncultured Acidimicrobiaceae bacterium, assembly GCA_963834735.1. Classification (GTDB taxonomy): domain Bacteria; phylum Actinomycetota; class Acidimicrobiia; order Acidimicrobiales; family Palsa-688; genus Fen-671. Next base: position 23,563 of record CAWICT010000012.1, on the reverse strand, counting down.
GCGCACACTGGCTATACATGCCGCTACTGTCGCTTGCCCTCAGACGCCACCGGCACCTATTGCCCGAACTGCGGGGCTCCCGTAGATGTCAAGGCGACGGTGTCCGACTCGGGCTGGGTCGAGCAGCCTGCGGTCCGGGACATGGCCAAGATCCAGTTCGGCCAGTCCTACTGCCAGGTCGAAGGGACGCTAGTGCCGAGCTCGGATTTCGCACTCGCCCCCGATGACGGAGTGGTGTTCTCGCACCACACACTTTTGTGGGTTGGGCCGGGGACGCACCTCGAACCCTGGTCCAAAGGTTCTTTTTTCAACCGCTCCTTCGCGGGGATGCCGCTGGTGCTCATGAGGGCGAGCGGGCCAGGGCACGTTGCGCTTTCGGAGGACCATCCGGGCGAGGTGGTCGCACTACCGATACCGGCCGGGCGTGGTTTCCTGGTGCGGGAGCACTCTTTCCTGGCCGCGACCGACAATATCGATTTCACATGGCTGAACTCGCCTGTTTGGCTGCGCGTGCAAAAAGGTAACGACACCGAATACGAGTACCCGATCGGCCCCTACATCGACCATTTCAACTGCGGGCAAAGCCACGGCCTGCTCCTGCTTCACTGCCCGGGCAACCTGTTCGTCCGGGACCTCGCGCCAGGTCAGTCCATTCTCATCCAGCCCGGTTCCTGGGTTTACTCAGATACCTCAATCAATTTCAGCCTCCATGCCGAGTACCCCGCCTCCGGCGGCCTCAGATGGGGCAGCTTTGAGTACCGGACGATCTGGATGAGGCTCACCGGGCCGGGAAGGGTCGCCGTTCGTTCGATCTTCGAAAAACCGGAACGCCACCCCGGCCTCGTAGGTAGCAGCGGCATGACCCATCAGCGCTGGTGAAACTGGGGACTTGCCGCCAGATTTTCAGGCAGCTCAGCTTTTACTCAGGCGTCCGGTTTTCGCTCAGCCGTTCCAGCGACATTTGAGCTGTTGGGCAACGAAACGGTCGACGGCCTCAACGGCTTTGTGCTGGCCATCCAGGAAGCACACGTGGGCATCAGTACTGCCGGCTTCCTCGCTGCGGTCGGACGGGTAAGCCATGACGACACGGCCCATGAGAGAAATCTTCCCAGAAAACGTAATGAGAGTGGCCGAAAGGTCCATGGTCACCTCGATGACGTCTCCCGCCCTTAGTTGTTTGGCGGCCTCGAGCTTCAGCCCGCCGTGCGAGAGGTCGGCGACGACGGCTTCATGGGGTTTGCCCAGCACCGCCGAGCGGACCGTGCGGATGTCTGCGGGTACACCGACACCAACTCTCGGGTCCAGCCGGCGCTGGATGAACATCGGGGCATCGAGAAGCTGGATCTCGGCCTTGCGTTCGCTCGGCTGGGAACAAACAAGGCAGAGCCATTTGTACATGCCCCACGACAGGGACATGGTGAGGTCGATTACGGACCCTTCTTCCAGGCTTCCCGCCGGCAGTTCTTCTAGCAACTCGAGCATCAACGTCTTGCCGTCGCATGCGGCTACCTGCGCAGCGCGCGCACCGGCCCGTGGTAGCTCTATTCCGACTCGCGTCCCTGCTTCCAGCGGCCCTGCGATAGCGGCTACGGCTGTCATTTTCTCCTCGGTGTGCTCAGCTGCTGGCCCGACTTGGCGATCGGTTTACCTTGGCCGCTGCATGGCCTGTGGGCTACTGCCCGCAAACCGGCCTCGACATGTCTATCGGCGCGGCTCTGGCTCGCGCCTTGAAAGGGCTTCGTCGGTTGCCGGCTTAGCGCCTTATGCGGCGCTTGTGCATCTCGGGCTTGGGGATCCTCAGGAGGAGTGCGCGCGCACCTGGCGGGCGACGTACGCGTCAACGACCTCGATCACTTCGCGTTGGCCTTCGAGGAAACTCACATGTGCCACCCAGGAGCCCGTGGGCGCCGGGTAAGCCATGACGGCCCTGCCAACGACCTGGACGGGGGCGTCCAGCTCCATCGCGACCTCGAGGGTGTCACCGGTGCTGAGCTGGTGGGGACCATCGAGTTTCAGGCCGCCGTGGGAGAGGTCGGCGACCATCATCTCGTAGGGCCGTCCGCGCCGCGCTGAATGGATCCGCCTGACCTGGGCGTGCACCTCTGCCTCTATCCTGCGCTCGAGACGTCGTTGCACGAACATCGCGGAGTTCAGCAGCTCGACCTCAGCTCTTTGACCCTCCGGCGCTGCGGAGAGCGAGCACAGCCAGTGGTAGATACCTTCGGAGCGCGGCATGAACAGGTCGAATGTCGAGCCGGGCTCGAGCTCCCCTTCGAGGATGTCGTCGAGGAGGTCGAGGACCAGGCTCGTTTCACCCGTCGAAGCGACAACAGCGACGCAGGTCCCGGCCTCAGGTAGTTCGAGGCTCACGCGAACTCCTGCCTCGAGCGGTTTCGTCATCTCAGTTGAGGTCATGTTTCCCCGTCCGGCATTTGCTGATCTTCTCACAAAATCGCTGCAATATCGGGCGTTCAGACACCCAGAGCCAGGCAGGTAGTGCAACTCTCGTCACCCATTGCCCGGGACGACGACTCGGCCAGACCCGTTGCCCCGCCGTACAAAGCGCCCAACATTCCTCTCACCATTCCCCTGTCAACAGCACAGATGACCGGGTGTTGGAGGGCAGCATCAAAGAAGGGACAAGCATCTTTTACTAGGGCGAGGGAGCGGCCCCGCTCTTCGGCATGGGCCGAAAAGCCGTGGGCTGTCAGGGCGTCAGCGACGGCACGTAGTGCTGACCGCAAGGAACGCTGGCCGTCGCCGCCAGCCATTGACCCGGCCAATTTGCACCCGTACGCGAACCCCACTTGTTCTGCCATTTCCTCAGCTGCTTGTTGCGGCAGGAGTGCAAGGGCGCCTCCAAGCAGTGCTATGAGGAGCTCCTCTCCCCGGCTGGAGGTTTCGAGGACCGGGGTCGGCCCACTGGCCCGGTAGAGCTTTGACGGTCGCCCGGCGCCTGCAGCCCCGGCTCCAACGTGCGCACCCCGGGCGCTGAAGACCTCGAGGTACCCACCTGCGGCCAGCTTGTCCAGGTGGTGGCGAGCGACGTTGGGGTGGAGCGAAAAACGCATTGCCACCTGCGACGCGGTCACTCCTGCGGCTGAGTCGCGCACGTGCAGGTAGACCTGGCGCCGGGTCGGGTCCCCGAACGCGGAGGTCACCGCGGCGACGACCGCCGAGAACTCACTCCCGCTGAGCGGCTTCTTGGCGCCCCTGGCGTCAGCAGCGCTTACCTGGGCCTCTACGGCCACAGCATCCTCAGCAAGCTGCACCATTGTGAGACATCGTACCTGCGGTTGGCACCCCTCGGGCCCCAGTAGCATGAGGCCTAGTGGCTTTGGGCCCGTTTTCCTCCGGTGCGGGGCCGACCCGGGTGATCGGCGTGAGCTCCGGCAAAGGTGGTGTCGGCAAGTCGTCCGTCACCGTCAATGTCGCGGTAGCCATGGCAGGCGCTGGTCACTCGGTTGCGATCCTCGATGCTGACGTCTACGGGTTTTCGGTCCCTGCGATGCTGGGGCTCGCTGGCACGCAGGGCTTGACCATGAGCGACGGCAAGGTGCAACCGCCGACCGCGTTCGGTGTGCGGGTCATGTCAATGGGCTTTTTCGCAAATGAAGACCAGCCCGTCATTTGGCGCGGCCCGATGCTCCACAAAGCTCTCGAACAGTTCCTTGGCGACGTCGACTGGGGTAGCCCCGATTTCCTGCTGGTGGACATGCCCCCCGGCACCGGCGACGTGGCCCTGTCCATGTCCCAGTACCTGCCGGCATCGGAGGTCTATGTCGTTACGACTCCCCAGGTTGCTGCGAAGCGGGTGGCGCAGCGGAGCGCCTACATGGCGCGCAAGCTAAACCTGCCGCTTCGCGGCGTGATCGAGAACATGAGCTGGTTCAGCGGCCCCGACGGCTCGAGGTACGAGATATTCGGGAGGGGCGGCGGCGCCCAGCTCGCCGAGGAGCTTGGTGTCCCGCTTCTTGGGCAAGTCCCCCTGGTCGCGGCATTACGCGAGGGCGGGGACTCCGGCGAGCCGATCGTCGTGGCCGAGCCGTCCTCCGAAGCTGCCGAAGCCTTCAAGTCGGTCGCGCGCCAGATCGTGGAGCTCGGCCCGGGACGGATCTTCCGCGAGGAGCTGCGGATCAAATGACGCTCCCGCGTGCGCGGTCGCTGAGGGCGCGCCACGGTAGCGCCGGGTTGGCGCGAACATGAAGTCAGTGCCGGAACCCGAAGGTGGTACCTCAAAAGGAAAGCCCATCGGGCGGCGTGTCGTTTTAGGCATGGCCGGCATTGGTGCGTTAGGGGTGGTCTTCGGGGCGCCGGTAGACGGGTGGGTTGCAGACGTGCTGCAGCCGCTCAGTTCAGGGTCCGGCTCGGGGATTGCCGACCTCATCCCGGGTTCGGATTATTTTCAGCTTTACACGGTGACCAGCGGCTTCCCCGAGGTCCCACACGATTACCACCTTGTCCTCGACGGGTTGGTCGACAAGCCTCTAAGCCTCACGGTCCCCGACCTCGAAGCGATGCCCCCAACCAAGCTCGTGAGAGACTTCCAGTGCGTAACCGGCTGGCGGGTACCCGGTGTGCACTGGACCGGCGTAAAGCTGTCCTACTTGTTGGAACAGGCAGGGGTGGCTCCGGAGGGTAAGGCGGTCTTTTTCGAGTCGTTTGACGGCGTCTATACAGAGAGCCTCACTATGGCCCAGGCGACGTTGCCTGACGTAATAATTGCGTACCAGATGTTGGGCGGGCCTGTCACGCGGCCCCACGGTGGCCCGGTCCGTCTTTACATTCCCGAGATGTACGGGTACAAGTCCATAAAGTGGCTCAGCAAGATCTCGGTTGTCGCCGTGGAAGGCAGTGGCTACTGGGAGCAGTACGGGTACGACCTGAACGCATGGATCGGGCGCAGCAATGGCCGCGACGACTCGCCGGTCTCCTAGCAAGACGCGTAGCAGCAGAGAGCTGCTCCGCTTCGACTGGGTAGAACGCGTCGCGCACTGGTTGACGGCGATTGCCTTTCTCATCCTGATCTTCACGGGTGCCGCGCTTTACATCCCCGCGGTGGTCGGTTTTGTCGGCCGGAGGGTGCTGGTCGTACGCATCCACGTCGACGCGGGCCTGGCACTGCCCCTGCCTCTCATCATCAGCCTCGCCGGCTCCTGGGGTAAGGGCCTGCGGGCCGACCTGAAGCGGCTGAACCGCTGGAGCTCGGACGACAAGGAATGGATGAGGCGAAGTGTTCACTGGGAGCCCACCGACAAGCTGGCCATTGGGAAGTTCAACGCCGGCCAGAAGCTCAACGCCGCAATTGTCGGCGGCACGATAATCGTCATGCTCATGACCGGTTCGGTGATGCACTGGCCCTACTACTTCGCACTTTCTTGGCGTACAGGCGCCACTTTCATCCACGACATCGTGGCCTTAGGCTTTTTCGTTGTGGTTGTGGGCCATATCTTCATGGCGCTCACCCATCCTCCTGCCTTGCGCTCCATTTTCACCGGCAGGGTCAGCCGAGCATGGGCCAAGCGCCACGCACCCGTCTGGCTTGAAGAGATCGACGAGCCGTCGGCCAAGGTACCTAAGTAGACCCGGCGTTTTCTGGCCCGCATATGTGGCGGGGGGTCGCCCGTCTGGGGACGAATTCGCTAAGGAACGGATTTGTGGCTGGGCTATGGCGCGGGCTCGCTAGTCTGGTGGCGAATTCGCTGACGAACGAATCCGCCACTCAGCCGCACGACCCGCCCCACATGTTCGACCGAGCTGGCAAACGACGCGTCCCACAGCGCTAGCGTTTTGGCCATGGAAACCCGAGATGCCATCATGGCTCGTCGCAATGTGCGGGCCTACGCCGACCGCCCCATTCCGCAAGCCGACCTGGAGCGAGTGCTGCAGGCCGGTTGGGCGGCGCCATCGGCTATGAACCACCAGCACCGCGACTTCGTGGTCTGCACCGACCGAGCCCAGCTGGAGGCGTTGTCGCAGGTATGGCGATGGGCTGGCCACGTCGCCTTCTCAGCTGTCACGGTGGCGATCGTGGCCCCTGTACCCGCGGACAAGGAGGCAGGTGAGGTTGACCAATTCGACATTGGCCAGGCTGTCATGGCCATGGCTATTGCGGCAGCGGACCTCGGGATCGGGAGTGGCCACGCATCGATCGAGGACCAAGACAGGGCCCGGGCAATCCTCGGCGTGCCCGGTGACCACTATTGCGCTTACCTCCTCGCCCTCGGTTACCCGGCGGACCGGCCGCTAGCACCACTGCGTCACTTAGACCGGCGGCCGTTCGACGAAGTTGTGCACCGCGGCCATTGGTGAGCGCGGTTCGGCGCCGGTCCCAGGCCCGTACCCGGCTACCGGACCGGGATGCTGCCCGGTTGTGGTGGTTGGGATGATGATGGAGAGATGGAAATGACGCCCCAGTTCCGGTCCGACCTGTACAAGGGCACGGCCCGCTACTACGACAGTTACCGGGTTCCTTATCCGGCCACACTCATTGACGACCTAGCCACCCGGGCCGCCCTAAGCGGCACCGGCCGTCTCCTGGACCTCGCGTGGGGCCAGGCCGGGTCACCTTCGCCCTATCCAAGCATTTCGCCAACGTCCTCGCGATCGACCAAGAGGAAGAATCGGTCAGCTATGCCAAGACCCTCGCCGCCGAGCGAGGTGCCGCTCACATCGAATGGCGGACCGGCCGAGCCGAGGACCTCGAGGTCCCGGGCCAGTTTGAACTCGTGACAATTGGCGACGCTTTCCATCGCCTCGACAGGCGCCGCATCGCGTCGCTCGCGACCAAGTGGCTTCAGCCCACCGGGCACATCGCCCTACTGTGGACCTCAATGCCGTGGCAGGGGCCGCCCCTGGCAAAAGGCTGCGATGGACTTGGTGGTTCACTGGATGAACGTCACCGGATTCCGCGACAACATCCCTTCGGACCTCGCGGGAGCACTGAGCCAGGCACCGAACCCCACGGTGCTTGCGGCCGCCGGGCTCACGATGGTCGGCACCTACGAGTTCACGGCGCCCCACATCTGGGCTCTCGAGGCCCTGGCCGGTTTCGCCCACTCCACCTCTATCCTTTCGAGGTCGGCGTTGGGCGACCACGTCCAAGCTTTCGAGCGGGATTCTGCGAGATCGGCTCCTTGCCGCAGAGCCCAACGGCCGCTTCGAAGATTCGGTGAGCTTCACGTATGACCTTGCCGTCAAGTCGTAGCGAACGTGTAGGCACGTTTGGACATTTCTCTTGTAGTCGTGGCCGAGGAACCGTAGCGTGCGCTTGTGCAGGTAGCCGAGTTGTGGCGGTACCCGGTCAAGTCGCTCCAAGGCGAACCGCTGGAGTTGGCGGCCGTTACGACCGCTGGGCTCAATGGAGATCGTCGGTTCGCGCGATTCGACTTCGAGACCGGTTTCGGTCTGACCGGGCGTCGGGTCCCCGAGTTGTTGTTCGCTTCGGCCCGGTTGAGCGACGACGGCGGTGTAGACATCACGTTGCCTGATGGTTCGGTGACACGAGACGACGACGCGTTGTCGGCGTGGCTCGGACGGCGAGTAATGCTGCGGTCAGCCGACGCCAAGGCGTTACGCCAGTATGAGAGCCCCCTTGATTTCGAGAACGAGGCGACGAGCGATTGGACGCCCTGGGATGGGGCGGCCGGCGCATTTCACGACTCGGCCGAAGCGCGGGTCTCGTTGGTTTCGATGGCGACAATCGGCGCATGGGACCGGCGCCGGTTCCGCGCCAACGTGTACCTCGACGGAGAGGGCGAGGATGCGCTTGTGGGATCCGAGCTGACACTAGGCGAGGCGACCCTCCACGTGGGTATGCGCCTGGAGCGGTGCGTGATGACAACACGCCCTCAGGGCGGCGGGGTCGAGCGCGATCTCGACGTGCTGCGAACGATTAATCGTGAACGCGGTGGCTGCCTGGCGGTGGGGGCGCTCGTGAGAAAGGCCGGAACGGTTCGGGTCGGCGACACACTCACATCTGTCCGGCCGGTGCCCGACGGGCGTACGTCAGTTGGCTGATGATCTCACGCTTGGCCCGGCCTCGATACCCGTTTGGTTACTACCTTGCCGGTCTTGATGCCGTAGCCGGCCAGCCCCTCCCCGAGGACCTTCAGCGCCCGCTGGCCTTGTGAGCGGACCTTCTTGGCGAGGAGGGAATTGTCCGTAGGTCCCTCGACCAATCGCCGGTGAACGAAGCCGATGAGGGCCTGGTGCATGCCGATAAGGGCGTGGGCTACGACCCAGGCCCGAACGTCGTCGGGAGCCGTACCGGTGTCCTCGGCAAGGAGGGCGGCGAGCGATGCCGTGTAGCGAGCGAAAATCTCCCTCTGTCGAGCCTGGAGGTCGGAGCTTGTGGCGATCATCCGCGCTATGCCGGCGAGGTAATTGGCGCTGTCCTGGTCTTGGGCAGCTAGGAGGCCCCGCGACTGCAGCGCGAAACGACCGAAGGCGGCGAGGACCGGCTCACCTACGGGCCTGTCCCGCACCGCCTCCAACATTTCCGCTTCGAAGGCCTCCATACCCTGGAAGACGAGGTCCTCCTTGGTCGGGAAGTAGTTGAAGACGGTGGCTTCCGCCACCTCGGCAGCCCTGGCCACCTCGGATACGGGGACGGCGTGCGAAACCGCGCTCGACGAACATCGCCCGGGCCGTGTCGGCGATTAGCTGGCGGGTCCGGTTCTTTTTGCGTTCTCTCAGGCCAAGTTCAGTCTCGATGTCCTAAAGTTACCACAAACCTCTTGACAGATCAAGTTTAGGGTAACTATAAATATGGTGTAGGACCAACTCACGTGAGGAGGCCTCAGATGTTGCACGCAGAACTGCTAAGCGCCTTGGCGGTGGCTCGCCGAAGGGACCTACAAGAACATGCCACCACTCGGTGGTGCCTTCGGCGTCTCGCGACCGCCGCCGCCCGGTGGTCGAGACCCCACAGCATCCAGCAGAAGGGGCCCACGATGGAACAGACAGCTGAACACGTCGAGCGCAGGTACCTCAAGGCGGCCTGACATGCCGCCGTTTCCCCAGGGACATCCAGTCGCCTTCGACTGTGCCTGGCGCCTGAGAGCGTCCTCACCGGGCGCCACAATCTCCGCCCTGGTGCCGCTCAATGCTCATCTGGGGAGCCAACGCGGGATAGGCAACAAAAAAACTCTCCAGAACCGGTGGGGGCATGCTCCACTGCCCACGGGCCCACCGCCCCGGCCGCACCGGGCGGGCTGCTCCACCTCACCGTAACGGGTGCACAAAGCGAGACAAGCCACAAAGGGAACCGAGGATGACTAGAAGTGACACGAAAGTTGGAAGGCCGGTGGCTATGTCACCGGCAGTTCGAGGGGCATCGGTGAGGCCATCGTGAAGGAGTTCGCACACCAAGGAGCCGCCGTGGTCGTGCATAGCCAGAAACGAGATAGTGCAGTCGCCAGCGTCGTCGCCGCGATAAGGACGATGGCGGCGAGCCATGTCCGTGACGAGCGACGTCACCGACTTTGGGCAGATCGAAGCTATGCGTCACCAGGTCGAGGAAACCCTCGGCCCGTTGAAATCCTCGTGGCCAACGCCGGGGGAAGCTTAGCCCCCCCGCCCCGCTCGAAGGATCCCAATTGAAGGATAGCGGCCACAGTCTAGAACTACTAACCACGTTCCTCACACTGAAAAGCTTTTTGCCTCGTATAAAGAGGCATCGCAGCAGCATCATCACCATCGCTCGTCAGCGACCGCCACGCCAACGCTCTAACCCATCGCTTACGGCACCAAAGCGCCATTACCCTCATACCCAAACATCGCCACCAATGCCAGCAGCGATCAGGCAACTGATCGCGCCAAACGATCCTACCACACGCAACCAGAGCGCATCCCCGATACTCAACAGCTAGCGATACCAAATCCCACCCGCTCAACGCTCACACCCCAATCCACCCCCTCTCCCACAATCCCGAGGCCCGGGCCGGTCCTAGATGTCAGTGGCGGCGCGGTTATGACCTGACACTGCCCGGTTTTGGCCAACCAGGCGGTTATTTTGTGACCCAACCACCGGACCTATGTTACGAACCTACTTAGCAGGAGGACGATATGGCAGTGCAGCTCAACCACACGATCGTTGCTGTCCGAGACAAGAAGATCTCGGCCATTTTCTTGGCCGAGATCCTCGGCCTCGCCACCCCGACCACGGTCGGTCCCTTCATGTGTGTCGAGACCGCCAACGGCGTAAGCCTGGCCTACGACGATCGGGGAGGCCCGGTCCCAGGCCACTACGCTTTCCTGGTCGGCGAGGAGGAGTTCGACGCCATCTTCGCCCGCATCCAGGAACGCGGGCTGCGGTACTGGGCCGATCCCGGGCACCACGACGAGAACACGATCAACGACAACGGGCGCGGCTTCTACTTCGAAGACCCATCGGGCCACAACATGGAGGTACTCGCACGCCCGCGCAGGGCACTTAAGGCCCAGGACGGCCGCCCCGGTGTTTTGTGAAGCTGACGTCTGGCTAGGAGCCGCAGCCCCGCGGCGACATCATCGGCCGAAGGCATCGCCGCGATCTCGTCCGCGAGCTTCCGTGCCCGCTGACGATAGGTGCCAGTGCCGAGCACGGTACGGAGCGCGGCCCCTACAGCGGCGCCCGTCACTTCTCCGGGCATCAGGGTGATAGCGGCGCCAGCCCCCGCGAGCAGGTTCGCGTTGATGAAGTTGTCGGCGCTCTGAGGGAGTGCCACCGAAGGAAGCCCGTGTGCCAGGACGCCGAGCATCGTTCCGGCTCCAGCGTGGTGAACCACCGCGGCGCAGTATGGGATCACCTCTGCCTGAGGGATGTACTGCTCGACGCGGGCGTTTTTCGGTATGGGCGCCAGGGCCGAGGGATCGTTGTCCCGCCCGATCGTGGCCAAGACGTTGACGGGCTCATCCTCCAAGGCTTTGAGCACAAGGCGGAAGAGGTCCAGGTCGTTGTTCGAGAAGGTTCCCAGCGTCAAGTAGACCAGCGGATGTTCCGGGTTGGCTAGTGAAACCGGCAACGCAGGAGGCTCCGCCAGCGGCAGGGGAGCCGGGCGCAAGGTCTGCGCCCGCGGAGCCCGGCGGCGGCCGGGTCGAGCGAAGGTGGGCAGATCGTAAGCGTGGTCCCCGAGTAGACCCCTGCGGCCGGTGGGACCTCAAGGCCGAACTCCCGCCAGATCGGAGATACTGCGTCGCCCACGAGGTCGAGGACGCTCCGATCGATGAGCGGCCCTATGGAGTGGAGGACTGCGTGGGCCCCTGTGGCCTCGGCGACAAGCGGGGCAGCAAACAGGTACGGGTCGAAGACGAGCAGAGCCGGCTCTGACACCTTGCAGAGCTCGAGCAGGTCATCGACCATGAGCGCCATCCCGATCTCGCCAAAAAGGCGGGGGACGAAATAGCCCTCCACCCGCGACGGAGCCAGCCCGTCACCCGGTATTCCCCGCGTTCGTGCGCGAAGCGCAGCGAACCAGGAACCGAACGACGGACCGACGACGCGGAACGAGAGCCCACGGCTGGTAACTGTCTCCGCGGCATCAGGTCCACTGGCGATTATGACCTCATCGCCACGGCCCGCAAAGGCCTGGGCAAGCGGGAGGAGGGGCAAGATGTGACCGGTCTGTGGCACGCAGCTGACGATGACCCGCACGGAGTCCTCCGAGGAAAGGTGATCTGACGAGCACGCTACTGCGGGCTGCCTCGAGCCTGACTTCGAATGACGCGACCCACCTCTCGTAGCTCTGACAATGCGGGGGTGCACCGATCGACCGCTCATGGCGGCCACCGTGTTGCCGCAACCGAATACCGGTCCGTTCGCTCCCACTGTGAAGTAATTCATTCGGACTCTTGAACGTTGTTTGCTCGAAGGCGCCAGACTCAGATCAGGCGTGCGCCGTGCCTCTTCTTTCAAAGAGCATGGCGCGCTGGAAAGCGGCGGCCCGGAGTTCCTCGGGGATCTCGACTGGGCCGCCGAGGGTTGCCGGCGTTGATCCCTGCCTGAGCGGCTTCCTCGATGATCCCGCCGACCTGGATGGCCAACTCTGGGGTGCGGTGGAACACGAGCACCCCATGGTTCGCCAGCAGCACCGCAGGAACGCCCGGGGTAATCGCGGCCCGGATGTTGGCCACCGCCTGGTCGGACCCCCGCGGCCCGTAGCCAGCTACGGGCACCCCGGTCGGTAAGCCGAACATCGCCAGGGCTTCGACCCAGCACCCGATCGGACGATGGGCAACCGCGTAGGCGGTCGCGTAGGGCGAATGCGTATGCAGGACGCAGCCGACGTCGGAGTGGTCCTCGTACATCGCCGTGTGCATGGCGACCACGGCTCCCTGGATAGGCGGCAGGTCACCCTCCAGCAGGGCCCCGTCCAGCCCAACCCGCACGACGGCAGATGCCAGCGTGGTTTCGCAGCGATGGGCCCGCGGTGAAGTACATCTCTTCCGCCCCTGGAACCCGGAGGCTCACGTTTCCATGTCCGTTGGCGGAGATGGCTCCGCTGGCCACCACCCGTTGAGCGACATCAACGACCTGACCGACCAAGTCCTTGTCCATCACACCTCCGAGCCTCGGTAGCCGACAAGATCCGTGAAGGACGTTAGCTGTGCCGTGTTCAACAGGCTCGGCATCTCGTCCGGCGTGCCAAGCTGAGCGGCCAGCGCCGGGTAACCTTCGCGTGAAGCGACGCACGTCAGGAGACCGGACGGGCCCTCGGCGGCGCCGTATCGTGCACAGGACTGCGCAGCTTCCTGCAGCGAGCCGGACCTTGTACCGGATCGAGCACTACAGCTCCCTACCTGCGGTCGCATTGGCAATCACTGTGGCCGTGGTCTGTCTGGTCGCGGTCGTTGCGGTGCTTGGTTTCCCGAGCCATTGGGTAGCCGTGTTCGAGGTCTCGGCCTCAGGCGTTACCCTCGTAATGGTCTTCGCGATCCAGCACACACAGGGCAGAGAGCAGGCTGCAACCCAGCGCAAACTGGACGAGTTGATCCGGGCTCTCCCTGGTGCTGATGAGTCGCTGATGATGTTGGAGGAGGCGCCGCGGGAGGTCATGCTCGACGTTGAGGAGGACCAGCGGAACGTCCGCTCGGAGTCCTTCGATGCGGGCACCGAACGTCAGTGACGCTCAAGCCTCGGCTGCCTCCGTTCGACAATTGTCTGGGAGGGCCGACAGCTAGGAGGCAAGATGTCATACCAGCCCAGTTGGGAGAAGCCAGGCGTCGCTCAAGCTTCGGCTGCATGGCCGCAATACGAGCCAGCGGGTAGCAACAACGACTATCCCGGCCCGGCCCAGGGAGACCAGCTCTGGCCCGCCCAGGGACAAGGTTCCTCACCTACGGGAGCCCCCAGCGCTGTCCACCAGGGCCCACCAAGGTTCCGGGTACGGTTCGTCAAAGTGACGAGCGTTCTGATCGTGACCCACCGACAGGCGCAGATCGTGACGGGCACAAGAGAGCAGCTTGAGGCCGCTTACCGCAAGGCTCTTCTCCACAACCTGCTGCTCGGTTGGTGGGGGATCCCATTCGGCCTGATCTGGACCCCAGTGGCCTTGGCCGCAAACGCCAAGGCCCTACGCCAAGTACGCGCGGGCCCGAACTAAATAGCGGGCCGCCTTTGAAATTCTCTAGCTCGTACTCGCACAGACCGTGTTTTTCGGGGGGAGCTCGAGGGTTTTGAGGTAGGAACCGACCCACTTCTCGATGCAGGTGCTATAGAAATAGCCCGTGTGCCCAGGCCCTTTTCGCGTGAGGAGCTCTGCTTGAGCCAGCTGGCGGGTTACTGACTGCGCCCACGAATAAGGAGTGGCGGGATCACCGGTGGACCCCACGAGGAGGATCGGCGGGCTCCCCTTGGCGTGGATGATCTTGGGCCTTCCCTCGGCCCGCACGGGCCAGTAAGCGCAAGCCAGGTCGCTCCACGCGACCGAGGCGCCGAAGTCCGGGGCCACCTTCGCCAGTCGCCGGGCCAGCCCCTCATAGGCGGCTACGTCTTGAAGGGTAAGGGCGGTCGAGGCAGGAGATAGCCGTCCCCGCTGCCATGAGATTGGCGAACTGGCCGTTGGACATCAGTCCGTCGTAGGCGGGTGCATAAGTGAAGTTGATCGGATTCGAACCGACGTTCAAACTGCTTGCTAAGCAGCTCCCTCACCTATTCGGGCTCATCCCCATGAGTACAAGCGCTGCGAGTTGAACGCAGTCACATCACGTTATAAGCGTGAGGCCGTCATACCGGACGGACGCCTGCACGAAAGTAGCGGGAGGGAGACTCGACTCCCGTCCCCGCCTTATAGCCTGGATAGCGCTGGCCAGGCTTGTTCCCGCATCGAAGTAACACCGATTCACGTTGCAGCGGCGAGGTTCGAACTCGCTACCAACTCCGTATGAAAGAGCCGCACTACCACCGTGCTCCGCTGCATAGATGGGGTGGCCGACCGGTACTCGAACCCCGCTATTGACTGCTGCCTCACAACCCGCCCGCATCGAGCTCTTCTGCTTCTGGCCACCATGGTGAATCGAGAGACCCGAACACCCGCTAGTGCTGGCTTACGCCGAGTTGCTCTGCCGTGTGCTACCCACGCATTAGTGCGTCGCCAGAGATTCGAACTCTGACCATTGGGTACAGCTCCGCCGCGGCCAGTTACGCAAGGAGCATGCTCCTACGCGGTCATTTGAACCACCGGTCTTCACGATATCGGCGTGTCTGCTCTTGTACCTGACTGAGCTACCGCAGGATGGTGGCTGCACACAGGGTCGAACCGTGGGCCTCTCGCTTTTCAGACGAGCGCTCTTCCAGCTGAGCCATACAGCCATGGGTCGGCACCGAGAGTCGAACTCAGTACAACTGCGTTACAAAGCAGCACCCCACCCCCAGCTCTTGCCGACGGCCCCGCGGTGAATCGAACTCCTCCACTTGGTTGGAGGCCAAGGGTGCTCCGTTACACCTCAACGGAATCGTGCGGTAAGAGGGATTTGAACCCCCGATCTCCTACTTGGCAAGCAGGCGCCTTTGCCACTTGGCCACTACCGCATGGAGACCCTGGACGTGATCGAAACGTCGCTTGATGTGTTTTGCAGGCGCATGGCTCCCCATTTGCCATCAGGGTCAATCCCGGCTCAGGTGCCCTTGTAGTTGAGCACCTGAGACAGAGTGTGCAGGACTTCTACCAAGTCAGCCTGGGCAGCTCCCGGGAACATGTCCTTGTCTCCGAGGGTCACCAAGCAAAGAAGTCCCTTCGCCAGGTCATCCCCTCGATCCGTCGGCTTGCTGCTCGAGGATTTCGTTCTTCGACTTGGCCGGATTAGCGACAACCAGCGCCGTGAGAGCAGGAGTTGTAGCTGAGTGCTGAGCCCTTACCGTTTACGATGTATGACCGTGTACCCATCGAGCCCGGGATAACTCCTCGGTCGTCGGTGGCAGCCTTGATCGCGCCTTTCCTGGTTATCCAGAGCTCGTCGCCCGTCGTGTACCTCGCGTTGGGTGAAGTTGTGATGGCAGTTGATCCGGTCGACCTCATCACCGGTACCCACGAAACTGAAGAACGCCCGGAGTGCGCCGTCCATCATTGCGGAGCGGTTGGCCATGGCGTAGTCCTTCGCCCGGACATGGCTCGGATGTAGGTCTCATACTCGCCTGGTTCCCTGGAGAAACCAAGGTCAGGTCTTGAAGCTTCAGGCCTCTCGGTTGCCTTTTTACGGGCTAGCCCGATATGCCCCTTGGCCAGTCGGTCGCCGATGCCTCGACTACCCGAGTGGAGCACGACCCACACCTGGTCCGTTTCATCTAGGCAGATCTCGAAGAAGTGGTTCCCCGAACCGAGTGACCCGAACTGGGTCGCCGCTGTGACCTCTTGCTTGGCTGTGAGCCCGATGCGGCCCCTGTTGGTCGCCATCCAGGTCTCGGCGGTCTTAGAGACCCGTCCATGACCCTGTCCCACACCGGCTGGATGGCCCGCTCGACCTCTCCAATGAACCTCGTCAGGTCGTCGGGTAGCTGTGAGGCCGTCAGGTCGGTCTGTACGGCGATCATGCCGCACCCGATGTCAACGCCCACCGCGGCGGGTATGACGGCGTTCTCGGTGGGGATCACCGATCCCACAGTTGCCCCGATACCAACGTGTGCGTCGGGCATTAGGGCGACATGGCCGGCGAGGATCGGGAGACGGCTTGTCTTGGCCGCCTGGAGCAGCGTGCTCACGTGATTTCACTAGCCCAGCTCCATAGCTTGTTGTTCACCTGCGTAGGCATCGCTGTCTCCTTTCTTGTTCGTTATACAACTAAGGGCTGCCAGGGCAGGGATCGAACCTGCGATCGTTCGCTTACACAGGCGACCGCCGCTTCCGCTGAGCTACCTGGCATCGGTCGGGATAGAGGAGTCGAACCTCCGCTGCCACGTCCCAAACGTGAAGTGATCCCGTTTCACTACATCCCGTTGGTAGTCCTGCGGGGAGTTGAACCCCGCTCTCTTGGCTGAGAACCAAGGTGCTCCCGCTGCACCACAATACCGTGAGCGATGCGTGCGGACTTGAACCCGCAACCTCCGGGTTAAAGCCATGAGGCTCCTTATCCCCCAAAGCACGTCCGAGGCGACTGGACCGCGATCGCTCTCGCCGACCCCCTCGGTTCCAATAGTTGCGTCACCAAATTCCGTCTCTCCAGCGGACCCCGCGAGAGTTGAACTCACAAGCCCGTTAGAGCCACACAGGTTCGAGCCGTGCTGCTACGCCGGTTGCCGCGCTTCCATGGCGGTAGCCCGAGGTGTCGATCCCCCAGCTCACAAGATTCAAGCTAGATTGAACGAGGCGCCGGCGGGAGCTAGCGCCGACGGGAAGCTCGTCGTCTCGAGGAACTGAACGCCTGATCCGCCAGGGCCGCCTGGGTTCATCACGAGGCGTCCCCGGTACTGAACGTGCCTTGCGGGTATTTCGATCAGGGCCGCGATCGGTTCATCACGCTGCCGACCTCCGCTCGGTTTGCGTAGTCGATCCCTTGTGGTACGTCATGCCCGGCGTGCAGAGGAACCTGATCGGCTGCACCTCGCTGCCAATCGAGCCTGGGGCCACGCTTTGCGTAGTCGCGTGGTTTCCGTTTCACCCAGCGCGTGCGCGTAGAGTCGAACTCCCCTGACGGCTTCGCACCTGTGCTCGTCCGTGGCTGACCCGCGGCGCCGCTAACAGGGCCCGTGGTCCCGACCGTGGCGAGGACGCGAGGACGCACGAACCAACGAGGCAGCACGTGCTTCCACCGAGCCTCCATGTCGGGGTTGTCCTGGTCAGTGAGCCAATACCTTACCCATCAGGCGTGTTACAAAGTGGCCGTAAGGGATTTGAACCCCCATTGCGTAACGGCTCGTTTCGCGGGTTGACCTCACCAATGGTCGCGCCGACCATAACCGTAGGATGGCGCCTCCCGAAGTACTCATGCGATCTATTCGATTGTCAGTGTGCCTGGCCCGTCCCG
Source organism: uncultured Acidimicrobiaceae bacterium (assembly GCA_963834735.1). GTDB lineage: Bacteria > Actinomycetota > Acidimicrobiia > Acidimicrobiales > Palsa-688 > Fen-671. Next base: position 6,124 of record CAWICT010000012.1, on the reverse strand, counting down.
GCCTGCGGCCAAATTCCGCGTGGGCAACGCCTTAACACGCACGGCCGTAACGTATTGGGTCACTGGCTCAGGGGCTCAGAGAATCGAACATAGTTGACGAAGGTTTTTGGAGGCCCACCGGCTACGTGAGCCTGACTCTACCGTTGAGCTGAGACCTGTCCCGGAGAAGCCGGGTTGACGGACTACCAGGAGTTTCGATACCCGCAACCGGGTTCTCGATTGACCTGAGAGTGGCTATATCGGCAAGTAAGCCAGTGCCTTCACGCCGCGACGACCTACTTGGCCAGTAAACAGTCGAAGCCGCTAGTCGTCCAGGCGGCCTGGCCGGCACGGACCGTTATTCGACCGAACTGCGCAAGCCAACAAGGCCGTTTTCGCGGCCAGCACGGCAGAGATGATAAGAGTCGAACGCGGCGAGAACCAACCGCTACACGTGTCGAGATCGCCTTTGAGCGCATCGTGGCTCGCCGGCGGCGCCTACGACATGTTCGTCATCTGGCGTAGCCACCGGACCGCCTGTTGGCCTTGGGCGAGTTGAACCTCGCGGAGGAGAGGAATACCGGGCGGTGGTTTGGCTGGCGCCGTGGAGCATAAAGCCGGCCAGCCCAGCTACGATTGAAGTAACATTGCGGCGTTGGCGTTCGTGGGCGAGCCGGCGTCACAGAACAGCTCGTCGGATGGCGGGCCACCCGCATCGCGATACTGGGAGATGTCGAAGTCGAACCAGGGTTCACACCCAGCATGGCCAGTCACGAATAACACGTCGCGTCTAGCGCCAGATGTATCAGCTCAGAGGCCAATGTCCCATCTTTTCGCTGTGCCGCTAACTTCCCACCCGAGCTGTCCTCATAAGCCCGCACAGGCTCCCACCCGACCACGCCACTGTCTGCCATCTTTTGCTGCCTCTCGAGGAGGGGACAGCCCGGACGAACCTTCCCAACGTACGTGCGAGGTGCTGTCGGCGGTGAACGGAGAGCGGTCCCAGCCTGCCCAGCGCGCACTTAGAGACATGCCGGCCAGCTTCGCCATTAAGTCGAGCTCCGACGGCCATACATACCGGAACGGCGTCGTTGATTCGTGTGTGCCCTGTGCACCAGCGATGAAATGGTGTGATTCGGCTAGCTGGGCGACGAAGTCGATGTAGAGGTCGTAGCCGACGTAGCCCGGGGCATGGGCGAACACGCGGGAGTCTTCTCCAGGCGACAGGCGTCGGAGATCCGGCACTCCGACCTCGATCACGAAGTAACCGCCGGGCTGGAGATGGGCGGCCGCATTGGCGAAACAGGCCACTTGCCCATCCTGAGTGGTCAGATTTCCAATCGTATTGAATACGAGGTACACCAGCCTAAAGGCCTCCCCGACGCGGGTCGTTGCGATGTCCCCGATGGTCACCTGGATCGACGAGCGCCATCCTTGGCGCTCAGCCGGCTGACCATGGCGGTGGACAGGTCGATGCCCGATACGGGCACGCCACGGTCCGCGAGCGGCAAAGCTACGCGACCTGTCCCGATGGCGAACTCAAGAGCCGCTCCGTCCCCGGCGAGCTCGGCCAGGACGTCAACCGTCGTACTGAGTACCTCGGGGGCGAACATGTCGCGGGGCTCTCGTCGTAGCGAGCGGCGACGTCTTCTTCGAAATGGTCTTGAGGCATCTGCAGATAGTCGCGCCGACTTGTCACCACTGGCCAGCCAATTTCGGTCACCTCAGAGGCTTGATCTATCGACCTTCCGCGCGCCGTTATCGTTACCGTCTAATTACGAGCTCGAATGACGCATTCGCCGTCCGGTACGACGAGTGGTCAGCCCACATAACCGCAGACATCGGCTTCTACGGTCTCGCCCTTGAGGCCGACGGGCCATGTCGAGCTGGCGGTCGGTGACGCCCGCGTTGCTGTCCCGGTCGCCAGGCGAGCGGCCGGCAAGTCGTGGGCGTTGACACCTCGCTGGCATGAGCTCGAGACCTCTACGGTGGCTTTTCCCAGGAGCCTTCGAACCACAGCAGCGAGTACGTTTTCGTTGCCCGGCGCCCCGGCCCGTGACCCTGGCCACCAGCTATTTCCACCGCGCCCTTGCCAGCGACTACGTGTCCTGAGCGCGTGCTCTATAACGTGCCGTTCTGCTACGAGCGCGAATTGTCGACGACCTGTGCGATTTCCACGAAATTGACGGTTGGCTTCACCCCGTAAAGGGTGGTCACCCGCTCTCGAAGTTCCTCGGTAAAGAAGTCTTCAGCTGCGCCTTGCGACTCCCACACGTAGAAGTTGACCGCGCGCTGTTCCTTCTCGTCGAAGGTGAAAAACTTGAACCGCAGCCCGGGCATGCCCTCGAACATGGACCGTGCATTCTGGGCGACCTGCGCCACCCGCGAACTGTCGAGGTCGCCGTCATATTGGAACGTGACATAAACACCTGTCATGCTGGCCTCCATTTAGCGCTGGGGATTGTGTCTTTTGGACGAAGCAAGCATACCTGGCGCCCCCCGGGCAAGAACCGTACGGTCTGCCAGTCCCCTCAGGCTCGTTATCGACCTAACTGCCCGACAGCGAGGACTTCACGCTCGCGTTTCGGCCCCACTCGACCGTGACCCCATCCCGGCGCACCGCAGCCACGAAACGCGTGATTGAAAAGAAGATCGCCAGGGCGGTAAGGCTCCAGGTAACCGCCGTCCGTTCCAGGACGAATGCACGGAGCGAAGAGGACACGAGGAGCCAAATTACAATTCCGGCATTGAGCATGAGGACTGTCGCCCAGAGGAGCGAAATCCGAATGAAGAACTGGCGGATACACGGTCGGCAAAGTAGTTCCGGGTCGATTGGGCAGAAGTCGCGTGCGAACCGCTGTGTAAATGGCCGTCTAATTGCCGCCGAACCGAAGAGAACAAGAGAGATCACCACCATGCCAGCTGTTGGTTGCGCGAAATACAAGAACGCGCTGCCTGTGACGAACGACACCGTGGTGCGGGTTATCAAAAGGCCTGTGCCGAGCAATAGAAGCGTCGAGACGCGCTCTCCACGTTTGAGCCTTCGTCCAAGGGCAAGGCACGACCAGGCGAGGGCTGCGATCAGCGCACCTCTGAAACCAACGGTCACTAGCACTAGATAGAACAGAGCAAGCGGACCGACCATCGCCTCGAGTACCACGGGGCACGCATGGCGCAGCGCGGCCCGTGGAGACGGTAGGGCGAGGTGTTCCCCCTGGTTGCCCCCATCTCGGAAGGAGAGGGTAAGGCCGGGAGCCTTCGCGGCCATACCTAGACTGCTCTGATGCTGCGGCCTTGGCAGGATGACCCACTTGACCGTGCCTTCGGCCATGTCTTTTGCCTGATCTCTCCACGCTCGGTTCCTGCGGGAGAACCTTCGGGGAGAACCTCTAGGTGACCGGCAACAACGCGCGGCCTGCGTGACACAGCCGCGATAGGTAAAAGTGTACGGCGCTTTTGGGGACTGTGGGGCCGGGCTAATCACCACCTGGGCAGTCCGCAGGTCGACGACCCAAAAGCCGGTCGTCCTTCACCCGGCAACTCTGCTCCCTCGTGACTTAGTAGTTCAGTGAACGTGATGAGCGAGCAGTCTGGGCAGGTGGAGAAGTTCGAAGGGGCGCCTTCACCCGTCCAGCTGCCTGGGCCGAGCTTCGACGAATGGTACCGCCGCGAGCACCCTCGCCTCATCGCCACTCTGTTGTTGATTTCTGGTGACCTCGCCCTAGCCACCGAGTCCGTAGACTAGAGCCTTAGCCCGGGCACTGGAGCGTTGGGCAAGGGTGGAGCGCGATGGCCTCACCCACCGGGATGGACGTTCACGGTAGCCCGCAACCTGACCGAAATCTAAATGCGTGGCGCTCGGGCCTCGAACGGCGGATGCTGGCCCGCTCGCCACGGCCGCCGGACATACCGGCGCCAGCAGGCAGAATGTGGGCTGTGGTGTCAAAACTGGCTCCGCGACAGCGTGAGATCGTCGTGCTCCGCCACGTCACAGACCTCCGCGAGGCCGAGATCGCCCAGGCGTTGGGAATTTCACGCAGCACCGTGTCCAGCACGCTGCGCAGCGCCTATGAGCGGCTTGCGAACGCAATCGACGAGAGCCTGACCCAAAGCGAGGACGCATGCCAGAGCTCGAAGAAATGACCAACCGGCTTTTGGGCCACACCTTGTCGCCGTTGCCCTCTGTCGCCGACCTCCGGCGACGCAACCGGCGGCGGCGCCACCGACGATGGGCGGGAGCGAGTGCCTCTTCGGGCGTCGTGATGGCGGTCCTGGTGTCCCTGACCGGCTTGACCGGCCTGGGCGCCAACTCCGGCGCAACAACGGGCACGCGACTGGCCGCTTACATCGGCGGCGCCACCCAGGTGAGTGACCAGGTGCTCGAGCAGGTCGGGCTCCCCGGCGACCTCAACCCGCCAGCGGCCCTTGTCCGGCCAGCCGGCGCTCAATGACCGGGGGAAGCCGGCAGTCGTCTATGTCGGGGCGGAGTACTGCCCGTTCTGTGCCGTCACTCGCTGGGCGCTCGTGGTACGCGCTGTCGAAGTTCGGCACGTTCTCCAGCCTGGGCCAGGCCGTCTCGTCGTCGTCAAACGACGTCTACCCGGGGCTTAAAAAGTTGGAGCTTTCACGGTTCGAGCTATTCCAGCCCGCACTTGTCCTTCGACCCGGCGGAGATGGCGCCGAGCACCTTGTCGTCGTCGGGTGCGCCCGGCGCTCCGGGTTCCCTTGCGCCGCTTCAGCAACAGGTTTTTTCCGACTACGACCGTGCTCCCTACGTTCGCGGCGGGAGCCACTGGTGCCATACCGTTCCTTGACGTCGCCGACCGCTACCTGCAGATCGGCGCCGGCAGCAGCATCGAGTCCTCGAAGGCCTGAGCCTGGACCAGATTGCCGCCGATCTCCACAACCCGTCGAGCCCCGTTGCGCGACCTTGGACGGGTCGGCGAACTACCTGATCGCCGCAGTTTGCGCGGTGGTCGGCCAAGGGGCTGCCCCCATTTGCGCCTCATCAACCATCGCCCGAGCCGAGGCAGTCCTGGATGGGGCCGGTCCGTCCCGAGCCACGGTGCCGTTGCTGCCTCAGGAGAGCCACTCCAACCATGTCCCGTGAGGGTCAGTGCGGGCCAGCACTTCCTCGCCATTGCGGACTAACTGGAAGCACGCCGGGCTCGTTCCGGTGGGAACCCCGGGGAGGACGCCGGCGCCCTCGTTGGACAGCCACACCGCACCGAGCTCGCGCACGGCCGCGGCAAAGGCTCGGCGTTTGGGGTCATCCACCTACGCCGGCACAGAGGAGTGGTAGACGACCAGGGTGGCGTCGGTGGGTGCCTTGGTGGCGACTCTCGCTAGGTCCTCGAGGAGGTCACCCCGGTAGATAGGCGGTGGGTCCCTCCGGGCGGCAGCAATGGCGCTTTGGAGCCGCTCGGCCCGGCCGGCCTCTCCCGGCCAGACGAGGCAGGCCCCGCCGCCTCTTGCACCGCGAAACGCCTGTAGTTCTCGGCCGTCCCGAGCGCCGGGTCAAGACCGGTCATAAGAACGTCTCCCGGCCCCATCGCCGCGCCGCCGAAGTCTCCGGCACCGATCATGCCGATTTGGTCGGTACTGCCGGTCATAGGCGGGCCCACCAGGAGACCTACCAACACCCCCGTTGGGGTCTTTACTCTCCACGAGCCACCCTGGGCGGCCGACGTGATGAACTGACATCCGTCGATCTTGTCGGCCTGAGCGATTATGTTTCCGAGCTGGAGACCGGATGCGGTGGCCGCATCGGGTTGTCCGGTTGTCTTGCCTTAAGCATTACAACTTCGTACCCCACGAACTTTCCCCGCTCGAAGTTGAAAACAACGTCGAACCCGGTGCTCTGTACTTTTAGGCCGCACCAGCCGATGGCCTTGAGGTCGGTCGTCGTCAGCCTGCCGAACATCGCTGACAGCTGATCAGTGGCCTTAACCTCGCTCGTAGCAAAGTGGACACCACCAACCGAGTTCCCCAACAGCCGCACAGGGGCCCGAGTTGTCGCAACGGCCATAGCGGACGACAGCATGGGAAAGATGGCCGTTGTTACTGCGGCCAGCCGCATGAAAACGCCTACTTTCCGACGACCGTGGTTCAGCGTCATACTAGAAATAACGCCATTAACTCCTGC
>CAWICT010000011.1:0-150497 GCA_963834735.1 uncultured Acidimicrobiaceae bacterium | reverse complement strand
AGCGTACTTACAACAGGGATGACGTCGAAGGGCGAGGAGCTATTGGGAAGAAATCTCGCCCGACGGCGTGGCATAGTCGTACCCATGGAGTTGTCGGACCTAGAGCTCGTCGGCACGCAGGACCATCATCTTGCGGTCGTCGCAACAACGCGAGCAGACGGTACCGTCCAGGCTTCGGTTGTAAATGCCGGACTGCTGGCGCACCCCGTGTCGGGCGAAGAAGTAGTCGCTTTCGTCACCTACGGCAAGACGAAATTGGCCAACCTACGATCCAGACCACGAGCCACTGTCGTCTTCCGTGCCGGCTGGCAGTGGGCGAGTGCCGAAGGAAGCTGCGACATTATCGGTCCTGACGACCCGTTCCCTGGGTTCGACCCCCTAGCGCTCCCCGAGCTGCTGCGGGCGGTCTTTCGAGCCGCCGGCGGGACCCACGACGACTGGGGCACCTTCGACCGAGTCATGCGTGACGAGCGGCGATCTGCCGTCTTGCTCCACGCAGATCGCATCTACTCAAATTCGTCCTGAGGTTACAGAGCGCCCGCTGGGAGGCCTATCGCGACGTCGGGACGTCGAACCCCTCGGGCATCTCGGAGCGGGGCCAGCTGAGGAGGCGCTCGGCCTGGGTACAGGCGAAGCGGTCGGTCATGCCCGCCACGTAGGTAACGGCCGCTCGAGCGAGGTCGTCGTCACTACCCAGGACCGTCGCGCCGGGCAGGTCGGCGGGATGTGCCGCGTAGTGCTCGACCAGGGCACCGAGCATCCGGTGGACGGCGCGGTACTGGCCGGCTGAATCCGGGCGAAGGTAAATCCGCTCGTAGTCCCATGAGCGGAGGGCGGCCAGCGCCTCTGCCATGTCGGTGCTCAACCCGATGGCCGAATGGCGCTGGCTCGTGACGACGACATCTGTAATGAAAGCGTTGAGCTGGCGAGACCTCGTTGACCCGGCTCGCTCGACGACGGTCCTCGGCAGGTCGCCGAGGTTGACGATGCCGGCCCGGCCGGCGTCCTCGGCGTCGTGGGTTGCGTACGCCATCCGGTCAGCGAGGGCGCACACTTCTCCTTCGGGAGTGGCCGGCGCGGGCCGGGACCAGCTGTGGTTGCGGATCCCGTCACTGACCTCGTAGGTGAGGTTGAGCCCCGCCAGCGTGATGTCGGCGCCCCACGGGGCATGGTCGAACCCGCCCGGGACGAGCGGGTCGAGAGCGTCCTCACTTGCATGCCCAAATGGGCCGTGCCCGCAGTCGTGGCCCAGAGCGACAGCTTCTGCAAGAGCGACATTGAGGCGCAGCGCGCTGGCGATAGCCCGCGCGACCTGAGCCACCTCCAGTGCGTGCGTAAGCCGGGTCCGCTGGTGGTCGTCAGGGAAAATGAAGACCTGCGTCTTGCCGGCCAAGCGTCGAAAAGCCGTTGCCTCGTGGAGGATCCGGTCGCGGTCGCGCTCGAAACAGGTCCGCCATGGGTCCGGGCTCTCTTCCCGGGGGCGGTTCCCGGCCCCTCGTGAGCGAGTCGCCCCGGGCGCCATGAAGTCGCTTTCTTGTGCCTCGCGAGCTTCCCGGTCGAGTACCTGCACGGCGCCGACCTCAAATGCCGTCCCGGCGTGTGCTTGGCGCAGCCCGGCGACCTCGGACCGGTGCCCGTTCATGGTGCTCGCCCAGCGTCGAGCACGGTCGGTCAGTTCGTCGTCGCCCCCCATGGCTTACACGCTAGCGAGGGGGACTGACCGTTCTGGTGGGTAACATGATCCGCACTCAGCTGTCGAGATAGGAGAAGAGCAACGTGGACGTCCGGATCGGCGTTACTCAGTCGCCCAGGGAGATCGAAGTCGAGCTGGCGGACAATACCAGCGCAGACGAACTGGTCGCCAAGATCGACGCGGCCGTCACCAAGGCGACCGGGATGCTCTGGCTCACCGACAAACGGGGGCGGCGCGTCGGGATCCCCGCCGCCAAACTGGCTTACGTAGAGCTGGACAGTGGCGCTGAGACGCGCCGCGTGGGTTTCGGGGCGGCCGTCTGAGGCGGCCGTCTGAGGCGGCCGCTTGACCGGCGTGCTGAGCTGAGTGGCTGAGCTGAGTGGCTGAGCTGCTCGACCGCAAGCTCCTGTTCGTCACCGGCAAGGGCGGTGTTGGCAAGACCACGATCACCGCTGGGCTCGGGCTTCTGGCGGCCAGCAAGGGGAAGCGGACGCTGGTATGCGAACTGGACGCAAAAGGCGACCTGGCGTCCAGTTTCGAGACCGCTCCGACAAGCTTCGAAGAACGGGAGGTCGCCCCCAGGCTATGGGCGATGTCCATGGACACCGAGGCGTCGCTCCGGCAGTACTTGTTGCTCCAACTGAGGCTGCCCAGGGCCTTCCGCATCGGCCCTCTGGCGAGGATGTTCGATTTCGTTGCCCAGGCGGCACCGGGCGCTCGCGAGATCGTGACCATCGGGAAATTATGCTGGGAGGTCCGCGAACGCCACTACGACTTGGTGATTGTGGACGCAGTTGCCACCGGTCACATGATCGGGCAGCTGGCCGCTCCACAGGCGATCAACCGTTTGGTACAGGTTGGCCCGGTGCGCCAGCAGACCGGCTGGATGCTCGAGATCCTGTCCAACCGCGCGACCACCGGGGTGCTTGTCGTTGCCACTCCCGAGGAGATGCCGGTCACAGAGACGATCGAGTTCGTCGGGCGACTGAAGACCGAGACCACCGTGGGCTTGGCGGGGGTGGTGGTGAACCGGGTACTGCCGGAGCTTTTCGGGACGAGGGAGGAGCAGGCTTTCGAAGCGGTCTGCGCTCCCGGCTCCCGTGAGCTGCTGGCCGGGGCCATCGGCGGCCGCCCTGAACCGCTGCTCGACGCGGCACGCTTGATGGTGAGGATGCGCCGTTCGCGGGCTGCTCATTTGGAGCGCTTGCGAGAAGCGATCGGGCCGGGCACCGCGCGGGACGGGGTCGACCTGCTCTATGTGCCCTATCTTTTCCTGAGGTCGTACGGGCTCCGCTCCACTCGCCAGGTCGCGGCAGCACTTGCTGCGGAGCTGGAAAACTGATGGCCGTCAAGGAAGCGCCGAGCACGGTCGAGGCGCTGCTTGCGGCCAAGGAAATAGTTGTTGTGTGCGGCCCGGGCGGCGTCGGCAAGACCACTGTTGCTGCTGCGGCTGCCGCAATGGCGGCGTGCCATCAGGGTGGCAAAGTGCTCGTGGTCACCGTGGACCCTGCACGGCGTCTGGCGCAGGCGCTCGGCTTGGGCAAGGCATCGGGCGAACTCGAGCGAGTGCCGGCGAAGGCCTTTGCCGCTGCCGGTGCCGCACCCCGCGGCGAGCTTTGGGCGGAGATGCTCGACACCAAGAAGAGCTGGGACGCTCTGGTCGCACGTCATGCCCCGGACGCAGCGACGGCTCAGCGCATCCTGGACAACCCGATTTACCAAAACATCTCGGGCCATTTTGTGCAGAGCCACGATTACATTGCGGTGGAACGGCTTTATGAACTGCATTCAGAGGGCAGCTACGACCTGATCGTCGTCGATACCCCTCCGACCCGGAACGCCATCGATTTCCTCCTCGCACCGGAGAGAATGGCGGAGTTCTTCAGTTCGAGGTTGCTGCGCCTGTTGACGGTCCCCTATCGCATGCGCTTCGCCGACATCGCTTCGAAGCCCTTTTATTACGTCGCCGACAGGATCCTCGGTTCACAGTTCCTCCAGGACATCGCTGAGTTCTTCATACTTTTCCAGACCCTGTCTGAAGGTTTTGTCGCGCGGGCCAAACAGGTGGAGCGCCTCCTGGCAGACCGACGTACCACTTTTATCGTCGTGAGCACGCTCGAAACAGTCCCAGTCCGCGAGGCGGAGGCTTTCATGGCCTTGTTGCCGGAAAAAGGTCTTCACCTTGGAGGCCTGGTGCTGAACAGGGTGCTCCCTGCCTATTTGCTGGAGCCAGGCTTGGCAGAGCGAGCCGGCCGGCTCTCCGCTGAGGCAGGGGACCTGGCCAACGCCCTCTGCGCGACTACAGGTCCCATGGCGGGGGCCGACCCGGCACTGGTCGAACGGGTGCTGGCGGAGGTCGGCACCAATTTCAACAACATCGGTGTGGTTGCTAAAAGAGAGGCCAGCCAGCGGTCCGAGCTTTCCCGCCTTCCGAGCGTGGTAGCCAGCGTGCCAGAGCTCGAAGAGGACGTCCACGACCTGGGTGGCGTGCTCGAACTGGGCCGCCATATATGGTCATGGGACAAGCCTGAGCAGTAGCAGGCCGAGCCACAGCAGCTAGAGGCAGAACGAAGACTGGAGGTGAGCGGTGGCAACACTGGCCGAGCTTGTCCGGGACCGAGCCAACGTGCCGGGCCCGTCGTCGAGCACTTGCAACGGCTGGTCGGCACGTGGGGGATCCTCTCCGACCTGTCTTTTTCCGACCTGTTGCTGTTCGTACCAGCGGTACGCCCTCCGGGGACCACCGCCGCCCTGGCGGGCAGCACCCTTCCGGGCGAAGGCCGCGGTTTTGTTGTGGTCGGCCAGGTTCGGCCGACTACCAGCCAAACCCTGCACCTGGAGGACCTGCTAGGGCGCGAGGTACCCGACAGTGAGCGGCCGCTGCTGGCACGCGCATGGGAGCTCAAGAGCATTGTCGAAGGCGAGGTGCCGGTAGCGGCACGGAGCGAACTGGCCAGGGTCGTATGCATCCCGGTTCGCTTCGGAGGCGAAGTGGTTGCCGTGCTCACCCGCGAGGCCCCTCTTATTGTCGGGCGACGAGCCGGCGAGCTCGAACGTGTTTACGTAGCCGTCTTCGACCGCTTAGCGAGGATGGTCGCTGCAGGCACATTCCCGTTCCCCGTGGACGAGCCGCTGTCGAGCGAGGCGCCTCGTGTGGGTGACGGGGTAATGACCCTGGACGCGGCAGCCCGTGTCGAGTTCGCCTCGCCCAACGCGGTCAACGCCCTTCACCGCCTCGGCACCTACCGCGGCATCCTCGGCGCCAGCCTCGCCGAGCTGGGCCTCGAGCACTCCCCGGTGCCGGCCGCGTTCAACGGGATGGTCCCAGCGGCCGAGGAGCTTGAGCTGGGAGACGTCGCGGTGTTCATACGTTGCATCCCTCTCCTCGATCAGGGAAAGGTAACCGGTGCGTTGGTGCTCGTGCGCGACGTCACGGACCTCCGCCGGCGGGACCGCCTGCTCATGGGAAAGGACGTCGCGATCCGCGAAATCCACCACAGGGTGAAGAACAACCTCCAAACGATCTCCTCGTTGCTGCGATTGCAGGCCAGGCGCGTGCCAAAAGGGGTTGCCCGCCATGCGCTGGAGGAAGCCGAGAGGCGGGTCCGCAGCATCGCCGTGGTCCACGAGATCCTTTCGAGGGACACGGCCGACGAGGTCGACTTCAACGACATCCTCCCGTCTCTTGTGAGGATGGCGGAGGACCTTTCGAGTACCCCGACGCCGGTCAAGGTCACCTGGTCGGGCGAGGCGGGAGAAATGGGTGCCCAGGTGGCCACACCCTTGGCGGTCGCGCTGAACGAGCTTCTACAAAATGCCGTGGAACACGCTTTCGTTGCCCACCCGGAGGAGTCGCAGCCGGAGGTGCACGTGTCGTTCGACCGTCAGGGTGACGAGCTCTCCGTGCAGGTGAGGGACAACGGCACCGGGCTGCCCGGAGACTTCTCGATCGACAAGACAACGAGCCTCGGTCTTTCGATAGTTCGTGGGTTGGTCAAAAGCCAGCTGGGTGGCAAGATCCGGATGTACAACTCCGACGGGACTGTCGTTGAACTAGCCGTGCCTATCAGCCGGGACGATACCGGCGACCTGGCGCGGATATAGCTTCAGCCGGCCCTGCGCTGCCGGGCCAGCCAGACCTTACGGAGCTTGCGGCGCTCCTCCTCGGTGGTCCCACCCCAGATGCCCGATTCCTGGTTGGTGGCCAGAGCGAACTCCAGGCAACTAGTCCGTGCGTCGCAGGAGGTGCAAACGGTCTTAGCACTGACTATCTGTTCGACCGCCGGGCCCGTACTGCCAACGGGGAAAAACAGGTCCGGGTCGGTGTCCCGGCATGCGGCCCGGTCTCGCCAGTCCTCGACATCCCACTCGATGCTCCGAGTCCAAGTTAGGGCCACTCAGTCTTCCTCCTGGCGTTGAGTTCTACGCAGCAACCGGGGGCCGCCCGGTCAGGCCCCGCAAGGTGGGCCGCGTCTCGCTTGTGAAATCGTTCACGTACTAGTCCACACATAACAAATTCTCAGAAGTCGTGCGTACAGGCAGTATAGCCCCGATAGTTCGTCGCGCAAGGGCCCTTTTTGGGCATTCCGCTAATGTCACGCGCTCCCCACAGCCCCCGTAGGCAGGACCAGCGACAATACCGCAGGCTCCCAGCGCAGCTCTATATGGTCGGACTCGCCCACATAGTCGCCGTCCACCTGGTAAGGCACGGGGCGATAGCCTTTGACCGTCGCCCAGTCGAGCCCTCGCAGTAACGACACGTGCTTGGAATGGGCAGCTTTGCCGCCTTCGCCAAACGCAGAACCCAGTACCGGCAACAGCGTCCCTAGCGTCAACCTTTGGAAGGTGACCAGGCTGAGGCGCGTATCCAGGGACGTCCCGGGAGCGAGGTGCATTGGCCGGTTGCCAAAATATGTATAGGGGTCCGTGTTTAGGCAGATAGTGAAGTAGCCGTCGTCGGTCCCGGCTTCATGAGCCTGTACCGAGAACGCCGGACGGCGCCGGTCATAACCCGTCGCCCATGTCAACAGCGTCGCCATTACGAACAACGCGGGGCCTGCGTAGCGCTTGAGTGGCGCGAGCTTCTCTACCCGTGCCACCACTGCGGCATCGAAGCCAATGCCAGCGTGGAACAAGAAGTAGCGCGAATTGAGCTGGCCCAAACCGACCCTCTCCACCGACCGGGCGTTTAGGGCGGACAGGAGCTGGCTCGTCGCCTCGATCGGGTCGTTAGCCATGCCGAGAGTCCGGGCGAACACGTTGGTGGAACCGCCGGGCAGGACGGCGAGCGCGGTCGGCGACCCCGCGAGCCCGTTCGCAGCCTCGTTGAGCGTCCCGTCGCCGCCGAGGACCACGACAGCGTCCATGCCGTCGGCGGCGGCACCCTGGGCCAGCCGCGCGGCATGGCCGCGCCGGTTGGTCTCTTTCAGGACGACATCGTGATCGGCCGACAACGCCTTGTGGATCACCACCCGCGCTCGGGCGGTGACCGACGAGGCCGAGGTATTTACGATGAGGAGCAGCCGCATCAGCGGGCGGGCGCCTCTGCAGCATTGCGCAGTTCCGAGACGCTTCGTGCGAGAAGCCGTGAGACGTGCATCTGGGAAATGTTCAGTCTGGTGGCGATCTCTGATTGCGTAAGGCCTTCGAAAAATCGCAAATGCAGGATTAGGCGCTCGCGCGGTGGCAGTTGTGCGAGCAGGGGAGAAAGGGTGGCCCGGCTTTCTACGTCAGCCAATGACACGTCCTCCTCGCCGAGGTGGGCCCCAAGGGTCTCACCTTCCTCGTTCCCAACGGGAGCGTCGAGTGAGGCGGAACGATAAGCCTGCCCGGCTTCAAGAGCTTCCAGGACCTCTTCCTCGGAGACCTCTACCTCCGCCGCCAGCTCGGCAATGGTCGGGGAGTGGCCGAGTTCCTGGCTCAGGGTCCCAACTACCTTGCCCAGCTGGAGGTAGAGCTCCTGCATGCGCCTGGGTGCTCTTATCGCCCAGCCCTTGTCACGGAAATGTCGTTTCAGTTCCCCGACGATCGTATGCGTCGCGTAAGTCGAGAACTCGACTCCGCGCTCGGGGTCGAACCGGTCGACGGCCTTTATCAGGCCCAAGGAGGCAACCTGCACAAGGTCATCCAGAGGTTCCCCGCGATTGGCAAAACGCCGGGCAAGGTATTCTGCCAATCCCAAGTGCGCCGCTACGAGTTCGTCTCGCAGAGGCGCCTCGCGTTGGCGAGCGAACGCTATGAACTGCTCCCGAAGCTCATCGCGCCGGCTCGGCTCAAGGCTCACTGACTTCCCCTATTGTCAGCTCATCTACGACGATCTTTTTGCGCTCTCGCTTTTTCATCAGCCGGAAACGGGGGCCGTCGGCTCCGTCGCTTATCGAGTGCTCGTCCACCAAGGCGTCGAGGATAACTTTTGACAGCTCAGAAAGATGGACCGGGCCGGTGGAGAGAAGTTGCCTTCGCCGTGAACGGTCAAGCCCTCGGGGCTGAGCAGGAAGCGCAATTCGAGGATGCCGTCCTTGCCCTTGGTCCCGGTCAGCCCGAAGCACATCTCGTCAATCGCTAGTCGCAGATCTTCGACCTGGTCGAACGTGAAGCCGAGCCGGCTCGCGAGGCCTGCCGCGGTGACCCTGGCCAACCCCACGAACTCCGGCCTCGCTGGGACCGCCAATCGCACTTCGTCGTCGCTGCCCACTCCGATTGGCTCCTCTCGCGCTCGCATGGGGTAATCGCTCCATGCTGCCGCCGCCCGGCGGTACGCCTGTACGGGGTCGCATCACACGTTAGTGCCCCCGCCAGGCAAGTTGTCCTAGCTAGTGCCGCCACCAGGCATTAGGAAGACGTACACGGTCCGGTGCTGGTCAGACCAGCGGCCAGGGGTAGGGGAAGTCACCCCGGGGCTTGGGGTACCTACGGTACGACAGGGCAGCCTTCGCCCGGGCCGAGACAGCTTCTATTTCCTCCTCGCTGAGGAGGCTCTCCAGGCTGGGCGGCATTTCTGCCGCCGCCAGCATCTCAAAGGGAGCTAGCAAGTCTTGGTCCACCTTCTCACCGGCGAAGTCCCATATAACGGTCCGAAGCTTTGGATCGGTATGGAAACAAAGGCCGTGGTCTATGGCCCAGATGTGGCCCGCCTGGTCGAGCAAACAATGCCCGCTTTTGCGGTCCGCGTTGTTGGCGACCAGGTCGAAAGCGGCAATGCGGCGCAGCGCACGGTGGTGTTGTGGGTCGTCTACAAGAGTGAAGAAGTGCTCGTCGGGTGCCGTGTCCACGCAGAACTGGAGCGACCCAGGGCCGAGCGGGCCGTCGGGGCGAGCCGTCGTGGGTGGCACAATGTCCCAACCCATGAACGTGCACAGCTCGTAGGCAGCCACTTCGCGTTTCCATAGGCCACGCGGGAAGTCCCAGAGAGGTCGCTCCCCGCTGGTCGGCTTGTAGATGGCAAGGAGGTCCTCCCCGAGCCCGGCAGCTCCCTCAGCCGGGGGGGCGGCGCAGACCGAGACCAAAAAGGTTGCGTTCGAGCTCCAGGGGATGCGTCCTTTCAGCTCGATCTCGCCGCTGGAGAGTACCGAAAGTATGTGGCCGGCCTCCTCGGTGATGGGGGTCTCGAGCGGTTGCCCGGCAACAGGGCCGCTCGCGAGGGGCGTGCTGTCCTGTGGGGCCTGTTGCCCGCTCACAGCGCGGGCGAGCGGTGCCCGTTTGTCTTGGGGCACGAATGGTCCTCGCCGAGGGGGTAGCCGCACAGCGGGCAGGGAGGACGGCCCCCGCGCAACAGCACCTTCCCGTGAGCTATCACCCCGGCCGCCTGCTCACGAGTGAGCGCCACGCGTGCTGTTGCACCAGCGGGATCATCAGCCTCTCCATCAGTAGAAAGCTCGTCCGGTCCTGGCTCTTCGTCGAGCGAGGCGATCTCTCGTGCCGTGATCATGACCCGGTCGGCCACGGGGTCATAGGCGAGCTGCATCGAACCGACGGCCCACTCCGCCTCAACCGGCTCCTCGAGCTCGAGGTCGCTCTCGGCGGGCACCGACGCCGGGGTCGCGAGATCCGCCAACACTTCGCTCAGGCCACCTGCGAGAAATAGCACCTGGTCCTTTTCGAGCTTCAGGGAGACAAGCTGGTTCTCTTGGCGGGCCTGGAAGTAAAAGACACGTTTGCCGGGTGGCCCTATCGCTCCCACGGTCACTCGAGTGGGGCTCGGCAGGTCGAATGACGGGTTCAGCGCCGGGCCTCCGTTTTCGTAGCAGACGCTGGCAGATTGGGAGCCCGGCTGCCCGGCCCCGTCCAATTAACGAGCACCACGCTGGGCGACGTGCCGCCGTAACTTATGGCGCTGACCGACCCTGGTGACACGACAATCCGTTGGAACAGGTCCAGATGGACGCCCAGCGCGTCTGCGAGCACCGACTTGATGGGGTCGGCGTGCGAAACAACAAGCACCGTTTTCCCGGGGTTCGCATTGACAAGATCGTGCACGGCATCAACCATGCGAGCCTGCATGTCCCGGATCGCCTCCCCGCCCGGGAAACAGAAGCCGCTCGGGTAGTGCATCACGGTTGGCCATTCAGGCTTCTTGGCGAGGTCCTTGAGCGGGGCCCCGGCCCAGTCGCCGGCGTTGCAGTCGACAAGATCTGCCCGCTCAACTGGGATTAGGTCGAGCACTTTGCCAACGACGCCGGCGGTTTCCCTCGTACGGGACAGCGGCGAACAGTAGAGGGCGGCTATAGGCGGCAGGGAACCCCGCCAGCTGGAAATGTGCTGGCCCGCTTCCTCAGCCTGCTTCCTACCGTCCTCGGAGAGGCCAGGGCCAGGACCGGGCTCGGGCATCTCCCGACCAGTCGTCGGGGTCAGGCCATGGCGGACCATGAGCAGCATCGTGGGGGGGCTGGGTTTACGACGAGGCACTGCCCGCCAAGCTACCGCCTGAACAGTAAGGTCATCGCGTGCCCGCGTCCTCGCTGGACGCTATTTGCCGAGAGGTTGTGTCTTGCCGGAGGTGCCCGCGCCTGGTCGAGTGGCGCGAGACGGTGGCAGCCGAACGTCGCGCGGCCTATTCGTCAGAGGTTTATTGGGGCCGTCCCGTGCCAGGTTTCGGCGACCCAGCCGCTCGCCTTGTCGTGGTCGGGCTTGCTCCGGCCGCACACGGCGGCAACCGCACCGGGAGGATATTCACTGGAGACCGCTCGGGCGATTGGCTCTGGGCAGCGCTCTGGCGAGCGGGGCTTGCGACCCAGCCAGAGAGTGTGTCCGCTTCCGACGGGTTGCAAGCGGTGGGTACCTGGGTGACCGCCGTGGTTAGGTGCGCGCCGCCCGGCAACCGGCCTACGCCGCAGGAACGTGACAACTGCGTGCCCTACCTCGAACAGGAGCTCTCGCTTCTGCCCGTGCGCGCGCTGCTCGCCCTAGGCGGGTTCGCGTACGAGGCATGTTGCCGCCTGCTGGGCGTGACCAAGAGGCCTGCTTTTGGCCACGGCGTCGAAGTGCCAACGAGCAGCGGTATTTCCATAGTGTGCTCATACCACCCGAGCCAGCAGAACACCTTTACGGGCCGGCTCACCGAGGAGATGCTCGACGCGGCTGTCCGGCGCGCTTGGGCGCTCGCAGGCGGGCTCGACGCCGGGACGGCTAGTGCTGCGGCTCGCCTTCCACGGTCAGCTGCGCTGTACGAGCCTGTTGAGCTCGGGCCCTGATCTCGGGAGCCTGAACCAGAACATCGTGTTCTTCCCTTCCGCCCGAAGCCCTATCTCACCGCCGTGCGCAACGAGCAGGGCCCGGCAAAGGTAGAGCCCAAGGCCTGTCCCAAAGGACGTGTCGGAGCGGGCGTAAGGCTCGAGCAAGGCTGCGGCGTCGCCGATGTCGAGCTCGCTGCCGTCCACCGAGGCGGTCATCAAGGCCCAGTCGCCCTCCTGGGTACCGATCTCTATCGAGACGTGGCCGTCCTCTGCTAACCGGCGTGCATGCTCGAGCACTCCGCCCACGACCTGTTCAAGTCGCGACCCGTCCGCCACCACAACGACCTCTTCACCTGGCACGAGGGACAGACGGCCGTCACGCATCGAGGACAGGACACCCTCGACGAGGTCACGCAACTTCACAGGCGCGACGATCAAGCGCAACTGGCCTCTCGCTACCGCCCCGGCATCGAGCGCGTCCCTTGCGACCCGCTCCAAGTGGGACACCTGGCGGCGTATCGAGGCAAGCGCCTCCTCCCGGATCTCGGGTTGGGGGCCCGAAGCGAGCATCGTGTCCAGCCAACCGGAGATGATCGCAAGCGGGGTGCGGAACTCGTGCGCTACCAGCGTGAGGAACCGGTCGCGCTCGACTGGGCCCAGCGGTGCCCTCTCGCTCAGGCGGGCCTCGCCGCCCTCACAGAACAGGTCGACCCACTGCAGCACCACCTCCGGCTCCACACCTCGTTCCTCGGCCACTTGGGCGACCGAAACACCGCGCAGAACCGACAGAGCCGCCTCGGCACGTCCGTCTTCGCTGGCCATGGCCCTCGCTGCCCACCTCCTCGGAATTGCCTTGTCGTCCGGGGTCGCGCGCCACGATACTTCTGAGATGGCCGATCGCAAGCTTGTGTCGTCCGGTTCGCCGTTTGAAAAGACGATCGGCTTCAGCCGCGCAGTCCGGGTCGGCGACCGCATCTTCGTCTCAGGCACCGCCCCGATCTGGCCCGACGGGAGCTGCCCGCAGGACGCGAGGCGCAGGCGCGGCGTTGTTTCGAGATCATCGGAGCTGCACTTTCGGAGCTGGGCGCGGGCTTTGCCGACGTTGTCCAGACCCGGATGTTCATTACGTCAGCCGCCGACGCGGAGGCCGTTGGGGGCGCTCATGCCGAGCGGTTTGCCGGCACCCGGCCCGCCGCGACCATGGTCGTCGTCGCGGGGCTGCTCGACCCGCGTTGGAAGGTTGAGGTCGAGGTCGAGGCGGTTACATCGGGCTAGGGCGCTGGCAAGGCCTCACGCGGCGCGGGTGTGTTCCCAGCCTTGGGGCAGGTTGGGCAGGACGTTGCCGTTCCATGTGAACACAAGCGGGGTGGGGAACTGCACCGGCCGTACGAGCAGCAGCACATAGGACTCGGTCCAGTTGCGCTCGGCCGGCGAGGCGTACCCTCCGCCGGCTATGCAATCGGTGCACGCCGTTCCCGTGTACTCGCCAAGGAGCTCGTCGCGGTGCCCCCAACAGCCGGTCTCGCCGGGACCGTTGCAGGCAACGTTGCGCGTGGCGCCCTTGCCGCCCCAGCCGTCGTCGTACATCCAGCCAAACATCGCTGCCAACGCGTTGACCTGATTGCCGGACCACGCGCCCCCGAACGCGTACAGCCCGCCGCCCGGTGGGTACCAGACCTGAACCCGTCCGTAGGCCCGCTGAAAGCTGGGGTCTTCGGCGTCGCGGGCTGCGGTCTCGGCTGGTGGTCCCAGGTATGGTGACAGGCCCACCAGCGGGGGGACGCCTCGGGAGATGCGTTCCAAGTTGACAAGGACGAACATCTGCTGGGGTACGGTCAGGTCGGCAAAATTGGACGGCAGCGTAAACCCGGGAAGGTGCTCCGCTATCTGGGCCTCGTTGATCGAGGCGAGCAACAGGTCGTTGCACGCCGTGGAGCCGTTGAACGCAAAGTCGTCGTAGTGGGGGAGGCATGGGGACTGGCAGTCCCAGCTCGAAGACGGCGACGAAAAGCGTGCTCCAGGCGGGGGCCGGCATCTACCCCCCTCGACGCTGTAGAGCGGTGGTTGCCGGTTGACGGCCGGGTTGGCGAGGGGGTTGGCTATTGCAGGAGCCCTGACCGGTGCGGCATCGTCAGTCGTCCTGCGCGCCCGTGACGGCGAGCAGTCCGAGAACGCTCAGCAGCGCCACGACCACCCGCACTGTGCTGACGCTACTTGAGAGGCGGGCCCGCCAGGACAAGGGGGCGATAGCGGGCTGCACCCAGCTCAGAAGGTCTCATACCAGCCCGCCCCCGCATGGCTGGCTGCCGAACCGGCCTTGGGCGGCCCAGACGGAAATCTCACCGGGCAGCTGGCCCCAGCGTTGTACCAGGTAGTCGGAGAGCGGCTGGCGGAAGTACCCGACTCGCCGGCCACGATGGTGTAGCAGACGCTCCCGTCCTGGGCGAGGGAGCGCACCGCAATCACCTCCGGGGCCCGGCCGTGACAGTCGCCCGCCTTCATTGTTGCGGGCCTACCGACCGCCATGTCGCAGCCGACCAAGAGCGCGACGTGCCCTCTGGAAACCCCGCCTGACCATGGGATAATCGGGTCGAGCGCTTTGCCGTTGGAGGTGAAGCCCGAATTGACTGCGTAATACGACATCTCCGCGACAAAGGCGTTGATTGCGTCAGCTTCGGCCTCCCCTTGGAGAGCCGAACTGGCCGCGGGCTCGGAGGCCGGATTTGTGGCGTGGAGAACGCTGCCCAAGTTGCTCGATGACAGCTTGAACCCTGGGTCGTTCATGGCTTGCCGCTCGTAATTCTCCAATGCGTTGCCAATACCCGATGCGTTCTCGATTATCGTCTGAATGTCGCCCGGCTGGAACTCCGCGAGCTCGGCGGAGATCGCACTTAGGTAGGTGCGGGTCGGGCTCACGAACCATTGTCCGTTCTCTTCCACGGTGACGAAACCTGTGTCTGACCTCATCGTTGTGAGCCGTTTGAATATCGGCTGGACGGCTGGAGGTAATACGCCCAGCAATTTGGCTTCGTCCTGGCCTCCGCCTGAAATGCACTCGTGTGCGGGGCCCCGCTGCCAGTGACCGTGTAACAGCCGTTGGCGTACTCGACGTTGACCCCGTGTGCTTTGACGTTCAAGGTGAGGCCATCGTCGACCTTCACAAGGGTCCCGCTGTCGGCCGCCTCAGTGCTGAAACTTAGGTTCCCGAACTTGATGCTCACCTGGCCCTGGAGCTTGTCGAGAGCCGCCTGGGCGCTGGGCAGCCAGTAGGGAGCGTAGGCGTCGACGGCGGCCAGCTCTTCGGGGTCCAAGTCCGCCAGCAGTCCGGTCAGGTCCAATTGGGACGCAGAGTTGAACAGCGCCTGCACCGCCCCCTGCGGGGAAGGTGCCCCAACCGGCTGCAGCTGGCCGGTCGCCGGCGGTGCCCCATTGCGGCCGGATGACCGGAGGGCGTTGATGGCGATGCTGTAGCCGAGGCTCACGTACCATCCGCCGTCCACCTTCACGGTCCCCAGGGTGGCTTTTCCGCTGTTGGGGCCTGTAGTGCTTACCGAGCGGCTGTTCGTGGCTTTGTCGACCAAGCCCTGGAAATAGCTCCCGAGGGGAAGCTGGCCTGGGTCGACCGCGTCGGAGTTGGTCCCGCCGGACACGGTGACCGCAGCCACGTCGGGGGTCAACTGGTCGGTTGAGGCAGCCAGCCCCTGCTCAGAGATATGGAGGCCCGTGATGTCGTTGATGTCAGCGGCAGATGAAAGGACGCCCATGCGCTTCAGCTGCCCGAAGATGTCCTCCAGGCCAGGTTCGAGCGCGTTGCGTTCACCGGGGGCGAGGTTGTCGAGCACACCGATCACGTCGCTTTTGTTAAGTGCGTCGATCATTTGTTGCACCGCGGCCGCTGGCGAGCTCGCACCGCCGCTGGCGCCCGCACCGGCCAGCACAAGCGAGGCTCCAGTCCCTGCCCCCACGAGTACGACGGCGGAGGCGACGGCCATCGCTGCCCAGGCCCGAGGGCCGCGCCTGGGAGGAGCGGCTGCGGGTGCCGGGCTGAGCGGCAGAAGATCGTCCCTTACCCTCTCGGGACCGCTGACGGGGCCGCCGCTGATGCCGCCCACTGCCTGCCCCGGTACCTGCCAGGACTCGCCGAGTAGCCCCCAGCCCGGCCCTTGGGCGGCCGGCCGTTGCTGGCTTTGTCCCCAACCCTCCCTTTGGCCCGCCTGTTGGCCGGCCGGCTGCTCCGCGGGCGGTTCTCCCCAATTTTGGCCGTCAGGCATTTTGGACCGTCCCTTCTTCACCCGCGACATGCGCTCTTCGCGGCCACACCTTGGCTGAATAACGAGCTGACATGGCGATTGCCGAAGCAGCGCCGACGACCCCAAACCGGGCCCTACCGCGGCGTGAACGCCAAAAACGATAAACATCTCGAGCGCGAACGCCCCGATGACCAAACCGGCGATACCCGAAGAAATCGCTGAAACGAAAGGGCCCCAAGACGGCCGCAGCGCAGGAAAGAGCGCACAATGCTGGCAGGGCAAAGACAAACGCCTCGAACACGTGCGCCCCGGTGGTGCCAAGGAGCCCCGCGGCGCTTGCGGCGCGGAGAAACGCGAAACCCGAACGTGTGGCCGTTCCCGTTGTCGCCCAGGGCGCGAAAAGTATGGCGCAGCAGGCCACCGCAGGCGCCGCGGGGGGCGCCACACGCACCAGTGCGTTCGTCACTCTCATGGTTTCGGCATTAGGGCGCTTATCTGGAGGTGCGCTCAGGGCTAAGTTGGCTCGAAGGGGCACGCAGAAAGCAAGGGAGAAGATGATGTCGACCTTGACCGTGGGGCAGACGGACCAGTTCGTGGGGCGGGGCTACCTGAGGGGGCTGGAGGTCTTTAGCTCCTCAGAAATGGACGGTCTGCGCGACGGCTACCACACCCTGTGTGGGCTCTTGGAGCCGGATGAGGATCCCGGCGCCATACGCGAGTGGCACATGGCGAGCCGGTGGCTCTACGACGTGTGCGGCGCTCCTGCCCTGCTCGACATCGTCGAGGGGTTACTAGGGCCCAACTTTTACATGTGGGGTTCTCAGTTCTTTGCGAAGTCCCCGCGCTCGTCCAGCACAGTGGCCTGGCACCAGGATGGCTATTACTGGCCACTGGAGCCGTTGCACGAGTCGGTCACTGCATGGTTGGCCTTCGAGGACGTGGACGAGGGCAACGGAGCCATGCAGGTTATCCCGGGCTCTCACAGGTCTGGTCTGCTGCAGCACCGTAAGCACATCAGCGAGTCGGTGCTCACCTTGGAACTAGAGGACGGCACCTTTTCGGCGGAGGACGCTGTGTCCCTCAACCTGGCGTCGGGGCAGGCGTCGTTCCACCACGACAGCATCGTCCACGGCTCGCCAGCTAACGCTTCTGACCGAGAGCGCGTTGGTCTCACCGTTCGTTACTCGCGAGCCAACGTGCGTTGTGACCTAAGCCGGGCACCGCAGTTCCGGGCTTATCCCTTGCGCGGCCAGGACATGGGGACCAACCCCGTGGGAGAAATCCCCGACACACCATTTGCCCGTCTCAGCCCGGAAATGCATATCCGCAGCCTTGACGAAGATGGCGAACGCTGACGCGGCTGCTCCCGCTTCGGTACGAGCGCTTGAGGTGATTTCTCTGTACAGGGACTACGCCGTAACTGACGCCGAGCTGCGGACCGGGGCCCAGGGGTACCTCCGTCCCGGCCAGGTCGACGAGTACGACGAGCAAGGGTACCTCGTGCTCCCGGCTCTCTTGGACAGCCACGACCTTGCCCCTGTACGCACCGCCATGACGATGAAGGTCGACCTGATCGCCGACCAGCTCCTGGCAGCGTGCCGCATAACTGACCCCCTCGCCGGCGAACCCTTCGAGACCCGACTGGCCAGCCTGTTCGAGGGACTGAGCGCTGAAGACTTCGTCACGTTCACGGGCCAGAGCTGGCGCGACCGGCTCACGGGCTACTTCGAGCTCATGAGCAACCCCAAAATCCTGGATGTGGTCGAAAGCCTGATCGGGCCTGAGATATTCGCCAACCCGGTTTACAACGTGAGGCCTAAGGTGCCACGGGTGGCGGCCGGGGAGGTCCCCTGGCACCAGGACAAGTCCTACTGGCCGGACGCCCGGAGCAACCCTGTGATCACCGTTTGGGTCGCTGTCGTCGACTCCACTATCGAAAACGGGTGCCTCCGTGTGATCCCGCGAACCCACCGCGAGGCGGTCGCGGGGTTCCACTTCGAGACCTACTCGGGGACGGCGTACCGCGAGCTGGACGACGCGGCCGTCGCCCGCTTGAGGGCGCGGGCGTTGTCGGTACCGGTGGGCGCCGGTGGGGCCATCATTTTCAACGACCGGTTCATTCATTCGTCCGGCCCGAACGCATCGGCGCACACCCGCTGGAGCGTCGACCTCCGCTACCAACCGGCGGACCAGGACCCGATGCCCCAGTACGGGGCCGGCTTCCTGGCCCGGAGCCGGGCGCACCCTGAGAGGGTGGCGAGCCTCGACGACTGGTGCGCGGGGCGCCCTGCGGCGGGCGTCGGGGGGACCTGAGGGACCGCCGGCCCGCGCCGCACAAGCGATCGATGCTGATAGGGAGCTGCTAGTCGAGCAGTGCGGTGAGCTTTTTCGGCGCGAGCCGCCGGTAGCTCTCGGTCACGAGCTCACGGATCTCCTCCCAGTCGGTTTCGTCGGTGAGCCGCACCCCAATGCGGCCACCGCCTGCTCGGGGGACGAAAAACGGCTGGCCAATCGACAGCAGCGCGTCGCGTTCATCTGGGTCGGCACGCAACACGAGCAGCGGGACGGGCTTGCCGGTCCGACCCTCCAGTGCCACCAGCAAGCAGAACGATCTCCGGCGGATGTCGAACGAGTGCGCCATCGATCGCGACTTGCTTCGTGAGGCGTCAACCCGCACCGTCACCTCGGGCAGCGTCCGACATAGAGCGCTGACCCGCTCGAGGATGTCTCCTGGGATCTCTATGGGCGAGCTTGCGAAGGCGTCGTTGGCGGTGCCGCTCACGCCGAACATTCTGTACCGCGCGGTTCCTGCTGGTGCCCCCGGCCGGATTCGGACCGGCGCAACCGGCTCCGGAGGCCGGTGCTCTATCCCCTGAGCTACGGGGGCGGCGGACTAAGCATACTGGTGGCGCGCCGTCGCCTCCCTCGTGGGCTCGACCATCGGCAATTCTGGCAGCGCGGCCACGGCGGGCCTGCAACGATTGGTCCCGATGATCCCCGACCCCCTTACGACCGAGGTTCCCTACGAGGAGGCACCCGCCCCGGGCGCGCCCAGCCGCCAGGGACCTCTGCCTAGGCACCTGCTCCCTCTCACCGCAGATGTCGGTAACGAGGGCCAGCTCCGGATCGGCGGCGT
The DNA here is from genome assembly GCA_963834735.1 of uncultured Acidimicrobiaceae bacterium. Classification (GTDB taxonomy): domain Bacteria; phylum Actinomycetota; class Acidimicrobiia; order Acidimicrobiales; family Palsa-688; genus Fen-671. The sequence goes on along the minus strand of CAWICT010000011.1, from coordinate 131,747 downwards.
GGACGTCCTGGAGCTCGTGGAAGAGGTAGGCACGCCGGTGTTCATCTACGACGAAGAACATCTCCGCCGGCGTTGCCAGGAGGCGCGCCAGGCTTTCGGCCCAGGGCCGCCTACGCGTCGAAGGCCTTCCTGTGCAAGGCAATGGCGGCGCTTGCGTACGAAGAAGGGCTCTGCATAGACGTATCGACTGGCGGGGAGCTCGCTGTTGCGCTGGCAGCGGGCGTGCCGGGCGAACGTCTGGTGCTGCACGGGAACAACAAGTCCGAGGCCGAGCTCGAGGCTGCAATCGCGGCAGGCGTCGGCAGGATCGTTGTCGACTCCTTCGACGAGATCGACCGCCTTGCCCGAGTGCTGAGCCGGCCAGATCCGACCCAGGGAGGCGCCCTCAGGCCTCCGCCGAGCGTCCTGGTCCGGGTGACCCCGGGCATCGAGGCTCACACCCACGAGTACGTCATGACGGGCCAGGAGGACTCCAAGTTCGGCTTCGGCCTCACCTCCGGTGCCGCCGCCGAAGCTATTGAGCGGCTCAGGCACCCGACGAGCTGCGTCCGGCTGGTAGGCATTCACGCCCACATCGGCTCGCAGATCTTCGCTCTAGAGAGCTTCCAGCAGGCCTTGGCAGTGCTCGGGCCGTTTTTTACGGACCAAAGCCTTGAAGAGCTCTGCATTGGTGGCGGCCTCGGGGTGCCGTACATTACCGGCGAGACTGCGCCGTCCATAACCAACTGGGCGAAGACCTTGGGAGACGCGGCACGGGCTGCAGGCATCGCCGACACCGTCGTGCTTTCCGCAGAGCCGGGCCGGTCCATCGTCGCTGCCGCCGCCATCACCTGCTACACGGTCGGCACTATCAAGACGCTTCCCGGCGTGCGGACCTACGTCAGCGTCGACGGCGGCATGAGCGACAACCCGAGACCAGTTCTGTACGGCTCCGGGTACGAGGCTTTCCTGCCGAGGGAGGCCCAGGCGCCGCGGCCCCGCACCGTCACAGTTGTCGGCAAGCACTGCGAATCGGGGGACGTGCTCGTGCGAGACGCCTGCGTGCCAGAAGACCTCGAGGTCGGCGACGTGCTGGCGACCCCGGTGACCGGTGCATACGGCCACGCGATGGCGTCCAATTACAACAAGGTGCCCAGGCCGCCGGTCGTGTTCGCCGCGGGACGGGAGCTGGCGAGCTGTGGTGCGGCGCGAGACCTACTCCGACCTGCTGGCCCTCGACAGTTAGAAAAGGTCCAGGCGGCCTGGCACGCTAGCCTTCGCACATGGTCCCAACAGAGAGCCAAAAGAGCCAAGAGAGCAGGGACAGCGACTTGCAGCCCTCCTCGGCGAGGCCCACCGTGCGCGTCGGATTGCTGGGCTGCGGCAACGTCGGGGCCGCGCTTGCCCGCTTCCTGCTGAGCGATGCCAAACGGATCGCGGACCGCACGGGCCTGCACCTCGAGCTTGCCAAGGTGGCGGTGCGTTCGGCCACCAAGGAGCGTGAGGTCCCCGGCGTTGAACCGCTCCTCACTACCGACGCCGGCGGCGTCGTCGATGACCCCTCGATCGATGTCGTGGTCGAAGTCATGGGCGGCATTTCCCCGGCCCGTGACCTGGTGCTGAGGGCGCTGCGCAGCGGGAAGCCCGTTGTCTCGGCCAACAAGGAGCTGCTTGCGAACCACGGGGGCGAGCTTTGGGACGCAGCCAGCGACAACGGGGTCGACCTGCTGTTCGAGGCCTCGGTGGCCGGAGGCATCCCGCTCATCCGGGCGCTGCGCGAGTCCCTGGCCGGAGAACGCATCTACCGTGTCATGGGCATCGTCAACGGCACGACCAATTACATCCTCACCCGCATGGCCAACTCCGGAGCGAGCTACCAGGATGCGCTTGCCGAGGCGCAGGGCCTGGGCTTTGCGGAGCGTGACCCGACGGCCGATGTCGAGGGCTACGACGCAGCCGCGAAGGCTGCCATCCTGGCCAACGTCGCCTTTGGCGCCAAGGTCGTGGCGGGCGACGTCTACCGGGAGGGGATATCGGGGGTCACGGGTCAGGACATCGAGGCCGCCAAACGGCTTGGGTTCGAGATCAAGCTGCTTGCCGTCATCGAGTCCAGCCCCGACGGGTCGCTCGGCGTGCGCGTCCACCCGGCTATGGTCCCGGCGGACCACCCACTCGCAGCGGTGCGGGACTCGTTCAACGCCGTTTTCGTGGAGGGCGATGCCGTCGGCCAGCTGATGTTGCTGGGTAGGGGCGCCGGCGGCCTACCGACTGCCAGCGCCGTGCTCGGGGATCTGGTGGACGCTGCTCACAACCTGACCGTAAGAGGCGCGGCCCGGAAGCTGGAGCTCCACGCGGTGGCCATCCGCCCGATCGACGACCTGCGCTGCGCCTATTACCTCAGCCTGTTCGTGGCCGACCGTCCGGGCGTGCTGGCTGCCATCGCCGGCGCGCTCGGCCGCCACAATGTCTCGGTCCGATCGATGGAGCAGGACGCGCCTGAACCCGAGGCTGGGCCGGTCGACGCGGCTCCGCACGGGAGTGGCGAGGACGCCCAGGCGCACCTCATGTTCGTGACCCACCCTGCCTTCGAGCGCGACATGCAGGCGTGCCTCCACGAGCTGCGCAGCCTTGACGCGGTCCAGCGGATCGGCGGGCTGCTCCGGGTGGTCGGCCCTTGAGCGCACGTCGTTGGCAGGGGGTGATCGAGGAGTACCGCGAGCACCTCCCTGTGAGCAGCTCCACCCCGGTCGTTAGCCTCCTCGAAGGCGGTACTCCGCTGATCGAGGCGCGGCGGTTGTCCCAACAGGTCGGCGCCAAGGTCTGGCTTAAAGTCGAGGGCGCCAACCCGACGGGTTCGTTCAAAGACCGCGGCATGACCGTAGCCATATCCAAGGCATTGGAAGAAGGCGCCAAGGCGGTTGTGTGCGGTTCTACCGGGAATACTTCGGCTTCAGCAGCTGCCTATGCGGCGCGGGCCGGGCTCGCTTGCGTCGTGCTTATCCCGGACGGGTACATCGCTTTAGGCAAGCTCGCTCAAGCGCTCGTGCACGGCGCAAAAGTCGTGCAAGTACGGGGAAATTTCGACCGCGCGCTGGCGCTCGTGCGTGAGCTGGCGGAAAAAGAACCGGTGACTGTGGTGAACTCCATAAACCCCTATCGAATTGAGGGGCAGAAAACTGGCGCGTTTGAGGTGGTCGACATTTTGGGTGACGCCCCCGACGTACATTGCATGCCGGTGGGCAACGCCGGCAATATCGTTGCGTACTGGAAGGGGTACAGGGAGTACCAAGATGCCGGGAGGCTGCGCCACCTGCCGCGGATGTTCGGTTTCCAGGCCGCCGGCGCAGCTCCGATTGTGCTCGGCCATCCTGTCGAAAAACCCGAAACCATCGCCACAGCGATCCGCATCGGCAACCCGGCCTCCTGGTACGGTGCGACCGCCGCGGCGTCCGAGTCGGGGGGCATGATCGCCTCCGTCACCGACAAGGAGATCCTCGAGGCGTACCGGTTCCTCGCCCGGGAGGAGTCCGTGTTTTGCGAGCCTGCCTCCGCCGCTGCCGTTGCCGGGCTGCTCAAGGCGGGTGTGCCGGCCGGTTCGACGGTCGTATGCATCCTCACCGGCCATGGCTTGAAGGACCCAGACGTTGCCATCGGCCAGATCGCGGTACCCAAGGCAGTGGACGCCGACCTGGCCGCAGTTCGCGAGGAGCTGGCGCTCTGAGCTCGGCCGCGATGGAGGTTCCTGGCGCGAGTGCCGCTTAAGCGGTATCATGGTCATTGCCCGGCTCGGTAGTACTCACGAGCGGGACCTCATCCGGAGCGGGACCTCTCGGGCGTTACCAGGTGGCCAAAGCGCAGTGCCGCAGGCCCAGGCTCAGGGGAACTATCCAGGTTTCATTTGGATGCTCCGGCCGTGTTGACCCCTATTCACACACACCCACACCCCCACAGAGGTAGTCAATGAGCGACCTGCAGCTCGAGCGCTCCGTGCTTGAGGCAAAGGAGCGGGACGAGCTCTTCGCTATCGCCTTGGCCTTAGGCGCATCGCCCGCGGCACGCACCAAAAAGGCGGACCTGGTCTCACACATACTCCAGGTCACCGGCGTAGAGGAAGATGCGACGCCAACAGCCGAGCCGTCAGCGGAGAAGCCACGTCGGGCTCGTTCCCGGCGGGCCGGCCCGACCGGCGGCCAAGACGCTGCCGGCGACAGCCGTAGCGAGCAGCTGGAACTGGCAAGCACCAATGGCCACGTGGCCGAGGAGGCCTCGCCGGGACAGTTCGACGTCCCCGCTAGCAATGGCGCGGCCGTTGACAGCACCGGCGATGGCGGCCCGCGCCCGCGTTCGACGGTGCCCCCCAGCTTGACAGCGACCGGGAGACCGACAAGGCGGTTCAAAACGACAGGGCCCGACAGAACGGCGGGAGCCCGGCGAGCGGTGATGGCCAGGACGGGCCCGGCCAAAGCTTCCAGCGCTGCTGACCAGGCAGGGGCGCCAGCGCACCTTTGAGCCTCGAACCGGCAACACCGACCAGCGCCACGACTCGGACCCGAACCTCGGCAACAGCCGGCGCCGGCGCCGCCGCAACCGGGAAAAGCCAGCGCGCGGCGGCGAGCGCGGCCCTGAGCGCGAGTTCACTGCGCCGGCAGCGGCAGCAGAAGCGCCCTACTCGGGTGAACTGGTGCCTTGCACCGGCCTTTTGGACCTGCGCGAGGAGGGCTACGGCTTCCTGCGCACCAATGGGTACCTGGCCAGCGCCAACGACGTCTACGTGTCGATCACCCAGGTGCGCCGTTACGGCGTACGCAAGGGCGACATGGTGGAGGGCTCGTTCCGGCCGGCCGCCAACAACGAAAAGTACCCTGCGCTTGTGAAGGTGGACTCTGTAGCAGGGATGTCCCCTGACGACGCCCGCAACAGGCCGAAGTTCGAAAACCTGACGCCACTTTTCCCCGACCAGAAGCTGGCGCTCGAAATCCCTGGGGACCCCGCCAACGTGACGGCACGGATCGTTGACCTCATCTCGCCGATCGGCAAGGGCCAGCGTGGTTTGATCGTCTCGCCGCCCAAGGCCGGCAAGACGACGGTGCTCAAGCAGATCGCCCACTCGATCGAGGCCAACAACCCCGATGTCCACCTGATGGTCTTGCTTGTCGACGAGCGGCCCGAGGAAGTCACAGACATGCGCCGTTCCGTGAAGGGCGAAGTCATCGCCTCCACGTTCGACCGGCCGGCCGACGAGCACACCCAGGTCTCCGAGCTCGCCATCGAGCGCGCAAAGCGCCTCGTTGAGTCTGGTCGGGACGTCGTCATCGTGCTCGACGGCATCACACGGCTCGCCAGGGCCTACAACCTCGCTCAGCCAGCCACCGGGCGCATCATGTCCGGTGGTATCGACACCGGAGCCCTTTACCCGCCGAAGAAGTTCTTCGGGAGCGCGCGCAACATCGAAGAAGGCGGGTCGCTCACGATCCTGGCGACCGCTCTCGTGGAGACCGGGAGCCGGATGGACGAGGTGATCTTCGAGGAGTTCAAGGGGACAGGCAACATGGAGCTGCGCCTCGACCGCAAGCTCGCCGAGCGGCGTATCTACCCAGCGCTCGACGTCAATGCGTCCTCCACCCGCCATGAAGAGCTCCTCTTCGACCGGCAACAGCTCCAGCAGGTCTGGAAGCTGCGCAGGGTGCTGAACGCGTTGGCGACAGACGGGAGCGCCGCGGCCGGCTTGGAATTACTGGTCGACAAGATCCGTTCCACTAAGAGCAATGACCAGTTCTTGGCCGAGATCGCCAAGACCCCCTCCCCTGTGATGTAAGCAGGGGCGCTAACGTTGGAGAACCATGAAAGCTGATACCCACCCCGAGTATGTCCAGGCCAAGGTCGCCTGCTCCTGTGGCAATGCCTTTACGACCCGCTCGACGAAACCCGAACTGCATACCGAGCTTTGCAACGAGTGCCACCCGTTCTTCACGGGCAAGCAGAAGCTCGTGGACACCGGTGGTCGTGTCGAGCGCTTCGAGCGCCGCTATGGGCGGCGAGGCGTGAGGGCAGGCGCCGAGCAATAAGTGTTCGAGCGACTGGATGAGGTTGTCGCGGAGTACGAGGACATCCTTGCGCAGCTGTCCGACCCGGCGGTACTAGCCGACCAACGCCGGCTGGTCGAGCTTTCACGGCGCCATCACGAGATCGGGCCTGTTGTATCGGCCTACAGGTCGTACCGGGACACGCAAGCAGACCTCGCGCTCGCGCGCGAGATGTCGGCCGATGCCGAAGGCCAGGACCGGGAGCTCCTCAACAACGAGATCAGCGAGGCCGAGGAGCGGCTGGCCGTCCTCGAGGACGAGCTGAAGCTCCTGCTGCTGCCCAAGGACCCCAACGACGGGCGCAATGTCATCGTGGAGATCCGGGGCGCCGAGGGCGGCGAAGAAGCCAACCTGTTCGCCCGCGACCTGCACGAGATGTACTTGCGCTACGCGGAACGCACGGGTCTCAAAGCCGAGGTGCTCTCCATCGACGCCTCCCCCAAGGGTGGCCTCAACGAGGTCATGGTGCTGGTCAAGGGCAAGGACGCCTGGGCACACCTGAAGCACGAAGGTGGCCCGCACCGCGTGCAGCGGGTCCCGGTGACCGAGTCCCAGGGCCGCGTGCACACCTCGTCGGCAACTGTGACGGTGCTGCCCGAGGCCCAAGAGGTCGAGGTCCAGATCGAGGACAAGGACCTGCGCGTCGACGTCTACCGCTCGACTGGGCCGGGGGGCCAGTCCGTCAACACCACGGACTCGGCCGTGCGTGTCACCCACTTGCCCACAGGCATCGTGGTCTCCATGCAGGACGAAAAGAGCCAGATCCAAAACAGGGCCAAGGCGATGCAGGTCCTGCGCGCACGTTTGCTGAAGGCGGAGCAGGACCGCCAGTCGGCCGAGCTTTCGACGGCCCGGCGCAGCCAGGTCGGGGGCGGGGGCCGCTCGGAGAAGATCCGGACCTATAACTACAAGGAAAACAGGGTCACAGATCACAGGATCGGCCTAACCCTTTACAATCTCGACAAGGTGCTGATGGGCGAGCTCGACGAGATAGTCGACGCCCTGCTTGCCGACGAGCGCGGTCGCCAGCTCGGAGGAGAGGATCCCGCCTGAGCCGTGCCCACTAGCGCGACAGCGAGCCCGCGACCTACCTGGCGACCTCTTTACGAGCAGGCTGTCAAGCGTCTTGGGGACCGAAGGACCGCCCAGTGGTTTGTTGAGGATGCATCTGGGAGCCCGTGGCCCGCGGCGCTGGACGAGCCCGCGCCGGCCGTCGCGCAAGAGGCGTTCTTTTCCATGCTGGGACGCCGGGAATCGGGCGAGCCCGTGCAGTACGTCCTCGGCCACTGGGCTTTTCGCAAGCTCGACTTGATGGTGGACCGACGAGTCCTGATCCCCCGGCCCGAAACAGAGGTCGTGGTCGAGGTAGCGCTTGCAGAGCTGGCTCTGGTCGCGCCGGCCGGGACGGAGGGCGCCCCACCGGTCGTCGTCGACCTCGGCACAGGTTCTGGCGCCATTGCCTTGTCGATCGCCACCGAGCGCCCCGACGTCGAAGCCTGGGCTACCGACATGTCTGGCGAAGCCCTCGCGGTGGCGTCGGCCAACCTCGCTGGTCTCGGGGCCCAAGCGGGCGGGCGGGTCCGGCTCGCCCAAGGGAGCTGGTGGTCTGCGCTGCCCGTGGGGCTGAAAGGTTCGGTAACCCTTGCGGTGGCCAACCCGCCTTACGTTGCCGAGGGCGAAGTGGCTGACCTTCCGGAGGAGGTTTCCCGCTGGGAACCACGCCTGGCGCTGGTCTCAGGCCCGACCGGGCTCGAGGCGCTCGAGGCGATCGTGGGCGAGGCGTCGGAATGGTTGTCTGAGCGGTCCGCCCTTGTCGCTGAGATCGCGCCCCATCAGTCCGGTGCCGCCAAGGACCTGGCGCTGTCGGCTGGTTTCCGGGACGTCGTTGTCCGCAACGACCTGGCCGGCAGGGAGCGGGTACTCGTAGCCAAGTCGCTGACATAAGCTTCGTCGCTGATGGCGACACTGGTGATCGCCGCGTGGGGCGACCCCCCGCCCGCCGAGGCCATAGATCTTGCCGTAAACGCCCTCGCAGGTGGCGACATAATCGGGCTGCCGACCGACACGGTCTACGGGTTGGCGGCCGACCCCTTTCATACCGGGGCGGCTGACCGGCTTTTCGCGGTGAAGGGACGCCCGAGGAACGTCGAGTTGCCCGTCCTCGTCTGCGACGAGGCCCAAGCGCTCTCCCTGTGCACAGCGGTGCCCGGCTCGGCACGCCGGCTCATGAACCTGTACTGGCCGGGGCCGCTCACCATCGTCCTTCCCCGGCGCCCCGACCTGGCAGCCGACCTCGGGGAGGAGGACTCCACGATCGGCATCCGATGCCCGGCCCACCCGGTGCCGTTGGCGATATGCCGGCAGATGGGCCCCATTGCGACGACCAGCGCCAACCGTCACCACGAGCCGGCGCTCACCACGGCTCAAGAGGTGGCGGAGTCGCTCGGGGCCGAACTGACCCTCGTCCTCGACGCCGGCCCCAGCAGCGCCAAGCCTTCAACGGTGGTCGACTGCACCGGGGAGGTCCCTAGAGCGCTGCGGGAGGGCCAGCTGTCATGGGACGAGATCGCAGCGGCGCTTCGCTGAACAACAACTAGGCTCGGGCTCGTGCACGCGGACCAAGAGCTCTTCGCAATAATCGAGGACGAGAAGGAGCGGCAGAACACCACACTCCAGCTGATCGCCTCGGAGAACTTCACCTCACAGGCCGTCATGGCGGCGACCGGGTCCGTCCTCACCAACAAGTACTCCGAGGGCTACCCGGGCAAGCGGTACTACGGCGGCAACTCTGTCATCGACCGGGCCGAGGACCTCGCCCGGCGCCGCGCCTGTGAGCTGTTCGGAGCCGAGCACGCCAACGTGCAGCCGCACTCGGGCGCCAATGCCAACCTTGCCTGCTACCTTGCCGTCCTGCAGCCTGGGGACACCGTCCTCGGCATGCGCCTCGACCAAGGCGGGCACCTCACTCACGGTTCGCCTGTCAACGTGAGCGGCCGCTGGTACCACTTCGTCAGCTACGGCGTCAGCGAGAGCGACGAGCGCATCGACCTCGAGGCCCTGGCAGATCTTGCCGAACAGCACCGGCCCAAACTGATCATCGCCGGTGCGACTGCGTACTCGCGGGTGATCGACCCCGAACCGTTCCGGCGGATCGCCGATTCCGTGGGGGCCTTGCTGCTATTTGATGCGGCGCATATTGCCGGGCTCATCGCTGGCGGTGCCCACCCCAACCCCGTCCCCTTCTCGGACATCGTGTCGTTCACCACCCACAAGACCTTGCGGGGACCACGAGGTGGCTGCATCGTTTCCAAGGAGGCCTTCGCTCAACCCATCGACAAGGCCGTCTTCCCCGGCCTTCAGGGCGGCCCCCTCGAACACGTCATCGCAGCCAAAGCGGTGGCCTTCTACGAGGCGTCCCAGCCGGGGTTCGCCCTGTACGCGGCGCAGATAGTACGCAACGCCCAGGCCCTGGCGAGCGCTCTTGCGGCCGAAGGTTTCCGGATCGTGTCCGGCGGGACTGACAACCACCTTATGTTGTTGGACCTTCGCACCTTCGACGCCGACCTCACCGGCAAGGCCGCCCAGGAGGCCCTCGACCGAGCGGGGATAACTCTCAACAAGAACCAAATCCCGGGCGACCCGAGGTCGCCGTTCGTCACCAGCGGTCTGCGGATCGGCACCGCTGCTGTGACCACGACCGGCATGCGGGAAGGCGAGATGGCTGAGATAGCCCATCTGGTCCGCCGGGTGCTCGCCGCCCCAGACGACGAAAGCGAACGGGATGCCGTGCGCGAGGAGGTGGCGACCCTTTGCTCCAAGTTTGTGCCCTACCCATGAGCTGGTGCCTCGGCGCCTGAGCGCTGGACATCTCGCAGCTGGGGAGGCTTAGCGCTTGATCCAATTCCGTTGGTACATCGTGGTCTTTGCCGTGGCGGCCGTTGCCACCTGGGTGGCCACCTTTGCTGCGCGCGCCATGGCGAAGCGCCATTCGCTGCTCGTGACGCCCGACGACCGGCGAGTCCACGAACGGCCCACGCCCACTGCCGGCGGGGCAGCGATGTACTTCGGGATGCTCGTCGCGATAGCCGTCGCCTCGCAGTTGCCGGTTTTCGGCCCGGTGTTCAGAGGAAGCTCCGCCCCCCTCGGCGTGGTAATTGCCGCGACTGTCATTTTCGGCGTCGGGCTGGTGGACGACGTCCGCGAGATGTCGCCGCCGGCCAAGCTCGCCGGCCAGGTCCTTGCGGGGACGGTGCTTTATTTCTTCGGGGTCAACATGCTGTACTTCCACGTCCCATTGGCCCAAACAACTTTGGAGCTGAGCCCCTCCTGGGCGGCACTCGGGACCGTGCTGTGGGTCGCCGTCATGGCGAACTCGGTCAATTTCATCGACGGCCTGGATGGCCTCGCCGCGGGAATTGTCGCGATCGGGGCCGGCGCGTTCTTCGTGTACTCGCACCAGCTCGGGGTGGTCGGCAACATCCAGGCGAGCAACGCCGGCCCTCTTATCGCTGTAATAGCGATCGGGCTCTGCGTCGGGTTCCTCCCGCACAATTTCCACCCCGCAAAGATATTCATGGGCGATGCCGGTTCGATGCTGCTCGGGGTGCTCGTCGCTGCCTCGACGCTCGCCGTCGTCGGCCAGGACAGCTACCAGTTCAGCGGCCGGACCTACTTTTTCTTCGCGCCGATCATCATCCCGTTCTTCATCCTGGGTATCCCGCTATTGGACACCGTGTTCGCCGTCGTGCGCCGTGCCGGCCAGCGGACGAGCCCTGCGGTCGCCGACCTCAGCCACCTCCATCACCGCCTGATGCGCCTTGGCCATGGCCACCGCGCCGCCGTCCTCATCCTGTGGGCCTGGACCGCCCTGCTGTCGGGCCTAGTGCTCTGGCCCGGGGTGACGGACTCCCACAACGAGATCCCCCCCATCGCGGTCGGCGCCCTAGCCATCCTGCTGTACACGCTGTTCGCGCCGCGGGGCCGCTCGGCGCTCAGCAATGGGGACAACGACGGCCACGTTGGCAACGGGACCAACGGGCATGGCAGCCAGCCCTCGACGGCCAGGCCCTAGCAGCCGGGTCACCGCTCCCACCCCGAAGGTCGGGGCAAGCCGCCGGACCTTCACCGGCAAGCCGCCCAGCCCGTTGCCAGGGCGCGGGGTCGTGGCAACCGGCGGCCTTGGCAGCGGAGCGGGCAGGCTAGGAGCCCAGAACCCTCGCAGCAGCAACGGTGTGAGACTGGTCTTGCCCGACCGTCCGACCCCTCCAGCAGGGCAGCCCACCGCGGGCACGCCTGCCGTGGGCACGCCTGCCGTTGGCACGCCGAAAACGGTGGCTCCGGGGCCTCCCGTCCCCGAGGGCCTCTAACAGTTGACCAGGAGCCGGCGACGGGCCGGGCCAAGGCGGGCACTGAGCGGAGTTGCAGTGTTACAGGAGTGTTTCGTAGCCTGGCCCTGGTGTTCGGGAACAGTGTCGCGCTCGCAAACGGTATGGTGCTGTTGAGGTGGCAAGACGCTGTTGCACACCAGCGGCCCTCAGATGAGCGGCACCGGAGCAGACGAGGAAAGTGCGCAGCCGGACGACGGGCGCTATCCGGGGCCTATGGCATATGCCGGTCTCGGGATGCTCAATGCCGTCTGCCTGCTTGGCGGGTGCATTCTCGGATGGCTGGCGGACCGGGCTCTCGGGACTCTGCCGCTGTTCTTGTTCGTAGGCCTGGTCGGCGGTGCGGCCGTGGGCGTGTTGGGCACCAGGGCCGAGCTGCGGCGGTACAACCGCTAGGGCTGTTCTCTGATGCTTGCTGACTTCCCCGTCCTTTACGTCGACGTCATAGTGAGGCGCACGATTGTGTCGTGCATCGCCTTGGCCGTCCTCGCTCTCGTGGTCGGTTTCGCGGTCGGCCAACCGTTGGCAGGCATTGGCGCGTTGCTCGGCTTGGCAGCCGCCACTGCGAACCACAGGGTCTTTCAGGTCTCCACCGTCCGCTACAGCAAAGACGACGGCCACATGGACCGCAGGCCTTACGTGGGCACCGTTGCCGCCCGCCTTGGGGGGATCACCGTCATTGCCTTTGCGCTTCTGTTTTTCGTGCGCCCGATGGGCTTTGGGATGGTCGGTGGTCTTGTCGCCTTCCAGCTGCTGTTGATGGCCAATGCCCTGGGTGCGCTTTGGCGTTACCAACGTCTGCAATTGGCGGGCCTAGGCCCCGTTACCACAGTCGGGACTGATGCCGCAGAGAGCCTCGGCCGCTCGCGCCCCAGCCGAGTTGCCCGGCACTTCCGGCCCAGGCGAGGTTGAAGCCGATGGTTAGCGCCGGCTTGCTTGCCGTAGCGCCGATACCGGTTGGCGACCATGTGGTCGTCCATGTTTTCGGCCTCTCTTTCGACGCAGACACCATCTGGTCCAGTTTGGTCGCCTGCGCAGGGGTCTTCGCGCTTGGTTTGTACCTGCGCCAACATCTCACATCGGGTGTGCCCAACAAGGTCCAGCTTTTCTGGGAGGTATTGGTCGGGTGGGTGTCAGACCAGGTGGAGGTTGGGCTAGGCCCCCGCTACCGCCATGTCGTGCCGTTGGCCGTCACCATCTTCATGCTGGTCCTGGCCGCAAACTGGGTCGAGATCTTCCCCGGCTTATGGCACAACACCGACTATCTGCCTTCCCCGTCCGCTGACGTAAACCTCACCTACGCTCTCGGAGCGACCGTCTTCATTTTGACAAACGGTGCCGCCATTAGGGCGAAGGGTTTCGGTGGCTACATAAAGTCGTTCTTCGCGCCGCCGCGGTGGTTGGCACCGATACGCGCCCTCGAGGAGCTCATGAAGCCGGTCACCCTGGCGCTGCGGCTCTTTGGTAACCTCTTCTCGGGCGGGATCATGATCGCGCTCCTCTTGGCGATCCCGATCTACTTTTTCCCGGCGACCATCTTTTTCAGTGTGCTCTGGAAGATGTTCGACCTGGCCATCGGTGTCATCCAGGCCTTCATTTTCGCTTTGCTGACGATCCTTTATTACCAGTTCGCAGTTGCCAAAGAGGGCCATTGAGCCCCAAACCCAGAAAATCAGAGGAGAACTAGATGGCTGCAAGCATGGAAAAGGCAGTCGAGCTTGCCGGTGCCTTCGTCGGTGGCGGCCTCGCGCTGGGCGGCGGTGCTATCGGTGCCGCTGTCGGTGACGGCCTGGCCGGTAGCCAGACGATCGCCGGTATCGCCCGTCAGCCCGAGGTCCAGGGCCGGCTCTACTCGACGATGTTCCTGATCGTCGGCCTTGTTGAGGCCATGTACTTCATCAACCTGGCCTTTACAGCATTGTTCGTATTCGTACTGGCCACCGGCTAGTAGCCCGGCCCGAGGTACTTGACAGGTGCTAATCGCTTCGTCCAACTTCCTAGTTCCCGGCCCCACCTTCGTGGTGGAGCTGGCAATCTTCCTCGTCACGCTGTGGGCCTTGTCCAAGTGGGTGCTGCCGTTCGTTAACGGCATTATGGACGCTCGCCAGCAGGCGATCGCGCGCAATATCAACGACGCGGAGGAGGCAAAAAAGCGTTCCCTCGAACTGGAGGAACAGCACAAGAAGCTCCTCGAGGAGGGGCGGGAAGAGGCGCGCACCCTCAAAGACGAGGCCGTCAAGATCGGCGAGCAGCTGCGCGAGGACCTGCGCAAACAGGGTGAAGAGGAGTACCGGCGCCTGGTGGAACGTGCGAGCGCCGACATCGAAGCCGCTACCCGGCGCGCAGCCGAGGAGCTGCGGGTAGAAGTTGCCGGGCTCGTCATGGACGTGGTGGAAAGAGTTCTGGGCGAGGGGATCACCCTCCGGGACCAGGAGAAGTTGGTCGAGATCGCGACCGCCGACATCGAGCGGCAGGCTGCGGCGAGCGCGGCCGCCGGCGTCCGGCGCAACGGTGACAACGGGAGCGTGGTGCGTAGGTGCGCGAGCGTGTAAGGGGTTACGCCGACGCCATCTTCGAGGCCTCGGGGTCACACGTGGCGCGCATTGCGGACGAGCTCCAGGGCTTCTACGAGCTTCTGGCCGGTTCCACGGACCTGGCCTGGGCGATGGCCAACCCCGTGACGCCTGTTCCCACCAAGCGAGCAATAATCCAGCAGCTACTGGGCCGCAAGTTGTCGGAGCCGGTGCTCGACCTCGTCAATTTCGTGTTGCAGAGCGGCTCGGGCGAGGAATTTGCGGCCGATATCGCGAGCCTCGCAGCGGCTGGCGCCGCCCGGCGGGACGGGATGGTGTTGCTCGACGAAGGGCCGCTCGGGCGGCTCGGCGCGACGGACCGCCTCGATGGCTACGCGTCGGCCGTGCTCAGTTCGGTGCGAGGAGAGCGGCAGCTGGGCGATATCGAGGACGAGTTGTTCCGTTTCATGCGCATCGTCGAGGGCAACGAAGAACTGCGAGTGGCCCTGACCACCTCCGAGCTGCCTGCGACGGTTCGCGCTTCGGTCGTCACCGGCCTCTTGACGCGCCGGGCGAGCCAGGAGTCGGCCCGGATGGCCACGTATGCCGCACGCGTTGGGCGACCGCGCGATTTCCCGGCCCTATTGGGGGCGCTTGTCGACTTGGTGGCCAAAGAGGCCAACCGGCGGGTGGCCGATGTCCGCTCGGCAATCGAAATGACACCTTCGCAGCGGGCGCGCCTGACGGTGGCCCTGACGAATTTCACCGGTTACCCGGTTGATGTCAGAGCCACAACCGACCCGCAGCTTCTTGGCGGTTTTGTTGCGAACATTGGCGACGTGGTGATCGACGCGTCCCTTCGTCACCGGCTCGAGCTGGCGAGAGAGGCACTCCTCGAGCCCGGCCGTGCGGCTGGCGGCCCAACCTCGACCACCGGCAAGCCGGCGGAACAATGAGAAGAACATTGAAAGGACCCTGCAAAGCAAATGGCTGAGCTGAGCATCAAAGCTGCTGACATCGCCGACGTCCTGCGGCGCAACCTGGAGGGTTTCACGCCCGGGGTCACGGGCGAAGAAGTAGGGCGCATCCAAGACATCGGTGACGGCATCGCGAGGATCACGGGCCTGCCGAACGTCTCTGTGAACGAGCTCCTCGAGTTCGAAGGTGGCACGAGCGCTCTGGCGCTCAACCTCGACGAGGACTCGATCGGCGCCGTCGTGCTCGGCGACGTGTCGGGGCTTCAGGAGGGACAGATCGTCCGTGCGACCGGCCGGATACTTTCGGTCCCGGTCGGGGACGGCCTCTTGGGCCGTGTAGTGGACTCTCTCGGCAGGCCCATCGACGGGCTTGGGCCTCTCGGTACGTCCGAGACGAGGCGACTGGAGGTGCAGGCCCCCGGCATCATCGACCGCCAACCAGTGAAAGAGCCGCTCCAGACCGGGATCAAGTCGATCGACGCGATGACACCGATCGGCCGTGGCCAGCGGGAGCTGATCATCGGGGACCGCAAAACTGGCAAGACCTCGATAGCCATCGACACGATAATCAACCAGCGTGGCCAAGGCGTGAAATGCATCTACGTCTCGATCGGCCAAAAAGGCTCGACGGTTGCCCAGACGGTCGAAACCCTGCGTGCTCACGGGGCGATGGAGTACACCATCGTCGTCAACTCACCCGCCTCGGACCCTGCGTCCTTCAAGTACCTGGCGCCCTATGCCGGCTGCGCCATGGGCCAGCATTGGATGGAGCACGGCGAGCACGCGCTGATAATTTACGACGACCTCTCCAAGCAGGCAGAGGCATACCGGTCGCTGTCGTTGTTGCTCCGTCGCCCGCCGGGCCGCGAGGCTTACCCTGGCGACGTCTTCTATTTGCACAGCCGGCTGCTCGAGCGCGCCGCCAAACTGTCCAACGAGCGCGGCGCGGGCTCGCTTACGGCGCTCCCGATCGTGGAGACCAAGGCGGGCGATATTTCGGCTTACATCCCGACCAACGTGATCTCGATCACCGACGGACAGATCTACTTGGAGACGGACCTGTTTTACGCCGGCATCCGCCCTGCCGTCAACGTCGGGCTGTCGGTTTCTCGTGTCGGCGGGGACGCGCAGATAAAGGCCATGAAGACCGTTTCGGGCGGCTTGAAGACCGACCTCGCTCAGTTCCGCGAGTTGCAGGCGTTCGCAACGTTCGGCTCCGAGCTGGACCGCGTCTCGCGTGCCCAGCTCGACCGGGGTGTCCGGCTCACCGAGCTGCTCAAGCAGCCTCAGAGCTCGCCGGTCCCGGTCGAAGAGCAGGTGGTCGCCATCTATGCAGGTACGAAGGGCTTCCTCGACGACCTGGCAGTGGACGACGTCCGCGCCTTCGAGACTGCGCTGGTACAGAACTTCCGGGCCAACCACTCCGACTTGCTGGAGTCGATCCGCACTACCAAGGCCCTCCCCCCTACGGACCAGCTGGACAAGGCTATCGCCGAGGTGAAGAAGGGCTTTGCGAGCACCAAGCCCGAGACCCCTTCGGCCGGCCCGGCCGAGGCAGCCGCGGGCAATGGCCCGGCTGAGGCAACCACCTCCGATGAGCCGGCACCCGAGGCTGTGACGGCTGGAGCTGGCCCCGAAGGCGGGGCGTAGCCAGGTGCCTGCAGGCGAGGAGCGCGCCATTCGGCGCCGCATCCGAAGCGTCGTGTCGACCCAGAAGATCACGCGGGCGATGGAGCTAATAGCCGCATCGCGGATCGTGCGCGCGCAACAGGCGATGATCGCTGCCCGGCCCTACGCCGCACGCATGGAGGACGTGGTACGGGAGCTGGCGGCGACGCCCGAGGCCCAACGCCATTGGATTTTTGCAGGGGGCGGGGACCGCTCCCTCGTCGTCGTGCTAGGTGCCGACCGGGGCCTTTGCGGGGCCTTCAACACCTCGGTCCACCGGGTTGCCGAGGAGCTCCTCTCCGAGCTGGGGCGCAAGGGACCTGCTCCGGAGGTAATAGCTGTCGGGCGAAAGGTAAAGGGTTATTTCCGGTTCCGCGGGCGAAAGGTCGCTGAGAGCCTCGAGGGTTTTACTGACCGGCCCACTTTCGAAGACGCACAGAAGGTCGTGGAAGCCATTTCGCGTGAGCTCGAAACCGGCACGATTGGCCAGATCTACCTTGTGAGCACACACTTTTTGAGCGTAGGTACCCAGCGGGCCGAAAGGCGCCGGCTGGTACCCCTCGACCTGCCTGAGCGAAAAGACAAGCCGCGCGAAGGCGAGGGCCATGACCCGGGCGGGACGACCATTTTCGACTTCGAGCCGGAACCCGACGCCATAATGGACCGCCTGTTGCCGCGATGGCTCGAGGCCGAGGTGTACCTGGCCCTCCTCGAATCGGCGGCCTCTTTCCATGTCTCGCAGCAAAGAGCAATGAAGGCTGCGACCGACAATGCAGACGACCTGATAAAGACGCTGCGGCGCCGGATGAACCGCGCCCGCCAGGACACCATCACCACGGAGATCTCCGAGATATCCGGCGGCGCAGAAGCGCTGAGACAGGCCGAGTCAGGCGACGAGGACTCTGGCCGGCCCGACATATACGTCTACCCAAACGCAAGTTGACTGGAGCAAACGTGAGTATTACCAGCACACCCAGTGCTACATCGACCGGCCCTGAAGCTCCCGCGACGCGAGATGGCCGAGTCGTCGCGATCACCGGGCCTGTTGTCGACGTCGAGTTCCCGCCCGAGCACCTTCCCGACATCAACTACGCGGTCGAGATGGACATCGAGCTCGAGGGCCAACGCAGCACGGTCATGGCCGAAGTTGCGCTCCAGATCGGAGAGGGCAGGGTGCGCTGCATCTGCCTGCGCCAGACCGACGGCTTGAAGCGTGGCGCAGTGGTGCGCAACCTTGGCCACGGGATCACGGTCCCAGTTGGCGACGGCGTGCTCGGCCACGTGTTCAATGTCACCGGCGACGTGCTCGACTCCGACCCGCTCGTGAACGTGGACGACCGTTGGGAAATCCACCGCCCGCCCCCCGACTTCGACACCCTCGAACCCAAGTCCCAGATGTTCGAAACCGGGATCAAGGTCGTCGACCTGCTGGAGCCCTACGTGCAGGGTGGCAAGATCGGCCTCTTCGGCGGCGCCGGCGTCGGCAAGACGGTGCTGATCCTCGAGCTGATCCACCGGGTGGCTGAAAACCATGGTGGTGTCTCTGTTTTCGCCGGCGTGGGCGAGCGCACCCGTGAAGGCAACGACCTCTGGCTCGAGATGAAGGAATCGGGCGTCATCAAGCGCGCGGCTCTCGTCTACGGCCAGATGGACGAGCCTCCCGGCGTCCGCCTGAGGGTCGGCCTTTCTGCGCTCACGATGGCCGAGTACTTCCGCGACGTCAAAAACCAGGACGTCCTGTTGTTCATCGACAACATTTTCCGTTTCGTCCAGGCGGGCTCGGAGGTTTCGACGCTGCTCGGGCGGATGCCGTCCGCCGTGGGTTACCAGCCGACGTTGGCCGACGAGATGGGAGAACTCCAGGAGCGGATCACCTCCACGCGGGGCCACTCGATCACCTCGGTCCAGGCTGTTTACGTTCCTGCTGACGACTACACGGACCCGGCCCCCTTCACGACGTTCACCCATCTCGACGCGACCACCCAGCTCGCCCGCGAGATCGCCGCCATCGGCATCTACCCCGCCGTCGACCCGCTCGCTTCGACGTCCAACATCCTGGCGCCCGAGATCGTGGGCGACAGGCACTACGCGGTTGCCCGCCGGGTCCAGCAGGTGCTCCAGCGCAACCGTGAGCTGCAGGACATCATTGCGATCCTCGGGATGGACGAGCTGTCGGAGGAAGACCGCACGACGGTCCTGCGTGCCCGCAAGATCCAGCGTTTCTTGTCCCAGCCATTGTTCGTGGCGAAGAACTTCACCGGGCTCGACGGCGTCTACACCCCGGTTTCCGAGACCGTGGAGTCCTTCGAGGCTCTCGTCAATGGTGACCTCGACCATCTGCCGGAACAGGCCTTCTTGAACGTTGGCGGAGCCGAGAGCGCCATGGCCAAGGCACGCGAGCTCGAAAAGCAGGCTTGAGCGCACGATGGCGACGACCCAGGTAGAGCTCGTTACCCCCACGGGCACGCTGTTCTCGGGGCAGGCCGAGATGGTCGTTTGCCGTACAGAAGGCGGCGACATTGCCTTCCTCGCGCACCATATGGCCTACGTCGGAGTTCTGGAGCCTTACCCGTTGCGGATCGTGCACCCCGACGATGCGGCGACCGCCGAGGCCGGCCTTGGGGCGGGCGCCGCGGACGAGCTCCGCTTCGACGTCCAGGGCGGCTTCGTCGAGGTGAACGACAACCGGGTCATCGTGCTTTGCGACGCCGCAGCGCTGGCCGGCTCCGAGCCCTAACACGATGAGCCCCAGGCACCGCCTCGGGGTAGCTCTGCTGCTCGACCCTCCCGGGTCGCTCGAGGTCGACGGCCTGCGGCGGGCGCTCGGCGACACCGCCCTCGGGGCCGTCCCGGCGCACGTGACGCTGGTCCCTCCGGTCAACGTGCGCGCCGAGGACCTCGGCCTGGCCCTCCAGGTGCTGAGGAGGGCCGCCAGCGACCAGAGCGGCCCGATAGCAGTCGAACTTGGCCCGGTCACGACTTTCATGCCGGCGAGCCCCGTCGTGTACCTGGCGGTCGGCGGGCCCGACCTCGACCGACTGGCCAGGTTGCGCCAGGCCGTCGTGGCAGGGCCAATGCTGCGGCCCGACCATTGGCCCTGGGTACCGCACGTAACCCTCACCGACGACGCGCCAGCCGATCGCATCGAGGCCGCCCTTGCCGCGTTGTTCTCCTACAGTGCTGCGACCGTCTTTGACCGGGTGGTGCTGCTCGAGGAGCGTGAGCACCGCTGGCAGCCGCTGGCAGACGCCTGCCTAGGTCGCGCCGCCGTGGTCGGCCGGGGAGGGCTCGAGCTCGAGATCGTGGAAGGGCGCGTGCTCGGACCGGACGTGATGGCAATGGCCGACGGCGAGGAGGCCGCCTTCCTGGCCGCACTTGACACGGTCCCCGCCCCCTGCAGCATCGTGCTTACCGGGCGCCGCCTTGGCGAGGTCGTCGGTGTGGCGACAGCGTGGCAAGACGGAGAGGTTGGCGGGACGGTCGAGGTGTGCGTCCTGGTCGAGGAGCCCTCACGTCGGCAAGGGGTTGGCCGAGCCCTGCTCCAGGCTCTCCACGCAAGCGTGCAGCGGCACGGGTGGGCGGCCGACGGCGCCCGCGGGTACGGGCCCGAAGGTTTCTTCACCAGCGCCAGCGCATGGATCCGGGAAATCCGACCGGCTGTAGTGTTGTGACCGTGGCGACCGCAGTTACGCCGCGACCCATCACGCTCGAAGACGAGCGGCATCCCCCGCTTTGGCGGCGCACCCTTGGCGGTTCCCCGCGCGAGGGCCTGGCGCGCGCGGGCGTGGTGGTGGCCTGCGCTGTGGTTATTGCCGGTGTCGTCGGCAGGTTCCTCGCCCCCGGAGGGCTCTGGCTGGACGAGGCGCTGTCGGTAAACATCGCCAAGCTCCCCCTTGGCCAACTGCCGGGAGCGCTGGTCCAGGACGGGTCGCCACCGCTTTATTACCTTGTCCTCCACTACTGGATGCTCCTGTTCGGGCAGGGCGATTTCGCGGTGCGTGCGCTGTCGGGCGTCATCTCCACAGCCACCCTCCCGTTCCTGTGGGCTGCCGGCCAACGTGTGGGGGGCCGACGGACGGCGTGGGCCGCGCTGCTGCTCGGGGCCAGCTCCCCCTGGGCGATCTATTTCGGGACCGACACCCGCATGTACTCGCTCATGGCGTTGGAGTCGATCCTGTGGTACCTGGCGGTGCGCCGGGCATTGGAGCTGCCCAGCCGGCGCCGCTTGATCGCCCTTGCAGCCGTGACCGCAGCGTTGATGTACACCCACTACTGGGACCTCTACCTGGTCGCCGTCGGAGGCGCCTGGCTGCTCGTCCGGGCGTGGGTGGAGCACAGGTCAGGTAAACCCCGGTCGGACCAGCGCCGGCCATCCGACCATCCAGGCGCAGCCGCCAAGTCGCTGGCGGCGATGATCTGCGGTGGGGTGCTCTGGCTCCCCTGGTCGCCGGTATTCGTTTTCCAGGTGCTGCACACGGGGACCCCCTGGGCCGGGGCGCCCAGCCCGATCGACATGCTTTCTGTGTTCGGGTACTTCGCTGGGGTCGGGGCGTGGGGCTACCTGCTTACCTTCACGAGCTTCGCCCTCGTCGGCCTCGCCATCTTCGCGGCCCCCGGCCCGCGAGCGACCAGTGTCATCCTCGAGTTCCGAGCCCAGCCCCGTGCCAGGTTCGTGGCGTTGCTGGTGGTGGGCTCTCTCGGTGCGGCAGTACTGGCTGGCATCCTCACCGGTGCGGCGTTCGACAACCGATATATAGCCGTCGTGTTCCCGCTGTTTATTGTGTTGTGCGCGCTCGGCATTACGACGTTTAGTTCACGCAAAGTGACGTCGGCGATGCTGGCAGTGGCATGTACCGTAGGCCTGCTCTCTGCGAAGGACCAGAACTCTCAGCCTCGCACCCAGGCAGTTGAGGTGGCCGCAGTCCTGAACGCGCAAGCCCAACCAGGCGACACGGTTGTCTACTGCCCGGACCAGCTTGGGCCGGCCGTGGACCGCCTGCTTAAAGTGCCCGGACGTCACCCAGGTCACGTTCCCGAGGGGAATTGGCCCTGCACGGGTCGACTGGGTCAATTACCTCTGGTCGATCCAGAACACCGACGTCGGCACCTTTGCTGAGAAGATCGTTAAGAACCTCAACCCGGGCAGCACCCTCTGGCTCGTTTGGCGCAACGGTTACCTAGGCTTCGGCGGGAGCTGCGGTTACCTGACCAGCTGGTTGCAGATGCTGCACCCAGGTGGAGAGACCGTCATAACGGAGAACTCCAACTACTACGAGTACGAGAACCTGGTGCGCTGGCCGAGCTGAAACCAACCTGCGCTCAGGCAGCTCGGGCGCCTGTCTGGCCCCTTGGGTCACCGAACGGGCAGAATGAGTGGTCGGACTGGCCGAACGCCTTGTTGGCTCTAGGCCCCGAACCTGCAGGAGCAAAAAATCCGTGCCGCCCCAAGCCGCTTACCATCCATCGAACGAGAGTGGCCTGTCGGACGTCCCTGAGCAGCCGTTCTCCCTCGGGGATGCTGACGATGTCGTCATCATTGGCGCCGGCCCGGCCGGCCTTACTGCGGCCTACGAGCTAGCGCGCCAGGGCAAGGTCTGCACAGTCCTAGAGGCCGACGACGTCGTAGGCGGAATCTCGCGCACCGTGGAACGTGACGGTTGGCGGTTCGATATTGGCGGTCACCGGTTTTTTACCAAGGTGAAACCGGTCGAGGCTTTCTGGCACGAGGTGCTCCCCGACGACGAGTTCATGCTCAGGCCAAGAATGAGCCGGATCTATTACCAAGGCAAGTACTACGACTACCCTCTCAAGCCTTTCAATGCGTTGAAGAACCTTGGGTTCATTGAGTCCGCGCGATGTGCGGCGTCGTACGCCTGGGCGCGCGTGCACCCCCCGGCGGACCAGACCACCTTCGAGGGCTGGGTAGCCGCGCGCTTTGGCTGGCGCCTCTACAAACACTTTTTCAAGACCTACACCGAGAAGGTCTGGGGTTACCCGGGATCGGAACTGCAAGCGGACTGGGCCGCGCAGAGGATCAAGAACCTCAACCTTTTCAACGCCGTCAAGAACGCACTTTTCCCGAAAAAGGGCCAGCGGGAGATCACAACGCTCATCGACCAGTTTGAATACCCGCAACTAGGGCCCGGGATGATGTGGGAACGCTGCCGCGACAAAGTGGAAGCAGCCGGCTCGAAAGTGATGATGCGTTCGGCTGTGACACGGGTGCGTTGCGCCGACGGCAGGGCTGTCGCCGTCGAATCCATGACCGACGGAGCGCTGACAGAGCACGTCGCCACCGCCGTCATATCGTCAATGCCGATCTCGGCTCTCGTTAGGGCTCTCGACCCCCCGGCCCCGCCTGAGGTGCTCGCCGCCGCAGACGACCTTCATTACCGCGACCACATCACCGTCGCTCTGGTGGTACCCAAAACGGCCGGTTTCCCGGACAACTGGGTTTACGTTCACGACCCGTCGGTGAAAATGGGCCGCATCCAGAACTTCGGCCAGTGGTCCCCGTTCATGGTCAAGGACGGTTCTACCTGTCTCGGCCTCGAGTATTTCGTCTTTGAGGGCGATGAGACCTGGACAATGGCGGACGAGGAGCTTGTCGAGATGGGAAAGCGTGAGATCGGGCTGCTCGGCCTCGTCGACCCGAAGGTCGTAGGCGCAGGCTACGTCGTGAGGATGCCCAAGGCCTACCCTTATTACGATGCCGACTACAAGCACAACGTGGAGACGTTGCGCAAATGGCTGGAGGTAAATGTGCCGAACGTCCATCCCGTCGGTCGCAACGGGATGCACCGCTACAACAACCAGGACCACTCGATGTACACCGCCATGCTGACGGTCGAGAACATCATGGGAGCATCCCATGACGTATGGTCGGTCAACGTGGAAGAGGAATACCACGAGGAGATGAAGTCCGGGTCGAGCCGCGGGGCCCCGGGCCCTCGTCCGGGCGAGCGGCGCCGATCCTGCCCAAGCGTGAAAAGACGGTCAGTTCGTGAGCACCAAGGTCTGGTACTGCGAGAACTGTGGCTACGAGGTAAACAGCCGGGGCCGGTGCCACAGCTGTGGCGCACGGCTGATCGCGTCGCCGTTGCCCGAACTCGAGTCCGGCCCTGACGACGACGAGGTCGGTTACCGCCTCGACCTGTGGGACGACCGCACGAGAGCGCGCCTTATCGAGTCGCTCATCTTGGCCGGCGTGCTGCATCGCTTCGAGGAAGAAGAGCTGGTGATCCTTGCTGTCGACGAGGCTGAGGTCGACCGGCTCGTAGACGTTGTGACGGGTATGGCGGCCCCTGCGCTGCGGCCTCGACGATGATGACGACGAGGACCTCGCTACTCCCGAAGAGGCCAAGGACGCCTCGCGCGAACTGTACGACGCGGCGAAGAGGCTTCGCGACAACCCGACGGACATGCAGGCTGATGCAGCCCTGGGTGAAGCTTCGGCAGCCGTCTTCGCCGTCGACTACCTGCCCGACATGGACGAGTACGACCTTGCGGCGGTAGGCCGGGTAACGCGCCGCCTACTTGGGAGCCCTCGGCGCCGACGAGGCCCTCGAAGACGAGATCCGGCACCAGGCAGAAGTGCTCTGCCGGCTCATCGCACCCAGTGCCGGAGAGGCCGAGGCGCACGCCGAAACTGAGCGCGCACGAGGGCGCTTGGAGCGCGGCGCCAAGGAAACGCGGCGCCTCGTAGTGCTGCCCCATTCCAAGGTGACCCCGGGCGGGGAGATGGGCGCCCCCACCCTCGACCTTGCCGCACAAGCCGCAGTCAGCACAGAGCTGGCGAGCGACGGCCTCGGCGGCAGCGGGCGCGACGGAACGCAGGCCAAGGTGGCCGGAGCAGACGACGCCGGGGACGTCATCACCGGACAGCCGGCGCACGAGCCCCCCGACCTGTCGAAGGACGGCGGGCGTGAGGCGGACGACCTCGTCGACGCCGACGAGGTCGAAGACGAGGTCGACGACGAGGAAGAGGATGAGAACTCTGGTGAGCTCGTTTACGAGCTGGCCGAGTGGTTGCCCGAGCAGCGGGTGGAGCTTTCCATGCTCCTCGAGTCGGCCGGTGTTGCCTACAACTGGGACGGTCCTGACCTCACGGTGGCCGAGGAGTACGAGACCGAGGTTGACGGCTTGTTCGAACAAGTCCATGGGCTACTCGACGATGACGACGAAGCTCGCTACCGCTCGATCGAGGAACTTTTCGGTGCGGTGGACCGCCTGGCGAACGATCCCGGCAGCGAAGAACGCCGGGCCGCCTTCCTCGGAGCAGTCGCAGCCGTGGAGCTGCCCACGCCCGTAGGCGTTGACGATGCCTACTGGTGGCGCGTACGGAGCCAGGGCCACGTCGTCGTCGGAGCACTGGACAACGGCGCGCGCAACGAGGACGTCTCGCGGAGTCGGCTCTCCTGGCAGAGATGCTCCACGAGATGGTCTGACCGTTTGGACCGCTACGGCCTGCTGCTCGCCCCAGGGGCGAGCGCAAGTAGCAACCAATCCGCTCTCGTAGCCGTCGACCGCGCTGCCACGAAGGCGGGTCTCGCGGTCAGGCGAATGGACTTCCCCTACACCTTGGCCGGCCGGCGAGCTCCTGACCGCCCGCCGGTCCTGCTCGCTTCGGTGGTGAACGAAGCTGCCTCGCTGGTTGCCGGCACGGCCCTGGTACCGGAGCGGATCTTCCTCGGAGGGCGCTCCATGGGAGGGCGTATGTGCAGCATGGCCGTTGCCGAAGGTCTCCCGGCCGCCGGCCTGGTGCTCATCAGCTACCCGCTCCACCCGCCCGGCAGGCCGGACAACATGCGCACCGACCACTTCGGGCGCCTCGACCTGCCTTGCCTGTTCGTCTCGGGCAGCCGGGACGCCTTCGGTTCGCCCGCCGAGCTTGAACTAGCCCTGGAGCTCATCCCTGGCCCCGTGACCCTCCACCACATCGAGCGCGGTGACCATGGCCTGCGCGGCCGCGACGCCGAGGTGGCCGCCCTTGTCGCTGGATGGCTCACCGAACAGATCTCGACGCTCTCCCCCTAGAGCCACAAGCCCAAAGATTTCCAGCGTCACCGGGACCGACAAGAGCCGACCGCGCCGAGAAACGCGTTATTCTGACCGCAGAGCCTCGGCGGGTTTGTCCCGGGCCACCCTCCGGGCCGGGTAGGCGGCGATGACGTTGCTGGCAATCAGGACGATCGGGATGGCCAAGACGACCACCAATGCCGATAGGGGCGGGACATCCACAAGTGGCACTCGGGTCGTGACGGCCGACCATCCCCATCTGCCCGCAATAACCCCAAGCGGCACGCCGATCGCCAAGCCAACGATCGCGATGACTGAAGCCTGGAAATAGACGATGTGGCGTGACGTCCTTTCGTCCACGCCTAGCGCCTTATAGACGGCGAACTCCGCCCGCCGGGACCGCCCCGTTATCACCAGCACGTAGCTCAAAGCGACGAAGCCGAGCACTGCCAGGAAAACACCGAGAGCGATGGGCAACTGGGACAGGTCGTGCAGGTTTGTCAGTTCGGGGGGAACAGCCACCGGCACCACGCTGGAGCCCAGGGCCGACCTTGGTCCTCCTAGGTCCACTGCCAACCGGCCAATCGGCCCGGTATAGATCGGGTTCCCGGTGATGTCGGCTTCGGCCGCGGCGAGGGCCTGGCCTTCTTCATCGTGGGCGCTGGGAAAGCGAACTACCACGAGCTCGTCGGGCAGCGACGGCGGCGGCGGCGGTACCACGGCATCGAACTCGGCCTTTGTGAGCCAGAGCCCCTCGTCGAACTCGGAATGGACATCCGTAGGGAACAGAGCCTCCCCCACAAGTCGCACCCTCAGGTGGTGGTCGATGGTGACCCAGGTACCGACGTGGACGCCCAGTGACGCCGCCGTGGCCGGCCCGATGGCCGCCTCGTTGCGCGCCGTCGGCGGGCGGCCGACGACCATCGCCAAAGCCACAGCGGGCCTGGCGCCTCCGACGGCCTGGACGGCGAACGTCGGCACTCCGATCCCGTTCACATCCACCAGGTCGCGCCGCACCACAGCTACCGAGGCTCCGGGAGCGGCCCGTCCGACCTCCGAGAGGAGGCCGCTGGACACCGACGTGGAGGCGACGTCCGCCGGCGGCGGGGTGACACTGGCCCCCCAGGTGACACCGGCCAGCTCAGGGTTGGCGAGGGCGTGAACGATGCCGGCGTTGATCGTCAGGGCGCCGACCACACCGAGCACGCCTACTACAGCCCCGACTAGAGCGGGACGGACGGGCATGCTGCGCGCGCCGGGCCGCGCTCCAAGGCCATCCGCGCCCCGAGCCCGACGGGCACCGGGGCTACGCGACCGAGCCAGGAGACGACGGCCGAGCCTTTGGCGGAGGCATGACGGGACTCCCGGGCGGAAGCGGCCAGAGCGAGCAGGCGTGGCACCGACCATGAGAGCTCCGACGATGAGGGCGGCCCCGCCCCGAGCGCCGTCCAGTCGGCGTGGGTACCGACGTCGGGGTCGACGCTTCGGCCCATGCCGAGGGGGAACAGCGGCGATAGCGCGACGGCCCCTGCCAGCCCGACAACGAGAGCGACCAATACCGCCAAGGCCGTGCTAAGGGTGGTAGCGGAGGCGATTTCGGGGCGGGTCATCCCCATGGCGCGCAGCGCGGCCACGTCATCGCCAATAGAAGCAGATGACCGCGACAGGACCTGGGCCACAAGCAGGCCGCCGGCCAGCACCAAGACCAGTGCGATCATGTAGAGGGCAAAGCTCTCCACGGCCAGGCTGGTCGTCACCCGGCGGCTGGTGTCGTGGAGGTCCAGCACCGGCACCCCGGGGGCAACAAGCGTGTTCACGTCGCGGCGCAGGGCAGCCATCCCGGCCGCTCCCCCTTTGAGCCGGACGACGGCATTGGGGTCGAAAACAGCCTCGTGGCGGTACTTGGCGACGACGCCTGGGGACACGAGCACGAGCGGGCACGAACAAGAGCTCCTCCGCCGTACGGACTATTCCAACCACCCGGAGCTTCATCATCGGCCCGTGCGGCGTCCCCGTCGCCAAGGGTTGGTCCAACGCGTAGGCCTGGACCGGCACGACGTCGCCCACGTGGATGTCTTCGGCCGCGGCCAGCTGGTCGTTGACCACAACCTCGTCGTCTGACTTCGGGTTGAACATCCGGCCCGCCAAGACCACAGGTTTGTCGATGCCGCTCAACCACCCGTCGCCACCAGAGGCAAACAGCACCCCTCCTTCCTGTCCGCCGATGTTGCAAAAGAACAGGTCCCAGACCGCTAGTTGCGCGACCTCGGGACGCGCCGCCAACCGGCTCCAGTTCGGGTGAAAATCCTGGACCTGGCTGGCGAAGATGATCGCGTCCGGCGCATTGGTGACCTTGTCGAGCCGGGCCAAGGCCGTGTCGGTGCGGCGGGCCCCTGCGAAAGCAGCCATCGCCAAGGCGGCGGTAATGCCGGCTAACAAACCGAGCACCACCAAAGACCGCCACCGCCGGCGGACATCGGCGCCTGCCCACAGCAGCGGTGCGCTCAACGGCCTCACAAAGATACGGTACGACGGCCTAATGCCCAGGACAACAAGGCCTGCCCCACCACGCCGGTAGTGCTGGCACGCCGAGCAGCTACGATTTCACCGACGGGTGACGATGGACAGGAACGCTCTCTCGGACCGCGTGCACGAGGGGATCATCGTGTGCTCCGACAGGAGGCTCAGGCCCACCCTGGACCGGCTTTACAACAACGGGCGTCGGGTAATCGTGAGCACTGGGGGGGCCAACGTCGCTTCGGTGAGCGACACAGTGCGTGAGTTGACTGCTCGCGGGGTCAAACGATGGACGGTACTGGCGCACACCGACACGACTGACATTGCCAAAGGCTGCCGATGGGTAGGCCAGGCAGCCCTGGAGGTGCAGGCGAAGCTGGCCGGCACCAAGCTCCCGCAGAGGTATGTCGACCCGGCCCAGGTCGACCGTTTCATCGAGAGCGGCTATACCACGAGGGAGCTCATAGAGGAACATAACCTCGAGTTCCAGACGCAGGCTCTCGGGGCCCTCCTGTCTGGCACGGGCGCGCATGTCGAGAGCGGTGCGACGTTGGATACCTCGACCATGTTCACGGACGATGTCCTTCCCCACGTGCTCGTGATCACGGGGCCATCGGCGCTCAAGTACTCCTCGATGACAACGGCGCTCAATGCCATGGGTGGCAACCGCGTCGGCAGTTACAACACTTTTTATTCGCAGGTAAGCCACTTTCAGGAGGCGGTCGTCGACGCGCGCGTCTTTACGGGTGCGCTTCATGTCAAGGACGTCCGGCTCCTCTACTTGAGCAAGAGCGACCGCCACCGCATGGCGCGATGGAAATCAGGTCTTGAATCCGAGCGCTTTATGAAAGGAATTAGCCTCACCGAGTCGGAGCTCGGTACTGGCCCGGTCGGCAGGCGCGACCGGGGCGTCTGACATCGAGGTGGCGAGGACTCCCGGAGCGGGGTCATCGGTACCATGGTCCCGTGCCCGCCGCGCCCATGCTTGGAGCGTCGCTGCTCGTTACGATTGGGCTCGGAATGGGAGCGGCCGCCTCACCGCCGGGTCACTTGACAGCGCCAATGTCAATGAGGGTGCGGCTCGACGGGAACGGTTTGGGCCTGGCGAACTTCGGCGCACCGGCCGCTTTGACCACGGAAGCCATTACCGCTGTGCTCGGGCGCCCACGGGGCACCCGTCTGCCGGATGTACGACGAAATACACTCAGGCCGCATGGCATGACTTGATCGTGCAGTTTACCGACGGTCGCTTTACCGGCTACCGGTATGTGGCCGGTGGCTCAAAGGGAGTTAGCCCTTCGGTCGGGACACTCCACGATGCGGTGGTCCCGATGATCGCCACCGCCACAAGGATCACTCTCGGGAGCACCATGGCCCAGGTACTGCGCGCTTACCGGTATCTCCATCGCAGCGGTACAGATTTCTGGCGTACACCAAGCGGCATCGTGTTCGCCTTCTACAGTTCCGAGGCCAACCCCTCGTCATTGTCGCCGGTTTACGAGATCAAAGACAATGTTTGCCCGCCATCGCTTTAGTCCCTCGCCAAGTTTCACGACCAGGGGGGCGCCCGCGAACATTGCCGACGTGGCCGTCAGGTAATAGCTTCTAAACGAGCCGTACGTTGCGGCCATAGAGGAGACCATCGATGCCGACGTTTATGGACTTCCACGACGACCTGAAGTTGCCTGATGAGGCGGTCCGGCAGATCACCAAAGAGACCAAGGAACATAAGGTCGACAAGTTCGGTGTCCGTCAGGTCGAGTTGTTCCACAACCCGGACGGAAAGGTGTACTGCCTGCTCGACGCACCTGATGAGGAAGCGGTCCGCCGTCACCACGCAGCCCTGGGCCTGTCGTGCGGGGACGTCCACGAGGTGAAATCCCTCCTATAGACGGCCAGTGCCGGTGCGGCTTGGATCATGGGGTTCGCCGCCGACTAGGCCGGCCTCGCCCAGGCGACGCAGCCCATTTCAAGCGGGAACTGAAGATCCACGTGCGACGGGATGACCCGGACCGTGAAGCCGTGGCGCCCGGCTACGTCACACACGAAGCTCCCTTCCCAAAGGGTGGTGCCCGTGGTCGGCCCGGGACCTTTTAGCTCCATCCGGACCGTTTGCCAGTTGGCGAGCTCGTCCCCGGCGCTCACCGGCCCATGCAGCAGTTCCACCGCGACCTCGGTGGGTTCCAGGTCCCCGAGCGAAACGTCGGCTGTGGCACGTCGGGTGACACCGAGGTCGGTCACGAGCTCCGACGAATCGACGTCGACGGACACGACCGACACCTTTCCCCAGGCGTCGCGGACGTGCCGTTTCCACACGGCGAGGGCCTTGGCTTTGGCGTAGTCACGGGCATTCAGGATCTCGGCATGCTTGGCCATTGGCTCGTACATCTGCCGCGTGTAGTCCCGCACCATGCGGGAGGCCTGCACCCTGGGGCCGAGCGAACTGAGGGAGTCCTTGATCCGGGCGACCCACTGGCGGGGGAACCGGTCGCCGCCGCGGTCGTAGTACAAGGGCACGACCTGGCGCTCGAAGATCTCGAAAAGGCTGTTGGCTTCCAGCTCATCGCGGCGTTGCAGGTCGCCGTAGGACTCTGCGGAAGCGATCTGCCAACCGTTCTTGCCGTCGAACATCTCGTCCCACCAGCCATCGAGCACCGAACAGTTGAGCACCCCGTTGAGCGCCGCCTTCTGGCCGCTTGTGCCGCTCGCTTCCATGGGACGGCGCGGGTTGTTGAGCCAGACATCGCAACCCTGGAGCATGATCCGCGCCACGGCGATGTCGTAGTCCTCGATGAAGGAGATCCTGTGCCGGACCAACGGGTCGCGCGCGAACTGGACCAGCTGGCGGATCATTTCCTTGCCGAGGTCGTCGGCGGGGTGAGCTTTGCCGGCGAAGACGAACTGGGTGGGCCGCTTGGAGTCGAGGAGGAGCGCCTTCAGGCGCTCGGGCTGCGAGAGCAGCAGGGTGGCGCGCTTGTACGAAGCGAACCGGCGCGCAAAGCCGATCGTGAGAACGGTCGGGTCGAGGGCCTCGTCTGCCCAGGCCGCGTCCATGGGTGACACCCCTTTGTCGAGCAGGGAGGCCTTCAGGTGCGACCGTACAAACCCAACGAGGGCCTCTTTGCTCTGCTCGCGCGCCCGCCAGAGCTCGTCGTCGCGGGCCTCGGCGATCCGGGCCCAGTCGGCGGCCCCCGCATCTTCCCAGGAGGGGTTGATGTACTTCGTGAAAAGGTCGTTCATCGCTGAAGAAACCCAGGTGCGGCCATGGACACCGTTGGTGATGGAGCCGATGGGCACCTCTTCGACGGGTACGGAAGGGAAAAGCTGCTGGAACATGAGCCGGCTCGTGTAGCCGTGCAGCTTGGCTACGCCGTTGGACATGTTCGCCAGCCGCAGGCCCATGACGGCCATGTTGAAAGGGGCGTTTGCAGGCTCGCCCGGCGCGTGGCCGAGGTCCATGAGGTCGCCGATGCTGACACCGCATTCGTGCGCCCAGCCGGAGAAATACTTCTCCATGAGCTCGGCCGGGAACCTGTCGATCCCCGCAGGAACGGGTGTGTGGGTTGTGAACACGGTGGCCGCCCCGGTGACCTCCAACGCCTCCGGGAACGATAGGCCTTTGCCCGTGATGAGCTGGCGTATCCGCTCCAGGCCCAGGAACCCCGCGTGGCCCTTCGTTCGAATGGAATATCTGGGCTTGTTCCTGGACCGCGTCCAGAGCCCGGACCCCGCCGATCCCGAGGAGGATCTCCTGACGCAGGCGGTGCTCGGTGCCCCCGCCGTAAAGGCGGTCGGTCACGCCGCGGGTGTCGTCGGAGTTTTCCTCGACGTTGGCGTCGAGCATGTACAGCTTGACGCGACCCACGTAGGCGACCCACAGCTGGGCGATAAGTGCCTGCCCGGCGAGGTCGACGGTGATCCTCGTCCCGTCTATCAGCGTCAGGGCCATGGCGTGCGGGTCCATGACCGGGTAGCGCTCTTCCTGCCAACCGTCGGCGTTCAGGCGCTGGCGGAAATAGCCCTCCCGGTAGAGCAGTCCGACCCCGACCATCGGCACCCCGAGGCTGCTGGCCGCCTTGAGGTGGTCACCAGCGAGGATCCCGAGACCTCCCGAGTACTGCGGGTAGGGCCTCGGCTATCCCGAACTCGGGGGAAAAGTAGGCCACCTTGACAAGTGCCGAGCGCCCCCGGTTCTGGAACCAACGATGGACGCTCATGTAGCGCCTGAGGTCAGCATGGATCTCACCCAGGAAGGACATGAAAGCGTTGTCCTTCGAAAGGGCCTCGAGGCGCTCCCGGGCTACGAGGGAGAGCACCTGGACCGGGTCGTGCTGGGTGATCTCCCAGAGGGTGGGGTCGACCCAGCGGAACAGATCCCGGGTCCGCTCGTCCCACGACCACCTCAAGTTGAAGGCCAGTTCTTGCAGGGGGGCCAACGGCTCGGGGAGCCGGGCCCTGACGGTGAAGCTCCTGAAGGCTTTCATCTTCGGCCAACGTAGCAAGATACGGCAGCTATGGCCGAGCAAAGAGGTCGTTCGCCCGACCAACGCGCCAGGCCCCCAGGTAGCGTGGAGGTTGTGACGACTGAGGGCACGCGTTCCAGGGCCGACCCCGGGGCCAGCCAGGAAGTACTCAGGCGGGCGCCCGGAGCGGCGAGCACGGGTCCCCTCGCCGGCAATGGCGCCAGCAGGCCCGGTCTCGCCCACATCGTTGTCCAGGACGTGCGCCCGTCAACTCCCCACGGTTACCCGGCCAAAGCCCTCGTGGGGGAGGCTGTCCCTGTATCTGCGAGCGTCTTCCGGGACGGCCACGACGTCCTAGCAGCAAGGGCACTGCTGCGCAGGGGCAGCGAGGTCGTGAGCACCGGCGCCCTGACGGCCCGCGGTAATGACGTCTGGACCGGCACCGTCGTCCCCACCGACCTAGGAGCGCACGAGCTTGTAGTGGAGGCCTGGACAGACCGGTACGTGCTTGCTGGCGATAGGGCAAGCGACCTCACGGCATCGGTCCCGGTGCCGATCTGGGTCGAGCGCGAACGGGCCGGCGTAGGCGCTTGGTACGAACTGTTCCCGCGCAGCTTCGGAGGCCTGCGAGGTGCCGCGGGCCAGGTGCCCCGGGTCGCGGCGATGGGCTTCGACGTCCTTTACCTGCCTCCGGTCCACCCGATAGGGCGCTCGTTCCGCAAAGGGAAAAATAACTCCCTGGCGACGGGACCGGGGGATCCGGGCAGCCCCTGGGCGATCGGCTCGGAAGAGGGTGGTCATACGTCGCTCCACCCAGACCTTGGCGACTTCGACGACTTCGACTTCCTGGTGCAGACGGCGGCGGGGCACGGGGTCGAGGTGGCCCTCGACTATGCGTTGCAATGCTCTCCGGACCACCCCTGGGTCAAAGAGCACCCCGAATGGTTCCACCACCGACCCGATGGCACCATCGCCTATGCCGAGAACCCTCCGAAAAAGTACCAGGACATATACCCGCTCAATTTCTGGCCGGCTGTCGAGGCCGATCGGGTAGCACTTTGGGAAGCGTGCAAAGGGATCGTCGATTTCTGGGCCGACCGCGGGATCAGGATCTTCCGGGTGGACAACCCGCACACCAAACCGTTTGCGTTTTGGGAATGGCTCATAAAGGCCCTGCGCCGGGAGCGGCCCGATTTGGTCCTGCTGGCAGAGGCGTTCACGAGGCCCAAGCTCATGGCGCGGTTGGCCGAGATCGGGTTCTCGCAGAGCTATACGTACTTCACCTGGCGGGTCGGCCAGTACGGGCCGGAAGGCCTGCGTACATATGTGGAGGAGCTCGCGCACGGCCCCCTCGCCGACTACATGCGCCCCAATTTCTGGCCGAACACACCGGACATCCTGTCGGGGCCGCTCCGCGGTGGCCCGCCGTCGGCATTCGCCCTGCGTTACATCCTGGCGTCCACGCTGGCACCCTCCTACGGCGTCTATGGCGGTTACGAGCTGTGCGAGAACGCGCCCGCTTCGCCGGACAACGAGGAGTACCTGGGGTCAGAGAAGTACGAGATAAAAGAGCGCGACTTCTCCAGGCCCGGATCTCTGGCACCGTTGTTCACCACGATGAACTCCGTGCGTCGTCAGGCACCCTGCGTTCGCACGCATGCGCAACGTCTATTTCCATGGCTCGGACAACCCCAACGTGATCGCCTATTCGAAGGCCTCCGACGATGGCGGAGACGTCGTGCTGGTCATCGTCACCCTGGATCCTTACGCCACGCAGGAGGCGACCTTGGACCTCGATGCCGTAGCTTTGGGACTGCCTCCGGGCGGGGCGTTCGAGGTTTACGACGAGCTTTCGGCGGAAACGTACACGTGGGGGCCTCATCCCTACGTCAAGTTCGAACCTTGGCGGCGAGTGGCTCACGTGCTCGACGTGCGAGGGCGGCTCTGAAGTGGCAATAGAGGGGACGCACCCGCCGCAGAGACCGGTTTCGGGGACAGCGAGCAAGGACGTTCGCTGGTACCAGCGAGCGGTTTTTTACGAGGTGCTGGTAAGAGGCTTTTTCGACAGCAACAACGACGGCAGTGGGGACATACCGGGGATCGTGAGCAAGCTCGATTACCTCAGCTGGTTGGGGGTGGACTGCATCTGGCTGCTCCCCTTCTACCAGTCGCCACTGCGCGACGGCGGCTACGACATCTCCGACTACTGGACGGTGCTGCCGGAGTACGGCCAGGTCGCCGATGTCGCCCAACTCGTCGACGAGGCTCACGGGCGCGGCATCCGGGTGATCGCCGACCTGGTCATCAACCACACCAGCGACCAGCACATCTGGTTCCAGGAGTCCCGCCAGGACCGCACCAACCCCAAGGCCGACTGGTACGTGTGGAGCGACGACGACCATCGCTACAGCGATGCCCGGATTATTTTCGTCGACACCGAAAAATCCAACTGGGCATGGGACCCGCAACGGGGCCAGTACTACTGGCACCGCTTTTTCTCGCACCAGCCCGACCTCAATTTCGAGAACCCCGAAGTGGCCGACACGATGATCGACGTGCTCCGTTATTGGCTCGACGTCGGCCTGGACGGTTTCCGGTTGGACGCGGTGCCTTATCTCTTCGAGAGCGAAGGGACGGACTGTGAAAACCTCCCGGAGACGCACCAGTACCTGAAAAGACTACGTAAAGAAATGGATTCTCTTTATCCCGGTAAGGTACTGCTGGCGGAGGCCAACCAGTGGCCCGAGGACGTCGTGGAGTACTTCGGCAACAGCGATGAATGCCACATGTGCTTCCATTTCCCTCTGATGCCGCGGATGTTCATGGCAGTCCGCCGGGAACAGCGTTATCCCATCACCGAGATCCTCGCCCGGACGCCCGAGGTGCCAGAGGGTGCAAGCTGGGGCATATTCCTACGTAACCACGACGAGCTGACCCTCGAAATGGTCACGGACGAAGAACGTGACTACATGTACTCCGAGTACGCAAAAGACCCGCGGATGAAGCGCAATATCGGCATCGGTCGCAGGCTGGCCCCCCTGGTCGACAACGACCGCCGCGTTGCCGAACTGCTCCACTCCATGCTTTTCAGCCTGCCGGGGTCACCAGTGCTGTACTACGGCGATGAGATCGGTATGGGCGACAACATCTACCTCGGTGACCGCGACGGCGTACGAACCCCGATGCAGTGGGCGCCCGACCGCAATGCAGGTTTCTCCCGGGCTGATTTCGCCCAGCTGTACCTGCCGCCTCTCATGGACCCTGTCTACGGGTACCAGACCGTCAACGTCGAGGCGCAGATGCGCAACCCGAGCTCGATGTTGCACTGGATGCGCAGGATGCTGGAGGTGCGCCGCCAGCATATGGTTTTCGGCACCGGCAGCATGGAGGTCGTCTCAACAGACAACCCTTCGGTGCTTGCCTACGTCAGGACGCCCATTGAAGGGCAGCTTCCCGCCGGGCCACGACGATGCCAGTGGCGAGGCCGCGGAGCCACCCGGCACGAGCCGCGACGTGGTGCTTTGTGTGACCAACCTCTCGCGCTTCGCCCAGCCGGCGCAGTTACCTCTTCAGCGGTGGCAGGGTATGACCCCGGTGGAGCTGCTCGGCCGTGTCCCGTTCCCGCCTATCACGGAACTTCCCTATTTCGTCACGCTCCCTCCGTACGGCTTTTACTGGTTCGGGTTGGCCGACCGGCCCCTCAGCCCGACTGGAGGTTGACCATGGAGCAAGAAACGCTTGTGCCAGAAGAGCTTCCTCCGCTTTTGGTCGACCTGCTAGGCCCCTACCTGGCTCGGCAGCGTTGGTACGGCGGTGGGGACGGCCCGCCCGGCCCCGTCCGGACGATCGAGTCAGGCTGTTTGGCCGAGCTCGGGAGCCCTTCGCGGAGGCTCCTTTGGGCGGTCGTTCGAGGCACAGGGGTCCGATTACCAGGTCGTTATTGCCGAACGGCCCGTCGGCGAGGTTGCCGAGCACCTGAAGGGCCACGAAGACGCCCTCATCGGCAACGTCGGAGACAGCGGTTATTACGACGCCACGATCGACACCGAAATGGCTCTTGCATTGTTGCGGGCAGCCAGTGGCGGCCTCCAGACCGCAGAGAGGTCGCGGCCCCTGTCCGCCGAACAGTCCAACACCTCCCTTGTCTACGACGACCGGCTGATCCTCAAGTTCTTCCGCCGTTTGACCGTCGGCCCAAACCCCGACGTCGAGGTCACCTCAGCCTTGGCCAGTACCGGGTTCTCCCACATAGCGCTCCCGCTGGTGCGCTGGCAGCGCAACGGGCGCGACCTCGCGTTCGGCCAGCAGTACCTCGCCGGAGGGTCCGATGGGTGGGCATTGGCCCTTACTTCCCTGCGAGATTTCTACGGTTCTGCCGACCCCGGGACAGAACCCAACCCGGCGTTGTCGGGGGGCGATTTCGCTGCGGAAGCGAACCGCCTTGGCCAGATGAGCGCCGACATGCACCTGGCCATGGCACAGGCTTTCGGCGCCACTCCTGGAGACCTGGCGCCCGGGTGGCCGGCCTTCGTCTCCTCGCTGGAAAGCCGCGTCAGCCAGCTCGGGCCGGAACTCGCCGGGCCAGCAGGACCGATGCTCGCACGGCTGCGAGCTGTGCGCGACCCCGGCCCGGCGGTGCGCGTCCACGGCGACTACCACCTGGGACAGGTGATGCGCACAGATAGCGGCTGGTTCGTCTTGGACTTCGAGGGGGAACCGAGCAGGTCCCTCGACGAGCGCCAGCAGCCGACCTCGGTGCTGAAAGACGTGGCCGGGATGCTGCGCTCCCTGCAGTACGCGACGCGGTTCACCCTCGGTGAAACAACGGTCAGCTACCCGGCCCCTCTCGGCCCGCTTGCCAGGGCATGGGAGGACCGCAACCGCGCAGCGTTCGTCCAGGGCTATTACGAACGCGAAGGGATCGAGGACCTCTTGCCGCTGGCGCCCGACGACAGCGACGCTGTCCGGTTGGCCTTCGAGGTCGACAAGGCTTTGTACGAACTGGCATACGAGGCGGCTTACCGGCCTGACTGGGTGCCGATACCGCTCAGCGCGCTGCAACGCTTGCTGTCGGAGCCGGTGGAAGAACTGCTCGCAGGCCAACGTGGCACCTGACAAAGGTGCTGGGGCGGGACCGAAGAAGGGTAAGGGCAACGATATGACTACCACTGAGGCAAAAGGCACCGGCCCCAAGAGACGGCGTAAGCCGGCAGAGCCGGAGGTCGTCGTGCAAACCGGGCCCGAGGACCGTAGCGGCGGCAGTCTTGATGCCCAGCAGGTCGACGCTTTAGTGCAAGGCCGCCACCATGACCCGCACTCCGTGCTCGGTCGCCACGGGGGCATCGTCAGGGCGCTTCGGCCTGGCGCAAGCGAAATGTACGTCGTCGTCACGGGCCCCACCCCGGACCGCATCACCCTGGAGCGTGCTCCCATGCGCCAGGTCCACCCGGCGGGGTTATGGGAGGGGCCGCTCGACCCGGCTGCCGCGAGCTACAAGCTCGAGGCACTGTACGGCGCTCCCGGTTCGCCGGCGTTCGTATTCGACGACCCCTACCGGTACTGGCCGACCCTAGGGGACCTGGACCTGCACTTGTTCAACGAGGGCCGGCACCGCCGCCTATGGGAGGTGCTGGGTGCTCACCCACGCACGCATGAGGGTACGAGCGGGACTGCGTTCGCAGTTTGGGCGCCTAACGCCAAGGCTGTCCGGGTCGTGGGGGATTGGAACTCTTGGGATGGTCGGGTGAACCCGATGAGGTCGCTTGGCAATTCGGGGGTCTGGGAGCTCTTCGTGCCCGGGACCGGTGCGGGCGCTCATTACAAGTACGAACTAGTGACCGCCGACGAACGCCTCGTGCTCAAGGCGGACCCGTTCGCATTTGCGACCGAGGTCCCGCCCGGCACGGCCTCTATCGTCGCCAACCCGCCGGAACATTCCTGGGGGGACGGGCCGTGGATGGCGCAGAGGACCGAAGGTGACCCGCTGTCCAAGCCGATGTCCATCTACGAAGTCCACCTTGGTTCGTGGCGTTGGACCGACGAGGGCGGAGGATGGAGGCCCCTAACCTACCTGGAGCTTGCAGTGCAGCTCCCCGAGTACCTCACCGAGATGGGCTTTACCCACGTCGAGTTCATGCCCGTGGCGGAGCATCCCTTCGGCGGTTCATGGGGGTACCAGGTGAGCGCTTATTACGCCCCAACCTCCCGTTTTGGCAGCCCCGACGACTTCAGAGCGCTTGTAGACGCATTGCACGCTCGCGGCATCGGGGTCATCGTGGACTGGGTGCCGGCCCATTTCCCTCGTGATGATTTCGCACTGGCGCGCTTTGATGGCACGAA
The DNA here is from genome assembly GCA_963834735.1 of uncultured Acidimicrobiaceae bacterium. Taxonomy (GTDB): domain Bacteria; phylum Actinomycetota; class Acidimicrobiia; order Acidimicrobiales; family Palsa-688; genus Fen-671. The sequence continues at coordinate 92,806 of CAWICT010000011.1, read as the reverse complement.
CCTGTACGAGCACGCAGGCCCGATGGGTGCCCAACCCGACTGGGGCACGTTGGTGTTCAACCTCGGCCGGCACGAGGTACGAAATTTTTTGCTTGCGAACGCCCTTTTTTGGGCCGACCAGTACCATGTCGACGCGCTCAGGGTCGATGCCGTGGCGTCTATGCTCTACCTCGATTATTCGAGGAAGGCCGGCGAATGGGTGCCGAACGCGTTCGGAGGGAACGAAAACCTCGAAGCCGTGGCTCTCCTGAAGGAGCTCAATGAGCTCATGTTCTCTTTGTACCCCGGGACGACCACGATCGCCGAGGAGTCCACCGCGTGGCCCGGCGTGTCCCGGCCGACGTACCTCGGCGGGCTCGGATTTGGTTACAAGTGGAACATGGGCTGGATGCACGACACTCTCAGTTACTTCCAGACCGACCCGCTTTATCGCCGCTACCACCAGAACGATTTGACCTTCGGGCTTCTTTACGCCTGGCACGAGAACTTCATACTCCCGCTCTCCCACGACGAGGTGGTGCACGGCAAGCGCTCGCTGCTCGCCAAGATGCCGGGCGACCGATGGCAGCAGCTTGCGAACTTGCGCGCGCTGTATGCCTGGATGTGGGCCCACCCCGGCAAAAAGATGCTTTTTATGGGCTCCGAGCTGGCTGAAGAGCGTGAGTGGGACAACGAGAGACCGCTCGACTGGTGGGTGCTCGACCAATGGGAGGACCACGCCAAGCTGCGCCGTATGGTTGCTGAAGCCAACAGGCTCTACCGCGCAGAGCCTGCTCTCTGGGAGCGCGATTTTACGCCGGAAGGTTTCCGGTGGATAGATGCCAGCGACTCCGACCGCAACATCTTTTCCTTCTACCGCCTCCGCGGCTCGGATGACCCGTTCGATGGGGCGGCCACGTGGCCCACCGTGCCCGCGGGCGATGTGGTCGCCTGCATTGCGAACTTTTCGCCTGTCCCTCAGTTCGGCTACCGCGTCGGCCTGCCGCGGGGTGGTCGCTGGCTGGAGCTGCTCAACACCGACGCCAAGGAGTGGGGCGGCAGCGGGCTGGGCAACATGGGCGAAGTTTGGGCGCAGGACATCGGTTGGCACGGCCAGGCCCATTCGGCCGAGATGGTCCTACCTCCCCTCGCTGTCCTTTGGCTAGTACCGGCGCCGTGAGCGGGCCGACGGGTAGCCCTTCCTAACGAAATCCTCCGGCGCGAGGCCAAGATGTCACCGGATGCCTCTAGCCTCTAGCTGTGAGCAGTGAGGCCCGGCGGGGACGTCCCACGCGCCAGGGCGGGTTCGGGCGCAGCAGCACGCTGATCTTTGGTGGTGGCGCGCTCGTGGTAACGGCGCTCCTCGTGGTCGCGGTTGTCGGCGGCCTTTCGGCCAAGCACCCGGCCGGGCAGGCCTCCTCCTCCGGCAATGGCAAGAGCGCCAAGGTGGCGAAGGGAGCGAAGCCGGCTAAGACGGCCGCGAGCGTGACGACGACCACGACCCATGCCGAGGCCATTGACGAGCTCCTGTCCAAGGTGTCCATGTCTCCTGCGAACGGTTCGACCAAGCAACCCTTGAGCACGGTGGTCACCCTTCGCGCGAGCGGTGCCCGGCTCGAGAGCGTGCGGGTGTCGGTCTTGCCGGGGGGCGGCAAGCTGAAGGGAGCCTTGGGCGCGGCCGGTGACGAGTGGCACTCGACCGGCAGGCTTTTTCCTGGCTCGACCTACATGGTCCACTACGTAGTGGTGGGCACGGAGGCTGGCCCTGCGACTAGTGCCGCCACCTCAACGGGCGTTGCCACCTTCAGCGCCAAGGGTTTGGCGACTTTCACGACGGCGCCCCCGGCCAGCATCGTTACTGCCAGCGTTTTCCCCTCTCCGGGGATCGCCGTCGGAGTGGGCCAACCGATCGTCTTCATGTTCTCCCAACCGGTCGACACCCTGGCCGCTCAGGAGGCCGTCGAGTCCCACCTCTCAATCGCCATGAGCAAGCCCGTGCCAGGCGGCTGGCACTGGTTCAGCTCCGTCGAGCTTCACTTCCGGCCCACCTCGTACTGGCCCGTAGGCGACCAGGTGGAGGTCAACGGCAACCTCAACGGTTGGGACGCCGGCGGAGGGGCCTGGGGGGCGGGAGTTGTATCGACGGCGTTCGTCATCGGAAATAGCCACATATCCGTCGTCAACCTGACTACGCACGAAATGACTGTGACCGACAACGGGCAGCTGCTCTACGACTGGCCGATCAGCGCCGGCCAGCCCCGCTGGCCGACCCAGGACGGGACTCACATCGTCCTCGACAGGGAGTCGGTGGTGCACATGATCTCTTCGACGGTCGGCATCCCCGTCAAGTCCCCGGCGGGCTACAACGAGTTCGTCTATTGGGACGTCCACATATCCGACAGCGGCGAATACGTTCACGCCGCGCCCTGGAGCGTCGCCGAACAGGGCTTCGAGAACGTCTCCCACGGCTGCGTCAACTTGAGCCCGGCCGACGCCGAAGTCTTCTTCCACTTCAGCCGGGTCGGGGACATCGTCGAGGTGACCGACGGCGTTAGGCCTCCTCTTCAGGGTGACCACGGCGTGATGGACTGGTCCTTCGGGGCCGGCGTGACCTGGACGCCTGCCAAAGTGACCCAGCTGAGGACGTCGGTCACCACGATCCCGGTTACGAGCCTGCCGCCACCACCCGGTGCTCCCACCGGCGGCCCGGTGCCGACCTTGCCACCTCCCAGTACCACCACAACAGCGACGCCCACCACCACGACGACTGCTCCGCCCCCGACCACGACGACAACCGCGGCCACGCTGCCTGCCCCGAGCACGACGCTGGTCGCTCCTACCACGGTCCAGCCAGCCCCTACGACGACCAAGTCGGTCGTGACCACCCCGGCGAAGCCAGCTCTCGTTAAGACGAGGCCAGTCACCACGACGACCAGGGTCGCTCCGACGACGGCGCGGCCGGCTCACACCACGACCAAGCCACCGCGGACCACGACCACAAAGCCTGCTCCCACCACGACCAAGCCACCGCGGACCACGACGACAAAACCAGCTCCGACCACGACGAGGCCGCCGCGGACCACCACGACACGGCCCGCCCCGACCACGACACGGCCCGCCGCGACGACCACGACGACCTGCCACAACGACGACGCGGCCCACCACGACGACGACACGACCCACCACGACGACGACACGGCCCACCACGACGACGACACGGCCCGCCACAACGACGACGCGGCCCACCACTACAACGACGCTGCCTCCTTCAACGACCACGTCGACCGCGCCGACGACCTCGACGGTCCCCCCCACGACCACGAGTACCTCCAGTACGACCTCGACTACGGCTGCCGGCGGGACCACGACAACCGCGTGAGATAGTTCTGCGGCGGTCGCTTAGTAGCCTGTTCGACGTGCTCGCTTACCTGGACCACGCCTCTACGACGCCGCTTTGCCCCGAGGCGCGCACAGCGATGGAGCCATGGCTCTCGGGGAGCTTCGGTAACCCGTCCGGCTCCCACGCGGTCGCCAGAGCCGCTCGCCAAGCAATCGACGAGGCGCGTGACAAGGTTGCCGCCGTCCTTGGGACGGCCCCTGGCGACCTGGTTTTCACCAGTGGTGGTACTGAGGCGGCCAACCTGGCCGTACTGGGACGGGCAGCGGTGGCGGCCGGGCCGATCGTGGTAAGCGCGATCGAGCACCACGCGGTATTGCACGCGGCCCAAAGGGCGGAGCGCCTCTTCGGTTCCCCCCTTCGAGTGGTCGAGGTGGGAAATGACGGCGTTGTCGACTTGAAAGCCCTTGGCGCGGCGCTCGACAGGACCGTCAGCATCGTGTCGGTCCAGCTGGTCAACAACGAGGTGGGCACGCGTGCAACCCCTTTCCGAGGTGGCGCGTCTGGTGCGCCGGCGAGCGCCAGGCGCCGTGCTGCACACCGACGCCGTGCAGGCTCCCCCTTGGCTGGACGTGGCCCAGTTGGCCGAGGGAGCAGACATCGTCAGCATTAGCGCCCACAAGTTCGGCGGGCCGCAGGGGGTCGGCGCTCTGGCCTTTCGCCGGCCCGTTGCGCTCGAGCCGCTCATCTACGGCGGCCCGCAAGAACGGGAGCGCCGCGCCGGTACTCATAACGTCGCCGGCATAGTCGGCATGGCCGCCGCCCTGGAGGCCGCCAGCCAACAGAGGGTGGAGGCTTGCGACCGAGCCCGACGGTTGCGGGACAGGCTCAGGGCGGGCCTGTTGGCCAGCATTCCAGCCGCCCATGAGACCGCGCCAGGGCAGGAAAAACTGCCGGGCCACTGCCACCTCGTGATCGATGGCGTCGAGAGCGAAGCGCTGCTCGTCCTGCTCGATGGGTACGGGGTGGCTGCCTCCGCCGGCTCGGCATGTGCCAGCGGCGCAATGGAGCCGAGCCATGTCCTGGTGGCGATGGGTTACCGGGCCGACGTGGCGCTCGGAGCCCTACGGCTGACCCTCGGGCATTCCACCTCCGAGGCCGACGTCGAGCTTGCTCTTCGAGCCGTCCCGGCCGCCGTCGCTCGTCTGGGTGGCTCAGTCATGCCAGCCATGGCAGTGGCAGGCTGACGTTGCGAGTCCTGGTAGCGATGTCGGGTGGGGTGGACTCCTCGGTTGCGGCTGCCCTGATGCTGCGCGAGGGCCACGAAGTCGTTGGGGCGACGATGAAGCTCTGGGGCGGCCCTTCGGACTCGGGGTGCTGCTCGGTGGCCGATGTCGAGGACGCTCGCCGGGTTTGCCAGCAGCTCGGGATCGCCCACCACGTCTTCAACTTCACTTCCGACTTCGAGCGTGACGTCGTCGCGCCCTACGTCGAGGCTCATGCGCAGGCGAGGACGCCGAACCCGTGTATCGCCTGCAATACCCACCTCAAGTTCGGCCGTTTCTTGCAGCGGGCGCCGTTGCTCGGCTTCGACGCCATCGCCACCGGCCACCACGCCCGCGTGACGAAGTCGGCGACGACCTGGCAGTTGCGCCGTGGTCGCGACGTCGCCAAGGACCAGTCCTACGTGCTCTACATGCTCGGCCAGGCAGAGCTTGCTCGGGTGCTACTGCCTATCGGGGAGCTCACCAAGGAACAGGTGCGCCGGGTCGCCTCTGACCTCGACCTGCGCACCGCGGGCAAACCTGACAGCCAGGATGTCTGCTTCATCTCGAAGAACGGGGGAAGGGCGAGCTTCGTCGGTGAGCGCATCCCGCTCAGGGACGGCCGGCTCGTGAGTACCGACGGTGACGACCTCGGGGCTGTCGACGCCCTTGAACTGGTGACCGTTGGCCAGCGTAGGGGCCTCGGCCTGCACGCCGTCTCGCTCCCCGAGCGTCGCTACGTCGTTGGCGTCGACCTCCCGAACCGGACTGCGACGGTGGGCACGCTCGAGGACCTCCTCGTCGGGACACTGCTGATCGACGAGATGTCGTGGTCCTGCTCACCTCTCGTTCCCGGCGCCGCGGTGGAGGTCCAGTTGAGCGCCCACGGACGACCGCTCAGAGGGCAGTGGCTGGGTGGGCCCCATCCCGGCACTGGGACGGTGGCCCTGGAGGAGCCGGCGCGCCGCGTCGCCCCCGGACAAGCCGTGGTCCTCTACGCCCCTGGCTCCGGCGATGATGGCCGACGGGCGAGACGGCGAAGGCGAGGCCGCGCTGGGCGGCGAGGTCGTGCTGGGCGGCGGGACCGCCGCCTAGTGACCGCCGGCGGGCACTGAAGCTTGTCACTGGGCCTGGGTACCCTTATTGACGATGGCCGACGACCCAGCCAAGAGGGCAGAAGAGCTGCGCGAGCTCATAGCGCACCACAACCGGCGTTATTTCGAGCTCGACGACCCCGAGATAACCGATGCAGAGTACGACGAACTGGTCCGGGAGCTGGCCAGCATCGAGGAAGCGCACCCTGAGCTTGTAACGGCGGCCTCGCCGACCCAGCAGGTCGGTGGGGCGCCGGTCGGGCTCTTTGCCGAGGTCAGGCACCGGACGCCGATGATGTCGCTCGATAAGACGACCAGCTACGAGGAGCTGCTCGCCTGGGGCAAGCGGATGGAGCGTTACATTTCTGGCGAGGTCGTTTTCAACTGCGAGCTCAAGATCGATGGCCTGGCTATGTCACTTCTCTACGAGGCCGGCAAGCTCACCAGAGCAGCGACGAGAGGCGACGGCGAGGTCGGCGAGGACGTGACGGCAAACGTGGCGACCATATCCGCGGTCCCGAAGTCGTTGGGCCCGGGGGCGCCAGAAGTCCTTGAGGTGCGCGGCGAGATCTACATGACTGTCAAGGCTTTTGAGGCACTGAACCGGCGCCAGGCCGACGCTGGCGGGCGCACTTTCATCAACCCCCGCAATGCTGCTGCAGGTTCTCTGCGCCAGAAGGACCCCGCCGTGACGGCGACAAGGGAGCTGTCGTTCTCCGCTTACCAGCTCGGTGAGGTCACGGGAGGGCCGGTGTTCCGTTACCACCACGAGACTCTTGACTGGCTGAGGGAAGAGGGGTTCCCGGTGAGCCCTCGCATCGAGACGCTGGGGAGCCTGGAAGAGGTTGACAACTACTGCAAGAAGTGGCTCGAGGGGCGGCACAGCATCGACTACGAGATCGACGGTGTGGTTGTGAAGGTGGACAGCCTCGCGCAGCGGCGCGAGCTGGGGGCTACGTCAAAGGCGCCACGCTGGGCGATCGCCTACAAGTTCCCTCCGGAAGAAAAGACGACCGTTTTGAAAGAGATAATGGTTTCGATCGGCCGCACCGGTAAAGCGACGCCGTTCGCAGTATTGGAGCCGGTCGTGGTCGGCGGCGCGCGGGTCAGCCTTGCAACCCTTCACAACGAGGACCAGGTCCGGGCCAAGGACGTGCGACCGGGCGACACCGTGGTGGTGCGTCGCGCCGGCGACGTGATCCCAGAGGTGCGCGGGCCCGTCCTGCCGCTGCGGCCCAAGGACCTGCCGGCATGGTCGTTCCCTACCAGTTGCCCGATATGCGGTTCCCCGCTGCAACGCCTGGAAGGGGAGGCTGACACCTATTGCATAAATGTCGAATGCCCCGGCCAACAGGTCCAGCGGATATCGCATTTCGCTTCAAGGGGAGCGATGGACATAGAAGGCCTCGGCGAGCGGACCGTGTACCTGTTTTGCAAGGAGGGATTGCTCGCCGATGTCGCCGACATCTACTCGCTTGACTTCGAGCGCGTCCAGGGCTTCGAGGGTTTCGGCACGCTCTCGGTAGCGAACCTGGGCGCTGCAATAATCGAGTCCAAGTCCCGGCCCCTGGCCAACCTGCTCGTCGGGCTATCGGTCAGGCACCTTGGTGCGAACACGAGCCAGCTTTTGGCCCGGGCGATGGGCCACCTCGACAGGATAATGACGGCGCCAGAGGACGAGATCGCCGGCATCGAGGGCATTGGCCCTGTCATCGCGGCGAGCATCACGCGCTTTTTCTCACTGCCGCGCAACCGCCAGGTCATAGACCGACTTCGGGAAGCCGGCCTCAACTTTGAAGGACCGAGCGCGCCGGCACTTGCCCAGACACTCATCGGCAAGTCAATTGTCGTGACGGGTACCTTGCAACGTTGGTCCAGGGAAGAATCCGAGGCGGCGATAAAGGCACGTGGGGGCAAGGCTCCCGGCAGCGTTTCCCAAAAGACGACGGCCGTGGTCCTGGGTGCAGACCCAGGCGGGGCCAAGCTGGCCAAGGCAACAGAGCTCGGTATCCCGCTCCTCGACGAGGACGGCTTCGACCGGCTCCTCGAGACGGGCGAGCTGCCCTGAACACTCGGACGGGGTACCCCGGCGACGGTCCACCGTTGTTCTCTCCCTGCTAGTTAGCCTGATTAGGTGCCCCTGAGGAGTTCTGAGCTAGTAGGCACGGTCGTCGGCGGCCGCTACAGGCTGCTCCGTCCAATCGGGAGTGGCGCCTCGGCCCACGTCTACGTGGCAGAGGACGTCCGGCTCCGGCGCGCTGTGGCGGTCAAGGTCCTTCACCCCGCGTTGACCGAAGACAAGTCCTTCTTGCGGCGTTTCCAGGCCGAAGCCCAGACCGTTGCGGTCCTGCGGCACCCAGGCATCGTCCGGGTATACGACTGGGGCGAGGATGGTGAGCAGGCCTACCTGGCGATGGAACTGCTGGAAGGCGGGAGCCTGCGGTCCCTGCTGGACAGCGGTTACAGGCTGAGCATTTCCCAGGTGGCGGCGGTTGGGCTCGACGTGGCCTCAGCGCTCGCATATGCGCATTCCCGTGGCTTGGTCCACCGCGATATCAAGCCCGCCAACTTGCTCTTCGACGAGGAGGGCCACGCGAGCGTCGCCGATTTTGGCATCGCCAGGGCCCTGGCGGAGGCGAGTTGGACCGAGCCTGTGGGGGCGATGGTCGGCACTGCCCGATATGCGGCACCCGAACAGCTGCGGGGCCTGCCCCTCGATGGCCGCGCCGACGTGTACGCCCTCACGCTGGTGCTCGTCGAAGCGGCGACGGGTTCCGTGCCTTTTGCGCTCGACACGACCCTCGGGGGCTTGATAGCAAGGGCCGGCCGGTCCATACCCGTGCCAGCAGAGCTCGGCCTGCTCGCTCCGGTCCTGGAGCAGGCAGGCGTGGTCGATCCGGAAGACCGCTTGAGCGCCGAGGCCCTTGCCCAGCAGATCTCCGCGGTGGCCCGACAGCTACGCGCACCGGCGCGGCTGCCTGTACCCGGGCTAGCCAGCCTGGGCGACCAGGAAAACGAGAGTGAGCATACCGAGCTGGCCGGACGGGGCCGGCGGGCCTCGCCGCCAGATCTGAGCATCGTCCCCGACGACCCGGTAGTCGTGATGCCGGCAAGCCGCAACGTCCAAGCTGTCGAACTACCTCACTCCGGGCCACCTCGCTCCGAAGTTGGCTCGGACGTACCTGGCCCGGCTGAACTTGCCGTCACAGAAGCCCCCAGCCGCCCTCGTCGCCGGCGCCGCTGGTTACGGGTCGCAGTGCCCGTGGTGCTCGTCGTCGCAGCGGGAGCCGTGGCGGCGGGCCTGTACGCATCGTCGCCGGCCCCGACGTACTCCGTGCCGTGGTTGGTGGGCGACACGGTCGCGGGGGCGAGAACAGTCCTGGTTGCCGAGCACCTCGGTCTCAGCGTTGCCGCCAGTCAATGGGACAAGGCGGCCAAGGGCTCAGTCATCTCCCAGGACCCCGCCGCCAATGCGAAGTTGCTAGCCAACAGCATCGTGGCGGTCACGGTTTCCCTCGGCCCGGAACCCGTCCGGGTACCGGACCTGGCCACCTTGGACCTTGCGCAGGCGACGACCGCGCTGCGCTCGAGCGGCTTACGCCGCGGGACCGTTCACGACAGCACGAGCATGACCGTGCCCGCTGGGGTTGTGATCTCTTGGACGCCCCACGGCAGGCGCGTCCCTCCCGGCACCGAGGTCAAGTTGGTGGTCAGCACCGGCAAGCCCACGGCGCTGGTGCCGGCATTCGGGAGCTCCACGACGTATGACCAGATGGTTGCCGACCTGAAACGGCTCGGCTTCCACTCCAGCGAGCTGACCAGCTACAGCAACACCGTGCCGGCTGGCGACGTCCTTGCGACCGACCCGCTCCCCGGCGCTCGTGAGGTCGTCGGCACGACGGTCACTATTACGGCGTCGCTTGGACCTCACCTGGTCACCATTCCGGCGACCGTCGTAGGGTTGTCGCCGGGTCAGGCGGCCAACCTGCTGGAGCGCATCGGCCTGTACGTCAACGTAACCGAGGGCAGCCCGCTCGAGCCCGTGACCGGGACGCAGCCAGCAGTGGGTACCGCGGTTCTTTACGGCAAGTCGGTCGTACTCGTCACCGGCTGAACCGTCACCGCGCTCACCCCGGCCCCGGCAGCGCCAGCGCCGTTACCTGCGGCTTAGCGTTTGCGGGCCTGGTCCAGCTGCCGACGGTCCCTCTTGGTGGGCCGGCCCGTTCCTCTGTCGCGCACAAAATTGAGCTGACCGGCCTCCTCTTTGCTGGGAGGCGGCGGGCTGTGGTCTACGTAGCACGACGATGCCAAGGGCGCCCCGACCCGTTTTTCGATCAGGGACGTCACCTCGACAACGTGCTCCCGCTCGGCGGAGCGCGCCTCGACGGTATCGCCCGGCCGGACCACCGTGGATGGTTTCGCCGCTACGTTGTTGACCCGCACGTGGCCGGCGCGGCATGCGTCGGTTGCCGCCGAACGGGTCTTGTAAAGGCGCACCGCCCAGAGCCACTTGTCGACTCGCGTCGATACGAGGAGGCCCTGTTCCGCGGTGGTCACTTAGTCCCCGGCGCAGAACAACGCCAACGCAGAGATGGCGGCGGCGAATGCTCGGGTGGTGGAGATTGGCTGGTCCGCCGAGCAGTTACCGAGACACTCGGCATCCGTCGCCGCCTTCTCTTGCGTAGCTAGTTCTCCGCCGGTCACTAGTCGGTGATTTCCTGGAGACGTCGCGCTATCTGCTCGGCCTCGGGCTTAGGGAACCCAAGGTCCTGCTGGCCGCCCTCGGGGGAGCCGCCCACGACCGAGCGGGCCCGGAGACGGAGGGCTCGGCCAGATGCCGCTGTGTGGGTCCAACAGCTTGCTCAGGTCGCCGTCCACTTTGATCCTCCCGCCCAAGAACGCTTGCATCACTGCTTGTATGTCGCCCTGGACGAACAGAGAACGAGCGGTGCTGTACGCCATCGACACTGTGACGTCCGGGTTCGCGAGATGGCCGGTGTCTATATTGAGGCGGCCCGACGACGTGTCGACGTGGGCATCGAGCGCGGCAGCGGAAAAAGGAGCCTCAGCGACGATGAGGTTGACCCGGACGGGAGCCATAGCCCTCCCGCCGATAACGCCGCCGCCGCTACTTGCTTCGGCCTCGGAATAGATCCGGCGGGCTTCGGCGACCCACTCGTCGCTTAAGAAGGGGTATTTCGGCACGTGGTCATATTACGATGACCGAGTGACCCAGCCCATTTCCAACAGCGACGTCGCCCACGTGGCGCGCCTGGCACGGCTGGCGCTGTCAGAGGAGGAACTGGGCCGCTACACGACCCAGCTCGCAGCCGTCCTTGAGCATGCGGCCGACATGGCCGCGCTCGACATCGAAGGAGTGCCCCCGACGGCCCATCCTTTCCCGCTGGCCAACGTCTTCCGGGAGGATGTCCCGCGGCCGTGCCTGGACAGGGACGAGGTCCTCTCACAGGCCCCTGACGTGGAAGACGACCGCTTCCGGATCCCGCGGATCCTGGGAGAGGCGCCGTGAGCGGCGTTCGGCCGGCTAGGCCCGCCTCTGCATCCGAGACGGCTGCTGATGTCCGCCAGGGCAGGCGCACGGCGAGCGCGGTGGTGGAGGAGCATCTCCGCCGGATCGCAGAACGTGAGGCCGATGTCCACGCCTTCAACCTTGTCATGGAGGACCAGGCCCGCTCGCGTGCAGCCGAAATAGACCGCATGGTCGCCGCCGGCGATGACCCCGGCCCCCTTGCCGGCGTGCCGGTCGCGTTGAAGGACCTGCTTTGCACACGCGGCGTGCCCACCACTTGCTCGTCGAAAATCCTTGCCGGCTGGCTGCCACCGTACGACGCCACGGTTGTCGGAAAGCTTGCCGCGGCCGGGGCGGTTTTCATCGGCAAGACGAACATGGACGAGTTCGCAATGGGCTCCTCAACAGAACACTCGGCTTTCGGCCCCACCCGCAACCCTCGTTGCCTGGACCGGGTCCCGGGTGGCTCGTCCGGGGGCAGCGCTGCCGCGGTCGCGGCGGGGTTCGCCCCGCTTGCCCTCGGGAGCGACACCGGCGGCTCCATCCGCCAGCCGGCCGCCCTTTGCGGGGTCGTAGGGGCCAAACCGACCTATGGAGTGGTCTCGCGCTACGGCCTGGTGGCGTTCGCCAGCTCGCTCGACCAGATCGGCCCGTTTGCCGCCAACGTGGCCGACGCGGCGCTGCTGCTGGACACGATCTCGGGCCACGACCCGCTTGACTCGACGAGCCTGCCGGCCAGCCCGCCGCTTGCGTCCGCGAACCTCGGCCGCGGCGCCGACGGCCTCCGGGTCGGTGTGATCGCCGAGCTCGCCGGCGCAGAAGGCATCGCCCACGACGTGGCTTCCCGCCTTGCCGAGGCCGTCGATGCCCTCACAGCGGCAGGTGCAAAGGTCGAGGAAATAAGTGTGCCTGCGGTGCGCTACGGGCTTTCTGCCTATTACATGATCGCTCCTGCGGAGGCCTCTTCCAATCTCGCCCGCTACGACGGGGTCCGCTACGGCCTGAGGGTGCCCGGGGCCGATATCACCGAGATGTACATAGCGACCCGTTCTGCGGGCTTCGGGCCGGAGGTGAAGCGCCGGATAATGCTTGGTACGTATGCGCTTTCGGCGGGGTATTACGACGCCTACTACGGCAAGGCACAAAAGGTGCGGACGCTGATAATCCGTGATTTCGAGGAGGCTTACCGGTCCTTCGACGTGCTGCTTTCGCCGACGGCACCGACGACTGCTTTCGAGCTGGGTGCGAAAACCTCCGACCCGCTGACGATGTACCTGAACGACGTCTGCACGATCCCTTCCAACCTCGCCGGCCACCCTGCCATCAGCGTCCCGTTCGGGACGGGGGACGACGGCCTTCCCGTAGGTGTGCAGGTGCTCGCGCCCGCATTGGGAGAAACGGTGATGTTCCAGGTGGCCGAGGTGCTGGAGGCCGCAGCGCCAACCGGAGGAGGACAGTAATGGCCGGCACGAGCGTTATGACTGGCTGGGAGATCGTCATCGGCCTTGAGGTCCACTGCGAGCTCAGGACCGAGACGAAGCTTTTTTGCAGTTGCCGCAATGCTTTTGGCGATGAGCCCAACACCAACGTGTGCCCTGTTTGCCTCGGCTTGCCGGGGTCGCTGCCTGTGCTCAACCGGCAGGCTGTCGAGTACGCGATCCGCATCGGCACCGCCCTGCACTGCACGGTGCAGCCTTCCCTGTTCCACCGGAAAAACTATTTTTACCCGGACATGCCGAAGGACTACCAGATCAGCCAGTACGACGTCCCTATCAATATCGACGGCTGGTTGGAGCTACCGAGCGGTAAAAGGATCGGGGTAATCCGCGCCCACATGGAGGAGGACACGGGCAAGACCACCCACGTCGGCGGCGGCGGCAGGATCCATGAGGCTTCCCATTCGCTCGTCGATTACAACCGGGCCGGGGTCCCGCTTGTGGAAATAGTTTCCGCCCCCGACATGCGTAGCGCTGAGGAGGCGCGCGACTACGTCGAGGAGCTTCGGGCGGTGCTAATCGCGACCGGCGCGTCCGACGGGAAAATGGAGGAAGGTTCGCTCCGTGTCGACTGCAACGTGAGCGTGCGCCGGGAAGGCTCCACTGAGCTCGGGACGCGTTGCGAGATAAAGAACATGAACTCGTTGCGCAGCCTCGCTCACGCAGTCGATTACGAGGCTGCGCGCCAAGCAGAGCTGCTGGCTTCGGGCGGAGTTGTGGCCCAGGAGACCCGGCACTGGGACGAAGCCGACGGCAGCACGCACTCCATGCGTTCCAAGGAGGAGGCATTCGACTACCGCTATTTCCCCGAGCCGGACCTGGTTGCGCTCGACCCGGGACCGGAGTGGGTTGAGTCCGTGAAGTCTGCACTGGGCGTGCTACCCGCCGAGAGGCGTGCGCGAGTTGCCGAGGCTGCCGGCGTACCGGTCTCGTCCGAGGCGGTTGCAACCGTCGTCCGCCTCCAGTTGGACGGCTTCATGACGGCCGCTGTGTCGGCAAAGGCAGATGCCGCTCTGGCCCTGCGCAGGCTTGCGAACGAGGTCGCCGGCGAGCTTGCCGACAGCGGGCGAAGGGACCTCGACCCCGACGGGTTCGTCCGCCTGTTGCTGATGGAGCAACAAGGAGAACTGACCTCGGCGCAAGCCCGCACGGTCCTGCGCGCGCTTGTGGCCGAAGGCGGCGAACCGAGCGCCATCGCAGCGAAGCTGGGCTTCCAGGCCTTGGCTTCGGGTGCCCTGGATGCAGTGATGGACGAGGTGATCGCCGCCAACCCACGCGAGTGGGAGCGCTACGGCGCGGGCGATGACAAACTAACTGGCTTTTTCATCGGCAAGATCAAGGCGGCGACGGGTGGGAACGCCGACCTGCGGGCCGCGACCGACCTCCTCCGCCAGCGCCGGAGCACCGCAGCGAGCTAGACCGAGCATTTCCCGAGCCCCTGTAGGGTTGTCGCATGCCCAGTGAACTCAAACCGCGCAGCCACGAAGTTACCGACGGTCCCGAGCGAGCGCCCGCCCGGGCCATGCTCCGCGCCGTTGGTATGACAGATGCCGACTGGGGCAAGCCCCAGGTGGGCGTCGCGTCGTCGTGGAACGAGGTCACCCCGTGCAACCTGCCTCTCGACCGGCTCGCCAAACGCGCTAAGCAGGGCATCCGCGACGCCGGGGGCTTCCCCTTCGAGTTCGTCACCATTGCCGTCTCGGACGGCATCTCGATGGGTACCGAGGGCATGCGGGCCTCCTTGGTGAGCCGGGAGATCATCGCGGATTCGGTGGAGGCGATGATGCATGCGGAACGCTTCGATGCCCTCGCCACGTTCGCCGGTTGTGACAAGTCGCTGCCCGGGATGCTGATGGCGGCCGCTCGGGTAAACCTGCCTGCGGTTTTCCTCTACGGAGGGAGCATCCTGCCGGGTCGGGGCGATCATGGGGAGGCGCTCGACATCGTCAGCGTCTTCGAGGCAGTCGGGGCTCACGCGGTCGGCAAGCTCACGGATGCAGAGCTGTCGCTGATCGAGCACCGCGGCATGCCCGACCGAGGGCAGCTGCGCTGGGATGTTCACCGCCAACACGATGGCCTCGGCTGCCGAGGCTCTCGGGATGGCCCTTCCCGGCAGCTCGGCCGCCCCGGCCGTCGACCGGCGACGTGACGACTATGCCTACGAGTCGGGCAAGGCCGTCGTCAAGCTGCTCGAAATGGGGATCCGTCCGCGCCAGATCATGACAAAGGACGCTTTCGAAAACGCGATCGCGGTCGTCATGGCGCTCGGTGGCTCCACGAACGCCGTGCTCCACCTGCTCGCGATCGCCCACGAAGCACAGGTCGACCTATCGCTCGACGACTTCGACCGGGTCGGCAGGAAAGTGCCCCACATCGCCGACATGAAGCCCCATGGGCTGTACCACATGGTGGACCTCGACCGCATCGGTGGTCTCCCGGTCGTAATGAAAGAGCTGCTGGACGCAGGGCTCCTGCACGGTGACTGCCTGACTGTCACGGGGCGGACGCTGGCCGAGAACCTTGCCGCTCTAAACCCACCGCCGCCCGACGGCAAGGTGGTCCATCCCTTGGCTAACCCGCTCCACGCTGACGGCGGCCTCGCCATCGTTTGGGGTTCGCTGGCGCCCGCCGGAGGGGTGGTGAAGGTTGCGGGTCTCGACTTCGAGCACTTCGAGGGTGTTGCCCGCGTCTTCGACGGGGAGCAGGCGGCTCTCGAAGCGATCCTGGCCGGGTCGATCGAACCGGGCACTGTGGTGGTGATCCGTTACGAAGGCCCCAAGGGGGGGCCGGGCATGCGCGAGATGCTCGCCGTCACGGGGGCCATGAAAGGTGCGGGACGGGGCGGCGACTGCGCTCTGATCACCGACGGGCGTTTCAGCGGGGGCACCCACGGGTTTTGCATTGGCCACATCGCGCCCGAAGCCGTTGACGGTGGCCCGATCGCATTTGTCGCCGACGGGGACAAGATCACCATCGACGTGCCCAGCCGGAGGATCGACCTGGACGTTGCGCCGTCAGATATCGCAGCGCGCAAAGAGAACTGGAAGCTGCCCGAACCGCGCTACACCCACGGGGTGCTCGCCAAGTACGCCCGCTTGGTCACCGGTGCCGAAAAGGGCGCCGTCACCGAGCCATAGAGCCGGCACGGTTATGGCGGTTACCCCAACTCAACCAAAGCCGAGCGCAGTTCTCCTGGACCTGGGCGGTGTGTTCCTCGACTGGGACCCCCGGTACCTCTACCGCAAGCTATTTGGCGACGACGTAGAGGGTATGGAGGACTTCCTCGCCAACGTCTGTACACCTGCCTGGCACTCCGAACAGGACCGCGGCGAGAACATCTCCGAGGCCTGTGCTGAGCTGCGGGCCAAGTTCCCCGAGCACGCAGAGATGATCGACGCGTGGGGCGAGCGCGCCGAAGAGATGATAAGCGGCGTCATCCAGGGCAGCGTGGAGGTGTTCGCCGAGCTCAAGGCCACAGGGGTGCCGTGCTACGCGCTCAGCAACATGGAACGCGAGAACTGGGAGCGGCGCATCCAGATTTACGATTTCCTCGGGTGGTTCGACGGCTATTTCATTTCGGGCCTTGAAGGCGTGATCAAGCCGGACCCCGAGTATTTCGAGCGGGCGCTCGAGCGGTTGGGCCTCCAGGCCGAAGAGGTCGTGTTCATCGACGACCGCCCGGAAAACACGGCGGCCGCCGGCGCTCTCGGCATCCCCGCCGTGGTCTTCACCTCGCCGGAAGCCTTGCGCGGCGAACTAGTCGCGAGGGGTCTTCTGCCTCCCGAAGTCACGCTCGCGTAAAGCGCTGGCGATGCGGCCCAGGATCTCGCTCAGGATCCGCGGGGTGGTGGCGAAATTGAGGCGGGCGAAGCCGGCGCCGCCCGGCCCGAACCTGGGCCCGGCGCTCAGCATGACCCTCGCTTCGGAGAGCAACCACTCAGCCGGGTCGTCGCCGAGCCTCGCGGAGCGGAAGTCCAGCCAGGACAGGTAGGTGGCCTCGGGGAGATTGCCCTGCACCCCGGCACCGCCGCCTGCGGCGGAGGCGCCGAGCCATTGCCCGAGCAGCTCCCGGTTCGCCCGGAGCCGGGTTACGCAGCGCTCCAGCCAGGCGTCGCCTTCGGGCGACCACGCCGCAAGCGTGGTGGCGACGGCTGCGATGCTGACCCGGCCCATCGTGTGCTGCACATGCGTGAGCTGGCGCGCCATGTCGGGAGCGCCGACGTGGGCTACCGCACAGCACATGCCTCCGAGGTTGTACGCCTTGCTGGCCGAGTACAGCGGTGACGGTCCGCGCTGCGAGGTCCTCCGACAGCGAAGCGAACGGGATGTGGGCGCGCTCGGACAGCGCAAGGTCGGCGTGGATCTCGTCGGAGATAACGAGCAGGTCGTTGCGCTCGGCCAGTTCGCCGAGCGCTGACAGTTCGGCCCGGTCCAGCATCCGCCCCGTCGGGTTGTGGGGGTTCACGAGCAGGAGGACCTTTGCCTCGTGGGCTGCGGCGGCAGCAGCGTCCAAGTCGAAGGCCCAATTGGCCTCGCCGGGCACGGCTTGCACGGGGACGAGGCGGCGGCCCATCTCCTCCAGGGCCCCCACGAAGCTGGGGTACGAAGGAGTGAGCAACAGCACCCCGTCCCCCGGCGAGCTGGCGAGCTCGATCAGGACGCGGACCGCCTGGACCGTGTCCGACAAGACCCGTAGCTGCCCGGGAGCGGGATCCCAGCGGTACCTCGCAGCCATCCGGGCTGCCCATTTCTCCTCGAGAAGGGCCACCTCGCTGCCGGCCGAGTACCCGAGGTCGCCGCCCTCGGCGAGGCGTACAAGAGCCTCGACGACGGGGCGGGGCGCAGGGAAGTCCATGTCGGCGACCCAGCTCGGGAGCACCCCGTCATCAACAGCCGCCCACTTCACCCCGGGCCGGGAGCGCAGCCATTGTTCGTCCAGGTCGTCGAAACCCTCGGCGCCGGGCGAGGAGAGCAAAGCCACCGCCGTATGGTAACCGGGCCGCAATTAGTTGCAGTAATAGGCGTGCTGTGCCAAGATGAGCGGCATGGCAGTTGCGTCTGCGGGCACGGCAATACCCCACGCTACTGCCAGCGCGACGATCCTGATCTCCGTAGTACTTACCTGACGCACGCGTTCACCAAAACGCGTGCGTCGAACGGCCTCCCAGATGGGAGGTCGTTTTGTTTTGCCAGCCAGTTCGACACCAGCCAACGAGACGACAGTGAGGCGCCGATGCAGTTGACCGGGGCGCAAGCCCTAATCAAGAGCCTGGAGATGGAGCACACCGAGGTCATTTTCGGCCTGCCGGGCGGCGCCATCCTCCCGGCCTATGACCCAATCCTCGACTCGCCGATACGCCACGTCCTCGTACGCCATGAACAAGGTGCTGGCCACATGGCCGAAGGGTACGCACATGTCACAGGCCGGCCAGGAGTCGCAATGGTCACCAGCGGCCCCGGTGCCACGAACCTGGTAACCCCCCTCTGCGACGCCTACATGGACTCGGTGCCGATGGTTGCAATTACGGGACAGGTCAGCCGTTCCGTAATCGGGACGGACTCGTTCCAAGAAGCCGACACCGTCGGGATCACGCGCTCGGTGACCAAGCACAACGAGCTTGTAATGAAGCCCGAAGATATAGCTCTGGCGGTCCGGCAGGCCTTTCTGCTCGCAACAACCGGCCGCCCCGGGCCCGTGCTACTGGATATCCCCAAGGACATACTTCAAGCCAATACAGAGTGGAACTGGCCGACCGACGACGAGGTCGCCAGTTCTCTTCCCGGGTACAAACCGAACACGAAGGGGCACCCCCGGATGGTGCGCGAAGCCGTGCGCCTCATCACCGCCTCCACGCGCCCTGTGATTTATGCCGGCGGCGGGATCCTCAAGGCGCGAGCGGTAGAAGCGTTGGGCAAGCTGGCTGAGCTCACAAACGCGCCAGTGGTGACCACCCTTATGGCCCGAGGGTCGTTCCCCGACAGCCACCCGCAGTGCCTCGGGATGCCGGGGATGCACGGCAATTACACGGCCATAATGGCCATGCAGGAAGCAGATCTTCTCATTGCCCTCGGAGCGCGCTTCGACGACAGGGTTACCGGCAAGGTGAGCGACTTCGCTCCCGGCGCAAAAATCGTCCATGTTGACATCGACCCCGCCGAGCTCGGCAAAATCCGCCGCCCGGACGTGCCGATAGTCGGTGACTGCCGGCTCGTGATCGAAGAGCTCGTGCGCGTGCTGATAGCTAGCGGCGAGCCGCAGCCGGACCGTTCGCCTTGGTGGGCGCACCTCAACGACTACCGGCGCCCGGTTCCCGTTGTTCTACGAGCCTCAGGCCGAGGGCGAACTGCTGAAGCCGCAGGCCGTGATCGAGGCGATCAGAGATGCCAGCCCTGCCGACACCACGGTCGTTGCCGGCGTCGGCCAGCACCAGATGTGGGCCAGCCAGTACTGGCGCTTCGATTACCCGTACACCTGGGTGAACTCCGGGGGCCTCGGCACCATGGGCTTCGCGGTGCCGGCGGCGATCGGGGCCAAGGTGGGGCGCCCCGACCGAACGGTTTGGGCTATCGACGGCGACGGTTGCTTCCAGATGACAGCACAGGAGCTTGTGACCGCCTCCACGGAACGGATCCCGATAAAGGTGGCCATCTTGAACAACGCGTACCTGGGGATGGTCCGCCAGTGGCAGGAAATGTTCTACCAGGAGCGTTACTCGGAGGTTTACCTCTCCCCCGACCTGCCCGACTATCTCAAATGGGCCGAGGCAATGGGCTGTGCGGCTTTCCGGGTCGAGCACAACGACGACGTCGCAGCGGTGGTCGACAAGGCAAATGCGATTGACGACCGGCCGGTCGTCATCGATTTCCGCACCGATTCCCGAGAAAAGGTCTTCCCGATGGTGGCTTCCGGAGCCTCCAATAGTGACGTCATCGTCCACCCGTCGCTGCGGCCAGGTGGGGAAAAGGTGGTGCAGTGATGTCGCTCACCAGTACGGGCACTGCCTGGGCATCGGGCAGCGGGCGCCTGCGCCACCAGACAATTTCCATAATCGTAGAGAACCGCGCAGGCGTGCTCGCCAGGGTATCGGCGCTCTTTGCCCGCAGGGGCTTCAACATAATCTCGCTCGCTGTTGCGCCTACGGACGACGACGCCTTCAGCCGGATCACCATCGTCGTCGACCTCGAGGAGATCTCGGTCGAGCAGCTGACAAAGCAGCTCTTCAAACTGGTCAATGTCGTGAAGATCACCGAGATGACGCCTGGTGAAGCGATCGAACGCGAACTTGTGCTTGTCAGCGTTCGATGTGCCCCGCCAGGTGGGCCGGGGCCTCGCGCGGCGAAGTCGGCGACCTGGTACGCATCTTCGGGGGGACCGTAGTGGACGTGGGCCAAGAGGCGCTCACGGTGATGCTGGCCGGGCAGCCCTCGATGCTGGACGATTTCGAGGAGCTGCTGAGGCCCTACGGGATCATCGATATCCAACGAACAGGCCGGGTAGCGTTGCCGAAGCTGGAACGGCCCCCGGTCCGCCGTCCCAACCGGAGCTAGCGCTAGGAGAGACAGATGGCCAATATTTACTACGAGAACGACGCTGACCCCTCTGTGATCACGTCCCGGAAAGTCGCGATCATTGGCTACGGCTCCCAGGGCCACGCCCATGCGCTCAACCTGCGGGACTCGGGGGTCGACGTCCGGGTGGGCCTGCGCCCCGGTTCGGGGTCCCGCGCCAAGGCCGAAGCTGCCGGCCTTCGCGTCATGGGGCCAGCTGAGGCGGCCGCGGAGGCGGACGTGATCATGGTGCTTGCGCCCGACACGGCTCAGCAGGCGATCTACGTGGAGTCCATCGAGCCCAACCTGCGGGCCGGGGACGCCTTGATGTTCGCCCACGGGTTCAACATCCGTTACGGGCTCATCGACCCGCCTGAGGGCATCGACGTTGTGATGGTCGCACCCAAGGGCCCGGGCCACCTGGTGCGCCGCACCTATGAGGGCGGTGGCGGGGTCCCGAGCCTCGTTGCGGTCGAGCGCGACGCCACCGGTAAGGCGAAGGCGCTTGGGCTTTCCTACGCATGGGCGATCGGGGCGACGCGTGCCGGCGTGCTCGATACCACCTTCAAAGAAGAGACCGAGACGGACCTCTTCGGCGAGCAGGTGGTCCTGTGCGGGGGCCTTACCGCCCTCATCAAGGCTGGTTTCGACACGCTCGTCGAGGCGGGTTACCAGCCGGAGTCGGCCTATTTCGAGTGCCTCCATGAAGTGAAGCTGATCGTCGACCTGATCTACGAGCACGGGATCACCGGCATGCGCTATTCGATCTCGACCACGGCCGAGTACGGCGATATGACCAGGGGCCCCCGGCTCATCAATGACGCGGTCCGGGCCGAGATGAAACAGATCCTGGCCGATATCCAGTCCGGCGCCTTTGCGTCCGAATGGGTGGAGGAAAACCGCAACGGGTTGCCCAATTACCACAGGCTCCAAAAGGAGGGTGCCGAGCACCCTGTCGAAAAGGTCGGTGCGCAACTGCGGGCGATGATGCCGTTCCTTTCGTCTGGTGGGCCGAAGCCTCAAGACGTTTCAGGAGGGTAACCGCACGGGCCCGGAGCAGTTCGATTATGACGCGATAATCGTCGGCTCCGGCTTCGGAGGGTCCGTCGCGGCACTTCGCCTTTCCGAAAAGGGTTACAGGGTCGCGGTCCTCGAAGCTGGCCGGCGCTTCGACGCCGCCACCTTGCCGCGAAGCTCCTGGGACGTCAGGCGCTTCCTGTGGGCGCCCCTGCTCGGTTGCCTCGGTATACAGCGCGTCCATTTCCTGCGCGACGTTGTCGTCCTCGCGGGGGCAGGCGTGGGCGGGGGCTCGCTCAACTACGCCAACACTCTTTACGAGCCGCTGCCTGCGTTTTACGACGACCCGCAGTGGGCGGGCATTGCCGACTGGCGCTCCGAGCTGGCCCCGTTTTACGAGCAGGCCAAGCGGATGCTCGGGGTAGTGGACAACCCCTTGCTGACGCCCGCAGATGAGGCGATGCGCCAGGTGGCACGCGAGATGGGCGTAGGCGAGACGTTCCGGCTTGCACCCGTCGGGGTGTTCTTCGGGCCAGCCGGCGGACAGCCGGGAAAGTCCTACGCCGACCCGTACTTCGGGGGGGCGGGGCCGGCCAGGCAGGCGTGCCGGCACTGCGGCGAGTGCATGACGGGTTGCCGGCACGGGGCCAAGAACACTCTGCTCACCAACTACCTCCATCTGGCCGAACGAGCGGGTGCCGTCGTCGTACCCCTCACGACGGTTCGTTCGCTGGAGCCCAAGCCGGGCGGCGGGTGGCTCGTGGGCACCGAGAGGACGGCCACGTTCGGTACCGGCCACCTCGCCCACTCGGGCCGGAGGAACTTGACGGCCGGCCAGGTTGTGCTCGCCGCCGGCGCCTTTGGCACACAAAAGCTGCTGCAGACGATGGTCCTCGAAGGCAAGCTCCCGGAGCTGTCTCCTCGCCTCGGCGAGCTGACCCGGACCAATTCGGAGTCCCTGTTGGGGGCGACCGTCGCCCGTGGCCGTCCCCACCCCGATTTCAGCCGCGGCGTGGCAATAACGTCCTCTTTTTACCCTGAGCCCGGTACCCATGCCGAGCCAGTCCGCTACGGGCACGGTTCCAACATGATGGGCCTTTTTGGCACGATGCTGGTGAAGGGCCGAAGCGAAGGCGGTGCCAGCGAAGGCGGTGCCAGCGATGGCGAAGCGGAGCGGCGCCCGGGCTGGGCCCGTTGGCTGGCGACGGCTGCTCGTGACCCGCGCGCGATGCTGGCCTCGTTTGACTTGAGAGGGTGGTCGGAACGCACGGTGATTGCCCTCGTCATGCAGTCTCACGACAACTCCCTTACCGTATCTGCAAAAAGGGGCCTCCTCGGGCCCCGCTTGACGAGCCGGCAGGGCCATGGTCAGCCAAGCCCAGCCTGGTTGCCGATCGGCCATGACCTCGCGCGCCGCCTTGCCAAGCAGACTGGCGGCCGCCCCGCTGCGAACTGGGGGGAGATCTTCGGGATGCCACTGACTGCCCACTTTCTCGGGGGTTGCGCCATCGGGGCATCGGCCGACGAAGGCGTAGTCGACCCCTGGCACAGGGTTTATTCGTACCCCGGCCTGCATGTGGTCGACGGCTCCGCCATCCCGGCCAACCCGGGGGCCAACCCAGCGCTGACCATTACGGCTCTCGCAGAACGGGTTTTCTCGTACTGGCCCAACAACGGTGGCCCGGACCCGAGGCCGCCGCTTGGTGCGACCCGAGTGGCGCCAAGGGTACCCGTGGTGCCGGCTGAGTCACCTGTGGTGCCCGCTGGCCGGATAACCTTCGGCATCACTTTGGCGAGAAGAGGACGCCGACTAAGAAGATGAACCCAGCCAAGAAGAAGACATTGCTGGTGGACTGCGACACGGGAGTCGATGATGCCGTCGCGTTGCTGTACCTGTTGGCTGACCCGGAAGTCGAGATATGCGGCATCACCTCCGTTTTCGGCAATATCTCTGCCGCCACCGCGGCTCGCAACTCGCTGTGGGTGCTCGACGTTGCCGGCCGGACAGGGCAAATCCCGGTTGCCCGGGGCTCTGAGGTTTCCCTGATCGGGGAGGAACCCGAGCTCGGTACCCACGTGCACGGCAACAGCGGCCTTGGCGGCGTCGAGATCGGCGAGCCGGCTGGGCAAATAGTCAGCGAAGGCGCGGCCGAGCTGATCGTCCGAACTGCTCGAGAGCGCCCAGGCGAGGTGCACCTGCTGGCGACGGCGCCGCTCACCAACCTCGCGGTGGCGCTCAGGCTCGAGCCGGACCTGCCCAACCTGGTGGAAGGCGTCACCATCATGGGCGGGGCTGCCCTGGCGCCAGGCAACGTTACCCCGGCGGCTGAAGCGAACATCTGGCACGACCCAGAAGCCGCCCAGGCCGTCTTGAGCGCCCCGTGGAAGACGACCCTGGTGCCTCTGGACGCGACGATGCGCGAGGTCATGAGCGACGAGCAGCGCCGCTCGATGGCGGAGTCACCCTCGGAGGTCGCCCGCTTTGCCGCCGCGATCCTCGAGCACTACTTCGAGTACTACGAAGGGGTCTTCGGCAGAAGAAGTTGTGCCTGCCACGATGTGCTCGCCGCGGCTATTGCGGTCGGAGATATGGTCCCAGAGCGGGCAATGACCGTGGGGGTAACCGTCGATACGGGCCAGGCCCGGCCAGGGGAGCCACGATTTGTGACATGCGCGGTCGCTACAGAGGCGAGATGGTGCAACCCGGCGCAAATTGCACCGTGGTCTTGGAGACCTCGGGGGCTCTTGCAGAACTCGTGGTCGCCCGGCTTATCAGACGGTCGCGAGGGTAGCCCGGATAAGGGCCAATCTTTCTTCGGTCGGCACCGATGGCAGGTGCAGCACCGGTACCCCGGAGCCATCGTGGGCGACAGCCAAGAACTCATGTGTGCGCAAGGCTTCTTCGGCGGTTTCCCATCGCACCTCTGTCTGGGTATATCTGCCAACTGGCGCGCAGAACAGCACGCAGGTGTACCGCGCTGCTTCGATATGCCTTTCCAGCTCAGGAAGAAGGTCTGTGTATTGGAGCAAGCGTCCGTAAGCGACGTTGTCGATGAGGCTCCTGTCCTGGAAGACCAGGTCTGCCCCGGCAGGGATGCTGTTTTCCAGTTCGATTGACTGGTCGATTACCAGCCTTGCAAACGCTGGGTAGTTGTTCCATGGGAAAACTCCTGCGTACCCTTGGCTATGTTGCTCCTTCTTCATTTCGCGGTCCATTACGATCCCGGCGGGCTCGCTCAGGAAATGGGCGTCGGAGAACTCCTCCCTGAGCGCGTTGAACAGGGTTGTCTTGCCAGTATGAGGTCCGCCTGAAATCGGGATCTTGCGCACTATGGCCGCCGCATCACGGTCGTCGGGGCCTCATTTGCCATAGCGCGACGAGGTCCTCTCGTGGCGCCTGTACGAAGAAAGAAGTTGTTCCCGCCGACGCTTGCCGCCCTGAAGGTTGCTCAGCAGGGAACCGGCCGAGGTGAAAGATCCCATGGCTCGCCGCTGACGGCGACGGAGGTTGCTTTCGGTCAAAAGTTCAATCAACGCCCAGACGGCACTTATACCCGTGGCTACCAGGAGGACCTTGCCCAGCCAGGTGCTTGCAACGGCAGCCAACCCCCGCCGCCGTTTGACATGAGCCACTGCGGTAGCAGCAGCGGTCGACCCCCGCAGGCGCACCGTGCGCTCGAAGCTCGGCCGTTTGGTCGCACTGGCGTGCTCGGCGACCGAACGAACTGGCGTGGTGGCGTGCGGTGCAGCCCCCGTAGTTGCATCGTGCCGGCGGCGCGACTTCCTTCGCCGGGCTCGGCAGAGCCGGCGGCGGCAAGCGGTCGGCAGCCGGCTCCCTCCTGGCTGGCGTGGCAAAACCCTCGTTGAGCAAATCGATCGCAGTTGCAGTCGGGTTGTAGCCGTTCATCACGACGGCGAGCATCGTACGCCCACCCCGCGTGGCGGCGGCCATGAGGCAGTCCCCCGCCCTGTCGGTGTAGCCCGTCTTTATACCAATGGCTCCGGTGTAGCTCTCCAAAAATGTCTCGTCCATGCTCGGGAGCCAGTGCGCAACGCCCGTCGGGTCGACGAAATGGTACTGCTGCTCGGTGACAATGCTCGCGAGTTCAGGGACCCGCAACAGGTCCCGACCGGCTATGGCCAAATCACGGGCGCTGACCAGGTTGCCCCCGCGGTAGCCCTCTGTCCCGTCGAGGCCTGCGGGGTCGTGGAACACCGGGGAGTCTTGCATGCCGATCTGGAGAGCCGAACGTTCCATCACACCCGCGAAAGCGGCGAGCGAGCCGCTCAGGCGCTGGGCTATGGCGTAGGCGGCGTCGTTCGCGGACAGCACCAGCAGAGACTGGAGCACCTCGTTGAGGGGCCAGGCAACACCTATTTCGATGCCGACTGTGTTCGGGTAAGCGTTCCACGACACCTTCGTCCCAAGAACCCTGGCGTTCGAAGGGAGGTATGACACAGCTATGAGGGCCGTGAGCACCTTGGTAAGGCTTGCCGGGGGGACGCGGAGGCGTTCGTTGTAGCCAGCGAGCACATTACCGGTGTTGACGTCGACCAGGACGTAGGAGGTGGCCTCGGGCACCTCCACGTTCGCAGGTGGGGCAGTTGGCAACGTGGTCGTGGTGCTCTCCGGTGTTTTCGCCGGAGGTCGCTCCCTAGCAGGCCTCGAGGTCGGCTTGAGCCCCGGGCTTGCCGCCGCTGGCCCGGCGAGGCTCGCGCTCGCGGCCAGCAGAGCGAGGACAACGAGGCCGGCCATCCCGCGACCACGCATCATGCCTCAGGATAGTTGAACTCCAGGTCCAGCCTGGTGAGGGTGCCCTTTGACCTACCTGCAGAACAGCCTTATTGGAGTGCGGAGACGGCGCTGGGTGCGCGACCATGGCTCAATGGCACCTGCACAACGTATTTCCAGCCGAGCTGGAGCTGTCTCCGAGTCCGCCACCCTTGCCATTGATGCCAAGGCCAAGGCTTTGCGGGCGGCAGGGGAGGACGTGATCGGTTTCGGCGCCGGCGAGCCGGATTTCCCCACCCCGGCCCACATCGTCGAGGCGGCGGTTGTTGCCTGCCGTGACCCAAAGAACCACCGGTATACGCCCGCCGCCGGCCTGCCAGAGCTGAGGGAGGCCATCGCAGTCAAGACCGCCCGCGACACGGGATATGCCGTCAAGGCCTCTCAAGTGTTGGTGACCAATGGCGGGAAGCAGGCCGTCGAAGAGGCTTTTGCCACGCTCCTGGACCCCGGGGACGAGGTGCTCATGCCGGCCCCGTACTGGACGACCTATCCCGAGACGATCATCTTGGCCGGCGGGGCCCCGGTCGAGGTGCCTACCAGTCCCGAAAGCGGCTACAAGGTGTCACTATCCCAGCTCGAAGCTGCTCTGACGCCCCGGACCAAGGTGCTGCTGTTCGTGTCGCCCTCGAACCCGACCGGTGCGGTTTACAACGAGGAAGAGACGGCCGCGATTGGCACCTGGGCCGCCGACCACGGCTTATGGGTTATCACCGACGAGATTTATGAGCACCTGGTCTACGGCTCGGCACGCATGTACTCGATGCCCGTCCTGGTGCCCGAGCTGGCCGACCGCTGCGTGGTCGTGAACGGTGTCGCCAAGACCTATGCCATGACAGGCTGGCGTGTCGGCTGGCTGATAGGGCCGAGCGATGTCGTGAAGGCTGCCAGCAACCTTCAAAGCCACTCGACCTCCAACGTGTGCAACGTCGCCCAGCGAGCGGCCCTGGCGGCCGTGACGGGCCCGCTTTCTGATGTCGAAGAGATGCGGGCGGTTTACGACCGCCGGCGCCGCGCCATCGTGGCCGCGCTCTCAGAGCTGCCAGGGGTGCTTTGCCCCGAGCCTGAAGGAGCGTTCTACGCCTTCCCGAGCTTTGCCGGAGCGCTCGGCCAGCCGCGCGGGCCTGGCCGCCGAACACCCTCGACCACGCTCGAGCTTGCCGAGATGGTGCTCGAAGAGGCAAAGGTGGCGTTCGTCCCCGGTGAGGCCTTCGGTGCCGCGGGCTGCGGGAGATTTTCCTACGCCTTGGCCGACGAAGACCTCGCAGAAGGCATGACGAGGCTGGCTAAGTTCTTCGGCTAGTTCGCTGGGGTCGTGTTGGGCCTCGGAGCGCCGCCTTGGAGCGCCGCCGTCGGTGCGCCGTCCGCCGTTCCTGACCGGGGCCAAATGGACGTCGTCACGTGGCCGCGACCCACGAGCTCCAACGTTCGACGGTCTTGAAGCCGAGCCGGGCGTAAACGGGATATCCAGCCGGGCTTGACTGGAGCCAGGCCCACTGGGCGCCGCCGGCCAGGCCGTCGGCAGCTGCTCGGGCGGTTACCGCGCCGGCGTAGCCTCGCCCACGGTGGGGCGGCGGCGTGGCGATGCTGAAGATCCCAACGAAGGGAAGGAGCGTTAGCCCAAGCCCAGTCGTGACCGGCTCTCCGTCTACCTCCCCGACATAACAGCGCACCCCCGGCATACCCAGGACAGCGGGAGTGGTCAATTGCGCCATCAACTCCTCAGGTGCTCCGAACCCGCGCGCCGCGATCGCTACGTGCTCCTGCGCCGCCTCCGGGGCCAGCTCGCGGATATCGAGCCCGTCAACTTGTTGAGCCCCATCGAGCGCACCTGGACCTTCCAAAACCATGAGCGGGACCTGCGCGTCTGGCACCATCCGTCTAGCGACTGGGAGGTTCGTCAGGGCGAGCTTGGCCCCCGGCCGCAGTTGCAGGCAGTAGGGGAGCCCAGCTTCTGCGACCTCGCTGAGCAACGCGGCAACCAGGACTTCGTCGGGCTCGATCTGTTCGGCCCAGACGCCGTTACAGTTCGCCAGGGCCACGCCTGTCACTGCTGCCAGCACACCGCCCTCACGCCGGGCCCATCCTGGCATGGCCCCGACCAGGTGCTGCCACGAGCTCGCAAGAGCTGAGGCGGCGGTGCCGGCGTCGACTGCCATCGGCGCAGCCTAGACGAGGCGCCAAGCGCCCGGTCCTTTGAGGCGGCCTCAGCCCTTGTAGCCGATGACTGCCCGTTCCGGGTACCGCGCCAGCGTCGCGAACGACGTGCCATAAAGGACCGCCAGTACAACCAGGAACGCGGCCCGCACGCCTACCGAGGCGCCGTGGCCGCTCAGGAGCAGCCACGAAAGGACGGAGAAAAGGAGGCCGTTCGCCATCCTTGCGCCGGTCCCGATTGCCACCTGTTCGGCGGTCGAGGTGTTTGCTTTGGAGAGCCTCCACAGCATCAACACGACGCTGGCAAAAAACCCTTGTGCAAGTGCCAGCAATGGCCACGCATGAGCGCCCAAGGCGAGGGATAGCAACCCGTCTCCAAGTGCCACGAAGGCTCCACTTAGCCCGCAAGTCAGCCGTTTACCGTGCAAAAGAAGAAGGCTGCGCCGGCCGAAGATGCCGTCTCCCTCACGGTCCCTGAAGTCCTTGAGCATGATGCGAGCCAGGAACAACGCCACCAGCCCGGCACCGATGGCAATGGCGCGGCCACTAACTTCCGCACCGGAGGACCAAAAGCCCAAGGTGTAGGGCACGACCACATATGCGATGGCAAGGGTGCTTGGCGCCCAGTACGGCCTGTAGGAAAGCCGCAGCGGCCGGACCGAGTAGGCGCGGCCGATCACTAGGCCTACGACCACCAGCCCTGCCGGCACGAGCCCAAGTGGTGCGGCGCAGCCGATCGCTGCTGCCCAGGCGAGCCAGTGCAGCTTTCGCATGTCGGCTGGGGAGGCCGCACCACTGACGAGTGGGCGTCCAGCGTCGCCAGGATGGTTAACCAGGTCGATCTCGACGTCGGCTAAGTCGTTCACGGTTGTCGCAGCCACGTAGCTCCACGCCAGAGCACAAGCCTCTAGTGCCAGCTCCTCGGCCTTGAGGCGCGCGCCGTTACCGCTCGCCGCCCCCAGCAACATGAACGTCCACACCATGATGGCGACCCTGTACCGCAGCATCGACACGGTCAGCCCGGCGATACGGGCGGGAGCTGGCTGGCGCCGAAGAGAACCCCCGGTGGGTACTGGCCGCGCCCCTGCTGGTATGCGAGCGCCGACGGGCCTCATTTCGGTACCACCGTGTTCAACGGCCAGATTGACGTCACGACGAGGATGTAGATGACCCAAAGGATGTGGAATAGCACCAGGAACACAAGGCCGACCAAGAAAACGTTGATGAGAAGGTTGGCCGTGCCGAGCGCGCGCACCTGTTGCGCCGTGGAACGGAACACCATCGCGGCCAGTGCCGTGGCGCCGGCGAGCGCAAGCCCCGTGAACACGGCAACCGCCGACGAGAACACAAAGTCGAGGTATTGTGCCGCCGGTTGGGCCGCGGCAATGACCAGCACCCAGCCCCCTGCGCCAAGGCCGAGCACGGATACGACTACCGCCGCGGTGGGCACCAGGCGGTTGGTCCCCGGCCCCGATCTCGCGGCCCGCTCAAGGTGGGTGACCCCGCGCCGTGCCCAGAGGTACAGGAGGCCGTAGACGGCGAAGTAGAGCGCGAATATGACGACGGCCGTCGCGGTGGCGCCCGCGGCGTCATCGATCCCGAATAGCGACTCGGTGATCGTGACGTGCTCGTTGACATGGTAGAGCCCGTAGGGCGCGAGGCCGAACTTGACGACGACGACTAGTGCCTCATAAGCGGCAGCGTAAAGCGCCACTCTCACCGGCAGTTTGAGGTCCCGCCGAACGGCCAGGTAGACCGCCGCGGTCGTGACGGCACCGATTATGACCGATGCGGCGACCAGCACGTCGACCGGCGGCATCCCGTCGACGAGCTGGCCGTGACCAGGGTGACGAGAAGCGAGGTGGGGCACCACGATGGCGGCCGCCAGGGCGACCACGGAGGATGCCCCTACCCGGGCCCAGAACCTTATGGGCAAGCTCGGTCGACCGGCGTGGCCCGACGGCCATTGCGGACCGCTGATCTGGCGGGTTCATCTGGGTTTGCTTCGACCGGGGCGGAAGAGGACTTTAAGTGGCCCTTCGTCTGAGCCGGGCTGTACGGGGCGCACCTGTCTATCCAAGCCCAAGGCGGCTCCCCTGGCCATGCAATGATCTTCGGGTGAGCAACTCGATCAGTACTCCGATTGAAAACGGTGGACGCCCAACAATCCGTGATGCCGTCCCGGGCGATGTAGGCCAGCTACTTAGCTTCGTCCGTGGGCTAGCCGAATACGAACGAGAGCAGCACCAGGTCATGGCAACAGAGGCGGATCTTGCCGAGGCCTTGTTCGGCACCGATCCCAAGGTCTTCGCCCTGGTCGCCGAGAACGCTGGCACGGTCGCGGGCATGTTGATCTATTTCATTTCGTTTTCGACGTGGACCGGTCGGCACGGCCTTTACGTCGAAGATCTTTTCGTCGTCCCCGGGCAACGGCGACAGGGGACGGGAAAAGCGTTGCTTGCCGCCCTGGCGGCACGAGCCGTCCAGATAGGTTGTCCGCGGATCGAGTGGGTCGTGCTCGATTGGAACCAGCCCGCGATCGATTTTTACCTCTCGCTTGGCGCACTCCCGATGGACGAGTGGCGGACGTTCCGCCTCTCAGCCGACGCCCTCTCCGACCTCGCCGCCGCCGATCCTCAGAGATAAACGGCCGGCGGCCCGGTTTTCTGCTGCATGGCACCCAGTGGATCAAGAAGGCCAAACGTGCATGCCCCATCCCCTCATCGTTCTTTTCGGCGTGAGGGGACTGGGGCATCACGTTCGGCCTCCCCGAAGCCCGCGGGTTTATACGGTGCAGGACGAGAACGGCCCTGGAGCAGCGGTGCGCTGGGCACCCGGACCGGGTGGCCGCTTGCGGACTTGCGCCGCCAGGCAATAGCCGACAGGGCTTCCAGGACGACTCGGTTGGCAAGGTAGGCGGTGATCTCGGAGTGGTCGTACGGCGGGGAGACCTCGACCACGTCGACCCCGCCGACGGGGAGCTCGCTCGCAACTCGCCGGACCGCATCGAGCAGTGCCCGAGCACTGAGCCCGCCGGGTTCTGGAGTGCCGGTGCCCGGGGCCGAGCCCGGGTCGACAACGTCAATATCCACCGACAAGAAGACCGCGTCGCACCCGTCCACGGCCAACTCGAAGACCTCGTCGAGGCAGGTGTTGAGGCCTCTTTCGACTACCTCGGTCATTTCATAGCTGCGCATGTTCTGCCCGGCCATCCAGTCGAGCACGTCTTCGGGCGGCCAGTACCCGCGCAGGCCGATCTGGAAGAACCGGTCGCCCCGTACGGCACCAGACTCGATCAGGCGCCTCATCGGGGTCCCGTGACCGTAAAGAGACCCGTATTGGGTATCTGCTGTGTCGGCGTGGGCGTCGAAGTGGACGAGAGCCACGCGTCCCCAGCCGACATGACGAGCCACGCCAGTGGCATCGGGAAAAGTGATCGTGTGGTCGCCGCCAAGCACCACCGGTATTGGCCCGGCCTGAGCGATTGTGGTTACGGCTTGTTCCAGTCGCCGTAAGGCTTGCTCGATCTCGCCCGGCAGCATGTGGACGTCACCGGCATCTACGACCGGTAGTTCGGTCAGGGGGTCCACACCGAGAGCCAGGTGCGGGCGCATTCCGTCGTGGGCCAGGTAATCGGTGAACCGGATCGCCTGGGGCCGAAGCGGGTGCCTGGCCGGTGACTGGTCCCGCCGTCGAACGGAGCTCCCAGGATGACTGCGCCCGCATTGCTGAAACTGGCGGGTTCGTCGAGGTCGGCGCGAGGTACTCCGGCAAAAGTGGCGTCGGGCCCGTACATATTGCCGAGTCTCATGCGGAGCAGGCTACAGGCCTCTCCGGGACGCCGCCAGGTGTTTCAGGCCATTGTCGCTATTACTTCGCGCACAATTTCCTCGGTCGTGCCGGGGTGAAGGAAAATGAGCCGAGCAACGGTTTCGCCTTCCCATTTGGTGGGGGTGACGAACGCCACCTGGTCATCGAGCAGCTTGGCGGACCAGTTGTAATAATCCGCCAGCCCCCATCCCTTCCGCCGGAACAGCACAACGGAAAGCTCCGGTTTACCGACTAGCTCGAGATATGGGGAGCTCTCTACGATGCGGGCCGTCAGGCGTGCAGTCGATAGCGCCGCGTCGACGGCGTCCCTATAAGCGTCGGTGCCGTTCGTCACCAGTGAGTACCAAAGGGCGAGCCCTCTTGCGCGTCTCGTGAGGTGGTATGCGTAATCGCTTGGGTTCCATTCGTCCTCACCCGCATGAAGAGGGTCGAGGTAGGCCGCCTGTTGGGAATGGACCGCCTTAGCCAACGCTGGCTCCCGGTACAAAAGAGCCGCACAGTCAAAGGGCGCAAACAGCCATTTGTGGGGGTCGACTACGAACGAATCGGCGTGCTCGGATCCCTTGAAAATCGACTGTATTTCGGCGGACCTCGACAGGAGGGCAGCGCCCCCGTACGCGGCGTCGATGTGGAACCAGAGGTCGCGTTGCCGAGCGACCTCGGCCAAACCGGCCAGGTCGTCGACGAGCCCGGCGTTGGTCGTCCCGGCGCTCGCGACTACCGCCACCACGTCGGACGGGTCGGGGTCAACACGGAGCGCCTCTTCCAACCCAGCGCCGGTAAGCCGATGGTCGTCGCACGGCACCATCAGCTCGCCTACGCCGATGATGTGGAGCGCTTTACTGACAGATGAATGGGCATCCTCGCCGAGAGCGACACGCACCTGCGCCGTCGGTCCGCCCAGGCGTGCGCGGCCGCGGTCGCGGGCTACGACTAGAGCGGACAGGTTGGCCGCCGAGCCTCCCGAGACAAAACACCCGCCTGAGCTTGGCGGCATCCCAGCCAGTTCCGCTAAAAAACTGAGCACCTGGTTCTCGGCTATCACAGTCCCGGCCGCCTCGAGCCAGGAGGTGCCCTGCAGGCACGATGCCGACACGACCATGTCGAAAAGGAGCGCTGCTTTGGTGGGGGCCGCTGGCACGAACGCCAAAAATCGTGGGCTGTCACAGGAAATGACCGAAGTGACAACCTGATCGGTGAAAATCGACAGGATCTCGACCGGGTCCTTTCCCCCCGCTGTGACCAAGCCTGACAGGATGGCCTCGAGCGTCGCCTTCGGTACCGTATGGTCGAGCGGTACCGGGTCGAGCGACAGCCGCCAACGGCAGTAGTCGAATACCGCCTCCGCCATTTCCTCGTCGTAGACGAACATCGGGTTGTCAGACATCAACAGACGAGCGATCAGATAGGGCGGGCAAGCAGGTCGACGTGCTCGGTCCCGCTTGCCATGGAGCAGATGGTCTCGTCGTCATGGTCTCCCTCAGAGC
The DNA here is from genome assembly GCA_963834735.1 of uncultured Acidimicrobiaceae bacterium. GTDB lineage: Bacteria > Actinomycetota > Acidimicrobiia > Acidimicrobiales > Palsa-688 > Fen-671. Next base: position 59,276 of record CAWICT010000011.1, on the reverse strand, counting down.
CGATGACCGAGAGGCGGTAGCCGAATGCGCGCAGCATCGCTAGATAACCCTGCGCATTTCCCCAGGGCGAGCTATCGAGCGCCAGCGGGTAGAACTCGCTGATCAGCACAGGTCGGTGCCGCGTGATAGTGCTCCCAGCACCTTTCAGCACGAGCGGTTCGGCTCCCTCGACGTCGATCTTGATGGCGTCGACCCGGGTCACCCCTGCATCGGACAGGACATCATCGAGGGGGCGCGCTGCGACGACGAAGCTGGCCGTGATCGGCTCGACTGGCGGACCGTCGATCGGGGTGACCCGCCCGTTGCTGCCGTCTGTCTCGAGGGCGACAAATCCTGGCCGCGCGGCGAGGGCCACCGTCAGCACGTCGATGTTGTCGAAGCCGTTCTCCTTGGCACTGTCGCGAAGCAACCCGACGTTGATTGGGTTCGGTTCGACGGCGATAACCCTGCCTGACGGTCCCACCAGCGACGCGCCCAGCATGCTGAACCATCCGATGTTGGCCCCGGCGTCGACGAAGGTGCCGCCCGGGCCGAGCACCTCTCGCAATGCCGCCGAGACCTCCGGCTCGTAGCTACCCGTCCGCGCGATCGTGTGCCCCACTGCGTAATCGCCCGGGTCCACATGCATCCGGAAGCCCTCGCATGTGGTCACGATCTCGGTCGTTGGCTGCTCGCGCCGCTGCGGGTGCGCGTGCACGAACTCGACGCTGCCGAGGAACTCCCCGACAAGGTCCCGGACCGAGATGGTGCCGGCCGAGAGACGTTGTCGGTAATGGGCGAGCCCGTCGGGATCAGGTTGGCGACCGAGCAGCAAGCGGTAGCAGTTCACTACGTCGCCTATGGTGGCGGGGCTCTCACCCTCAGCGAGCGCGGCTCCGCCGTTCGCCCGGAGATCGCCAAAGGGACGCCACGCCGCCCAGCTCGAGGCGGCTGCGTTCAGGCCTCGCTCGACAGCCAGATAAGATTGCCCTAGCAAGCTGCGTCGGGAGCGGCTGGCTGGCACCGCCGGCTATGCTACCGCCCGGGATGGTCGGGTCTAATGGTGGTGCCGCATATCTTGGGGGACGATGAAGCGTCGCATCGCCTTTGTTAGCCCTCGCTTCGGCGAGGAGATCGTAGGTGGGGCTGAGGCGGTGGTGCGCGACGTCGCACTCGGCCTGGTTGAGCGGGGTTGGGACGTCGAGGTGCTCACGACATGCGCCGTAAGCCCGTATACCTGGGCCAACGAGCTGCCTGAGGGGACCGAGGTCGACAGCGGGGTGCTCGTCCGCCGCTTCGCCAACGTGCTTGCCACCTCAGCCAGCAGGGAGCACATGGTGCACGGCCGCATTTACGCCGGCGAGAGCCCGACGCTTGACGACCAGGTGACGTGGCTCCAGGCGCTGTTCCGTACGCCGGGTCTCTTCGAGGTCCTGGTGAAGGAAGGACGGAGCTACGACGCGGTCGTCTTCGCCCCTTACCTGTTCTGGCCCACCACCGTCGGGATGACGGTCGTAGCCGAACGAGCGGTAGTGATGCCCTGCCTGCATGACGAGGTCTACGCGTACCTCGATGTCATGAGGCACGTGCTGTCGTTGCCGGCCGCAGTGTGGTTCCTTTCCGGCCCAGAGCACGACCTGGCGCACCGCCTCGGCCCTGTGACGCCTCATCACAGCGTGATCGGGTCCGGGATGGACGTGCCCAAGGAATACCATCCCGAGGAGTTCCGCTCCGAGTACGGCCTGGACGGCCCGTTCGTGTTGTACCTGGGCCGTCGTGAAGCGGACAAGGGTTGGCCTTGGTTGATGGACGTGTTCGCGGGGACCAAGACCCCGGTCAAACTGGTGAGCGCCGGAGCCGGCCACCCTGACGTGCCTCCGCGCCTTCGTGGGAGGGTCATCGACGTCGGGTACCTCACGGTCGAACAGCGCAACAACGCACTCGCCGCCGCCCTGGCCTACATGCAGCCGAGCTTCATGGAGAGCTATTCCCGCACCGTCATGGAATCGTGGCTCGCGGGGCGCCCTGTCCTCGTCCGTGCCGGGAGCGCGGTGGTCGAGTGGCATTGCTCTCGTTGCGACGGGGGGCGCCCGTTCGGCACCTCGGAGGAGCTGGAAGAGAGGTTGGCGGACCTGCTGGCCGATCCCAAGGCTGCCAACAGGATGGGCGCTCGTGGGCACGCGTACGTGATGGAGAACTACCAGTGGCCTACGGTTTTGGACCGGATCGAGGCCGACCTCGAATCCTTGGGCAAGCCCTGGGACCGGCCGCCACACTCTGAGTGCTGATCAGTCGGTAGCCTGCCCCGCCCAGCGCTCCCATACCTCCTCGGGCGGCACCGCCCAGCGTCGTGCGAGGCGGGCACGGCTTGCAAGTGCCCAGGGCAGCAGTTGTGCGATCCCGGAGCGCACTCCTCCATCGGGCCCCTCCGCGACGCGGTCCCGGAGAGCCTTGGTAACGAGTCGCCGTGGCCCGTTACGGACCATGGTCAGGGTCCTGTTCCGCTCGGACATTACGCGTACCCACGGCTGGTGCTCGCCCCCCGAGCTAGCAGAACGGCGGTGCTCGACCGTCGCGCTGGGGTCGTACAGGACCCGCTTGCCCGCCAGGCGTGCTCGCCAGCACCAGTCCATGTCCTCGTAGTAGGCGAAGAAGCGGGCGGCGAACGGGCCGATCTCGTGCCAAGTGCCCCGCCGCGTCACGAACGCGCTGCCCGAGATCGCAAAGCGTTCAGCGAGCTCGTTGAAGCGCCCGTCATCGGGCGTATCGGCACCGATGTCACCTCCGTAGCCGCGGGTATCGAGGAATGCTCCCGCGCTATTGATGAGGCGCACTACCGGGCCCGACGGCGCGGGTTGCCCGTCCACCACGACCTCCGCCGTGACATCCGCAGCGCCCTCAGCGTCCGGTAGCGGCACGTACCACGGACGGGTGCCCGCGGTCCAGCGCCAGCGGTCGCCCCGGCTGTCAGATTCAAGGCGGTAGAGGCCGGGCCCGGCGGCGATATCCAGCAACTCGGAGCCATTGACCTTCACCGAGCGGACCTGCCGTCCGAGTGGGCGGGGGTCCCCGGGCGCTGACCAGTCGTCGTCGGGGTAGCGGATCTCGCGGTAGCGGGTGGCGAGGACGACCTTGGGGCCGACTGCCGCAACCGACTCGTCCGAAAGTGTCTTGGCAGCTGCCGCCAACCACCCGGGCCCGGCAACCGCGTCGTCGTTCAGGAAAGCCAGGATCTCCCCACTCGACGCGGTGGCACCGGCGTCAGCCGCCGGGGCGAACCCAGTGTTGGACTCGAACCGGAGCACCCTCGCGCCGGCCTGGCGGCCGATCTCTGACGCAACCGCGCCCGATGAGCCGTTGTCCACCAGCACCACCTCGTCGGCCTGGCTGCTCAACGAGGCCAGGCACGGGCTCAACCATTCGCCGGGACGGTAGGAGACGACAACGACGCTGGCCTTCAAGCGCCATGCCTCAGACGGCCGCGTCCCGGGTCGTTTCGGCAACCCGGCGTGCGATGTCGTCCCAGCTGGTGGCCTCGCTCACGGGAACGACGGTTACACCGGCGCCCTCGAGCCGCAGGGCGGTCGGCGGCTCGGAGAGGGTACCCTCCGCCCCGTCCAGCTTTTCGTCAACAAGGGCCACAGTTCGTCCTGGCCACGCCCTGGCGAGCCTTTCAATTCCCCCCGGAAAGGGCGCAACGGCGCTCGGGGGCGCTGTACCCGGAGCGCTCGGCGGACCGGGTACCCAGGTGACGACGGCGTCATAGCCGCCTCGCCACCTGTCGAGGCTGCTCAGGGCGGCGTATGAGATCGGCTGGCCCGCGTCCTCGGGGCACTGCGACAGCTCCAGGACCGGTTCCTCGCCGGGGATCTCGGTTAACCCCGCAGAACTGGTCCAAGGATGCGAGGGGCTCCAGGGCGGCGGCCAGCTTGGCCGGTACCCCGATGAGGGCAAGTTGGGGCCGCGTGCGCCACGCGGGGCGGTACCGGAGAGATCGCCGCAACAGCTCCTCGAAAACGACCGCCGCCTTGTCCGCAACAGAGGCCCAAGACGGTGGCTCCATGTTGGTGAGCGCCGTGAGCCTCTCCCGGAACGGTTTGTCGGTAAGGGCGCGCACGATGGCGGCGCCGATCGCCCCGGGATCGGTTGGCTCAAAGCGGGCCTCGCGGGGGAGGATCTCGCGCAGCGACGAGTTGTCGCCGGCGATCGTAGGAGCGCCACACGCCAGGGAGTCGATCACGGGGAGCCCGTAGCCCTCGTACAGGGATGGGTAGACGGCCAGCTCTGTGGACTGGAAAAGGGCGACCAGAACCTCTTCTGGTACGAAGCCAGGTATGAGCACCCGCCCCTCCACGCCCAGCTCCTTCGCCATTACGAGGTAGTGGTTGCGCGTCAGGGGAGGAGCCTCACAGACGATCACAAGCTGGTGCCGCTTCACGAGTTCCGCGGGCAGGGAGGCGTAGCCCCTCACCAGCCCGTCGACGTTCTTCCGCGGGTTGAACGCGCCGTTGTAGACGAGGAAGCCCTCTTTCAGCCCTTTGACCCCTTTGCCGCGCCACCTTGAACGCCTCTTTGCGGGATTCGGGGCGCCGGAACACCGGTGAGGTCCCGCCGCCGACTACGGCGACGCGTTCCTCGGGCACCCCGAGCAAACCGACTGTGTCCTGCTTGGTCGAAGCGGACAAAGTCAGGATGGCGTCCGCTTGGCGGACCACCTCAAGACAACAGCGCCAGCGCCGGCGAAGCCCTGGGTCTTGCAGGTACCAGCCAGGGAACAGCTCGGGGATGAGGTCGTAAAGGGTTACGGCCGTGTACAGCCTGTGCGCCGACGCCTCGCGAGGCCAGTAGACGCGTACAGGCACCTCTGGTTCGATCACCGAGCCCATGTGGAGCACGGAGCCTTCGGCCCAATCGGGGCTGGTTGTCAGCCATTCGGCCAGGTCATCGGTCCCGTCGATCGGGCCAAGCTCGGGGTGGACGACGATCGAGCTGACGAGCTCAGGATGGTATTGCACCATCGCCCGTACGAGCTCGGTGCTGTAGCGTGCGATGCCCCTTCCGCGATAGCTGGGGCTTTGGGCCGCCACGAGGTCGAATATGACCCCCCGTCCAGTCATGACCGCCGACGCCTCATGTGCGCGACGCTGCCTCCTCCGAGCGGCCGTGGTCGGCGCGGTCCGTCTCCAGGTGCTCCTCGAGCTCCTCCAGGCCACCTCCGAAGGACTCCAGCTCCGCAGTCAACCGTGTCAGGGTGCGGCCTAGGGCTTCAGCGACCTGGTCGGCTGCGTCACCTTGCATGCGGAACATACGCGTCAGCTCCACGTAGTCGGCTCGCAGGGCATCCATTTCAGCGGAGAACCTCGTCGACAGTTCGTTCACCAATTCGCTGCCCTCGCGAATAACCGTGCCGTTCACCTCGGACCTGATCTCGACGCTCATCGTCGCCAACCTGTCGGCGAGCTCGCGCTTGGTCGTTTCGTTCACTTCGGACCTGATCTCGACGCTCATCGTCGCCAACCTGTCGGCGAGCTCGCGCTTGGTCGTTTCGTTCACTTCGGACCTGATCTCGACGCTCATCGTCGCCAACCTGTCGGCGAGCTCGCGCTTGGTCGTTTCGTTCACTTCGGACCTGATCTCGACGCTCATCGTCGCCAACCTGTCGGCGAGCTCCCGGGTTGTCGTTTCGTTCACCTCGGACCTGATCTCGACGCTCATCGTCGCCAACCTGTCGGCGAGCTCGCGGGTTGGTCGTTTCGTTCACTTCGGACCTGATCTCGACGCTCATCGTCGCCAACCTGTCGGCGAGCTCGCGCTTGGTCGTTTCGTTCACTTCGGACCTGATCTCGACGCTTAGCGTCGCCAACCTGTCTACAAGCTCGCGAGTGACCGTTCCGTTCACTTCGGACCTGATCTCGGCACTTGTTGCGTCTATCTTGCTGCGGAGCGAGTGCACCGCGGCGGTCAGTTGCTCTGTCAGTTGCTCTGTCAGTTGCTCTGACAGTTCGGTGAAGTAGGGCCGGAGGACCCGGTCGACCGCCGAGCGCAGCAGTGTCTTCGAGGGCGTCACGGTCCATGAGCCTACCCGGGCCCGGCCGGCTGATAAGTTCGCTGGGATGGCGGTTTGTGACGTAGTGGTCATCGGTAGCTATCCTCCCATGCCGGGCCCGGCCACGGCAGCGACCATCGCGGCCGTCAGACGGGCTTGGGACGCGGGCGACGAAGTACAGGTGGTCTCGTACCGGACAGGGGCGGCACGCCTGACCGTGCCTGTTACCGGCCCGCTCGCTGGCTGGCGTTTGGAACAGGTCCGCCGGCACTTCGGCGGTCCTGCCCAGGTTGTGCTGGGCCTCCAGTCGGGCGTGCCGTTCTCCAGCGCCGGCCCGCTCGAGCAGTTGGCCACCGCGCTCGGCCTCGCGGTTGCGATGCGCCGTTTCCGTCGGGCAACCCTCCTCGTAGGCGAGGACCCAGGGGTCAGCCCGGCGTGCATGAGGGTTCTTGCACAGTCCGTCGACCAGATCAGTGTCGCTAGCCGCGAGGACGCGGACCGTCTGGTGGAGCGCTACGGAGCCCTTCGCGGGGTTGTGACCGTCCAGGAGGTCGACCCCTATCCGATGCTCCCGGAGGGCGCCGGCCCGGTTTCTGAAGGCCTGTACGGCCCTGACGGGGCTCGCAACCTGACCGTCGTAGAGCTACCGACTACGACACTGGCGCAGCGGGCGCGGTCCCGTCTTGGCCTGCGTAAGTCGCTGTATGTGCGGCGGCTCAGGGGCCGCTGAAAAGTAGCTGGCCTTTGTACCTGCCCGCAGAGCTCAGGACCGTTGGCCCGTCCGCCAGCGTCCTGAGGTGGCGTGCAGGGCGTCGTTTCTTCGCGTGGGCCGGTGCCTTGGTGGTCGTCGCCGTCTTTGCGGGCCCGGCTCCGGCAGGCGCAACGCCTTACAGCGTGCAAACAGAACAACTTGTGCTGCAGCTGAGCGAGGGTGCCGAAGCCGACCCGGCATCTTTACTGGTCGGTTTGCCAGGCCCCGTCCCCCAGCTTCTCCCGGGCCGTCGCTGGTCGACCGACCTGCCTTCCACCGAAGCCGCATATGTCGAGTCAGAACTGTCAGGTGCACCGGGGGTCGACTACGTCTCGCCGGTCCGGCCGATCCGGGCGGCGGCCGAGCTAGAACTCTTGCCCAACAACCCCTGCTACGTTTCCGCATGTGGGCCGACCCAAGTCGACGGCGGCCCGATGCCGGGCACCCAATGGTCGTCGAGAACCCCGGCGGTGGGCCGGGAGCGACGATCGAGCACCCTGGGGGGCAGACCGACCTTCAGGCCGTAAATGCCCCGGTGGCCTGGGCCGTCACCACTGGTAGCCCCAACGCCCTCGTAGCGGTCCTGGACACTGGCGTTGACCCAGAACACCCCCAGCTGATCGGAAAGGTTGTTGTGGGCCAGGACGTCTGCAAGGACGACAGGCCACTTTGCGCCTCGGCGGACGACGAGAACGGGCACGGCACATTCGTAACGGGCTTGATCGCTGCGGCCACAAACGACGGCATCGGCATAGCTGGGCTGGGATGGAACACGCAGGTGATCGATTTCAAGGTGCTGGACGACACTGGCAACGGCAACACGGCGGACGAGGCGACCGGCATTTATGAAGCTGTGAGCGCTGGCGCCAAGGTGATCAACATGTCGTTCGCGAGCCTCCCGTGCTCGGCCGACCCCACTGGGTGCGGCCCGAACATCGACGAGGAGGAGGCGGTCGAGTATGCGATCTCCCATGGCGTCGTGGTGGTAGCCGCCGCCGGCAACGCGCAGCCGGGGCAGGCCCCTTCGACCGAGCCCCTCTACCCTGCGGCCTACCCGGGTGTTCTTTCGGTGGCGGCGAGCACGGACGGGGGAGTCGTCAACCCGGCGAACGGTGGGCACGGCGCTCGATTTCTCCGAGTACGGCAACGCAGCGAATATCGCCGCCCCCGGGATAGGCGTCCTTTCCACCTGGTGGGACGGCGACTATGCGGTCGAAAGCGGCACCTCGTTCGCCGCTCCGCTCGTTGCCGCCGCAGCTGCCCTTGTGCTGGCGGCGAACCCCTCATTGTCCGGGCCGCAGGTGGCCACCTTGCTGCGCCAAACTGCGTCACCCCTGTCACCGGGTGGCGACGAAGATCGACGGCGGGTTGCTCAACGTGGGCGCGGCCGTCGAGGCTGCTGCTTCCGGCACGCTCCCAGGGGACCTTGACGGATATCAACTCGTCGGACGCAACGGGAGGGTCTACAGCTCGGGGGTGGCAGCGGGGGAAGGGTCGATCGACCTGCCACTGTCACACCCGATCGTGGCCGCGGCCGAAATGCCCGACGGTCTCGGATATTGGCTTGTGAGCTCTGCGGGTGACGTTTTCACCTTTGGGGATGCTCGTTCTTATCGCTCGAGCGCCAAGTTCTACGCCAGCGAACCGGTAGTCGGAATGGCGGCCACCCCTAGCGGCAAGGGTTACTGGCTCGTGACCCAAAACGGGAGGGTCGTCGGTTACGGCAATGCCCGCACCTATCGCTCGGACGCAAAGTTCTATGCCAGCGAACCGGTAGTCGGCATCGCGGCCACTCCTGACGGCAAGGGTTACTGGCTTGTCGACAAGAACGGGAAGGTCTTCGCTTATGGCGACGCCCATTTTTACGGTTCGGCTACCAAGTACCACCTCACCAAGCCAATAGTTGGCATTGCCGCCACCTCAGACGGCCGCGGTTACTGGCTCGCCGCCGCGGACGGAGGCGTCTTTGCGTTCGGGGACGCCACTTTCTACCGGCCAGCCGTAAGCACGCGCCTCGCTAGCCCGATTGTGGGCATAGCGACCAGCCCGTACGGGCGTGGGTACTGGTTGGCCGGGGCCGGGGGCAGGATCTTCGACCTTGGTAAAGCCCCCTTTGAGTTCCCGGCGACTTCGGCGCACCCATCGGCGCCTATCGTTGCCATTGTTTCCTGAGGTGGTCCACGATCCGGTAGTCGCAGCGGGTTAGGCTCTGCTCAATTTTCCCCCTGATCTTGTCGATATAGTTAACGGGACTGGGCCGGGGACGAGGTGGCGGGCCGCAGGGCCCGCCCGTGCACGTCTACAACCGGGAGATCCATTGCTTCGCAAACTTATGGTGTCACCGGCCAACTTTCGGGGGCCTCGCACCAGTCGCAGTGCCTCCGCTTATCTGGCCACCGTATTGGTGGTCGCTGGCGCCCTGAGCAGCGTGCTGGTCGTGTGTAGCCCTTTTACATCAGCTTTGGCGGCAGCCGGGGTCTCCTCACCTAGCGTCGAGATCTCCGGGCCTCGGCTATGGCCACGGCCGGGGGATGGGGCAATGGGGAGCGTACGGGTACGCTTCGATGTACGGCTGGAGCTACCAACAAATCCTGGCGCACTATTACGGCGGGACCACCCTCGGGACATTGCCGTCGCCGGAGCCCGACATTACGGTTCACCTTTTGGAGCTTGACGGCCACAACACCATCGCATCGTCCGACGACGGAGCGCAGCTGGTGGCTACGTGGACCGGGGCGACGCCGGTCGCTGCGCCGGCTTTTGAGGTAACCAGTTCAGGGGGCACCCAATCGGTTTACTCCGGGCCGAGTTGCGCCGGCCCGTGGCAGCCCGTCGCCACCACCTCGGCGCTCGTGACGATAGCCAGTGCACAACCCGGGACGAGCCCGCCGCAAGCGGCCGGGATCGCCAGCTCTGAGCTGCAAGCCTGCCTCCCCGGCCTCGGCCCACGGGTGTACCAGGGAGACCTTGTTGCCCAGACGAACGGCCAGACCCAGAACGTGCTGCCCCTGGAGGACTACTTGGACGGGGTCGTGCCAGCCGAGTCACCGCCGACTTGGGCGGGTTCTGGTGGGGAGGCGGCCCTCGAGGCCCAGGCGGTGGCAGCTCGTAGTTACGTTTTGGCGTTTGCCGCGTCCTCCGGCGTCATCTGCGACACCACGGCCTGCCAGATGTACACCGGGCTCCCCGACCAGTACGGGCTGACCGCGGACAACGCCGTCAGCGCGACCGCGGGCCAGGTGCTCTACTGCAACGCGGGTAGCAACTGCGGCCCGGCGGGGAGCGTGGCGCTGGCAGAGTACTCGGCATCGACGGGTGGCTACACCGCCGGCGGCGCGTTCCCTGCGGTCCCGGACCTTGGCGACTCGGTACCTGCCAACCCTGTGCATTCCTGGACCGCTGCGGTGCCGGTAAGCGAGATCGAATCGACCCTCAGCTCGATCGGCACCCTCGAGCAGGTCGACGTGACGCAGCGCAACGGGCTCGGCCAGATGGGCGGGCGCGTCGAGGAGATGGAAGTCGTTGGCGACGCGGGCTCGGTCTCGTTGTCCGGGGACCAGTTCGCGGCCGATTTCGGCCTGCGCAGCGACTGGTTCGAGATAGGCGGGACGTCGTCTACCGTCCCGACGACCTCGACCACCACGACCGTCCCTTCGACCACAACGACCTCGGCTCCGCCGCCCGGTCCCGCTACGACTACCACCAGCCCCGGCCCGACCGAGGTGGCGCCGCCAGGCCCGCCCTTGGGCCCCGACAATGGCTATTGGGTTGTCGACTCGGAGGGCGACGTGGCCGCCTTCGGAGCGGCCAGATCGTACGGGACAGCTGCGGGCACTTCGCTGGCAGGGCATCGTCAGGGGAATGGTGGCCACCCCGGACTACAAGGGGTACTGGATGGTGGGCAGCAACGGGGGCGTCCTGGCCTTCGGTGACGCTGATTGGTACGGGTCCGCCAGCAAGTTGCACCTGGCAAAGCACGTGGTCGGGATGGCGGCTACGCCGGACGGTGGTGGCTACTGGCTCGTGGCCAGCGACGGAGGGATCTTCGCTTTCGGCGACGCCGGCTTCTATGGCTCGACCGGCCAGCTGCGCCTCAACAGACCGATTGTCGGCATCGCGGCGACGCCTGACGGCCGCGGCTACTGGCTCGTGGCGAGCGACGGCGGGGTCTTCGCCTTCGGGGATGCTCGGTTCTATGGCTCCGTCGGGGAACGCCGGCTCAATGAGGCCGTTACCGGCATCGTGCCGAGCGCCGACGGGCGGGGGTACTTCATTGTCGCCAAGGACGGTGGGGTTTTCGCCTTCGGCGATGCGCGCTTCTTGGGTTCACTGCCGAGCAAAGGCATCAACGCCCGGGTTGCCGCGGTCGCGCCCACCTATGACAACGGGGGTTACTACGTGCTGGCCACGAGCGGCAAGGTTTACACCTTCGGGGACGCAACGCCCGCCGCCCACCTGGAGGCGGCTGGCTCCGAGAGCTTGCCCGGGAGGGCGGTCGCGATCGTATGCCACCGATCGCTGTACCAGGGCGCTCGCGTCCGTGCGGCGCGCAGCGGGGCCTCCCGGCGCGGCTAGCGGTTCAGGCGCTCCCTTTGAGAGCAGCCAGGTCGGCGTCGACCATCATGCGGACGAGATCCTCAAAGCTGATCTCGGGTTTCCAGCCGAGCACCTCGTGGGCCCGAGCTGCGTCGCCGATGAGCAGGTCCACCTCGGCCGGGCGCAAGTAACGCTCGGCCACCCGGACGTGGCGCTGCCAGTCGAGCCCGACGTGCTCGAAGGCGATCTCGCAGAACTCCCGCACCGAGTGCGTTTCACCGGTTGCGATCACGTAATCGCCAGGGGAGGCCTGCTGGAGCATCATCCACATGGCCCGTACGAAGTCGCGTGCGTAGCCCCAGTCACGTTGGGAATCGAGGTTCCCGAGCTCCACGTGGTCGGTCAGGCCGAGCTTGATGCTGGCAACGGCATGGGTCACCTTGCGGGTCACGAACTCGAGGCCCCTTCGCGGGCTCTCGTGGTTGAACAGGATGCCCGAACTGGCATGCATGTCGTAGCTCTCCCGGTAGTTGACCGTCGCCCAGTGCCCGTACACCTTGGCGACCCCGTAGGGGCTGCGCGGGTAGAACGGCGTCCGTTCGTTCTGCGGGCTCTCGACCACCTTGCCGAACATCTCCGATGAGCTGGCCTGGTAGAACCGGATGGTCGGGTCGGTCATCAGGATCGCATCGAGCAGGCGGGTCACACCGAGGGCCGTGACCTCCCCGGTAAGCACCGGTTGCGCCCAGGAGGTCATCACGAACGACTGAGCCGCAAGGTTGTACACCTCCGACGGCTTATGTTCGCGCAGGACCCTTATGAGGGACGACTCGTCCAGCAGGTCCGCAGTGACGAGGGTGATCTTGTCGGCTAGGTGGGCGATCCGCTCGAAGGTCACGGTGCTGCTCCGGCGGTGGGCTCCGACCACGTTGTAACCCTTCGAAAGCAGCAGCTCGGCCAGGTATGAGCCGTCTTGTCCTGTGATGCCGGTGATCAGGGCTGTGGGCATCCACCCAGCATTGCCGGCCTGGGGCTTTTGGGCAAGCCAAACCGGTACGTTGGGCCATCCCTCCCGGAGGCCCGTCTACGCAGTGGCTGGCCCGCTCGGCAGGCCGGCCGCGCCCCCGGCGGAGGCGACTGCCTCCTCGACGCTGGCAAAGAGGTGGTCAGGGCCGATCGCGTCGAGTAGCCCGGAGTGCTTCAGGTCGTGGTGGACCAGGGGCGATACCCGGGCGAGGCTCACCGAAATGCCCCTGTCCTTCAGTTCGGTGACAAGTTCGCCGAACGCCTTCGCCCCGGTGTAGTCGATGTCGCCGACTGCGGTGGCGTCGACGATGAGGTGGTGCACGGGCGAGGCTTCGTCCGCAATGTCACTGCGCACCCGCTCGACTACGTGAGTGGCGTTGCCGTACCAGAGCGGGGCGTAGAGCAGGTAAACGAGGATCCCCGGCACCTGTTCGGTAGGCCGCCCGATGTCGGTTTGCACCCAGTGGTCGGTCCCGACCTCACGGCCTAGGACCGCGTCCCTTGGGCGCGCGGCGAGGCGGGTCCGTTGTGCGATGGCGAGGAGGGCGGCCGCTACGACCCCCTGCTCGATCCCGACCAGCACAACAATTGCCAGCGTGATGAGCGCCAGGGCGAACTCAAAGTTCCCGAAATGCAGTATCGAACGGAGCTCTCCGAAATGGAAAAGCCTCGAAGCGACAAAAATGAGTATTGCCCCGAGCGCCGCCTCGGGCAGGTCCTTCAACAGGCTGGTCGCAAAGAGGAGCACGATGACCACCGTGCCGACCGCTACCAGGCCGGCGACCTGGGACTTGGCCCCCGCCGACGCCGAGGACCGCCGTCCGCGGCGGGCTGGCGTTGACCGCGAACGAGCCGGCCAGACCGGCCACCAGGCTCCCGGCCCCGACAGCGACCAGGTCCACGTTGAAGTCGTTCGCTTTGGCTTGCTCGCCGGGCCCTTGCAGGCTTGCCGGGCTCGCCCGCACCGTTGCGGAAGTCTGCACTATGCACAGGAACGCGACGGTTACCGCCGTCGTCGCAAGCGCGCCCAGTTGGTGGACCGAGGCTTGCGGCAATGCCAGTTGCGGAAGGGACGCGTGTACGGCGCCGACTACGTGCACGCCGTGGTCGGCAAGTTTCGCAACGCTGACGAGCGCAGTCGCCCCAATGACGGCGACCAGGGCACCCGGGGCCTTGCGGTCGACCTTCTCGGCTATGACCACGGTGGCGAGCACACCGGCGGCGATCCCGAACGACCAACCGTTGAACTTGCCCAGCTGGTCGAGAATGTCCCGTACCCGGCCGATCGTCGTCGTGCCACCCCCGGGCAGGCCGAGGACGGTGGGGACCTGCTTGACGAGGATCTCTACGCCGATCCCGGCGAGCACGCCGGTCACGACCGGAAGAGGGAAGAAATCGGCGATCCAGCCGAGCCTGAGCAGCCCGGCCGCTACCAGGAGAGCTCCAACGATCAACGCGGTTGCGCTCACCAAATGCGTGTAGGTTGCAGAGCCCGTGGCAGTTAGCGCTGCGACTCCCGCGGCAAAGACAGGGGCGATTGTCGAGTCGCCTCCTACGGACATCCGGGGGTGCCTGCCGAAGAGAGCGAAAAGTAAAGAGCCTGCGATGAAAGCGTAAAACCCGGCGACGGCCGGCATATTGGCGAGGTGCGCGGTGGCCATTTGCTCGGGGATGACTATCGCTACGAGCGTCAGGCCGGCGGCGACGTCAGCGGTGAGCCAGGAGACCTTGTAGCCCTGCAGCGAAGGCAATATGGGCAGCTTGGCCATCGTCCGGACAACGCTAGTGCCGCCGCGTCCACGTCCCAACTAGTCTTATGCGGTCCGTCACTAAGGAGTCCCAGTGGACCTGTTGGAGTACCAGGGCAAACAGTATTTCGCCCGCTACGGCATACCGGTGTCGCCAGGCGGGGTCGCCGTGACGCCCGACGAGGCCGTCGAGCTCGCGGAGAGCCTCGGCTATCCGGTGGTGGTGAAGGCCCAGGTCCAGGTGGGCGGCCGCGGCAAGGCCGGCGGGATCAAGCTGGCTGCGAACGCAGCTGAGGCCCGCGCTCACGCTACGGCGATCCTCGGGATGGACATCAAGGGCCACCTGGTGCGCCGTGTATGGCTCGAGCATGCCTCCGACATTGCCAAGGAGTACTACGCCAGCTTCACGCTCGACCGGGGCGCCAAGGCGCACCTCGCGATGGTCTCAGCCAAAGGCGGCGTTGACATCGAAGAGGTGGCCGTCGAGGACCCGGGCGCCATCGCCCGTCTCCACGTCGATCCCTACGAAGGTTTCAGTGAGCCCCAGGCTTGGCTTTTGGTCGAAGAGGCAGCCATCGACGAGGAGGCGAGGCCGGGCGCGGTCGACGTGCTGCTCAGCCTTTACCGCTGTTTCGTGGAAGGCGACGCCGACCTGGTCGAGGTGAACCCGCTCGTGCTCACCCCCGATGGACGGGTGCATGCCCTGGACGCGAAGGTGACCCTGGACGACAACGCCGCCTTCCGCCATCCCGAATGGGCAGAGTACGAGCTCACCGCAGAGCTCGATGACCGGGAACGGCATGCCCGCCAGGTGGGCCTGCAATATGTCGGCCTCGACGGCTTCATCGGGATAATCGCCAACGGCGCCGGCTTGGCAATGAGCACTTGCGACGTCGTCAACCAGGTCGGCGGACGCCCGGCCAATTTCTTGGACATAGGCGGCGGTGCGAGCGCAGAGGTCATGGCCAACGCCCTGGAAGTCATCAACTCGGACCCGAGCGTCCGTTCCATTTTCATCAACATCTTTGGTGGCATAACGCGCGGGGAAGACGTCGCTAATGGGATCGTCACGGCGTTGTCGCGCGTGGACATAAAGATCCCGATGGTCATCCGCCTCGATGGGACAAATGCCGAGCAAGGCCGGGAAATACTGCGGACCGTGGAGTCTGACATGGTAATCACCTCACCGAGCATGATGGACGCGGCCCGCAGGGCGGTCGCTCTGGCAGGTAACGAGAAATGAGCATATTCGTAGACGAAACGACGAGACTGGTCGTCCACGGCTTGACCGGTGGGCAGGCACGTTTCCACGGTCTCCGCAACCGCGACTATGGCACGAAGGTAGTCGCCGGGGTCAACCCGGCAAAGGGTGGCCAGGAGGTCGAAGGCATCCCTGTGTTTGCTAGCGCGGCTGAAGCGAGGGCGGCGACTGGTGCCAATGCGAGCTTTATCGCGGTGCCCGCCAAGGTCGCACCTGGGTCGGTACTTGAGGCAGCGGCTGCCGGCATGGAGATAATTGTCTGCATAACCGAGGGGATCCCGGCCCAGGACGAAGCTCGCGTGTACAGCGAGCTCAAGCATAATTACCCGACGGTCCGCCTCATCGGTCCGAACTGCCCGGGCGTGATCAGCCCGGGGAAGTGCAATATCGGTATAACTGCGGGCGAGATCGCTCTCGCGGGCGGCCCGGTGGGCATCGTAAGCCGCAGCGGTACCCTCACCTATCAGGCGCTCTACGAACTGAAACAAATGGGGATCGGTGTTACGACGTGTGTTGGTATTGGCGGCGACCCCGTCCCCGGCACGTCCTTTGTCGACTGTCTAGCGGCTTTCCAGGCAGATCCCGACACCAAGGCGGTCATGCTGATCGGCGAGATCGGCGGTATTGAAGAGGAAAAAGCGGCCGATTACATCAAAGAACACGTGACCAAGCCCGTCGTCAGCTACATCGCAGGTGTCACCGCACCTCCGGGCCGCCGGATGGGCCATGCCGGCGCAATTATCTCAGGCAGCAAAGGGACCGCGCAGGCGAAGATGGAGGCTCTCTCGGAAGCCGGGGTCACAGTTGCGCTCAACCCCACCGAAGCTGGCGAGCTGATGGCCGAAATCGTCCGGTCTCTCTGAAGCTCCGGGCCCTCTAAAGCGCCGCATGTAGGCTCGCCGACATGCCAAAACGGCCGGAGAAATTAAGCGAAGCTCGGCGCGAGGCTCTCGGGCGAGCGCTTGAAAGCGCTCTGCGTGGTGAGGTGCGCTTCGACAGCACCAACCGCGCCGCCTACGCGAGCGATTCTTCCAATTACCGCCAGGTCCCTCTTGGCGTCGTGTTCCCGCGCGACCATGACGACGTCAGGACCGTGGCCCGCATCGCTGCGGAGGCGGGGGCTGCGCTGCTGGCGCGCGGTGCGGGCACAAGCCTGGCCGGGCAGACCTGCAACGAGGCGGTCGTCGTCGACATGAGCCGTCACATGTCCCGTATCGTCGACATCGACCCCGAGCGCCGGACCGCCAAGGTCGAGCCGGGCGTGGTGCTCGACGACCTACGCCGTGCGGCCGAGCGTCGCGGCCTGACCTTCGGCCCGGACCCGGCGACGCATGCGTGGTGCACCCTCGGCGGGATGATCGGGAACAACTCTTGCGGCACGCACGGGCTTTACGCGGGCAAGACCTCGGACAACGTCGAGCGCCTCCGGGTGGTGCTCGCGGGAGGAGAAGAACTCGAGGTCGGTGCTTATGCGCCCGAAGCTCTCGAAGCAGCGGTCGCAGGAGGAGGGAGGCTGGGCAAGCTGCTGGCCGGCCTGTCGGACCTCTCGGGGCGGTACGGGCCCATGGTGGAGGCACGCTTCCCGGTCATCCCTCGCAGGGTTAGCGGGTTCAACCTGGACGAGCTCACCGCGGCGCGCGGGTTCCACGTGGCACGTGCGCTGGTGGGTACGGAATCGACCTGCGCTTTCACGACAGAGGCGACCCTGCGCTTGGTCACAAGCCCCAAACAACGGTCTCTTGTCGTACTGGGTTACCCGGACGTCTTTGCCGCCGCGGAGGCCGTGCCCGGGCTGCTGGCCCACCCTTTGCTCGCTCTCGAGGGCTTCGACCGCACCCTTGTGGACCAGATGCAAGCCCACCGTTTGAACAGCCAGGGCGTCGCCCTCCTCCCCGAGGGGAACGGGTGGCTTCTTGCCGAACTAGGTGGGGACAGCGAAGACGAAGCGGCGTCGCTCGCCGCCGAGCTCATTTCTTCCCTCCCTGGTGGTGTCAGCTCGCGCCTCGCAGTGGACCTGGCTGTACAGAAGCAACTTTGGGCGGTGCGCGAGTCGGGGCTCGGTGCAACGGCTATCCGAACCGACGGGCACCACAATTTCGAGGGTTGGGAGGACGGTGCCGTGCCGCCGGACCGACTTGCCGAGTACCTCCGTGGGATCACCGCTCTGTGGGACAAGTTTGGTTATTCCGGGGCCTGGTATGGGCATTTTGGCCAGGGTTGCGTGCACACCCGTAACAATTTCGACCTCGTCACCCCCGAGGGGTTGCGCAATTACCGCTCGTACGTGACCACCGCCGCCGAGCTCGTCGTATCTCTAGGTGGTTCGCTTTCGGGTGAGCACGGTGACGGCCAGAGCCGGGGCGAGCTGTTGGCGACGATGTTCGGTCCCGAGCTCGTGCAGGCGTTCGGCGAGTTCAAGGACCTTTGGGACCCCGACGGCCTCATGAACCCCGGGAAAGTGGTCGACCCTTACCCTCTCGATTCGAACATCCGGTTCTCGACGCTCAGCGAACCGGTCAGCCTGCGCCCGACCGGGTATTCCTTCGACAAGGACGATGGTTCGCTGATGCACGCCTCTATGCGCTGTGTAGGGGTGGGACGCTGCAGGCGAGACGACGCCGCGACCATGTGCCCCTCGTACCGGGCGACCCGCGACGAGGTCCACTCGACGCGCGGACGGGCCAAGGTGCTCGCCGAGATGTTCCAGGCTGACCTCACCCCGGCGAGCTGGCGCAACCCCGAGGTGCGCGAGGCCCTCGATCTCTGCCTTTCATGCAAGGCGTGCGCCTCTGATTGCCCCACGAAAGTGGACATGGCGACCTACAAATCGGAGTTCTATTCGCATTACTACAAGGGCCGGCTCAGGCCGGCTGCGATGTACGCCATGGGCCTGCTCCCCTGGGCTGCGCGGGCCGCAACTGCAGGGCCGGCTACAGCCCGGTTTACCAACGCAACGCTCCGGGCGCCCTTGCTCGGGCCGGCCCTGAAGCGAGTTGCCGGCATCACGAGGAGACGCCCGGCGCCGCTGTTCGCTCCGGGAGGGGGCTTCAGGAGGTCCTCCAAGCGCGACTTGCCACAGGTGAGGGACCGTGCCCCTGGGGAGACTTCCGTCGTCATCTGGCCCGACACTTTCACCGATGCGTTCAGCCCCGACGATGGGGCCGACCTCGTTGAAGCGTTCAGCGCCATGGGTGAACGTGTGGCGGTGCCGTCGGCGTGGGCCTGTTGCGGGCGCACGCTCTACGACTTCGGCATGCTCGATCGCGCCAAGAAGACGCTCGGCAGGCTCGTCACCGTCCTGGAGCCCTGGGCCCGTGCCGGTGTACCGGTGGTTGTCCCCGAACCGAGCTGCCTCGTGGCGTTCCGGGACGAGCTGCCAGCGCTGCTGCCGGACGACCCGCGCGCCGCGCGGCTGGCGTCGCTTGCTCGCAGTCCCTCCGAGCACATTGTCGCGGCCGGGCTCCTGGAGCGTTTGCATAACGACAGTCCCGGCCGGCCGGGCCGGGCGTTCGTCCACCCGCACTGCCACCTGCGCTCCGTAGTCGGCACCTCGGCAGATGTGGCGGTCCTCGGCGCGCTCGGTTACGAGGTCGAAGTACTCGATGCAGGGTGTTGCGGGCTTGCCGGGTCGTTCGGCTTCAACGCACGCCACGAGCCCGTGTCGCGCAAGATCGGAGAAGACCTGTGGCTTCCCAAGCTCCGGGACGCCCTCCGGACCGACGGGAGCGGCGGTGACGATGCCACTTGCCTCGTCATCGACGGCTTCAGCTGCCGCACTCAGCTCGAGAACCTCGGGCCCGATCTGCTCCGCCGCGCGACCACATTGCCGGCGCTCCTGCGCCGGTACTCCGGGGCTGGCTCGGCTTGCTAGTGAAAAGTTGCCGGCCCGACGAGGTCCTCGGCCTCCGCCAAGCCGTGCTGCGGCCCCATCAACGCCGTGACGAAGTGCGCTTCCCCGATGACGAGGGCCCCGGGACCGCCCACTTCTGCGCGCGTGACGACGATGACGAGGTGGTTGGAGTGGTATCGGTGATGAGGCAAGGGCCCCCCTGGCGACCGGACCTGGACGCCTGGCGGCTCCGCGGGATGGCCACGGCCCCCGAGCGGCGCGGCACGGGCGTTGGCTCGGCCCTGTTTGGCGCGGTGTTCGACCACGTCGCTGCTGGCGGTGGGGGCTTGCTGTGGTGCAACGCCCGCCTGGCGGCGGTCGGGTTCTACGAGCGGGCGGGCATGGTGACGACGGGCGACGTCTGGGAGGAGCCGGTGATCGGGCCGCACATAGCGATGTTCGTGCAGGTCCCCCCGCCCGGCCCTGGCTAGCTCTTTACGTCGAGGAGCAACTTCCCGCTTACGCTGCGGGCTACCAGCAGGGCAAAAGCCTCGTTGACCTCTGATAAGGGCAGCACCCTGTCGACCCTGACCCGGAGCCGACCGTCGGCGAGTGCCGCAAGAGCTTGGACGACGTCGGCGCGGCGCTGCTCGGTGCTCAACCGGCCGCCCCCGTAGCCGACGATGCGTTGCCCGTTGCGGTAGAACCTCGGAAGGTTTATCGAGACCTCGGCGCCAGCGCTCGCCCCGTAGCTGACCAACCTGCCGTCGGCTGCCATGACCGATAGCGCAGCGCCCGTGAACTGCCCGCCGAGCGCGTCTATCACGACCGTCGGTTCTAGCGATGTGGCGGCCTCGGCCAGCCCGGCGGCATCGCAGACGAGGACCTTGGCGGCTCCCACCTCGGTTACCGCAGCCGCCTTGGCCGGGGTGCCGACCTGTCCCCACACCTCTGCCCCGGTGGAGCTGGCGACGCTGACGATGGGTATGCCCACCCCGCCGCCAGCCCCGAGCACCAGCACACGGTCCCGTTCGGTCACCTGGGCGCTTTGGGTGACTACGTTCCACGCCGTCAACCCGGCGACGCCCATGGCGGCCAGTTCCCTCAAGTCCGCCCCCTCGCCAGCCTCTATCACCGCTTCGCGAGGGCACGTCACCGCGCCCGCAAACGTGCCGTCCCTCGTCACCCCGAGCCCTTCCCCGATGACCAGCACCGGCTTTCCGTCCAGGTAGCCCGAGCCTTCCCCTCCGATCGTCCGGGGCAGCCGGTTCCCAGCGCCGACCGACCCGGTTGCCACATATCGGTCCATCGGGTTGACCCCGGCATAAACCAGGTCGATGGTTACCTCGTCGGGACCGGGGGCGGCGACATCGACCGGCTCTATCTGGAGCGGTTTTCCAAGCTCGTGGAGGCGGGCGGCAAGTACTTTTGGGACCATGTTGGCAGTCTGTCGCAATCGGGGTACAGATGGGAGGTGATCCCCTCGTCCCCCATGAGCAGGAGCAGTCCCGGCGCCACTGAAGTCGAACTGTTCGACTTCCTCATCGTTTCTAATCGCCTCCCGATCGAGCCGGGCCCAGCCGGCAGGCCGGCGCAGTGGAGGGCGAGCCCAGGCGGCCTCGTATCGGCGCTCCAGCCGGTGATCACGAAGAACGGCGGGGCGTGGGTCGGATGGACCGGGGAGCCGGCAGAGGCCCTGAACGAGGTCGCGCCGGGCCCCGTGAGCCCGGCAGTTGGTGGGAGGACACCGGACAGATAAGCGTGGTCGCTCCGTCCGCGGCACCGATCCTAGAAGGACCCCGCGGTCAGTGTCAGCGAAGACGCCGGAGCTCTCGGCAACGCTCGGCCTTACGCAATACCGGTGTCCCTGTCGGCGGCCGAGATCGCTTGTTACTACGAAGGTTTTTGCAATGCCACAATTTGGCCTCTCTACCACGACGTGATAGCCCCTCCTGTCTATTCGCGTCGGTGGTGGCACTGCTATGTCGAAGTGAACCGTCGGTTCGCCACCACGGTGGCGGCGCACTCTGCCCAAGGGGCAACGGTGTGGGTGCACGACTACCACCTACAGCTCTGCCCGACGATGTTGCGTGAGATCCGGCCGGACCTGCGGATCGGCTTTTTCAACCACATCCCGTTCCCTCCTTACGAGTTGATCGCGCAGTTGCCCTGGCGCAAGGAAGTCATCGAGGGATTGCTCGGCGCCGACCTGATCGGGTTCCAAACCGCTGACGGTGCCGACAACTTCTTGCGGGCGTGCCGGCGTCTCACGGACCACCATACCCAGGGCTCGATCGTGCATGTCAAAGCCGACGGCGAGGCCGGCGTACGCACGGCGCGCGCAGGCCGCGTTCCCGATATCGGTGGACACCGAAGAGCTCTCCGCGCTTGCACAACGCCCCGATGTCGTGCAACGCGCACGCGAGATCCGGGAGGAGGTCGGCAACCCTGAGTGCCTTTTTCTCGGTGTCGACCGGCTGGATTACACCAAAGGGATCCTTCACCGGTTGCGTGCCTATGGCGAACTCCTCAAGGAAGGCAAGCTTCATCCACCCGAAGCCGTCCTTGTTCAGATCGCCTCCCCGAGCCGCGGGGAGGTCGAGGAGTACCAGCGGCTCAGGGACGAGCTCGAAAGAGCGGTTGGGAGCATGAACGGCGACTTCAGCCCGGTGGGCCACCCTGCTGTGCATTATCTCCACCAGAGCTTTCCCAAAGAGGAAATGGCGGCGTTTTACCTGGCCGCAGACGTCGCTCTGGTTACCCCGCTCCGTGACGGCATGAACCTCGTCGCAAAGGAGTACGTCGCGTGCCGCTATGACTTGGGGGGGAGGCTGGTGCTCTCGGAGTTCACCGGAGCGGCAAACGAGTTGACGGGAGCGTTCCTTGTGAACCCTCACGACATCGACAGCCTGAAGGCCAGGATCATTGCGGCTATGGGTGCGCCGCAGCAGGAGGCAATGCGGCGGATGCGACGCATGCGCAGGAGGGTCTTCGACCACGATGTCCACCGGTGGGCCGCCGAGTTCCTGGGAGCTCTGGACGGCGGCCGCCGCGCTGTCGTGCAGCCCGACCCGGAGGGATCGAGCCAAATCGGATAGGTTCGCATTGTGGCCGATGTAGCCCTCTCTGACTACCGCGACAAGCGCCATTTTGAGGAGACACCTGAACCTTCGGGACAGGCCCCGAGCCCCGCCGAGGGCAACCGCTTTGTGGTCCAGCAGCACGCGGCCACGCGGATGCATTACGACTTCCGGCTCGAAGCCGACGGCGTCCTCATTTCCTGGGCCGTGCCAAAAGGCCCGTCATATGACCCGGCCGTCAAGCGTCTTGCCGTGCATGTGGAGGACCACCCGGTGGACTACCGCGAGTTTGAGGGAATTATCCCGGGAGGAAATTATGGCGCAGGTTCGGTGATCGTCTGGGACGAGGGCACGTACCACAACCTCACAGCTCGCGGTGGGAACCCGGTCCCGGTCCGGGAAGCTGTCGATAGCGGCCATGTGTCTGTCTGGCTCGAAGGGAGCAAGCTGATCGGAGGTTGGTCGCTGACCCGCTTCGGGCCCGAGGATAAATCCTGGACGCTCGTCAAACGCAACGACGAGCGGGCCGACCCCAGTAAGGACATCACCACCGAGGCACCTCGGTCGGTGAAAAGCGGGCGCACCATAAACGAGGTAATGCTGGAGGCTGCTGCGGCGGCTGAACGGGACGGCCGTGGGGCGGTACGCAGTCGTGGCGCGCAAGCGCGGCCTCGCGGTTCAGGCTCCGGTCTCACCCTGGCGAAGTTCTTCCCGCCCATGCTGGCTCAAGCTGTGCAGAGCGGTCCCTCCAGAGGCGCCACGGCGTTGCCTGGCGGGCATGGCGAGTGGCTGTTCGAGCCAAAATTGGACGGTTTACGCTGTCTCGCTGTGCGCAATGGCACCGACGTCGAATTGTGGTCGCGCAACGGGCTCTCGTTCAATTCGCGCTTCGCTGCAATCGTGAACGCTCTCAAAGCGGTCCCTGCCGAGAACTTCGTCCTTGATGGCGAGGTGGTCGGCATCGTCGGTGGGCTTCCTGATTTTGGCGCTTTGCAGCAGGGCACGGCAGCGGACGTCGAGTACCGGGTCTTCGATTTACCGTGGCTCCTGGGCCAGGATCTCCGCCACCTCCCGATAGAAGACCGGAAGGCTCTCCTCGCTAAGACCATCGAGGACAACCCGTCCATAAAAGTGGTGCAAGGCTTGGAAGGCGACCCCCAACGGCTCTTCGAGACGGCTTGCGCTGACGGTTGGGAAGGCCTCATGGCCAAGCGGCGTAGCTCCATCTACATAGAAGGCCGCTCAGCCGACTGGCGCAAGCTGAAGTGCACCTGCCGACAGGAGATGGTGATCGGCGGCTATACCGAGCCGAGCGGGGCGAGGAGCGGCTTCGGCGCTCTCCTGCTGGGCTATTGGGAGGCGGGTGAGCTCGTCTATGCGGGCAAGGTCGGGACGGGCTTTACCGAGCGCGTGCTCGCGGACCTGCACGAGGCGCTCGTCGCGCTCGAGAGGGCCTCCAGCCCGTTTGGGACCAGAGTTGCAGAAAGAAAGGCTCACTGGGTCGAGCCGGAGCTCGTTGCGGAGGTGGCTTTCACCAGTTGGACGCCGGATCTCCGATTGCGGCACCCGAGCTTCGTCGGCCTGCGCCCAGACAAGCCGAGCCGAGACGTCGTGCGCGAGGAGTGCGCCCGTGGCTGAGCCATGCGCGCCCGGCCCTCGCCGGGCTTAGTCGGTACACTGTACCCGACCTGGGTTTCTTGGGTACCAGGCGCAGGAGGTAGAGCACACTGTCGAACGCAAACGCAAAAGAGCAGGCAATCCTGCTCGAGGGGACCGTGACCGAGTCCCTCAAAAACGCAACTTTCCGCGTCAAGACGGACAACGGCCATGAAGTACTGGCTCACAACTCGGGCAAGATGCGCATGCACCGTATCCGCGTGCTGCCAGGGGACCGTGTCCAGGTAGAGATCAGCCCTTACGACCTCAAGAGGGGTCGCATCACTTATAGGTTCAAGTAACAACACCGGCGGGTACTGGCGGTACTCGTCGTCGCCTTCGGCAATGCTGAGCACGTAGCGTTGACGGAATGGGTGCGAAGCTCGAACTAGTGGAGCCGTACGCATCGGGGATGCTCGATGTCGGCGACGGGCAAAGCATCTACTGGGAGGTCAGCGGGAACCCTGCGGGGAAGCCTGCTGTAGCTCTCCACGGTGGTCCCGGGAGCGGGAGTTCCCCGGGCCGGCGCCGCTCGTTCGACCCCGAGAGGTACCGCCTCGTGCAGTTTGACCAAAGGGGGTGCGGGCGCAGCACCCCGTCTGTCGCTGTCCCGAGCACATCACTTGTCACCAACACCACGGCCCGCTTGGTCGGCGACATCGAGCGATTGCGCGAGCACCTCGGTATCGAACGGTGGCTGGTGTGGGGCGGCTCCTGGGGCGTGACCCTCGCGCTGGCCTACGCCGAGCGCCATCCACAGCGAGTGACCGAGATGGTCCTCGTATCGGTCACAATGACCCGGCCCTCCGACGTGCACTGGCTGTACCACGAGGTGGGCCGTTACTTTCCCGCCGAGTGGGCCCGCTTCAGCGAGGGCGGAGGTCACGCTGAGGATCTCATCGTCGCCTATGACTGGCTCCTCAATGGGCAGGCCGACCCGACAGTTCGCGCCAAGGCGGCGAAGGACTGGTGCGACTGGGAAGATGCCGTTGTCTCGATGGAGCCCGGCTGGGCACCGAACCCCCGCTACTCCGATCCCACCTTCCGGATGACCTTCGCACGGCTCTGTGCGCATTATTTCTCTCACGCCGCATGGTTGGAGCCTGACGAACTGCTACGGAACTGTGGGCGGATCGCTGGCATCCCTGGCGTGTTGGTCCATGGACGGCTCGATCTCGGAAGCCCTGCTGACGTCCCTTGGCTCATTGCCAAGGCGTGGCCTCGTGCCGAGCTTTATTTCGTTGGCACCGGGCACCAGGGCGGGGCCGAAATGACCGAGCAGATGCATGCGGCGCTGGACCGCTTTGTCAGCACCTAACAGCTTGCGCGAGGAAAACGCGGGCTCGCGCCCGAAAATAGCTAAATGATCCCCGGGCGGTCGCCATAGCCTAAATCGCGGTACTAGGGGCCCAAAGTATGCCCTTTGGTCGACAACCAGTGCAAGTCCGCTGAAGGGCTACGGACGTAATGGCTGGTCAGGACGCCGGTCGAATGGTACAAAGCGGACAAATCGGTCAAGCACGGAGAAAATGGAATTGCGCGCCTAAACGTGCTGATAAATCATTTCTGGACAGGTCAACTTGACGCGAGTTGTGTGATCGTTTAGGGTTTTACCCGTACCAATATATGACATCAGCCGGTGGCGCGATATTCGCACCATTTAGGGCCCTCGGGTGTTCCGAGGGTTTAGTGCCGGCCCAGGTCAGTCGCTAATCCCTGGGCTCAGGCCCGGGCATTGCTCTGGCTTGTGCCACGACCAAAGGACTGACTGCCATGACCGTTGCCCGGACCCTGCAACGCGCCATTTTTACGGTTACGTGTACGGCCGCCTTGACGTCGGTGGCGGTCCTGCCTGGGGCCGCATCGGCTGCCAGCTTTCCGGCGGCCAGGTCACCGTACGCGAGCGCGCCCAGGTCACCCCACGCGAGCGCGCCCAGGGCGGCGGACATGCCCCTGGCGGGATCGGCCCACTCTCGCCCCCGCAGCTCTGCCCACGACACGCAGGCGAGCTCCACCCACTCGCGCCCGGCAAGTACGCGGCGCCCGCGCTGGGGCGGGCCAGAGTGGTCGGGCTCGGGCGTGGCAGCAAACGGGTACTGGGTGGTGAACCGCGCAGGGGGTGTCGGTGCAGCGGGAGGAGCTCCTGATTTCGGAGGCCTCGGCCCAGAAGTGCACTTGGCCGGGCCTGTCACCGGGATAACGGCGATGCCCAACGGGCTCGGTTACTGGCTCGTATCGGCTGACGGGAGCGTCTATTCCTTCGGGAGCGCCAAGTTCTATGGCTCACTCGAGCCGGCTCAGGTACGGCACCTCGCGGGGCCAATTGTCGGCATCGCCTCGGCACACGACGGCGGCGGTTACTGGCTCGTGTCTTCGAGAGGGGACGTGTACAGCTTTGGCGGTGCAAGGTTCTTCGGGCCATCGGCGTCGCTACGCCCGCGGATCGGCGTAGGGCCAATAGTCGGCATCGTCGCGACGCCTGGCGGCCGCGGGTATTGGCTCGTGTCGTCGGGCGGCGGCGTGTTTTGTTTCGGGGATGCGACTTATCACGGGTCTGCAACCGGCTCCGGTCGGGTGATCGTCGGGATGGCTCCCACGCCCAATGGGAAAGGTTATTGGTTGGCGGCTCAACACGGTGGCGTCATTTCGTTTGGTGACGCTCCGGCACGCGGTTCGGCGCAAGGCAAAAGCTCGGCCAATCCGTTCGTCGGGATCGCCGGAGACCACCATGGGCTTGGTTATTGGTTCGTCAATTCCAAAGGTTCTACCTACGGTTTCGGGCCGGCGGCTGCCACACAGGCTCGCGGCCTTGCGCGTTCTGCAGTGGCGATCGCTGCGGACCCGGCTGGGGTGCTCCCCGAACCCCCTGTGGTTGCGTCTCAGGGAGCGCCGATAAAGGCCGCCAGTCTTGAGGAAATCGACGCTCAGGGCAACATGGCCGTCACATTCGCGCTCTCCCAGGTCGGGAAACCTTATGTTTACGGCGGGACCGGCCCCTATGGCTATGACTGCTCGGGTTTGGCACTGGCCTCTTGGCGCGCTGCAGGTGTACATCTGCCGCGTACCGCCGCCGAACAATATTACGCCGGCCGCCACGTACCTTTGAGCGAAGTGGAGCCGGGGGACCTCATTTTCTGGGCTTCCGATACCGCTGACCCTTCGACCATTTACCACGTTGCGGTATCTCTCGGCGGGGACCGCACGGTCCAAGCGACTGAGACTGGTCAATCGGTAGCGGTCATCTCGACGTGGGGGCCCGGGCTGGTCCCCCTCGCAACCCAGCCCTAAGCGCTGCCCCTGCGCCACCGCGCCACTGCCACGCCACGAGCACGCCAACGCCCGGGCCACGACCCCGGCCCCGCCGCCCGGTGCTTACGCCCATTGGCCTCTCCGCTCGAGCACTTCTTTGAGGACGGTAGGCCGGTCTGTCATGATGCCGTCCACCCCGAGGTCGAGCAGGCGGTCCATTTCGGCCGAGGTGTTGATTGTCCATACGTGCACTGCGAGGCCAGCCCGGTGACAGACACGGACGAAAGCGGCGTCCACGATCGGTATGAGCCCGTCCCGGGGCGGCACCTGGGCGGCGACAGCATCGGACGAAACCGGCCAGAAGCTGACCACCTTCGCTAGGACAAGGCTCGCCACCGTCCATCGACCGGCACCCGTGGCCAGCTCCGGGCCGAGGGCAGCCCGCGCCCGTGCCGCCCGCGAACCGGCGAACGATGCCACCAGCACCCGGTTCACGGCGCCCGTACGCCTGATCGCATCGACGACCGGGTTGATCGCTTCTCTGCGTTTCACATCGATGTTCCAATGGAGCTGCGGCCACGCGCCGAGCAGTTCCTCCAGCAGGGGTGGTTCGCGGCCGTCTGCCAACTTGTGCGGCCCGCACCTGGGCCCAGCTCATCTTGCGCAGGACCCCCGGGCGGTCCGCTACCCGGTCGAGCGATGGGTCGTGGAGGGCTACGGCCACCCCGTCCGACGTCGTCCTGACGTCGGTCTCCATGTACCGGTAGCCCAGCGAAACTGCGTGTTCGAACGCGGCCCAACTGTTCTCGGGCGCCTCGCCGGCGCCTCCGCGGTGGGCGAAAGCGAGCGGTCCTGGGTGGTCCAGGTAGGCGAGATCTCGTGACCATTGCGCCCCAAAGTTAGAACCGATGGATATCGGCCCGCTGGCGGGGTACGGTTTGGCGGTGAGCGACACGGACTTTTCCTCGGCCCGCCTGGTCCCAGTTGCCGGATCGGACGGTTGGCTTGCCCGCTTGCCGGGCGCTGTTGTCTGGATCCCGGGCGACGGGCCAGATGAAAGAGAGCTGGTAGCGGCCTGCCTGACAGCGGCGAGCCCCACCGAGCTCCTTGCGCGCACCGGTACCCACCTAGTCGACCCGGAGGCGGCCCCGTTGCCGGCCTTCGCAATCTTGGCGGCGCGAGATCCCGGACTGGTAGCCATTGTGCATGGGCCCGTTCAAGTGACCGTCGACCAAGACGGAGACGAGCGGACGCTTTACGGCGGCGAAGAAACGGGGTCCTGGCTGAACCGTCATGTCAAGGGGTCGCGGGCGGCCTGGGCCGGCAAACGCGGGGACGAAGACGACCTAGCGGAGCTCCGCGACGGTTTGGTACGGGCAAGCGGCTTTATCCTGTCCTGGCGCAGGAACAAATCTTCTTCCCGTCAGACTTCCCAAAAGGGGCGCAAGGTGGTCGAAGACCCGGCGCCAGTGGAGCTCGCAGAAGCAGTGGGACCCGTAGAAGAGCACTTGAGCGCTGAGGAAGGCTCCGCATTGGCCGCGAGCTCGGCGGCCGTGCTGTCCGCCGCGGTGGGTGCGATCGGCTCGGACGGCGCTGATGCCACCACCTCGTACGTTGCCACCGTCGAAGCCGGCGCTTCCTACGAAGGAGGCGTCTCCTACGAAGCCGGAACCTCCTACGTTGGGGTTGTCGAGCCCGGCACTTTCCAAGACGACGTCCACGACGCCGACGACCCCACGATTGTCGACCAGCCGATCATCGTCAACGGCTCGCCGTCACCGCTTGTAAAGCTCACTTGGGATAACGGCGAGGTCAACGAGCTGGCGGGGGCCGCCCTCGTTGGACGCGACGTGGCCCTCGATGAAGCAGTCCTATCCGGCGAGCTGGAGGCTCTTGTCCCGGGGGGCCAGAACGACAGCATGTCGCGGGTCCATGCAGAGGTGCGCCCGTCCATGCACGACATCGTGGTGGTGGACAGAGGTTCTACCAATGGCACCTTTGTCTGGGACGACGCCGCCAAGGCCTGGCAGCGCCTCTCGCCAGGAGACCCGCACGTCGTGCACCCCGGGGCCGTTCTTGCCTTCGGAGAGCGCACCGCGACGGTGGAAGCCCTCGCCGTACCAGCGGTCTGAACGGCGCGGTGACCGCGGGCAGTGCTCGCCCACGCACCGATGCGCCACGCCTAACCAGGACTTTTTCTTACCATCGAACGGCGCATATTAAAGCTTCGCTGAATTGACCGGTAGGCCGGCCTGTGGAGCCCTAGGGTGCTGGTTATGGCTGACAAGGAGCACTTTGCCGAGCAGGCGATGGGCTATATGAGCTCCCTGTACAGTGCGGCGCTGCGGATGACCCGCAACCCCGCAGATGCCGAGGACCTGGTGCAGGAGACGTACCTGAAGGCATACCGCGCTTTTGGGACCTTCCAGGAGGGCACGAACCTGAAGTCCTGGCTTTACAAGATCCTGACCAACACCTTCATCAACACCTACAGGTCGCGGCGGCGCCGCCCGACCGAGACCGAGTTGGACGACGTGGAGGACCTCTACCTCTACCACCGGCTGGGTGGCCTCGAAGCTGCTGCGGCTGGCCGCAGTGCCGAAGACCTGGTCCTCGACCGCCTCAGCGAAGCAGAGGTGAAGGACGCAGTCGAGTCCCTGCCCGACGCGTTCCGCTTGGCCGTCGTCCTGGCAGACGTCGAAGGATTTTCCTACAAGGAGATCGCCGAGATCCTCGATGTGCCGATCGGTACTGTGATGAGCCGGCTGCACCGGGGAAGAAGGGCGCTCCAAAAGGCGTTACATAGTTTTGCGGAGCAAAGACGCCTCACCGCTCCGGCAGACGTACCAAGCTAGCTTTTCGAACCCTAACGATCGAGAAGAGAATGGACCGCGAGGAACCGGCGAGCACGGGGCAACCAGAGAGCCCAGGTCACGACGCCTACGACTACGAGCTGTCCACTCAGGGCCGCTCGGTGTCGGACCCTTGCCAGGATGCCATCGCCACTCTGTACGGCTTCCTCGACGGCGAGTTGACGTCGGAGAGGCGGGAGAAGATCCAGTACCACCTCGAAGAGTGCTCGCCGTGCTTCGCAGCCTTCGGTTTCGAAGCCGAGCTGAAAGCGGTCATCTCCCGCAAGTGCCGGGATGACGTGCCCGATTCTCTGCGCCGACGGGTAGCTGAGGCTCTGCGAGCCGAGGACGTGCCAACTTGAATAGCACCGAAGGCTTTCGGGTAGATGGCCTTGCGTCTGGGAAGGAAGAGGGCTTAGCAAGCGTTAGTGGGAGATATGAGCGAACGATCACTCGGAGGGCACATGATGAGCGGTGGCGAACGACCGTCCAAGTCATTTGGGCAGGACCGCACTTGCCGCCAAGCCGGCTGCAACACCAAACTGTCGATGTACAACAACGGCAAATATTGCGTCCAGCACGAACCGATGGCCGTACCCCGTACTCGTGGCAAGAAGATCGCGTAGCTGAGCGCCGGGAGCCGCGCCCAAGGGCCTCCGCAGGCCTTGCGGTATGAGCATTTCGTCGCAAGAGCCGATTTCTTGGGAGCTGGCTGAGCGTGTCGCTACCCGGATCGCGGCTCGCCAACCGTGGTTGCCGCCGGGACGGCTAAGCGTTCTCGAAGAGGACTTTGCTGAGCTCACGGCTGAGGCGGAAGAGCTGGTAGCCGAAGAGACGGGACTAGTTTCCCTCGCCGGACCTGCGCGCCCGCGTGTGACGGACCGCCCCGGCTGGGTGACTGCGAACGTCGCTTCCTTCCAGCGGTTGTTGCGCCCGCTCACCAAGAAGCTCGAAGCGGCGATGTCGAAGCCGGCGCCGATGTTGGCGCCGGTCCCGATGCGGGTCCCGACGCAGGTCAGCCGCAACATCGGTGGCGTGCAACTCGGCTTGCTCCTGGGCTGGATGTCCACTCGGGTCCTGGGACAGTACGACCAGCTCCTCATCGAAGACGAGCGACCTCTGGACCAGGACATCGTCTACTACGTGGGCCACAACGTGATCGAGCTCGAAGACCGCTACGGTTTCCAACCTCGACAGTTCCGGCTCTGGATAGCACTGCACGAAGTCACGCACCGCGCACAGTTCACCGGCGTGCCCTGGTTACGGCCACATTTCTTGGGCCTCGTCGGGTCGCTGCTGGACGGGGTGGACCCGGACCCAAAGCGTTTCCTGGAAGCCCTGAAACGGGCCGCTGGGGAGGCGCGAGAGGGCAAGAACCCCCTCGACGAGGGCGGTCTGGTCGCGTTGTTGGCGTCGCCCGAGCAGCGCCAGGCGCTGGACGGGATTGGGGGGTTGATGAGCCTCCTGGAGGGCCACGGGGACGTCGTGATGAACCGGGCCGCTCAGGGGCGGGTACCGCAGGCGCAACGCTTTGCCCGTGTGCTCCAGCAACGGAGGCAGCGCAGCGGGGCTGCCAAAGTGGTGAGCTCCCTGGTCGGCTTGGACGCCAAGCTCAAGCAGTACGAGCAGGGCGAGCGTTTTATCGCGGCCGTCGAAGAGGAGGGTGGTCGCGACCTGTTCGGGAGGATTTGGCAAGGGCCTGAGTGGTTGCCGAGCATGGCGGAGATCCGCGATCCTTCCCGCTGGACAGAGCGAGCCGAGGGCCTGGGCCGCACCGCCTGAACCCGTAGAGTTCAGCGAGTGGCGCGCGTACTGGTTGTCGACGATGAGCCGGACCTGCGCGACCTGCTGCGCATGAGCCTGCGCCTCGCCGGACATGAGGTGAGTGTGGCTTCTGACGGTCACAAAGGCCTCGCCTCGGCACGCGAGCAGCGTCCGGACGTGGTGGTACTTGACGTGATGATGCCCGGCCTGGACGGCTGGACCGTGCTTTCTTCGCTCAAGTCCGACCCCGACCCCGATATCTCCTCCATACCCGTGCTCATGTTGACGGCCCGTGCTGAGGACCTCGACATGGTACGCGGGGGCATTGAAGGGGCTATCCGTTACCTCACCAAACCTTTTGCCATCAGCGACCTCCGCCAGGCGGTTGCCGACGCTGTTGCGGGCGGCCCGGAACCGGAGCAGCGCCGCGCCGCGCAGAACGCCGCGTTGGCCCACTTGGCTCGTCTGGAGCGCGGTACCGGGGCCCTCAAGGACTCCGGGGCGCGGCCCAAGATGAGCCGGCTCGAGCCGGTGAGCGGCGTGCTCACGAACGGCCCCCAGAGCCTGCGTGGCAACTGGCCAACGTGGTTGAGCCCAGAGATCCTGACACGCCGGGACCAGGAAATACTCGAAATGGTGATCTCCTGCGAGAGCCTGACCGAGGCACGAGCCCGGCTCCAGGTAAGCCGCAGTTACCTGTATGCCCGTCTGCGCCGGATGGCAAGCAAGCTGGACTTTCAGACCGGCCCGGCCTTGGTCCAGGCCCTCAGAGCAGCCGATGCTGCGCGTGAACGAGAGCTGCGGAGCGGTGGCCCCCCTGCGTCGCCCCATTGAACCCGGTGTTGCTGTCGTGGGCATCACGCTGGCCGTTGGACCTGATCGTGCAAAGACCAGATGAGCTCCCCTAGCGTGTGCTGGCCCGCCGGAGCCGAGAGCCTGCTCGGTCGTTGTTCGTTCCCGCGGGAAGGGGGCCTAGTCGTATGCGCCGTTTCGGGCGGAGCCGACTCTCTGGCGATGCTGGCCCTGGCGGTGGCGGCGGGTTGCTCAGCCCACGCTGTCCACGTCGACCATGGCCTGCGCCCAGGCGGCTCGGAGGAAGCGGCCATCGTCAAAGCTGCGGCCAGTTCGCTTGGTGCGACCTTCGAAGCGCTATCTGTTCGAGTCGAGCCCGGGCCAGACCTCGAAGCACGTGCGCGCAAAGCGCGCTACGAGGTTTTGCCAGAGGGCACCATGGTCGGCCACACTGCGGACGACCAGGCCGAGACCCTCCTTCTCAACCTGATGCGGGGAGCTGGTCTGGACGGCCTGCGTGGCATGCGAGCCACCGCCAGCGGCCTCCGGAAGGTGCGACGGCCCATATTGGCCTTGCGGCGGTCCGAGACCATCGCTTTGGTCACAGCCTTGGGCCTCCGCACGGTCACCGACCCTTCCAACGCGGAGGTGCGTTTTCGCCGCAACCGGGCCCGCCACGAGGTCCTGCCGTTGCTGGCAGATGTCGCAGGGCGCGACCCCGTCCCGTTGCTGGCCCGGACTGCGGCACTGTTGGCCGACGATGCGGACTTGCTTGATTCCCTGGCGCTTGATCTCGACCCGACCGACACTCGTGCTTTGGTAGCGGCACCGCGGCCGTTGGCCAACAGAGCGCTGCGTACTTGGCTCCGTGAAGACGAGGGCCCGGAACGCCATCCCCCGTCCTACGAAGACCTCGAGCGAACCTGGGCGGTGGTGACTGGTCGAGCCGTCGCCTGCGAGCTCTCAGGCGGGAGGCGGCTCAGCCGGTCCGCCGGGCGCCTGAGACTTGACTGGTCGCAGCAGCGGTAATGGCAGTATAAGGTTGACTGGTCCATGGCACCCCTGAGCTCCCCGGGCCCTGACGTCACGTCGGCTGCGGGTGTCCCCCAAGTGGCAGACATCCCGGGTGAGCGCCTTGCCAGGGAGGACCCTGACCTCGGCGAGGTGATCGTCACCGAGGACGCAATCCGAGACAAGATCCGAGAGCTCGGTGCGCGCATAACAACTGACTACGCGGGACGGCCCCCGTTGCTGGTGGGGGTGCTGAAGGGAGCGTTCGTCTTCATGAGCGACCTCTCGCGGGCGATCGCCCTACCCGTCGAGTTCGACTTCATGGCCGTCGCCTCTTACGGGAGCAGCACCCGCACGAGCGGCGTCGTGCGGATCGTGAAGAATCTCGACACGGACCTTGCCGGCCGCCACGTCCTGGTCGTGGAGGACATTGTCGATTCGGGGCTGACCCTCGCTTTTCTCCTGCGCAACCTTGCCGCTCGGCAACCTGCGAGCCTTGCGGTTTGCGCGTTGCTCGTCAAAGACACAGAAGTTACTGCGCCCGAGCTTTCCTATATCGGGTTCCACATCCCGAGGGACTTCGTAGTGGGTTACGGGCTTGACGTTGCCGAGCGCTACCGGAACCTGCCGTGTATTCGGCGCTACAACGGGCAACTACCGTGACCGTCGATCTTGAGAGGATCGAAGCGGCCGTCCGGGAGATCCTCGCGGCGGTCGGTGAGGATCCCGAACGCGAAGGGCTCCGCGCAACTCCGGCCCGCGTGGCGCGCATGTACGCCGAGATTTTCTCCGGTCTCAATGAAGACCCTGGCCATCACCTCGTCCCCACGTTCGAGGCAGACCACGACGAACTTGTCCTTGTTCGTGACATCGCGATCTACAGCGTTTGCGAGCATCATCTCTTGCCATGGTCTGGGAAGGCTCACGTCGCTTACATACCGAACGAAGACGGTCGCGTCACAGGGCTTTCCAAGCTCGTCCGCCTCGTCGAGGGTTACGCGAAGCGGCCTCAGGTGCAGGAGCGGTTGACCACCCAGGTGGCTGACACCCTGGTGCGCGTGCTCGGCGCGAGAGGAGTGTTCGTGGTTGTGGAGGCCGAGCACATGTGCATGTCGATGCGGGGCGTCAAAAAGCCCGGCGCAGTTACCGTAACCTCGGCTGTGCGAGGCCACTTCCTGACGAGTGCAGCCGCACGGGCCGAAGTGCTCGGGCTCATCGGCCGCTAGATCTGGTCACTAAAGGGGCTCGCGGCGGCCAAAGGGCTGCTGTCGGCAGCCAATCCATTTTTTCCTCTGTGACCGTATATAAGTTGACCCAGCTGCGCCGGTGAGCCGTTGGTGCCGGCAGCCGGCGCCGCTGGCGCCGGCCGGTGGTGGTGATGGTCCTTGGCGGTAGTGCTCGTCCCGAGCACGCCCTGCGTCAAGAAAACCGCCCCACCGCAGAGGACGAGGACAACGCCCGCCCGATAGAACCAGCGACCGAGCTCCTCATAGAACTCCGGCTCGATCGACATGCCGGGGCCGAAGAGGCGGAAGCGGCGGCCGCTCCAGCGTGAGCGGACCGCAGCGTAGAGGCACATTGCACCGTAAGCGCAGATTCGAGTCCCTAGATTTTCGTGCAGGTACCCCAGGGCCCACCAGGTCGTATAGGTCAAACTGGCCATCTTGACCAGCGCCCATAGCCGGAGCCAGGGGATCCATCGCTGGCGCTCCTGCCAAGCCGGGGCCCCCCAGTTCGCCGGCTCAGGTAGCGCTGAGCTCTCAGCAAGGTCTAGTGGGGCCTTCGCAAGCGCCGGTGCCGGGGCCCCTAGAGGATCCCAGGGCGCGGCGGTGCCCCGCCCAGTCCCCCGGGCGGCGGCTTGGCCCGGGTCGGGTTGCCACGGCTGGGCAGGAGGCCCAGCGGGCTCAGGCCCCGGTCCTACGGTCACCTCAGCTGTGTCGTCCCCGATCCGGCCGCCCTTGAGGGGCCGGATCGCGTGGAACGTCCAAGGTCTGACCCTGGGCGCGACCTGGAGACATATAAGCTGACGCACTGCGATGGCGCTAGTGATGGGCGTGCTCAATGTAACCCCGGACTCGTTCTATGACGGCGGTCTCTGGGTGGACGAGGAAGCTGCCGTTGGGCGCGGCTGCGCAATGGCCGATGAGGGCGCCGATGTAATTGACGTCGGGGGAGAGTCCACCAGGCCCGGCGCGTCGGAAGTGGCCGAAAGCGAGGAACTGCGACGCGTCGTGCCGGTCGTGCGCGAGTTGGGCCGGCGGTTGGCCGGGCGCGCCAGGATCTCCGTCGATACCCGCAAACGTGCCGTAGCCGAAGCGGCGCTCGACGCGGGGGCGAGTATCCTCAACGACGTATCTGCATCTTTGTGGGCGGTGGCGGCAGAGGCCGGGGCAGGCTGGGTCGTGATGCACATGCGCGGTGAGCCGTCCAACATGACATCGCTTGCCAGCTACGACGACGTTGTCGGGGAGGTCAAGTCGTTCCTTGTCGAGCGGGCGGTGAAAGCCAACGAGGACGGCGTCGCTGAAATTTGGGTGGACCCAGGTATCGGCTTTGCTAAGACGACCGCCCACAACCTGCAGCTCCTGGCCCACTTGGATGAGTTCGTCGAGACGGGGTGGCCGGTTGCGGTCGGTGTTTCGCGCAAGCGTTTCACCGGGGCCATCGCATCGGGGGACGACGCGCGGCCAGCTCCCGGCGAGCAACGCTTAGAGGGATCCCTTGCAGGCGCCGTCTGGTCTCTGGTCAACGGCGCTGCCATGGTCCGCGCCCACGATGTGAAAGCGACGGTCGACGCGGCCAAGCTCGTCGGCGTCAAATGACCGCCTCAGCCAACCTGAGAGGGAAGTGGGCCGCCGGCATAAAACCTCGGTTCTTCACCTGGGTGATAAAGGACAAGCTTGCGGTTTGCGAGCGACCCGGAGGCTATGCGCGCAACCACCGGAAAGTGCGCAGACGGGAAGAGATCCTGTGGATCAAGTGCCAAGGCTTCACCCGAGTGGTTTCGCTTCTGGCGTCGCCCCACAATCTCCATGCCTATGACGAAGAGAACCTCGCTTGGTCTCATATACCGTTTGCAAAGAACGACGACCCTGTTTTGGTCCTGCCAGAGCTCTATGAGCAATTGCGTGCCTGGCTTCGGGATGAACAGCGCGTGGTCGTGCACCAGGAGGAGGTCGGTGACACCCTTATGGGCGTTGTGGCCGGCTACTTGCACTGGTGCGGCCTGATCGACCAGGGCGCGCAAGCCGTTGCCATTGTCGAGCGGCTTTTCGGCCGGCAGATGGGCCCAGAGGGACGCGAGCTCGTGGCGATGGTCCCGGCGTTCCCAAAGCCCGGGCCGGTAGCCCGCACAGCTGGTGCCTGAGCCGGGCGACCTCGCTGAGCCGAGCGACCTCGCTGAGCCGGCGCCGTTGCCATCCCTCGGCGCGGGGGCACGCCCCGGGGCCTGGAGGGACAGCATAGAACTGCGTGGCCTGAGGTTTATGGGTGCCCACGGGCCCTTCCCGAGGAAGCCATGCGCCCGCAGCCCTTTGAGGTCGACCTCGAGCTCATCGCGGACCTCCGCGAAGCTGGCCGCAGCGATGCGCTCGAGGCCACGGTGGACTACGGCGAGCTTTGCGAAGCGGTCAGGGCTGTCATCGAGGGCGACCATGCGACGCTCCTGGAGCACCTCGCTGAGGCAGTCGCGAGCCGGGCTCTTGCTGTCGCCGGCGAGCGCGCCACAGGGGTTGTCGTCACGGTCCGCAAGCTCAGGCCGCCCGTGCCGGTCGCCCTCGCTTCGGCGGCGGTGCGGATTTGCAGGCCCTGAAGCGCAAGGCCTTTGTCGGGCTCGGCTCCAACCTCGGCGACCGCTTGGCTTACTTGAGAACAGGCCTGACATACCTGCCCGATGTCGTCGCCGTGTCCCCGGTCTATGAGACCGAGCCGGTGGGCGGTCCTCCCGGGCAGGACCGCTACCTCAACTTGGTTGCCGAGCTCTGGTCCAGCGCATCGGCGCGCCAGCTCCTCGAGGCCGGCCAAAAGGCCGAGGCTGCCGCCGGGCGGGCTCGGGACGTACGTTGGGGGCCGCGCACCCTCGACGTCGACGTGCTCCTCGTGGGCGACCTGACCGTTGACCAGCCCGATCTCCAGGTCCCACACCCGAGGATGTGGGAGCGTGGTTTCGTCTTGGTGCCGCTGGCCGACCTCGCTCCCGACTTGGTGGGTGACCGCCTTACGGCCGAGATGAGAGCGGGCGTTGCGCTCGCCGGGACACCTTGGGGCAACGCCGACGGGAGGGGGCTCCGCGGCTAGCGCCGGTAACCGCTGGGTAGGAACCGGCGGTGCCAACTAATAGGAGTTACGCCACAGCGGAGCCCAAGGCTGTTCCCCGGCTACGTCAGGGACGCAGCGAAGAGCGCCCCAGCAAAAGCCAGTCGGATCCGCAGAAAACCTGGCTTCCGCCACTTCGCCCATGTCGGGCTCGGGTCGCGCGCTGTTATCTATGCGTTGCTCGCGTACTTGGACGCCGACATCGCCCTTACCCGTCACGCACCGGCACAGCCCAGTGGCAGTGGCGCGCTGGCCGAGATCGGCAAGCAGCCAGGTGGGGGCGCCCTGCTGGCCGGGTTGGCACTCGGCCTAGCCTGCTACGCATTTTGGAGGCTCACCCAGGTATTGAGCCAGAGGGGCGATGAAAATGAGGCTAAGAGCGCACTTGAACGGGTTGGGTGGGCGGCGGTGGGGCTTCTCTATTTGGGTTTGTGTGCCCAAGCCATTGCTTTGGCTATCGGTTCGGGAAGTGGGGGTGACGGCGCGACCTCTAGACCACAACCGTATGTGGCCTATGTCCTGCGATGGCCCGCCGGCCCACTGTGGGTCGGGTTGGTGGGGGCCGGCCTTGTTATCGGCGGGGTAGGCCTAGCCGCCTGGGGCTTCGCGCATGACTACCGTCGCGCTCTGGAAACCGATCGGGTAAAGGGTCTTGCTTTCCAGGTGGCCCGCGCTACTGGGATGGCTGGCGACGCTGCACGAGGCTTGCTCGTACTCCTGGTTGGCGTCTACCTGCTCGAAGCGGCCGGAACCGACAACCCGTCGCGCGCGAAGGGAGTCGGGCAAGCGCTCAGCTCGTTCGACCGGCTGCGGGCGGGGCCGGCGTTGTTGCTAATCGCCGCGTTTGGGCTGGCATGCTTCGCCGTGTACTCACTGTTCGAGGCCCTTTATCGCAAGGTGTAGACGAGCCAGCGTGCCCGCCTGCTACCCGCCCGCCGGTGCGGGTACCTCTCGCTGCAACTACCGTCCTATGTGGACCAATCCCACTAACCTTGGTTCTCGGCCTGATGTGATGGAGCCGTTGCCCGCACGAGGTATCGCCAGGGCCCGTTCACCCACGATTTGAGCAAATGATAATCACCCACGAACCAGAGGAGCTGCGAGCCTTTTTGGACGAGGCGCGCCGCTCGGGCAAGCGTGTTGGTTTCCACCCCACAATGGGAGCGCTGCATGGGGGCCATCGCTCCAACATCCGCCGCGCCGCAGCGGAGTGCGACGTGGTCGCGGTCAGCATCTTCGTGAACCCGCTCCAGTTCGGGCCCAACGAGGACCTTGCGTCGTACCCACGGGGCCCGGACAACGATTATGCCCAAGCGGAGGAGGCGGGCGCCGATATCATCCTGGCTCCCCAAGTCGACGCGATGTTCCCCGAGGAGCCTCTGGTTACGGTCTCTGTAAAGCATTTGGGCGACATCCTCGAGGGGTACCACCGCCCCGGTCATTTCGACGGGGTGGCAACGATCGTGACCAAACTTTTCGGGCTCTCCGGCCCTTGCTACGCCTATTTTGGGGAAAAGGACTACCAGCAGCTTGTAATTGTCCGTCGTCTGGTCGCCGACCTGTCCTCGCCTGTGGTTGTGGTCCCCTGTTCGACGGTGCGCCAACCAGACGGCCTCGCCTTGTCGAGCCGTAACGACTACCTGACCCCTACCGAGCGTGATGCCGCGCCGGTCCTTTATTGGTCCCTGCTCGCGGGCAAACGCGCCGTGGAGGAGCAGGGCGTCACGAACGCCGCCGATGTTCGCTCCGCGATGGTGGAGGTGGCCGGCCGAGAAAAGCTGTTCCAGCTTGACTATGCCGAGGTAGCAGACCCGTTGTCGCTGGCAGTTCCCCCCGTCATCTCAGGAGATATCCGTCTGTTGATCGCCGGCCGCATCGGTAAGGTGCGCTTGATCGACAACGTGGCAGCGAGCGTGGGGGAGGGTTGAGCTGTGCTTATGGCCATCGATGTCGGAAATACGCAGATCGTCGTGGGCCTCTTCGACGATAATGGCTCGGTGGGTACGGGCGAGCTGGTCCATCAATGGCGCGTCGCGACTCACCCCGTCTACACCGCCGACGAGTTTGCGTTACAACTGGCTCAGTTACTTGCCCTCGACGGCCTCGATTTCTCGACGGTCACCGGGGCGGCGATCGCCTGTGTGGTGCCCCCGC
This sequence comes from uncultured Acidimicrobiaceae bacterium, assembly GCA_963834735.1. Lineage (GTDB taxonomy): Bacteria > Actinomycetota > Acidimicrobiia > Acidimicrobiales > Palsa-688 > Fen-671. The sequence goes on along the minus strand of CAWICT010000011.1, from coordinate 19,228 downwards.
TCCAGACGGCGCTGCGCGATATGTTGAGCCGCCGGCTGAAGGTGCCTTCTGTGTTCGTCGAGCCGGGCGTGCGCACCGGCATGCCTGTACTCGTCGATAACCCGAAGGAGGTAGGAGCAGACCGGATCGCCGACGCTGTGGCGGCATTCGAACGCTACGGGGGGCCGACAATCGTTGTCGATTTCGGCACGGCGACCAACTTCGAGGTCGTGTCCGCAAAGGGCGAGTACCTCGGTGGGGTCCTTTTCCCGGGGGTGGAGCTCTCGTTTAATGCCCTGACCGCGCGGGCCGCGCTGCTGTCACGTGTGGACATGGCGCCGCCGCGGACCATTCTGGGCAAAAGTACTGTGGAACAGCTTCAGTCCGGGATCTTCTACGGTTTTGCCTCCCTGGTCGAAGGGGTCTGCGCGAAGCTGAAGGACGAGGTGGGCCAAGCTACCGTGGTGGCGACGGGCGGGCTGGCCCCGATCATCGTGCCGGCAACGAAGGGCATCGACTACTACGAGCCCTGGCTGACCCTGTACGGCCTGCGCACGATCTACCACCGGAACCGCTCCGATGGCTGAGGACTTCCCGTACCGTTTCGAAGTCACGACCTCCCCAGCCGAACTTCAGGACCGCTTCGCGAACCTAGGCCCCAGTGAGGGATCCGGGTCACATCGCCACGGTCGCTGGGCGCATCATGCTGCGGCGTGAGATGGGCAAGCTGACCTTCCTCACGCTCACCGATTGGACCGGCTCGTTGCAATTGTTCGCAGGCGCGCAATGGACGGCCCGGTTCGGCGAGCTCAACAAGCTTTCCCTGGGGGACTGGGTTGGGGCTACCGGGGAGGTCGTCCGCACAAAGACGGGGGAGCTCTCGCTTCGATTGAGCGAGTGGGCCCTGCTTGCAGAGGCACGACGCTCTTTTGGCGACAAGTTCCGTGGCATAACCGACGTCGATACCCGCTACCGCCAACGCTACGCCGACATGTGGGCCAACGAACGAAGCCGCGAGATCTTGTTGGCCCGCAGCCGGGCCATCTCGGTGGTACGCCGCTTCCTCGAGTCCAAGGGCTTTGTCGAGGTCGAGACGCCTGTTTTCCACACGCTCCCCGGAGGAGCTACGGCGAAACCGTTTGTCACGCACCACAATGCCCTCGACATGGACCTGTACCTGCGCATCGCGCTCGAGTTGCACCTGAAGCGCTTGGTGGTGGGCGGAATGGAAAAAGTCTTCGAAATAGGGCGGGTGTTCCGCAATGAGGGCCTTTCCCCGCGTCACAACCCAGAGTTCACGATGCTCGAGCTGTACCAGGCTTACGCCGACTACAACGACATGATGGACCTGACCGAACAGATGGTGGCCGATGTCGCCCGGGAGGTGACCGGGAGCACCCAGGTCGATTACGCGGGAAAAAAACTGGACCTTTCACCGCCATGGAGGCGGGCGACGCTTCTCGAGTTAGTAGCGGAATATTCAGGCCAAGAACTCAGCCTCGAGATGCCCTTGGAGGAGCTCCGGCGCCGTGCGGGCACGCTGGGGGTGCCCCTTCTCCCGTCTTGGGGGCCCGGCAAGATAATCCTTGAAATCTACGAAAAGACGACCGAGCCCAACTTGTGGGGCCCGGTCTTCGTAATGGACTACCCAAAAGAGGTCTCGCCGCTCGCGCGGGACCATCGCAGCTCTCCGGGCCTGGTGGAGCGTTTCGAACCCGTCGTTGCGGGCCGCGAGCTCGGAAATGCTTTCTCCGAGCTCACGGACCCGGTTGTACAGCGAGAGAATTTCGAGGCGCAGGCTAAAGCTCGCGCCGCGGGCGACGACGAGGCCATGCCGGTAGACGAGGACTATCTGCGCGCGCTCGAGTACGGGCTACCACCGACAGGTGGGCTTGGTATCGGCATCGACCGTCTCGTAATGCTGCTCACCGGGGCAGAAGCGATACGAGACGTGATCGCGTTCCCCACCCTGCGGCCCGAGCCCAACTAGAGAGCTCGGGCCGGCGGTCCCGCCTTCGTTTAAAAACACACGGTTAGGGCACGAGGTCGCGGTGTTCTACCAAGCGTTCGCTGCCATTGGGGCTGTATTGAACGCTTTCTCGGGTTGTCTCGTGGCGCGCAGAACCAGTGACGAACACCGCACCTCCGATGACGATGGAGCAGATCCCCACAACCAATAGGATTACACCGACTGAATTGATGTTGAACCCGGTCGTGGTAACCGTCACGGCCCAATCCAGGATTGCACCTATGACTGCAAGGACGATACCGAGACCGATAAGTCCTGTTCCAGCTCCCCTGTTCATCGCAACCTCACTTCGCTCAGCGGGCGGCCATGCGGCCCTCGCCCGCGTCAAATGTGAATTCGACTAGGGAGATATGCCCACCGGCCGGCATTTGTAACGCGTCATATAGGAGGGAGATCTCCCCAACGCCCTAAATGCCGCCACCAACGTTTTGTGCGGCGTTAGCTCGCCCGCACCGCCAAGTCGTCGAGGAGGCGGTGGGCGAGGCCGGCGAGCGTCTCGCGCACCGCGGCGACATCGTCATGTGCCCCGTTGGCTGCAGCAGACGCGGGAGGCCTGGACGGCGGCGCCATTGTCAGCAACGCCGTCGCAGCGAGGTCCGCCCAGCGTCGGCCCTCCGAGATCGAACTGCGGACGGCGTCTGTGGCCAGGATCATGTCCCTCGCCTTTTCCACCTCGGGCTCGTCGAGCGGCCCTCCCAGGAGCGCCGATAGCTCTGGGCCGGTCTCGGGGTCGGCAAGGGCTCGGATCACCGGGAGCGTATAGGTGCCTTCGAGCATGTCATGACCGGCCGGCTTACCCAGTTCGGCCTCCGTGCAGACCAGGTCGCGCACGTCGTCCCAGATCTGGAACGCCATGCCGAAGGCGTGCCCGAAACGAGTGAGGGACTCGACCTCGGACCGGGAAGCCCCCGCGACCAGGCCCCCGATGCGGGTCGAGGCTGACAGCAGTGAGGCGGTCTTGCACGAGATGGCATCGAGGTAAGCGGGCTCGGGGCGGGCGGTGGAGTACGCGTATTGGAGCTGGGTCATCTCGCCCTGACAGAGCCTGGCGATCGTGCTTGCGAGCACGGTCACGACCTCAGTGCCGAGCCCAGCCGCGATCTCAGACGCCCGTGCCAGTAGGAAGTCTCCTGCGAGGATCGCAACGAGGTTTCCCCAACGAGCATTGGCGCTCTGGACTCCCCTGCGCGAGCCGGCTTCGTCGATCACGTCGTCGTGGTACAGCGAACCCATGTGGACCAGCTCCACCGAAACGGCGCCCTGCACGACGTTGTCCCCGGCGCCCGACCCGGTCGAAGCTGCCGCGGTCAATAAAAGTGCAGGCCGGAGACGTTTCCCGCCAGCGTTCACGAGGTAGGCCGCCACTTCGCTCAGCAACGGCTCGGGGGACGCCACCGCCTTTTGCAGCTCCGACTCCACCCTGGCGAGGCTTTCATCGAGCCCGGGAAGGTCGAGGAGCTCCCAGACGTTCATCACTAGACGATATGTCAATGTCGGGGTCAAGTACGAACCGACCGGGAGGGACCACGGTCCCGAGGTCCGGCGTGCTCGCCCAGACGGTTGAGGGTGTAGGTACACTGGAGGGCGCAAGGGCCCGAAAGAAAGGGAATGGATGACTTGCACGAGGAGCTGGGCAGCGAGCACCGATGCAGGTGCCGGTTCGCTCCAGGTGCGGAGCTCCGGATCAGCTGAGGAGGCTGGCAGAGTTGTTTGAGCGCTTTACGGACCGAGCCCGAAGAGTATTGGTGTTGGCCCAGGAAGAAGCGCGTCTACTGAACCACAACTTCATCGGGACCGAGCACATATTGCTCGGCCTCATCCATGAAGGTGAGGGCGTGGCAGCTAAGGCGCTGGAATCTTTGGGCATCAGTTTGGAAGCCGTGCGTGAGAAGGTGGAGGAGACGATCGGGCCGGCCGGGACTTCCACAACCGGGTCTCCGCCTTTCACCCCACGTGCCAAGAAGGTCCTCGAGCTTTCCCTGCGAGAAGCTCTGCAGTTGGGGCACAACTACATCGGCACCGAGCACATGTTGCTCGGCCTGGTTCGCGAGGGTGAAGGCGTTGCTGCGCAGGTGCTGGTCAGCTTGGGTGCAGACCTGTCGCGAGTCCGCCAGCAAGTTATCCAACTGCTATCTGGGTACCAGGCTGCGGGGCCGGAGAAGGCGACCACGGGCGCGGCGCCCAGCGCTGCCGATGTCCCGGCGGGTAGCCCCGTCCTCGACCAGTTCGGCCGCAACCTCACGCAGCTTGCAAGGGAACGCAAGCTCGACCCGGTGATCGGCCGCGAACGCGAGATCGAGCGGGTCATGCAGGTCCTGTCGCGGCGTACGAAGAACAACCCTGTGCTGATCGGCGAGCCCGGTGTCGGCAAAACGGCCATCGTCGAGGGCCTCTCTCAGCGCATCGTGTCCGGCGACGTTCCCGAGACGCTGCGCGGCAAGCAGCTGTACACCCTTGACCTGGGTGCGCTCGTGGCAGGGTCCCGGTACCGCGGCGACTTCGAGGAGCGCCTGAAGAAGGTGCTGAAGGAGATCCGCACCCGCGGCGACATCATCCTGTTCATCGACGAGCTGCACACTCTGGTAGGCGCCGGAGCAGCCGAGGGCGCGATCGATGCGGCTTCGATCCTGAAACCGATGCTCGCCCGCGGGGAGCTCCAGACGATCGGTGCGACGACTCTTGACGAGTACCGCAAGCACCTCGAGAAGGACGCTGCCCTGGAGCGCCGCTTCCAGCCGATCAAGGTCGAAGAGCCATCGCTGGCCCACACCATCGAGATCCTGAAGGGCCTCCGGGACCGCTACGAGGCTCACCACGGCGTGACGATCACCGACCAGGCAGTGGTCACGGCCGCCAACCTCGCGGACCGCTACATTGCCGACCGCTACCTGCCGGACAAGGCGATCGACCTCATCGACGAGGCCGGGAGCCGCTTGCGTATCCGGCGCATGTCCACACCGCCCGACTACAAGGTCATCGAAGAAGAGATCGCCAAGGCGCGCAAAGACAAGGAGCTGGCGATCGAGAAGCAGAACTTCGAGCAGGCCAAGAAGCTGCGCGAGAAGGAAGAGGAGCTCCTCCAGCGCAAGGCTGCCAAGGAGCAGGAGTGGCGTGCCGAGGGCGTCGACCTGTTCGACGTCGTCGACGAAGAGGTGATCGCCGAAGTTCTCGCCAACTGGACCGGGATCCCCGTCTACAAGTTGACAGAAGAAGAGACTTCCAAGCTCCTTCGGATGGAAGAGGAGCTGCACAGGCGGATCATCGGGCAGAACGACGCCTTGAAGGCAGTGTCCCAGGCGATAAGGCGCACCAGAGCGGGCTTGAAAGATCCCAAGCGGCCGAGCGGTTCGTTCATTTTCCTCGGGCCGTCCGGGGTCGGCAAGACCGAGACCGCCAAGGCCCTGGCCGAGTTCCTGTTCGGTGACGAAAGCTCGTTGGTCCAGCTCGACATGTCCGAGTACATGGAGAAGCACACGGTGAGCCGGCTCGTCGGCTCTCCTCCTGGCTACGTCGGCTACGAAGAGGGCGGCCAACTGACCGAGGCGGTCAGGCGCAAGCCCTTCTCGGTAGTGCTTTTCGACGAGATCGAAAAGGCACACCCCGATGTCTTCAACGCACTCCTGCAAATCCTCGAGGACGGCCGGCTGACGGACGCCCAAGGCCGCACGGTCGACTTCAAGAACACCGTGATCATCATGACCTCCAACCTCGGCACCGCTGAGCTGCGCAAGGCCTCGGTGGGCTTCGCCAAAACAGACGAGGCCGTGACCCACGAGAAGATGAAGGTCAAGGTCAACGAGGCGCTCAAGCAGCACTTCCGCCCTGAGTTCCTCAACAGGATCGACGACATCATCGTGTTCCACGAGCTCACCAAGGACGAGGTCACGGAGATCATCGACCTTATGATCCGCCGGGTCCGCGAGCAGCTCGAGACGCAGGGTTTGAGCATCGAACTGACCAGGGCCGCGAAGTACCTGGTTGTCGAAAAGGGCTATGACGCCACGATGGGCGCCCGCCCTCTGCGCAGGGCCTTGCAGCGGATGGTAGAAGATCCTCTGTCCGAGAAGATCCTCTGGAAAGAGTTCCGCGCCGGCGACACGATCATCGCCGATGTCGAAAATGGCGAGATCACGTTCAAGGCAATGGAGCAATTCGAACCGCCGCCGGTCGAGCTGGCCGGCGCCGGCAGCAGCGACTGACTGACCGCCGAGGCGGCACTTTGAGCCTGCGGCAAAGGACGTCATTGTCCTTTGCCGCATTGGCACTCGCTGTCGCCCTGCTGTCGGGCGGTTGCGGGGCCACCGTAAACCTGCGGGTTAGCGTCGGGCGGTCCGGGAGCGGCTCGGTTGCTCTCGTTGTGAGTTTTCCTGCGGCCACTGCGGCCCAGCTCGAGGATCTGAAGGCGGGCCTGCCCGTCGCTGACCTCCGGGCAGCTGGTTGGGTTGTTGATGGGCCGAAGCCCGGCCCCGAGGGCAGCACCGTGGTCAGTGCCAGCCACGCCTTCTCCAACCTCTCCCAGGTGCCGGCACTGGTGGCCGACGTCGCAGGGAGTGGGCCCGAGAGGAGCCGGCCTTTCCGCCTGACCGTCAGCGAGCTTCCCGGCTTGCTCCAGGACCACTACCTGGCGTCGGGGACGGTCGACCTTCGCTGCTGGCTATCGTGCTTCGACGACCCCCGGCTGGCCGCAAGCGTCGGCTACCCGCTCGGCCTGTCGCCGGCCGAGGTGCACCGCCTCTTCGGGCCTCACCCGGGCGACGAGCTGACTTTCGGTTTTGAAGTCGTGCTCCCCGGGACCGTGACCTCGTCGGACGCCAGCGGTCAAGCCGGCGAGAGCGACCTGGTCTGGTCCCCAGTGCTGGGCAAGACGACGACCATTTCCGCTTCGAGCAAGACCGAGAACATCCCGCTTATCCGCGCCCTCGCCGCGGGCATTGGTGCAGGAGCGCTCGTGGTGCTGTTCACGGCGTTTTACCTGCTGTGGCGTGGGCGTAGGCGCCGCCGCCGGCCTGGTCGCAGGAAAAGCCAGGTTCTGGTCACCGGCAGGCGATAGGTTCCCGAAGCTATGAGCAAGGTGCGGACGGTCCACCGGTGCAAGGCCTGCGGGGGCACCGCAGCTAGGTGGTCGGGCCGCTGCCCGGCGTGCGGCGAGTGGAACTCGCTCCAAGAGGAATTGGTTGTCACCGGTCAGCCCAAGAGTGGTACAGCGGAGGGGCCGGTGCCAATAGCGCTCGGTGAGGTGGACCTGAGCTCGTACAAGCCAATGCCGACGGGGATCGGCGAGCTTGACAGGGTGCTCGCCGGAGGCCTGCTCCCGGGGTCGGCCACGCTCCTCGGGGGCGAGCCTGGTACCGGGAAGTCAACCCTGCTCCTGCAGGTTCTGGCATCGATGGCTTCGTCGGGCAGGCGTTGCCTCCTGGTCGCTGCGGAGGAGGCCGCACATCAGGTTCGCCGGCGGGCCGGGCGCCTGGGCGCAGAGGTCCCCGGCGTCTTCGTGGTCGAAGCGACGAAGTTGCCGGCGATCGAGCAGGCCGTCGCCAACCTTGCACCGGATGTTGTGGTCGTTGACTCCATCCAGGCGATCAGCGACCCCGAGATCGGGTCGCCTGCCGGTTCGCTGGCGCAGGTGGCGGCCTGCGCTAACAGCCTTGTCGCCCTCGCCAAGGGCGTAGGCACGGCGCTGGTACTGGTCGGCCATGTCACAAAGGACGGGGCGCTGGCCGGTCCCCGGGCACTGGAGCACCTGGTGGACACGGTGCTCAGCTTCGAAGGCGACCGGTACCTGTCGCTACGGGCTGTGCGGGCCGTGAAGCACCGCTTCGGGCCGACCGGAGAAACTGGCCTGTTCGAGATGGGCGAGGCGGGGCTGACGGGCGTCCCGGACCCGAGCAGCCTGTTCCTCGGTGACCGCCTCGTTGGGTCGCCCGGCTCGGCGGTGACCGTACCGATGGAGGGCTTCAGGCCCCTCCTGGTCGAGGTCCAGGCCCTGGTCGGTAGGTCATCTCCAGTTCCGCGCCGCTTTGTAACCGGGCTCGACCCGGGCCGAGTCGGCTTCCTGGTGGCTGTCCTCGATAAGCGTGCCGGGGTCCCCGTCGGCGACTGCGACGTTTACGTCTCGGTGACGGGGGGAGCACGCGCCTGCGAGCCTGCCGCCGACCTTGCCGTGTGCGTGGCCCTCGCGTCGTCGGTTTGGGAAAAGCCGGTCGGCCCGGACATGGTCGCGATCGGTGAGGTGGGCCTCGGCGGAGAGGTGCGCCGGGTGAGCGGCATGGCCAAGAGGTTGGCCGAGGCTGGACGCCTGGGTTTTCACCGCGCACTGGTGCCCGCGCCCCCCAAGGACCGGCCTGACCAGCACCAAAGCCGGGCGGCACCCCGCACGCTGCCCCGCGAGCTGCCCGCCGCTACGTTGGCCGAGGCTCTGTCGGTAGCTTTCGACGGGCGCGGCTCGTGATGGGTTAGCATCAGCCGGTGCCGGAGAGGCTGAGCGCAGCGATGATCGAGGCGCTGGGATCAATTGCCCCAGGCCGGCCGCTGCGCGAAGGGCTGGACCGCATCCTCCAGGCCAACATGGGAGCTCTTATCTTGGTTGGGGACGGCCCTGACATACTGTCGATCTGCTCCGGGGGGTTCCTGCTCGACGCCGAGTTCAGCCCTCAGAGGCTCTCCGAGCTCGCGAAGATGGACGGGGCGATCATCCTGGCGTATGACTCGAGCCGGATCGCCCGGGCCAACGTCCACCTGGTGCCTAACCCGGCAATAGCCACTTCCGAAACAGGGACGCGCCACCGCACCGCCGAAAGGGTGGCCCGTTCTCTGGACGTGACCGTCATCACCGTGTCCGAAGACCGGTCGGTCATTGCGGTTTACAGGGGTGAGCAGCAGCGCCCGCTTGTGCCTGTGGAGCGCCTTCTTGCGAGGGCCAACCAGGCGCTCGAGACCCTCGAGGGTTACCGCGACCGTCTCGACGTCGTGACGAATGCCCTTTCGGCGCTCGAAGTGGAGGACATGGTGACCCTCAGGGACGTCATCACCGTCTTGCAGCGCACCGAAATGGTCCGCCGCATCGCCGAAGAGGTGGACGGCTACAGCACCGAGCTCGGGACCGACAGCAGGCTTGTGCGGCTCCAGCTCGAAGAGATGCTCGCCGGCGTGGAAGAAGAACGCCGCCAGAATCCTCCGCGACTACCTGCCGGCCGACCCGGCCTGGGACGTGGGAGACGCCCTGGCCGCGCTCAGCCAACTGTCGACCGAGCGCCTCCTCGACCTCTCCCGTGTCGCCAGCGTCATGAGGATCGGAAGTAACCGGGGCGCTGACCTCGAGGGGCCTCTGCGGCCGTACGGGTTCAGGCTCTTGTCTAAAATCCCGCGCCTGCCCGACCAGGTGGTACGCAACATCGTGGACCGCTATGGCGGTCTTCAGGAGATACTCCGGGCGAGCGTCGAAGACCTTGACACCGTGGAGGGCATCGAAGTGGCCGGGGCACACTTCGTCAAAGAGGGCCTTGCTCGTCTTGCTGAGACGAGCATCCTGGACCGGCTGGGCTGACCCGCGGGGGTAGTGCTGCCTCCAGGAGCGTTCGCCCCTTTGGCGCTCAAATTTAGGGCGTTTGCCAAAACCATGTTTGCCGCGCCAAAGCGGCGAACGTTGCCTGTCGTGGCACTAGCTGGCTCTTTGGGCGAGCCGGTCCCGCTTCAGGATCCGGTAGTGCCTGTCCACCTGGTCGATCCAGCCGAGGCGGATGAAAGCAGAGATGGACTTGTTGACGCGCTCTCTCGAGGCGCCCACGAGGCCCGCGAGTTCCTCCTGGGTTAGCGGCAGTACGAACTCGTCGGCGTCGCCGGACAGCTCGAGGAGCCTCTTGGCGGTGCGGCCAACGACGTCGAGCAGCATCGCGTCGGCGAGCGCATCGCCGGCTGCGCGCAGCCTCGCGGCGAACATGGCCACGACTTCCCAGAGCAGTCCGGGGCGAGCTTCCAGTTCGGCCCGGACTACGTCGAAAGGGACCCGGGCCACTTCGGAGCTCTCGAGCGCTCTTACAGACGCGGATCGAGGCTCATCGTCGAACAGAGGCATCTCACCGAACAGGTCACCTGGCTTCATGAGCGCCACCAGTGACTCCCGGCCGTCTGGAGATCGTTTTGCGATCGCCACGCGCCCGGTAAGCACCACGTAAAGGTCCTCGGCCTCGTCTCCTTCGTTGAACAGCGTGTCGTTGCGGTCCAAATGTACGGTCGACGCCCTGACGGCGACCCGGGCAAGCGCTTCTTCGTCAAGCGCCGAGAACAGCTCCGAGCCGGTCAGTGTCGGGAGGCACGTCATGCATTCCAAACGCTAGCCGTTGCCCGTCCAACGCGCTGGGGCCGCCGGTCGCGGCCCAGTTGGACCAAGGTCCTGAAAAGGTCGTACCCTGGATTAGCGCAAAGCCATTTAGGAACGCTTGGGAGACGTATGCCATTTGATGTTGGCGACAAGGTTGTCTACCCCCACCACGGGGCCGCCGTTGTCGAGCGGAGAGAGGTTCGCGCCGATTTCGGCGAGCAGCGGGAGTACCTCGTGCTGCGCCTCGCATACGGCGACCTGACATTGAAAGTACCCGTCGACTCCACCGCAGATGTGGGGATACGGGAAGTCATAAACGACGAAGAGGTCGAGGAGGTCTTCGCTGTCCTGCGGAAAAAGGACGTGCGGATGCCGACGAACTGGTCGCGTCGCTATAAGAACCATGTCGAAAAGTTGAAGTCCGGCGACATCTACCAGGTCGCCGAGGTCGTCCGTAACCTGTCCAACAGGGATAAGGACAAGGGCCTTTCCGCAGGCGAGAAAAGAATGCTCAACCGGGCCCGCCGAATCCTCGTTTCTGAGCTCACGTTTGCCATCGGCGTCTCCGAGGCTGAGGCTGAAAAGAAGCTCGACGAAGCACTGCCCTAGTGGCCTACGGGCCGGCTGAGGCCGATCATCCGAACGCGACGACCGCCTGGGCCGTTGTGGTCGCGGGCGGCAGCGGTGCGCGTTTCGGGGGTTACAAGCAGTTCATGTTGCTGGGCGGGCGCGAGGTCGTGGAATGGTCGCTCGAGGCCGCGGAGCGGGCCTGTGCCGGTGTCGTGCTCGTGGTGCCGGCTGATTGGGTGGAAAAGTACTCGGGGCGTGCGGACCATGTTGTCGCAGGTGGGCCCACCCGCGCGGCCTCTGTCCGGGCGGGGCTTGAGGTCATCCCGGACTACGCGCAGGTCGTTGTCGTGCATGATGCTGTTAGGCCCCTGGCGAGCCAGCGCACCTGGGCATCGGTTATCTCTGCCATCGAAGAGGGCGCTGACGGGGCAGTACCCTGCGTGCCGGTGCTCGACACCATCAAGCAGCGCCAGGAAGATGGGAAGCTCATGACCCTCGATAGGGCGCGGCTGTTGGCGGTCCAGACCCCCCAGGCGTTCTCAGCCGCGTCCTTGCGTGCAGCGCACGCCGGCCAAGGGGAAGCGACCGACGACGCCGCCTTGGTTGAGGCGATGGGAGGGCTCGTGGTCAGCGTCGCAGGCGAGCCGAGCAACATCAAGGTCACAGCTCCCGCTGACCTCGCGCTGGCCGAGATGTTGCTGTCGCTCAACCCAGCTCCAGACGAGCCAGATGTGCCCGGTGCGACATGAGCCTGCGGGTCGGGCAGGGGTTCGACATCCATCCTTTCAGTGACGACCCAGCCCGGGCTCTGGTGCTGGCGGGGGTACGCCTGGACGGCAAAGGGCTGAAGGGCCACAGCGACGGCGATGTCGTCTGCCATGCCGTCGCCGATGCGTTGCTCGGTGCCGCCGGGCTCGGCGATCTCGGGTCCTTGTTCCCCGACACCGACCTATCTCTTGCCGGTGCCGACAGCGTGGGGTTGCTGGCCAGCGTTGTCGAAAGGCTCTCTCCGGGCTGGCGCCCCATCAACGTGGACTGCACTGTTATCGCTGAGTCCCCCCGGCTCGGACCGTTCAAAGAGGCGATGGAGCGGGTGCTTTCGGGGGTGATCGCCGCCCCGGTGTCCGTCAAGGCGAAACGGGGAGAAGGTCTTGGCGCCCTTGGCCGGGAGGAAGGTATTGCTTGCTTGGCGGTCGCCCTGATAGAGGAGAAATGAAGGACGGTGGACGCCCGGACGGGCTCGGCGGGGAGCAGGTCGAAGGCCACCATGCCGTCCACGAGCTCCTCGTTGCGGGCCGGCGCCGTACGCACCGGGTCTGGGTCGCAGGCGCACAATCCGCGAGCGGCTCGATAGCCCCGTTGGCCCAGCTCGCTCATGACCGGGGAGTGCAGGTCCTGGTCAAGACTGCGGACGACCTCATGCAGGTCGCGCGGACCGGTGCGCCGCAGGGGGTCATCGCCTGGGCCGACCCCGTAGTCCCGGTCCCTCTGGTTTCCCTCCTCGTCCCAAGCGGTCAAGGGCGTCCCCATTTCCTCCTGGTGCTGGATGGCGTTACCGATCCCGGGAACTTCGGGTCCTTGCTGCGTAGCGCTGCGTGCGCTGGGGTCGGGGGGGTTGTCGTTGCTCACCACCGCTCGGCGGCCCTGACCCCGGCAGCGGTCAAAGCCGCCGCGGGAGCCGTTGAACACGTCCCGATCTCACTCGTGCCCGGGATCCCCGCAGCCCTCCAGCAGCTCACCAAGGCGGGGATTTGGTCCGTCGGTCTCGACCCAGCCGGAAAGGAGGACCTCTGGCGGTCCACCTTGCTGGACAGCCCAGTAGCCCTCGTTCTCGGTTCAGAGGGCCGAGGTCTCTCCCACCTTGTACGCCAGCGCTGCGACGTGCTTGCCCGGATACCTCAGTCGGGGCCGTTGGCATCGCTCAACGTTGCTGCCGCGGCAGCGGTGGCCTGTTTCGAGGTTGCGCGGCGAAGGGCTGCTTTATAGCGTCCGGGTCGCCGGGCCCATGATCGCTGGTTAGCCACTATGCTCCGGCAATGCGAAACCCTGCGGGTAAAACGGCGGCCAGAGGATCTGGCCGCCGGGCTGAGCCGGTTATTGGCGTCAGTCGGAGCGGCCGATCCTCAGGTCCTTTTTGTGCCCGCTTAATGAACGCCAAATTACCAGTAATACCAGCGGCTCCCGCCTGTCCCCATCCTGAACGCAAAGCCAGCCAGCCAGAACACCGCAAGTATCACTGCCGCGATCCACAGGAAATGGACGGTGAAAGAGAAGCCGACGAGAACAAGTGCCAGAAGTAGGAACAAGATCATAAAAGCCATTTAGTTACTCCTTTCGTAGGGTTTGCTCGGTGACCTATACCCCAGTTACCCGTTCCTTTGAACCTACTTTCCGAAAGTCGGGACGATGAAAGACTTCTTCAAGATCATGTCTGCAGGGCCAGCGTTCTTCGTTAGCGCCTGGGTGCTCATGTTGTTCGCCGGCGTGGAGGCGCACAACGTGGGGATCCGACCTTTCGGCTATATCACGTCGATGGTGGTGACGATCGGCCTGTGGCTTAGTGTGGCCCCGGCGATGGGCGCGGTTGCGAGGGCGACCCGAAAACGACGCTGACCACGAACTTGTTCGGTCCTACCCGGAAAACTAACTGGGCGCAGCCTGCGGCGCAGCCCGAGAAACCATGGGCAACGCCGAGAAACCCCGCAATCGGGTCAAAAACCGGGTTGTAGGAAGATGTTTAGCGGGCCGGTGCGCTGGGCAATAACAACTGCCGCAAGGCTTTTTCGAGCTGTGGCCCCGTGAAGACGAAACCTGCAGCTTCGAGGACGGCGGGACGCACTTTGGCGCTCGTAAAGAGGAGGGAACTGGCGAGCTCGGCACCTAGGACAACGCCGGGTGCGAAGCGGGGTACTGGCAGTACTGCAGGCCGTGACAGGGCACTGGCGAGGGCCTTGGTGAACTCCCGGTTCGTCACCGGGGCTGGGGCGGTCAGGTTGACGGGCCCGTCATGGCCATGCTCCAGTAGCCACACAAGAGCCGCCACCTCGTCATCGAGCGTGATCCAGCTCCACCACTGCGTCCCCCGTCCGAACCGTCCCCCCAGGCCTAGACGGAACAGTCGCAACAGTTTCGGCAGCGCACCTCCGTTGGCGGCCAGGACGAGGCCGGTGCGAGCGAACGCCACCCGGATGCCCGCCTGGGAGGCGGGGGCGGTCTCGGCTTCCCAGCCTTGGCACACCGAGGCCAAGAAGTCCCTCCCGGCCCCGTGTTCCTCCGTAACTGTTTCGTCTCCGCAGTCTCCGTAGAAGCCGATAGCGGAGCCGCTCACAAGGACGGGCGGTGGGTTCTTAAGGCCGGCCAGCGTCCTGCTCAGCAGCGCAGTGCTGCGCGTGCGACTTTCGAGCACCACTTGCTTTCTGGTTGCCGTCCACCGGTGGTCTGCAACGCCGGCACCGGCTAGGTGGACGACCGCGTCGAGTCCTTCGAAGCTCTGCGCGTCGATCGTCCCCCGGTCAGGATCCCAGGCCGTGGTTCTATGGCCGCCGCTCGGACGGTGTCGTACAACCCGGGTCACGTCGTGGCCGAGGCCTTCGAGCCGCCCGCACAGTGCTGAGCCGATGAACCCGCTTGACCCGGTGACACCTACCCGCATAGGAGTGAGCCTAACGAGCGTTTCTGGCTCGAGGTCAGCGCACTCGTCCGCCTTCTACTGACACTTTTTGTTACGCTTCAACCATTTTGGTCCGTAGATGCCATTTCGGGTTCACAACATTCGTGGAAATATCTCCTTAGACATGCCAACGGCGACATCTCAGAGAAGTCCTTGTGCAGGATCAGGATATTGGGTGTTCGGGAGCGTTGTTGGCGGCGAAGTCCCATACGACCGGGAGCAGTTGGTCGGGCGTTTCCATCTGAGGGAGGTGGCCGGTACCCCTGAGTAGCACGAACTCAGCGCCCGGGATAGCGGCTGCATACGCCCGGCCGTACTCCTGGTCGAACATCTGGTCAGCTTCGCCCCACACGACCAGGACCGGAAGCGCCATCTGCGCGAGCCGGGTGAGCAGGCCCGGGTCCGTCATGGAAGTGCCACCGTAGACCGCAAGCGCGGTGCGGTTGCCGGCCATCGCCGCCTGCGCGGCCGGTGGCAGGGTGGTCGGGTCGATGCGGAACTTGTCGGGGTTGAAATAGGCGCGCTGAGCGACTTCGTCCATGGTGAGGGAGAAGAAGTCGGCAATCGGGTGCTCCGGCACTTCGATGCCCCCAGCGTCGACCAACACGGCGCTGCTCACACGCTTCGAGCCGGCCAGGGCGATTTCTGCAGCGATCCAGCCGCCGATCGAGTTGCCGACCACTGTCACATCGAAAAGGTCGAGCTCGTCGAGCAAGCCGACATACAGCGTGGCCAGGTCGCGGATGGTAGCCAGGGCGTCGGGGCGCCCGGTGCCGCCAAAGCCCGGGTGGGTGGGAGTAATAACGCGGGCTTCGCGCGTTCCAGCCAGCAGGTCGGCGAAACCGGTGACTGTCTGAGGGCCGCCGCCCCCGTGCAGCAACAGGAAGGTATGGCCCTGGCCACGCTCGGTCAGCGTGACCTCGACTATGCCGAGGTTGGCGACGTTGACTCTTCGGGTGCTGGTGAGGGTGTCGATGCTGGTCATCTTGGCTCCTTGCTGGGATATATAAGCAACCTTATATCAATGTACTGATATAAGCAAGCTGATTTTCGGCCGCTACAATGAGCGGAGTGGAGGGATCCCTGCAAGACCTGGGCTTAGGCGTGAAGCGGCTGCAGATGCGGCACCACAGACAGGCCAACGCGGCGCTGGCCACCCTTGACATCAGCCTTGTGCAATGGGACGCCCTGCGTCATCTGGACCAGAACCCAGGAGCCTCCCTCCACGACCTTGCCTTGCTGACGTTCCAGACCGACCAGTCCTTCGGCGCCCTCGCCGCTCGGATGGAGAGCGGCGGCCTGATCGAGCGGGTAGAGGGGCCTGGCCGGGCCGTCCGGCACCGGCTGACCGCCAAGGGAGCCAAACTGCGGATTGCTGGAGGGGAGATCCTGGACCGCGTCCTGGCTGAGTCCTTCGGCCGGCTCACTCCCGAACAACGAGCGACTTTCGGCGGCCTGCTCCGCCAGCTCCTTTCTGGCCCGGCCGGCGAGGGAGGAGGGGTCGGGCCGTAACGGGCTAGCGCCCGCAAACCTTGCCGGGCCGACGTGCGATGGTCCGCTGACGCCAAGTGCGCAGCCTTTTTCCGCACGCGGGCCAAGGGCCTGTCCAGGGCCGAGTGCATTTTGGAGGAAGTTCCAAGCTTTTCCCTAAGGACCTCTGAGGCAGGTCCACCTAGATAGAAGCATGACCTGGATAATCATCTCCCTACCATTGATGCTTTTAGCGATTGCGATCGCCGTGTTGCCTGTGCTGCTCACTGCGATCTGGGAGTCCCGCAGTCAAAGAGCCGGCGTTACCGTCTCTTCTACTGAGCGAAAACCCGCTCCAGCCAACCCTTTTGGGCGGCAAAGGACTGCTCTGACAGGGGAGCATCCGGGGCGACACTAAAGAACCCGTGACAGCCTCCGGCCCAGATGTGCAGTTCGGCCTGCACGCCCGCCGCCCATAGGGAGCTGGCGTACCGCACCACCTCGTCTCGGAACACCTCGGCACTACCGGCGTCGATAAAGGCGGGAGGCAGGCCGTGAAAGTCGCCGAGGCGCGCCGGGGCAGCCGCAGGCGGGACGTCTGGGGCGCCGCGCCGGTCGCCGAGGAGAGCCGTCCAGCCGACTTCATTATTGCGGCCGTTCCAATTGCCGCTGGTGGCGTACTGGTCGCTGGACACCGAATTGTTGCGGTCATCGAGCATGGGGCAAATGAGCATTTGCGCCTTCAAACGCGGACCGCCACGGTCCCGGGCCACTATTGCCGTCGCTGCCGCCAACCCTCCGCCCGCGCTGACCCCGACGATGGCCAACCGGTCAGCGTCCATGCCCAGGGCGGCGGCGTGCCCTGCGGTCCACACCAGTCCGGCATAACAATCTTCGACCGGGCCTGGGTGGGGGCATTCGGGCGCCAGACGGTAGTCGACAGAAACCACGACTGCCCCGAGGCCGACAACCCAGTCCAGGATTGGGTTTATGCCGCTTCGCCGGTTGCCGAGGACCATTCCTCCGCCGTGGACGTAGTAGAGGCCCGGCCCCGGCCCGCGATGGTTGGCGGGCCGGTAGACGGTGAGTGGGATGTCGGGGGCGCCTGGCGGTCCGGGGGCCACGTGCTCGCTGACCTCTACGGCTCCGTCCCTTAGGTCCACAGCGGGTTGATTGGCCAGGTTGAACTCGCGGGCCTCGGCGATCGTGGCCGCCGTCAGCGAGGGACGGCCGGCGAGGTACTGCTCCAGCGCAATTTTGACGACAGGGTCGTAGGGGACGGGGCTTGTCACGATTTGTGCGCCCGGCTACCCCTCCGGAAGCGGGTTGGGCGGCAGCTCTTCGGTTGACTTGACGGCCGGGAACGTGTCAGCGAAGGCTGATGCCTGCTCCACAGTGGCGACAGACCAGTACTGAACCTGCGCGTCCGACTGGGGAACGGGGGGTTTCTTGGCCTGAGGCCACTGGTACCCGGGCAAGACGAACATCAGGCAGGCCTCGTCAGATTCCAGGAAGACGTAGCCCCTTTTTGTATACTCCCCTGGCCCTATCAGGATTAGCTCGTTGAGCGGCATTGGCGACATGAGCCCGAGCCTAATGGCTTGCGTAAGCTACGGGCGTGGTACCGGTTGCTCTCAATCGATGCACCACATCGGGAGGAAGCCCGGTTCGCCATCAAGGAGCTCATCAAGGCATCGGAGCTCGTCATGTTGAGCGCTCTAAGAGGGGCCTCAATGTGAGACCCGGCGCCATGGGTAGGGACCGAATTGCCAGACGCGGATATCCCCAGAAGAAATGAAAGAGGAGCCTTGCTCCAGGACTGTTCCACTCGAGAGATGGAAGCGATGACAATCGCCTTAGGCGGCCGTGCCAACTCGTACGCTGTTGACGATTTGGGTGATTGTTGGCTGGTTGTTGTCATAGCAGGACGCCGAGCAACCGGCGACAATGAGCCAGAGCTGGTTAGCCTTCTCATATGCCAGTTCGTCAAAGCTTGTGGTGCCGGCCGATGAGACGACCATCAGCGCGGCAGTTGAACCACTAAGTCCCCCTTGGTGGACAGAGTGGTGCGCCACGAGCGTCTTGACTTCGGCTCCGTAATAGCCGGGCTCCGCTTGCAGCAAATATTGGGGCAGCAGCTCGTAAGTTTGCGACGGGGGCAGTATGCGGGGGACGTCTTCTACGGTCACGAAAAGCCAGGGATCAGGCGAGGCCTCCAGCACGAACGAGCTCGGCGCCTGGGACGTTGACGCCACCAGGGCGAACAACGGCTCGGGCGGCACGATGAACCCCGATACAAGCAGTTCCTGCTCGTTTTGGACGACCCAACCCTCCGGGACACCGAAAGAGATTCTGTGCAACCAAACTGGCCTCGTGCACATCGTTCCCACCAGCTCCGGTGTGGGCGAGGGCGCCTAAGACGGCAAGGGCGACAAGGCGCTTCATTGGGCTATGGCTCATGTCATAAACCCTAAAGAGCAGCTATTTCCGAAACCTTTCCGCCCTCCTCGGAGACCGTGTGGTACACCCTGGAGCGACGATTATCGTGGGTAAACGCCGGCTCGCCCAGCTGGCTTAGCGCCAGCGGGTGCGTACGGTCTTGGTACCTCTGGGTGTGGTGGGCGGAGGCACCTCAACTCAAGGGCGTGCCCACGGCCTGACCACTGAAAGTTCCGCTGCGCCGGCGCGCGCTCCACGTGGGATAATGCGCGGTGGTCGCCCAAGCGGTTAGTGACCCCGAGGGGGTAGGCGAACCGCGCGGCGAGTGACCCTGCTCGGCCCGTTTAACATAAAGCTCGGCGAGCGCAGCGCCGGTCCCTGGTACCGCCCTCCGGCCAAACGCCTCTGCGAATTGGTAATGGTGAGCCCCGGGCTCCGGGTTGGCCGGGAGGTGGCCCGGGAACTGCTCTTTTCCGACCTCGGGCCGGAGGCCTCGGCTACCGCTATATCCCGGGCGTTGTCACTTGCCCGGGAGGCACTTTCCACGCTGGGCAAAGAGGTGCCGGAGTGGCTACTTGCCGACCGGGCTCACATCTGGTTCTCGGCCGACGCTCCGCTCGACATTGACCTGGTGGCCCACGAAGAGGCCCTCCGGTCCGCCTTGGCGATGGAGGCGGGAGGCCCTCGCGACGTGGCGCTCTCGACGGCCCTGGCCGAAAAAGGCGTCCTGCTCGAAGACGAACCTTATGCCGAC
>CAWICT010000010.1:0-180051 GCA_963834735.1 uncultured Acidimicrobiaceae bacterium | reverse complement strand
ACGGGTCCGCCGGCCGAGCCAGCTCCTAAGCCGGGTCCTGTAACCCGGAGCCAGTGCTATCTGGCCGCAACTTGCTACAGCGTTGCGCGTGCCCGACGCGGTTTGTGGCTAGACGTGGCCGACGATCTCGCACCGCAAGACTCCCGAACGACGAGCCGGCAAGGGATACGGATCTGCTCGTTGTGAACGGGTTCGCCGTTGATAGCGCCGAAAAGCTTGTGAGCCGCATGCACCCCCATTTCAACTAGTGGGAGTGCGATTGTGGTGAGAGGCACCGGGAGATGCGCAGCAAATGGTCTGTCGTCGAACCCGACGAGCGCGATGTCGCTCGGAACATGAAGGTTGAGCTCGGAAAGCCCGAGTATCGCTCCAGCGGCGAGGTCGTCGTTCGCACAGACGATCGCATCAGGTGGGTGTTCCAGCGCCATCAACTTCTGGGCCAGCATGAAGCCAGAGTCCTGGTTCCAGTCGGCCGCGGTCCGCACAAGGGCGGGGTCGTAAAACCCTGCGTCACGAAGGCTCTGTTCAAAGCCCGCGAGGCGGAGATGAGTTGCCTCGTAGCTCGGCGGGCCATTGATGAAGGCCACACGGCGCCGGCCGAGGGACAGGAGGTGCTCCGTGGCAAGACGAGCACCGCCCTCGTCGTCTGGGAGGATGCAGGGCGAGTCAGTGGCGAACGTGTACGAGTAGAGGTACACGAGGGGGACGTCCCCAGTTACTGCCGCAGGTGCACCACGTTGCTCGACCTTGAAACTCGTAAGGATTATCCCGTCCACTTGTTTGTCGAGGAGAAGCTCGATGTGCTGTCGTTCCTTCGCGACGCCCCCATAACTGTTGCAAAGGAAGACGCCGAAGCTGTGGTCGCTTGCCACGTCGGTGACGCCATGCACCATTGCCGTAGTGAACGCCCCTTCTGGGTCGTTCGTGATAACCCCGAGCGTGCGAGTGCTGCGCACCCTGAGGCTGCGCGCGATGGCGTTTGGCCGGTACCCGAGCCGGGAAGCAACGGCGGCGACGCGGGCTCGGGTTGGTTCGCTCACTTCTTCGGACCCGTTCAGCGCCTTGGATACTGTGCTCGCGGCGACGCCGGCCACTAGTGCGATGTCTTTGAGCGTGACGCTGTTGCCGGTGGTCATCGTGGCTGCATTGGCTTGGACGGCGAGAAAGCCATAGTCGGCAGCGTAGGGGAGCCGAGCGTTGCCGGGCTGTTCTCCATGTCCCGAGACGCTACTCCCAAATCGATGTTTGTCGCTCCCCTGGGCTGTCCAAACTACAAAAGTCCTGTTGCAAGTCCTTGACACCGATCTGACCGTCGTGCTAGAAAGCAGGAGTGCAATCGATTTCGTTAGCTTCTGGGGCCCCTCGTCCGTCGACTGGCGTCACCTATGTACGTGAACAACCTCAGCTTCGACCCAGCGCACCCGTGGTTCGCCGTGCCAGGTGCAGACGGTACCGAGTGGGCGCTCGAGGTCTTCACCACGGAGAACGTCTACGGCCTAGACGCTGACAAGACTGAGTTCGACGGCAGCCGCTTAGAGGCGTCCGGGCTGCAACTACTTGGCGGGCAAAGGCGCGCGCCTGGCACCCTCACCGTCGACGTTCGTCTTTCTTCGGACGGCGCTGTCTGCTGGGCAATTAGCGCTAGCACAGGCGAAGTTATCAAGAGCACGAAGCTGCTGCTGCGTAACATCCCGGCAGAGCTGAGCAATGCAGGATGGTGGACTGCGACTACAGCGGCGATCAAGACACTTGGTCCGACGTCCGACGCCCCCGTCTTGCTGGCGTACCCGTGGGCGAACCCGGGAGACTCCTGGCAGACGCCCTGGATCTGCGCCGGCGAGGGGCCGGCAGTTGTCATCAGCGTGCGCGATGGCTCGGTCCGGGCGAAACGTTTCTATGCTTACCGACCCCACTGGCACGACGGCGAGGTTGTCGAAATCGTTTGCACCGCCGCAGCAGGTTCGCGCGGGAGCGCCTTCGAATCACCTCAGATCCGCCTCCGGAGATGCGCCGACCATGTAGAGGTGAGGCGGGACTTCGAGGACCACCTGGCATGGCTTGAGGCCACATACGGCCTGGCCCGGTGGGAGGAACGTCGCGACGTCCCATCGTGGGCTGACCAGCTCGACCTGGTGTTGACGCTGCACGGCCAGCACTGGACTGGCTTTGTCTTCAATACTTTTGACCAGATGGCGGCGATCCTGGAAAGGGTCTGCGAAGAGGTGCCGGGCGACAGGGTCCTCGCATATCTGCCTGGGTGGGAAGGGCGCTATTACTGGCAGTACCCCACCTACGCGCCCGGGACGGACCTGGGGGGCGCAGTAGCGTTCGGCCGGCTGGTCGCGACGGCTCGTCGGCTAGGGGCCCATCTGATGCCAATGTTCGGCGCCAACGGCGCCAACGTGCGCCGGTACCCGGGCTGGGACGAAGCGGCTTTCCGAAGCCCCTCCGACCTCTATGTCGAGCTCGTCAACAAGCCGGACTGGGATAACGATCGGGCGGGCGAGGATGAGCAGGTCTTCCTCAACCCGGGAGAGCCGGGTTTCCAACGTCACCTTGTCGACCAGGTGAACGATGTGGTCGAGCGTTATGGGATTGAAGGGGTCTTCCTCGATACCAGCGCCTGTTGGTTTGACGATCCGCGCCACGACGTTTACAAGGGCTACCGCGACTTGGTGGACGCGCTCCACGACCGCCACCCGAGCCTGCTCGTCTGCGGTGAGGGGTGGTACGACGCACTGCTGGGCGTTTTCCCGATGAACCAGACCTGGATCGACATGACAGATCCGCCCCGGTTCGACGATCTGCCGACCCGCTACTCCAGGGTCCTTGGCCACCTCAACGAGGGAGCTCCGGGCGCCGGCAGCACCGGCGTGCACGAGGGCGGCACGAACCACCATGCGAGGCCGCTCAAGCGCAACGGGTTCGTGGCTGCGCTCCCATTCGTGACGGCACTCTCACCGAGCATTGGGAGGCGGTCCAGGCGTTTTGTCGGGCCGTCGTCAAGGAGCCACTATGACCGCGCGCACGCAAGCAGATGGAGCCAATAGCTGGGTTAAATACGCCGGTAACCCAGTCCTCGGCGGCAGCTTGGGGACCTGCTTTGACATGTCAGTGGATGTGTCCGACGGTCGCCACCGCATGTGGTTCTCGTGGAGGCCAAAGAGGGGCATCGGTTATGCCGAGAGCGTCGACGGCTTGACTTGGGAGGTCCGGGACGAGCTCGTCCTGGCTCCTGACGCGGACGACCCCGCCGAGCAGATCGGGGTTACCCGTCCATTCGTCCTCGTCGAGGACCAGCACCTGACGATGTGGTATTCGGCGCACAGCGAGCAGTCCGTCGTCATTTCGCGCGCAACCAGCCGCAACGGCGTCAACTGGCAACGCCAAGGGACCGTCCTGAACCCGAGCCTACCTTGGGAAAAGTCGGCCGTTATGTGCCCGTCGGTACTGCGCGACGACCAGGGCGGCTACCACATGTGGTACAGCGGCGGCGAGCGCTACGAGCCGGACGCGATCGGTTATGCGACCAGTCCCGACGGCATTACATGGGGGCGGATCCTCGAGACCCCCGTTCTTCGACCTGGCGCCCCCGGCTCGTGGGAAGCCGACCGGGTAGCCGGCGCCCATGTACTACGCGATGGCCAATGGCTGTACGCCATCTACATCGGCTTCGCCAACGGCTTTGAGGACTCCTCAATCGGGATCGCTCGGTCATCAGATGGAACCCACTGGGAACGTCATGACGACAACCCTGTCATTACCCGTGGCGCACCGGGAGAATTCGACTCGATCAATGTATATAAGCCGTTCGTCGTTGTCGACGAGGCTTGTTGGCGTATGTGGTTCAACGGGTCCTCGCCAATCAGTGGCGACGACACCAGCCCAGACAACCGTATTGAACAGATCGGTTACGCCTCATGTCAGTTCCAGTTCCGAACCTCTCCGCATGAAACCTCCGTATAGGTGCGCGCCTGATGCCCCCACAAGAAGGAGGTCACAGAACCTAAAGGTCACGCGCACCATAGCGTCAACGCCGGCGAAATGGAGCGACACACCTACACCAGGCAATCAGCCGGGCGCTGTCACAATTGGAAAGCAATGCATATCCGACCATATCTATATTAGCGGGCCAATTACGCCTATTCCAAAGGGGATGAACACAACAAATGACCGAGTTCCAAGATAAACAGCAGGGAAGTCCCGAGCACGAACAGAGCCTGGCCCTGACCCGGCGAGACCTTCTAAAGTACGGTGGTTTCGGAGCTGGGGCCGTGGCTCTTGGCGGAGGTCTCGGCCGCAAGAGCTTCGGGCTGGCCAGGACGCCGGCCCGCTCGCTGCCTGCCACCTCGGGTGGGACCACCCTCAACGTTTGGGGATGGGGTTCCGCCACCGCGATCAAGGCTAACCTCCAAGCGGTGGCGGGCTCGTTCCCGAGCCTCTTCAATAATGTGAACCTCAACGTCACGCTGCCCGGGAGCAGCGACGGGCTGGTCGCCCAGCAGCTGAGCCTGACCTACGCAGCTCACACCACGTTGCCCGATATCGTCCAGCTCAACTACACCGAGGTCCCAGAGTTCGCGGCAGCGGGGCTTCTAGCCGACACTTCTGCCTACATGAAGCCCGTCGAGAAGAGCCTTTACGCCGGCGCCGTCAGCACGGCACAGTACAACGGGTCGTGGGTCACCTTCCCCTTCTCGGTGAACTCGAAACTGTTCTACTATCGCGCCGACCTCTTCAGCGAGGCCAACATCGACCCCGAGGCAATCGTAACTGTGGACGACTACCTCGAGGCGGGGAAGAAGTTCACAAAAAAATTCCCGGGCCGCTACATCGCCAACCTGGCTGGCCAACCCCAGCAATACACCTTCGACCTGGTATACAGCGCATTCTCCCCGCTCTCGTTCTACGACAAGGCCACCGGCACGTGGGACATAACCACCAACCCAGCCTTCGCCGAGAGCTTCAAGTTCTTGCGGGAGGTCACCAAAATTGCCTACCCCGTCGATGACTTCACAAAGGACTGGCCAACCGCCATCGCCAAAGGCAAAATCTGCGGGTTCTTGACAGCTAACTGGATGCGCGCCTTCCTCCCCGGTTACGCCGGCTTACCCCAAAAGGGCCTGTGGAACGCCATCCCCTGGCCCAAGCTAGTCCCCTACCTGAAAGACGAGCGCTACGGGTCGGATGCAGGGGGGGCGGTGTACGTGGTACCCGAGGGCGCACCGAACAAGGACCTCGCGCTCGAGCTCCTGGCGCACTGGATGGCCAACGAGACCGGGGCTCTGGCAGCCTTCAAAGCAACGAACTTCACGCCGATACTCCAGAGCGTCGAAGGCGAGGTGCTCTCTCTCATCAGTTCAGGCAAGAGGCCCGCCGGAATGAGCACAGAAGATTGGGAGGAGCTGCCTCAGAACTACTTCCCGTCCGATTACTATGCCACCGAATTCAGCACCTACGCCTACGCCCGGGCGTTCAGTTTCGACCCGAGCGCTCTCAAAGAGGTCTTCACCATCGCCCAGCCTTGGTTTGACAAGGTGACCGGGACCTCCATGCCGATAAACGACATCTTGGCCGGTATGCAGAGCGACATGGAGTCCCAGATAGGGAACCCGTTCACGGCTGCAGCATAAGCTGTCGCGTTCAGTCGATACAGGAGTGAGCGATGATGGTCGAGCCAACTGCTGGCGCCAGTCCCGTACCTCAACGACGACTAGCCCATAGGCCCCGGCCATCATCCCTCTCCATTGGCGTAGGAGGCAAGCGACGTCAGTCGGGACGTGCGTCCCGACATCGGGCGGCCGGCTTCGCGTTCGTGTCACCGTTCATCGTGGTCTTCGGGCTCTTCAGCATATTCCCGGATATCTACTCGTTGATCCTCAGCTTCAAGCAGTACGCGGGCTTTGGCCCGACGCGGCCGGTCGGGCTCGCTAACTATCGTTCACTGTTGGCGTACAGCTCCTTTTGGACCGAGGTCGAGAACACTCTGTTCTACTGGGTCGCTCATGCGCTCATCGTCATCCCGTTGGCATTTGTCATAGCTATGGTCCTTCGCTCCAAGTTGATAAGAGGGGCAAGGATTCTGGAAACCCTTGATATTCCTGCCACAGGTAATGAGCGTAGTAGCCGTGTCGTTGGTCTGGCAGACGCTGTTCAGCACCCACTACGGCGTGCTCAACTCTCTCCTTGGCATACATGTGGCATGGCTCACGGACTACGCGCTTGCGCGATGGATCGTGGTCCTGCTGCTTGTCTGGCAGGGGCTGGGGTTTTGGTTCATCGTGTTCCTTGCTGGTTTGACTGCCGTCGACCCCGCGGTCCTTGAAGCGGCTGTCATCGATGGAGCAGGTGTGATTAGGCGGACCGTCTCGGTGCTCATCCCGCTGATGCGGCCGGTCATCCTGTTTGCGGTCGTCATCGACGCAATAGGGTCGATGGCTCTTTATACGCAGCCCAACGTCCTATTGTCCCAAGGTGGGGCTCTTGCCAACCCGAGCGTCTCGACCTTGTCGAACCTCGAGATCGGTAACCTCCAGTCAGGGGTCTTCGGGCAAAGCGCGGCGGCGGGGTGGTTGCTCTTCATCCTCACCATCGGTGTAACTGTCATTGTGTTCGGCGGGAACTGGCTTCTCGGTGGGCGGTCACCAAAGCGCACGATCGCTCGAGCGGGACGACTGCAATGAGCGTGGTGGTGCTAGCGGGCCAGGGCTCTTTCCGGGGTCGGTCATCGCGTTTGGGACAGCCGTCTGACAGTCGGTCTCGCTTACGGGTTCCTTTCCGCTGTGACGATAGTGTCTGTCTACCCGTTGCTCCTTATGGGGCTCAATTCGCTGAAGGGGAACACCCAAGTCGAGGTCAACTCCGCCGGCCTGCCGCACCCTTGGACGGGAGCGAGCTACAGTTCCTTGATCAGCGAAGGGGCGCTGAGGAGCTTCGGGAACTCGCTGCTTGTGGCGACGTTAACGACAGTTGGCGCGGTCTTTCTGTCAGGGTTAGCAGGTTATTCCTTCGCAAAGCTGCGTTTCCCAGGCCGTAACCTCTTGTTCGCGGCCCTGCTCGGCACGATCATGGTGCCCATTCAAACTGCGCTACCCGGGTTCTACGCCGAGTTCGCTCGCTTTCATTGGATCGATAGCTACCAAATTCAGATAGTCCCCTTCCTGGCCCCGGTGTTTGGCGTGTTCATAGTGCGGCAGTACCTGCTTACCGTGCCGGATGACTTCATCGAGGCAGCAAGGATTGATGGTGCCACTGAATGGACGATCTATTGGAAAGTGATCGTCCCCATCCTCAGGCCCGTGCTAGGAGCTCTAGCTGTCCTCGAGTTCCTTGCCATGTGGAACAACTACCTTTGGCCCCAGGTCATGGCCAGCAGCCACGATGTCGCGCCCCTGGCGGTTGCGCTCCCGACCTATGAGAGCTCGGTGCTTGGGATCGTCCCATTGCTCGGGACGATCATGGCCGGGAGCGTGTTGGCCACGATCCCCCTCGTCTTGCTCTTCATCAAGTACCAGGACATGTTCATGCGGGGCGTCGCCTACGATGCCGGGTAACGCAACATTATTTGACGAGCGACCGACCGGCCGACATGCTCCGGGCGCGGCCGCGCCGAGTGCAAAGGTAGTCCCAGCAAATTGATTTCGAGACGGGAGGGGAGCTTATGAACGAAGTTGGCCGGGGGCCCGCGTTAGCACCGAAGAGTTCGACCGTACCTTCGAGGAGCTCAGCAACTGGGGCCGCTGGGGCGAGGATGACGAGTTTGGCACCCTGAACTTCCTCGGCGAAGCGGAGGTGGCAGAAGCCGTCAAGCTGGCAAAGACGGGCCGGCGGGTATCGCTTGGGCGGCCCTTGGATACCGTGCCCGGCCCCGACAATAGCCGGCCTGCGTTGCACTACATGTCACATATGGGCGACCCGGCACCAGACGAGCCGACCTACTACGCGGACTTCATAGGGCTGGACTTCCACGGCAAATCGGCGAGCCACATCGACGCCCTTCCCCACATCGCCTACAAGGGCATGTTCTATAACGGCAGGCGGGCGTCGAACGTGGTGGGCTCGGGAGGCTCGTCGTTTGCTCCCATTTCACGCTTGGCAGACGGAGTGCTAGCCCGAGGTGTCCTGCTCGACGTGGCGCGTGCCCGAGGGGTGGACTGGGTGGAGCCGCCAAGCGCCCTTGGTGCCGAGGACCTCGGCGCCGTCGCCAGCTCCCTCGGTGTGGAAGTGCGTCGCGGCGACGCCGTGATCGTGCGTAGTGGGCAGATGCGCCGGCGCCGGGTCTTGGGCGCCTGGGACCCGGAGCAGGCCGGGGTAGGGTTGGTCACCTCAGCTATGGGCTGGCTCGCCGAGCGCCAGATCGCCATCCTGGGCGGGGACGGAGACAGCGACGCTCACCCTAGTCCGGTGGAGGGAGTCGGACACCCCATCCACGTCTTGGCCATTGTCGCCATGGGCATGTGCCTCCTGGACAACCTGGACCTGGAGAGGTTGAGCGAGGCATGCGCAGAAGCGGGGACTTTCGAGTTCCTGTTGGTAGTGGCTCCCCTAATCGTCCCAGGAGGGACGGGCTCGCCGGTCAATCCCATCGCGGTCCTCTAGCTGTAACCAGTCAGTCCCGGCGGAGGCGGGCGAGGACGTCTGAGTTGCCGGTGATGCGCACGCCGGAGCCGATGGCTTGTCCAATGTCGATCATGCCGCCTAGCAACCCGAGGACCAAGCGCGTCGGGCCTTCGAGCGTGAGCTCAGGGGCGGCGGCTCGCCCGACTGTCGAACGGACCTCGCCGCCGCCGACCTCGATGAAAGCCGAATTGTCACCCGATATCAGCTGCACAACAGCAGGGCGAGCCGCGGGATCGGAGTCCACCGTGAACGACTCCGCTGCGTAGGCCATCCAGTGTGCTCGAAAGGCGTCCCCGGGATGATCCTCAACCATGAGATGGCGGCCCCAATCCCCTAGTGCGTTGAGCACCGGCTCAAGGGACCGACCTTCCGCCGTTAGGGCGTAGAGCGTCGTCGCGACCGGCGGCGGTGCCTCCTCACGGGCGATCAGCCCATCGTCTTCCAGAGCCTTCAATCGGCTGGAGAGAAGGTTGGTGGCGATGCCGGGCAAACCGTTCTTCAGGTCGGTGAAGCGGCAGGAGCCCTGCCGCAGCAGCTCCCTCACGATGAGCAATGTCCAGCGCTCCCCGACCATATCAAGGGCACGGGCGACCGAGCAGTACTGGGCATAACTTCGCATGCCTGCAGCCTAGCAGGGTCTGGTTGATAAACAAAACTAATCGGTTGACAATTTCAACTGGGCCGGGTAGGCTCCCAGCATGAACCGAGATAGCTCTAAGCCTCTTATCCTTATCTCCCTGCTCATGGCGGCTTTCGTCATCAACTTGGACACAACGCTCGTCAACAACGCCCTACCGACGCTGACCCGTGAGCTCGGCGCTACAAACACCCAGCTGCAATGGGTGGTCGACGCCTACAACCTCGTCTTCGCGGCGCTCCTGCTCACCTCGGGCAGCATTTCCGACCGCTTCGGGCGCAAGGGCATGCTGATGGCGGGCCTTGCAGTCTTTGGCGTCGCAAGCTTCGTCGGTGGCTTCGGTACCAGTCCTGGGGAGCTGATCGCCGCTCGGGCGGTCATGGGCATGGGAGCAGCCATGACCTTCCCGGCAACCCTGTCCCTGCTCACCAACGTGTTCACCGAGCGCAAGGAGAGGGCGCTCGCAATTGGTTTATGGGGGGCAACCACAGGTGCCGCCATCGCGCTAGGGCCGATCGTCGGCGGTTTCCTGCTCCAGCACTTCAGCTGGTCGAGCGTGTTCTTCACGCTCGGCCCGGTGGCAGGAGTGTCGATTGCCCTCGTTGCCATTTTCACGCCGTCGTCAAAGGACCCGAAGCCGCACCCGCTCGACGGCGCAGGCTTCGTGCTGTCCGGAGCGTTCATGGGCCTGATCGTCTACACGATCATCGAAGCGCCGAACCGTGGCTGGGGGTCCTCGCTCTCCATCGCCGGCTTCGTCGCCAGTCTGGTCCTTCTCGGCCTCTTTGTCGCACAGGAGCGCCGCAGCAACGACCCGATGCTCGATGTCCGGTTGTTCAAGAACATGCGCTTCACTGCAGCTAGCGGCTCGGTGACGATCGCCTTCTTCACCCTGTTCGGTTTCATCTTCTTGATTACGCAGTACTTCCAGTTCATACACAACTACAGCGCCCTTTCGGCAGGCGTACGCCTTCTCCCGGTCGCTGTTTCCGTCGCCGTCGGCTCCATCGTTGGCACTCGTCTTGCTGTTCGTTTCGGGACCAAGACCATCGTCACCATCGGCCTCCTCGCCACAGCCATCTTCTACTTCTGGGTCTGGAGAGCCATCTCCACAACCACCAGTTACGACATCATCGCCATGCAGATGGTCCTTTACGGCCTTGGCCTGGGCCTGACCTCCGCACCCGCCACCGAGTCCATCATGGGCGCCGTCTCCGCGGACCAAGCAGGAGTTGGTTCGGCGGTCAACGACTCCACCCGGCTCCTCGGCGGGACACTCGGCGTTGCCGTGATCGGCAGCATCTACGCCTCCCTCTACGGCAACCGGCTCGACAAGACGCTCCCGAGCCAGCTCCCAACGACCGCCAAGGCGGTCGCTCATCAATCGGTCGGCGGTGCGTACGGGATCTCGGCGCACCTCGCCAGCTCCGGCCAGCATGTGCTCGCCCAACTTGTCCACGACGCAGCCTCGAACGCCTTCATCCGCGGCATAAGCATCAGCTGTCTGGTCGCAGGCGTCATAGCACTGGCCGGAGCTCTCCTCCCCGCCCTGTTCCTGCCCGCACAACCGCCGTCGGTGCCAACTGAGCTCCCGCTCGACCTCGACGGCGCAGAAGTAGCCAACTTGGACGGTGCGCCTGCGGTAGCTTCACGAGGGTGATCGAGCGGTGGTGAACCCGGCCCTGTTTTCCCAGGCTGACCTTGACTACGCCACCGAGCTCGTTCGCCGCACCATGGGGCCCACCCCCAGCACCAGTGGCCGCTGTTGAGCGACGCCGCGGGGGCTCGGGTTTGGGTCAAGCACGAAAACCACACGATGGTGGGTGCGTTCAAGGTTCGCGGCGGGCTGGTCTACGTGGACCGGCTGCTGCAGCGGCGACCCTCGGTACCCGGCCTCGTGACAGCAACCCGGGGCAACCACGGCCAGAGCTTGGCCTACGCGGGACGAAGCGCCGGTCTACCCGTCACCGTCGTCGTCCCTTACGGCAATAGCCCCGACAAGAACGCGGCCATGCGTGCCCTTGGCGCCACGCTGGTCGAGGCCGGTAACGACTTCGATGCGGCACGGGAGCACGCTGCCAACATGGCCAGAGACGGCGGGCTCGAGCTCGGCCCCACCTTTCACCCCGACCTTGCGCTAGGTGTCGCGACGTACGCTCGAGAGCTGTTCGAGGGCGTCGATGACCTGGATGCCGTCTACGTGCCGGTCGGTATGGGTTCGGGCATTTGTGGCCTCATTGGGGTACGGGACCTGATGGGCCTGAGTACCGAGGTGATCGGCGTGGTCTCGGACCGGGCGCCCGCCGTGGCGCTGTCTTTCCAAGCCGGCAAGGTCGTAACTACGACCACAGCGGAGACATTCGTCGACGGCGTCGCTTGCCGCGTACCGGACGCCTTCGCAATCGAGACGATATTAAGCGGCGCCTCCAGGGTCATCAGGGTGAGCGAGGACGCGACTGCAGACGCGATGAGGCTGCTCTTCTCGACCACACACAACGTCCCTGAACCGGCCGGCGCTATTGCCCTCGCCGGCCTGATGGCCGAGCGCGACCAGATGGCCGGAAAGCGCGTGGCAGTCGTGCAGACGGGTGGCAACGCTGACTCGGCCATGCTCGCCGCCGTCTTGAGCGGGCTGACCCCGAGCGCGTATGGGCGGCAGCCAACGCCGCCCGTAACCGCGTCCGTTAGCCCGATCAAGCACCCGTTCCTCTGAGGCACCCCCAACGGCGGTCCTGCAGGGGCGGACCGACGGTGCTGCTCACCGCGGCGACCCCAAGCGCCCGGCGCCTGACCGTCCCCGCGCCTGACTGTCGCCGTCCCGTGCGGTGCGAACATTTCCCCGGTTGATCGGGCGCCGCGCAGCACACTAAGTAAGCGAGCCCCGGCCGGGGCACGCACGACTAATGGCGCAGAGCCTCTGAACGGAAGGACGATGATGGTACTCAAGACCGCAGCAGGGGCGATGGCCGCCGCAATGCTCCTCGGCGGCGCCGGGCTGGCAGCTCACGGGAGCTCGTCGGTCCATCTGGCCGCCGCAATATCGAAGCCTCAAGATCCGAAGTGCCCGACGGGGGTCTCGACCGTCACGGTCGACGGCTACGCCACCGCCCAAGTGGTCCCAAATGAGATCACCATTAGCCTCGGGGTCCAGAACCAGGCAACCAAGGCCTCGGTCGCCCTGAAGGACAACTCCGCCAAGGCCAACGCCCTGGTCGCCAAACTGATAAGCGACGGCGTCGCCCAAGACAACATCCAAACCTCCAACCTGTCGATCCAGCCGGTCTACAGCGGCCCCAAACAGGTACTGACGGGCTACCAGGTGAACGACACTTTGACCGTGACCCTGCTCAACCTGAGCAGTGCGGGCGGCATCATCGACGATGCGGCGCAGATCGCAGGAAATTCTATTGTCGTGAACAACATCTCGTTTTCGGTGCAGAACGACGGGACTGTCCTCGCTGAAGCACGGGCAGGGGCCGTGCGTCAGGCGCAAGCACAGGCGCATGCGATGGCATCCGCTGCCGGTATGGTCCTCGGGACGCTTTGCTCTCTAGTGGACAACACCACACCGCCGCAGCCCAACTCGGTCCAAGGCCAGGCGCCGCTCGCTGCGAAGGCCGCCAGCACTCCCGTCGAGGCAGGCCAGGAAACGGTATCAGCCGACGTCACCGCCATCTACGAGCTCGACGCTAGCTGAGCCAGCCTGTTCAGGGGACGGGCTGGTACCGTGCCACCGAAAATGCAAGCAACATAGGCACGTTGACAGCGAAAATTGCCAGCATGCAAGTCATCACCACGAGGATCTGGCCGCGGGTACCGTCGAGTACAAAGATGTACTCGAGCATCCCCGCGATCACCAGATAGGCCAGCAGTGACCACTTCGCAACCAGGAAAAAACTCGCCCAGGCGAAATCTCGCAATCTCGCCAGCAGGACCACGTTGGTAGCGAGTACCACCGCAGCCATCACAAGCAGTACCTCGGCGAAACCAAGGGGCGGGTGCGCAGGCAAATGAGCAGCCATGAAGATGCCGCCGACGATCACCAGGGCCATCGACAAAACCGCGATCTCGGCGACAGGTGGCAGCTTCCGGTTGACAAGGTCCGCGCCCGCAGCGGTCTGCGCGCCGCTCACCTGGACGCCAACCTCGTCATCATGATCAGCGTGGCGACCTGCATCGCCCCGGTCACCCCGGCGGTGTAGATGAAGCGCTTCATCAGCTTTCCTATGAGGGCCCCATTAGGCACGGGCTTTTTCAACTCGAACAGGACGGCCAGGTTGGCCGGCTCGAGCAGCCCGATGGCCACGATGGCCATGACTCCCACCACGACCATGGAGGCGACGACCCAACCGTGGTTCGGGGAGGACATCAACAGGTTGCCCTCGTGCCGGGCGAGCTGCCAGCCGGCCGCCAGAGTGCATATGACCAGCGTCGGCATGAGCAACAGCATCTTCGGCATCAACCGTTTGGAGAACTCCACCCTGGCGGGGATGCTCATCTGGCCCATGATCGGCCCGATGATGAAACCGAGGAAGAGGTCGATCCCCGTCCAGAGGCCGCCGGAGACCACGTGGAAAAAGTCGATGCCCCACAGCTTGTTGAAGGCAATGGCGACGACAAGGCCGACCAGGGCGACGCCCACGATCGGGAGGCCCGCCAGAGGGACGATCTGAAAGGGCTGAGCAGGCCCCGGCCCGCCAGCGGGGCCGGCGTGGGCCACCGGTACAGCCACGCCCGCTGGGACGGGGGTGGAAACGACATCTGTCATACGCGCTCCCTTCGCTGCCAACTCGGCTGGCCAAAGCCAGCGAGAATACATATACCACGTGGTCGCGCGGCGCCGCTCTGAACTGCAAGGATACGAACGTGCCGCCAGTCTCAATCGACCTACCTGCCGGCCGGCTCCCCGCTTACATCTCTCGGCCCGAAGGGCCGGCGCCGTGGCCGGGGGTCGTGGTTATCCACGACATCCTTGGCCTCAGCCAGGACCTTCGCAACCAGGCGGACTGGCTGGCTGGCGAGGGTTACCTGGCCGTACTGCCCGACCTTTTCCGCGACCGCAACAAGGCCCTGTGCATGATCTCGGTCATGCGCCAGGCGTCAGCCGGGCACGGGAGGGTGTTCGATGACATCGACGCGGCCCGTTCTTGGTTGGCAACGCAAAAAGACTGCACTGGTGAAGTGGGGGTTATCGGCTTCTGCATGGGAGGGGGG
Source organism: uncultured Acidimicrobiaceae bacterium (assembly GCA_963834735.1). Lineage (GTDB taxonomy): Bacteria > Actinomycetota > Acidimicrobiia > Acidimicrobiales > Palsa-688 > Fen-671. The sequence continues at coordinate 165,581 of CAWICT010000010.1, read as the reverse complement.
CTCGCACTCCTCGTGGCACCGAAGGGGCAGTTCGCCGCGTCAAGCGTCAACTACGGCGTCGCGCACAAGCAGGCTTATACCGCCGAATTCCTGCGGGGGGCGTGCCCGATCGTCGGCAGCTTCGGAGGCAAAGACAGGCCCTTGCGCGGCGCTGCGGCTCGGCTCGAGAACGCTCTTAGGACCGCGGGGGTCAGCCACGACGTGAAGGAGTACCCCGACGCCGGGCACGCGTTCATCAACGACCACGAGGGTGCCGGCGAGCCGCTGCCGGTAATGGTCAAGGTCATGGGGAAGCTCAATCCCGGGATGGGATACAACGAAGAAGCCGCTCGGGACGCTCGCTCCCGTATCGTGGCGTTCTTCAATGCCCACCTGAAGAACCAAACCCCGCGTCTTGATCACCCAGCCGGTCCGTTGTCGTGCTGTGACAAAAGACACAAGGAAATAGCCGCTAATTCCTCGAACACCTGTTCCCATCCGGTACCATGGAGAGATGGGCGGGGAGGCGCTAGCGGCCTTGACGGAGGCAATCGACGCTCTGGATCTCGAGCCGGCCGGCGAGGAAATAGAGAAGGCGTTGTGGTTGAGGGACCGCCTCGATGCCAAGATTTCTAAGGCCCTCCGGCGTTTTGATGCCGACCAGGCCTGGAACGCCGACGGCTCGCTGTCACTAACGTCTTGGATGGCCGCCCACGGCCGACGTTCCCGGCGGGACTCCTACCACGAAGCATTGGTGGCCCGGCGATTGGCCGAACTCGAAGTGACGGCGACGGCATGGGCAGAAGGGAAGCTTTCTTCTGGCCAAGTAGCCGCCATAGTCGCAAATGTCTCTGCCGAGCGCGCTGGGCTTTATGCCGAGCACGAAGAGGAGATGACGCCCCTACTGGCAGAGCTGTCGGTGGCCGACGTGGCCTCGGCGATGCGCTCCTGGCGGCTGCATGCTGAGGCGTCGGAGGACCACCCCGACAGCCAAGAGCCGCCGTCGGAGCTGCATCTCTCGCAGGTCCTAGACGGGCGGCGGGAGGTCTTAGCGCACTTCGCGCCCGTCGACGCCGAGGTGGTTGAGGCGGCCATCGCCGTGGCCGACCAGGGCGTGCCGGGAGGGGAGGAGGGACCACTCCCGAGCACTGCGCAGCGCCGGGCCGAAGCTCTAGTCGATGTCTGCCGGTGGTTCCTCACACACTTCGACAAGGCCGCCACGGGTTCTAGGGAGCGGCCCCAGGTCTCCGTCATCGTCCGGCTCGACGACCTGGCCAACGACGGCCCGGGGCGCCTCGCTGACGGCACTGCCATCTCGGCTAGTACCACGTTGCGCCTGGCGTGTGACGCCGTGTTGCACCGCATCGTGATGACCGGCCGCTCCACGATCTTGGACTACGGCTCGGCCACGCGGACGATAAGCCCGGCGTTGTGGGCCGCGCTGGTCGTACGCGATTGGCATTGCCGCCACCCCGGCTGCGACCGCCGCCCGTCGTGGTGTGAAGCACATCACGTCGTGCATTTCTCCAAGGGCGGCCCGACCCGTTTGTCCAACCTGGTGCTGGCGTGCTCGCGACATCACCATCTCTGGCACGACAAGGGTTGGGAGCTCGAGCTAAGTCCCGACGGCACCCTCGTCCTGCGCTCACCCTCCGGAGTGGTGCTCACGAGCCGGCCGCCCCCGGCGTGCTTAGTGGCGTGAGCTGAAGAAGCCAGCAATAACACATGTCATCTGCGCTTCACGCCCGTCAACATTCGAAGACCGACCAGCAGATCTCGTTTCGTATCCGCTGGTCGTCCAGGACGAGTTCGCGAATCACATCCGGGAGCTGTTCGCGCTGCCAACGGCACTCGAGCCTGCCGGCGCTCTCACCCTCCTGTCCCGGGGCCGCCGCACGCACGGCCTTGATCGCGTAGGCCGCAGCACCAAGTTCGTGCGCGGCGACATGCGCTACCACTGCCGCCTGGCCCGCAGCATATGCGGCGTACCGCGCGGCTCCCTTCAACTCTCTTGCCGCAGCCATGGCATGACCACCCGCCGCTCGGGACTGAGACATCCCGATCTCGCCGCACGCCCATGCCCGAACCTGCTTGACCGCCTCTCGGGGCCGCGGGTCCGCAGGCTGCACCGACTCGAAGAGGTACAGGACGTGCTCCGCGCACGCCGCAGCCCACAGAGCCAGGAGCCGATGGTCGGAACCTGCAAGAGTTCCCCCTCGGCGGATGGTGATAAAGCGAGGGTCGCGATCTTTGGGGAGGATCACATTGGCTCAAGGCAAGAAGAGCATGCCCTGGGCCGCGGCCGCAGGGCCTCTCAGGGGGACCCGAGAGATAGCGCCCGTGCCGGAGTTGAGCTGGCCCAAATAGTTCGGCGGGAACCCTGGGCCAGGACAGGTAGCCGGTGCACCGTTGGCGTCACAGGGCGTGGCCGCGACGAATACCTCACCTCGCTGGAACGGCCCGGTGATCTTGTACACGGAGTTATTGGAGTTGTCCGTGGTATAGATGGCGCCGGTCCCGTCGGAGGCCCATGCCGTATCGTCCACCGAGCCCGACAGCGCCAGCACCGAAAGCGACTGGGCTGGGGTGCCGGCGTCGTGCACGAAGATCTGCTCCTTGTCGCCCTGACTGGTGAGCATGAAGTCGCCGGCGAAACGGGTCGCGAAGGCGGGGACATCCTCGTTGGAGTCCGGGTCGGTGAGCGCCAGGTGCTGGACCGTCCCGACCGAGCCGCTCGTCCTGTTGGCCACGGTCGCCCGAGCTTCGTCGAAGAAGAGCGGGTGCATGGTCGCGATACCGGTGGCGGCGTTGAAGGTTGCCCGGTACACGGCGGGGTAACTGGGCTGGGGCGCCGCCCTGCCCGTGGTGCCGGGAGCGGAGGCACTGATCAAGACCATGCCGTGGTAGATGGAGATGGCGTCCGTGCCGCCTTTGCTCGGTAGGGGCTGGTTGTAGCGGTAGTGGACAACGCTCGCGGTGGCGGGGCTCAGGAGGTAGATGCTCGAATGGGCGTCTTCGTTCACGGTGGCGATGACCTGTCCTGTCGCCGGGTCGGCGGTGAGACCGTCGCACTTGCCCACCACGTCCCATTGGCCGATCGCGACGCCCGCGCGGTTGAACTCTACGACGGTGCTGTCCAAGTTGCCGCTCGAGCTGGCCTGGCCCTGGGGGCCGACGCCATTTTGGAAGCCGACGAAGATGCCCCCCTGGAGGAAGGTGATGTCGTCCGGGTCGGAGATCGGCTCCTCGCCCTTCGCAGTGGCGTGGAAGATGTGGGCGCCGGAGGCGAATATCCGTGAGGTGAAAGTACCGGTCGGAGCTGCCTGAGCCGACGCAGCGGGCCCGTAGGCGCTGATCGCCAGGGCGGACGCCGCAAGGAACGGCGCGGCGACGCAAATGGCCAGTGGGCCCGGCACTTTGGCCGAACGCGTCCAGAATGTGTTCAAGCTGAGCTTCTCCCGTCGCAGGGCCGCCCCCTCGCGGCGACGGCAAGCATTCGACTTGAACGCTACCCTGCGCCCGTCAACATCTCAGTGAACATAAGGCGAACACTTGGTGTACAGCCGCGAGCTAGCATATTTCGTGCCTGCTTGGGTCTGCCCTAAGTGCCACCGCCAGTTCGGCAGGCGGGGCCAGTCTCACGAATGTGCTCCAGCCATGTCGCTGGAGGACTACTTCGCTACTGGGCCGGCTCACGAACGGCCCGTGTTCGATGCCGTGATCTCCCACCTGCGACAGGTCGGCCCGGTGCACGTGGAGCCGGTGTCAGTTGGAATTTTCCTCAAGAAGTCCCGCACGTTCGCGGAGCTCCGGCCCATGACGAAATGGGTGGCGGTTTCCTTCTCCCTACTTCACCCGGCGAAGCACAAGCTCATCACGCGAAAAGTCCTCCAGTACAACGGCCGTTATTATCACGTGGCCAACGTCGCCAACGCCTCGGATATCGACGAGGGCCTGCTGAGCCTGCTCACCGAGGCGTACTTCAGTTCTCCCGAGTGAGCGGCCCGCTCAGGACCTGATCAGCGTCGTCAACAACAGCCTTCTTGGCCAGCCAGGTCTGGCGGCTCTCCTCCGACTGGTCGGCCATGAAGTCGTCAATGGCCATTTCCTCTGCGTACAACGCCTCCACTATCTCTCGCTGTGTCATCTCAGGCGTCCCTCTCACGCCGGCTCGTCCGGCAACACTGTCCTGAATAAAGTGTTGCCGGAACGAGTGATCTCCCAACTCCAGATTTGTGAAGATCCGATGAGGGTGGGCCAGGTTGGCAGGGTCCTCGCAGCTAGCCGCGGCGAGAGAGCCCCTTGGCACCTGTGACGGGAAAGGACTCAAAGGGACGGCTGGGTGGCGTCTGCCCGCGCGTCGCGATCGCCAACGCGGGGTTGAGCCTGTCGGCCACGAACCGGTGGTAATCGTCTTCTGACTCCCATACGTCGATGATCCTCCAGCCGACCGCAGTTGGGCCCGCCACGTGAGCAATGAGACCCGCAACGGGCGCGTCCCCGACTTCTTGATCGACCTTGGTCGCCATCTCCTCGTTGACACCTGGCATCTCTTGGCAGTACGCGTACATGGTTCCACCTTTCAGTTAGAGTATTCATCTATCGGATTTAGTGATACTATATTTAAATGTCTGGACCTGTCAAGAGGCGCTCCTACGACAACACTCGCCGCGAGGAGGGAGCTCGTGAGACCCGCCGGAGCATCGTGGCGGCGGCTCGGGAACTGTTCGTCGAGACCGGTTACCCGGCGACGACCTTTCCCGCCATAGCCGACGGTGCCGGCGTCAGCGTCCAGACCGTCTTTGCGCATTTCCCAACCAAGCGCGACCTGCTCAAGGAGGTCATCGACCAGGCCATCGTCGGCGACGACAAGCCGGTGCCCCTTCGTAACCGTCCTGAAGTGGCGGCCATCCTCGCCGAACCAAATCCCGAACGAAAGCTTCGTATCCATGCAGCCATGGCAGTCGCGATCTCGCGGCGGGCCACGGCGGTGGACCAGATGCTCCGCAGCGCCGCCGCCGTTGACCCCGAAGCTGCAGAGCTGTGGAGGCGCGGCTCACGAGAGAGGCAGGGTGGGATGGAAGAGTTCGCCGCCCATCTCTTCGGAGGCGGCCATCTGCGAGAGGGCCTTTCCGCTCACGAAGCCGCAGACCGCCTCGCCGTGTTGATCGATCCCGAGCTCTACCGACTTACGGTCGGTGTCCGGGGATGGTCCCCCGAACAGCACGAAGAGTGGCTCGCAGAAATGCTCATCGCCTCGCTGCTCCCGGCAGCCGCCAAAGAGGGCGGCGCCGCGTCGACCTGAACGTTCGGGAGCACTCGTCGCTATTGGCGCGAAAAAACTTGTCCATCCACGGGTCGGCCGCTCGTTGTGTTGGTGGAACGAGCCCCGGGAGCCCCCGGAGCACGTCGGAAGTCAGATAAGACAGGAGGAAGCTCGCTATGCAATACATGCTCATCCACACCCAGCCAACGGACCTCGACCACGAGATGGGCCAGACCTGGCAGCACGACGCATCTCTAACTTCGTGGCTGGAGGAAACTATCCCTTCGGGGGTCAACCTCCAGGGAAGCCGTCTACGCCCGAGCTCTGACGCGACAACGGTGCGCTCCCGCCAGGGTGAGCTGATCGTGACCGATGGCCCCTTCGCCGAGACCAAGGAACAAGTGGCCGGTTACGACGTCCTGGAATGTCCGGATATCGACGAGGCGGTCCGCTGGGCCTCCAAGCACCCGACCCTCCAGATAGGCGCCATTGAGGTCCGGCCCCTTCTCGGCAGCCCCCCGCCGATGCCGCTTCCCGAGCCAAAGGAAGGCGCGATGCGCTACGTGCTCCTCGTCTGCCTGGGCGAGGACTTCCATATGAGCCCGCAGGACCAAGCGGAAATGGGACCGGCCACAGATGCGTGGGTAAACGAAATGGACGGCAGGGGGCGCGCTTGTTCGGCAGCCAGCTGGAGGGCCCCGACCGAGCGCGCACCGTGCGGCGCAAGAGTGCCGACTTCCTGGTTACCGACGGCCCCTTCGCAGAAACCAAGGAGCAGATCGCCGGCTTCGATGTCCTGGAATGCGCAGACCTCGACGAGGCCCTCGAGGTGGCTGGCAAGCACCCCATGGCCAAGTTCGGCATGCTCGAGCTGAGGCCGTTCTGGCCTCCCGAAGAGCCTTAGCCGGCCGGCCGAGCACAAACCCACCATGAGTACGCAGCCGCCGGCCACGAACGCGAGAGAAAGCACGCAGCATGTGGTGGCCACGGTCTTCCGCGAGGAGTGGGGGCGGATCGTGGCCGCCCTCATCCACCGGACCGGCGACTGGGACCTGGCCGAAGAATGTGCCCAGGACGCTTTTACCCAGGCGCTCGCCCGCTGGCCGAGCGACGGCGTTCCCCCCCGGCCGGGCGCCTGGCTGATGACGGTCGCTCGCAACAGGGCCATCGACCGGCTCCGCCACGGCAACGTCCGGGCCGCCAAGCTCAGGCAAATTGCGGCGCTGGCCCCCTCCGGCGCCGCCGGCCCCGACGAGGAGGCGGGCGTGACCGACCAACTTTCCCCCAGCGAAGACAGCGGCGTGGCTGATGAACGGCTCCGCCTGATATTCACGTGCTGCCACCCGGCTATGGCCATGGAAGCTCGTGTTGCTCTCACCCTGCGTACCCTCGCCGGGCTGACGACAGCCGAGATCGCTCGCGCTTTCCTCGTCCCGGAAACCACCATGGCCAAGCGCCTCGTAAGGGCCAAGCAAAAGATCGCCCATGCGGGGATCCCTTACCGCGTGCCGCCGGCCGGCGCCCTCCCCCAGCGCACCTCGGGCGTCCTGGCCGTGCTCTATCTGCTCTTCAACGAGGGTTACTCCGCCAGCGCAGGAACCGAGCTGGTACGTAAAAGCCTGTGCGACGACGCCGTGATGTTGGCCGGCGTGCTCGCCGAGCTGATGCCGGAAGAGCCCGAAGTGAAAGGGCTTTTGGCGCTGATGATGTTCCACCGTTCCCGCCAAGCCGCGCGAGTTGACCAGCACGGCGAACTGGTCACGCTCGACGCGCAGGACCGGGCCAGTGGGACCAAGCCGCCATCGAGCAGGCCAAGCAGGTCCTCGACGACGCTTGGGCCAAGAACAAGCCAGGCCCATACCAACTACAGGCTGCCATCGCCGGGTGCCACGCCCTTGCGCCTCAAGCGGAGATGACCGACTGGCCCAGAATTGCCAAGCTCTACGACCAACTGCTCGAGATGACAGGTTCCCCCGTAGTGGAGCTCAACCGCGCCGTGGCGGTTGCGATGGCCGATGGCCCGGCCGTTGGCCTGGCATTGGTGAACGAGCTCGAAGCCTCAGGCGCGCTGCAGAATTACTATCTCTTGGCCGCCACCCGCGCCGACCTGTTGCGCCGGTTGGGCCAGCGGGCCGAAGCGGCCGCCGCATACCGGGAAGCGCTCGCACTGGTGGCAACCGGGCCCGAACAACGGTTCCTCGCTGCGCGGTTGGCGGAAGTTACCCGCTGATCACAATGGTAATTCACGTTTCGGGAATGCTCGACCATGGGCCTAGGCCGACTCCCTCGGCACGAGGACGGTAGGAAGTACGACCTGGCGAGGCCCGGACCGCCCGCTCATCAAATCGTGGAGGATGTTCACCGCCTCGACCGCCGACTCCGCGAGCGGGTTGTGCATCGTGGTCAACGGTGGCTCGGCCATGGCGGCCGCCGCCGAGTCGTCGAAACCGGCGACCGCAACGTCCTCCGGTATACGCCGGCCCGCTTGGCGCAGCGCGGCGATGACGCCCAGAGCCATGAGGTCGGAGGCCGCGAAAACGGCGTCGATGTCGGGGTGGTCGTCCAGGATCCGGGCGGTGCCCAGACGGCCGCTCAAGAGCGACCAGTCACCCTCGGCGGCGAGGCTGGCCCGGAACGCCTCGCCGGTGGCTTTGCGGTAGCCCTCGAAGCGGTCACGGCCGCTGCTGGTGTTGAGCGGGCCAGTCACGTTGGCAATCCGCGAGCGGCCCTGGCTCAGCAGGTACGTCACCATTTCGTGCGCCCCGGCCTCGTCGTCGATAGCCACCCACGAAAGAGCGGCCTCGTAACCGAGAGGCCGGCCCATGACCACCAAAGGCAAGTGGCTGGCCGCAAGGCGGGCCAACATCGGCTCGCCCAAACGGGGTAGCGCCAGCAGGGCGCCATCGACGTGGCCGGAGCTTAGGTAGTTGCCCAGGAAGGCTTCTTCCTCGTGGTCCGAAGCCGCAGTCACCAGGAGGTGGCGTCCCCGGACGCGCAGTTCGCGGGTAAAGATCTTGACGAACATCCCGAAGTTCGGGTCCTCGAAGAGGCGCTCCTGGCCCTCGGAAATGACGAAGGCGACCGAGTCGGTGCGGCCGGCAGCGAGGTTGCGGGCCGCCTGGTTGACCGAGTACCCGAGCTCCTCGATGGCGCTGTTGACGCTGGCCATGACAGCCGGCCGGACATGGCGTCCCCCGTTGAGGACCCGGGACACCGTCCCCCTGGACACGCCGGCAAGGTCGGCGACGTCCTCGATGGTGGGCCGGTTGCGCCTCGCCGGGCGGTGGAGCGCCAAAAACTCCGGCAACCCGACTCCCACGTCCTCCATGTCCGTGCTATCGTACCGCTCCGTTGGTTGGGAGCGCTCCCAAACACGGGTTGGCCAGGGTGGCAGCCCGTTTCCTGCGTTCTCATGACTTGCAGTAAGCAATCGAGAACCTCAACCAAGGGGGTAAACCATGAAGCTCAAGAAACTTCTATCTGTGAGCGCGACCGCAGCGACGCTGTTGGGAGTGCTGGGTGGTACCGGCATCACTTCGGCGTCGGCCTCGTCATCCAAGGTCACACTTACCTGGTGGACCTGGACGACCAACCCGGAGAAGGTCATCGCCAACTTCGAGAAGGCATACCCGAACATCACTATCCCCGCCCCTCCGAACTACGGCTCGGGTGGGACCTTCTACACCAAGCTCACCACTGAACTAGCCGGGAGCACCGGGCCGTGCGTGACCCAGGTCGAGTTCGACCACCTCCCGACCTACATCGATGCCCACGACCTGGTGAACATCGCCCCGTATGTGTCCTCCTACGCCAAGGACTTCCCCGCATGGACCTGGCAGCAGGTCTCCCAGGGCTCCGACGTGTACGCAGTGCCGGAAGACATCGGGCCCATGGCCCTCATGTACCAGCCGAGCGTTCTCAAGAAGTACAACCTGCCCGTGCCGGCCACCTGGACGCAGTTCGCCTCCGACGCGGTGGCACTGCACAAGGCCGACCCCGCCATGTACCTGACCTATTTTGCCCCTAACGACGCCGACCAGCTGGAGGCGTGGTTCTGGCAGGCGGGCGCTACTCCCTACGTGATCCAGCCCAATGGGACCTGGAAGATCACCCTCAACGGCCCGATCGAGCAGAAGGTCATGAACTTCTGGGGCAGCCTGGTAAAAGAGGGTGCAGTTGCAGTCGACCCGGACTTCAGCGCCGACTGGGGCCACCACATCGGAGCTGACCGCTACGCCGCCATGATCGGCGCCGGCTGGTCGCCCACCTACATGGTCGATGCGTACCTCCCCGCCGGTTCCACCCAGCAGTGGGCCGTCGCCCAGATGCCGCAATGGACTCCAGGTGCTCATGCCGCCGCTAACTGGGGCGGCTCCACCAACGCGGTGACCAAGGACTGCCCGTCCGACATGGTCAAGGACGCCGCCCTTTTCGCGGCCTACATCAACACGTCCAAGAGCGGGCTCGCCATCGACGAGTCACCGGCCACGCCATCGGGCGGTGGGCGGGGCTTGTTCCCGGCCGCACTAGCGCGCGCCAACGTGCCCGAGTTCGCGGCGCCGGTCCCCCATTTCCAGGGCAACATCAACGCCCAGTTCGCCACCTATGCCAACAACGTCCCCACCACCTTCGAGTGGAGCCCGTGGGACAACGAGTTCGGCAACTTCGTGACCACCCAAATGGCGGCCGCCGCCGGTGGCAAGGAGAGCTGGACCGCCGTGCTCAACAACACCCAGTCCGAGCTGGTTTCCTACGCCAAATCGGCGGGGTACTCCGTCGAGGGTTGAAGCTACGGGTGCCCGTGAGGGTACCTGGGTAAGGTCCTTGCCGTTCCCTTCTGCGGGGACAGAGCGAGAGAGGGGTAAAGCCCTCTCTCGCTCGCCCGTGCCGGGGGCGCGAGACTAGGACACCGGGCGACGCTCGGCGCCAGTTGGGACGAGGTGGAGAAGGGGGCTAGATTTGTCGGCGCAAACCGTTGAAGCGACAGCATTTTCCGGCCCGACGGCGTTGGCGCCGGGAGGGCACGGGCGACGGCAGGGTCGCTTGCGGGTCAACCAGGGCCGGGCCGGCCTGGGCATGACGGTGCCTTTCCTGGCCGTGTTCGCGATGTTCTTCGTGGCCCCGCTGGTTTATTCCGTCATCCTCAGCCTGCGCTCCCCCCTTACCAACAGCTTTACCGGGTTGCTCAATTACCGCACCGTGTTTTCCAACGGTGAGTATTGGAGCGGGGTGGTCCGCATGGGCTACTTCGGCCTCATCCAGGTGAGCATCATGATCGGCCTGGCCATCCTCCTCGCCCTCTTCCTGGACAGCCCGTACTGCCGGGGGAGAAAGTTCTTCGCCCTTGTTTACTTCCTTCCCTACGCCGTCCCGGGGGTAATCGCGGCGATCCAGTGGGGCTTCCTTCTCGAACCCGACCTCGACAGCGCCCTCAGCATCCCTCACCACCTCGGGCTCACCGGCGCGGCGGTGACACCGCTTGATTACCGGCTGTCCCTCTACGCGATCATGCTCATCGTCACTTGGGAGTTCACCGGTTACAACATGACCATCTTGTTGACGAGCCTGACCAATGTGCCCCACCAGGTGCTCGAGGCGGCCAAGGTCGACGGCTGTTCGGAGCTGTCCATCGCCACCCGGATCAAGCTCCCGCTCATCCGCACGGACCATTGCCTTCATCGTGATCCTGTCCGTCATCGGGACTTTGCAGCTCTTCAGCGAACCGGTCATACTCAACGAGATCGCGGCGATCGGCAACAGCTTCACCCCGAACCAGATCATCTACAACACGGCTTTTTCCTTCGGGAACGAACAGCTGGCGGCCGCCCAGTCCGTCATCCTGGCCGCCATCACCATCGTGGCCACCGTGACGTTCTTCGGCCTCGTGCGGCGCAAGTTGGACCCCTTGGCCGCCACAAGGGGGCGGTGAAAAGATGACAGCGGCAACCATATCCCGGCGCCGTTCGCCGGCCTCGGTCGGCTCAGGCGGGCGATTGGCGCGGCGGCTGAAGACCACCGTAGGCACTGCGGCCCTGCTGCTTGCTGCGGTTTACGTGATCGCACCGATCTATTGGCTCGTCGTCGCCTCTTCCAAGAACGCCGGCCAGCTCTTCAACACTTCCACCTTCCTGCCTCCGGCCCACTTGAACTGGATCTCCAACTTGAGGTCCCTTTTCTCTTATAACAGTGGGGATTTCAAATGGTGGTTCCTGAACTCGGCGGTCTACGCCGTCGCGACCGCAAGCTTGGCCACGGCGGTATCAACCCTGGCCGGCTACGGGTTGGCCAAGTACCGCTTCAAGATGCGGGGGGCCATCCTCGGCGTGGTGCTCGGAGCGCTCGTCGTGCCGGGGACCGCCCTGGTGGTGCCGCTGTTCCTGCTCGAGCACGACTTCCATCTCACCAACAGCTACGAGGGAGTCATACTGCCGTTGATGGTGTACCCCTTCGGGGTGTACTTCATGTCCATCTTCTCCGCCGACGCGGTCCCTGACACGCTGATCGACTCGTGCCGCATGGACGGCGCCGGGGAGTTCCGCACCTTCTGGCAGATCGGCCGCCCCATCCTCATGCCCGGCATGGTGACCCTCTTCCTGCTCTCGTTCATCGGTACCTGGAACAATTATTTCCTCCCCTTGGTCCTTTTGGGCACAGAGTCAAAGTTCCCCCTCACCGTCGGTCTCGGGGCATGGGCAAGCGACCTCAGCCTCGCCGGCGCCGGGCAACCGCTTTACCCAGAGGTGATCATCGGTTCGCTCGTTTCGGTCCTGCCGATGCTGATCCTGTTCCCCTTCTTACAAAAATACGTAGCCAGGGGCCTCACTTTGGGGGCGATCGCCGGTGAGTAAGCGGACGCGCTACGGGGGCGACTACAACCCCGAGCAATGGCCGCGCGAGGTGTGGGACGAGGACATCCGCCTGATGGGCGAGGCCGGCGTGGACCTGGTAACGGTGGGCGTCTTCTCGTGGGCCGAGCTAGAACCGGCCGAAGGGGCCTACTCCTTCGGCTGGCTCCACGACCTGCTCGACCTGCTCGGCGGCGGCGGGGATCGGGGTCGACATGTCCACCCCGACGGCGTCACCGCCTGCGTGGTTGTCGGCCCGCTACCCCGAGATCCTCCCCGTCGACGCGCGAGGTGCGCGCTACAGCCCACGGCAGCCGGCAGCACTTTTGCGTGTGCAACCCGGTCTACCTGGACAACGCGGGGCGCATAGTCGAGCGGCTGGTGTCCGAGGTGGGCGACCATCCGGCCATCGAAATGTGGCACGTCCACAACGAGTACGCCTGCCACGTCCCCTACTGCTACTGCGACCACCACGCCGCGGCCTTCCGCGCCTGGTTGGAGCGGCGCTACGAGTCCGTGGACGCGCTCAACGAAGCGTGGGGGACCGCCTTTTGGAGCCAACGCTATGGGACCTTCGCCGAGGTGCTGCCTCCGCGGATGACGCCGACGTTTATAAACCCCAGCCAGGAGCTCGATTACCGGCGGTTCAGCAACGATTGCTTCTTGGACGAGTTCCGGCTCGAGCGCGAGATCCTGAAAGGGGCCGGCCCTGGGATCCCTGTTACGACCAATTTCATGGGCTTTTTCAAGCCTCTTGACTATTTCGAGTGGGCCTCGGAGCTCGATGTCGTCTCGACCGACAATTACGTGGACCCGGGCGACCCCGAATGGCCCATGCTTAGCGCCATGCATTGGGACCTGGTCCGCTCGCTCAACAAAGACGTGCCGTGGATGGTGATGGAGCAGACCAGTTTGCGGGTCAACTGGCGGGAGCACAACGCTGCCAAGGCGCCCGGCCAGATGCGGGCGATGAGCTACCAGGCGGTCGCGCGGGGAGCCGCGGGAGTGCTGTTTTTCCAATGGCGGGCGTCGCGAATGGGGGCGGAGAAGTTCCACTCGGCCATGCTCTCGCACTCGGGAACGGCCTCCCCGGTCTGGGCTGAGGTGGCCGGGTTGGGCAAGGAACTGGCTGGGCTGGGCTCGTTCGAGGGCGCCGCGGTACAGGCTCGGGTGGCGATGGTCCTCTCTTGGCCCAACTGGTGGGCCCTGGAGGGTGGCGCCAAGCCGGCCAACGACCTCCACATGCTTGACCAGTTGGTGTGGATGGGCAGACCGCTCTACAACAACGGCACGACGATCGACTTCTGCCGCCCGGGCGAGCCGCTCGGGCGCTACGACGCCGTGATCGTTCCGAGCCTCTACCTATTAACCGAGGCGGAAGGCGCCAACTTGGTCTCCTTCGTGTCCAACGGGGGGACGGCGGTCGTGTCCTTCTGGTCCGGCATCGTCGACGAGCACGACGCTGTCTACCTGGGCCCCTACGGCGGGCCCTTGCGCCCGTTGATGGGCTGTGACGTCCTCGAAGTGGCCCCGCAAAGACAAGGTGACGTGCTCGAGGTGGAATGGGAGGACGGGACCAGGACGACCGCAACGTTCTGGGCCGATGTGGCGACGGAGGGCGAAGGCCACGTCTTGGCCCGCATCGCCAGCGGCCCGTGGGCCGGCCGCCCCGTGGTGTTCGAGACGCGGCTCGGCAAAGGGGTCGCCTACTACCTGGGGGCCCGCTTGGACAACGCCGGCCTGTCGCGGGTTTACGACCGGGCCCCAGCTCTCGCCGGTGCGCCGGCGACGGGCCGATCGGGGGCGGGCCGGAGGGCGACGTGGCGGAGGGCGACGTGGCGGAGGGCGACGCGGGCAGGCGGGATAGAGCGCGTGGTGCGCGCGTCGAGCACCCATAGCTTCGAGTTCCTCATCAACCACTCCAGCGATGAAGCAGAGGTCGAGATCGCGCCTGACGGGTTCGACCTGTTGGCTCGGAGCGCCCTCGGCTCGCCGGCTGGTGCTCCCACCATCGGGCGTCGCTATCGTGCGGCGCGCGGAGAGTGCTCCGGGTGGTTGACGACTGGCAGGACCACCATGTCCTGGAGCGCGGAAGGCTGGCGCCCCGCACTGCGTTCGTCCCTTTCCCCGACGTGGCCTCGGCGCGGTCCTACGAGCCGGCCCTGTCTCCGGCGTTCCGTTCGCTGTCGGGCACCTGGCGATTCCGTCTGGCCCCCCGCCCCTCGGCGGCACCCAAAGGGTTCGCCGAAGCCGACTTCGACGACGCGGCATGGGACGAAATCCCGGTCCCGTCGCACTGGCAGCTCGAGGGTCATGGCCGCCCGCAGTACACCAACGTGGCCTACCCCTTCCCGGTTGACCCGCCTCGGGTGCCCTCCGAGAACCCCACTGGTTGCTACCGCCGCGAGGTTGAGGTCGACCCGGCATGGCTGGAGCCCGGTTCGACGGTGGTCCTGCGTTTCGAGGGTGTCGACAGCGCCTTCCACGTGTACTGGAACGGGGCCCCGGTCGGCTACAGCCAGGGCAGCAGGTTGCCTTCGGAGTTCGATGTCACCAAGTCCGCAACGGCGGGCCGCAACGTGCTCGCTGTCGTTGTCTACCAGTGGTCGGACGGGAGCTATCTCGAGGACCAGGACATGTGGTGGCTCTCGGGCATCTTCCGTGATGTCTCGCTGCTCTGGCGGCCGCGGTCCCACCTGGCCGACGTGGTTGTCGATGCTCCCTACGACTACGCCGCAGGGGACGGGCACCGTGGTCGTCAGGGCGACGGTTGCGGGGGCTGCCCCGCAGGGGCGCAGGTTTGGCCGTCGAAGCTGAGGTCTACGACGGCGATCAGCGTGTTGCGGGTGCTGTGGCCTCCCTCGAAGGCGGGCTAGCCACGGCGAGCCTCGACTGCGGCTCGGTCGAGCCCTGGTCGGCCGAGGTCCCTCGCCTGTACGAGGTGGTGGTCACTCTCCGAGCTGGTGACGGCGCGGCCATCGAGGTAGTCGCCGTCAAGGTGGGTTTCCGCCACATCGAGCGGCGCGACGGCCGGTTCTTCTTCAACGGCGAGGCGATCACCCTTCGCGGCGTGAACCGCCACGAGTTCCACCCCGACCACGGGCGAGCGGTGCCCTTGTCGTCCATGGTGAGCGACGTGATAGCCATGAAACGGCACAACATCAACGCCGTCCGGACTGCCCACTACCCACCCGACCCGCGCTTTTTGGACCTGTGCGACTTCTACGGGCTCTACGTCATCGACGAGGCCGACCTCGAGTGCCACGGCTTCGGGATGACCGCCGACGAGAACCAGCTGTCCAATGACCCGTCCTGGCTACCTGCCTACCTGGACCGTTTGGAGCGAATGATCGCGCGGGACCGCAACCACCCGAGCATCCTGTTCTGGTCGCTCGGCAACGAGTCGGGTTGTGGCTCCAATCACTCCGCCATGGGCGAGCGGGCGCGGGAGATGGACGGGTCCCGGCTCGTCCACTACGAGCGTTGCCCCGAGGCCGAGATGGCGGACGTCTACGGTTCCATGTACACCGACGTGGCCACCTTCGTAGCTCTCGGCGCCAAGACTGACCTCGACAAACCTCACGTGCTCAGCGAGTACGGCCACGCCATGGGCAACGGTCCGGGGAACTTGAAGGAGTACTGGGATGCGATCAAGAGCCACCCCCGGCTCCAGGGCGGCTTCGTCTGGGAATGGCTCGACCATGGCCTGCGCTTCCCGGGAGGCTCCCGTCCGGGCGCGTTCGCGTACGGCGGCGACTTCGGCGATGACCCCAACGATGGGAACTTCGTCATCACCGGGCTGCTTTTCCCGGACCGCACGCCGTCCCCGGCGCTGCAGCGAGCTGGCCAAGGCACAACAGCCGGCCGACATCAACCTGGTCGACCCGGCAGGAAAGCTGGAAGTAAGCAACGGTTACGATTTCCTGGCGCTCTCCCAATTCGAGGCCAGCTGGTCCCTGCTCGAAGGCGGGGTGCTCGCCGCCCAGGGTGCCCTGGGCCCGTTGTCCGCCGGCCCGGGTGAAACCGAGACCGTCCTCGTCGGGCCGCTCCCGCGCCTCGAGGGCGAAGCGGTCCTGGACGTCTCGTTGCGCACGCGGTCGGACAGCTCCTGGTCGCTGGCCGGTCACGAGGTGGCCTGGGAACAGTTTGTCCTGCCGGCTCCCCCGCCAGACGAGGAGGGAGCCGACCACGAGGCGCCTCTCGCCGCCGGGCGCAACCGAAGCACTCAGCTGCCCGCACCCCGGGTCAACTTGGGCAAAGACGGCGACCAGTTGGTGGTAGTGGCCGGCGGCAACACCGCGACATTCGCCGGCGGGCGCTTGGTTTCCTGGACAGCCGCCGGCGCTGAACTGATCGATCAGCCGCCCGAGCTGGAGCTTTGGCGAGCACCTATAGACAACGACCTGCGCGGTTTGTGGGTGCCGGCGGTCGCCGAGGAATGGGCGGTGGCCGGCCTCCACCACCTGCAGCACCGCGTTGATGGCGTCGACAGCCGGAGCAGTGACGGAGGAGCCGAGATAGTGGTCACCACCAGGGTGGCGCCACCGTCGCTGGCCTGGTGCGTGCGCTGCACGTACCGCTACGTGTTCGACGGCCTCGGGAGGCTGGCCATCTCGGTGGAGGGGCGCCCCGAAGGCGACGGGCCTGCTACTTTCGCCCGGATCGGGCTGGTCACCGCGTTGGTGCCCTCGCTACGTGAGTTCGCCTGGTACGGCCTCGGGCCACATGAGACCTACCCCGACTCCAAGACCGCTGGGCGGCTCGGGCGCTACCGGGCCTCCCTCGCCGAACTGCAGACGCCGTACGTCGTGCCGCAGGAGAACGGCCATCGCAGCGACGTGCGCTGGTGCCAGGTTTCCGACGGCCACCGCGGGATCCTGGTGACGGGCGCTCCCTTGTTCGGCTTCAGCGCTCACGCCTGGTCGACCCAGGCATTGGCCAAAGCCCTCCACCAAGACGAACTCGTGGCCGAGCCGCGCACCTGGCTCCACCTCGACCACCGCCAATACGGCCTCGGTTCAGCCGCTTGCGGCCCGGGCCCGCTCGAACAATATGTGCTGACCAGCGCACCGTTCCGCTTCGCCTTCGGGTTGTGGCCGCTGTCGCCTTTGCCTGCCGACCCCGGGCCACTGGCGGCCGAACTTGGCAAAGTATTGACAACCTTGACCTAGGCTCTCGGTTCGCGGGCAATCATCGCCGACCCTCGGCGGGGTCATCATCGCCTTCCCCTCGGCGATCTGACCAGGACCGTCCCGCCGGCGACGGAAATGCGGACCATTTGACGATGAAGTCGTGCAGCCGAGGTCGATGAAGCCTTCGCCCATCGCCGTGCTGGCTGGCCTGCTGGGCTCTCTGGTGTGCGGCCCGCTCGTGTTGGGGCCCTCGTGGCGGGATCGCTCGTGTTGGGGCCCCTCGTGTTGGGGGCCCGGCTGCGTCGGCAGCCACGCTCTCGCCCGCCGTCCTTTCCGCCAGCGCCACACCGAGTGCCCTCGGGCCGGCCGGTGGCCAGGTGCTCGTGAGCGGAATCGTCAACAACGCCAATACCTGCCAGCTCGTCCTGTTGTCTCACCAGTCGTTCCCCGTCGTCTACTCGCACAACCCGACCACAGCCTGCCAGGGCGGGGCCTACTTGGCCCGCGTCACTATCGGGGCCAACCCGAGCGCAGTGAAGCGAACGGTCGCCTTCGCCCTCGTCGCCCGCAACGGGACCTACTCGTCCAGAGGGTACTTCTACGTCGCGCTCGAGCCGTTGTTAGTGCCCACCGTCCTATCCGCCAGCGCCACACCGAGCGCCCTCGGGCCGGCCGGCGGCCAGGTGCTCGTGAGCGGGACGGTCAGGAACGCCAACACCTGCCAGATCTTGCTGCTGTCGCGCCAGTCGTTCCCCGTCGTCTACTCGCACAACCCGACGACGGCGTGCCACGGCGGGAACTATTCGGCGCACGTCACGATCGGGGCCAACCCGAGCGCCACAAAGCGCACTGTTGCGTTCGTCCTCGTCGCCCGCAACGGGACCTACTTGTCCAGAGGGTACTTCTACGTCGCCCTCGAGCCGTTGTTAGTGCCCACCGTCCTGTCCGCCAGCGCCACACCGAGCGCCCTCGGGCCGGCAGGCGGCCAGGTGCTCGTGAGCGGGACGGTCAAGAACGCCAATACCTGCCAGATCTTGCTGCTATCGCACCAGTCGTTCCCCGTCGTCTACTCGCACAACCCGACCACGGCGTGCCAAGGCGGGAACTATTCGGCGCACGTCACTATCGGGGCCAACCCGAGCGCAGTGAAGCGCACGGTCGCGTTCGCCCTCGTCGCCCGGAACGGGACCTACTCCTCCATCGGGTACTTCTACGTGTCGCTCGTTGCCAGCCCGACGCCGCTGCCCTATCCGCCGCCTCCGCCCATTCCGGCCGGCCCCAGCAGCTACCCCACAGGCGTCACCGGGTACGACGTGTCCTGGCCCCAGTGCACTTCGAGGACCTCGGCGCAGACCAAGCCGCTCCCCGGCGCCCCCGCATATGCGATCGTCGGGGTCAACAACGGGACTATCGGCACGTTGAACAGTTGTTTTGCGGCCGAGGCTGCGTGGGCAGG
Source organism: uncultured Acidimicrobiaceae bacterium (assembly GCA_963834735.1). GTDB lineage: Bacteria > Actinomycetota > Acidimicrobiia > Acidimicrobiales > Palsa-688 > Fen-671. The sequence goes on along the minus strand of CAWICT010000010.1, from coordinate 146,903 downwards.
CAAGAACCTTTCCGTTTACGTAATCCTGCAGCCAGCGCCAGGGGGTAAACCGGTCCCGTTCGAATCGGGGGGGCCCGAGGCGTCCTGCGCAAGCACCAACAGTGAGTGCGAGGGCTACGACTGGGGTTACAACTACGCCGAAACCGACATCGCTTTTGTCAAGGAAGAGGGCGCCGATCCGAAGGTGTGGTGGGTGGACGTCGAGACCGCCGAGGGTTGGCCCACTTCGCCGGCCCTCCAGCCCGTGAACGCCGCGATAATCCAGGGGGCTCTCGCCGCCATCAAGCAGGCAGGCGACATCGGCGGGATCTATTGCACCTGGTACCAATGGGGCAAGATAACGGGTTCCTACGTACCTCTGGGTCAGACGCCGCTGTGGGTCGCGGGCGCGCTCAGCCTGAGCGATGGTTATTACAGCGCCCAGTCGTACTGCCAACGGGCCCTGTCGCCTGGCGACCCTGCAACGCTGAGGTCGGGGCCGATCGGGTTCGCCGGCGGCGTGCCCTGGCTCGTGCAGTACGGCTACGCAGGGTATGCACCAACCCACATAGACGTCGATTACTCGTGCGGGTAGGCGACCTTTCGGCAACCGGTGCCGTTCAGATGACGCGCAGTCAGATGACGCGGTCGTTGCCCCCGTCGATAGGAACTTGAGCCCCGGTGACCTTGGAGAAAATGTGGCCGCACATGGCGACAGCGAGCTCCGCCACATCCCGGCTCGTCACCTCGACGCCGAGCACGCTCCGGCGCCGGTACTCCTCAGGGCTCACGCCGTACTGCTTGGCACGCTGAGCGATGACTTCCTCGCTCCAGATCCCGGTGTCGAAAACCGCGTTGGGGTGAAGCACGTTTACGCGGATCCCGTCGCCTCCCCATTCGAGAGCGGCCACCCGGCAGAGCTGGGTCAGCGCCGCCTTGGAGGCGGAATAGGCGCCCGCGCCCGGCCCCGGTGCCTTGACGTTCTTCGAGCCCACAGCCAGCACCCGGCCTCCCCTTGGCGCCAGCCGCAAGTAAGGGTGTGCCATCCCCATGAGGGCCATGTTGGAATCGAGGTTGACCGCGAAGATCTTCCTCCAATCAGCCGAGGACATCGCTTCGACCCGGGTGCTGGGTGGGAACACGCCGGCGTTCAATACCAAGATGTCGATACCACCGAAGGAACGGACAACCTCGTCAAGGTTGCGCCGCAGCGCCGCCTCGTCTGTCAGGTCGCAAACCACGCCTAAGTAGGCCGGACCTTGCCCGGTCTCGGTCACCTGGTCGCTCTTGTCGATACCGCAGACGGCGGCGCCTTTTTCCAACAGAAGCTGGGCGATCGCGCGACCGATGCCGGAGGCGGCGCCGGTGACGAGGGCCACCTCGCCCGCCAGTTCGAGCGGGGAGCCCTTGCGCCATAGCTTTGCCTGCTCGAGCTCCCAGTACTCAACCTCGAAGAGTTCTGCCGCCGTGAGCGGCTTCCATCTTTCAAGCGCCTCGGCACGGAGAATTGCCCGGACCGTGTGCATGTAAAGGTCACCCGCAGCTTGGGCAAGGGCGACGGTCTGGCCCGCAGTACAAAGGCCCAGACCGGGGTCGAGCACCACTCGGGGCGCCGGGTCGAGCATCCGCAGGGGCGGCTCCCGGACAGAAAGGCTCTCATGTTCGTGGAAATATGCCCGGTAACGTTCGGCAAACCCCTCGACATCGCGCCCTAACATCGGTACCCGCTTGGTAAACAGCAGGTGGTCCGGGGTTTCTGGGCCTCTCTGCGACAGCTCGGCTACGTCGGGCCGGTTGGCAAAGTCCCGTGCCAGCGCGTCGTCGTGCCAGCGCAGGATGAGCGGTGTCCCGGCCGCCGCCGATATCTTGTGGCGGAGTTCTGCCACTTCGAGGGCTTCGGGCTCCCTCACCGAGCTCGACGAAGCGCCCGATGATGCCGTTATTTCCCAAGAATTGTGGCGCTTAAGGTACTCCTCTGCGGTGGTGACCAGGTCGATGAGGCGCTCGTACGATTCTTGGGCCGACTCCCCAAAAGCGATGACCCCGTGGCCCATCAATATGATCCCCTCGGTCGTCTGGCCCAGCTCGTCTCGGACAAGCCGAGCTGTGGCGCGGCACAAGTCGAAACCTGGCTTGACGTAAGGGACAATGATCACGCGGTCGCCGTACGCGGAGCGGAGGTGGTCACGACCTGATGGCGTGTTGCCCAACGTGACGATGGCATCGGCGTGTGCGTGGTCGACATAGCGATGGGGCAGGATGGCATGCAGGATCGACTCCACCGAAGCGGCCGGAGCGCCCGGTTCTATAGATGCCAGCTGGAATTGTCGCGCCATCTCCAAGTCGCCGAGTTGCTCCAACTGGGCAAGTGCACGCAGGTGCTCGATGCGCAAAGGCGCGAAGTCGGCTTCCCTGATCACCTTTAGGTCGCGCCCGGAGCCCTTGACGTAGAGAACATCCTCAACAACGCCAAGTACATTCGTCACCTGCAGCTTCACCGACGTGTTCCCACCACCGTGCATCACCAGTTGCGGTTCGGCACCGATGAGGCGTGAGGTGTAGACCCGCTCGGCCAACTCCCGTGACTGGCCCGGCTGGCCCGGCTCGCCCGCCGGCTCACCCCGGTCGTCCGCACGCCCCGCGGCCGGAGGTGGGCTCCAGGCGCTCTTCATCGGTACTCGACCTCCCCGTAGGACGCTGAGAGCGGCCTTCCGGCCCGCAACGATAGCTGTTTGGCACCCCCCGAGCGGACAGGCAGCAAGTGGCCGGGACACCCGTCCATCTGGGACGATGAAAGCGATGCCGGTAGGGCTGATGCTGGCGACCCTGACAGAACGCCGCGACTTCGGCGACGACTGGTTGCTGGAGCGCAAGTTCGATGGCGAACGCTGCGTCGCAGCCAAACGCGATGACGAGGTACGCCTGGAGTCGCGGACCGCCAAGGACCTCACGGCGACGTACCCCGAGGTCCGGGCTGCGGTGGCAAGCCAACTTGACCGGGACCTGCTGCTCGACGGCGAGGTGGTCGCATTCGACGGTGACCAGACGTCGTTCAGCCGGCTCCAGCAGCGCCTCGGGCTTCGGGCCCATCCCCTGAACGGGTGGCCGCCTACCCGGTCGTCTTCTGCGTGTTTGACTTGCTCGAGCTCCGCGGCGACGATCTCCGAGATCGGCCGCTCGTACAGCGCCGCTCCCTGCTGGCAGAGGCGGTCCGGCCGAGCGCAGCGTTGCAACTCGCCGAGGCCTGGAGCAACGGCTCGGAGCGTCGGTTCGGCGAGGCCTGCCGAGCGGGCTGGGAGGGCCTTATCGCGAAGCGCGCGGAGGCGCCCTACGTCGCGGGCCGATCCACGGAGTGGCTGAAGCTCAAATGTGTCTGGGAGCAGGAGTTCGTGATCGGCGGCTACACCGACCCAGCCGGGAGCCGGACTGACTTCGGCGCGCTACTCGTCGGGTACTACGAGGACGGTCGGCTCAGGTACGGCGGCAAGGTCGGGACCGGGTACACCGCGTCGACGCTCCGTAACCTCGGTGCCCGCGTACGCGCGCTGGAGACGCACGAGCCGCCGTTCGTCGACGCCCGACCGATCCCGCGCGGGACGCACTGGGCCCGCCCCGAGCTTGTCGCCCAGATCGCGTTCGCCGAGTGGACCAACGATGGTCGGCTGAGGCAGCCACGCTTCCTTGGGCTACGCGACGACAAGAGCGCGGCCGAGGTCGCCCGAGAGCGGCCTCGGTGAGCTAGGTGCGTCGCCGCCGCGCTTGGAACGAACCTCCACGGTCGAGCCGGAGGGCCTAGCGGCTGCCGACACGTTCGCGCCGGTGGAGGCGACCACGTGTGGAGAGGTGCTGGTGCGCGAACCGGAGGTCGTCGTCGAGGGACGTTCCGCATACTTGTCCCAGGTGACCCACCTCTCTACGCTCGATCGCGACGGTCTTCCGCTGGTCCACTTTCAGGCGGATTGAGCGGCGAAAAAGCGTACGCCGGACTGGACGGGTCGAGAGATGTCGCCTTCCTCCCACCAAGGTTCTTTTCGTTGTAGATGGGGAACTTGAACTTGCCCGCAAAGTCCCGACCGACCATCTTGTGGCCCGGCGTTACGACGTCGCCGTTCGTGCCTGTGTAGTCAACTTCAAAGGCGCCGTTGTCCAACGCCGTCGGAGTGGCGACATGGTCGCCGTCCTGGACCATAGAAATTTTGTACAGAGCACTCGGAGTGCCTTCGAGCTTGAGGTCGGTCCAATCGATGGGATTTATTGCGGCAAGAGGACAAACCCCCGCTATTTGACTGGGGTCGGTCCCTTGCCCGCATAGGGAGGGCACAACGGGCGCTTCCACGATCCATTCCACGGAGCCACCTGCGCCGTAGTAGGGCTGCTCGATGGCGAAGTCCTGACCGTCCGAATTGTCCTGGATGATGATGCCGTAGTTGCCATCGTCAAGGAGGCCGAGCGTTACGGTTACAGAATCTCCCGGGTTCATGGCGATCGCTACAGGCGTGGCCGCGGCCGGCAGGATTTCCCACCAGGCCCAGAACCAGAACTCGTCGGCCGTACAAGCGCCTGTCTCCGGGTTGGTCATGCTCTCGCCAATGCCCGCTTGGATCAGATCGGTGTCCGTGGGCAGGTTGGACGCGTTCTCGCCGTCTATCCCCACCCAGTCACTGACTGCCTCGTTACACGTGGCATCGGTGGCGAGCTGCGGGACGGTGAATGTTCCTTGGGCGATCGTGAACGGTCCCCCAGCAATCGCGTACCCCGACCAGTTGAAGCTTTGCTGGCTGTAGTAGCTCTCACTGCTACCCGGTGTGGTTGTTGCGGTCCTCGTCGGTGGGACCGTCGTCGTTGCAGCCGGTGGGACGGTCGTCGTGGGCGCTGGCGCGGTTGAATTAGCCGCAATGCCAACGTAGAAGTAGCCCGTAAATGAACTTGTACCAGCGTGGGTCACCAAGGAAAAAGCTATGGTCCGGTGCTCGCGGGAGCTATTGGCGCCCACGCCAATGTGCGCCGTAAAAACATCTCTACACGGCCTGAGGTTGGTGGCGTAGACAACGTTGAAAGCCTGTTGGCTCAAGAGATGAAGCTGACACGTCTTAGCGTGCTTGATACCGGCGCTCACTCTCGTGGTACCGCCGTAGGCCCAAGCTGTTGGGGCACCGCTCCGACAGACAGGATTGCCGGCGCAGGTAGAGGAGCCAGGTCGAGGTAGACGTAGCCGGTGAATGAAGAACCCGCGTTGCTGGCTACTAGGGCAAACGCGATGGTGCGTCGGATGTTGTTCTCGTTGGCACCGACGGTTACGTGCGCCTCGAACGAACCGCGACACGGTCTTACGTTGCTGGCGTAGACAACGGGGAACATCTGGTGAGAGAGCAGCTTTAACTTGCAGTGCGTCGCATTTTTGACCCTACCGTGGATGTTCGCAGTGCCACCACCAGAGGGGATTTGAGCAGGGGAGGCTGTGGCCGATAAGACCAGAGCGTGAGGGGGACGGGGAGTTGCCAGGGCCGTTGGCGCACAAAAAACCAGCGCCGGCAGCAGGCCGGCGATGATCGCAACTGCCAGCCGCTTATGTCTCACATAGTTCCCTTCTTGCAAAAACGACGAAATGGGAACAGGAGATCGCTCCTTCTAGTGGCGCGCCACCACAACAGTTGGGACATATACTATTGCCGACAACGGTGCCGGCTAACCACAAAGCGCGCGACCCAACGCGCCACCCCACCACAAAGGTGGCCGGATCAGTAGGTCGTCGTTGAGCGCGGGGGCGGCGCCAGGTAGACGAATTCGCGAAGCGGGAGATCGCCGGGGAGCTTCCAGTCCACCCTTCCAACTCTGGTCCACCCGCACTTCTCATAAAGCGCGATCGCAGCTTGGTGGTCCTCGACCACATCGAGCACCGCTCTCCGTCCCAGCCGCACCGCCTCCTGGGTAGCTGTCTCCAGCAGCGCCCGTCCGATGCCTCGGCGCTGAGCCCCTGGCGCGACGAGCAGTCTTGCCACAAAAGCGATGTTGTCCTTACCGACGCCGGCGGCAGCCAAGGCCACGTCCATGACCTCCGTAGCGCCACTGTCGTGCAACGCAACGTGCCCGAGCACCTCGTCGTGGTCTTCGGCAACCCAGGCTCCGAGGGCATCCTCGTTGACGATAAAGGACCTCAAGTCCCCTGGCATGTACCCGGGGTAACCGTCGAGCCGGTGTGTCTCACGAGCTATTGCCTCAAGCGCCTTCCCGTCCGAAGGCGAGCGCTTGCGAACGATCACTAGGAGATTCTGCCCTGCCCGGTCTCGCTTGAAAACCGCAAATGTCCCCGTCGAGACTCCACATCACTGACGCCCGTGCAAAGAAATCGCCCGTTCGGTGCTCGATGTCGGGCCTGTGCTATTACATCGGTGACGCCGGGGTCACGGCCGGGCCGCGCCGGCCCGGCTGTCGGTCCGAGCTAGCTTCCCTGACCGGCGCGGACAAGCCCGATCTCGTAGGCGTAGACCACGGCCTGGACTCGGTCACGCAAACCGAGCTTGGACAGCACCCGTCCCATATGGGTTTTAACGGTCGCCTCGGCCAGGAAAAGCTTGCTGGCGATCTCGGCGTTGGAGAGCCCTCCGGCTACTTCGACCAGGATCTCGCGCTCTCTGTCGGTAAGCGTCGAGAGCCGGGCGTCGCTATTGGCAACCGCTGGTTCGCCCGGCCCAGGGAGGTGGGGAAGAAAGTTGTCCAGCAGGCGCCGGGTGACGCTCGGGGCGACCACGGCGTCGCCGTTGGCCACGGCTTGTATAGCCCTTGCTAGTTCCGCCGGGAGCACGTCCTTCAGGACGAAACCGCTGGCGCCGGCGCGCAGGGCACTGAAGACGTACTCGTCGAGATCGAAAGTTGTGAGCACCAAAACCCGCGACTCGGGGGTCTGTTCGACGATGCGGCGGGTAGCCTCCACCCCGTCCATTCCCGGCATGCGGATATCCATCAGCACCACGTCGGGTGCCAGCTCTGCGGTGAGGCGGACGGCCTCGGCCCCGTCCTCGGCTTCTCCCACGATGCTGAGGTCCGGTTCCTCCTCGAGCACCATCCGGAACCCGGCGCGCAGGAGGGGCTGGTCGTCGACCAGGAGCACGGTCGTCTTCACATGCTCTGCCCGGGCGTTCGGGCCAGCGGCAAGGGGGCACCGCTCGGCAGGCTCACCGGCCGCTCGTCCTGGAGGCTGATCGCTTCAGCGGCGTTCGTTGGACGGCGACCACCGTCAGGTGAGCGGGACGGCCGGGCAACGGGCAGGATCGGGATGCGGGCTTCGACCAACCAACCGCCGACGGAAGGGCCTGCGACGACTGTCCCGCGGTAAACCGCTGCGCGCTCCTTCATACCCGACAACCCGTGCCCGGCGCCCTTGGGGGGATAACGGTCGGTCCCCCGGCTGGGAGCCCGACCGTTATCTTGCACCGAGACGGCGAGCAGGTCCGGGCTGTAGTCCAGCGCCACGGCCACGCTGGTGGCACCGACGGCATGCTTGAGGGCGTTGGTGGTCGCTTCTTGGACGATCCGGTAAACCGTTAGCTCGGCTCCCGGGGGCAACGGGAGGGGCTCGCCGTTGATGGCCAACGATGCGGCCAAGCCGGTGGTCCGGACCTGGGCAAGTAGCCCATCGATCTGGGCCAGGCCGGGTTGGGGGGCCAGCACCTCGGGGGCGCCGTCGTCCCGGAGCACGCCGAGCAGCCGCCGGGTGTCGCCCAGCGCTTGGCGTCCGATCCGGGAGAGGTTCTGGATCGCCGTGCTCGCCCGTTCGGGATCCGAGTGGAGCTTGGCGTTGGCACCGTCAGCCAGGCTGATCATCACGGCCAGGCTGTGGGCAATGACGTCATGCATTTCCCGGGCGATGCGTGTCCGCTCGGCTGTGGCGGCGATGAGGGCTTGCTGCTCGCGTTCTCGCTCGAGGCGCTCGGCGCGCTCGGTGACCGCAGCCAGCCGGCTGCGGCGGGACCGGAGGTTGGTCCCAAGCAGGAAGGCGGCGGCCACCAGGCCGGAGAGGAACACCGTGGACCGTAGCCAGCTGCCTGCCAGGCTCCAGCGGAAAGAGGCCATGATGGCGCCCGACTCGACCAGGGCCGCTCCGGCGGTAGCTACAACCCGAGATCGCTGGCTGGCGAGGGTGTAAAGGGCCACGAGAAGGGCCACGTCGGCGACCATTTCGACCCCGAGGGCCCACTGGACCAGGGCGACCAGGGCGATAATGGCGAACACCGCCACCGGGTAACGACGCCTCCAGACGAGCGGAACGATGAGCCCCACCTGCAGAGCCCATCCCGTAGGCCGGGAGCCGACCCGGTCCACGAACCACGCCGCACTGACAATGGCGACGGCCAGGGCGACGCTGGTGTCGGCCAATACTGGGTGGGCGTCAGCGAGCCGCGACCCCAGCTGCCATAAGTCCGGTCGGTGGGTGGCCGGCTGTTTGTCATTGTCCGCTTCGCTGTCCCTGTCAGCTTCCGTGGGGTCAGCCGTGACCCATCGGAGACGGGACATCCCGGGGCGCACCTGACCGACGCCTTTCATGCGGTGGGCTCGAGAGCGGGCGCCCCCCGTAGGGCGGAGCCTTCGTAGCGCTCTAGGGCGAGAGGCGCACGGGAGTGGTAGCCCCCACGCCGCCGGGTGGTGACGCTGTGGATCGACAAGGTGCCCTCGCTCCGGTTCCATTGCCAGGATACGACCCCGAGGACGATTGCCCAAAGCAGGGTGGCGCCGGCGTATGGGATGCCAACCACCCTCTGCAGGGTATCGGGCCCTCCTGTACCGAGAGATCGCGATGGCTGAAGGCCACGGACCAGCAGCGGGGGCTAAGGAACGCTGGGTGCGGACTTGCGGGTGCTGCCGCTTTTGGGCGCCGGGAACTCGCCAGGCCCTACGGGTGAAACCCCGGGATCACGTTGGCTTCCAGCGGGCGAGGCTTTCATCGAGCGTGCGGATGAGGCACTCGTAACTGACAGCAATGTCCTGTGGCATACCGAACCCGCCGCTCGCCTCCAAAGTGACAAAGCCATGTAGGGCTGCCCGCAGGACACGGGTGGCGTGAACGGCGTCATCGCCGGCGAGCCCATAACCGGCGAGAACAGCGAAGACGATCTGCAATATCCGCTCTGCCAGCGCCGCGCGCTCATCCTCGCCCGGGCCCGGAGCTGCGATGGTGGCGGCGTATCGTCCCGGGTGCGCACGGGCGTATGCGCCGTACGCGAGGGCCACTTCCCGCAAGGCATCCGGGCCGGCCCGCCCGATTGCAGCCGAGCCGAGCGTGTCCCTCAGCTCGGCCAGAGCGAGCAGGCCGATGCCGCGACGCAGGTCATCGAGAGAGCCGATGTGCTTGTAGAGGCTCGGCAACCTGACACCGAGCCGGTCGGCGACACCGGCCATCGTGAGCTGGTCCCAGCCAACTTCGTCGACGAGCTCGGCCGCCTCTGCGATTACGACGCTCCTCGACAGCCCCGCCCTAGGCACCCTTGAAGACCTGCGACACAAACGCAAGCATCGCCGGGTTGACGACCTCCGGGTATTCGGCCTGGGGGAAGTGGCCGGCGCCCGGCACCATCACGACCTCGGCCTTGAGGCGTTCGGACATCCAGCGGGCTTCGGCAGCAGGGTCGCGGAAGTCGGGGTCGCGCTCGCCCATGACCACCAGGGTCGGGGCCCTAACCTCCCCGAGCCTCGCCTCAGCGGGGGCATGGCTGGTGCGGGTCGTCTTGCGGAACGATTGGGTGTAGCCGGGCCGGCGCATGCTGGCCACGAGCGCCGCGCGGTGCTCAACGAAATCGTCTGGGCGCCGTCCGGGGTACAACCTGGGCAGGTAAGACGCCCAGGCCGCGCGGGCCCACGGGCCGCCCATTAGCAACCGCTGAAGCAAGGAGGTAACGGCACCTGTTGGCTGGTCGCGGACGAGCGTCCCCAGGAGGACGAGCCCGGCCACGAGCTCGGGCCTAGCTGCTGCGACCATTACGGCTGCGGCGCCTCCCATGGAGTTGCCCACTATTACTGCAGGCCCGCCGAGGTGGTCGATGAGCGCCTCGACGTCAGAGGCGGCGGCCCGGTCGTCGTAGCTCGAGAAGGTGGCGTCGCTGTCGCCGTGACCGCGAAGGTCAATCGAGGCAACCCTGAAACCGCTGGCGACGAGCGCCGGCACGGTATAGCGGTAAATGCTGCGCAGCTCGCCCATGCCGGGCACGCAGACCACCAGTGGCCCGTCCCCGGATACCTCGTAGCCAACCCGTCCGCCGTCGCGGTCCAGGAACTGCACCCCGGCGCTCCCGCCTTCGACTGGAGCTGTGCTCACATGATCCCCTTTCGTAGATTTGGCTTTTAGTTCGCTCGAAGCGTGCGCCGGGGTCAACGCAGGGCCCGAGGGCGCGCAAGGCGAGCGCATTGGCGGTAGCAACTACGCCGAGCGCTAGCCCGGCGCCCACCGATACCGACACTGACGCGGCGGCCGATGCCCCGAGGAACACCACAAGCTCCAAGGCCAGACCGCTCGGGCCTTCCAAGCGCCGGCGCGCCTTGGGGGCGAGGAAGGCCACCCATAGGGCCATCGCGGCCGCCGGCGCCACGATGGCGAGGGCCACCTGCACCGCAACGACGTTGCCAACAGATGCGCCCCAATACCCCAGGGCGGCGTAGCTGGCCAGCTCCAGAGCGAAGCGCAGGGCCAGGTTCGCATAGACGGCTGCTCCGGAGGGGCTGGGCCGCATTGGGCTGGCAGAGCCGCCGATCTGGCTAGTAGAAGCGCTCATCGGGCTGGCTGAGGGACCGGCCGTTCGGCTCATGGTGGACATTGCTTCGTTCCTTCCTAGTGGCTAGTGCTATTAGCAGTATAGCTAGGCTTACTAGCCATGTCAAGCCCCTGGGTTGCTGGAAATAGGCCCCGCCTCGCGGGGCAATAAATCGCTTGCGGCCAAAGCGGGGGTCTGCCTGTAATGGCTGCGACTGCCCATCGAGCGTGAGGAGGTCACGGTGGAAAAAATCTTCGAGCCCGCTGTACCCACGCCTGGTCTCTCCGGGAGCCCGTTCACTTCAGCCTGCTAGGTGCTCTCCGAAGCGCCACAAGGTTGCTCGTAATCCCCGCTTCAGCTGCGTAGTCCTGCGCGGCGTTACCGATGGAGGTCGTCTTGTCTACCCACCCTTATCTAGTCGCGCGCCTTTCCGCTCAGTACCAAACTGAGATGGAGGCTCGAGCGCACAACCACCGCCTCCGACGCGAGGCAGCCAGGGCTCCGGCTCTGGTACAACCAAAGGTCCCTTCGCGGCTCCCCCGCCATTGGCGCTGGAGATATCTCAGCCGGCGGGCCCTGCGACTGTCACGGGACTGACCCACTCGCAAGACGCGGGTGGGTCAGGCCCGGGTTCGACGGGCTCCGCAGCGTGCCGTGGCCAATTACCCCCTGAAAAACGTATAAAAGTCGGTCAGGCGATCGCGTTCGTCACCAGAGCGTGCGGCGCCGCCCGGGGTCTGCGTCCAATATCATCGACGCCGACCCTGGCTGGTCAAAGGTGGGAGGCCCGTGCGGGCAGGCGGTCGAAGAACCGCCCGAGCACGTAGCTCGGCACGGCGGCGATCGCGATCATCAAAAGTGCAAAAGGCGCCGCCTGCCCGTAGGCGAGGTTCTGCTGGTAGGCCCAAAACTGTGTGGCGAGCGTTTGGACGCCCGTAGGCACGAGGATCAACGTCGCAGTTAGCTCGGTCACAGCGGAGAGGAACACCAAGCAGAACGCGGCTGCTAAACCCGGCGTAACGAGGGGGCGGGTCACCTGCCACAGGACGGCTAAGCGCCGTTTGCCGAGCGATCTGGCGACATCTTCGAGGCCGCGAGGAGCCTGGGCCACGGAGGCTCGCACCCCGACCAGGGCGAGCGGGAAGAACATGATCGCGTACGCGGCTACGAGCATCGGCGCAGTCTGGTAACCCCAGGCGTTCGCATAGTGAAGGCTGAAATAAGCGAGCGAAAATGCGATAACCACGCCCGGCATTGCCAGGACAAGGTACGTACTGCGCTCGAGCAGCGAATGGAGCCGCCCGCCGTGGCGGATGGCCAAAACAGCCACCGGGAGCGCCATTACCGTCGCGATGGCCGCGGCGCAGCCGCTGTAGAGAGCCGTGTGCCAGGTGGCATCGACGATGGACAGGCCCTGGAGGATGCCTTTGGCCCCTGCCACCCACCAGTACGAAGCCGATGCGACCGGCACACCGAGGGCGAGGGCCACAAGGAAAGATAGGCCGAGCAAGGCAGGCACGGTCCATTTGCCCAACCGGTGCCGCACCGTGATGCGCTGCGCGGTGCGGCCCGCTGGGCTGACACGGCCACGCCCTCCCCCGACCGATTCACCGGTGAGCACGACCAAGCCGAGGACAATCAATACGAGGGACAGCGCGCACGCCGCGGGGACCTGGAACACCGAGAACTCGGTGAAGATCTCGGTTGTAAAGGTCTGGTAGGAGAGGATCTCAAAAGCCCCGTACTCGGCCAATAGGACCAGAGCTACGAGCAGGCAGCCCCCGAGGATGGCGACGCGGGACTGCACGATCGTGACCCGCCAGAACGTCTTCAGCCGTCTCACCCCGAGGCTCCTCGACACCTCCTCGAGGGCGGGGTCGGCATTGCGAAGGCTGGAGGCGACGGGCAGGTAGACGAGCGGGTAAACGGCGAGGGTCATCACGAGCACCGCGCCGCGGAACCCGGAAATTTCCCGGCTTAGCGACGCCCACCCGAAGCTGATGACGAAATCGGGTATCGCCAGCGGCACCACGAGGAGCACAGCCCAGACCCGGCGGCCAGGGAGGTTTGTGCGTTCGACAAGCCAGGCCGCACCCGTGCCGATCACGGTGCAGAGGGCGCTCACGGCGACGGTGAGGCGTACCGTGTTCCACAACAGGTGCACCGTAAGGGGCCGGTTGACAAGCGACATGACCTTCCCGACGCCGGCTCCCTGCGCCTCGACCAGCAAGAAAGCGAGCGGCAGAAGGAGCACCAGCGCGATCAGGACGCTGGCCACGATCAGCCCCATTGGCCGCTGTGCGCGCCTGCGGGACATCGTCAGAGCAGCCCGGTCCGCTGCAGCAGGGCGATGGCCGTCGAACCGTCACCGAGCTCGGGGATGGTGATCGAGTTCGGTTCGAGCTGTGAAAAAGGCGTTTCGGGGGCCGTGGTCTTGACGCCGTCGTCAAGGGGGTACTCGAAGCTGATCGAGTGCGCGATTATCTCCTGGCCCTGCTTGGACACGAGGAAAGCGAGGAACTTTTGCGCACCGGCTTGGTTCTTCGACGACTTGAGGACTGCGGCGCCCGACACGTCCAGGACATAACCAGGGTCGTGCGGGGCAAAGTAGGTGATCTTGGAGTGGATGTTGGCCTTTCCCAGTTCCGCGGCCATCCGGTACCAGTAGTACTGGTTGACGACCCCGAAAGCAACGGCACCCCGGTTGACCTCGTCGGCGATGGTCTCATTGTCGGGGTACACGTGGCTGCCGGCGTTCGCTGAGATCCCGTGCAGCCAGGCGAGGGTTTTTGTCTGCCCATAAGTCTTGTCGACCGAGGTGACGATCGGCTGGAAATCGGTCTCGCCCGCCGCAAATGCGAGTTTTCCTTTGTACTTGGGGTCGGCGAGCTCTAGGACCGTGGTCGGCAGTTGGGATTTGTTGATGAGCGAGGGGTTGTAAATCAGCACGCTCACGCGAGCGGAAATGCCGACCCAGTCGCCCTGCGGCGAGTTGTACCTGGCCGGCGTCTTGGCAAGCGTGGACGGATCGACCGCAGCCAACAAACCCTTTTGTTGCAGGTACTCCAGAGGCGGCGAGTTCTCCGTAAAGAAGACGTCGGCTTCGGGGTGGGACGCCTCCATCACGATCTCGTCGGTGAACGTGTCCTCGTCGTCGAAACGCACTTTCACATTGATCCCAGTGCTTTTTTCGAACGCGGTCACGAGGGACTGGGTCGTCTGTTCGTGTTGGCCGCTATATAGCGTTATCGAACCGAGGTTTTTGCCGGGACCGCCACAGCCGGCGAGAAGAGCTGCAGAGACGACGACCAGCCCGCTAGCGAGCACCGCCAACGTCTTAACCCGGAGAGGGATGATCGTTCGGTTCCTTTCGATGTGAGACTTCGAGCATTTGTTAGGTGCACCTAATATTAGGTGTGCCTAACACTAGCTATACCCGCCTCGGGGCGCAAGCCTGGGTAGCGGGTCAGCGCCACCACGGGCGCTTGCGCAACTCGGCGACCACTTCGGTCGGCCCGACTAGGCCGGTCAGGTCGCGCCTCACGTGGTCGAGGTGCTGGCGGACCCAGAGGTCGTAGCCCGTCGGGACGGCCCCGCTTTCGCCTCCACCGGGCAAGCCGGCCAGCTCCTGGGCCACGGTCGATGGGAGGTGCCCGACCTGGGAGGCGAGGGAATCGCATACGCCGGCAAGGCGCACCGCCTCGTTGACCAGAGCGGGTGCGGCCGGGCCCGGCTCGTCCTCGGGCCGGGCGGGCCCAGCGATCGATTGAGCGGTCAGGCGAATGCGCGAGCTCCCAGCAACCAGCTTCCAGAGCTGCTCCTTGGGCACTTTCTTGGTGCCCTGTTCGGCCAGCGACGCCCGGAGGGCATCGCCGAGCCGGGCGCTGGCCCGGACCGCGGATGGTCCGGCATCAGGGCGCGCGCCCCGGACACCGAGCGCCCAAGCGGTGGCCTGGACGAGGTAGACACCGCCGCTGTGAAGGGCGTCCGCGAGGTCGTCGCCGACAACACGTGTAGCGCCGCGCGGCCAGAACAGCACTCCTGCCAGGGCGCTCACGCCCGCACCGATGGCGACGTCCTCGACGCGGATCTCCCCCACCTTCCAGCCCACCGGCACGATGATGTTGTACAGGACGCTGATCATCACAGTGAAGGCGGCCTGGCCTACGGCGAACGGCGCCGTCCCGGGTGCGTACGACGCGATCAGCACCGCAATGGGAAAGACCACCCAGAGCACTGACGTGTGCGTGCCGATGCCGAGGATCAGCGCCGCACCTATGAAAAATCCGAACGTTGTCCCGACCAGCGCCCTCAGTGCCGTCGCGCCCGTCGAAGCAGCGTTCGTCCGCAACACCGACAAAGCGCCGAGCACAACCCAGAACCCATGCTGCACATTGGTCAGGTCCGCCACGCCGACTGCGACCGCCAGGGCCACCGCTCCCCGGGCGCTATTGACGAACCAGACCGAGCGCAGGCTGGCGTGGCCCGTGACGAGACGGCGGGCTGCGTTGAGAGAGGCGGTGTTGAACGGGCCGGGGCCTTCACCGACGAGATCGGCGCGCCCGGTCCCTCGAGCCAACGGGCCACTTCGGTAGCAAAGACCGAAGGGTCGACCCGGCGGTCAGCGATCAGTGCGTCGACGGCGACGCTGCGTGCCGCCGTGGCAACGATCTGAGCATGGAAAGACACGTGGACTTCCTCGGCGCCCGAGCCGTTACCGTCGAGCGAGGCGATCCTGGCGGCGCTCGCCAACCGCAGCTCCTCCAAAGTGCCCAGGGGCAGCGCCACCTCGGTCCCGGATAACAGGCTCGCCGTACCCCGCAGCACATTGACCGCCTCACGGAAGAGCCGCCGGTCGGTCTCGTCGACAGCCTTAAGGTCGGTCCCCTCGCGTGTCGCCTCAGAGACGAGTGTGGTGAGCCACTCGAGGTTCTCTACCAGGTTGGCCAGGCCCTGGTCCGGCGCGGCCAGACCGGTAGGGCGGTACGGAGCCGTAGTGAAAGCGGCGATGAGCGACTGGTTGGCCGCTGCCGCCGCCTCGGCAAGCACCGGGCTGCACTCGCTGTTGAGCGCATATTCGAGCTGGTCAGCAAGCGCCGTCGCCGAGCGGGCTGCCGAAGCCCGCACCCGGTCCCCCGCTGGCCGCGGGGAGAGCACCAAGACGGCGATCGTGCCAACGGCCGAGGCAAGCCAAAATCCTTCGAGCCGTGACGGGACCCAGCTCATCGCTGCCGGCGAGGCGGCCGGCAGGACGTAGGTGAGCATTGCGGCCGTCGCCCCGATGGCGGCGTTGGGCCCGGTCATTCCGGCGAACAGGACGCAGAACGTAACCACAAGGGTCACGGCGGCTGCGATCGCAGCCTTCGACCCGGTCGAAGACCCGGTGCTCACTGCCGTCCCGATCACGATGAGCACGCTGCCTGTGCACGCCAGTCCGAAATGAGCGACGAGCTTGTCCCGACGGGTCCCGCCAAAGCCGGCGAGCACCAGCGTGGCGAACCCGCCGAACGCAGAAAACGTTGCTATCTGGGGGTTTTTTACGACCTGGCTGGTGAAGGCGAACATCGCCGGAATGACAAGGGTTGCCCTGAGCGCGCGGAGCCCGGCCATCTTCGACCAGACGGGTCGGAACGTTGCCAGCCACGCCACGAAACGATCGCGCGTCGGTCCCTCGAACCGCGCAGGCGCGCTGGCAGGGGCGGCGGGAGCAACCACGCCGGTAGTGTATTCCCTCATGGACCGGGCCCGGAGGTTGAGCAATTGCTGCGCGACCTGATGGCGCGGGCGAAGGCGGGCGACGCCGACGGTGTCGGGGAGCTGTTCGCCCCCGGCGCAGCCACCCTCCTGGTCGGCAGCGAACCCGGTGACTGGTACCCGGACGGCGAGGCGGCAGTCATCCACCTCCGCGACTCGCTCGAAAAATACGGCGTGGTGCCGTTCGAGCCCTACGCACCGGTGGCTTGGTCCGAAGGCTCGGTCGCTTGGTTCGCCGACCGGCCGACCATCGTGTTCCCTCAGGTGAGGATCCCGATCCGCATAACCGGCGTGGCCATCGCAGGTGCCGACGGCTGGCGGATAGTACAGATCCACTTTTCGTCTGGCGTGCCCGACGAGCCGCTGCTCAACGGCTGACGCCTCAACGGCTGGCGACGGCCCTGCGGGGCGTCAGTCGCCCGTCACCTCACGTCACTAGCGCGGTGTCAGTCGCCCGTGATGTCAGTCGCGCTTTTCGACCCAGTGCTCGCGGCCGAACATCCGAGCAAAGGGATGGTTCCACGACGACCCCAGGTCCCCCGGGCCCTGCGGGACCTCGACCGGCGTCCCTGACGGCTTGGGCAGGTTGGCCGCCTCTTCATCGCTGAGCAGGGTCCGCACCTCCGACCGCCTGATCTTGTCGATCTGGTCTCTGTCCACGAAGCGGTGGCTCCTGTGGACCTTTACGACGATCCCGTCGAAGAGGTCCAACTCGGGTACCTGCAAAACGTGTTCAACGGTGCCGAAGTGGGTGCCGCTCGAGCTCGCCACCGGCGTGCCCCGGGTCAGCGCCATATAGGAAACCTCGTCGTCGTCATCGTTAGAAAACGTCATATTCCCTCCTTAAAGTGGGCGATGTTCATGGCTAGCCTCGGCACGGCTGGCGCCAGGTAGGGCGGGCCGGCTGCTCAATAGATCGGCATACTGCCAGAAGGAGCGCTTCGGAGCCAGGGCGCCCGACGGCCCCGAACCCCACCGGAAGCCCCTGGACGAGCCCCATCGGAGCCGTCGCGATCGGCCAGCCGGCGATGGCCGCAGCAGACGTGATACCTGAAGACACTTTCGGGTGGGGGCCGAGGACGAGGTCGCTCTTCCAGGCGGGCGCGTAGGTGGGGCCGACAAGGACGTCGGCATTGGCCATCGCCGGCTCGAGGCAGGTGCCCAAGGCCCATGACAGGTTGCGGGCGCGCGCCGCCCGGTAGACCTCCGTGTCGCAGCCGCCCAGCGCGACGGCACGCTCGAACAAGTCGTGGCCGAAATGTGCAAGCTCGGTCGCAGCATTCTGGTTCTCGTACTCGATGACCTCGGGCAGGTTCTGCGGCCCTGCGGGCCCCCTGGTCGGGAGGTAAGCGGCCAAACCGTCGAGGAGCTCGCATAACAGGACGATGTCCTCGTCGTCGTCCTCGGCGGGCGACGGGCGCGGCGGGGTTACGTCGTGGACCGTTACACCGCTCGCAGCGAGCTTGCCAACTGTCTCGTCGAACAGCTCGTCCGTGCCTGGGTGCCCCGTGCGCAATGTGCGAGCCACGGCGACACGCAGGCCGCCGGGGCCCTCGCCGGCCGGTCCAGGATCCCCCGTTTATCCATGAGAACCTCGAGAAGAAGCGCCACCTCGTCAACGGTCCGGGCCATCGGCCCGGGGCTGTCCTGACTGAAACTGACGGGGACGACCCCTTGGGTAGGGACCGAGCCCACGGTCGGTTTGATCCCGGCAACCCCGTTGAGCGACGCCGGGCAGGTTATCGACCCGTCCGTCTCGGTCCCGATCGCCAGCGGGGCAAAGCCCGCTGCCAGTGCCGCGCCCGAACCGGACGAGGAACCGCCGGCGCTGCGGTCCAGTGCCCATGGGTTGCCCGTAAGGCCGCCCACAGCAGACCAGCCTGAGGTCGAGCGGGCCGATCGGACGTTCGCCCACTCGGACAGGTTGGTGGTCCCAAGGATTATGCCGCCCGCGTCCCTCACACGCTTTACCAGCGGGGCGTCTACCGCCGGCACGCGGCCTAGCGAGGCTGGTCGCCCCGGCTGTAGATGGAAGCCCGGCTACCTCGATATTGTCCTTCACCAGCACCGGTATGCCGTGGAGCGGCCCGTTCGGCCCGATGTCATCGGGGACGGGCCCGTCCTGGGCGTGAGGCTCGTCCTGAGCGTGAGCTCGTCCTGGGCGCGAAGCTCGTCCTGGGCGCGAGCCTCGGCCCGGGCCGTCTCCGATATAGCGAGCACGCTCCTGAGGGACTTGTGCGACCCGGGTGCGGGCGCATCGAGAACTGCGATCCGTTCGAGGAGGAGCTCGACCAACATCCCGGCGGGGACACGTTCGCGCTGCAGCGTGAACACGTCAGCGTATGCGAGGTCGTCCTCCACAACATCCGACCCTACGGCGGCTGCGGAGAGTGGGGGCAAGAATACGCCCATAGCTGTGCGAGCTCGCGGCTCCGCGACGGGGACGCTTCCCCGGTCCCCTAGTACACGGAGAAGTCGGGTGGCAGCTGGGCGCGACCCGAAAGGGCAAGCAGAGCGAGCTCTCCTTTTCCTTGTTTCACCAGCGGATCCGCCAGGAAACGCAGGCTCTGCTGCACCGCCGCCGTCGGGACCGCAATTTCGGCCCCGAGCGCCTTCGTGAGGTCGAGGCCGTGGATCGTGAGCTCGGCGATGCGCGACGGCAGGTACTCGGCCAGCGTCATCGTCCTGAGCGGGCTCCCGAGGGTCGCGTTTGCAGAGGTCTTGCGGACGAGGGCGGTCACCCTGGCTGCGGTTGATGCAACTGCGCCCTTGGGGTCGTCCCCGAGGGCCAATACCGCCTCGCGCGCCCGCTCGTTGATCCTCGCCTCGCTGAAGTAGTCGCTCCCCGGGCCGATCGGTGGCTGGGGCCTGAGGAGGTACTCCTCCACTGTCGTGTGGGCCCGGTTGCCGTGACCGACGAGCTCTCGAACGGTCCAGTCACCGAGGGCGACGGAGCCCCAAGCCGTGTCAGGCACCGCCTGCACGGCTTCTACGAAGAAACCGGACGCAGCCTCGTAGGTGTCCGCGAGAGGGCCGTCCATTGGCGCATCCTATCCATCGAGCCGGCTGAGCACCGCTCCTGTCTGGACTTTCGTCAACTGCGCCGGCGGCTCAACCCCCTCAACCCCAGCCCTACGCTGACCGAGAGGGAGGAAGATGGTCACGTTCTGGCGGCGTCGAAGAAGCTTCTCCCGCGTGGGCCGCAAAGTGAGCCGGGCGGTCGTGGCCGGGGTGGCGGCGTCGTTCATGGCGAGCGGTGCCGTCACCGGCTTGGCCGTCACGGGACTGGCCGCCCTCAACCCTGGCACGGCCGGCGCCAACCCTCTCCCGGGCGCCCCGGGCTGCGAGATCTTCCCGCCTGACAATGTCTGGAACACGCCGGTCGCCTCGCTGCCTGTCGACCCGCACTCGGCCCAGTACATCGCCGCCATCGGCCCCGGCGACCCGCTCCACCCCGACTTCGGGCAGGGTGACTGGGACGGCGAGCCGATCGGCATCCCGTACAACGTGGTCCCAGGCTCGCAGCCGAAGGTGCCCGTCACCTTCATGTACGCGTCGGAGAGCAACCCCGGCCCCTACCCCATCCCACGGAACGCCCAGATCGAGGGCGGCCCAAGCAGCACCGGCGACCGCCACGTGATCGTCGTGGACACGGGCAACTGCACCGACTACGAAACGTGGGCCTCCTACCCCAAGGATGGCGGCGCCTCGTGGCAAGCCGGTTCGGGCGCCATTTTCCCTCTCACTTCCAACAAGCTTCGCCCGGCCACCTGGACCTCAGCCGACGCAGCGGGGCTCCCGATCCTGCCCGGCCTCGTCCGGCCCGACGAGGTCAAGGCCGGCGTCATCGACCACGCCATCCGAGTGACCGTGCCGTGCACCGACACCCGCTTCATCTGGCCGGCGCGCCATGAGGCCGGCCAAAACGACCCCAACTGCCCGCCCATGGGCCTCAGGCTCCGGTTGAAGGCGAGCGTTGACATTGCGCAGTACCCGCGCATGGACCGTGTCATCCTGCAGGCCCTCAAGACCTACGGGGTCATCGTGGCGGACAACGGGACGGCCTGGTACATCCAGGGGACGCCGGACAACTACTGGAACAACAACACGCTGCACGAGCTCGACGGGGTGACGGGGAACGATTTCGAGGCGGTCAACGAGAGCTGCCTCGAAGTATCGCCCAACTCGGCCCAGGCCGACCCGGCTCACTGCTAAGGCTCTCGGGCCGCTGGCCTTCCGGTCGCTGATCGCAGCCGGCCGTTGTAACCTGCACGAGGAACGCCTTTCCCACTAGGAGTTATCGCGTCCGGACCCAGCGACAACGAAGCGCCCGACGGGCTCGCGTACAGTTCCGCCCGAGGCCGCTGGGTCATAGCCGCAGCGGTCCTCGGCTCGGGCATCGCGACCCTCGATTCGACCGTGGTCGGCATCGCACTGCCGGCTATCGGCCGTTCATTTCACAGCGAGATCGGCATATTGCAGTGGGTCGTGACGGGGTACTCCATAACCCTCGCCGCCTTCATCCTGCTGGGCGGCGCGCTCGGTGACCGGTTCGGGCGGAAGAAGATATTCCTCGTCGGGGTGATCTGGTTCGCCGTCGCGTCGGCCTTCTGCGGCGTTGCTCCCAACGCCACCAGCCTGATTGTCGCCAGGGCCCTCCAGGGAGTCGGAGGGGCACTGCTCACCCCGGCCAGCCTGGCGATCCTGCAGGGGTCCTTCCGCAGCAATGACCGCTCCAGGGCCATCGGCGCTTGGTCGGGGCTCGGAGGACTGGCAGCCGCGGCGGGCCCGCTGGTTGGCGGCTACCTCATCGCTGTGGGGTCGTGGCGCTGGGTGTTCTACATCAACGTCCCGGTCGCGACCGCGGTCCTGCTGATCACGTCGCGCCATGTCCCCGAAACCAAAGACCCCAACAGCAAGGGCAGGGTGGACAAGCTCGGGGCCGCGTCGGCCGTCGTGTTCCTTGCGTCGCTCACCTACGGTTTGCTCGAGGCCTCGAGCCGCGGCTGGACAAGCCCGGTGGTCCTTGCCGGCCTGGTCGTCGCCGCGGTCACCGGCCCGCTCTTCATCGTGGTCGAGCGAAGGGTAAAAGACCCGATGCTCCCGCTGAGCGTGTTCAAGTCCCACCAGTTCAGCGCGGCCAATGCCGTGACGTTCGTCGTCTACGGCGCCCTCAGTGGAGCGTTGTTCCTGGTGCCGGTCGAACTGCAGCTTGTTGTCCACTACACGGCTCTGGGATCCGGGCTCGCCCTCCTGCCGATCACCGCGATAATGCTCGTCTTTTCCGCTCGCTCCGGGCGCTTGGCAACACGTATCGGCCCACGTTTGCAAATGTCACTGGGCCCCATTGTCGCCGGCGCCGGCCTCGTGCTGCTGACGGAGGCGACCCACTCGGGCAGCTACCTCACGAGGGTCCTGCCGGCAATGCTGGTCTTCGGTGCGGGCCTTGCGATCACCGTGGCCCCTTTGACTTCAACGGCAATGAGCTCGGCCCCCGCCGAGCACGCAGGGGTCGCGTCGGCGGTCAACAACGCCGTCGCCCGGGCAGCGGGGCTCATTGCCGTCACGGTGCTACCCCTTCTCGCCGGCCTCACCGGTGCCGCAGCGTTGCAGCCTCATCATTTCGCGACGGGTTTTCGTGTCGCGCTGATCATCGCCGGCTGCACCTGCGCTGCCGGCGGCCTTCTCGCCGCCGCCACCATCCAGGACCCGTCGGGAGGTTGGCGCGAGCGGGCGCGAAGCGCAGGGACCACAGCCCAGCCGGCGGCATGACGTAGAAAGTATTACTTCCCTTCGTAAAACCGTGCACAGTTGGACCAAGCTCTCGCTCGCGGGGAGCCGTCTGGTCCATTTTTGTACAGCGAGCCAGCCGCTTGGCGCGACTTTTAGTCGTTTTTCGAATAAAGATGGGCCAAACGGCGCCGTGTTCTTCGATTTAGAGCTACGGGGTCGGGGGCAGCGATTTCAGGGCGGTTAGCAGGTCCGTACCATCGGGAGATCCCAAGCCGGTGCAAGCATTCCAGCCGGCGTGCGCCGAATATGCACCGTTTGACCCGGAGGTGATCTCGTGCAACGGGCCATCACAAACCACTTGAACTACCCCGTCGGCAGCGACTTCAGGGCGGTCAGCAGGTCCGTCCCATCGGGAGATCCCAAGCCGGTGCAAGCATTCCAGCCGGCGTGCGCCGAATATGCACCGTTTGACCCGGAGGTGATCTCGTGCAACGCGGCCATCCCAGCGGAAGAATAGAGGAAGGGCTGCAGGAAACCGACGGGCTGGCCGAGGGACTGGTTGAGCAAAGCGATGAGGCCGGCCCACAACGGGGCCACTGCGCTCGTGCCGCCTACGGTCATAGTCTCACCGTCGACTCGCACCTTATAACCCGTGTCCGGGTCGGCGTCGCCGGCAATATCCGGCACGCCACGGCCGGTTGTGCCACCCGGGTTGGCTGACTGAGGGATATTGGCGTTCTGCTGGTACTGGGGAACAGGGAACACGACGCTGACGCCGCCTCCTCCCGCGCCACCCCCGGTCCCGTCGTTCCACGCCGTTTCGGTGATGATCTGGCCAGTGGTGGAGAGCTGCAGGCTCGTCCCGCCGCAAGCGAGGGCGTGAGGAGCGGACGCTGGGAAGTCCACATGCGCGAGGCCGTCATTCACCCCGTCGCCGGAGCCGTTGTCGCCGGCCGCGACGGTCACCGTCACGCCCATGGCCGCGGCCGCAGCGAACGCCTGCTCCATCTGCTGCATCGCCTGCGCGGTCCACGTGCTCTCAGCGCTCCCCCAGCTAATGGAGATAACCGAGGGCCGGTTTGTCGTGTCGTGGACGGCTGTCGTGACAGCGTCGATAAAACCTTGGTCGGTATTGGGTGCGAAGTACACCGAGATGTTGGCACCTGGCGCAACGCTGCCGAGGACCTCGATGTCGAGCATCACTTCGCCATCAGGACCGTCGGGTTTTCCTGGGCGGTTCTCACCTTTCAGCACGCTCACTGCATGGACGCTCGGCAGGGCGATCCCGAGCGACGAAAAATAATCGCTCAGGTCGTCCTCCCGGAACCCTCCGCCGAGCTCGATGATCGCAACGGACTGGCCGCTGCCGGTGAGCCCGTTCGGGAACGAATAAGCCGCTGCCACCTGCGGAGGGCTGTACTGCGTCGACTGCGGGGCGAGGCTTGCCCCGGAACGGAAACGAAAATGGGGCTGCGCCTGGGGACGCTCGTCGATCCCGAACACACCGGTGACTATGCCGTCGAGCTCAGCTGGCAGCGTGAGGCCGCCCACCCGGCCACGGTATGGCTCGCCACTGGGAGACCGGTAGAGGGCGACCGTCGCCTCGAACGCACTCGCAATGGAGCCCACCGGACCGGAAAGCTCCATACTGCGTCGGGCAAGGTCGACATCGCCGACGGAGAGGCCGTGGTCAGCCGCAAATTGTCGAACAGCTTGGACGTCTGCAGCATCCGCACCATGAGCGGCGCGGTACTCCTCTCGCGAGAGGCGCCCGGGCGGGGCCTCGGTCCCCCGCAAATATACGGTTACGGTGGCTCGGGTCTCAGGGTTTACATTGCCGATGCGATCATGGACCGGGGCGTCACGGTTGCTCCCGGGGAGCGGTTTACGCGAGAGTTCAGTCATAGCTCTCATCTTCGTCCCTCGTGCTGTTCTCGTCCAGTGCCAACCAGTACCAACCACTGCTACGGGGTGAACAAAAAGTGACAACCGCGCCAACGCCAACAAACAACCTAAGCTCGGTCGACCACATCGTGGTCCTCATGCTGGAAAATCGCTCGTTCGACCACATGCTCGGCTTTTTGTACACCGCTGAGGGCAATGTTTCGCCATCTGGCGCTGCCTTCGATGGCCTAACCGGTAAAGAAAGCAACCCTGACCAAAACGGGAACCCGGTGCTCGTGAGCCAGGCGACGTCCTCCAGGCCGAACCTGTATTTCCTGCCGGGCGCGGATCCAGGGGAGGGTTACGCCGCCACCAATTCCCAGCTGTTCGGGGCGGTCGGACCGTCCGGCACAGCCGACCAACGCCGGCTTCGTCACGAACTATTCCTCCACGCTGGCATGGGAATCGCGAGACCCCAGCTGGTCGGTCCTGCCCGGGACGGCGGCCGATGAGATCATGGTGATGTTCACGCCGGAGACGCTGCCGGTGCTTTCGGCGCTGGCGAGGGGATTTGCCGTCTGCGACCAGTGGTTCTCCTCGGTGCCGACCGAGACATTGCCCAACAGGGCGTTCGCCTGCTGTGCGCAACCAGCCAGGGCCATATGGACGACAAGGCCAAGACCTTCACTTCACCGAGCATTTTCGGCCTGCTCTCCAACAAAGGGACCAGCTGGACGATCTATGGCTACGACAGTCCTCCGCTAACCCGCCAACTTCTCAGCGATATCACTGAAGCTGACGAAGCGCACTTCGGGCTTTTCACAGATTTTCAAGCCGCCGCAGCCCAAGGGACGCTCGCAGCCTTCAGTTTCCTCGAACCCAGCTGGGAATCGACCGGCAACAGCCAGCACCCCAATTACGACGTCGCTCTTGGAGAACAGCTCCTCCACGACGTCTATTACGCCCTCCGCAACGGGCCGGCCTGGGCGAGCACGCTGCTCGTGATCACTTACGACGAGCACGGCGGCTGCTACGACCATGTCCCACCGCCGGGAGGAGCCGTTCGCCCCGATGCCACCCTGGGCGAGTACGGGTTCGATTTCACGCGCTTCGGGGTGCGCGTCCCGACTGTGCTCGTCTCGCCGCTCATCGAGCCCGGGACGATCTTCCGCGCGCCGGCGGGCGGCGCCCCGTTCGACCACACCTCGGTGCTTCGGACCGTCGAACTGCGCTGGGGGCTCCCATCTCTCACGGCCCGCGACGCCGCAGCACCCGACGTCGGTGCTGCGCTCACGCTCGCAGTCCCGCGGGCCGACGACCCTCTGGCCGGCGTCACGGTCCCGGTCTCGGGACAGGCGGGGCCGTCCGCCGGACTGCCCTCTCACCTGCTCAAGGTGCACGCCGAGCTGGTTTCGCACCTTGTTGTGCCGGGGACCGCCGAGGAGACGCCCAACCTGCGGACGAGCGCTGACTACACGGCGTACATCCGTTCAAGGACAGCGGCGTGGCAACAGGCGCGTGCACGGGGCGCCGGAGGCTACCGTTCTCAGGCGTGAACCGCTCCCGGCACCGCTACGGAAAGCACCGCTGGCAGGTAGCTGACCTGTGGCTCCCGGGCTCGGGGGACGCTCCCGGCCAAGGCGGTCTCGCTGTGGTCGTGCTGGTCCACGGCGGCTACTGGCGGTCGTGGTACACCAAAAGGCTGATGGACGGGCTCTCGGGAGCGGTCGTGGCCAAAGGATGGGCGGCGTGGAACATCGAGTACCGCCGGGTGGGCCCGCTCGGAGGCGGCGGGTGGCCGGCGACGTTTGCCGATGTCGGCGCAGCGGTTGACCACCTTCAATCGTTCCCGTACCTGGACCTCAGCCGCGTCGTCACGTGCGGCCACTCCGCCGGCGGGCATCTGGCGCTGTGGGCCGCCGCCCGGCACAGGGCGCCGGCGGGTACGCCCGGGACTCCACCTGGCGTGCGCCCGAAGGCGGCGATGGCGCTCGCCGGCGTGGTCGACCTCGAGCTCGGCGTGGAAATGGGCCTCGGCAACGGGGCGGTGAAAGCCTTCCTCGGCGGGCCCCTGAACAGTGGCCTGAACGGTACCGTGCGGCGTCCCCGGCAGCGCTCTTGCCCCTAGGTATCCCGCAGGTCCTGGTCCACGGACTGGACGACACCGTGGTGCCGCCCGAAATGAGCGAGCGCTACCAACGGGCCGCCGTAGCGGCTGGCGACAACGCTGCTTTACGTGCCGGTGGCATCGGCGGACCATCGCGCGGTGATCGACCCGGCCAGCGCGGCCTGGGGCATAGCGACTGAGCACCTGGAGGACCTCCTGGCAGCGGCCCGCTGAAGCCTTGGAGCGCCCTAGCGCGCTAACCCTGCCTCTTCAGCCGGCCGGTCTTTTTGGCCCAACGTTCGGCGACCCCGAACACGAGGAGAGAAGCCGGGACAAGCACCAGCCCGAAGACGGCGAGGATTGCGAGCGTCCCGGCTTGGTTGCTGACGCTGCTCCCGTTCAATAGTGCGTCGCGGATCCCTCGCAGCAGGTACGTCGCCGGCGACACGTGGGAGGCAACCTGCAGCCAGCCGGGCAGGACGTCGACGCTGTAGTAGACGCCCGAGACGAGCAGGACGAGCGCTTGGACCATGAACGACATCTGTTCGCCGCGCTCGGGGTAAAGAAGCGGCAGGATACTGGCGAGGATCCCGAGACCGACCAGGCTGATGCTCCCGACAGCCACCACGGCAGCCGCCGTCGCCCAGTCCGCATGCCCGAGGTCCACCTGGAAGAACGGGAGCGCGCACGCCATGATGAGGCTCGTCCGTATAAAAGCATGCAGGATGCCAAAGGCGGACATGCCGACCAGGTGCACGACGCGCGGGACCGGCGCCATCAAGGTGTGCTCGATGGTGCCCTCCCATCGCTCCCACATGACCGTAAGGCTCATATCGTCGAGAACGGCCGACATGTAGGCCCAAACGAGCGTGCCGATCAGCAGGAACATCGTCAGCCGCGACAGCTCCCCTTTGCTCACGGTCCCGCTCCGGCTCGCTTCGTTGGCAATGAAAGTAATGGCGAGCGTGTTCACCACGCCGTAGACGAGCCACACGACCTCCCATGCCCAGTAGCGCTTCCAGAGGTTGGTCTGGCGCTCGAAGAAGGCCCACCCGAGGCCCACCCGGCTCGGTGGCCGGGAACGCAACAGTTCAATTGTCGCCACCGCTATGCGCCTCCTTCTGCTTGCTGGTCTTCGTTTTCGTCCTCTTCGATGCTGCGCCCGGTGAGCTCGATGAACACGGCCTCCATGTCCACCTCGTCGAGCGGGCGCCCGGCGGCCACCTGTTTGCGGAGCTCGAGCGGCGTCCCCTCGGCGACGAGCTTCCCGCCCGAAAGAAAGCCGATCCGGTCGCACAGCTGCTCCGCCTCGTCCATGTCGTGAGTCGTGAGCAGGATCGTCACTTGGGACTCCCGGCGCACTTCTGCGACAAAGCCCTGGACCTCCCGTTTGCTGCGGGGGTCGAGACCGGTCGTAGGTTCGTCGAGCAGCATGAGGCGCGGGGAGCTCAGGAACGCCCGTGCCACTGCGACTTTTTGCTGTTGTCCCCGTGAGAGGTGGAGCATCGGCTCGCGGGCGTGCTCGTCGCCGAGGCCGAGGCGGGTGAGGATCTCGGCGCTGCGGCGGCGGACCTCGGGACCGCTCATGCCGTAAGCACGCCCGAAGAACAACAGGTTCTCCATGGCCGACATGGGCCGGAAGAACGACGGGTCGGCGGAAACGCGGTTGAGCAGTGGCCGGACCTTCCCAGGTTCCTTCACGACATCGTGGCCGAACACGTGCACGCTCCCACCGTCGGGCAGCAGGAGCGTGGAAAGAATGCGGATGAGCGTGGACTTGCCCGAACCGTTGGCGCCCAGGATCCCGTAGATCTCGCCCGTCTGGACGGTGAAGCTGACATTGTCGAGGGCCGCCCTGGGAGGTTTCTTCGCCTTTTTGCGGCGCGCCAGCGACGCCAGCCGTTTATGGCGGAAGGTCTTGGTCACATTGCTCACTTCGAGTGGAACAGGTCTGCGGCCCACCGCCACTTCCTGGTCCGCCGGCGCAAGCGGCCGGGCTTCAGGGATGTTCATTTTCTTCGTCGTCTCCTCGCGCTAAAGCCAATCGGGTGTTGTGGCTTGTTGCTGCCCCCTGGCGGCGCACGCTGGCGCCCAGGGGCTCAGAGGAAGACGACGGTTTGCACGGAACGGGATCCTAACGACCGCGCCGGCTCCGGCCAAACGATTTTCGCCAAGCGGGGGTTTACATCCCGTAGGCCTCGAGCAGCCTCAGCCAGATCTCGCTGATCGTGGGGTAGGAGGGGACCGCGTGCCAGAGCCGGTCGAGGGGCACTTCGCCGACTATGGCGATCGTCGCAGCGTGCACCAGCTCGCCGGCGTCGGGCCGACGAAAGTGGCACCGACGACGACGTGGCGGTCCTCGTCGACGACCATGCGGGCTTGGCCGTTGTAATTGTCGGCGTACAAATGGGCGCCCGAAACGTCGCCCATTTTGTAGTCGACCACCCGGATGTTGAGGCCGGCGGTCTTGGCCTGCGCCTCGGTCAGGCCGACGCTGCCAACCTCGGGGTCGGTGAAGATGACCGAGGGCACGGCCCGGTGATCGGCGGTGGCGCTGTACTTGCCCCAGGGCGCCGGGTCGAAGTGGCCCTTGGCACGGGCGGCGATCCCGTCGCCGCAAGCTCGGCCCTGGTACTTGCCCTGGTGGGTGAGCAGCACGCGGTGGTTGACGTCCCCGCAGGCGTAGAGCCAGCCGCCCTCGACGCCCTGGACGGCCATCGTGTCGTCCACGTCCAGCCAGCTACCGGGCTTCAACCCGACCGTCTCCAGGCCGAGGTCGTCGGTCCGCGGCCTGCGGCCGGCAGCCACGAGCATCTCGTCGACGACGAGCTCGCCCTCGTCGAGGGTGACCAGGACGGTCCCGGCGCTCGTGCGGTCCACCCCCCTGATGGCGATGCCGGTCCGCAGGTCGATGCCCGACTCCTTCATCGACTCGGCGACAAGGTTGGCGGCGAAGGGCTCGCTGGCCGCCAGCACGCGCTCGCCCACCTCGAGCACGGTCACATGACTACCCAGGCTGTCAAAGGCCTGCGCCAGCTCGCAGCCGGCGACCCCACCCCCCAGCACCGCCAGCCGCGGGGGCACCTCTTTGGCGCTGGTGGCTTCCCGAGTAGTCCACGGCTTGGCCTCCGCCAAACCCGGCACGGGCGGCATGGCGGGCGCCGAACCGGTAGCCACAACAACGGCATGATCGGCCAGCAGGGTCACCGGCCCGTCGCGCGTGAGCACCACCACACGGCGCTCGCCGGCGAGCTTGCCCTGCCCGCGCACAAGGTCGATATGGGCGTTCCCGACCCAGCGGACCTGGCTGGAATCGTCCCAATTGCTGGTGAACTGGTCCCGCCGGGCCAGCACGGCATCGACATCAAGGTCGCCGGTCACGGCTTCGCGCGCCCCGCCCACCCGCTGCGCGGCCCGCAAAGCCGACATCGGCCGCAACAGGGCTTTGCTGGGCATGCAGGCCCAGTATGAGCAGTCACCGCCGACAAGTTCGGCTTCGACTATGGCTGCCGAAAGCCCACCTTTTACGGCGCGATCAGCTACATTTTCCCCCGTCGACCCGGCCCCGATGACAACGACGTCGTACTTGCGGCTCTCAGCCATGGCTCTCCCTACCCTGCCGGAAAATAGCGATAGAAGCTGTGAAACTGTGCAAGAAGTTCTTACCGCCAATAGGGCCGAGCTCACCCGCACAAAAGCAACCCGCCATCGGGATTTCCCCCAGGAACTTGGCCACGAGCCCCGCGTCGTGGTCAGGTGCCTGGAAAAGTCGTGCACCTCTCCCGTTGCACGTGAACAGCAGCGCCGCTGCGGGGCTTTGGCCGGACAATGTGGCCACCTCGCGCTCCAGGGCTCTCCTGAGGTCTTCGTCCGCGGACTCGGCGTCGCGCACGTGGAACTGCACCGTCTGGCCAATAGCTATTTCGCCGCCGACGACTATGGCCCCGCTCCCGGGGTCCGCACCGATGACGCCGCGGATAAGGAAATCTCCATGGCGCTGCTCGCTGCGGTACTCGTCGATCACAACACCCACCTGCAGCCCGCCGTTAGCGAGGAGCTGGCGGTCTCTTTCTGGCAGTTCACTGACCAGTTCCTCGAGGCGCTGGAACGGGGGTCGCCCCCCGAGCTCATGCATGACATTTCCCTCTGCGCCTGTCACCGTGAACGGGCTCCCTAGGGGCCGGCACCCCTGTGAAACGAGCAGGTCGACCTGGGCGCCCGCGAAC
Organism: uncultured Acidimicrobiaceae bacterium; assembly: GCA_963834735.1. GTDB lineage: Bacteria > Actinomycetota > Acidimicrobiia > Acidimicrobiales > Palsa-688 > Fen-671. Next base: position 116,481 of record CAWICT010000010.1, on the reverse strand, counting down.
CTCGCCCCCACCGCCCCTCTTAGCAGGACCTGGTCGTCCAGGAAGAGCTGGCTCCGGCGTTGCTCCGCACCCCCGCTAGCCATGCCCCCGACGACCTGGGTGCCAGGCACATTGGCATTGACGTGGTCGAGGAGGTCGCCCGCCGGGAAGCTGATAAGGGTCGCACATCAGGACGTGCAGGCCGCCACCTCGTTGGAAGTGGTACCCGGCGAACAAGCCCCCGCTCGGCTCCTGCAGGTATTCCATCGAGAAGGTCTCGACTGGCCCGGTCCCTTCAGCCAGCCAGAGCGAAACACCAGGATTTGTTTCGACCTCACGCGGACCGCCGATCACCGAGCTCGCTATGCAGCCGACGAGGGGCATCTGGCCCGTGACCTCGCGCACGGCGCCAAGGAGGTCTTCCGCGCCGGCCGAGTAATGGGGCGTCGCGAAGAGCACCCCGAGGGTCGGCGCAACGTGGCGCAGCGACGCCAGCGCCTCCTCGGCGACCCTCGTGCCTGCGTCCATCGGGCCGGCGTCGAGAACAAGGGCTGCTGCCGCCCTCATCAGCGGAGCGGCTTGATCAAGGTGTCGGTGAAGTACGGCGACGAAAAACTCGTTCGTTCACCGGCAACTTTGCCGGGTACCGGCAACAGGCGGGCGGAGAGGGGCTTCCGCAAGCGCACTGCGAGGCTGGCCATGTCGCAGATCACCTTCGTCAGGTCGTCGACCGAACAGTCGCCGGCCAAAGGCACCGTGTCGAGGCCTGTGCCGCAAATAGCCGAGTAAGCCAGCAGCTGGTCGACCCCGAGACGGCCTTCCGCCCAGCGCCGGGCCAGCACCGCGTCCTCCATCACCGGCAGCATAAGGCCGCAAAAACCACAGGTAGGCAGGGCTGTGCTCTTCAACGCGGCCGTGAGGGCGGCCACGAGCGCGAGCGTGCCCGGGTCGCCGACGAGCCCCTGTCCCGCAAGCTCCATTGCGGCCGCAATGCTGTCGTCGACGTTCGGTGCGGGGGACAGGTCGATGCCGGCGAACTCCAAACCCAGCGCTTCAGCTTGCTGTTCGGCGAGCTCGACAACAGGGCCGGCGTGGCGCAGGAGCGCCTCCCTGGTGCGCCCAGTCACCTCGTCGAGCTCGGCACCTCCCTCGAGCGCCTCGGCCACGATCCCCGCTCCCTGCAGCCCGACGCTCAGGTTGGCCGGGCCGGCGTGGTAAGCCGCCGGGAAAAATGGCGCCCCCGGCGCGACACAGGCCAACGCCGCAAAACTGAAGTTCCCAAAGCCTTCTTTGGTCTCCGCCGCCAGCCGCCGCATCACCTCGGCCGCCGCCCTGGCCGCCCCCACGTCCAGGCCCTCCTCGACCGTAGCAACCATCACCGAACCATTGAGCGCCCCGTGGTTGGCAATCAGGTCGGTCAGCGCGTTCATCTGCTCGGCGCTGGCGTCGCGCGGAGCTGGCCCCAGCGAACAGAACGGCACCCCGGCGCCCTCCAGCGCGCCCTGCAGTTCTCCCCCGTAATTGGCGAGGTCTTTGGGCGACCATCCGGCCAGGTCCACAAGCAGCGGGCGGGTCGACAGCCGGACCGTCTGCACCTCGTAACCGGCCTGCTCGAAGGCGGCGCTGGCCCGGCCCAGCTTCTCCCCCATCTCTTTGACGACCCTCGCCGGGAGCGGATGGAGTTCGGCGACCCCGATCGTCAGGGCTCTGATCGGGGTCTTCGGCACCAGCTCAATACCCTATTCCGTACGGGCCTTGGGCCGGCGCACGCGCTCGCCCCGGGGCACGTGGGCCGAGTCACGCGTCCGGCCGATGCGCACGCCGCGTGACGTGCCCGCCGAAAGGAACGGGCACGTCCCGCTGGCGCACGGTTCGCCCCATGGGCACTTCGGCGCTGCGTTCACGCCAAACCACGGCGTGGTGCGCCGGTTTCGCCGTCGGCACTCAGTTCGGGCGTGCCCAAAGTTGCGCCAAAACGGCGGATGCCGGTCCGAAAAACCCCATCGGGCACGCCCATGCAAAATTCTGGCCGTCTTCGTCACCGATGCGGGGTTCTCGACTTCACATTCGCGGCTTTTCAGCGCACTCAGACCCCCGCCCATGCCCGACAGGTCGCGTGGCTAGAGCCAGGCGATGTCGTCGTCGGCCTGGTCGGTCACCCGCTCGCACGTCGGGCAATACCAGCGAGCCTCGAGCAACGTCCCGCAGGAACGATGCCGGGGCCCTCGGCCTCGCCCCCCGCCGCACGTGCGCCCCAGCGGGCGAGCAGGCGGAGCGCCCCGGCCAGTTCACGGCCTTCTGCACTCACTCGGTACTCGTAGCGCGCCGGGCGCTCGGAGTAAGGGACCGCCACGACGAGGCCTTCGCGCTCCAGCCGTCGCAGGCGTGCCGACAGGATGTTGGAGGCGAGGCCAGGCACGGCCGCAGTCAGCTCGTTGAAGCGTCGCGGGCCGTCGAGCAGGGCGTCGATAACAAGCAGCGTCCAGCGGTCGCCAACCCTGGACATCGCGCCATCAAGTGCCGGGTTGCCAGGTGCCTGGTCCGACAGTTCGCTCACGTTCCCATCCTCCCACTCCAAAAGTCTTCGCCGGTACGGCTCGACCCTCTGTTAGGTTCTCAGTTGCAAGTTGCAAGTTACATGCTGGGAGGAGAAAGAAGGATGGGTACACCGTTGGGAGAGTTCTCGAAGGCCGCCGCAGATGTCATCGCCGGCGCGGCGCCGTCGGTTGTGGGAGTTGGGCCGGCTGGCAGTGGCGTGGTGATCGGCGACGGGCTGGTAGTCACGAACGCTCATAACCTGCGTGGAGAGATAGCCGTCACCTTCGAAGACGGGCGGGTGGCGACTGCCACGGTGGCAGGGGCGGACCTTGACGGTGACCTGGCCGTGCTTTCGGTCGATACCGCTGGCAGCCCCGCGCTGGCCTGGTCCAACGGCGAGGTTGCACTCGGCGAGGTCGTGATCGGGCTCTCCCGGCCGGGTGGCGGGAGCCTGCGAGCCGGCGTCGGTTTTGTGACCGGGCTCGGCCTTGCCTTCAGGGGCCCTGAGGGCAGGACGGTCAGCGGGGCGCTCGAGCACAGCGCACCTCTTGCTCGCGGTTCCTCAGGCGGCCCGGTGGTCGACAGCGAAGGCCGTCTCGTGGGAGTCAATACTCACCGATCGGGCGAAGGGTTCTACCTGGCACTGCCGGCCGGTGCAGATTTCAAGGAACGAGTGGACGCGTTAGGGCGAGGAGAGTCGCCGCGTCGGGTACGCCTCGGCGTTGCTCTGGCCCCGCCCAAGGTTGCCCGCAGGCTGCGCCACGCCGTTGGCCTCCCTCAGCGTGACGGCCTTCTCGTGCACGCCGTCGAAGAGGGCGGCCCAGCTGACCGTGCCGGGATCCGCCGCGGCGACCTCATCGTCTCCGTTGGCGGGCAGCCAGTCGCCACGGTCGAGGAGCTGGCCGCAGGGCTCACGGCGGCCGGCGAGGCCGGCTCCGCGGACCTGGTCGTAGTGCGCGGCGTTGACGAGCTCGCGATCGCCGTGAACTTCCAAGAGACCGCCCCGTCAGGACAAGCGAGCGCCTGATGGTGGCCAAGACGTGGGGCTCCGCTCAAACCGAGCGGGCCGGCCCCGCGGATGCTGAGGCGGGGGGCGCGGCCCTTGCCCCCCCGCCCAGCGTGGGCTCTTCCAGCGTGGGCTCTTCCAGTGTTTCCTCTTCCGGCGTGGCCCTTGGCCCGTCCGCCGATCTCGACGACCTGCTGCTGGACAGCTATTCGCGCACGGTCTGCTCGGTAGCCGAACAGCTGCTGCCCTCGGTGGCTGCCCTCAAGGTCGAGGACCACCTGCACCGTGCGAAGGGAGCCGGCTCGGCGGTGCTCATCTCGGCCGACGGGCTGCTGGTCACGTCGGCGCACGTCGTCCACGGCTCCACCCGCGGGACCGCAGCGTTCACGACAGGCGATGAGGCACCCTTCGAGGTCGTGGGAGCTGACGGGCTGAGCGACCTGGCGGTGCTCCGAGTTGCCGGCAGCGGCTACCAGCCGGCCCGGCTCGGCGATGCGAGCCGGCTGCGGGTCGGCCAGCTGGTCGTTGCCATCGGCAACCCGCTCGGCTTCGAGGGTTCTGTGAGCGCAGGGGTGGTAAGCGCGCTCGGCCGCAGCCTGATGGCCTCGGCCGGCCCTGGGAACCGGCTGCTGGGAGACGTCATCCAGACCGACGCAGCCCTCCACCCGGGGAACTCGGGAGGCGCTCTAGCGAACAGTTCCGCCGAGGTCATCGGGATCAACACCGCCCTCGTCGGGCCGATGGTCGGCCAGGGTCTCGGGATGGCGGTGCCTGTCAATGAGACGACCCGTACAGTCATTGGCACCCTCGCTGCCGGACGCCGTGTCCGGCGGGCCTACCTGGGCATCGGCGGTGGGCCACGCCTGCTCCCACAGCCCGTCGCAATGCGCACTGGCTTCTCACGGGGAGTGGAGGTTGTCTCGGTCATCACCTCGAGCCCGGCCGGCGAAGCCGGGATCAGGCCCCGCGACGTGATCGTCTCCCTGGACGGCAAACGGATCGAGGACGTCCGTGAGCTGCAGGCTTTGCTTGGAGACGCCTACATCGGCCGGGTCGTCACGATCGAGTACGTACGCGACGGGCGCCTGGCAACGTGCAAAGCCACTTGCGTGGAACTGCCTTCCTCTTAGCCTCAGACGCAGCTAGCCCGACGGCGGCTCTCAGAACGCGACCGCGGCGATTGTGGCGAGGATGTCGTAACGAGCAGATGTGGCCTTGGACGCTAAAGGGCGCCCTGAATCGTGCCGAATGGGACAAAGAGGTCGATTTGGGCATTTCGGGCTCGCTGCAGCGCCCCGGGGGCCCTACATCGAGGGGAGGACCATGCCAGGCATCGATGCCAGGTCAGGTGTGAGCAACCCGCGGGCAACTACCGATCTGGACACGGGAGGTAGCGACCTCGCCCACGAAGAGGGTCTCGCAACTGCCTTGAGCGCCTTCTTGTCGCAGCTGCACTCGGGGTTCGACGGACCTCCCGCCCTGTACGCGCCCGACCCCGGTCCGGCCGTAGTCCAGGCTCTGCGCGCCAACCGTCTTCCCTCGCTGGCCGCTCGCGAGCGGGCAAACAAGCCTCTCCCCCCGGCTTTCAGGACCGGGAGCCCCGTCTCCACGCTGGGAGCCCGGGTACCCCAATCAGACGCGTGGGCAGCCCCCGACCCCGCCACCAAGGCTGAGGCCGCTCCCGGTCCGACGGCGACGATCGAAGCACACCAAGCCACGGATGCTCCCAGCCCGAAGGTCGACCGGCCGGCCGCCGCACGAGCCGCCGCACTCGTTCAGGGCGGGCCGGGCCGGGCAGCCCGGACCGTGCGCAACCGACCCGTCCCCGAGATACGGGTGGACGACCTGCCCGAGCCCTGGCTGCTGAGCGACCCGACGGTGGTGAACGAGCCGACCGTGGTGCGCGACCCGACGGTGGTGGGCGACCCGACGGTGGTGAACGACCTGACGGTGGTGAACGACCCAATCGTCGTGAACGACCCGACGGTGGTGGGCGACCCGACGGTGGTGAGCGACCCGATCGTCGTGAACGACCCGACCGTGGTCAGCGAGTCCGACCGTGGTGAACGAGCCGACCGTGAACGAGCCGATGGACACGTGAAGCGTGACGGCCATGAACGACGTGACGGCCATGAACGTGCCGATGGCGGAGCCTCAGCCGAACGTCCCGGACCGGCCGATGACGCCACACGAGCAGGCGTTCCTGCTCCCGCCGCATGATGACAACATCATTCCGCAGCACGGTGACCACCTCGTGGCGGAGCATGATGACCACCTCATCGCCCCCGCTCCCGGGGCCAGCAGGCAACGGAAGGCGGCAGTGGCTGGGCTTGCCCTTGCCATCTTCGCCGCAGCCACATTGGGCATCTCCGTCTACTGGGGCTACAGGACCAACGACACCCTCAACCAGCGCAACCAGCAGCTAGCTCTCACTCAAGCCAGCTTGGGCGCGGTACAGGACAGCCTGACCGCGGCCCAGTCCACACTTGTCCGCCAGCACCACGACTATGTCGCCTTGAAGGCTGGCATCAAGCAGGTGGCGCAACAGTACGTTGCGACAAAAACGCAGTTGGCCAAGGTGCAAACCGCTCTTGGCCGGACACAGGGCCAGCTCACGCAGGCTCAGACCCAGGTTGGCCGGGCACAAAACCAACTTGGGAACACGCAGCAAAATCTCTCGACGACACAATCGCACGCAGTTCAAATCCAGCGGGGCGCCCTGCTGCTGCAGCAGACCGTGCAGCTCCTGGCGTCTCTCATCGTGCTCGAGAACAATTACATCGCTGCAGCACAAACCCACAATGCCGCCGGGATGAAGAGCGACCTTACGGAGATGCGCGCCCTCGAGGACCAGGCGCAGACGCTCGAGCCCAAGCCGAGCCCGCCGGCCCGCTGAATGGCCGTCGGGCACTCCGCTAGACATCACCCCGTCGCGTTTGCTACTACCGGGTCCTAGTGCTGTGGCCGCATCGGCCAACCCAAGCATTTTGAGCCCGAGGAGATAGCAATGCTCGCCAGGAAGCTCGCCACCTCTGATGTAAACGCCGACGCCTCGCTCGCGCCGATGTACGGCTCCCGCGACCTGTGCGACCCGGTCCCCCGCTACGAGCTGCCGGCCGGGCAAATGCCGGCGCGCTCGGCCTACCAGATCATCCACGACGAGCTGAACCTCGACGGCAACCCGGCGCTCAACCTCGCCAGCTTCGTCACGACGTGGATGGAGCCAGAAGCCGACATGTTGATGGCCGAGTCTCTCGGCCGGAACTTCATCGATGCGGACGAGTACCCTCAGACGACCGAAATCCACAACCGCTGCGTCAACATGCTGGCCAGGCTGTTCAACGCGCCCGAGAACGGTGAAGCCGTCGGCTGCGCCACCGTCGGCTCGTCGGAGGCGATCCATCTCGCCGGGCTGGCGCTCAAATGGCGCTGGCGGGCGCGCCGCCAGGCGGAGGGCCTGCCGGCCAGCAACCCCAACATCGTGCTGGGCGGGAACGTCCAGGTTTGTTGGGAGAAATTCGCTCGGTATTTCGAAGTCGAGCCGCGCTATGTGCCCCTTTCGCCCGACCGCTATGTGATCGGCGTCGACGAGGCCATGCAGCTAGTGGACGAGAACACGATCGGGGTAGTCGGCATCCTCGGCAGCACCTACACAGGCGAGTACGAGCCGATCAAGGAGCTCAACGACGCCATAATGGAGCTCAATGCGCGGCACGGCTGGGACGTCGCGCTGCATGTCGACGGCGCGAGCGGGGCTTTTGTCGCACCGTTCACACAGCCGGACCTCGCCTGGGACTTCCGCCTTCCAGCCGTACGCTCCATAAACGCGTCGGGCCACAAGTACGGGCTCGTTTACCCAGGCGTGGGTTGGGTAATTTGGCGCAGCGAGCAGGATCTCCCCGACGACCTGATCTTCCACGTCAATTACCTCGGTGGCGACCAGCCGACCTTCAGCCTGAACTTCTCCCGAGGGGCGGGCCAGATCCTGGCGCAGTACTACAACTTCTTGCGCCTGGGGCGCGAGGGCTACACGCAGATAATGGAAGGCCTCGACGGCACCGCGTCCTATCTCACGAAAGCCGTTGAAGCGATAGGGCGTTTTGAAATCTTGAGCAAACCGAAGACCGTACCGCTGGTCTGTTTCCGCATGGCGGAGGAGGCGGGCGGCAATGGGCACCGGCCCTACACGGTTTTCGACATTTCAGCCCACCTCCGTCAGCGAGGCTGGATAGTCCCTGCCTACAGCCTGGCCCCGAACGCCGAGCACATTTCGGTCCTGCGAGTGGTGGTGAAGGAGAACTTCTCCCGTGACATGGCAGATCTTCTTGCCGAAGACTTGGGCCGCACGATCGAGCATCTCGAGCAACACGGCCCCTCGCATCAAGGGACCACCCACGCTCGACCCGGCCCAGCCCGCATAACAGCGGCCGCTGCGGCCCGTCCCCACCCCAAGGGCCACAAATCAGCCCGCGGGGTTTGCTGACCCAGGGACCGTCGGACGAAGGCCGCGAACCTAGCGCTCACCCCTTGGGACAGCCAGGGGCCGTTGTCCCTTCGAGGGCCAGCAGCGCGCAAAAGCTCTGGTCGCCGACCTTCCAAGTCCCCTTCTGGAGCACGGCGATGCCCGTCTGGTTCGCCAGTGCCGGCTTGCCGCCCAAGTCGAGCGAGTACTTCACCTTCGCCTTGGTTGCAGAGGTCAAGGTGACGGACGCCACGGTAGCGGTCACGCTCTTTGCTAGCGGCGCGATCGTCGGTGAACTGGCTTGGCTTTTGATTACGCCAGCAAAGCTCTGACCGTTTTGTAACAGGGCGATCTTTTGCTTGACCGAAGTCGTGCCAGCGAAAAACGTTACCCAGTCTGTCTTGATCTTGGTGCGCGTCGCCGCCGGAGTGGTCGACAAAAAGCTCCCTGAGGCGAGGGCCAAGACCAGTACCACGACGAACAAGCGACCGCTCGACCTTTGGGTCAAAGCACTACCCCCTTGTCGGATCCCGCCTGGCCCCTTTTGGTGCGGACCAGCGCTTGGCTCGGTACCACGCAATGTAACATGCGCCCGCGAACAAACGGGCCACCGGGGTTGCCGGCAAGGGTCAGTTGGCTTGCTACCAGCTTCGCATGGCTTACAGTCAGGACCGTGCGCTTGACCGTCGCCCTGGCCCGCTCCATACCGGCGGGCGGTAGGACAATGCCCGCTCGCGGCCACGTCGAGCGCACGGGAGCTGCCATGAGGCCGACGAGCGCGGGCGGCGTCCGCAGCAATTTCGCCCTCGCCGCCGTCTGCGCCGTGCTGTTTTTGACCTTCCTCGACACGACGATCGTGAGCGTGGCGCTCTCCGACGTCCAGTCCCGGCTGCACGCCGGGGTGACCGCCCTGCAGTGGGTCGTCAACGGCTACGCGCTGACGTTCGCCAGCCTCATGCTGGTCGCCGGCTCGCTGTCTGACCGCTTCGGGCGGCGAAAACTGATGCTCGGCGGGCTCGCCATCTTCGCCGCGGGTTCGCTCCTCGGCGCTCTGGCGCCCAACAGCACGGTGCTCATTGGTGCCCGCGTCATTATGGGCGTCGGCGCCGCAGCATCGGAACCAGGGACGCTGTCGGTCATCCGCCACATCTTCCCGGACCGAGAACAGCGTGCGCGAGCACTCGGCGCCTGGGCCGCCGTGTCCAGTCTCGCCCTTGCCTTGGGGCCTGTGATCGGCGGCACCCTCGTCGGGCTCGGGACGTGGCGGGCCATCTTTTGGTTCAACGTGGGCGCCGCCGTTGTAGTCATCGCTCTGGCGGCCGCGGTCGTGCCCGAAAGTTCCGACCCGCAGGGGGCACGCCTCGATGTCGCTGGCTCTGTCCTCGGCGCCGCCGGGCTCGGCGCCCTCACCTTCGCTGTCATCCTCGGGGAGACCGACGGTTACAGGGCGTCGCTCGTCATCGTGCTCTTCGCCGTCGGCGTGGTAGCTCTCGTCGGCTTCGTGCGTGCCGAGCGGGCGAGCCAGGCTCCCGTGCTCGACCTCGCCTACTTCCGCTCGCCGCCGTTCTCAGGCGCATTGATCGTGGCGTTCGTGGCCTTTTTCGGCATCTTCTCGATCTTTTTTTTCACCGCGCTCTACCTAGCCGCCGTCATCGGTTATTCCCCCTACCACGTCGCCGTCGAGTTCGCCCCCATGACCGTCGCTATGATCGCCGCCGCCGGGCTGGCGGGGCGGCGTGTGGCGCTCGGGTCGGCCAGGGTAGCGATGGCGGAGGGCTGCGTGCTCGCCGCGGCCGGGATCCTGCTCTCCGATCTCCTCCTCAGTGCCCCGGCGCCCTCGAACTGGCTGATGGCGACGCTAGCGCTGGCTGGCTTCGGGTTCGGCACCGCGGTAGTGCCGGTGACTTCGGTGACCCTCTCCGTCGTGCCGGCCGAGCGCTCGGGGATGGCGGCTTCGGCCACCAACACCAGCCGGGAATTGGGCGCGGTCTTTGGCGTCGCCGTGCTGGGTGCCCTGGTCAACGCCAACCTCACCTCCGGCCTTACCAAGCGGCTCGATGTCCTGAAGATCCCCGCCAACTTCATCTCTGTGATCATCAACGCAGTCGAGACAGGGATCGTCCCGAGTGGCCTGAAAGGTGGCGGCACGATCGAAGACAAGGTGATCGTCGCCGCTTATGCCGCCTTCCGCAGCGGTCTGAAAACTGCTTTGCTGACCTCCGGGATCGCCCTGCTGATCGGCGCGGTTATAGCCGCAGTCACGCTTCGCGATGTACAACGGTCAAAGGATGTCCATCCGTCCTAGGTGGAGCGCGCCCCAGGGGAGGACCTGCAAGACTCCCAGCTGTACGTCAATCTGGACCGAACAAGGACGGCACGATGACAGATGAAGCGGGAAAAGCCGGAGGGATCGAAGGCGAACTGGAAAAACTGAAGGCGTCGATCGAGAAATACACCACCGGGAAAAGCGAGCCGACAGCTGCCGCCCTGGCCGACGTCACCAAGGCCGTCCACGACCTTAGCGACCACGTAGCGACCCTTGCCCGGCACATTCAAGCGATCGAAGACACCCACCCCGAGTGGACTACACACGGCTGGGACTCCCCGCCTGGAAGCGATATCCCGCCCGGCTAGACCTCGTCAAGGCACCGTGCCTAACGGGGGCACCAAGGGTTGCCCCCGGGGTAATTGTCGTCCCGGGCGTTCAGGTGGGCGACAAGGTTTGCCAAGTGCGCGATGAAGCGCCCGGCGTCCTCATCCTCGAGGTCCGTCAGGAACCGAGTGAGGGCGGGGGCGTGGCGGTCCCGCATTTGGGCAACCGCCGGCTTGGCCTTTTCAGATAGAGAGACGACGACACGGCGCCGGTCATTTTCGTCGTGCTCGCGCATCACCAGCCCAGCTCGTGCGAGGTCGCCGACGACCATGCTGGCGTGGGCGATGCTCATGTCGATGCGCCGGGCCAGCTCCGAGACGGTGGCGGCCTGCCACTCCGAGCGACACGAGGGCGGCAATGTGACGCTCGCGGTGGCTCCCTCCCACCTTCAGGATGGCCGGAACCTCGCCCGCCCGCCGTTTCAGGGCGAACGCCAGCTGCGGAAGAAGCGGCGCCAGGCGGGCGATGTGGTGGTAGTGATTTTTCTTCAAGAGATTTTGATAGTTAAAAATCCTTGAGTTATAGTGTAGCGGTTGAACCCCTAAAGGAGCGAGATGGCCGACAACACCAACCAGTACTCGACGTACTCCCCGCAGGACCGGAGCCTGCGAGCTTCGGACCACGATCGGGAGGCCATCGGTGACTTCCTCCGCCGCCAGCACGTGGCCGGCCGCCTCGACGCCGACGAGTTCGCCGACCGCTACGGGCGCTGCCTCGAGGCCAAGACCTATGCCCAGCTCGACGGCCTGATCACCGATCTCCCCTTCGACGGGCGGGCTGCTTACCAGCCCGGTCCGGCCGCTTGGGCTGATGGTGCGTGGGCGGCCAGAAGGTGGCGCGCGGGGCGGCGCCTGTGGCGGGTCCCCGTGTTCGCCTGGGTGATCCTGTTCTTGGCGCTCGCCGTCGGTGGCCACATCTGGCCGTTGCTGGTGTTCCCGCTGTTCTTCTTCTTCGTGCTGCGACCGCTGATTTGGCGCTCTGCCTGGCGGGCAACGGCCCTGGCCCGGGTGGGGACAGCGTGGGCCATGGGGCCCATGGGGTTGCCGGTCCGGGTTCGCCGGGCCCGGCGGGCCGACTGTCGTCTGAAGCCTCGCTCCGCTCACCTTGCCAAGAGCAGGCCCCACAGGAGCAGCGCAGCCGCTCGTCGCGCAGGCAGGCCGCTCGTCGCTCAGCTAGGTCGGTTGTCGCTTTCCGGCCCCTGCGGCCCGCCGTCCCAGGCGATGAACTCGTTGAGGACGGCCGTGCACAGCTGGTGCTCGCTCTGGGGGACCATGCAGTCGCCCTGCCAGGTGAGCGGCACCGAATTGGGGCTCGGGTAGTAAGTGAGCACCCCGTTTTCGGGGTAGGTGCGTCCGCTCGCAGCGTGCGGGGGGATCTGGAAGGCCACGATGTTGGGAGTCAGCTGGACAACAGTTTCGCCCGCAAAGCGCGGTTCGCATTTGGCGCCCGGGATGACCGGGATGTATGCAGCGGCCGCCGATTTGAACATGTCGCAAGCAACTCCCTCGGCGCATGTGCCGCAACCGCCCGTCGTCGTCGCGTCGACCTGTTCGGAGTTGGGGCCAAGCGAGCTGTGCGGGGGATAAACAGTCATGCCGCCGGTCCCGTCCGCGCCATAGTCTGCGCTGCACGACCAGCCGAGCGGGGCCAGCATCTTGGTGCCAACTTCGTCGGCGTAGACCGACAGTTGGCCCGCGTACTGAGCAGGCACACGGACTTTGACCTTCGCCGGCAGGCGGGGTAAGGACTGGGGCGGTATTGCCAGGCCGGTCGGGCACTTCTGGACGACGATCGTGATGAGCACGCCGGCTCCCGGGCCAGCCGTGCCGGCGGTTGCCGTACCGGCGGTTGCCGTACCGGCGGTTGCGGTCCCACTGGCGGCGGGCGCGGCCACCCCTATCGCCATCGCTATCGCCGTGGATAGGGCGGCAACCCAAACGGCCCACCAAAGATGACCCGTATGCCTGGTTGCCACTGCACGACCATTCTCGACCAAGGGAGCCACAGGCCGGACGCGTCAGGTCGTCTGGTTGGTCTGCTCGGCGTGTCCGCCGAACTCCTTGCGCATCGCAGACAGGATCTTGTCGGGGAAGTCGGCCTCGCCGCGGGAGCTGAAGCGCTCGTAGAGCGCGGCGGTCAGGACGAAGGCCGGCACGGCCTCGTCGATGGCAGCCTTTATCGTCCAGCGGCCCTCGCCTGAGTCGGAGACGCGGCCCTCGAAGCTGGCGAGCTTTGGGTCCTCGTGGAGAGCGTGGGCGGTCAAGTCGAGCAGCCACGAGGCCACGACGCTCCCCCGCCGCCAGACCTCGGCGATCTCAGGCACGTCCAGGTCGTACTGGTAGTGCTCCGGGTCGGTGAGAGGAGTGTTCTCCGCATCGATGGTGGCCGCCGCCGATTTACCGATATTTGCCTTGTTGAGGATCCCGAGGCCCTCGGCGTAGGCAGCCATCATCCCGTACTCGATGCCATTGTGGACCATTTTCACGAAATGGCCGGCGCCCGCTTGCCCGCAATGGAGGTAGCCCTGTTCGGCGCGGGAAGGGCGCCCGCTTCGGCCCGCAGTGCGCGGCGCGGCATCGAGCCCGGGGGCGATAGAAGCGAAGAGGGGATCGAGATGGTCGACGACCTCGGTTTCCCCGCCGATCATAAGGCAATATCCCCTCTCGAGGCCGAACACCCCGCCGCTGGTGCCCACGTCCACGAAGTGGATACCTTGCTCTTTCAACTTGGCTGAACGGGCAATATCGTCGTGGTAATAGGAATTACCGCCGTCGATTATTATGTCGCCCGGGGACATGAGAGCGGCAATTTTGGTCACCGTTTCCCCGGCGTAGCCGGCCGGTACCATGACCCACACCGCTTTCGGGGCGACGAGCTTTGCCACGAAGTCTTCGAGGCTTTCCGCACCCGTGGCGCCTTCTCCTTCCAGGCCCTTCACTGCGTCGGCATTGACGTCGTAGACGACGCAGGTGTGACCGGCACGCATCAACCGGCGCACGATATTGGCGCCCATGCGCCCAAGCCCGACCATCCCGAGTTGCATGGCTGCCTCCTAAGTTTTGTCCCGAGCACTGCGAAACCGCCGGTTGCGCCGGCAGCCTCACCTTCTGATGGCAACCTAGTGTCTCATTGCCACCTAATGCTTCTCGCACCGCAACGACACGAGGGGCAGCCGGCGGGGCGTCCGGCCATCCCGCCAGCAGCACCTGAACGCCGCCCTTACCCGCGTTGGCTGAGCTCGGCCGCACCGCTTATCGCCGCCAAAAGCCGACCATCCGCGTCCGGCGGCGCCGAAAGGACGAAAATACCAATGTGGGTTATCGCGCCAGACATGTCTTCCCCGAGCTCGCCACCGAAAGGATTCGCCCGCGCCGGCGTCTTGTTGGTGTGCGAGTTGGGGGCGTAGCGCTGCTCATTGCGGGAGCGGCCGTGCTCGCCGTGGTGGTCATTGACCACAACACGCCGCCGGGTAACCCGGTCGCCTCTTCGTCCAAGCAGGTCCCTGACTCGAGCACCACGAACCCGGGCGCCGGCACGGCAGCAAATGGCAGCCACGGGACCACGAGAGCCGGGACGTCCTCGAGTTCGCTCGCTAGCCACAAGGGAAATGCCCGCGTCTCGACACGGGCCGCTGGCAATGCAACCTCGAGCATCGGCGGCTCGGGCGCAGGGCCCGGTGCGGCAAGCTCTTCCATCAACCCGGCGTCGGCTGCGAGCCCGGCGGTCAACCTCCCGGTCCCGGCCAACTTCGGGCCGTTGCTGAGACGGACCTGGGCGCGTGCCAACCCTGGGAGCGCCGGCATTAAGGCCTCCGACATCCAGTCGACCGCGGTCGGATCGGTTTTTTACGCTGAGCAGCCCACCGTGCACACCTACTGGGCAATATCGCAGTTCGTCCCATCAGCTCTCGCCGAGTCCCGCAGCAGCACGCCGGCAGGGGCAGCCCTCCTGGCAGAGTTCCACGGCATTGCGGTGTTCGAAAAAGTAGCCGCCCACCATTGGACCTATGTCGGGTCGTTCAACACTGGTACCTGCCCGGGATACCTTCCGGTCCCGGTATTGACTGCCTGGGGGCTGTGCACCGTAGGTTCGTGAGGCGGGCCCTGAGGCGGCCATAAGCGCCTTGTTTCGCAGAATGGCATCAGAGAAGGCTCTGAGCTGCCGATCCCTACATGGTGAAGAAGGCCCCCTTTGCCGGCCCGACCCGAGAAGCGGCACTCCTATTTGCTATCTGCGGCGTCGTCGCCCTGGCAGGAGCACCGATGCCGGGCCCGGTCCACCGCCTCGCGGTCGCTGCGATCGGGACCGGCTGCTTCGCCCTTGCCGGCGTGATCCGGGTGCTCCCCTGGGGGCGCTGGGGGGACTCGGCGACGCTGGTACTTATCGTCCCGCTGCTTGCCCTGGTCGACCTGACGGAGTTCGCCGGCGCCCCTGCACGCACCGACACCGTGCTCGTGTTCCTGCTCTTCGCCTGGGTGGGCGCCCATCAACCACGCTGGAGCTCGCTATGGCTGGCTCCTTTGGCGGCGATCGCCTACACGGTACCTATGGCGGTGCTGGGCCGAGCCACACCCTTCGGATTTCTAAGCGTGCTGCTCATGATCGTTGCCTGCATGCTGGTGGCCGAGCTGATCGCCGATATCGCCGAGCAACGGCGTGCCTCGGAAAGGGAGCTGCGTTTCCTTGCTGACAACACCAGTGACCTTGTGGTGCGGTGCAGCCTGGGCGGGGTGGTCCTGTACGCCTCCCCGTCTGCGGAGCGCATGCTCGGCGTGAGCCCGAAGGACCTGCTCGGGCGCCCGGTCAGCGACATCTGCCATCCGGACGACGTGACGCCGGTGCTCTCGCTGAAGGAACGGAGCCCCGGAGAGGTCGTCAGGCAGACCCGCCGGCTCCTGCGCGCCGATGGCACATACGTCTGGGTCGAGGCGCTCGCGCAATTGGTAGCGGGTGCTCAGCCCGGGACTTTTGAGACCATCTCCACCTCGCGGGACATCACCGAGCGCCGCAAGGCCGAGGAAGCCCTGATGCACCTCGCTACCCACGACGAGCTGACCGGGCTGCCCAACCGCTTCTTCCTGTCCCAGAACCTCGGCCCGACCCTTGCCGACGCGGCGAGGCCTGGGCTGGGCGGCGTGGTGCTCTTCGTCGACCTCGACGGTTTCAAAGCGGTCAACGACAGCCTCGGCCACGGCTACGGCGACCGGCTCCTCGTCCAAGTGGCACAACGCCTCGAGCGTGTGACCCGCGCCGGGGACATGGTCGCTCGCTTCGGGGGGGACGAGTTCATCGTCGCGTGCCCCAGCACGGACGTTTCGTCAGCTCAGCTTGCTGAGCGCATCGAGCACGAGCTGTCGGTGCCGTTCGAGCTCGACGCTCATATCGTCACGATCAGCGCCAGCGTCGGATGGGCCCACGTCACCGAGGGGGTTACCCCCGAAGCTCTGATGGCCCTCGCCGACCGCGCCATGTACGCCGTGAAGGCCCAGCGCCGTACCGCTCCCGGGATCTACACGCCCGACATCGCCGGCCCACCTGCCGACCGGCTACCTGCCACCGCGCCGACCGGCTGCCTGCCGGCGGCCTGCCTGTCAGCCCGTCGGGCGTAACCCGCGCTTCCTAAGGGCTTCCTCCTAGCCCTAGGGCAGGATCACCAGGTCGTCGCGGTGGACGACCTCCTTCGGGACCTCGGGGGGTAGTTCGGAGGTCCGCCGGCCTGCCCATTCGGAGAGCGCCTTGGCCGTGTGGCGCACAAGGCCCTTGGCGAAGACCTCGCCGTCGGGGCCCGTCACGGCGACTGCGTCGCCAGCGTTGAACTCCCCGTGCACCTCGCGCACTCCCGCCGGCAACAGCGAGACGCCCTTGGCCATGAGGGCTTCCTTGGCACCGGCGTCCACGACGACGGTGCCCGCTGGGGCGAGTGCGAAGGCGATCCAGAGCTTTCGGGCCGACAGGCGGGCAGGGCGGGGCTTGACGACCGTGCCGACGCCGGGCGCGCCCGCCAGCGCGTCGCGCAGCACGTCGGCCCGCTCGGCCGAGGCGATCACGACCCGGACGCCCGACCAGGCTGCGATCTTCGCGGCCGCCAGCTTGGAGGCCATACCTCCGCTCCCCCGGTTCGTGCCCGCGCCGCCGGCCAGGGCGAGCACCTGGTCGACCTCACGCACCTCTTCGACGAGCGAAGCCTGCTCGTCGAGGCGCGGGTCCGCCGTAAACAAGCCGGCCGCATCGGTGAGCAGCACCAGCAGGTCGGCCTGGAGCAGGTTCGCCACGAGGGCGGCCAACCGGTCGTTGTCGCCGAAGCGGATTTCGTCGTCGGCGACGGCGTCGTTCTCGTTG
The DNA here is from genome assembly GCA_963834735.1 of uncultured Acidimicrobiaceae bacterium. Lineage (GTDB taxonomy): Bacteria > Actinomycetota > Acidimicrobiia > Acidimicrobiales > Palsa-688 > Fen-671. Next base: position 99,504 of record CAWICT010000010.1, on the reverse strand, counting down.
ACGACCGGGACTACGCCCAGGTCGAGCAGGATGCGGAGTGTCTCACGCGCATGCAGGTACTGGGCGCGGTGCATGAAATCGAGGGGGGCCAGCAGCACCTGGCCGCCTATCAGCCCGACGGCCTCGAGCGCGCGCTCGTAGTGGCCCATGAGCCGGCTCTGGCCGACGGCCGCGACCGCTTGGAGCAGCGCCAGGTCGGTCGGCCGCGGGTAGAGCCCGAGCACAGGTAGGCCGGCGGCGATCGCCCCGCTCGTGACCACGACGACACGGTTGCCAGCCTTGTGGAGCTCGGCCACTTCGGAACAGAGCTTGGCCATCGTCTCTTCGACGACGTGGCCCTGCTCGTCGGTGATCGACGAGGTCCCGACCTTTACGATGACGGTAGCCATCAACCCGGTCCCATCATGCCGGGCCGATCAAACTGGGCCCATCACTTCGGCCCCATCAACCTGGTTCCCAGTCGAACTCGAAACGGCCGATGCGGACCCGGTCCCCCTCCTTGGCACCGGCCCGGGTGAGAGCCCGGTCCACACCGAGACGCTTCAGGCGCCCCTGCACGTAGGCGAGCGCCCCCGCGTCCGTGAGGTCGGAAATAGCGACCGCGCGCTCGGCCTGTCGGCCCGTCACGACCAGCGACCCGTCCGGCCCGCGTTCGACGAGCACGCCCGTGGGCACGGGCCTGTGCAGCATCACCCGGCGTGGGCGGGGCTGGAGGGCACGGGCTCCCTCGACCAGCTGCGCCAGCTGGCCCATCAGCCACGGGATCCCCTCGCCGGTAACGGCCGAGATCGCCGGGAAACCCGAATGCGAGCGCCAAGGCTCCGAGGCGAGGTCGGCCCGAGAACCGACTACCAGGCGGGGCCGCTCCATGAGCTCTGGTTCGTGCTGCTCGAGCTCTGTGAGCAGGATGCGCTCCTGCAGGGCCGGCTCGCGCCCGTCGTCGGGTGCGAGGTCCAACATGATCAGCAACACCCTCGCCCTTTCGATGTGGCGGAGGAACTGGTGCCCTAGGCCCTTGCCCTCGCTCGCACCTTCCACGAGCCCCGGGATGTCGGCGACCACGAACTCGTGCTCGTCGAAGCGCACCACGCCGAGGTGCGGCTCCAGCGTTGTGAAGGGGTAGCTGGCGACCTTTGGCTTGGCCGCCGAAATGCGCGAGATGAGCGTCGACTTGCCGGCATTGGGGAACCCGACGAGCGCCACGTCGGCCATGAGCTTGATCTCGAGGTTGTACCAGGCTTCCTCACCGATCTCACCTTGTTCTGCAAACGCCGGTGCTCGCCGGCGGTTGGAGAGGAACCGGGCGTTGCCCTTGCCGCCCTGGCCTCCGGCGGCGGCCAGCCAGCGCGAGCCGGCCTCGTTGACCTCGGCCACCACCTCGCCCTCGAGGTCGCGCACGATCGTCCCCTCAGGGACGGGCACGTCGACGTCGGTCCCGGCCCGCCCATGCTTGCCCTTGCCGGAGCCGTGCGCGCCGGAGGTGGCGCTGCGGTGGGGGTGGTCCTTGAAGGAGAGCAACGAAGCGACGTTGTGGTCCGCGACCAGCCACACGTCCCCGCCCTTGCCGCCGTCGCCCCCGTCCGGGCCGCCTTCAGCGACGTGCGCCTCACGGCGGAACGAAACGGCGCCCGCGCCGCCGTCACCGGCCTTTACATGGAGCTGGCACTCGTCAACGAACACGAACGGACCTCGGGCGCAAGTGAGAGGTTATTAGGCCCCAGGGACCGAGCCCGGTACGGGCCCGGCTGATGTCAGTTGTTCGCCGCGTCGAGCGGGACGACGCCCACCACGCGCCGGCCGTTGCGATGGGCGAAGCGAACATGCCCGTCCATAAGCGCGAATAGGGTGTCGTCGTTGCCCTTGCCGACGCCCGTGGCCGGATGGAAGCGGGTGCCACGTTGGCGCACGATGATCGACCCCGCCGTGACTAGGCCGCCGTCGAACACCTTTACGCCCAGTCGCTGCGCGTTGCTGTCACGGCCGTTGCGAGTGCTGCCGCCACCCTTGGTCTTGGACACTTGCTCAAGCCTCCCTGGTGATCGCGGTCACCTCAATGGTGGTGTACCGCTGGCGGTGCCCCCAAGAACGGCGTCCACGGGTCTTGTTCTTGTAGGTGAAGCCCCGTACTTTGGGCCCTTTTTCCTCGCCTACGACCCTGGCGCTCACGTTCGCCCCGGAGAGCTCTGCGGGCGTTGAGAGCACGGTAGTGCCGTCCACGACCAGTACCGGCTCGAAGGAAACCTCGTCACCCTCGGCCGCGCCGAGAAGCTCGACCGCCACGCGCTGGCCTTGTTCGACGCGCTCTTGTTTGCCGCCTGTTTTTATCACTGCATACACAGGAGCGACAGTATAACGGCAATGCCCCGCCTGCGTTCAGCGGCAGGGCGCAAGTAGGCTGACCGGGAAGCTCGGCAGACATCCCAGCACATAACGAGGAGGCACTTCCGATGCCCAGCGCTGAAGCGGCCAGAGGGCCCGCGACCTTGACCTTTGATGGCGCGGAGATCGAACTACCGGCGGAGGAACCGACGCTCGGCCGCACCGCCCTCGACGTTTCCAGCCTTTCCCAGCACGGCCTCGCCGTGTTCGACCCGGGTTATGCGGACACGGCCGCCTACCACTCGGCGATCACTTTCGTCGACGGGGAAGCCGGGCGCCTCTTCTACCGGGGCTACCCCGTGGAACAGCTCGCTACGTCGTTCTCCTTCCTGGACATCGCTTACCTGCTCATCTACGGCGAGCTGCCCAGCCGCGCAGGCGTCGGAGGAGTTCGTCGCAAGGGTGCGGGACCCCAAGCTCGTCCTGCACGTCGGTATCGAGCGGCTTTTCGACTCGTTCCCGCAATCGATGCACCCGATGGCCATGTTGGCGATCGCCACCGAGGCGCTCTCCGCGTACTCTGACGACGGCCCCAAGTCCGACAACCGCGCCCTCGTAGAGCAGGCAGGGGTACGGCTCCTGTCGGCGATGCCGATATTCACCGGTTATGCCCTCTCGACGCTGCGCGGCCTTCCCCGGGGCAAGAGCAACCGGTCGCTCGATTACGCCGAGGACCTGCTCCAGCTCTGTTTCGCCATCCCCGGGAGCGACCACCTGCCGGACAATGCGACAGCAAGGGCGCTCAACACGCTGCTTATCCTGCACGCAGACCATGAGCTCAATTGCTCGACGGCCACTCTGCGCATGGTGGCATCCTCGGGAGCCGGCTTTTATGCAGGCGTGTCCGCTGCCATAAACGCCCTGTGGGGGCCGCTCCATGGAGGGGCCAACCAGGAAGTCATAAAGATGCTCCAGGAAATAAAGGACTCCGGCCAACCCCTCAGCCATTTCGTCGACAAGGCCAAGGACCGCAACGACTCGTTCCGCCTCATGGGGTTCGGCCACCGCGTTTACAAGACGACTGACGCGAGGGCCAAGGTGATCCGCCAGATAGCGCTGGATCTCGTGGAAAAACGTGCCTCGAACGACCCCCTGCTGGACATCGCGTTGCGCCTCGAAGAAGTGGCGCTGGCTGACGATTTCTTCATTTCCAGGCGCCTTTACCCGAACGTCGACTTCTATTCCGGGATCATCTACCGGGCGATCGGCTTCCCCGACGAGATGTTCACGCCCCTCTTCGTCGCCGGGCGCACCGCCGGCTGGGTCGCCCACTGGCTCGAGCTCACGAGCTCACCGGCCAACCGCATCGGCAGGCCGACGCAGATTTATACCGGCCACGGCGAGCGGCGCGTGCCTGCCCGGGCCAGCTAGCCCTACCCCAAAGACGCTCCGGGCTACAACAGGGATTCGTCGAAGATGATGCCCCGGCCGCCGCAGGTCGGGCAGGTTTCCGAGTAGGACTCGACCAGGCCCTCGGAAATACGCTTGCGGGTCATTTCGACCAGGCCCAGCTCGGAAATGTCGAAGACCTGCGAGCGGGTCTTGTCCCTTGCGAGAGCCTCACGGAAGGTGCGGATAACCTCCGCACGGTTCGCCATGATCTCCATGTCGATGAAGTCGATCACGATTATCCCGCCGATGTCGCGCAGGCGGAGCTGGCGGGCTATTTCTTCGGCCGCTTCAAGGTTGTTGCGGAACACCGTCTCTTCGAGGTTCGAAGTGCCCACGTTTTTGCCCGTGTTCACGTCGATAACTGTGAGCGCCTCGGTGCGCTCGATGATGATGGACCCGCCTGAAGGCAACCAGACCTTGCGGTCGAGAGCCTTGTGGACCTGCTCGTGCACCCTGAACCGCTCGAACAGCGGCAAGGCCTCGTCGGTCGGGTCGACCAGCTCGACGCGGTCGGCGAGCTCGGGCGTGATGCTGGTGACGTACTCCTTCACCTGGTCGTAAAGCCGCTCGTCGTCGATCACGACGCCCCGGTAGTCGCGGTTGAACTCCTCCCGGATCACGCGCACTGCGAGGTCCGGTTCGCGGTAGAGCAGTTGCGGCGCTCTCGAAGTCTTGGCGATCTGCTGGACGCTCTCCCACTGGCGCATCAACCGGCCGACGTCACGGCCTAGTTCGTCCGCGCTGGCACCCTCGGCCGCGGTGCGCACGATGAGGCCATGGCCGGCGGGGCGGATGTCGTCCAGGATCTTGCGCAGGCGGCGCCGCTCGTCGTCCCCGAGGCGCTTCGAGATGCCGTAGGTGTCGCTGTCGGGGATGAGCACGACGAAGCGCCCAGGCAAGGAGACCTCCTGGGTGAGACGTGCCCCCTTGGTGCCGATCGGGTTCTTGGTGACCTGGCAGATGATGCTCTGGCCCGTACGTAGCAGCTGTTCGATCCGGGCGTCTCGTGCCGCCCCCCCGAGGCGGCCCCGGGTCGGCTTGCCGTCGTCGTCGGAGGTGGGCGGGTCGACCTCGTCAGCGTCGTAGTGGAGGTCTCCCCGGTACAGCACGGCGTTCTTCGGAGTGCCGATATCGACAAAGGCTGCTTCCATACCGGGCAGCACGTTCTGCACACGGCCCAGGTAGATGTTGCCGTCGATCTGTGTGGCGTCGTCGGCGGGGCGCGAAACGTAATGCTCGATAAGCGTGCGGCCCTCGAGGACGGCTATCTGGGTTGCGGTCGGGCCTACGTGGACCGCCATGAGGTAGCGCCCGAGCGGCCGGTTGCGGCGTTCCAGGCTGGCCTTGTCCGCAGCACTGGTCCTGTCGCCGCTTGCCCGCCTCGCCGCACCCGACCGGTCGGGTGCGGCCGCTGCGACAGCGGCTGCACCCCCCCTGCTCCTGGGCGCCGGGCGAGCCTTCGCGGCGGGCGCGGCGAGCTCGGCACCGCCGGCTCGTTCGGCCTCCACCGGACCGCCCGAACCGGGCCCGGGGGCACCCGGCAGGGGCTTGCGGCGGCGCGGCCGGCGAGCCGCCCCGCCCGCCCCTCCTGCGTCATCACCGTCATCGAGGCCGTCGGCACCAGCATCCTTGGCGAGCACCTTTGCGGGGCCGGTGCCAGCGTCCTTGCGCACCCGGCGCTTGGGGGCCGGCGGTGAACCGGGGCGGGTGTCGCCGATCTTGGGTTTGGCGACCGGTGCGGCAGGCGGCTGCTCGTCGATTTCAAGCAGTGCCGCCGCGGGCGCCGCACGGGGCGGCTCCGTTTCCTCTTCCAGCCCTTCGTCGTCCGACGAGGAGGCGAGCAGCACTCCGGCACCGTGCCGGCTCCGACCGCCCCGCGATCCCCGCCGGCGCCGCCGGGGGGCCTTTGCTACGGAGCCAGCCGTCCCGTCGAGGTTAGTAAATTCGTCCCCGCCGGTGCCGCCCAGGGCGGCCGGCTCAGGGTTGGCGTTACCTGCTTCGCCAAGCAGTGGGTCCGACATTTAGGATTTCCCTTCCAAGCAGGCACGCTGGGCAGCGTGCCTTGCGCACGTCGCGACCAAGACGTCAGGTGACGTCCCCGGCTGGGTTTCTGAGGCCCATGCCGCGCGCCGTCGCGCGCCATCATCGAATAAACCTGCGGGTTCACGCCTTTGACCGCTCCTGCGCCGGGCGAAAGCACCGGCTGGGCTGCGCTTACCTGGACTTCGCCGCTTGGGGCCGACCGCGCCGGCGCCCCCGCACCGCTAGCCAAGACGGCGCCTCGTGTCTCTCGTCCTCTGGCAAACCTACAGAGGCGGGACCACAGCCAGTTCATCTGATCGCTCCGAGCGCTGGTGCGCTCGCCAACGCAGTTGGCCTGGCGGTCCCGAACGAGGTCATCTGAGTAAGGAAGTCTAGCGACCAAGCGCCCCGAAACTGACGGACTTGCTAAGGGAGGGTTAATTCGAGGCTAAGCCTTAGCTGAGACGGCGCATCGATACGTTCACGACCAGCCCGATCGCTATCCAGTCGATGACCATCGAGGAGCCGCCGGCGCTCATGAACGGCAGGGTGATGCCGGCGACGGGCATGATGCCCATCGTCATTCCGATGTTCTCGAAGACCTGGAACGTGAGCATGCTGAGCACCCCCGCGCAGATAAGGGTCCCGGCGAGATCGCGCGAGAGGACGGCCGCTCGCCAGGAGCGCCAGATCATAAGCACGAACAGGGCCAGCAGGAGCGCCGACCCGGCGAAGCCGAACTGCTCCGCCACGGCGGTGAAGATGAAGTCGGTCGACTGGTTGGGCACGTAGGACAAGTTGGTCTCTGTCCCTTTGAACAGGCCCTTTCCCCCCAAGCCGCCGTCTGCGATCGCCGCCTTCGACTCACCCAGCTGGTACTCGATGTTCTCCGCGTAAGGGCTGGTAGAGCTGCTCGAGGTGCCGACCCCGCTGGGCGCCACCAAGAAGGTGAGGAGCCGGTCCTTTTGGTACTGCTTGAGCACCCCGAGCTGGAGGATCCCGCCTATGGCGATCGCCGCCAAAAGGGCGAGGACGATCATGTGCCTGCCTTTGGTGCCGCCCATCAGGAGCATCCCGATCATCACGACGGCGAGCACCATGGCACTGCCCAGGGCGTCCTGCTTGTAGATGAGAGCGAACGGGAGCACCGCAAGGGCCAGCACGACGACGAGGACCCGCCCCGACAGGTCTCCCTTGCGGCTCGCCAGGAGCGCGGCGAGGGACAGGATCAGGCTCACCTTGACTATCTCGGAGGGCTCGACCTGGATGCTGCCGACCTGGATCCACGACGTGGCGCCCGAGGTCGACCGCCCTATCGCGATCGTCGCCAGGAGGAGCAGGAGGCTCCCGACGTACAAGACGGGTGCCCAGGAGAGGTAACGCCTGTAGTCGAAGAACACGGTGGCAATGAACGCAGCGCCCCCGACCAGGGCGAAGACGAGCTGCTTTTTCATCTGCGATTCCGGGTTGTCGCCTGCGACCCCGAGGGGGATGCGCGTCGTCGAATAGACCATGAGCACCCCGATGGCCGTGATGGCCACCGCTGCTGCGATCAGCAGCACGTCCAGGTGGTGCCACGCCGGAGCGGTGGCCGGCCGGCGCGGGACCGTCAAGGGCGGTGTTCGGGCCGGCGTTCGGCAAAGTGGTGAACGCCATCAGCCCGCTGCCCCGGCCGGGTTGGTGCTCGTGGTCGTCGTGCGGGCGGTGCTCGTGGTCGCAGGGGCGGTGCTCGTGGTGGTGGGAGCGGTGGTCGCAGGAGAAACTGTCGTGGTCGTCGCGGCGGTGGTCGTGGTGGTGCAGGGGACGAGGGTCGTGGACGACGTCGTGGTGGCGTCGCTGGGGCCGCACACGACCGGCTTGTTCAGCCCGAACAGGGTCTTGTACACCTGTGCCACGGCGGGGGCGGCGACAGCGGCGCCGTAGCCCGACTGCTCGAAGACGGCGTCCACGACGAAACGGGGGCTGTCGGCAGGGGCAAAACTGGCGAACACCGAGGTGTCCTGCTTGTACTCCGGCCACGGCACCTGGTTGGGCCCGCAGTCCGTGTAGGGGCAGAACTCGCCGCTCACCTGGGCGGTCCCGGTCTTGCCGGCCACCGGGTACTCGGCGAGCGGGAAGTTCTGGAAGGCGGCGTAAGCGGTCCCAAGCGGTTCGGAGACGACACCTTCGAGGCCCTGGAGGATCGCTGCCTGGTCGTAGGCGGAAGGCATCGGGACCCGGTTTTTCACCTGCGGGAAGAAGCGGACGAGGATCTTCCCGTTCGCCCTGTTGCCTGTCCCGGGCGCCTCCACGGCCAGCGCCATCTGAGGTACGTACAAGGTGCCGCCGTTGGCGAAGGCAGCGTAGGCGTTGGCGAGCTGGAGGGGCGTCACCTCGTCCTGGCCTTCGCCGATCGCCTCCTGCACCTCGTCCCCCGGCTCCCACACGCCGTCGGGGTAGTCCTTGGGGTATTGGGCGTGCTCTTTTGCAACCACCTGGGCGTCGGGGACGAGCCCTGGTGACTCGGCCGGCAGGGCGATGCCGCTGTAGTGGCCGAGGCCGTACTGGGAGGCGACGCTTTGGAGCGGGTCGAGGCCCTTGACCTGACGGCCGGCGTCGTAATCCTCATAGAACGCGCCGCCGACGCTGTAGAAATATGTGTCGCTCGATTGGGCAAGAGCGCTTTGCAGGTCGACGTACCCGAGTGCGGTGTTGTCGTTGTCCGCAAAAGTCTGCCCGCCGATCTTGTAATTGCCGAGGTCGTCGTAGTAGGTGGCCGGGGTGCGCAGTCCGTCGCGGAGCATGGCGGTGGCGGTGATCAGCTTCCAGGTCGAACCCGGGGCGTAAGGAGTCGAAACTGCCCGGTCGATCGTCGGGAAATTGTTCGCTGGGTTTTGGTAGTACGCCCATTGGGCGCTGCTGATGCCGCCGCCGAGGAAGTCCGACGGGTTGTAATCGGGATTGGTGGCGAGCGCCAGGACCTGGCCGTTGCGGGGGTCAAGGGCGACCATGGAAGCCGCCGGCGCCCGGAAATCGTGCGTGTTATTGGTGGCTTGGTCGGGCGTCGCCCTCGCCTTGGCGAGGTACTGGGAGAGCGCCTGCACCGCAGCCTCCTGGTCGGTGAGCGACAGCGCAAGGACCAGGTTGTCGCCTGGGACCGGGGGCGTGTAGCTCAAGCGGCCGAGCACGTTGCCCTGGGAATCGACCTGGAGCTCCTCCACCCCGGGCGTACCGCGGAGGTACTTCTCGTAAGTCGCTTCCACGCCCGCTTGGCCGACCTGGGAGCCGGGCTGGTAGCACGGTACGCCCGCCCCGCATTTTTGGCGCTTGTCCTCCGTGTACTCCGAGCCGGTGATCTGGCTGACATAGCCGACGATGTTGGCGGTCTCCGCGCCGTACGGGTAATAACGCACCGGCTCGGCCTGGACGCTCACGCCGGGCAAGAGGTCCTGGTTCTCGTCTACGGCCAGCACGACCGATTCCCCTACCGCCCACGGCAACGGGACCGGTTGGTAGGGGCTGTACTGGACGTTGTCAATGGCGGCCTGCACGGTCGCGGCAGGTTGGCCGAGGAGGGCCGAGAGCGCGTCCACGAGCCCGGGGTGGGCGAGCGCCTGATCGCGTTCGACCGTCACGACCTGTTCGATCTTGTCGCCGGCGAGCAGCACTCCGTCGCGGTCGAATATCTCGCCGCGAGGTGCCTGGATGTAAACCGTCCGGATCCCCTGGCCCTCGACCGCCAAGGCCGGCAGCGTCGTGGCTTCCACGCCCTGCAGGTACCAGAGGCGCCCGAGCAGCGTGGCGAACAGGCAGACGATGACGACCAGTACTGCGGTCGCCCTGATCCGCAGCGAGCTCGTTTCGCTACCAGCCGCGCTCCCCGTCTGGCTCACCAGGTCACCGTACCCGGGCCTGGACGCGCCGGCGGCGTCGGCTGCGCGCGCTGGGGCGGCGCCGGGTGGAAAGCTGTGAGAAGCCGCCCCTCATCGGTGGCGGGAGGGACGACGGGGGCGCGCTCGGCCCTCTCAGTGCCCAACCCATCAGCATCGCCGCCGGCAGCGCGAAGACCGCTGCGTAGCAGGCTTCGATGAAGGCCACCTCGGCTACCCATTTCTCCCCCGCGGCCACGAGCTGCGCTTGGCCGACGACGTAGCCGATGGCTACGAACAGCAGCACCCCGAGCGCCGTTCCCGCGGCGGCGACGATCGGGACGATTGCCGGGTGCGGGCGCAGGAAGTTCGCCCTCGCCCAGCCGACGACGTAGCCGGCCAGGCAAGCAGCCAACGCCATCAGCCCGACGGGGGTGTTCTGCAGGAAAAGGTCGCTTATCAGCCCCGCAACGAACCCGACGAGGGCACCTTCGTCCGGCCCGCCGACGAAGCCCGCGCACACAGCGAGGAGCAGCATGAAGTCGGGGGCGACATCGTCAACCCGCAAGTCGTTGCCGAAACAGGTCTGGACAAGGATGCCCACCAGCAGGACGGCGCAGACCTTGACGGCCACCCTGGCCAGCGCAGCGCCGGTCAGCCGGTCTGTGGCGACCAAAGCAGAACTCTCACGAACTGGAGGTTGACGAGGTTGGCGTACGGGTTGGCCGATATCTCGAGCTGGAGGCCGCCCGGCGGAGAGCTGACCGACGAGACGGTGCCGACCGGGATGCCGGGGGGGAAGTACTCGACCTGCAGGCCGCTCGTGACGAGCGCATCCCCTCGTTTTACGCCGGCGCCGACGTTGACGTCATCAATTTCGAGCGGGTTCCCCTGGCCGAGGCCTCCGGCTGCGCCGACCACACCGGTGCGAACGACGCGCACGCCCACGGTGAAGCTCGGGTCGTCGATCAGGTCCACCGTTGCCAGGTTCGTTGACACCGAGATCACTTTGCCTATCAGGCCACCGCCCGAGACGACGGGCTGGCCGACGACCACACCGTCGCCGGCGCCGCGATTGATCTCGATCGACTGTTCGAAATTGGCGCTCCCGATATCGATAACTTGTGCCGCCACGCTCGGTATACCCGCCAGGTAGTCGAGATGTTCCTGCGCGATCACCTGCTCGGACTGCGCTTGCTCGCTAAGCGCTTGCACCGCCGCTGTCTGGTCGTTGGCCAATTCCTGGCGTAACAGCTCGTTTTCTTTTTGCAAAGAACCGTAATGCGCAGCCCCGTACAAGAAATTCCCAACAGGTTCCAAGGCCGAATGCACAGCCGATTGGAACGGGTTCGCCACATCGTTGGCGTAAGAACGGGCTTTTGCAAATACCCCGTGGTTGCCGCTGCGGTCAGACAGGGTTACGAACGTGACACCTAGCAGCACCAGCACGAGCAATAAGAACCGGCCTCGCGGGCGCCGAGGGGCAGCCACTGCTGCGACCCCCTATCGGGAACTTGTCATGAGCACGTCAGAAAGGACACCGAGCTGTTCGAGGCATTGCCCGCTCCCGAAGGCCACCGACTGCAACGGGTTGTCGGCTATCACGATCGGCATGCCGGTCTCGGCGGCAAGCCGGGCGTCCATGCCGTGCAGGAGCGCCCCGCCGCCGGTGAGCACGATCCCTTGTTCCATGATGTCGGCGGCCAGCTCGGGGGGTGTCTTGTCGAGGGTCATCTTCACGGCATCGACGATCGCCTGCACCGGTTCTTCAATCGCTTCACGGATCTCTTCGGTCGTCGTAACGATCGTCTTGGGAAGCCCGGTGATCAGGTCACGGCCCACGGATCTCGGCGCTCACCTCGTCCTGGAGAGGGCACGCCGAGCCGAGAGCGATCTTGATCTCTTCGGCGGTGCGCTCGCCCAACGCCAGGCTGTACTCCTTCTTGATGAACGCGATGATCGCTTCGTCCAGCTCGTCCCCGGCGATCCGCACGGACTGGCTCGTGACGATGCCACCCATCGAGATCACGGCGACCTCCGTCGTCCCGCCGCCGATGTCGACGACCATGTTGCCAGTCGGCTCGTGGACGGGCAGGCCGGCGCCGATGGCAGCGGCCATTGGTTCCTCGATGATCCACGCCTGGCGGGCACCGGCAGCCTCGGCCGCGTCCATGACGGCTCGCTTTTCGACGCCGGTCACCCCCGAAGGCACGCATATGACCATGTCGGGCTTGGAGAGCCGGCTCGGGTGCACGCGCCTGATGAAGTAGGCGAGCATCTTTTCGCAGATCTCGAAGTTGGCGATCACGCCGTCCCGCAACGGCCGGACCGCCTGGATGTGAGCCGGGGTGCGGCCGATCATCCGCTTTGCTTCCAGGCCCACGGCCAGGGGCTTGCCGTCCCGGATATCGATCGCGACAACGGAGGGCTCGTTTAGGACGATCCCGTGCCCTTGCAGGTAAACAAGGGTGTTTGCCGTACCGAGGTCAACTGCAAGGCCTCGCCTGAAGGAAGAGAACATTCTGTCGCGCACCGTTTTCTAAGCCTCCGTTGAGGCTCAAGGCTAACGCACCAGCTGCGATCGTGCCAAAGCTCGCGGCTGAGGCACGCTCGCCAAGACCCTAGGGCTGGCTCCCGAAGAACAGTTCGATCTCTCGGCGCGCCGACTCCGCGCTGTCGCTGCCATGGATCAAGTTCTCCGTCATGGACAGCGCAAGGTCGCCTCGGATGGTCCCGGGCTGGGCCTGGGCGGGGTTGGTGGCACCCATCGTGTTGCGCACCACCTGCCACGTACCGACGGGCCCCTCGACCACCGCGAGCAGCACCGGGCTTCGCGTGATGTGCTCGATGAGGCTCTCGTAAAAGGGCTTCCCCACGTGCTCGCCGTAGTGGCGACCAGCGGTTTCCTTGTCGAGGTGGCGGAGCTCGGCACGCGCCAGGCGCAGGCCACGGCGCTCCAGCCGCCCGATTATCTCGCCAACGAGCCCTCTTTCGACGGCGTCAGGCTTGCAGATGACCAGGGTGCCTTCGAGCTGTTCGGTTCCCACAAGGGAGCGAGGATAGCGGCGTTCGAGCCTGCGGGCCAGTCGCTGAGCGCGAACTCCCTGGTGAGCGGACTGCGCCGCCAGCGGGATCGGGGCGCCCGAGGACTCTTGCAACCGTTTTGCAACCCGAGGTACCCGACGGCCACCAGAAGGGGACAATTTGGTGCTGGCACGACTCCGGGCACACCGGCTGGCCCCCTTTGTCGAGGCCAGCAACAGGGTCAGACTGTTGCGAAGACAGCCGAGATCGTCCGTGATCGCGGCGGGCAGCAGGCCATGGTCCCCGAAGTCCTACCACTAAAAGGCTCCACCAACCACCGTCTGGTAACTGCTCGACACTCTCGACCTAGGAGGTCCATATATGAAACGAGCCCTGTCCGCCTTGACCATCGCCGCCCTTGCCGGCGCTTTATTGACATCTGGGGGCACCATGGCAGCGAGCGCAAGTACGGTAACGAACGGCGCAGTACATGTCTTTGTCTACGGCGACAGTTCGGGCGTCGCAAGCACCATTGTGCTGACCGGGGCAATCGGTGACAATGGCTCGGCGGACTCGATCGACGCCAACGGCACTCCTGACCCGTCGAACAACACCGAGGTCCTCTTGGCCCTCGTCCAAGGCACGTTCAGGGTCAGCGTCGTAAGGCTCGACAACAAGATCGAGAGCGCGTTCAACACTTTCCAGCTCAACCGCCAGGACCTGCTCGGGCAACCTGAGCGCGACGGCCTCGGTGCCCATCGTGGCTGGCTCGGGCACGGGAGCGTACGCGGGCATCACGGGCGGCTTCGTCCTTACGTTTTCGTTGGCTTATGTCGGGCCGAAGTACGGGAGCGGTAAGCACGCGGGCCAGTGCAACAACTCGAACAGCGCCTAGCCGGTTGCTCAGGCGATGATGGTGACGGGTTCTGGGACGGTTTCCTACTAGCGCTACCTCCAGGCAACGTGCCTGTCATGGCACTAGGTAGGCAACGCACATCGCGGAGCGGCCCGGCCCCGGTCGCAGCTGGTTGGACCAGCTCAGGTGAACGGGGTGCTCGGCGCCAGGCCGGGCTCGCCCAGCAGCACGGTGCGGGCAGCCCCGACGACGTAGAGCGACCCGGTCACGAGCACGAGCTCCTCCGGCTCTGCCTCGGCGAGGGCCACCTCGAGCGCCTCGGCCACCGACGCAGTCGCTATAGCCCGGCACCCGAGCGAGCGCGCCGCCTCGGCAACCTCTTCGGCCGGCTGGGCGCGAGGCGACGGTGGAGGGCAGGTGACCACCAGCCGTGACTTCGCCACGTCAAGCGCCGAGAGCATCTCCACGGCATCCTTTCCCCTCAGCATCCCGACCACCATGACCCGGGAGCGCCCGCCGGCGAACTCATCGTTGACGGCGATGGCCGAGCTCTCGGCGCCTGCGACGTTCTTGGCCCCGTCCAACACGACGAGCGGGCTCTGACGGACGACCTCGAGCCGGCCGGGCGAGGTGACGGCTGCCGCGGCCTTGACCACCAACGCCTGCTCGAGGGGCTTGCCGAAGAACGCCTCGGCCCCCGCCAGCGCAGCCACGAAGTTGTCCGCCTGGTGGCGACCGTGGAGGGGCAGGTAGACCTCGTCGTAGTGGCCCTCGGGAGTGCGCAGGTCGAGGGACCTGCCCCCCTCCGCCAGCTCGGCCGACTCGACGGCGAAATCCCGCCCTGCCAGCCAGAGAGCCTCGGGGCGCTCTGCGGCGAAGATGTCGTAGAGCTCGGGATCGGTCTCGCCGAGCACCAGGGTCGTGCCCGGCTTTGACGATGCCGGCCTTTTCCCGGGCGATGTGCTCCCTGGTGGGCCCGAGCAGCTCGGTGTGGTCGAGGGCGACGTTGGTGACGATGGAGACGGTCCCGTCGGCGATGTTGGTGGCGTCCCAGCGCCCGCCCATGCCGACCTCGACGACCGCGACGTCAACCGGGCGATCGGCGAAATACCGGAAAGCGGCGGCGGTGAGCAGCTCGAACCAGGTCGGCCGCATCTCGTCGCCGAGGAGGTCCTCCAGACCGGCCAAATCGGTGAGAACTTCGGCGAGATCCGCGTCGCTAATCGGCTGGAGGCCGACCATAATGCGCTCGTTCAAGCGTTGCAGGTGGGGGCTAATGAAAGTACCGACGTTCAGCCCTTTGGAAATGAGCAGCTGGGACACGGCACGTGCCGCTGACGTTTTTCCATTGGTACCAGTCAGGTGAATTACGGGCTGGGATGCCTGCGGGTCCCCCATGACGTGGGCAAGGCGCCGCATGCGCTCGGGCTCGGGGGCCTGCAGGCGCGAATCGGCCAGAATGCGCTCGAGATTTTGATGGCGGTCGAGCCACGCGAGAGCGTCACCGAGGTTCATTTCCGGCCAACTCTAACGAAGGTTGCGGCGGCAGTTCCAGCTGTAGAGCAACGACTGGCAGCTGCCGATGCTCAGCTTGGCGCTCTAGCTGGCAGCGCGGCGAGCCCTCGGCTCTTTGTGGACGACTTCGGTGCGGGGCACAAGAGTCGGGTTTACCCGCTCCAGCACTACCGAACGGTCGATGAGGCACCTGCCGATATCAGAACGGCTCGGCAGGTCGTACATGACCTCGAGGAGGACTTCTTCGAGGATGGCCCGCAGCCCGCGAGCACCCGTGCCGCGCAGCATGGCTTGCTCGGCGACGGCCTCCAGGGCGTCGGAGCTGAACTCGAGCTCGACGCCGTCCAGTTCGAAAACCTTGCGGTACTGCTTGAGCAGAGCGTTCTTCGGCTCGGTGAGGATCCGGATGAGGGCCTGCTTGTCGAGGGTCGAAACCGTCCCGATGACGGGCAAACGGCCGACGAACTCGGGGATCAGCCCGAACTTCAACAGGTCTTCTGGGAGCACGTGAGAAAGCAGCTCGTCTTCGCTGCCCTCGTGGGCCCGGCGGATCTCGAGCGCGAAAACCGATGCCCTGCTTGCCAAGGCGGCTCTGCACGATCCTGTCCAACCCTGCGAAAGCGCCGCCGCAGATGAAAAGGACGTTGGTCGTGTCGATCTGGATGAACTCCTGATGGGGGTGCTTGCGCCCGCCCTGGGGGGGCACGGAAGCCGTTGTCCCTTCAAGGATCTTGAGCAGCGCCTGCTGGACGCCTTCACCCGAAACGTCGCGCGTGATCGACGGGTTCTCGCTCTTGCGGGCGATCTTGTCGATCTCGTCGATGTAGATGATGCCGGTCTCAGCCTTCTTGATGTCGTAATCAGCCGCCTGGATGAGCTTCAGCAGGATGTTCTCGACATCTTCGCCCACGTACCCCGCCTCGGTGAGCGCCGTCGCGTCGGCAATGGCGAACGGGACGTTCAGCATCTTTGCCAGCGTCTGGGCCAGGAAGGTCTTCCCGCAGCCTGTCGGGCCGAGCAGCAGGATATTGGACTTCTGCAGCTCGACGTCGCCATCGGCGTAGCCGCCAGCCTGCACCCGCTTGTAATGGTTGTAGACCGCCACCGAGAGGATCTTCTTGGCGCGCTCCTGGCCGATCACGTAGTCGTTCAGGAAGTTGAAAATCTCCGTCGGCTTGGGGAGCTCGTCGAAGCGGACCTCGGTCGGCTCCGAAAGCTCCTCCTCGATGATGTCGTTACAGAGATCGATGCACTCGTCGCAGATGTACACGCCAGGTCCGGCGATGAGCTTTTTGACCTGCTTTTGTGATTTGCCACAAAAAGAGCACTTGACAAGCTCGCTCGATTCGCCGAACTTTGCCATGCCTGCTCCTTCCGTGCTCTCAGGCTACGCCGGCGGCCATGGGCACACCGGCAAGCTCGCGGGTCGTTATCACTTCGTCAATGATGCCGTACTCTTGAGCTTCCGGCGCGCTCATAATGAAGTCCCGGTCCGTGTCCGAGGCCACCTTCTCGGCGGTCTGGCCCGTGTCCAGGGCGATCATCTCGTTGAGCAGGTCCCGCATCCGGATGATCTCCTTGGCCTGGATCTCGATGTCTGCCGCCTGACCTGCCGCCCCGCCGTAGGGCTGGTGGAGCAGGATCCTGGCGTGGGGCAGGGCGTAGCGCTTGCCCTTGGTGCCGCCGGCGAGGATCACCGCCGCCGCTGAGGCAGCCTGGCCGTAGCAGAACGTCGAGATGTCGTTGCGGACGAACTTCATCGTGTCGTACACCGCGAACAGCGCCGTTATGTCGCCGCCAGGCGAGTTGAGGTAGATGCTGATGTCCTTGTCCGGGTTCTTGTACTCGAGGTAGAGCAGCTGGGCGCACACGGCGTTGGCTACGTAGTCGTCGATCGGGGTCCCCAAGAAGATGATGTTCTCCTCGAGCATCCGGCTGAACAGGTCGTAACCACGCTCACCCCGGTTGGTCTGCTCGAAGATGCCGGGGACGTGGTACTGGCTCATGACTCTCACCTGTTGCCCCCGCGGCGACGGCCTCGGCGCTTCGCTACGTGCGCATGTGCATGTCCGGCGTGGGCAGCATGGGCGGGCGAGGGGCCTTCATCGACTTCGCGTAGGGGTTTCAGCGAGGGCCGCCGCAGCAACCAGATCGTCGGCTTCCTGGTTATCGCGTTTCAGCAGTGCCTGGTCCACAGCGTTCCCCTCATCGTCGGTTACCTCGGCATGCTCGACTACCCAGTCGAAAGCCTTGCTCTTCTTTAGATCTCGAGCGTACCGCGAGACGCCGCCCTGTGCGTTCGACCTGTTCCCGGAAAGCCCTCGGGTTGATCCCTGCCTGTACGGCGAGGCGGTCCATGAACTGGTCGAGCTCGGACTCAGAAGGCTCGATCCCGGCGGCCTTGGCCACCGCTCGCAGCGCCAGGTCGACCTTGACGGCGGGGACCGCCTGCTCACGGAGCTGGGCTATCAGTTCTTCAAGGGTGCGGCCGAGCGCATCCAGGTAGCGCTGCAGCGGGACGCCCTGGGCGTCGAGGCGGCGGCCGAGATCCTCGGCGTTGCGGCGGACCTCGACGTCAACGAGGACCGCCGGGGGCTCCTCGTCCACGAGGCCTGCCAGCGCCTCGAGCGTGGCATTGCGCAGCGTTAGCGCGGCCTGGGCTCGCTTCATCTCCGAGAGGCGGTTTTCTATGTCCTCGCGGAGCTCGGCAACCGTGGAGAACTCGGACGCCTCGGAGGCCCATTCGTCGGTGACCTCCGGCAGGATCTTCTCCTGGACCTCTTTGACGACCACCTCCACCTGGACCTTTTCATCGCCGAGCGCCGCCTCGAAGCTGGCCGTCCCGCCGGCTTTGGTCCCCGGCAGGTGCTCGTCGAGCTCGGGCAGGTCGTTGCCGGCGCCGAGCTCCACCGAATAGTCCGTGTAGGACATCCCCGGGAACGGCTCGCCGTCTTTGGTGGCGCTCATGTCGATGACCACGCTGTCGCCGGGAGCTGCTTCCCGCTCGACGACGGCCAGTTCGGCGAAGTTGCCCCGCAAACGGTCGACCTGAGCCTGGATGTCCTGTTCTGTCACGAGAGGGTTCGGGACCGTTACCTTCAGTCCCTCGTAGCCCTCCAATTTCAGCTGCGGCCTGACCTCCACCACGGCGTCGAAGGCCACCGGCCCTTCCTCCTGGCCGGAGGTGACCTCTATCGAGGGGTCGCTTATGACGTCGACGCCCTTGTTGTTCACGGCTTGGTCGTACCAGACAGGGATGTTCTGGTCGAGCGCTTCGAGGCGTGCCGCCGGTCGGCCGATCCTCGCTTCGAGGATCCGGCGAGGAGCCTTCCCAGGCCGGAAACCCGGCACACGCAGGTCTTTGGCAAACTTTTCGAAGGTCTGGTCGATTGCCTGATCGACCTCGGTCTCCTCCACCTCGATGGAGACCTTGACCTTGTTACCCTCCAGCGGGGCGACTTGGGCTTTCATATGAGATGGGGAGCCTACCTCGCGTTGGTGCCGGGGCGGGGTCTGCTCTACGCTCACACCATGCCTGATCAGAGCGACCTGCTCAGCACAATCCCGCTCTTCTCCGGCCTTCCCAAAAAGGACCTCCGCTCACTGTCGCAGAGCGCCAACGACATGACTTATGAGGCAGGCACCCAGCTCGCCTCCCAGGACGAACTCGGAGCCATGTTCTTTGTCGTTGTCTCAGGCGAGGCGGATGTCCTGGTGAACGGCCAGCATCGCAAGCGCCTCGGTCCGGGCGAGTACTTCGGTGAGATGTCGATGATCGACCGGGCGCCCCGCTCGGCAGACGTCGTGGCAGCTACCAAGTTGCGGTGCCTCGTGTTCACCCAGTGGGAGTTCAGGCCGTTCTTGAAGGCTCACCCCGACGTGGCGTGGGGACTGCTCGAAGGGCTTGTCAAGCGTTTCCGCGAGGTACAGCGAGCAGTCTCAGCCGACACCCCCTAAGGCTTCGGCCGGCGGGGCCACTGCCTCCGCTGCGGTAGCATTCGACCTCAGGTGCTTGCGCCTGGGCCGCCGGGGAGTAGCGCAGTTGGTAGCGCACCTGCTTTGGGAGCAGGAGGCCGTGAGTTCGAGTCTCATCTCCCCGACCAGAAAGACGCAGGTCAAGGGTGGCGCCGACGGACCTTCGTTCAGCCGCGAACGACAGCCTGGTCGGCGACAAAACCGTTGACCGGGTTGAACTCGTAGTTCTGTAGAGCACTGGAGATTATGTCCACTTCATCGAGGTCGACGGTCGCCACCCACTCCGCTTGGTCGGTGAGCTGGTGGTCGACCTCGGCCCACATGACGGCGGCTTGCGCAGGGCTTTGAAGTTGGAGCAGCGTTGCCTCGGTCATCTCTCGGTCGATGGCCGGGTTGCAATAGTAATGATTGGCGTTACCGCCGTTGCAAGCGAAAAACGGCGGTAACAAGCCAGAGGGGGCGGGATAGTAGGGGGACCAGTCGCCGTCGACCGAAACCTGGAACTTTGCCCACATGGGCTGGCTGATCAATCCGATCGAGATCATGTGAAGGCGCGCTCGGTAGCCCAGAGAACGGAGCACCTGGGTGATGTAGGCCGCTTCTTGCGGTGGGACGGCCCCCTCGTCCGGAGATCCCCAGACGGTCACCACGTCACCCTTTGTGCCGGACTCGTCGACGAGCCTCTTGGCTAGAGCCAGGTCGGGCGCTGTCCAAGCTCCGTCAGGCGTGGGGTGCAGGGTGTACGGGCAGTACCGCTGGTAACCGAGCATGCCGGGCAGGAGAGGCTGACAAGTGGGCGTGGCCACCGTCGGCCCTCCGTACATCCCCACTATCTTGCGCCGGTCGATGGCGTAATTGAGGGCCTTTCGGGCCAACAGGCTGTTGAACGGCAGCACTCGGGTGTTCAGTGGGATGAACTCCACCACAAATTCCGGGTCTGTACGCACCTGCGACGGGTCCTCGACTTGGAGGGCGTGCAGCTCCGTCGGCGGGATAGAGTCCCAGGTCCAGTCGGCCTTGCCCTGCATGATCTGGTTCACCACCTCCCGTTGAGAGGGCAGGATGCGCCAGATGATCTCATCAGGGTTACCTTCGGGCTGGGCAGCGTGCGACCACTCGCGAAAGTACCGGTTCCGCTCGAAGACGACTTCGCCCGTTGTGGCGCTGGCTATACGGTAGGGCCCCGTACCCGGGACCGGCGTCAGTCCGATGTCGCGATCAGGCGTGCCCCGGGGGACAGGCGCACCGTAGGCATACGGGGTGAGCTTTTCGAGAAAGTCGGGATCTGGGGCGGCGAGATGGAAAACAACCAGGCCGGAGCTGTCGTTGGTGACCACGCCCCGGGACAGGTTGCAGTTGTCCGGGTGGGCCTCGCAGGCCCCGGCGCTGACGAGGCCGCTGTAAAAGTCGGCCCCCGGAGAACCGAGCGCGAAAAGGCGTTCCACCGCGCGCCGGAAATCGCTGGCCTCGACCAGCACGCCGTTGGAGTAACGGATGCCGGGGCGAAGCCGGAAACTGTACGTGCGGCCCCCGTCGGTAGCCTCCGGGACCTGGAGAGCGAGGTCGGGCACCAACCTTAGGCCGTCGGGGCCGGGGGCGGGCTCGAAGGTGACCAACGTGTCGTACGCGAGGCGTTGGAAGCTCAAGGGTGTCGCTGCGGAGGACATCGCCGGGTCGACCGTGGCAAAGCCGTTGGTGCTGACGAGGACAAGAGTGCCGCCTCTGTCACCCCCGGCGGGGGCGGAGGCCGCCACCCAGAGCCGACCGAGCCCCGAAGCCAACGCCACGGGGTTGTCGCCGACGTCAACGCCACCGACGACAGCCAAACGCTGCGGGCTAATGCGCGAGACGGTCCCCGAGTACTGGTTGGCTACCCAGATGGAGCCCTGGCTGGCCACCAACGCAGCCGGCCCGCTGCCTACGGCAATGGTGCTGACCACAGTAAAGGTTGCCGGGCCCACCACCGAAACCGTGCTGTCCAGATTGTTGGCGACCCACAAGTAGCCGCCGCCGGAGCAAATGGCCGACGGGCCGTTCCCCACGCTCACCGTGCCGACCGCCTGTCCGGTCTCAGGGTTAATCCCTTCCACGGTCCCCGCACTGTAAGCCGCCACCCATATCAAACCACCAGCCAGGGCGATCGAAGTGGGGTGCACGTCGAGGGAGAAGGTGCGGAGGACCGATCCGGACATCGGGCCGAGTTCCAACAGATCTTGGTCCGTTGAGTCCGCCACCCACAAGCCTCCGTCCCCATAGGCCATCGCCACGGGGCCGGTCTCGGCCAGTTGGGTTGTCCAGGTAACGGTGCCGCTGTGGGGATCGATCCTTTCCACCGTGGCGCCCATGGTGCTGGCCACAAATACCGCGCTCCCACCACTTACGATGCTGCCTGGCTCGCCGCCCGACGGGATCCGGTCGATGACAGCGGCCTGGGCGGGGCCCACCTGCAACACAGCCGCACCGTTGGGGCTCGCTACCCACACGGACCCGCCCGCCACGGCGATCGCACCAGGTTGGGCCGGGAGCACGACGCGGTCGGTAGCGTCGCCGGACCGAGCGCCGATGGCTTCGAGCATGTTCACGTCTACGGCCATGGCCGGTTCCGTTTTGGGCCCGACGGTCGCTACCACGGTGGCGGCAACTGTGAGGGCACCGGCGACGGCCACAAGCACCGCCCACTTGACCGGCTGGCGGCGTAGGCGCGCCGCGCCGTCCGGGCCCGGAACCCCGACCCGAGGTCCCTGTGCGGCGGCGACATAGCCCTCCGCTGGCACCCCCTTGACAGCGAGCGGGTGGCCGGACCTCGGCGGGTCCAGCTCCGGCGCCTGGACGAGGATGGCCCGTTCGAGCTCGCGCAGCTCGCGGCTCGGATCGAGGCCAAGGTCTCCGGCCAACCGAGCACGAGCTCTCTGGAACGCTGCCAGCGCGTCCGCCTGGCGTCCGCACCGGTAGAGGGCGAGCATGAGCTGGCCGTGGAACCGCTCTCGGTAGGGGTCGAGAGCGACTGCCCGCTCGAGATCGGAGACGATCTCGCGGTGCTGCCCGAGAAGGAGCCGTGCATCTGCGAAGGACTCGATGGCGGCCAGGCGGTCGCTCTCCAGGCGGCGCGCCGCGATCGGGGCGAACGCCGAGTCCCGGACGTCGGCGAGAGCCGCTCCGCGCCATAGTGCAAGCGCTGCGGAAAAGAAGCTGGCGGCGGTTAGAGCCTCGCCCCGGTCGAGCGCAGCCCTACCCATCGTCGCGAGTTCGCCGAAATGGAGGGCATCCACATGATCGGGCGCAATGTTGAGCTGATAGCCCGCTCCACCGGTCACAAGGACGCCCGGCTTGCCCTCAACGTGAAGCGCCCGACGCAGCCGGGACACGTAGGTCTCAACGGTGTGGCCCGCTGAACCCGGAGGCGAACCACCCCACAGGTCATCAATGAGCTCACTCACCACGACGGCGCGCCCGGCGTGGAGGGCCAGGTCGGCAAGCACTGCCTTCTGCCGCGGCCCCCCCAACGCCCGGACGGCCCCGTCGACCGCCACCTGGGTCGTGCCCAGCAGCCTGATGTACACGGGGGTCCTCCTCTACGCCTGGCAGAAGACGGTGGGTGCTGGCAGGACCGATCCTAATGAACTAGGCCGCCAGCTGCTCTGCGAGCATTTTGCGAGCGTATTTCGAGCGCCACGTCGTAGGTTTCGCCGCGCCCGCCTTCTCCTCGGGACAGCTCGGAGGCAGCCGTGCGCGCGAGCCCAACCAACCCGGTCCGCGCCAAGAACGAGAGTGAGCCGACAATGTCCGACGCCTGTTGCAAAAACATGTCAACTCGCCCCCGCGGCGAGCGCCCCCCACGGCCCGCTCGCCGCACCGGTGCCCCGCCTGGGAGAAAGTCCGCGGGCTTGTTCGGCGTCGTCGCCATTTGTTGTCTGGTCCTCGTTTCCGCCCCGACCGCGATCCCCGCCGCCGCCTCACAGCTCCCAGCTGGGGTGGTGAGCGCGCACCAGCATTTCCCGGTCCCTTGGGCACCTGGCGGAGCACCCGGGTACCAGTGGCCGGGGCCCTTTGGCTCAGGTGCTGGCTCGCTGGGAACGGCCACGGTGGGCACGAGCCCGGTAGGCAACGGCCCTTCCCTACTGGCCATCAACCCGGCTACCCACACGGTCTATGTGAGCAATGGCTACAACGACAACGGCCCCGCCGTGGGTGGGGACACGGTCTCGGTAATCGACACACGCCACTGCAACGCGCTCGACATCTCGCGTTGTAGGGGGCCGTGGCCCACAATCACGGTCGGCAACGCGCCGAGCACCATCGCCATCGACCAGGCCGCCGACACGGTCTATGTGACCGACACCGGGGACAACACCGTAGCGGTGTTCAATGGGGCGACTTGTAACGCAATCGACAGCTCCGGTTGCTCGCAGCACCCGGCGACGGTCCCAGTGGGCCTCGGGCCGATCGGCATCCTGGCCGACCCGACGAACCACACCGTTTATGTCGCCAACTACGAGAACGGCGGCCCTAGTACGACGCTCTCGATGATCGACAGCGCCACCTGCAACGCCAATGACCTCGCCGGCTGCCCGAGCACCGAGCCGCCCACGGTGGATGTCGGTGGCTCACCGAACTACATCGACCTCGACCAGGCGACCCATACGGTTTACGTGACGACGATCGGGGCGCTGAACGGTTGGTCGGTGTTCGATGCCGACACCTGCAACGCTGTTGTCCAATCGGGCTGCGGCTCGTTGGGCTACCTGACCGGCGACCCCACCGGGCCCAACGCCGGCTTGGTCGACTCAGCGAACGACACTTTGTACACCGCCAACTACGACGACACTGTTTCGGCGTTCGACCTGGCCGACTGCAATGCGAGCGACTTGGCGGGTTGCGCCACCACGCCGTCCGGGAGCGTGTCGGCCTTCCCGCCGTCCTCGGTGCCAAACACCTTGTTCCTAGCCGTGGACATCCCCCTGCACACCGTCTATGTCACCTACCAGCTCGACGATTCGGTGGCCGCCGTCGACACCAACGTGTGCAACGGGGCCAACCTGGCCGCTTGTGCCACTCTGCACCCGCCGCTGGCCCGCACCGGTGCTAGTCCAGAGGGCGTCGTGCTCGACCCCCAGACCGAGACCCTTTACGTCGCCAATGAGATCGACAACAACGTCTCGGTCATCAACGCCTCCAGCTGCAACGCCGGGGTCACCAGCGGGTGCCGGCAGGACCCGACATCCGTGCCCGTCGGTTGGAGCAAATTCACAGCCGATGGGCTGGCGGCCGACCCCGCCGTGGGGACCGTTTATGACATAACCGGCGGCGCGGTGGCGATGGTCGACACCCTGACCTGCAACAGCCATGCACCGGCAGGCTGCGCCGCTAAGCCAGCGCAGTTCACGGCGGGCAGCGTCCCGAGCGGGGTAGCGCTCGACCCATGGACGCACACCGTCTATGTGGCAAACTTCGGCTCGGTCAGCTCGGCTGGCCCGAGCAGCGTGTCTGTCGTCAATGCCGACACCTGCAATGCCACCGACCAGGCCGGCTGCGCAGGGTCGGAAACGCTCACTGTCTCCGGCGGCAACGCCGACTCCCTGGCCGTCGATGTCGCCACCGGCACCCTGTACGTCGGCACCGAAACCGCCAGTGGGCCTGACCTGGTATCGGTGTTCAACGCATCCACCTGCAACGCCATCGACACCGCCGGCTGCAACCAGGCCCCGGGCGCAATCCGCTTCGGCGACTCCGGTGGCTCGTTTGACAACTCCGAGCCGGTCATCGCTATCAACCAGCTGACCAACACCATCTACGCCACCGATACGTATGACTCCACCGAGGCCAGTCCGGGCCTATACATGATGAACGGCGCCACTTGCGACGCCGCCAATACGACGAGCTGCAACCAGGCCCACGTGCTCATGCCCCTCGGGCTGAGCTCGACTACCGCCACCGGCCCGGGCACACTGCCCTGGGGCCTTGCCGTCGATCCAACCACTGACACGGTCTACGTAACCCTGTTCTCTAACGGCGGCTACGCAGCGGCGGTTGCGGTCGTCAACGGGGCCACCTGCAATGGCTCGGCTAGCAGCGGGTGCGACCAGGTGGCACCCCAGGTGCCGGTGGGTTTCAACGCCGTCGGCATAGCCCTTGACCCCTTGACCCATAACGTCTATACGGCCAACTTTTTCGACGCCAGTGTGTCCGTGGTCCACGGGATCATCTGCAACGGCGTGGTCAGCTTCGGCTGTGGCCAGGCGGCGGCCAAGTTGCCGGCGGCTCATTTGCCGGAGTCAATCGTGACCGACCCGGCGGTGGGCACCCTCTATGTAGCTGGCCTCACCGCCCTGTCGGTACTACCGCTCGTCCCCTAGCGCCCAAAATGCGAAAAAACGTACCGCTGATTTGAGGATCAAGATGTCTATGGGCCCACAGATTGGAGTATTCATGTACTTTCGACTATCAGTCGCACTTATCTGTCTCGCCGGGCTCGCCTCTGCTCCTGCGGCAGCGGCCTCGGCCACGCCCGCGCCGCTCAAGGTCACGTCATCCTTAGACGGCAAAACGGTGCTCCCGCACCGGATATCTTGGATGGCTTTCATGAGTATCCCGGAAGCTCAGGTCAACCAAGTCGACTACCTGATCGACGGCAAGCTGTGCTGGATCGGGGAGGGTTCTCCTTATAAGTACGGCGGTACCTCCACCTATTTTTCCACCTACAGCGATACCGGTGGGTACCTGGTCACGTCGTGGCTGACACCGGGCCTCCACAAGTTCACGGTCCGTGTCACGGCCCTCGACGGACAGACAGCGAGCGATAAGGTCGTTGCCCGCGTCCTCCCCGCGCCTATCCCGCCAGCTGCGCTCGTGGGGAGCTGGCAGCGCACCATCAATACGGCCGCCGCTCCGGCGCCCGGCTCGCCCGGCAACCCTACGGACACTTACACACCCGACGGGACGTACACGATCACCTTCTCACGCGAATGGATCGAGGACCATGTCGCCGGTAAGTTCACCATCAGCGGCAGCATCAACGGCAACACGGGCGCCGGCGAGGAGTATCTCTCGGATTGGCCCCGGCCAAAAAGCTTCCACGTACAAGGAGCCGTCTCCATACAACCGTTCGCCTCGAACACCGACCAACTTGGTGGTTGGTGGTGCAACCCGGGCGGACCGGGCGCCAACTACTCGTGGACGGTGCACGGAAATGTACTCACGCTTACGCCCATCGGCGGGAAGGACGCGTGCGGTATACGCGGCTTCATCTGGACCGGAAGCTGGGCCCGGGTAGCTAACCATAGTTAGGCGGCGTTGCCGTCAACCCCAACTCCGCATACGTAGCCAGCGCCGTTTCACTCTCCGTCCCGCTCATGCCCAAGGCCGTCCGTGCCGCCTGGTATATGGCCCCACACTCGTTGAACAAAACCAAGGCCTCTTCTAGGCGGCCCTGCGCTCGGGCCAGCACGGCTGCTGAGTAAATACCCCCCTCGGCCACCGCCTCGGCGTCGGCGAAGGCCGCCCGCCCCAGGGCCTCGGCCCGCACCGCCCCGTACCAGCCGCGCCACGGCGACACCAAAGATGAAGGTGGCTCGGCTATTAACTCGGCTGCCTCCTCGCGCCGGCCGTGGTGCAAGAGCACGTCGGCCCGCATCATTTTCATAAACGAGTCTCTCCCCTGCCGGGCGCTGGCCACCGCCTCTGCCTGGCCCCACCATTCGGCCTCGGCCACCTGGTCGCCCCGGTAACCACAGACAGCGGCGGCACAGCAAAAGGCCCGCAGGAGCATGGAGTTGCCGTTGCCGGGACGTTGTAGAGCGTCGGCGTAGGCGCCTGAGACTTGTTGGAGGCATTGGTCGAACTGGCCCAGGAAGAAAAGAGCAGGGGCCAGTTGTGTCGACCCGCCAAAGATGATGCCCCGGCCGCGACCGAGCTCGTCCAACAGCCGCCCGGCGGAAAGGGCCTCCTCGAACCGTCCCAGGATGGAGCTCAGCTCGCAGGACATGTGGACGGCGTCGAAGCGCTCAAGGAACTGGCGCGACCGGTGAGGGTCGAACCCCTTGGTGATCTCCAGCCTTTCTGCGATGGCGGCCTTGGCCGTGGCCATGTCGAGGCGTTTCAGGGCGACCGAGCACCAGCCGTCGAGGGCGCTCGAAAGGATGGCCATGTCGCCACATTCCCTGGCCGCGGCTAAGGACCGTCCGGCATCAAGGCCCATTCGTTCTACGTCCCGCTCTTCCCAGTCGTTCCTCCAGGTGCGGGCCAACAAGGCCCTCGCTCGCGAGCACGGGTCGCCGGCGGCTTCAGCCGCAAACCATGAGCGCTCGACCAGGGGGGCGGTGGTCTCGGGGTCGCACTGGCGGTCGGTGTAACATCTGAAACGGCCCATGAGCTCGACCGTTCCCGAGGTGGCATAGGCCTCGGCCGCTGGGTCGCCGGCGGCTACCGCCAGCTCGGTGGCTAGTTCGAAAAGGGCCACCGCCCTTGTGCCATGGGACCGGCTCCAGGCCAGGTCTGCACCTCGGAGAGCGATCTCGGGCTCCTTGGAAGCCACCGCCGCCGCTTCGTACAGGACTTCGGCATCGGACCAGTGCCCGTGGCCAAGTTCCTCCCAGGCCCGGGCCAGCCCCAGGGCTACGTCGGTGAACTCGGGGCGGCCCAGCTCCCGAGCCGCATCGACGGCCGCCGCCAAGTCGTGCTCGTCCCCATGCCTCAGCCCCTGGTTAAGGGCTTGGAGCGCCCAGTCCACGAGCCGGTGGCTGACGGCGTTCTCTTCACCCGCCGTGCGCAGCCGCTCCCTGGCGTCGGCCCGTACCAGTTCCAGCTGGCGGTAACGGTCCTCCAGGCGCACCAGCAGCGAAGCGTCGACCAGGTGGGCCACACCGGCCGCGACCCGGGCCCTCGCCTGGGTGGGCAGCAGCTCCTCGGTCACGGCCAGCCGGAACGGCCCGCGCAAAACGCTTACCGCCCGGTACAGAGCCTGCTCGTCGGTCGTCAGCAGCTCGTAGCTCCAGTCCAGTGTGGCCCGCAGGCTGCGGTGGCGGTCCCGGGAGCGTTCACCCGAGCCCAGAAGGTCGAGAGCCTGGTCGAGGCGGGCGGCGAGGTCGTCGAAGCTGAGGGCAGCCAGGCGGGCGGCAGCCAGTTCTATGACCAATGGCAGCCCTTCGAGGCGCTGGCACAGGTCGACCACCTTGGCCTCGTCCAGGCTCGGGCCGGACTGGGGCGACGCTTGTTTGGCTCGTTCCATGAACAGCCGACCGGCGGCGGCCGGGAGCAGTGGGCCTACCGGCAAGACGTGCTCTGAGGGGAGGCCTAAGCGTTCCCGGCTGGTGGCCACGACACGGTTGGGTGTGGAAGCCAATACGTGCCCGGCGAGGCCGGCCGCACCCTCCAGCACGTGCTCACAGTTGTCGAGCACCAGGGCCACCGGGACCGCGGCCAACTGCTTGGAGACCGCTGACAGGGCGCTTGCCCCCGGCTCGACCATGCCAAGGGCGCCGGCAACAGCCCTCGCCACCGCCTCCTGGTCGCTGCCCCGGGCCAGGACGGCCAGGTCCACGAAGGCAGCCTGCCTGTCCTGCATGGCCCGCAGCAGCAGGCGGGTCTTGCCTACGCCCCCCGGCCCCACCAGGGTGACCAGGCGTTGTTGGGACAGAGCGGAGCCCAGCTCGGCGAGCTCGGCCTCCCGGCCGACAAAAGACGTTGGGGGCTCGGCCGGTCGGTGCAGCTGGACGGCGTTGGCAGCTGCCTGTTCGCAGGCATAGGCAGCTAGAGCGCGGCGGTCGCCCAGGTCAAGCTTGCGCAACAAAGAGGACACGTGGCTCTCGGCCGTGCGTTCGGAAATGAAGAGGCGCTGGGCGATCTGGGCGTTGCTCAGGTGCTCAGCGAGCAGGCTGAGGACCTCGGTCTCCCGCCGTGAAGGCTCCAGTTGCATTAACGTCAGTTTGCCGTCTCCCTGACCCGTGGAGCGGCTAATAAATTGCCTCGGTACTGGCTCCGTACTGCCTCCGTGCTCGCCCCGTACAGGCCAGGTGCCAGTCCGGCGGCCACCACCTACAGGCTGCTCTCAGTGACCCCGCAGGCTGGTGCTGACCACCGCTGCACCGCAGCCTGTGTGGACCGGAGGATCATGCACCCGTCAACTGCCGAGCAAGTCTCTTCGATGCACCACCGAGAACTACTGGACCTTTCCCGACGCCATTTTCGGCTTGCCGCAGACCGTAGGCATGTCAGCTTTGGTGCCCGCTTACTTATGGCATTGTCAAGGGGCAAACGTGGTACTCGAGGGAAAGTTGTCCGAACGTTAGGCAGCGAGATCGCGGGGTCGGAATTGGCCCGGCTGGCTGCAGCGGGAGGACCTCCGCCCCAAGAACGTGCCACCGAGCGTGAGCGGCAGAAAGCATGATTTGACGAGGAATGTAACGGCTTATCTAATAATACCCGTCGTGCACATCGCCCACGTCGGCCACATCGCCCACATCGGCCACGACGCCTGCGTGCCCGATGTGGTCTCGCTGCTCCGACATCGATGAGCAGATGGCCGATTTTCTTGCACGGGCGTCAGTGATCTGCCCTGGCGACGCCCACATCGGTCACCCCCATGCAATTGATCGGTGCGGCGGGGCCCGGGTTGCCGGCGGTTGTCGGCCTCTCGGACGTAAATGGGCCATACTCGAGCGCACATGCCAGGTTTTACTCAGGTCAAATATTCGCGACGGCGCCGAGGACAAGCCAACTCGAGCGCGACGTCGGTTCGCGCTCGTCATCTACAGTTATTTCCAGCATGGCCAACACCTGAAGGGCTACGGGGAGGATCTGGGCCGAGCTGATTGTGGACCCCTTGAGAGCGCCGGCGCCTCGCAGGCTGTCAAACCTCGAGCCGTGCAGACGAGCCTCTGTCAATGTCGCTTGCGACAGCTCGGCGCCTGTGAGGTCCGAGTCAAAAAAACATGTACCAGGGAGCTGGGCCGCGTACAAATCAAGCCTGCCAAGGTCGCAGTGCTCGAAGCGCACCCGATTGCCCGAAGTCATGCGCAAGCTGGCGTCTACCAGCCGGCACTCCCGGAACCTGACATCGACCAGCCGTGACCCGGACAGGTCCGCTCCGGATAGGCGGCAGTCGTCGAACACGACACGCGTGAGAACCGCACCGTCAAGAACGGTTGCCGCCAGGTCGCAACGCTCGAATACGGTGTCGCTCACACGGGCCCGGACGAACTGGGCCCCGGTAAAGGTCGAACCGGTCACCCGGCACCCGCTCACGTCAAGGTCCTCAGCCACCTGGCCGGCAAAGTCGTTCCTGATCTTGAGTGCTTCCCAGTGCTGGTCTGGGCCAAGCACGATGTCATCGGCTTCGGTGAGCTCAGCGGGCAGACGCGGGGAAATAGGAACGACGGCGGGTATGGCCATGGCTGAGCATAAAGCTCAGATCGCCCGCCGCGGCGCTCGTCGCGCCAGACGCCACTGACAGGCACCGTCGGCAGAAGTAGCGCCGGCGTCCCGATGAGCGACCGAAGATCCGGGTCTCGGCATGGCCTCCTATTCCAGTTCGAGTTCGTAGACCTGTCCGACGAGGTCGACGCCGAAACTGTGGTGTGGCTCCTCAGCCTCCAAAACAAAACCGCGCGACAAGTAGACCCTCCGGGCGGCCACGAGCGGGTCGTTGGTCCACAGCTTCATGCGCCTGTAGCCGGCGCCGCGGGCGAAAGCGACGCATGCGTCGACCAGCCGACCTCCGATCTGATGGCCTCGGGCGGACGGATGGACGAGCAAGATCCGCAACTGGGCGGTCGTTTCGTCCGCGGCGACACAGAACACGCACCCGACGCGGGCCCCGTCCAGTTCAGCGATCCAAGCCGCCTCGTGGGCCGGGTCGTGGTTGTTGGCGTAGTCTGCGACGATCCTGGCCACGAGCGCCTCGAAACTGCCGTCCCAACCGAACTCCGCGTCGTACACCTCTCCATGTGCCATGACCACCCAGCCCAGGTCCCCAGGCCGTCCCAAGGGCCGTACCATCGCTTGGCGCATCACGCCTCCTCCACTGACACAGTCGTTTCAGTGACAGACTAGCGCTGTGAACAAGCCAGAACGAGCCCCTTCTCCCCGCCAAAGCGAGCTCCTCGAGCTCGCATACCGGTACGTTCTCCAACACGGCCTCGCCGACCTGTCCCTCCGGCCTCTCGCTGAGTCGATCGGCTCGAGCCCGCGCGTGCTGTTGTTCCTGTTCGGCTCCAAAGACGGGCTCGTGCGTGATCTTCTCGCGCGCGCCCGTACCGACGAGATTGCCCTGTTGGACCGCGTCCGCCGCGACAAGAAACCTAGTGATTTGGCCGACATCGTCCGCACAACATGGGGATGGCTGGCCGCTGGGCAGCACCGAGCACTGCTTACTCTCTGGGCGCAAGCCTACGCTCGTTCGCTCACAGAACCCGACGGCCCCTGGGCCGGTTTCGCTCGCCAGACAGTCGAGGACTGGCTCGGTGTCCTCGCCACAGGCCAACCGGCGAAACGTCGACGGAGCGCCGCCGGAGCCGCCGAGCGCAGCCTGGCACTTGCGGTGCTGAGAGGTTCGCTGCTCGACCTTCTCGCCACCAACGACCTCGAGCGCACCACGGCCGCCGTTCACCGGCATCTCGCCGAGAGCGCACGAACCAGGTCATGAAGCTCGCAGTGCTCGAGGTGCTTCCACCCTCGCCGGGAGCTGGCGAATTGCCTATATTGCTTGGTTCTAGCGGGGCACCAAGCCCGCTTCGAAGGCGACCACCACCGCCTGTACCCGGTCGCGAAGGCCCAGTTTGGCCAATATGTGGGACACATGAGTTTTCACGGTGGCCTCGGACACAAATAGAGAGGCGGCGACCTCGATGTTGCTCCTTCCGGTGGCTACCAACCGCAGCACTTCGACTTCGCGTTCGGTGAGCTCGGCTAGCCGTCCACTTCGGTCGTGGTAATTCAGGGCGGGGCCCTGCCCCAGCCCGGGCACCACTCGGGCCAGCAACGTCGTGGTCACCGCGGGAGCGAGGAGGCTGTCACCCGCCGCCACCACTCTCACCGCGTGGGTGAGCTCTTCGGGCGTAGCGTCCTTTAGCAGGAAACCGCTGGCGCCGGCCCTTAGCGCCTCCACCACATACTCGTCGTGGCCGAACGTGGTGAGCACGAGGACCCGGGCGCTAGTTATACGTCGCGTGGCTTCGATCCCGTCCATCCCAGGCATGCGGATGTCCATGAGCACAACATCGGGGCTCGTCTCAGCCACACCTCGGACCGCCTCGGCGCCGTCGGCCGCTTCTCCAACTACCTCGATGCCGGTCTGGGCCTCGAGGATCAGGCGGAAGCCCTGGCGCATCAAGGGCTGGTCATCGACGATGAGCACACGGACCGGCCGGGCTTCGTTTTCCACCTTCACCTGGCGTCCCCGTTCGGCAACCAGGCGGTCACCAGAAAACCAGTTCCGAACGGGCCGGCGTCGGCCCGGCCGTGGCACAAAGCAGCCCGCTCGGCGATGCCGCTTAGGCCCTGGCCCCGGTGGCCGGGTACGGCAGCCACCGCCAGCAGCCCGCGCTCGTTGTGCACCCGGACCGAAATGCCCGCCTCCTGGCACTCCAGCGCCACGGTGGTGGTCGCCCCTGGCGAGTGCTTGACCACGTTGGTGAGCGCTTCCTGAGTGATCCGGTAGGCAGCCAAGGCAACCGCTGGCGACGGCCGGTGGATATCGCCGGTCAAGTGCAGCTCGATGGGTAGGCCTGCCGCCCTTGCCCCGTCCACCAAGGCCCCTATCTCGTTCAGTGACGGCTGCGGGGCAAGGGGGACGCCGACCGTAGTGCCTAGGTCCGCCGGTGCGTCGGAGAGGCGGGCGGCCGGCGATGGGCGCCCCGCCGAGGCGGCGTCCAACGGTTCCTCGCCCGGGGGGCGCAGCGCGCCCAGCATGGCTCGCAGCTCGGTCATGGCCTGCCGGCCCCCAGTGATCATGGAGTTGAGTAACTCCCGGCTGGGGTCGTCGGGGGCCAGGCTCTCGCGCACCGCCCCGGCCTGGACCACGAGGAGGCTGACGTGGTGGGCCACGATGTCGTGGAGCTCACGGGCGATGCGCGCCCGCTCGTCCACCAGCGCCTGGTCTGATTCGCGCTGGCGCTCTCGATCGGCTTGCTCGGCTCGCTCTCGCGCCGCCACCACCAGGGCCCGCTGAGAACGAAGGTAGAGGGCGATGGCCACCGCCGCCACTAGCCAGCCCAGGCTGGACAGGGGCAGCGAAACAACCGAGGCACCCTCGGCCACGTCGGCGACGGCCATGGCCACCCAGGCGCCTAGCGCCACCTCGATGGCCATTTTGGGAGGCCGGCGCAGCACCAACGAAAAGGACGCCGCCACCTGTAGCACGAACATGTTGCCGTTGTAATGGGGGCCGGAGACAAGGTTGGCGGCGATGACGAGGCCGGTGGTGAAGACCACGACGCCAAGGGGGTACTTGGGCCGCCACAACAGGGCGAGCAGCCCCGCTACCGCGATCCCGAGCAGCGCCAGGGTCCCGGCGCCGATAGCCGGGCGGCCATGAGGTCCGCTGGCAAAGACGCTCGACCCCAGCAGGGAAACGGCGAACACCGCGGCGATAGCCCACTTGCAGACGCGCCAAAGCCCGGAGGGCAGCCGGTCGAAGGGCCCCTCCCGGCGTTCCCCGGCACCGGCGCGTTGCCGGTGCCTAGGGAAGGCGACGTTGCTGTTGGAGCCACCGTGTCTGGGCGCACCGGCCGTTCAGGCGTCTTGGCGTTCGAGAAGCCAGAAGGCGAACCCGAGGAGGAGCCCGACAAAAAGGGCGAACTCACCGAACCCCCACCATGCGCTCAGCGTATGACTACCTCGGGTTACTTGCAGCACCATAGACCCGGCGTTGGTGGGCCAATATTCCTCGACCGGGTTGCGCCACGATGCCGGGAGCGCCGTGAGCACGCCGGGCAGGACGAATTCCAGGGCGACGACGCTGACAATGGCGCCCGCGGTGTGGCGGAGCAAGGTCCCGGCCGCCACGGACATGAGGCCGATGAGAGCGACAAAGAGCCCGGCTCCCAGCACGGCCCGGGCCACACCCGGCTGTCCGAGCGAGGCGGTGGGCGCGTGGCCGTGCATGACCAGTTGGCCCAGGGCGAACGCCGCCCAGCTCACTACCTCGCCGGTGACCAGAGCAACGCCGGTGAACACGGCCGCCTTGGTGGCCAAGAGCCTCCCTCGCCGAGGAACCGCCGCCAGGGAGGTCCGGATCATGCCCGTCGAGTACTCCCCGGTAATGGTGAGGACGCCGAGCACGGCGATGGCAAGCTGGCCGATAATTAGGGCATCCAGGCTGGTGCCTGTCGGGTCCCAGTTCCCCTGGGAGGCGCTGTAATTCGATCCCGCCTCGTACGAGATGAGAGTGCCCAGGCCGACGCTGATGACAATGGCTGCGGTGAGACTGAAAAAGGTGGACCGCAGCGTCCTTATCTTGGTCCACTCCGACAATAAGACGTTGCTGAAGGTCGCTTTTCGGGGTGACGAGACCGCCGGTCCACCGAGATGAAGGGTGGGGGAGGGCGCAGTGGTCACTTGCCCACCGCCACGCCGCCCGCCGAGCGGAACTCGGCACTGTCTTCGGTTAGTTCCATGAACGCCTCCTCGAGAGATGCTTCTTTGGGTGAGAGCTCGTGGAGCACGGCGCCCACGGACCCTGCCATCTCGCCGATGGCGGACGCTTCCAAGCCGCTCACGAGCAGGGAACCGTCATCTTGCAGGTCTACGCGGGCGCCGGCAGCGGTCATGCGGGCCAACAAGGCGTCCTGGTCCGGCGTACGGACTAGCACAGAGCGCCCCGAGCTGCCCTTGATCAGCTCTGCGACGCTGGCAGCGGCGATAAGCCGCCCCTTGCCGATGACGATCAGGTGGTCAGCCGTGAGGGCCATCTCGCTCATCAGATGGCTAGATACGAACACCGTGCGGCCCTGGGCGGCCAACGCTCGCATTATCGTCCTGATCCAGCGGATGCCTTCGGGGTCGAGCCCGTTGACGGGCTCGTCGAACATAAGCACCTGAGGGTCGCCGAGGAGGGCGGCGGCGATGCCCAGCCGTTGGCCCATTCCGAGCGAAAAGCTGCCCGCTCGTCGCTTGGCCACCTCGGCTAGGCCAACCATGTCAAGCACCTCGTCGACCCGCCGGGCCGGGATGCCGTTGCTCTGGGCCAGGCAGAGCAGGTGGAAATAGGCCCTCCGGCCGCCGTGGAGCGCCTTGGCGTCCAGCAGGGCTCCCACTTCGCACAATGGGGCCGCCAGTTCCCTATAAGGACGCCCGTTTATAGTCACGCTCCCGCTGTCCGGCCGGTCCAGGCCCAGTATCGCTTTCATGGTGGTCGTCTTCCCCGCTCCATTCGGCCCCAGGAAGCCAGTTACCTGCCCGGGGAGGACGTCGAAGGAAAGGTTGTCGACCGCCACCGTCCCGCCGAAGCGTTTGGTGAGGTTGCGGACCTCGATCATGTTGCCTCCGTCTCAGGTTTGCCAGCGATGGTAAAAACCAGCCGCCCAGACCAGGATGACGTCCACAGCATTTGCGCACATCGGCCGCGAGACTGAAGTTCGCCCTCATCCTCAAGGGGGATTCCGCCACTGCGACGAAAATGGGGAAGAGTGGTTCCGCGGGTTCCAAGCCGAAGGAACCGTCGCAACGATCAACACCGTGGAGATCGACCGCGACGCCGTTGTGCTCGGCCTCAGCGTGTCCCGGCGTGCCGAGGGGCACGGCCGGCGCAACCGCAACAGCTCTACCAAGTGGCCACCGTCGCAGGCGCTCAGATAGTCGACATCCGCTTCTACCCGGACCGGAAAAGCGCGCTCGGCCGGTCCCGATAAGGGGCGGTGCAGCAACAAAATATGCGCTCGGCCAGGCATCATCGCGGATGCGCCGGATCTATACTCACGCCCATGTTTGGGCTCCGGCCAAGGATGCTCCGTGAACTGATCGGGTGCTTGGCCGCTGCGGGGATGCTGATCACGCTCGATCCGGCCGTCGCGGCCCAAAGCGTCGGTGGGCTCGGAGGCACTGCCTCGGCCAGCCGCGTCGCGGCCACCGGTCTGGCGGCGCCCGTAGTCACGTCCTACACGGTCATCGCCACCTACGCCGGCTCGGATACCGAGACGTGGAAGGGGGACGCCCACACCGGGAACGGTACCGGTAGCACGGAGTTTTCGTTCAGTGAGTCGGAAAAGGTCACCGTGAACCTCTATGCCACCAAACCGCAGGAGGTCTATTTCGTATCGCCGAGCTCTCCGTCTATAACGGCCAACGGGAAGTACGCACAGACTTACCCGGCCCCCAATGCTCGTTTGTCGTGCGGCGCAACTTATACAACCTTGCCCAAGCCGGAAAACCCCTTCGTCTGGGTAGCCCCTCCCGGCCCGACGGAGTCATCAAGTGGCTACGGGTATCTGGTGGTCAGGGTGCCCGACGCTACTGGGCTGTTCCTGCAGGCGTCGTCGGGGCAGGGCACCCCGTGCGTTAGCAGCAATGGTGGCAACTCGGGCATTATCGACACAGGGGTGTACCCGCCGGCAGTGGTTAGCGAGGTCGACAAGACTTTGGCGCCAACGTGCGTGTGGACGATAAAGGTCCCACCCTTCTCCCCCATCCCATGTAACGAGTCGTTCGACACCTGCCCAGGTGCGTCGTCAACTTCGACCGCAACAACCGGTACGCCCTGTCCCGGTTCCTACCGGGACCCAACGACCGGGATCACCTATACGATCAACCTGAAGACGGCGCTCAGCGTCGTAGTCGAGCAACTCTGCCCCTGTCCCGCCTGCTCGTCACCCACCGGACAACAGACAGTGTCACTCCCAAGCTTGCTGGACGCCGCCACGAATTTGGTTTCTTCGCGACCTTCAAAATACCAGCGAGGTTTTGCAACTGACGGAGCGCTCGCCTTGTCTGTTGCGAGTGACCCGCGGCTCGTAGCCCGCTTCGATGCCGCCGGAGCGCCGGCGGAACTTGGGGTCAGCGCTTCGGCCGTCGCACTCGATAACCCGGCTACGACACTCCGCTTATCTGCCACGGTCACAGGCGGCTGCCCGGCGTACCACTTCACATGGAAGACGCTTCTCAGGCCGACGTATGTCCCTAAGTTGAAGCGGAACGCCGTCCCCAAGGCCGTCAGCTACGTCTCGGTCAATCCCTCGAGCGCAAGCTCGGTACATAACTCCAACCTCGACGAGCTCAAGATCAAGCTGACTTGCAGGGTGCCGAAATCAATTGCAAACAGGGACCCGGAGAACCCCTGGATCCCTTGTAACGGACGGATCGAGTTCGAGGTGTCCGTGAAAGACAAGTTGGGGCGGGCGGGCAGTACCACTGTGTTCTTTTTTTGGAGCCCGAGATGCTTATCGGCTACGTACCGTCAGGCATACACCCGCCAACTCCACGACATTGCAGGCGAGCTATACGAGATTCTTGAAGGAGAAGTTCGGCCACGCGATCGGTGAAAAGTTTTTCGCTTGGCTCGTCTCCGGGGTAGAGACGCCCCCGCTTGCTCATGTCCTTCTCCTGCTTACGGGAGCGGGCAAAGAACTCGCCATCAAATGGCAGCAAATCAGGGAGGCGCTTGCCGTCCCTAGCTGCCCGTAACGCCTGTTCCTCGTACCCCGGAGCGGCCAGAGAAGCCGGAGCTTATGAGCTCCTCCGGGTGACTACGACGAGGTAGCGGCAGGGTTGATCGCCGGGGTTCACGTACTCGCAGTCGGCGGGCGCGCCAAGCTGAAGGCAATCGCCCGCTCGCAGGATGTGCTCGGTGCCGCCTTCCATAAAGCCGAGCGTCCCCTCCATAACCCAGATCTGGTGCTCGAGGAAGCGGTAGCTGTCCGCCGGGTAGGGCACGCGTGCCCCGGGAGGCAGCTCGACCTCGACCAGTTGAGTGGCGGCTCCAACCGGTGGCGACACGGCCCGGCGCCGATAGCCGGTGGCCGGGTCGACCCAGACCGGCTGGTCAGTTCGCTGGGCCAGGCGCCGGTCGTCGCCTTCGGCCCGGGCCACCAACTCGGTCAGAGTCATCCCGAGCGCTCCGGACAGCCGGCCAAGCAGGACCGCCGTGGGCTGGGCCTCTGCCCTTTCCACCTTGGAGACCATGGAGCGGGACACCCCGACCGCGCTCGGCCAGGTCCTGGACAGACCAGCCTCGCCCCCGCCGGGCCTCGCGGAGGACTGAGGAAAAGGAGGCGCCCAATGTGCCCTGCATTTGTTCCACTATAGAGGACCAATTGGCTACTATCTGACCATGATGCGAGCCGCGTATGTCGTACGGGACGCCACCATTGACGACGCACCGCCGTGCACGTCCATCTATGCGCCTTATGTGACCGGCACGGCTGTCACCTTCGAGACCGACCCGCCGGAACACGCGGAGATGGCCAAGAGGATCGCCGTGGCCCTGGCCAGCCACGCTTGGGTCGTGCTCAGCGACAGCGGCCGGGTGGTCGGCTACGCATACGCCGGCCCCTATAAGTCGCGTGCCGCATACCGCTGGTCTTGCGAGGTGAGCGTGTACGTGGAGATCGGCCGGAGGCGCACCGGGGCTGGGCGCGCCCTTTACCAAGCGCTCTTCGAGCGCCTGGAGCGGCGCGGGTACCGGATGGCCGTGGCCGGCATGACGCTGCCCAACGAGGCGAGCTTGGGCCTGCACCGGGCCACGGGTTTCGAACCCATCGGCACCTATCGACGGATCGGCTGGAAGCACGGGGCCTGGCACGATGTGGCCTGGGCTCAGCGGCCGATCGGCGTGGGGACCGGCCCACCCGAGGAAGCCGGCCGGCCCTCCCGCCTATCCCGCGACGAGCCGGGAGCCGGCGGCGGGCTTGCTGGCACCATTTCCGTAGACGACCCGCGGGCTGAAGATGTCCGCCAGCTAATTTCTGCGCACCTCACATACTGCCGTGGCGAGACCCCTCCCGAAGACGTCCACGCGCTGGGCACAAGTGACCTGCTCGACCCGGCGGTCACCTTGTTCGGCTATCGGGTCGGCGGGGGTCTCGTGGCGATCGGGGCTTTGAAGGCGATCGACGCCGAGCACGCGGAGGTGAAATCGATGCACACCGAGCGCTCGGCCAGGCGCATGCACGCGGGGACCGCCGTGCTGGGGCACATTATCTCGGTTGCCCGCGAGCGCGGTTTCCGGCGTTTGAGCCTCGAGACCGGGAGTATGGAGGCGTTCGAGCCGGCCCGGGCGCTGTACCGGAAGGCGGGCTTCGTGCCGTGCGGCCCCTTCGCCGACTACCCCGATAGCCCGAACAGCACCTACATGACCATGGCTCTCGCAGCAGAGCTCAGGGGCTGAGGCGGTGAAGGCCAAGAAGTTACAGACAGCGCAGAGCGTTGGCTGTGGTGCGGAGGCAGTGCTGTGTCATCCGCCTGACCCGCTGCCGTAGGGGAGCCCCGGAGGGATGAGCTCCTGGCAGATGTGGAAGGCATGGGTGAACAGCGGTGAATGGACACCGGGGAGATGTCCGAGGCCCTGGAACTCGACGGACCCGCCGAAGAAGCTGGGTTCGGGGAAGTTAGCGACGCCGCGTGAGCGCATGCAGGCAGCTGCTTTGAGGTAATACTGCTGCTGCTCGACGGTGATCGTTTGGTTGGCCTGCCCGCTCAGCGACCCCCCCGCTGGAAGCAGGCTTCTGCAATTGTTCTGGGCCGCCTGGAGCTGGGACAGGCTGACCCCTAGTTGCTGTGCGGTTTCCTTGGGGATTCCTCCGCTGCCGGTGGGGTCCGGGAACTTCGGAACGCCGTGCGATCGCACACAGGAGGAGTAGGCGAGGAGCCCCGTTACACCCGTACCGCCGCCGGCCGAGGAGCTAGAGGCCGCGCTGGTCGTTGTCGTTGAGCCTGTGGCCACGCCCGGCGTCGACGGACCACCGCAGGCGGCCAGACCGGGCCCGGCGACGGCCATCACCGCAATGAGCGCAACACTCCCTCCGGCTCGGACCGGCCGCCGTCGGTACGCCCTAGAGCTCGCGCTACCGCTGCCATCACAAGGTTCGCCATGTCCTTCCATCGGGCCCACCTCTCTCCCCGGACGAATCGGAGCCGAGGACAGTTCTACGAGATGGGAGGTAACGCTCGGGTAACAGTTGTGACCGAGGTGTGACCTTCACCCGTCATCGGCTTCGTCTTAATCGCACGTGTCCCTCGCGACTGACGCGACGGAACTCCGATTATTGAGTGGTCGTGCGCTTCATTGCAGGAGCACGTTACCGGCGGGGCCTTTCACCCCCTCGAGGGTGGCCCGGGCCAAGGCCTGGATGGCTGGAGGCAACGGCACGTAATAGTTCGCGCCGGCAACCTGCTGGCCGGCGTGGGTCATCCAGTCCACCAAGTTCACCAACGCAGTGCCTGTCGCCGTGTTCGACTGTCGGGCGTAAAGCAGGGCCCAGCTGTAGCCCGATATCGGGTAGCTCTGCGGCCCGGGTTCGTTGACGATCGAGAAGTTGGATGCCGACAGTTTCGGCCCCATGGACGCGTCAGCCGCGACACTGGCCGCAAAAGGAGGCACGAACGCGCCCGAGCGGTTCTGGACAAAGGCGTAGGGAAGGTTTTCCGACTCGGCGTAGGACAGCTCGAAATACCCGATCGAGCCAGGCAAGGCCTTCAGCACGGTGGCCACCCCGCTGCTGGCTTTGCCGCCGAAGCCAACCGGCCATTTGATCGTCTTGCTGGTGCCCGGCCCGTGCGCCCACGCCGACGAGACGTTGGAGAGGTAGTCGGTGAAGATGTAAGTAGTACCGCTGCTATCGGAGCGGTGGACCACGTTGATGTGCTCGTTCGGCAGGTCGTCGCGCGGGTTCAGTGCCGTTATCGCCGGGTCGTCCCATTTTGTGATCTGGCCTAGGTAAATACGGGCCAACACGGCGCCGGTAAGGTGGAGCGGCAGCGCCAGAGCGCCCGTATTGTCGAGGTTATAACTGACGACTACGGCGCCTAGGTCGACGGGGACCTGGACAATTGGGCCGCCTTCGGCTGCGGCCTGCTCGGCCGCCGTCATGGGCACATCGGATGCACCGAAGTCCACCTTCTCGGCGGAGAACTCCTTGATGCCGTCGCCGCTGCCGACAGCGGCGTAGCTGATCGAAACGGTCGGGTGAAGCTGGTGGTAGCGAGCAAAAGCCGCCGAGAAAAATGGTGCGTCGAAGGTCGACCCG
The DNA here is from genome assembly GCA_963834735.1 of uncultured Acidimicrobiaceae bacterium. GTDB lineage: Bacteria > Actinomycetota > Acidimicrobiia > Acidimicrobiales > Palsa-688 > Fen-671. The sequence goes on along the minus strand of CAWICT010000010.1, from coordinate 58,324 downwards.
GCGCCGGTCAGTTCTAGGGCGGCCGGCTGTTGGACGGTGGGTACACGAGCGGCGGTAGCCGACGCCGTGGTCACCGTGCCAGGCATCGCCCCAGCGCCGACAAGGAGCGGGGCCAACGCCATCCGGCCCGCGGCCCGCACCACCTTCCTGGCCACCATACGGCCCCCTTTTCGCTGCCCTGCCATAGCAGCTCCTCCTTGGGATTTAATCCGCACCGCCCTCTCGCTCATCGCCTCGACGGTCACCGCATTGAAACTAGCAGCAGCGGAGATGGCGAGCTGTTTAGCAATTTCGCTATAGAGCTAGCCGACAAGATGTACCCAGCAGCCGTCGGTTTGCGGTCTTCTGCTTTCAGAGCAGGCTTGCGGTTGACGGGAGTATTCTCTGAGTGTATACTCTCGGTATGACCCTGCGACGGATGCTGCTCGTTGCCCCCGCTGTTATGGGCCTCGCGCTAGCCGCGGCCGCCTGCGGGGGCAGCTCGCCGGCCGGCGTCGCCAGCCTCGGGACGACCACGACGGCGGCGCCCGCTGCGGCGAGGTCCGCCAGCGGCTCGGCCGCGGGCTCGCCACTCGTTGAGTACGCCACATGCATGCGCTCTCATGGCGTCTTGAACTTCCCCGATGCGGCCACGTTCGGGTCGTCCGATGGCATCAAGGCCGCCAAGGGCCAGATGGTCCAGGTCTCCAGGAGCGAGGGCTCCACGCCAACGTTCCAGGCCGCGCAACGGGCCTGTGCCGAGTACTACGGGCCTCCGACGACATCGACGCAAGTCAGCGCCGTAGAGCTGCGCAAGCTTCTTGCAGTGTCCCGTTGCATGCGCGCCCACGGGGTCACGAGCTTCCCCGACCCGAACCCCACAACGGGCGCCATGAACCCCCCAGCCAGCATCGACAGGAACTCACCGCAAGTCGTTGCAGCCCTAGAAGCGTGTAGCTCGCTGGGTAGGGCTGCCGGTCTTGGGCCTCCCAGCACGTAACAGTTAGCCGCCATTGCTTGTACCGCTGCCCTGCGTAGGAATGTGAACTTGGCCATGGGCTGTCGGAAGGCACGTCCTTGCCGCGGCGATCTCGGCCGGAGTGAGCTGGTGGCCGTTGATCCCGGTGCCGGCGAGGTTGAAGCCGCCCTGGCTGTTGGGGTCGGGGAAGTTCGGGACGCCGTGGTTGCGCACGCAGTGGGCGAAGGCGAGCAGGTCTTGGAGCTGCTGGGCGCTACTGACTGAGTTCGGGCCGCTAGGGAGCTGCGCCATGGCGGCACTACAGGCGGCCGTGGCCCGGTCGATCACTGAGCTGGGGTAGGTGGCAAGGGCCGGCTTGTCCAGAGCAATCTGCCCCTTCGCCGGGCCCGAGGGGACGACGACCGGATCCGGCAAGTCGGGGAGGCCGTGCTGGCGGAGGCACCGCGTGGCGACAAGCGCGGCGTTTGTAGGGCCAGAAGGGATGGAGGTGCCCGTTGACCTGGCCACATGGGCCACTGGGGGTGAGGCCTGCTGCGAACCGCAGGCCGCCAAAGCTAGGCCCAATAGGACCAGCCCGCCGGCTGCGAGCCGCCGGGGGCGCCTTGTTGGCTGACGATGCAACAGTGACAGTTTTTCGTTCATGGGAGAACGGTACGAAAAGGCCGACAACATTGAGACAACATCGTCACGGGGCTCACGGGGCCATCGTGGCGTACCCGATCTCGCAGGAGGTGTTACCGCAGTGTTGCCCCCACTGAGCCACCATGGAGACCATGCGGGTCCTGGTCGTGGAAGACAATTCGGTCGTTGCAGACGCCCTGGCCGAGGGGCTGCGTGACCAGGGCATGGCCGTCGACGTCGCCTACGACGGGCCGAGCGGGCTTGAGAAGGTGATCGTGAACACGTATGACGTGGTCGTTTTGGACCGCGACCTACCCGGGCTGCACGGGGACAAGCTTTGTGAGCAGATCGCTAGCTCGCCATGCCCGAGCCGGGTCTTGATGCTGACCGCCGCCGGGCAAGTCGAGGACCGGGTCGAGGGGCTGAACCTGGGTGCCGACGACTACCTGGCCAAGCCGTTCGACTTTTCCGAGCTGGTGGCGCGAGTACGAGCCCTCGCCCGGCGTAGCCCGTCCGCCCCGCCGGTGCTGAAACGAGGTGACCTGATTGTCGACCGGGCCCGCCGCGCCGTAACCAGAGCTGGGCGTCCTCTGCACCTAGCTCGAAAGGAACTGGGGGTGCTAGAGGTGCTGGTGTCAGCGGACGGAGCGGTGGTCAGCGCAGAGGAGCTTCTCGAACAGGTCTGGGACGAGTACGCCGACCCGTTCACCAAGACCGTCTCGGTCACCGTCGGGCGCCTGCGGCGAAAGCTCGGAGACCCTCCGCTGGTAGAGACCGTCATCGGCAGCGGGTACCGGATCCAATAGAGATGCCGCTAAGCGAACTTCGGCGCAAGATCCTCGGCCGCCGTAGCGTGCGGGCGCGGATTGCGCTGGCATGCGCGGGCCTTTTCCTCGTTACCGGCGGAGCGTTCGTGGCCGCTACCTACGCGCTCGTCGACCACAGCCTCGCGGCGACCGCAGCCCCAAAACCGGCCAGCATGAACAAGCGCGTCCTCCAAGCCTGTTACTCAGGGAAGCAATATGGCACGCTCACCGGCGCGCAAGCATCAAGGTGTAAACAAGCCTTAGCCACAGCTTCCGAATTCGGCGCTGCCATGGAACGACTGAAGGACCTTCACGAGCTGCTCTTGTGGTCCCTTGCGGGTCTCGGCGTCGCAACCATCGTGGCCGGCCTGCTGGGATGGGCGATCGGGAGGCGGCTCCTGGAACCGCTCCACAAGGTCACTGGCACCGCTCGGCGCGCCTCGCAAGAACATCTTCATGAACGGATCGGCCTCGATGGGCCCCCGGACGAGCTCAAGGAGCTCGCCGACACCTTCGACGACATGTTGGACCGCCTCGACCTCGCCTTCGCGAGCCAGCGTCGGTTCGTGGCCAACGCCTCGCACGAGCTACGGACCCCGCTTACCTCCATGCGCACCCTCATTGACGTGGCCATGGCCAAGCCCATCCGGACCACCGAAGGTCTCGAGGCGGTCGTCGGGCGGGTCCGGGGGGCGCTCGACCAATCAGAGGCGATCATCGCAGGCCTGCTGACCCTTGCCCGGTCCGACCGCGGCCTGACCACCAGGGAACTTGTGGACCTCGAAGCGGCAGCGCAAGACGCGATCGATGAGACAAGCGCCTCGGCCAGGGCCTCCAACATCGTCATCGAAGCCGACCTGTCGGCTGCTCCTACGCTCGGCGATCGCGTACTTGTCGAGCGCCTTGTCGCCAACCTCGTGGACAACGCGGTCCGCTACAACGTGATCGGCGGCTCGGTAGACGTCGAGACCGGTACCGGCCACGGCCAGTCCTACCTCTCGGTCACCAATACCGGGCCCCTGGTCCCCAAGTCGAAGGTGTCATCTCTGTTCGAACCGTTCACCCGGCTCGACCAACGAGTCGCCAACGGCCAAGGCGTCGGCCTCGGGCTGTCCATCGTCGCCTCGGTTGTGGCCGCCCACCGCGGCCACCTCCAAGCAGACGCCCGCCCCGACGGAGGACTGAAGATAACGGTTCGGTTCACCACGACGGCGCCGTGGCCCCTACACGAAGAAACACGAGCAACTGACCAAGTGCAATACAACACGCGCTGATCTTGGTGTGGCGCGGCAGGCCCGGGCAATTAGCCGGAGTAGTCAACCATCACTTTGCCGGCAAAAGCCTCTACGCGGCTTCTGCCCTCGCTCGGCCAGCCACACACGAGGTAGTCGAACCCCGCATCCGCCATGGCCTCGATATTCGCACGCACCGTAGAATCCGCGTCCGACAGAGACAGCGACGACGCCCTCCCGATCGCTGCGGGATCCCTACCGGCCTCCTCGGCTAGTTGGTCAAGGCGGGACGATAGCCCGGCCAGGTTCTCAGTACCGCCGCCGGTGTGCCAGACGTCGGCATAGCGCGCCACGAGCGGGAGCGTGCGGCGTGGCCCCGAGCCTCCGATCCAGATGGGTGGATGGGGCTGCTGGACGGGGACCGGTCGCATGCTCGCCTCGTCAAGCTTGAAGTGGTGCCCGTCGTAAGAGACGACGTCACCCGTGCTGAGACGAATGATGATCTCGAGAGCGTCCTCCAAGCGGTCGAAGCGCTCGCTGGTTGGCGGGAACTCGATCCCGAGCTGGCGGTGCTCGGCCTCGTACCACGCCGCGCCGAGGGCGAGCTCCAACCGTCCGTGGCTCGCGTGGTCAACGGTGATCGCCTGCGCGGCCAGGACGGACGGGTGTCGGTAGGTCGCACCGGTTACGAGCAGCCCGAGACGTATCCTGCTCGTCGCAGTGGCCAACGCGGCGAGTGTGGTCAGGCCTTCGAAGCACTCGCCGGGGCCGTCGCCGTACATCGGGACGAAGTGATCAAACCCCCACGCACCGTCGAAGCCGAGCTCCTCGCCGAACCTCACGCGACCCACGACCTCGTCGAAGGCCATCCGCTGCTGGGCGACATCGATCCCAAAACGCATACGGCCGAAACTAGCCGGGTGAGTGCCATGGCACAACAGGCGCACCTCCGACAAGAGTCATAAACCGATATCTGAATTCGATATCGAATAGAGTCAAGCCCCATGCGGGAGTTCCTGCGAGGAGCCGTGCGGCTGCACATCCTCCATCATGCTGCCCACGGTGAGGTGCACGGGGCGTGGATGGCGAAGGAATTGGCCCACCACGGCTACCGGATCAGCCCGGGGTCCCTCTATCCCACGCTGCAAAAGATGGAGACCGAGGGGCTCCTCCGGTCGAGCCAAAAGGTCGTCGACGGTCGGGCTCGCCGTTCCTACGTGGCGACAGCCAAAGGTCGCAGGGCTCTCGAGTCGACCAAGCGTCAGCTCAGAGAGCTGGCTACTGAGGTGCTTGGCGATGAGCCTTCATGACCGGTGCCGAAGGTGAGGCCGAGCCCCGACCTGTGCCGCGGGTCTCCCTTGGCACCATCGCCAAGGAGTGGCTCCGTCTCGGGTGCATCGGGTTCGGAGGCCCCCCGACCCACATCGTCCTGCTCCGGCGGATGTGCGTTGAGGAGCGGCACTGGATCGAGGCCCAGGAGTTCGAAGATGCCATCGCCACGACGAACCTTCTCCCCGGCCCGGCATCGACTCAGCTGGCGATCTACTGCGCGTGGCGGCTGCGCGGGCCCGTCGGCGCTGTGCTGGGTGGGGTGTGCTTCATCGTCCCTGGCCTGGCGCTCATCCTGGCACTCGCCGCGTTCTTTCTGGCGAGCCACCCGCCCGATTGGGCCCTCGGTGCCGCTGTCGGTTCCGGAGCTGCGGTGCCGGCCGTGGCACTGCAGGCCTCCTGGCGGCTGGTCCCGGCCAGCTGGAGCCGGATCGGCAGCGAGCACGTCCAGCGGCTCCGCTGGTTCGCCTACGCAATTTTGGGAGGCGCCGCCGCAGCTACCGTCGGCCCGTACCTGGTGCTGGTCCTCGCCGCCTGCGGGCTGACCGAGATCCTCATCCGCCGTCAGGGCCGAGCGCGGTCGCGGCGCCCGGGCTGGGCGTTCATCCCTGCTGTCGTCCTCCACGGGGCCAGCCTCGGTGGTCTCGGGGCGTTGGCCTGGGTGGCGTTCAAGGTTGGTGCCCTTTCCTATGGCGGCGGGTTTGTCATCATCCCGCTCATGCAGCACGACGCCGTCACGACGTATCACTGGATGACCGGCGCACAGTTCCTCAACGCCGTTGCTCTGGGTCAGATCACCCCGGCCCAGTCGTACAAACCGTAGCCGTGGTCGGCTACGCAGCCGGGGGTGTGGGCGGCGGGCTGTTGGCCGCGCTAATCGCCTTTGCGCCCTCGTTCGCTTTCGTCGTGGTCGGCGGTCGGCATTTCGAGCGGATCCGAGCCAATACCGACGTCGAATCGTTCCTGACTGGAGCCGGGCCGGCGGTCATCGGCGCCATCGCGGGATCGGCCATCCCGCTTGGTCTCGCTTTTGGTCATCTCTGGCAGATCCCGGTGCTCGCCGGTGCGCTCGTCTGGCTGTTCGTCGCCAGGCGCGGTGTGGTGAGCGCGTTGGTCATAGCCGGAGCGGCCGGCGTAGTCGTGGCTCTCGCCGGGGCCCTGTCCGACGAGGCTTCCAAAGACCTGGCGGTTATCCTTATTCATGGCCTCGCTCGACACGCTTCGGGCCTAATTAGTGCTTGCTAACGACTCACACTTGAACTTGTGCCCGAGCGTAAGGAGGGAACGATAGGTGGACCTGGCTAGCGACAAGTCCCGCTCTTCGCGGGTGCCCGGCAGTCGGGGCCCCACGAGCGGCCAGGTCCCCCTGATCGGGCGCATCTTCCCTGCCCCCGTCGCAGCCAAGGTCCCAGAGGTCATCTTCGTCTTCTGGGTGGTGAAGATCCTCACAACCGCCGGCGGAGAGGCGACCTCCGACTACCTCAAGACCTGGGGCAACATCCGGGGTGGCGGCGCCGAGGTGCTCGTGTTCCTCGTGGGGCTGGTGCTGCAATTCGCTACCCGCCGCTACCGCGCCTTGGCTTACTGGTCCCTGGCTTTTGCCATAGCGATATTCGGTACGGGCGTCTCCGATTTCCTCCACCTCGACGTCCACATCCCCTACGCGGGGACGACCCTGCTGTGGGCGGTGGTGCTCGGCGCAATCTTTTGGCTGTGGCAGCGCAACGAGGGCACGCTTTCCATCCACAGCATCACGACGCAGCGTCGCGAAGCTTTTTACTGGGCAACGGTATTCGCAACCTTTGCCCTGGGGACCGCTCTCGGGGACTTCACGGCGACGTCACTCAATTTGGGGTACCTGGCCTCAGGCATCCTCTTCGGCGTGCTCATCCTGCTCCCGGCCCTGGCGTGGTGGCGGTTCGGCCTGAACAGCATCGCCGCTTTCTGGATGTCCTATGTCCTCACGCGGCCGCTCGGTGCGTCCTTCGCCGACTACATGAGCAAGCCAAAGGCTCTCAGCGGGGCCAACTTCGGGGACGGCCCAACGGCGGTCGTATTCGCCGTAGCGGTCTTCGCATTGGTGTTGTACCTCGCCGTCGCCCGTCCGGACATCCAACGAGGACCTGCGGTGCAAGGGCTGCCACGTAATCGTCTTAGGTAACAAGCGCGCAACGGCCCTTGTTACGGGTCTGTAATCGCCTGAGGTGTACGACGTACCTATGGCAAACCTGCGTTGGCGAGTGGCCGGATTAGCGCCCGGGATAGCGGGGAGCATCCTTACCATCGCCCTTGTCGCCTCGGCGTGCGGCGCGCTAGCGCGCCCAACTCGGTCGCCCACCTCGGGAATTCGGCTCCGACGACAACGGCTCCCCCAGCCGCCGCGTCGGGGGGCTTTCCGAACCTGCAGCAAATGTACGAAGCGGATTCTGTCTACGCCGGGTGCATGCGCTCACACGGCGACGCCGGCTTCCCGGACCCAGTTCTTGTCAACAACAGCCGAGAGCACGGCGTCACGATGGAAGGCGGCGACAAGAACTCTCCTCAGTTCGTATCGGCCAACAACGACTGCAAGCACCTGCTCCCCAACGACGGCAATGGCCCGTCTCAGTCGCAACTCGCGCAGATGATGACGGGAGCCCTGAAGCACTCCCAATGCATGCGCTCGCACGGGCTGCCGAACTTCCCCGACCCGACCGAGAGCCCCGACGGCATTTCTTTAACCTTGAGGGGCGTCGACCCCAACTCGGCCCAGTTCCGGTCTGCCCAGACGGCTTGCCGTTCCCTCTCCCCTGGCGGTTGAACGCGATGACCTCGGAGAGCCGATACCTCATCGTCGAGCCCCTAAGCGGTACCGTGGGCCATGTCGGGATGATCGGTTGGCCGAGAGGCAACTCAGTGTCAGGCGGCATCGCCGCACGCGGACGCCTCGCCGAGGGTTTGTCCGTCGCGGCTGCCGTCGCCGGCCTTTCGCTCGCGCTCGCCGCCTGCGGGGGCAGCGCACCTTCGGCGAGCGTGGCGCATATCGGCACGACGACGACGGCCCCGGCGACCGGCTCGTCGGGCTCGCGGGCCCCGTCGTCTGGGAACCTAAGTGGCCAGCTCGAGAGGTTCGTGTCCTGCATGCGCCACCACGGCGTGCCGAACTTCCCGGACCTGGTCATGTCGGCTAACGGCAGCGCTGTCGCCGTCGGGCCCGTGCCCATCAACAAGAGCTCGCCGGCGGTCCAGGCGGCGCGTAGCGACTGCCAATCGATCCTCCCGGGCGGCACCGCCCCCAGCCCGACGATCACAATCACCACGAAGGACCAGGCCGCCTACCTCAAGGCCGCCGCCTGCATGCGCGCCCACGGCGTGCCGATCTTCCCGGACCCGGTCTTCTCGGCCAACAGCGTGAGCTTCCCCAAGCCGCCCGGGATGAACGCGAACATCGCGAACTCGCCGACGTTCCTCAGGGCCCGGAGATTTGCGAGATGCTCATCCCGCCCGGGCTCCCGTTCTCCAAGCAGGCCGAAGGCGGCAAATATTGCCCTTAGGCGTCGCGACGCACAAACAGGAGCGTCCCTACGGCTAGGACCAGCACGGCGTAGCCGCAGAGGATGGACAAACCTAGCCACGGGCCGAAGCCATGTGGCGCGGGGTCGTTTATCATCGCGGAGCCGATCGACATCGGGAGCAAGCGCTCAATTTGATATTGGGCGGGGTCTGGGACCGCCTCGACAATGATCGGTAACACGAGCAGCACTCCGACGTAGGCGCTGATCGCGCCTGCGGTATTCCGAACTACTACTGCGATGCCGAGGGCGAATAGCCCGACCACGCATAGGAAAAGGCCGGTGCCGGCGACGGCCCGGAGGGCGCCCGGGCTCGACAGCGTGGCGTGCGGCACCGGTGTGAGCGCACCACCGACGTACACACCCACGAGGCTTACCTCGATCGGGTCGAACGCAGCCTTGTTGGCGGCTGGCTCAGTTGCCCAGCGAGCGCGCGTCACCCCCATGGCGATGGCGCTCGCCCCTAGCCCTACGAAAGCCGTTGTGCCGAGCGTCCACAACGTCGAGCGGACAGTGCGAAGTTTCATCCATTCGGAGCGGACCAGCCCTCTCATCGAGGCCCGCCCAACCGGCATTACCGCTGCATAGGTCCTCACGACGTTCTCCCTTCGCTGCCAGTGCTCCCTATGTACTCGAGCCCCAAAAGCCGGCCGGTACCCTTGCAGTTCCCGTGGTCGGCGCCAAAGACCGAAACCAGGAGACGGAACTGGCCGGCGTGGGCCGCCTTCAACTCGGTCCACCCGCCAGGCCCAGGTAAAAGGCATGCGCCGCTCACAGTTGCGGCGGCGAACGACCACGACGGTGCCCAGCGGATCTTCACGACGCTGGTGCCGGCTGCGGAAAAGCGGACCACTACGGCTTTGGGGCTGAGCGCGGTAACCGAGGCCGGGGCGCTGGCCAATCCCTGGCTCCCCAGGACTCGCCACAGCCGCCAGTGCGACGTGTGCCAAACCTCTTGCAACCCGGCGACCGCCCCCGACCGGAGCAGGGCGGCCTCGGCTGTTGCGGCGTAATCGAGCGGCGCGTCCGGAAGGGCAACGTAGGAAACCCCATTGGACAGGAGCCAGGACCGGTAGGAGGCAGCCGTCAGGGCTCCCGTTTGGTAGAAAAGGCCGTTATAGGCAATGTCAAGTTGTCGTTCCCATCCGCGTGCCAGGCTGAAGGTGGGAGCGATATAGGCGGATTCCCAGTGGTGCTGGGTGGGAGGGACCTCTACGCGGACGGGTTTGCCTTTGCTGAGAACGTCAAGCTCGCCGATCAGCGGTTGGTAAAAAGCGGCGGTGCTGTAGGCGCCATTGGCCGGTCCGCTGAAAGTCTCCACGATCGCCCCCCAGTGCCAACCCATAAGCCCTATAGCGACGATCGCCGCGACTACGGCTGTCGTGGCCCGGTGTGCACCAGACAAAGCCACCGGCGATCTTCGGTCGCCTTGGCCCCTTCGGCGCCAGGCTAGGCGGGGCAAGTAGCAAAGAACCAAGGGAACGCCGATGTAAGCGCCAAGGCGCGCGTCGTTGTCGCCCATCGGAGTGGGAACGACGAACAAGACCACACTCGCCCCCGCGTAGAGTAAAGCGGCGACCCGCACTGGCCTCGGCGTGGCGAGGAGCGGGCTGGCCAACAAGGCGCAGACGGAGAGCACGGCCAGCAAGTCCCCGTACGGGAAGGGGAAATAGCCCCGCCCCGGGTACAGGATCGACAGCGTGGCTGCGCTCGCCAAGAAAACGCCGGCCGCCCCGAGTTCGACCGACGCCTGTCGTGGTGACCGTCCCCAGTCGGCGACGGCCACAGCGCATAGGACCAGGGCCAAGAACGAGCCGACCACTGGGCTCGTCAGCCCCGTCACCACACCAAGACCGAGGCCTCCAAACAATAAAAGGGCGGAGCGCCGTCGGCGAAGTCGTCCCCCTCCAGCGGTACGCCAACGAGCGAAGCACCAGGCGCAACCCAGTGCAAGTGCCTCAGCGGTAAGTGTCGGCAACTGCCCGATGGCGACTTCCACCAGCATCGATACGGCGAAATACCAGCTCGCCGCCGGCCGCCGACCTACCTCTGCGGTGACCAACCTGTCGAAGCTCAAGGCGGCGCCGGCGCACGACAATGCCGCCAAGGGCCACAGGCCAAGGACGGCCGCGGCGGCGGGGTACAGGAGGCTGTAGTTGAGCGGGTAGCTGCCTCCGTACCAGCCCGGGTCCCAGTAGGAGATCCCGTACCGGACGACCTCACCGACGCGGTAGATCTGGGCGGCCCAGTCGGTGCCCCGCCAGCCGACGACGTAGCAAAACACGCAGGCGGCCACGGCCAGTAGCGCCGGGCGGCTGACCTTAAGCGCGGCTGCGGCCAAGCGCCTAGCCTTCGCCGGGCCTGGCCCTTCCAGATGCCACTGTGACGTGCTCTTGGCCGCCGCGCCCGCTCCGCTCGTCCAGTAGTTGTACCGGCCACATCGTCAACTCTCGGGTCGCCACCTCCTCCTAATGCGTGGATCTCCTAATGCGTGGAAACCTGCAGGGGTGCACGGCGGGCCACCGTGACTGCGCGTCCCTTGCGTGCGCCGGCAGGCGCAGGGCCCGACCTGGACAATCCCACGGCGGCCGCCAACATGAGAGCGAGCCCGGCTGACTCGCCCAACAGGTCGACCGCTCCGTTGCGGAACCCTTCGTCGAACACGGACGCTCCAATCACCAAGCTGACAAGGGCGTCTACCGTCATGATCGTTGGCAGGCTCGAGCTTAGCGGCCCGGCTCGGTAGGCGAGCTGGGTTACCACGATGCTGAAAGCGCCGACGGCAATGAGAGCATAAAGGGGCCATGAAGCTAGCCAGCACCCCCACCCCGCGGTTGAGCAGGCCCACGTCTTCTTTGAGCAGTCCAGCCACTGCGGCGTAGGAAAGTCCCGCGGCCGTACCGAGCAAGGCCGCGGCGGCACTACCGGTGTAGCGCCGGCCGACCGCGAAAAGACCCAAGACGCCGAAACCGATCAGCACACCCACTACGGTGGCTGGGACGGGGTCGGCAGGCTGGGCGACGCCGCTGGCCGGCGTGGCGATGGTGAGGAACAGGACCAGGCCGAGGGTCAGGGAGGTCGCCCAGGCAAGTTCGCTGCGCCGGGGCCACCTGCGCACGAGGAGCTGGCGAAGGACGACGGCGAAAACAATGCTGGTGACCAACAGGGGCTGGACCACGGTGAGCGGGCCCAAATGAAGCGCCAAGGCGTGCAACGCGAAACCGCCGATATCGGCGATGGCACCAATAACCCATAAGGGGTGGCGAAATGTCCTGGCGAGGAACCCGCCGAGCCGCTCGGCAGGCTGGCAGGCGTCGCTGACGAGCCCGGCACTGCGGTGTTGGAGAGCAGTCGAGACGCCGAACAAGGCGGCGGCCATCAGGGCGATTATCGTAGTTACCAGCACGATAAATCTCCCACGACCCGTTCGCACCGGGGCCGTTCGATCGGTCGTGCTCATGGTCCCCCCGGGGCCGGCGCCGCCGCTGCGAGGACGGCCGGGACCGGTGCCGTCACGTCGGCACGGTCGGCGGAAGCGAGAGACCTGAGATGGCGCAGGAACCGGAGTCCCTCTCGAACGTCGGCCTTGGACTTTCCCGCCTGGCGGCGGGCGAAATCGAAGCCGACGTTGCCGACAGAACGCGGCTGGCACCGTACGGCCACCTCGAGGAGGATTCTTGTAGCCGCAGGGCCGCAGCGTGACACCCTCGAGCACCGATCGGCGCACGGCGAACAGCCCGCCGAGCGGGTCCGCCAGCCGGCGGCTGGACGGCACCAGCACATGCACCAAAACCCGGCAGGCCCAGGAGACCAGGTGCCGCCACCACCCCGCCAACCCCGAGGTCCCTCCCGCCCACGCATAGCGGTTGCCGGCGACCAGATCTGCTTCCCCTGACAGCACGGGCGCAACGACGGCGGCGAGGACTTCGGGAGGATGCTGCAGGTCGGCGTCCATCACGGCGATCACTTCACCGCGGGCCACTTCAAAACCAGCGCTGACCGCTCCTCCCAGGCCACCCTGGCGCGCCCCAGGAGCTCGGTGCACAAGGCGGACCGCAGGTTCGGCAAGCATTTCTTGGCGGATCGCGTCCGGGGTGCCATCGTCCGAGTCGTCGACGAAGACGAGCTCCCAATCGAGCCCGCTGGGCCGAAGAGCGGCTCGCAGCCGCGAGACCAAAACCGGGATATTGGGGGCTTCGCTCCGGGTCGGCACGACAACTGACAGGGTGCAGCCATCGCCGGCCCTCATAGAGACGACGCTAAGCCGATCAGCGACCAAAAACGACCACCTGAGGGATGAAATTTGAGGGCCGCATGTACGACCCCAGTCGTACCGTACCCCTTAGCGCCTTGCGACCTCGGTTCTGTCGGTTTCGGCTCTTCGGGCCGGCCCGGGCCGACCGCCGCCGACGACACTGTTCAGCGGGCTGATGCCGCCATATTCGAGGTAGAACGCTTCGATCTCGGACAGGCTCCGCCTCAGGGAGCGCCCCTCGACCCAGCGCTCGCCTGCCTGCTCCATCGTCTTTACCAGGTCAGGATGCGTCCATAGCCGGCGGACCTCCTCGACGAGCTTCGGCACGTCCCTGGCCTCAACGGCGAGGTTGCGGCGCACCATCTCTGCGGTCGAAGCCGTCCCGTGCCCGGCCAAGGGTGCGAACGCGACCACGGGCCGGGGCGTGCGCAGCGCCTCCAGGACCGTGACACCGGCCCCGTTTGTGACCACCACGTCAGCGGCGGCCATCAGCTGAGGCATGGTGGACACGTAGCCGTAAACGTCCAGCTGGCGCGGGTGAGCGCTGGCGATCCGGCTCAGTTCGGCCTTGAGGCCCGCGTTCTTGCCACAAACGGCGAGCACGTGCACCGGCGGGCCCAACCCGACCAACGCTTCGACACCAGCGCCGATGTCACCGAGGCCCCAGGCCCCGCCCGTCACCAGGACGTAGAAATCTTCCTGGGGAAGCCCGAGCACGCTACGAGCCTCGGCACGGTCGAATGCTCCGAAACCGGCCTGCACGGGGGCCGCTCCCAGCCGCATCGATCGCCCGAAGTCAGGCATGCGGGCGTCGGCCGGCGCGGAGTCGTACATGACGAAGTGCATGTCGATGCCCTGGTAGGCCCAGAGCGGGTGAACATGGAACGCAGGTATATAGGTGACCGTGGGCGTGTCCATTGCCCTTTTCGACCGGAGCCAGTCCAGGGCAGCACTTCCGAATGGGTACGTCGAGATGACGAGGTCGGGCTTCTTGGCTTCCAGGACGCTGGAAAGTTGGTGCCCAAAGAAGGGGCCGAGGATCCTCTTCATGGCGCTGGCGAAGCCGTCTGAACGCGACAGGAGGTCGTAGAACACGGCATAGCTCCAAGGGACCGCCGAGAGCTGGAACCCGTAAGCCCAACGAGCGGCGCGAGCAAACCGGGCGCCTCTCAGCTCCATCGTGTCCAGGCGCTCTACCACGCATCCCGGCCAGCAGTCCTGGATCGTGTCGCTCAGTGCACTGGCGGCGGCGTTGTGGCCCTCGCCCATCCCCGCCGAGACGATGACGACTCGCCGGGGCAAGGGGACGTCCACGGTAAAAAGCTATGCCGGACGCGGACGGGGTTTCGACCCACCTGAGGATGAACTTAGGGGACCTCATCTACGACCCCAGTCGTACGGCAAACGGCCCAATCGCTAGCTTCGCGGTCACGACTTGGCTCGCCTCGCCCGGTAGACGGAGCCGCCTAACAGCACCACGACCGCCGCCGGGAAGACGGCGACGGCGGCTGCGTTCAATGAGGAAGCTTTCACCAGGACCGCGACCAGGCCAATCGCAACGAGCACACCGATCAACAGCTCAGGGGTGTCGCCGACCAGGAAGTCCCACCAGAAAGCGCCGAAGGCTTTCAACCACCGCACTAGCAGCGGCGCACGAGACGACGCCGGCGCCTCAGGCACGAGCCTGTTCCGGGCTCACCTGCCGTGGCGATGGACGGAGCATGACCACCAGCGCCCACGTCACCACGGCGTAGATACCTACGAGGACAAGTATGGCTAGGTCGCTACCGGGCCACCTAACCCCGAGGCCCTCACCGGCCCAGAAGGTCCCGAACGACGTCAACATCAGGCCTACCACCGTCTTCATGGCGTTCTCGGGCACACCCGCCAGCTGGCGGGCGACCACCACGCCAACCCCGGCCACCACGAGTATGGCGGCTCCGGCGGCCGCGCTGGCCAGCCCCAGCTGGTGGTCGCCGCCGCCCAGGCCGAGGACGATGACGATCACCTCCATGCCCTCGAGGAACGTCCCTTTGAAGGCCACGACAAAACCCGTCGCGTCGACCCGGCCCCTGGCGGCAGAGCTCGGCACCTCGGCCACCGTCAATGCGTCCACGTGCTGTTTGAAAATGGCGTCCTCGTCGTGCTTGGCCTTGAGCCCGACAGCCCGCAAAACGGCTTTGCGCAACCACTGCAAACCGAACACGAGAAGCAGGGCCCCCACCACCGCCCGCAACACGTTGACCGGCACCAGGTAAACCAGGGCAGGGCCAAGGGCAGCCACCAGTACCACCAACGCCCCGATGGCGACCGCCATACCAACCAGGGCCGACCGCCATCCCCGAGAGACGCCGGCGGCGACGATGATCGTCAGCGCCTCAACGCTTTCGACGGCGCTGGCCAGGAAAACGGCCACGGCGAGGGTTACGGCGCTCGTAGTGCTATGCATGACTGGACTAGCTTGCCTGGACGGCGGCACCAGCGCTGCCAACCGCGGTGAGGTCGACAAGGTTGGCGCGACCGTTGCCGTCCGCTGCGGCGTGGCCGTCGTCGGCCGGCAGGACCAGGCAACCGTCGGGGCTGAGGCGCATTCCCACAGAACTTCCCCGTTCCCAGCGCTGATCGGAGAAGATCCTGGTGAAAAGGATGGGCCCCTCGGCGGCCAAAGCGTGCTCGTAACCCCTCCCGGCGAACGCGACGTCACGGACCTGGGCCATGAGCTGCGCGTCGGCTGGGGCCACGATGTGCACGGCGGAGGGGCGGACGAACATCTCCAAGCGCGCCCCATCGTTGACCGGCCGAGGCAGCGTGGCGGTTACGACCGCGCCGCCCGGGCCCGGCAGCCGGACATCCACCAGTTGCGCCCCGGGGGTGCCCGTGCCGCCGCCCACCCGCGTTACCGGCGCTTCGGTGCAGATCCCGGTGAACCTTGCCACGAACGGGCTTGCCGGCTGGCGGTACAGCTCCTCCGGCGTCCCCCATTGCACGAGGCGGCCGTCGCGCAGCACACCGACGCTGTCGGCCAACGAGAACGCTTCGGACTGGTCATGGGTGATGTACACCGACGTCGCCCCGCTGTCGCGGGCCAGGGTGGAAATGGCCAGGCGGAGCTGCTCGCGCATATCGGCGTCGAGGTTGGACAGAGGTTCGTCGAACAGCAACAGGCCTACGCCTCCCACCAAGGAGCGGGCCAGCGCCACCCGTTGCTGCTCGCCGCCGGACAGCTCGTTGGGGTAACGCTCGGCCAGGTGGGCGAGGCCGACGCGCTCGAGCATCTCGTGCGCTCGCCGGTGAGCTTCGGGACCGCTCACGCGCATCTGGCGGAGCGGGAACAGCACGTTGCGCGCCGCCGTCATGTGCGGCCACAGGGCATAGTCCTGGAAGACCATGGCCAGGCCCCGGCGTTCGGGCGGTAGGTGCAGGTTGGTGTCCGCGACGACCTTGCCGCCGATCGAGATGCGGCCCGAGCTCAGCCGCTCGATACCGGCCAGGCAGCGCAACAGCGTCGTCTTGCCCGAGCCGGAGGGCCCCAGCAGTACGACGAACGACCCCGGCTCAACCTGGAGGTCGAGAGCCGAGAGGGCCGCTTTCGGCCCGAACAACTTGGTGGCGCCAACGATGTCGACCCTTTCCCCACGGGCTGCCAAGGCCTCAGGCAACTGAACGCCACCCGCCCATGCGGCGCCAGCCCTTGGGTGCCAGCAGTCGGAACCCGCCCAGCACCAGCCCGATCACCAAGAAGCAGGCACCCAGCGCCACCACCGTCATGGCTGCGCCCACTTCGGGGTGGTAGTTGCTGTTCCAGCTGTCAATAGCCACCGAGACCGTCTCCTGGCCGGGAGGGTAAAGCAATTGAGAGATGGGCAGTTCCCAAAAAGTCTTGGTCAGGGTCACCAGCCAAACCAGTACCAGGACGCGGGAAACGACCGGGACGTAACACGAACGCAGGGCCGATAGGGCCCGCGCACCGTGGACCCGCCCGGCCTCCATCAACGAACCGTGCACCTGGGCCACAGGGCCCATCATGATCCTGGACGTCGTGGGGATCGATGTCGCCAGGTAGCCCATGACGAGCAAGGGCAGGGTCTCGTACAGGTCGACCCCGAGGCGGCTCGCGATGGGCAGGTTGAAGGCGAAGATGTACCCGGCGCCCAGCACGATCCCGGGCAGGGCGATCGACCCGAGGATGAGCAGGTCGCCGGCTTTGGTGAACCGCCCAGGACGCCGTGCCACCAGGAGCCGGGCCACGGCGAGGCCCACGACGACCGTGATGGTGGCAGTTATAGCGGCCAGCATGGTCGAAAGCAGCACAGGCCCGGACGTCCCCGACGCTCCCTCGGCGATCGAGTGGCTGTAGGCGATGTCGCCCGAAAAGACCTCCCGGTAGTTGGCAAGTGTCAGCGCCTGGCCACCGAGCGGGCTGCCCAAGTTGGCCACGAACGAGCCGGCGAACGCCCCCAGACCGGGAGCTCCCAGCGCCACCACGAAGAACAGGCCGACCACCGATGTCAGCGACCACTTACCTGCTCGTCCCAGGCGGTAGCGCGTGGCGGGGCGGGTACGGCCGCTCAAGATGGCGTAGGAGCGGCCCCGGGTCACCCTTGACTGGAGGGCGAGGGGAATGGCCGCTGAGGCCAGCAGGAGGATGCTGATCGCGCCCGCCACGGGGAACTGAGCGGGCAGGTTATTGATGGCTTGGTAGATGCCATACGTGGCCATGGTGAAGCGGGACTGGAAAGCCAGGGTGGACGCCACACCGTAGTCGCTCATCGTTTCCACGAAGACCAGGGCGACCGACGCCAGGACGGCCGGGGCCAGCACCGGGACCACGACCCGGAACGTGGCGACCCGGCCCCCGCCATGAACCCGCACCGCTTCTTCGAACTGGCTCCCGAGGCCGCCCAGCGCGGCCGACAGCGTGAGGTAGGCGTACGGCGCAGTCGCCAGGGAGTCGACAAGCACCACCCCGATGGGGCTGAAAATGATGTGGTGGACCAGGGGGCTGTACAGGCCGAACTGGGAGAGGACGCCGTTGGGCTCCGTCAGGTACTGCCAGCCCTGGGCCATCAACCAGGTAGGCACGAGGAGCAGCCCCCACATCATCCCCGGCCATATGCGCCGGCCCCCGATGGTGGTGCGCATCGACAGCCAGGCCACACCACCCCCGATGACCAGGTCGATCACGCACACGACGGTGCTTACCCAGAGCGAGTTGAACAGGCCCAGGAAAGTGTGGCCCTGGAATGCTTGGGTCAGGTTGGAAAGAGTGAACCAGGAGGTGCCCTGGTCGAAGAGCCGGGGCACAAAAACCTGGACCAAGAAAGCCCCGACGGGCACGGCCACCAGGAAGGCCAAGATGGCCCACACGAGCCATTGCCCGGCGTAGTGGCGAGCCGCGTCGGCCACTTTGGACCGCAGGGCGGTGGCCCTTGGTTGGCGCGCGCGCCGTTGTCGAGCCTGAAGCCCCCGCCCGTGCCGGTGCCGTCGCCGGTGCCATCGTCGAAGGGACCAGCCCCGGCGGGGCTGGTCCCTTGGCCTTGTCCGGTCAGAGCGGCCGGCAACGTTGGGGTCAATTCGACCGGCCTGAGCCTGGGGTCATTTCAAAACCCCAGGTTATTCAACGATGTTGTCGGTAAACCAGGTGTTGACGGCGTCCTCGCGGGCACCCCAGGTGTAAGGGTTGATGTTCTGGACGTGGATGCTGGACAGCGGCGGCAGGGCTGGTAGCGGGTTTACGCCCTGCAGGACCGGCCAGTACAGGGAGTCTCCGGTGGGGTCGCCGCTCTGCATGATCTGCTGACCCTGGGTCGACATAACGAACTCGATGAACTTTTCCGCTTCTAGTTGCTCGGCCTTGGGCGCTTTGGAGTCGATGCCGAGGGCGCTCGGCAACGCTGTCACCGGGTCGAGGAACTTAACCTTGATCTCGCCGTGGGTCTTGAGGCCCGCACCGATGCCGGCGGAGCTCTGGATCAGCGCCAGCTTGATGATGCCGGCTTCGAGCACTTCCAGTGTGTTGCCGTTGGTCAGGTTGACCTGCAGGCCGTTGCTGTTCAGGGTCTCGTAGAACTTTTCACCTTGCGCCACGCCGCCCAGGTAGTTCATCATCCCGGCTACAAAGGGGTAGGTGGGCCCCGATACTGCGGGGTCGTTCATGCCGATCTCGTTGGCCCATTTGGGGTTCAGCAGCTGCTGCCACGTCGTGGGCGGGTCCGGCACCTCCTTGGGCTCATAGACGAGCGTGCCGGCCATGGTCAGCCCCGTGGGGACGTAGCTCTTGTCGGCTGGCACTGCTTGTTTGCCCAGGCTGTTCCAGCTCACCGTAGGCTCCCAGCCCTTCATCAACAGTCCCTGCTGGTCCAAGGAGGCGAAGGCGGTGGCGCCGTCGACCCACAGCAGGCCCCACTTGGGGTTGTTCTTCTCGGCTTCGACCTTGATCAGCAAGGGCCCTGTCGAGTCGTCGTCCAGGCTGACGTGGATCCCGGTTGCCTTCTGGAAGGCCGTGGTTTCCGCTGAGTCGTAACCCTGGGCCGAGTAAACGACCAGCGTCGGGCCAGAGGTCGTGGCGGCCGCAGCCACCGTCGCAGTGGTGGCGACAATGCCTGTCGTAGCCATAGCTGCCGCAGTCATGACCGCAGCAGCGAGCTTTGTAGTAGCGGTGGTTTTGTCGCCTCGCGGCA
This sequence comes from uncultured Acidimicrobiaceae bacterium, assembly GCA_963834735.1. Lineage (GTDB taxonomy): Bacteria > Actinomycetota > Acidimicrobiia > Acidimicrobiales > Palsa-688 > Fen-671. The sequence continues at coordinate 38,892 of CAWICT010000010.1, read as the reverse complement.
AACCTGCGTTAGGGCTTATGTGGGTGAGCATGTGGTTGTTTTACTTATCAAAAGTGAACGCCGGGCCTAACGGAGACGACTTTTCGGTTACAACGGGATTAATTCCCGGGTGGGCAGAGTTTCGTGCGACGTTCGTGCGACCTCAGGATTAGCTTGCGTGATTGCACCTACGACCCGAGTCGTAGGACGCTCGGCGTACGCGCTGGCTCGCCAGGCCAAACGATGCCCGAGGGGCGGCGGCTCAGCGGGCGATCGGCTGCTGCAGCTCCGTGACGTTGCGGCTCGGGTCGTCGTCGTGCCACTCGTGATAGAGCTCCCGGCAGGAGCCGGCGAGCCGGTAGCCACTGTCATCGATCCATCGGACCAGCGCCTCCCAGGCGGGCACGATGCCGTCATCACCGCCCCGGTAGATGGCGGCAGCGACCTCGACGATCGGAAGGTCGAGGACCTGTACGCGGTCGCCGTCAGGGACGTCTTGATCGCCGACGTCGAAACCCGCGCGGAGCACGAGCTCCCCTTCTTGTGCGGTGCCGCCCTCGTCTTCGTAGTAGCCAACTGATATCCCTGGTCTTGCGCCGACCGACTCGAGGTAGGCGACGACCTCCGGAAGCAGGCGCCCAAAGGCGGGCCCGATGTCGGCGTGTGTCAGCCCGCCGGCGACGGCCTGTGCGACCCTGATCGGCTGGGTCTGCTTGATCACGATGTCTTGTACGTCCATGGTTTCGGTCCTTTCCAATGTTCGGATGTGCGCTTCGACGCGGCGCAACCGCTCCTGTTCTTCACCGACGGTCTGTGCAAGCTGCGCTCGGCGCAGCCGCAGCATCCCCCTCAGCTGGTCGACCGGCGGGTTCTCGGCGAGGAGCTCCCTGATCTGGTCGAGGGTGAAGCCCATATCGCGCAACGCCACGATCCGGTGGAGCCGGCTCAGTTGGTGGACGCTGTAGAGGCGGTAACCGTTGGCGGGGTCAACCTGCTCGGGCGCGAGGAGCCCGAGCTCGTCGTAGTGGCGGAGCATGCGAGGCGACACTTGCCCGAGGCGAGCGAACTCTCCGATGTTCAACATGACAAGACCATCAATAGACCTTCACACACTGTGAAGGTCAAGAGGTCACGACAGGTCCGCCCCTAAGTTCAGCTCGCTCAACAAGCCCAGGTACCCGAGAAAAAACCCACAAGCCCGCTGGTCCCGACGGCGGCGGCACCGAGTGCCCCCGGGTGGAAGACCTCCTTCGCGTATGCCGCCGTGATGGTCCCCGACACGGCGTCCTTCGCCACCACTATCGTCGCCGGTGCAACAAGTTTGTAGGTGCCGGGGAAAGAGCTCAGTTGGATGGCCGGCGACGCCCCTCCCGCTGAGGCTGGCACCACGTACTTGCCGGGCCCGTGATAGTCCTCGAGGACGATCCGCAGGACTCCAATGGCTCGGGCGCCGCGCAGGCTGAGCAGGTCGAAGAACCCGACAAAGGTGGATTTGGGGACCGGCCCACAAAAGCCTGACGCGGGTGAAGCGTTGGCAACTTCCGGGACCGAAGCCGAGGCGAAGTGGGCCCTCACGGGCCCGGTGAAGGAGAGGTCGACAGAGAAGCTCCCCCCGGGAGGTGGGGCATAGCGGGACCTGCCGCGGGACCTCCCGAGGAGCTGAGCACGATCCCACCCGTACCCAAGTTGTTTTCTCCGACCGCAATGCACGAGCGCGAATTGCAAGTGGAAGAGTTGAGGAACCCCGCTGTGGCTTCGGTTTGCGCCCACGACGTCCCGTTCGACGAGGAAAGGACCACCGAGTTGGTAAAACTCTGGCCCACGGCCAAACAACCGGTGGCCGAGCACGAGGCTGATACCACGAAAGGCACGCCGTCCGGGAGTTGGCTTGTCCTCCATTGCGCGCCCCCGTCGGTGGTGCGGAAGAGGACGCCCGCACACTGGAGAACGAAGAACCCACCACATTGCGTCCCTCCCGAAGCCACGCCGTCCGAGGGACTGGTGAAGTGTACCGAGTCAATAAGCCAAGCGACACCTTGGGACTCAGGGATCTGTTCGGCTGACCATATAGGGCGCTTGGCACTGAACAGGTCGCTCGAGAAATACACACTGCCTCCACCGGCTACCCAGCAATGCCCGGCATTCGCGCAGGACGCGCTGCTCAGCACAGCCGACGGGCTCGGCAGGGAGCTCGTTGCCCAAGCGGCGCCCCTAAGGACGACGAAGTTGGAGCGGTAGGCGCGGGCCGCGCTGTCGTAGCGCTCACCGACGGCGACGCAGCCGGCGGCAACACAAGACACGCTGTCCAATGGCACCGTCCCAGCCGGCGTCGCCAGCGGCAGCCAGCGCGTACCGTTGACGGTCACGGCGCTCTCGTGACCCGGCTGGCCGCCGCCAACGGCGGCACAGTGCGTAACATTTGTGCAAGAAACGCTGTAAAGGGGCCCGACAGGGGAGGCCAGGGTGGTCTTCACCCAGTGCGCTCCGCCCGAGCTGGACAGGGCTACGGCGGTGGTACCCGAACCACCCACCACGGTGCAGTGAAGGGCCGTAGGACAGTCGACCCCATAGAGCGGAGGAAGGCCAGCTGGGAGCCCGACAGGTACACCCAAGGTCGCGCTGTAGGGCCGGGTGATCGCAAAAGGCCCTTGCGCCGAGGAAGTCGGGGACAGCGTGCACAAGACGGTTACTGTCGCCACAACGACTGTGAGGGCCATTTTTCTGGTGTTCACCGAAGCGAACATCGAACTCTCCTTTCCGGTCCTGTAGGCGAGCCAGGCTCCGTTCTTCGTGGTCTTTATGGAGCGCTGATCGCCCAGGTCTTGCCGCCGTCGCTGGTCTTGGCCGTGATGCCGACCGAACTGCGGCCCGAAACAAGTGAGCCGACCAAGACACAGGTACGGAGCGAAGTGCACGCCACGGCCTGCGCTTCGAGCGTGGTGGAACTAGATGGCTTGGGCAGGGACTGCAAGTTCCACGTTGAACCTCCGTCAGTGGTGCGGACGGCGACGTAGGAAAAAGGCGTGCCGCCTACGGCCTCGCATGTGTTCAGCGCTGGGCAGGAGATGCCGCTCGCCACGACGCCGTCGACGATGCTCTGCTGCTCCCAGGTCAAGCCACCGTCCGTCGTCCGCAGCGCTTGTCCCATTGCCGGCCCTCCAAAGAAGGGGGCGCTGAGAGCGATCTCGCACGTAGTCGAAGAGGCACAGCTAATTGCCGACGGTGACTGCTTGGTCGGAATGTGTTGCGACCTCCACGTCAAGCCCCCGTTGGTCGTCCCGATGACGACCCCCGCGGGGTTGAAGCCGGAAGTCCAACCGAACGCTTCGCATTTCGTCACTCGCGGACAGGCGATACCCGAAAGCTCGTACGCGACTGTCGGCACCTTTTGTAACACCCACGCCGCGCCGCTATTGGTGGTGCGCAGAGCGCCGCTATCCCCGACGGCCTCGCACACGCTGACCGTGGGGCAGGAAATCGCATCAATTGTTGCGCCCGGCGGCAACCTTTGGATGACCCAGGTGTGACCTCCATTGGTGGAACGGAGGACCGCGCTCGTCGACTTGGTGAGACCGACCGCCTCGCACGTGGTGGCCGATGGGCAAACGAGGCCCGAGATCCCGCGGATCCCCGCAGGCAAGGCTTGCCGCTGCCAATGCAGACCTCCATCGGCGGTACCGAACAGGATGCCGAGCGTGTTCGCCCTGTTGGTACCGGCAGCCTCGCAGGCGTTTCCCGTAGCGCATGCGACATCGGTCAGTTGCGACGCCGCATAGGCCGGCGGAGGTGGGGCGGCCCAAGCAGCGGGAGCGGGTGCCCAATCGGACATCGATGAAGTCGCAAGGCCAAGAATGCAAAACGCGCTCACGGCGGCCGAGCGTTTGTGGTGCCTCGCAATCGACCCGGCTGGCGCTCGCCTCAAGACTTGGGTGCTCCCCGTACCGGCCCGGGCGACGTGATCAGGAAATCGCCACCAGTCATCACGGCGCTGTTGCCCTTAGCTCCGGGTGCCTCGCCGATGCCCACGCACCAGGTCCCCACGTTCTCGGGCAGGCACGCGATCCCGCCCAAGAAACCTTTGATCTTCAACGTGCTCACGCTGAAGCTCGAGCCGTTCCAGTGGGCGAGGGGGATGCCATAGCTGAACGGGTTGATGGGGCCTGACAAGCTCATTGCCACCCAGCAGCCCGCGTCCGACGTGCAAGAGACGCCGTTCAAAACAAGTGCCCCGCCGTCCGCTACGGGAGTTGGGCTCGCAGCGGACCACGAGCTGCCGTCCCAGGTTTCCGCAGCTCCAGCTGGAAAGTCGGCCCCCATCTCGCCGTGCGTATAGTGCAGCGCACTACCTACCGCCAAGCAGTCGTCCCGAGAGGTGCATGAGATCTCGAACAGGCCGCTCGCGTTGCCCATGTTGAACTGTTCGGTGTCCGGGTCCAGGACGATCGACCAAGTGGTGCCGTTGAACCGCTCAGCGAAGAAGCGACCTGGGCCCTTGATGCTGTTGTCAGCATCACCCAAGGCCAGACAGTAGGTTGCGCTGAAGCATGTGAGCGACTCCAGCACCGACCAAAGTGCGCCTTTCGGGCTGGGGGCGGACATGGTCTTCCAGGAGTTGCCATGCCAGGCCTCCACCAGTACGTGCGCGGCGTCGGCTGAGGTCTGGCGGTTGCCCGCCACCAGGCAGTCCGCCGCGGACGGACAGGCGACACCGTTGAAGGCCGCGCCAGCGGGTGAGGGGAAGACGGAGGGAGACCACGACTTGCCGTCATAGTGGACGATCACACCGACCGACTGGTTGCCGAGCTTGCCTACGAACTGGCCGCCTACCGCCCAACAATCGGTGCTCGAGACGCAGGCACTGCCGACCAGTCCAACTGAACCTTTGGTGCCCGAGTTCTCGTAAGCCCACGAGCGGCCGTCCCATTGCCACAGCACGGGATGGTAGAGGGACTGCGGCGCTTTGGGCGGGTAGCTATTTGCGGCCGGGTTAGGTAACTGCAGGTAGCCGGCGGCGATACAGTCCACCTTGGACAGGCACGTGATGTTGCCAACCGAAAGTTGCCCAAACCCTCCTTGAGAGTTCGATAACCCTCCCGGGGGCGCCTGCACGGGCGCTGGCGACCACGGGACGGTCGGGCCAGCAGGTGACGGCGTCGGCGCCGAGGTTGGCGACGAGGCCGCAGCAAGGGGCTCGGTCCCCGCCACGCTCATCCCGGTGCAGAGGGCCCCTGTGAGCAAGACTGACACAACAAGGTGACGGCGTCGGCGCACGGGCAGATGCAGTAGGTGTAGCGGCAAGGAGGAACGTCGCTCGCCATCGGCGCTTGCGGCAACGGTCACTAGGCGGCCTGCTCCCATTATCGGCCCCTCTCTCGGCAGTCGGCTGGTTGGGCCCGTGCGCCATTCCCACGTCGGCGGCAGTGGCCGTCGGGCTCGGCCAGTAATTGCCGTTACAGTACTTACGGTTCTCGGCCGGGGCCCCCAGGAGCGGCAACTCCGTACAGGCCCGTACATCTCGCGAGCGAACACGAGCCGGGAAGCGGGTAGGCCAGCCGGCGAGGGCCTGGCGCAAAGAAAACTCATTTGTGCTGCTTCGCGACCGCGGAGGGGTACGACGATCTGGCAGGATCGCCGCCGAGAAGTGGAACGGAAGCCAGGTTCGCAGGAGACGGCGGACGCCGTCCAGACGCGATCTGAGCTGGCCCGCGAGTTGACCGTCCTGCGGGCCCGCAGCGGTCTGACCGTGCGCGAACTTGCCAACCGTCTAGACGTGCCCGCCGCGACGCTCGGCGGGTACTTCAGCGGCCGCCATTTACCAGGGCCGGGGTACCTCGACCTCTTCCGCTCGCTTCTCGAGGCCTGCGGGGTACCGAGCACCGAACTGAGCGCTTGGGTCGATGCCCTCACCCGCGCCCGCCTCTCCTCCGATGGAAGGGTGACGCGAGCCGACGTTCCCTACCGCGGTCTCGAGCCCTACCAGGAACAGGACGCGGGGCTGTTCTGCGGGCGGGAGGCGGCGACGACCGAGGTGCTCGAGCGCTTGGGCAAGATGGACGAGGAGCGCAACGTAACTGGCGGTGTGCTCGTCGTCGTCGGGCCTTCCGGGTCAGGCAAGTCATCGTTGCTGCGGGCCGGCGTAGTGCCGGCGGTGAGGGCGGGCGGCCTCGACACTGCCGGCAGGCACTGGGGTGCCGCCGTAATGACGCCCGGGCTTGCGCCGCTCGAGACGCTCGACCGCTGCCTTTCGGGCCCACCCGATATCCCAGTGCTCGTTGTAGTCGACCAGTTCGAAGAGGTCTTCCGGCTGGCGCCGGGGACGCGCACCTCCTTCCTGGACCGCCTAGACAGCCTCGGTCCTTCGAGAGGCCTGGTCGTCGCGGTACTGCGCGCCGACTTTTACGAGGCCGCCACGATGGAGCCGGTCCTCCTGGCGGGACTTCGGCACAATCAGGTGCTGGTCGGGCCGATGACGCAGGAAGAGGTGCGGGACGCCATAGTCCGCCCAGCTCAGGAACAAGGGGTGAGCGTGGACGACGGACTGGTCGAGCTCCTCCTGGCCGACCTCGCTCCCCGGAGCCCGACTGGTCTTGCCCACGAGGCTGGAGCCTTGCCACTCCTATCTCACGCCTTGCTTGCGACCTGGGAACGCGCCCACCGCAACCAGCTGACGGTGGCCGACTACCGCGCCGCCGGCGGGCTGCGCGGCGCTATACGCCAAAGCGCCGAAGAGCTGTACCTCGACCTCGGCACCACCGAACAGGACCTCGCCCGACGCATCTTCTGCCGCCTCGTCAACGTCGAAGAAGACGTCCCCTTCACCCGCCGGCGGGTGAGCCAACGCGAGCTCGAACAGTTGGGCGAGGGTGCCACTACCGTGCTGGACCGCTTCGTGGCGGCCCGCTTGGTCACTGCCGACGTCACTGGGGCGCAGGTAAGCCACGAGGCGCTCCTGTCCGCCTGGCCGCGCTTGGCCGATTGGCTGGACGCCGACCGGGCGGGGCTCCGCCTACACCATCAGCTGACCGACGGCGCCAACGCTTGGTTAGCCGCCGGGAAAGACCCGTCCCTGCTGCAACGTGGCACTCGCTTGGCCCTCACCTCGGAATGGGCGAGGGAGGCCGGCCGAAGCGACGACCTGAACGTCTATGAGCGTGACTTCCTCGACGCGAGCCAGGCCCTCCAGGCGGCCGAGGCGCGCGATACCCGGCGGCGCACTAGACGCACCCAACAGCTCCTGGGGCTTGTGGCTGCCCTCGCGGTGGTGGCCAGCGTGCTGGCCGGCTTCGCCCTCGAGGCCCGGTTGTCGGCCAAGCAGGCCGGCAACGAGGCGCTCTCCCGCCAGGTGGCGATCGAAGCGAGCGAACTGGAGCCGGCCGACCCGGCATTGGCGATGCAACTCGCTCTTGCTGCCTACCGCATCTCACCCACAGTTCAAGCCCGCGCAATGCTTCTTGACGCTTCGGCATCCGAGATGCCGACCCGGATCCTCGGGCCGGCGGGCCGACTTTCCTCGCCCTCGGCGACGACGGTCATCTGCTCGCTGTTGCCCAGTCCGCCACCGACCTCGTCGACCTCTACTCCCTAAGGGCGGCGCGACCGGTTGCCTTGGCGACCTTGCGGGTGGCGAGCCCCGCCGCCCAGACCTTCACCGTGGCGCTCAGCCCGGACGGCCGGCTGCTGGCGGCGAGCGGGACCGATGGCACCATCACGCTCTTCGACGTGTCCGACCCCAGCCGCCCGACGCACCTGGCCACACTGCGAGGCTTCACTAGCACCGTGTACGACGTCACCTTCGGCCCCGGCGGTCGCACTCTCGCCGCCGCCAGCAACGACGGCAGCGTACGCCAGTGGGACCTCTCACAACCCGCCAGGCCCTCTCTCGCTGGAGTGGTCCGCGCACCTGGCAACCAGCCCCTACAGGCCGTGGGCTACAGCACAGACGGGCGGCTCTTAGCCGCTGCCGGCGCCGGGGGCACCCTGCTCATCTGGCGCTCGGGGCAGGACAGGGCGCGTACCATCAGCGGGGCCGGTACCGCCCAGCTGACGTCTCTCGCCTTCAGCCCGGACGGCAGGACCCTGGTCACAGGGGGCGAAGACGACGTCGTGCGCGTCTTCTCGGTGGCACCGTCAGGGGATGCCCGCCCGGCGCGCAGCCCTCTCGGAGGTTTTTCGAGCTGGGTGAACTCGGTCGCGTTCGCCCCCGACGGTCGCAGCCTCGTCGCAGGGAGCTCGGACAACTCCCTGCGGGAGTGGGCCACCTCAGACTGGACGACCGTCGCAGTGCTCGAGCACACCTCCCCCGTTACCGGAGCGGCGTTCCTGCCGTCGGGCAACACCCTCGTCACGGCGGACGCCGATGGTACCGTGCGCCTTTGGCAGATGCCGCCACCGAGCACATACCTCACTCCCGGGTCTGTCTTCGCAATCGACTACACAGCGAACGGGGCAATGTTGGCGGCGGCGAGCGGGGGGACGGCCGGCGACGTTTCCCTGTGGGACGTCGCCGACCCCTGGCGCCCCGTACACGTCGGCGAGGTAACGATGCCGGCGAGCTTCGGGCCTGTGGCGGGTGTCGGGGCCCTCAGCCCCAGCGGGCAGTTGCTAGCGGCGGGGAACGCCGCCGCTCGCATCCAGCTGATCAGCCTGGCCAACCCTCGTCGCCCTCAGCTTGTCGGACCACCGCTGCTGGGTGCCGCAGCTCCGCTCGAGGAACTCGCCCTCAGCCCGGCCGGCACCGTCCTGGCGAGCGGCGACAATTCCGGCCACGCCCATCTGTGGGACGTGAGCGACCCCGCGCACCCTCGTGCCCTGGCTACGCTGTCGGCGTCCGGCTACCTCATCGACGTTGGCTTCAGCCCTAACGGAAAAATGTTCGCGGCGGCGAGCAACGACGACAAGGTATGGCTTTGGGATATTTCCCACCCTTCACACCCAAAGCTGCTGGCAGTGCTGGGCGGATTTGCCAGCTACGCCTACTGCGTGGCGTTCACGCCGGACGGTCGCACCCTCATTGCCGGCAGCGCCGACGACACGATCCGGCTCTGGGATCTGGCCAACCCCAGCCATCCCAGGCAGTTGGGCGGCCCGCTGACCGGGCCGACGAGCTATGTGTACTCTTTGTCGGTGAGCCCCGACGGCCGTACCTTGGCCGCGGCTGTGGTCGATCACGCTGTCTGGTTATGGGACATCTCAGACCCAGCCCATCCCGCTCTCCTCGCTGATCTCGCTGCCGCGACGGGCGTGGTCAGCGACGTGACCTTCAGTCCCAATGGGCACACGCTCGTCGCCAGCGGGTCCGACCAGGTGCTGACCTTTTGGGACTACCACCCCTCCGAGGTCGCGGCCCGGATCTGCTCGCTGACGGTAAGCCAAATAACCCGCGCCGAATGGGCCGAGTACGTGCAGGGCGCGGCGTACTCTCCGCCCTGCCGCTGAACCTGGTGGAGCCCACCGACAGGCCGGCAGACTGGCTGCTTGGTCGAGTCGGGCCCGTCGTGCCGGCCCTGGTGGGCGCCGCCTGCATCTCGTCGTCGGCGATCGTGGTCCAATTGGCTCACACCGAAGCCGGCACGACGGCTTTCCTTCGCTGCGTGCTCGCGTTACCGGGCCTTTACGCCCTCGCGCTATGGGAAAGCCGCCACTACGGCCGGCGCTCGGCCCGGGACCGGCTAATGGCGGTATTTGCGGGCGCATTTCTCGGTGGCGACCTCGTGCTATGGACGCACTCGATTTACGATGTGGGCGCAGGGATCGCAACCGTCCTCGGCAACTTGCAAGTCCTATTCGTAACGACGATTGCGTGGGTCATCCTGCGGGAGCGCCCTCGGAAGCAATTCCTTGTTGCTTTGCCTGTGGTATTGGGTGGCGTGGTGCTGCTGGCCGGCGTTATTGGGCGCTCCCGCAGCGGCGAACACCCAGTAGGCGGGGTGCTCTACGGTCTCGGCACTTCGGTCTGCTACGCAATTTTTATCTTAGTATTGCGTCGAAATACCAAGGGCCTGGCTCAGATAGCAGGCCCACTGGCTGACGCCACCCTGGGTGCGGCTCTCGCGTCGCTCGTGCTCGGTCTCGCGTTGGGGCAACTGAGCTTCCATATGTCGCTGGCGGCGTTTGGTTGGTTGGCCCTGCTCGCTTTCGTCAGCCAGACGCTCGGCTGGCTGCTTATCACTTCTTCGCTGCCCCACCTGCCCGCCACCATCTCGTCGCTGCTCCTGCTGTTCCAGCCTGCGGCCTCGCTCATACTGGCCGCTGTGGTGCTCTCCCAGCGGCCGACGCTCATCCAGCTGGTGGGGGTGACCCTGGTTTGCGCAGGGGTGCTGATCACGGCTCGATCGGGCTGGAGCCTCGACACGGCTCCCGAGGCCCCGGCCGGGTAACCCAGTTCCGCACCCGGCTCATCTGGCGCGCTTCGCGTCATGGTACAGAGCGGCCAGGCCGGATGCGCAGGCCTCCCACGTGTAAAGTGCGGCGCGCTCCCGGCCGCGCCGGGAGAGCTCGAGACGGGCAGGCTCATCGCCTATCAGCTCCTCGAGGGCCTCGGCGAGGGCGTCGACGTCGCCCACGTCGACCAGCCGGGCCGCTTCGCCGAGCACCTCCTCGAGCGCGCCACAGCGTGTGGCCACAACGGGTACGCCGGCGGCCATGGCCTGGAGCGGCGGAAGCCCGAACCCTTCATAAAGTGACGGGAAAGCAAAGACGGTCGCGCCGGCCATGAGCGCATCGCGAGCTCGGTCGTCGACCCACCCGAGGCGGACCACCTGGTTGCCGGCTGGGCAGGCAGCGATGGCTTCTTCCAGTTGCGCGCTCCCCCACCCGTCTGGGCCCGCATGGACCAATGCCAAGCCCGGATAACCCTCGGCGAACGAGCCAAAGGCCCGTACGAGAGACGGCAAATCTTTCCTCGGTTCCACAGTCCCGACGGCCAGCACGTACTGGCTCACCCAGTCGGGCAGCAGCGCGCTCCGGGCAGCCACACCTACAGGCCCATCCCCGGGCCCGGCGCGGCCGGGTGGCCAAACCCCCGGGTGGACCACCCGGACCCTGTCCGGGCTGGCACCGAGGGACGCGACCACCTCCTGTGCGACCGAGCTCGTGTGGGTATGCACCCATGCCCCCCGCCCCAAGGCTTTCCTGACCAGTTCGGGATAGGCACGGGCCGGCGGCAGGCACATCTCGGGGAACCGCAGCGGGGTCAGGTCGTGAACCGTCACGACCGTGGCCGCCCACCACGCTGGCGGGACTACGAAGTTGGTGCCGTGTACGACATCAGTCCTGCCTACGAAGAGCTCCGCGGGTGGGAAGGACCAATGCGCCCACGCCTTGCCGAGGGGGCCGGCCGCCATCGGCCGGTCATGCACGGCGACCCCGGGCGGGACTTCGGAGGCGATGGCGTGCCTGCGCCGCCCGCTCATGGAATAGGCCCCCATGGCGAGGTCGGCCCTTTCGGCAAGCGCCTGCAAAGCCCCCGCACAAAACTCCCCCACCCCGGTCCGAGGCCCGAGCAATGGCGTTGCATCGAAAGCCACACGGAGGCGGACCTCTCCCGGGGGCGAAGCCTCGCTCACCGACCCAGGTTCGCACAGTTTCCCCGTCGGCGCGGGCGCACGGATCGCCCTATGGGCCCGTTTCTCGGCGTCGCCAGGCATTTCTAGGTGTGGTCCGTCCTTGCTCGGTGGTAGCGGAGCGAGTTTTCCGCTTGTGGCACACCGTGGTGGACTGACACCGCCCAGATGGCCTAACGACATCGAGAAGGGCCGGCGCCACACCGAGAAGGGCTGGCGCAAGGCCGGTACCGGGCCGGCGCCGCTATCCGATCGCGTAGTGGCTCATTTGTCCCGAGCGACGATCAAGTCCGCGGCGCGCTCGGCGACCATTAGGACGGGGACGAAGGTATTTGCTCGGGGAATAGTGGGCATTATCGAAGCGTCGACCACGCTGAGCCCGTCGACACCGATGACCCGCCCGTCAAAATGGGTCACGGCTACGGGGTCATCGACCGAGCCCATCCGGCAGGTCCCGGCTGGATGGTAGGTGCCAAAGCTCCGGGAACGTACAGTCCGTTGGCGCCAAGAGGTGCTCGTCAACCGGTCTTCACCAACATCGCCCGAGGCGATGCCCCACTTGAGGAGGGAGCGGCGAAGCAGGTCCGGCCCGTCAAGAAGCTTGGACAGGGAATTCGTGAGCACGACGTTGAGAGGTCCGGGCTTATTGAGGCGGCGTACCACGCCGGAGTAGCCGGCCGCAAAGGTCTCATGACGGAGAGTACGGACTTCATCGTCAAGCATGACGTTGCAGGCAGTCTCGAAGCCTTCGACCATAAGGTCGACATCCGCGGCTTCCGCGAGTAGCCGGAACCGGATGTCCAGGGGTACTCCCGGGTCCGCGGACCGCAGCGCCACCGTGCCGCGGGAACGAGGCCCCATGAGACAGACGCCTAGCCCGGCGATCGCGCTCCCGAGCCCGTGCCACGATGACTTGTTGAGGACCAGCATCTGGAGATCTCCTGAACGGGAGGGACGGCCGTGCGAGCCGAACCTCAGAGCGGTGTTGAAGCCGGGCCGCAGATTGGGCGATTGCCTAGCTCCGGGTGTGAGGTGGGAGGCCAAATAGACCACAGGGTGGTTCTGAAGGTTGGCACCCACGCCAGAAAGGTCGGACACAACCGGGATGCCCAAGTTCCTCAGCTGGTCGGCGGGCCCGATACCTGATCTCAGAAGAAGAGCTGGCGAATGCAGGGCACCGGCACAGACGATGGTGTGCCTGGCACGGTAGCTCTGTAGGCCCTGTTTGTTGACGGCGACGGCGCCGACGCATTGGGCGCCGGAAAACTCGAGGCGCTCCGCTACCGTGTCGCACGCGATGACCAGGTTGGTACGGGAGCGTGTGGATATATCCAGGTAGCCAGAGGCGGCCGACACCCGACCGGACAAGGTGCTGCTCATGGGCAGTGCGCCATAGCCATCGCCGACCTCCCCGTTGAAGTCGCCGATCATGGGCCACCCCAGCCTCGCCGTGGCCCTGCCGACGGCAACGCAAAAGGGTGGCCAGTCGCGCTCGTGGTGGCGACGGATGGTTACAGGGCCGCTCGCGCCATGTAGCTCACCGGAAAAATCTCGGTCGTCTTCGAGGGTGCGAAAATACGGCAGGACGTCCGACCACGACCAGCCCGGGATGCCCCATGAGTCGTAGTCGTCGGGGAGGCCGCGGAGCGCGACCATCCCCATGAGGCTCGACCCGCCCCCCATGACACGCGCTTGAGTGAAGGGGCTGGTCACGCCGGTACGAGCGCCCTGTTGTTCCGCTCGCAGGCCGCGCCACATGTACGCCTCGTTGTAATAGGAACGCGGGTAAAGGTCTTCGATGTCTTTGGGGACCGAACCAGGCGGAGTATCAATGCCCGCCTCGACCAACAACACCGTTGCACCGTTGTCGGAGAGGCGATGTGCAAGCACGCACCCAGCTGTGCCGGCACCGACGATTAGATAGTCGTACAGACCGGTTAACTCCTCAGAAGAGTGAGCTTCAACCGCCACTTCGAAAGTCTATCCCGCCTTGTCGGCCGGTCGGGCTGGTGCCTGCAAAACAAAATGTTCCCCGCTGGAACGTCACTTTGACGCCGAGTAAATCGAACTCAGGGCCCTGCAAACGGAAACCTAAAGCCACCTATTAACCCGGCGCGCTCTTGTCGGCGAAGCGCGTCGTTGCTAAACTTCCTGGGGTTCAAAATCGACAGAAGTGCTGCGTTAAACGCAACAACTTTTCCTTAGCAGAAGGGGGTTACATGCCAACGATGCATAGTACGCAACATCCGACCCGGCGAGGCTCACGCACTCGTCCTTTGCGCGTCCTTGCCGGCACAATCGGGGTGGCCACTCTGGCCGGCCTCGGCCTTACAGCGGTCGGGACGGGATTGGCAGCAGCATCCAGTGCACGTCCAGATGCTCGTGTCGCGGCAGCCAGCAGCCGTGTGATCTACGTAATTGGCTACGAACAGGACAATCCCTTCTGGGTCTTGGAGGGCGATGGTGCCAGCGCAGCGGGCAAGACCTTCGGTGTCACGGTGCGCTATGAAGCGCCCACCACCGCGAGCGACGCTGGAATGGTGTCATTGATCGACGCCGCTCTGGCTACACACCCTTATGGGATCGCAATCGACTACACCGACAAGACCATGCAGGCTCCGGTATTGGCGGCGCTGAATGCCGGCGTCAAAGTAGTCCTTTACAACAACAACCGCTTCGAAGCTCAGTCGGGCGGGGCCACCACCAATCCCGCCATCACCACCCTGGCCTTTGTCGGGCAAGATGAGCACCACTCAGGCGCCGTTCTCGCCCAAGGGTTCCTCCAGTTCCTACCGAAGACCGGTACCGTCCTAATCGTCAATCCCTATCCGGGAGCTTATGTGCTCACTCTCCGGCAGCTCGGCGTTCAGAGCATCTTGCAGCCCGCCGGGTACAAGACAAGCACACTTATCGTCAACGGCGATGATGCTGAGGGCTCTATTGAGGCCGTAATCGAAGCGTACCTGCGAGCCCACTCCGGCATCGTGGGCGTGGTCGGCCTCGGGGACCCGGGGGCAAACCCGGCCGCTCGTGCCGTGGCCGCCGCCAATTTGAAGATCCCCGTCGCTACCTTCGACATGGAGACCGAGACCTACCAGCTCATGCAAAGTGGTGGCCCCCTCAAGGAGGCTCTTGACCAACAGCCGTACCTCCAGTCCTATTACGCGGCCCAGGATCTCGCGTTTGAAATGAAGTACGGGTTCGTGCCGGTAAGCGTCAACACTGGTACGTTCATTGTTACGGACAGCAACCTGTCGAGCGTCTCCGAGCTCGTCAAAGAGGGCAAAGATTAGCTTTACCGCCGCCTACTGCTGAATCCCCCGGCAGTCCACCCGCTCCCTCCAGGGCCGAATGCTCCTGGAAGGGAGCGGGTGCCGTGTACTCCGGGGCGCCAGAGCGAAGATATCGAAGCCTGCCCCCTCAGACGAGAAAAGCCAAAATTGAGGATGCAACCGACCCATGAGTGAGCATGACACCGCGGAGACCCGGCCACGCCGTCGGTCCTCGATGGCTTTTCCCATCCGGGTGATCCAGGCACGAGCCTTCGGTTCCGCAGTTGTCATTGTCGTACTCGGCATCGTTTTCCAAGCCATGTCGGGCGTGTTCATCAGCACCGACGAGATCGCCGGTATCTTCGTTGTGGCGTCCTCGCTGGCGATAATGTCCGTTGGAGTCGCCTTCTTGATGATCTCGGGCGAGTTCGACCTGTCGGTTGGCTCCATGTTCGCCTTCACCCCCATCGTTATGGGCGAGCTCATTTCCAAGGGCTGGAACCCTTGGCCTGCCTTCTTCGTCGCTATGTTGATCCCGCTCGGCTTCGGGCTTATGCACGGGCTCATAACGACGCGGTTCGGGATCCCATCGTTCATCACGACACTGGGGTCGTACTTCCTGCTCGACGGCGTTTCCTACATCGTGACTGGCGGTCAGCCTGTCCTCTACACGAACCACGTCCTTATTTTCTCGCTGTTCGGAGGCTCGCTCGGGTTCGCGGGCCTGACGGCGCCCGTCGTGTGGATGGTCGTGATGACCGGCCTGCTTGCTGCCGTGCTCAACCTGACCCCGTTCGGGAATTGGACCTTCGCCGCCGGGGGACGGGTTGGTGTCGGACGGGCGCTCGGCGTCCCGACGGCGCGTGTCAAAACTATCAACTTCTGTATATGCGCTCTCCTTGCTGGGTTCGCCGGGGTCACGAGTTTCGCCAATGTCGGGTCTGCCGCACCCGGGAGCGGGTCGACCCTAAACCTGATCGCCCTGGTCGCGGCCGTCCTAGGCGGGACGTCGCTCTTCGGCATCGAAGGCTCCATTGTAGGGACCATGTTTGGCGCGATTATCATCGGAGAGCTGGAAACAGGGTTGGTCCTCGTGGGGGCGCCGGGCGAGCTCTATGAGGCCATGATCGGCGGGATACTGATCATCGCCGTTCTTGTGAACCTGAGGTTGCGAGGCCTGGGCACTTCGCTCGAAGGGCTCGTAGCCAGGAGAGCAAGGTCGTAAATGGCAGACGTCCAACCGGTACGCGGCGATGTTGCGCCCCCGCTCATACAGCTGGTCGATGTCTGCATGGACTTCGGGCCGCTACGGGCATTGGACACCGTCAACCTGCACGTGAACGCGGGTGAAGTTGTCGGTCTCCTAGGGGACAACGGCGCGGGGAAATCCACATTGCTCAAGGTGATAACCGGTTATCACCAACCTACTAGCGGCGATGTCATCGTCTTTGGCAAGAAGACCCGGCTGGCCTCCCCGAAGGTGGCGCGGGAGTTGGGGATCGAGACCGTCTACCAGGACTTGGCGTTGATCGATGAGCTGAGCATCTGGAGGAACTTCTTCCTGGGCGAGGAGCTTTACCGCAGGATCGGGCCGGTAAAGTTCATGCAGCGCAAGGAGATGCGGCGAATAGCCGAGGCCGAGCTCGCGCAAATCGGCATCCGCAGGGTGCGGTCAGCCGAACAGCGCGTCCTCGGCATGTCAGGTGGCGAACGGCAATCGTTAGCCATTATCCGAGCCATATATTTCGGGGCGCGCGTCCTGCTCCTGGACGAGCCCACCGCAGCCCTGTCTGTCCGGGAGACACAGCGAGTTTTCACCGCGGTCCGGGCCGCCCGGGATGCGGGTCACGGCGTGCTCTACATTGACCACAACATCGGCCACACATTTTCGGTGGTCGACCGGGTCGTCCTGATCGAACGCGGACGGGTGGCGGCAGATTTGCGCCGTGAGGACACTTCGGTAGAGGAAGTGGTGGAGATCCTGGGAGCGGGACCGTCGACCGAAAATACTCGAAGGGGTAAGGAGTGAACTGTTACCGGCATTCGGGAGCCCATAACGGGTTGTCAACACCCTAAGCGAAAGGCAACAAATGGAAAAACTCATCATTACCGTCACCGTCGACTCGTCAATGTCGTACCCGGGTAACCCCAACATGCCCGCCATAGAGGACACCGACGCCGTCGCGGCTGAGTACATCAGGTCCGTCGATGCCGGGGCCTCGCTCGTGCACCATCACGGCGTGCATTACCTCGATAAGAAGATCGCGGCGGACGGCAGACAGCTCTCTTCCATCGACTTCGAGGGCTGGCGGGACCTCACCGAGAAGATCCGGGCCGCTCGAAACCCGATCATGCAGTTCGGGATCGCGAGCGCCCGGTTGGAAGAGAAGATCCGTCTCATGGAGCTACGCCCGGACATGATGTCGTACGCATTCAATGTGCACGACGAGTTCTTTCAGCCTGACCCTGCATACGCCGCGAACGAGATGTACTCGCTTCATCCCCGTGACGAGCTCCAGGCATTCTCCGAAGCGGCGCAGAAGGCGAAAGTCAAGCCCGAGATCGAGTGCTTCTACACTGGGGCGTTCTGGAACCTCGAGTTCATCAGGAAGTTCGGCACGCTGGACGACCCCGTCTGGGCCACGTTGCTCATAGGGTGGCCGGGCGGAGCGTGGACCCCGCCGACACCGGACTCTCTGATCTACCTCGTCGGGCACCTGCCCGAGCGCGTAAATTGGAACTTGAGCGTCATGGACCCGGCGACGCAGTGGAAGCTTTTGCCACTGGCTATAGCGATGGGCGGGAACGTGAGAGTGGGCTGGGAGGACAACCCGTACCTGCCCGACGGTACGCTCTCGCGCTCGAACGCCGAACTGGTCGACGTCGTGGTGCGCATGGCCGCTTGCATCGGTCGGCCTGTCGCCAACCCCGACGAAGCGAGGAAGATCGTGGGGATCGTCTAATTGCCAGGTGGGACCGAGGACAAAGCGATGGACGGGCAACGGGTGTTAAAGGCAAGCACGGCGCGCCGGATAGTGGTCGACGTACTCGTGGCATACGGCTCGGCACCTGAGAACGCGGCCGTTGTCGCCGATCACCTGGTGACCTCTGACCTCGCCGGAGTGAGGTCACATGGGTTTATCCGGTTGCCCCAGTACGTCAGCGAAATACTCGACGGGGAGACCGATCCCGTCGCCCGGCCCGTGCGCAAGTCGGGAGGGGCGGCGAGAACGGAACTCGACGCGGCCAGGTGTTTCGGTCAGGTCGCCGGTGTCGAGGCGGCTGAGCTGGCGGAGGCGGCCGCGAAGGCCACGGGCCTCGGTCTCGTGACCGTCCACGAAGCGGGGCACACCGGCAGGATCGGCGCTTATGCCGAGCAGCTAGCGGAGCGGGGATGCTTGGCCGTCGTAGTGTGCAGCGGAGCGCGGATGGGGCACCGGGTGGCGCCGTTCGGTGGGCGCGAGGCGCGCCTGGCTACGAACCCGATCGCGTTTGGCATCCCGTCCAGCTCTGACCCCATAGTCGGGGACTTTTCCACCGCGGTCGCACCGGAAGGTGTCATCAGAGTATTGCGGAACCTCGGTATGCCCGCGCCAGAGGGGACGCTCCTCGGCCCGGATGGAATGCCGACCACCGACCCCTCTGTGCTCTACGAGGACCCTCCGGGGACCATCCTGCCGCTCGGCGGGATGCAACTCGGCCACCGAGGTTTCGGGCTCGGGCTCCTGGTGGAAGCGCTGGCGACGCTGCTTGCCCGGGACGAAACGGATGACCACGAACGCAAGGGCAGCAACCTGGCCGTAGTGGCCATATCAGTCGACGACGAGTTTGCCTCGCGGACCGATCGCCTCATCGAGTACGTCCGCAGCGCCGAACCCATAGACCCCGCGGTGCCAGTCATGGTCCCGGGAGAGCGCGAGTACCGAAAGCGACGACAATCCCAGTCTGTGCTCGTGGACCAGAGGACCTGGGACGAGGTAACGGCGTTTGCGACAGACCGGGGTGTGCCGTTGGACGAAGTCGATGAGAAAGAGGGGCTATGAGAGGGCTACGCCATGATTATCGATACTGAATATGGGTCGTTCGACTGGGTGCCGGGTTGGGGCGACTTACCCGCAGAGCTTGTTGGGCATGACGTGCCCGGTGTGGCGATCGGACCGTCAGATGAGCTCTACGTTCTCTCACGGTCCAGCATCCCGGTAGTAGTACTGGACCGGGACGGAGCGCTCCTGTCCGGCTGGGGGGAAGGTGACTTCGTTCGGCCCCATGGCATCCACGTCGCTCCGGACGGCTCGGTCTGGTGCGCCGACGACGAAGGCCAGCGCCTGTTGCACTACTCGGGCACTGGGCAATTGCTAGGAGCGATCGAGGGACCGAACAGGGCCGACGAGACCGGCTATATCGTCGGGGATGCGCACAGTGTGCACCATTCCGCTGACCCCTTCTGCTACCCGACCGGGATCGAGTCAGGGACGCAAGATGATATTTGGGTCACGGACGGCTACGGGAACGCAAGAGTGCACCACTTCAACTCAAAGGGCGACCTCTTAGGGTCCTTTGGCAACCCGGGCAGTGGCCCCCTCGAGTTCGTGATCCCCCATGGTGTGTTACGAAGACCGACTGGAGAGCTTCTGGTGTCGGACCGTGTGAACGAGAGACTGCAGGTCATCGACCCCCAAGGCATCATGGTCGACAGCTGGCCTGGGCTTCATTTCCCCAACAACATCGCCACGATCGATCACGAGGTGTACTTCGTGGCCGAGCTGGGGAACTTCGTGCAAGGGTTGCCTCACGCGACAACGCTCGTACCTGAGGCGCCTTACGCCCGGGTCACCGTCCGCGACGGTAGCGGTGCGCTGCTGGCCGAGATCCTTCCGCCGCCCGGCCTGCCGCGCGACACGTGGTTCGCGCCCCACGGGATCGCCGTGGACTCCCATGGTGATGTCTACGTCGGCGAGGTACGTACTGCCTACGGTCGTGGGCTGGACACGACGGGGAACCCGAGATTAGGCAAGCTGGTCACCGTAACTAGGTGAGCACCACCCGGGCTCCTATAAGGCGTTGAGGGCGGAAATCTCTTCGTCGGTCAGCAGGTCCATCGGCCTGAGCCGAAATCCGCCGTCAACGATTAGCTCGGCCCCGACCGTGTACGAGCTGAGCCGGTCCGACAGGAGCAACGTCGCTGCCGCCGCGAGTTCCGAGGTCTCGCCCGGCCGGCGACTGGGGATGAAAGGGCCTCCCATCTGGCGGGGGGGCAGGTCCTTGGTGAGGTCGGTGAGGAATGCCCCCGGGGTGAGCATGTTGACCCGGATCCCGTACGGGACGAGCTCGATGGCGACGACCTCCATGAGAGACTTCAAGCCCGCCTTGGAGACACGGTACGCAGCCTCCCGGTACAGAGGCACGTGGGCAGCAGTGGAGCCGACGATAAGGATGGACCCATGACCTTGTTCGATAAAGTGCCTGCCAACCTCCCTACAGGCATACGCACATGCTGACAGGTTCGTCGCCAACGTCTTTTCCCAAGCAGCAGAGGTCAGTTTTGTGATCGGCTCGTGCCAAGAGCCAGCCGCGTTGTTGACAAACAGATCGATCCCACCGAACACCTCGATGGCGTTTTCGACCATGCTGACCACACCTTCTTCGGAGGCCACATCCGCGTAGATCCACTCCGCTCCCACACCGAGGTCTCTGAGCTGCTGCGCCGCTCCGGCTCCATGGGAAAGGCTAGCTAGGACCAGGTTGGCACCCTCTTCGGCCAAACCCTTTGCTATCGCAAAGCCGATACCCGTGGGACCACCGGTAACCAGCGCCCGAAGGCCGCCTATGCCTGCATCCATATCCAGTCCCCTCCCGTGCTTGCTGCCCTCGAGCCGGCCCGCAGTGGCGTGAGTTCCTTAGGGAGGGCCTATGTTGTATGGTATATTGCCGTCCCCGGAGGTGCAACAAGATGGTTGAAGATGGGCTGAAAAGCCTTGCCCATGATGTCTCCAATTGGGGCCGCTGGGGGCCCGAAGACGAGCGTGGGACCCTCAACCTGATCACCCCGGCAATAACGCAGAGGGCGTTGGCGTTAATTGAAGACGGGGATGTGCTTTCTCTGGGCAAGGCTCTCCGCGTCAAAGACAGCAAGCAACACCCGCCGAGTGCCCTTCAGTTCCCCCTCGCCACAGCGCCGGCAGACACCTCGGCGCAAGACGCCCTCTTTCTCAACCCGCACGGGTTTGAAATGACTCACCTGGACGCTTTGGGGCATTCGTTTTTCGATGGTTGTGCTTACAATGGACGTAAGGTTGCAGATATTTTGACCGCGGACGGCCTTAGCTTCGCCTCCATCTCGAACGCGGCGTCGGGCATCGTTACGCGCGGAGTACTACTAGATGTAGCCGAAGCAGCCGGCGTGCCCTTCCTCGGCCGCGACGCAGGCATCTCTCCCAAGGATCTCAAGAACTGTGAAGAGTTTCAAGGGGTCAGGATGGGTGAGGGCGACGCCATCTTCGTACGGTCCGGCCTTGACGTTCGCGAGGACGTGGAGGGCTCCAGCGACGAGCGCGAGGGTGTCCTCCCGGAGATCCTTCGCCTTCTGCACGAGCGCGACGTGGCGATATATTCCGGCGACTGCATAGAGAAGCTGCCCAGCGGGTACGCCGATATACCAGTGCCGTTCCATCAAATCGGCATGGCCATGATGGGGCTCTGGCTTTTGGACAACCCGGATGTCGAGCGGCTGGCTGCCGCTTGCCGCGCCCGGGGCAGGTACGAATTTACCCTGGTCATAGCGCCCCTCGACCAGCCTGGTGGAACTGCCAGCGCCGTGAACCCCCTTGTGTTGTTCTGAGGTCGAGTGGTTAGCCCGACTGGGCCTCCACGAAGGCGGAGAAGTGCGGCCAGGCCGTCCGTGCCCCGCTCCGCGGCGCTGGCCATTGGAACATGTCCATGCCTACTGGTAGGGCGCGACCCGTGAAGTGCTTCTCGAGCGCAGGCAGGTCAAGGACACCCTTTCCGGCGGGAAAGTGGAACTCCGAGGTCTTGCAATCCGTGTCGGAATAGTGGACTTCGGTGGTGGCTTCCATCACCGGCGGGGTGAGAACATGTAGGAAGTCACCGCCCAGGGCTACTCCGAAGTGGCAGAAGTCGACACAAAACCCGGCCCCGACATCGGGGAGGACGAGCGACAGCTCCTCCAATAGCTGGTATTTCAAGGCAAATGTAAATGGGTGGAGCTCCACCGAAACTTGCACGTCCGAAGTGCTCTTAGGAGCAAGGTCGCGCGCCCGCCCTATACACTCCACCAGGGTGGCCGACGCTGTGGGCACTTGGTCCTCGGTATGGACACGGCCGTCCCAGATGAGGATACCCGGCGCGCCCATGGCGGAGGCATTTTGCAGGTGGCGTGCCAGGAGCTCCGAGGTATGCGCCTTCGCTTCCGCCGGCCCGAAGGGATCGAAATTGGGAGGCTCCTCGATGACATTGAGCGTTGAGACGGTTAGGCCAGCGTCGCGGATCAGCTCGCCGACGGCGGCATAATGCGCTTCGTAGACCGGTGCCGGGATCAGGCGTGAGCCAACCTGAGTGAACACAACCGCGGCCCCTTCGAAGCCTAGGTCGCCAAGGACATCGCACGCTTCCTCAAGGTCTTGAAGAGGGAGCCACGCCGTCATACCAATGGGTTTTCCTACGTCGTTGCGCATTCACACCACTTTCTCGGGTCGGTCAGGGGTCCATAACGATGACTGCCTTGCCTCCTACCAGTCCTGACCGGAGGGAAGCAAGGGCGGTGTTGATCTCTTCGAGTGGCCAGCTCTCCCATATCGGAGGGGAGATGGCACCGCTGGCAACGAGGCCGAGGACCTGCTCCAGGTCGCTCCGCCGTCCGGAGCGAACCCCGCGGACCACCAGTTCCCGGTGGGACACGAGTGGCATGTCGAAACGGTCAAGCTTGGCGTACCCGACGCTGACGTAGACGCCGTGCGGGTTTAGTAGCGAAAGGAGGGGATCGACGAGGCCCGCCGCGGCTGCGCAATCAATCACGCTGCTAAATGGCCCGTCTATCTCGGAGAGGTCATGCTCCACCCGGTACCCACATTTTTGGGCCACGCGTCGCCGTTCCTCGTTGGACTCGAGGATGATGGGGTGCGCCCCCCGGTGACGAAGGAGCTCGGCCGCGAGAAAGCCCACTGGTCCAGCGCCGACAACGAGGTGCTCACCACCGTCGCCGACGCCGTGGAGCTCATCCAATGCGGCCCGCACGGCGTTGTGAGCTGTTGCCCCCGCGTCTACTAGGGTCGCCGCCACCTCTACCGGAAGATGAGCGGGGACCGTAACCAGCTGTGTAGCCATGAGGGCCATGCGCTGGGCAAAACCCCCGGGCTGGACGAAAACACCCGTGATATAAGGACCGTTCACGCACAAGCGCTCGTCACCCGACCGACATGGTGGGCAGTGACCGCACCCGACGAATATGATTGGGACGACCCGCGAGCCGAGCACAGCCTCGTCCACATCAGGCCCAACCGCGCTAACCGTGCCAACCGGTTCATGCCCTAGCGTGAACGGCACTTCGGGCCGGTAGCCGGATCCCTCCATGATGTGGAGATCGGTTCCGCATATGCCACAGGCCTCGACCGAGATAATGACCGACCGTGGCTGAAGCTCCGGCTCGGGCGCATCGACCAACCTCAGGTCCGTCGCAGGGATCTCAACGAGCTGGGCCGCCCTCATGACGCTCCCGCGACTTGTCCGCGGGCCACGGTATTGCCCGGCCCAATCGAGCCTCCAGCGTTCACGAGAGGACAGCTAAGAAGCGAGAAGGTGCCGAGTGTTGTTGACAAGTAGCTCGCCGAAGGCGCGGATCCTCTTGTCCGACAGCCTCGACGTCCGACCGCTTATCCCTGCGGCACCCACCAGGGTCCCTTCGTTAACGAAAACGGGAGTGGCAACACAACTCCAGCCGGGCAGCGTCTCGTCCCTGTCAATGGCGTAGCCAAGTCGGCGGACATCTCCGAGCATGTCTCGCAATTGCCCAGGGCCCTTTGCCGCCAGCTCGGTCCCACCGTCGAAGGACAGACGACCGGAAACGAGGTCGAGCATGGTGGGAGCGAGTGCTGAGAGGTGAGCCTTCCCGATCGCAGAGGCGTGCATCGGTCGCCGGCTGCCTACCGACTCCTCCTCGCCGGGCGTATCGTCGGCCGGGAAAAATGCAACGTAAAGCATCCGATCGTGCGCGGGGACGGCGAACACCGTCGACTCTCCGACGATGTCTCGGAGCTGGCCGAGTACCCGGTAGATCGCCTCGCCCCATTCACCCCCGCCCCGGTCGCTCGGCTCTTGGTCAGGCGCGGTCCGGAATGCCAGCAGCTTATCTTTGGCCAGGACGAAGGCCCGACCCTTTGGTTCCCGGGCAACATAGCCCGCCAGCTCGAGCTCGTGCAGAAGCCGGTGCGAAGTGCTCCGGTTCACCTCAAGAACCTTGGCCAGTTCGGGGACGGTGCACGGGTGTTCGCGGAGCACGTCAAGCACCCTCAACCCGCGGGTCAGTTGTGACCGCTGGTGAGACTTTTGCGCTTCACTCCACGCCGTGGGTTCGCCATCGTCAGTTGTAGGGATATTGCCCACGCGGCCCTCTTCCAACATCCTTGCGCGTGGGGCTGAGCGTACCACCACGGCCTTGGGGGAACAAGAGCGCGCCAGGCCCGATGCCGCTAATTCGGGTGCTCAAGCGACGGTATTGTTGCGCCCTTTGAGGCCCGGCGCCCTCTTGCAAGCGCCTCCCGACCAGCGAATTGAGCTCTGCGCCCGGCGACGGCCTCGATCTCCAGGAGCCGGTTCCATTTAGCCGTCCGTTCTGACCGGGTCGTAGAACCGACCTTGATCTGACCTGACCGCCAACCAACGGCGAGGTCGGCGAGCCAGCTGTCCTCAGTGTCACCCGAACGGGCCGAGACTATGGTGCCGAAACCGGCACCCTGGGCTGCTCGCAGGACCCTTTCCGCCCGTGTGACGCTACCGGCTTGGTTCGGCTTGACAAGGACAGCATTGGCCACGCCATCGGTGATACCCCGGTTCAACCTTGATAGCTGCGTGGCGAACAAGTCGTCCCCGACGAGCTGGCCCTGCCCTTCCATGAGAGCGCCGGCATCGTGCCAACCCGTCCAGTCGTCTTCGGCCAGCACATCTTCCAGCGAGACGATCGGGTAGCGCTCTCGCCACCGAGCAAGCTCTTCAACCCAGGCCCGAGCGCCAAATGTCCGACCCTCCACTTTGAGCTGGTAGCCACCACCCTCGAAAATCTGGTTCGCAGCTACGTCCACCGCCAGCGCGACCTGTTCGCCGGGGACGAGGCCGGCCCGGCCAATTCCTTCGGTCACCAATGCCAACGCCGCCTCGTTTGTGCCTAGAGCAGCTGCCAGCCCACCCTCGTCGGCTACCAGGGCGGACGAGCCGCCCCTGGCGTCAAGAAGCTGCGCTGTAGCGGAACGTACGCGTGAGGCCCACTCGATCGCCTGCGCGAAGTTGTGAGCGCCCACAGGGACAGCGAGGACGTCCTGGATGTCCAGAGCTTGGCGGGCGTGCGCCCCCCCGGAGAGGATGTTGACCATGGGCAAAGGGAGCAGCGGCTCCCGGCCCCCGTCCAAGACCTGCCACAAGGGCCGGCCAAGGCCGCTCGCAGCAGCTACGGTCAAGGCCACCGACAGCGCCAGCACGGCATTCGCGCCGAGACGTCTGAGGTCGGCGGTGCCGTCGAGTTCTTCCATGATGGTGTCAGCGCCAGCGCGATCGACCGCGTCCATCCCCACAACGACGGGGGCCAGCACCTCGTTGAGGTTGCGGACCGCGTTCCTGGTCCCGTAACCGTCGTAGCGCTCCTCTCGGTCCCGTAGCTCGTGTGCTTCGTAACCCCCCGTGGAAGCACCCGACGGGACGACGGCTCGGCCCTCGCCACCGCCGACGAGACGCACGGAGCAGGCGACCGTTGGCCGGCCTCGCGAGTCGAGTGCTTCCCAGGCGGCGATCTCGGCGACACGAGTGTCAGTCATTTGCACGCCAATTTGCGGACGGATGCGAGGTCGCCGGGAGTTCCCGGAGGTCCTGAGACCAAGAGCTCCCCGAACCGCTGCGCCAGGGACCTCTCCTCGGCCGTGAGGTATTCGGCTGGTGATTTGCCTTCCACTCGCGCCAACAGGAGACAGCCCACGTGGCCCAGCACGTATTCCCATGACGGCGCCACCTCTGCCCGTGCTGCCGCCTGGTAGGTAGATGCGAACTCGACCGCACAGCGGTCGTATTCCGCCGCCAGCTCTGGGCGGTGCACGGACTTTAACATCAGATGCGACAGGAGGAACGCGACGTCGAAGGCTGGGTCACCGAGGTGGGCGACCTCGAAATCGATGACCCACAGCTGGGCCTCGGGACCGACGAGGACATTCTTAGGGGAAAAATCACCGTGGACCATGCACAACCTACGTGCCTGCATCTCATCGACGTAATGCAGCACCCACTTGGAGGTGTGAGGTAGGCGCCGAGCTACGGTGCGGTAGTAAGGGTCTATCCGTAACGCTTCGAACGGCTCCCCGTCGAAAAAACGCGGGGACAGGGAGCTCACCTGAACGGTGGCATTATGCCAGCTGGACAGGATTGAACCGAGCCGGGCGCCCACATTCGAGTCAATTGTCCCGGCTAGCAGCAAGGACTTCCAATCCTCCCACTCAGAAGGGGCGCGCTCAACCACAAGGGCGCACCTATCAGCGTCGCGGTCCAGCACATGCGGGACAGCTCCGGGGGTAATCCGACTCACGAGGTCGAGGGCGTCGGCTTCGGCCAGCGCACGTTCCCTGGGAGCCCACCACTCGTCGGCTACCCGCAGACGCGGCAGAGCTTGCTTGACCACCATCGACCCAGGCCCCTCCCCAATGGCCAGGACAACGTTGGAAACTCCGCCTCCCAGCGGTCGTACCTCACTGCCACCCGAAGGGCTAAGCTCTCTATTCCTGAGATAGGCCAGGACATTCTGCTCGTCAAGGTAATCGTCGGAAAAGTCGTGGGCCCCCATGTTTAGCTCGTTTATCGCTTCATCGTGCCACATCCCAGCACGGGTTGCTCAGGAGCCGGAGGGGACCACGTTTATGTCCCCCGAGTCGTCGCTCAGATGAATGACGTTGTGAGATAAAGGGTTTGTGGGCACGTTGACGTTGCTGGAGCCGGAATCCGCCTTGGCTACAACGGCGTAAGAGACGTTCGCCGGTACCGCAACACTGATGTCGCCTGAGGCGTCGCTGACATCGACGTCGTGGGGTGCGCGGTCGAAGGACAGGTCGACATCGCCGGAGCTGTCGTTCGCCTTGACCTTGCTGGCGGAGATGTCGGTACCGGTGATGTCGCCAGAGCTGGCGCTCAATACCAGTGGCCCCGAAACGTAGTTCAGCACTATGTCGCCCGACGCGTCCTCCAGGTCGAGCGCGCCGGTCAGGTTCCTAGCACTGACGTTGCCCGAACCGGAGGTGGCGCGCACGGCTTCGCCGGCGGGCGTTGTCAGGGTGAGCTCGGCGCCGCAGTTGCCGGCCCAGAAACAGTTCGGGCCTACCAGGAACGGCCCGGTCGCAGTGTGCTGCCATTTTACGACCGGGCGGAAAAGGCTGTAGTTGACCACCCCGCTAAGGACCGCCCGCTTGCCGGTGCCCGGCACCACCGTTATGTCACCGTTGCCCACTCCGACGGAGACCTTGTTGGCAATCGGCGCCGTGATCGGCTCGAGCCGGTAGGTGTCCTGGCCGACCAGGGCGACGCACTGGAAGCCGCCATCAACGATGGCGGCCAGCACGAATGGCAGGCCGAGGACCAGCGCCCAGCGCCGGCCGGGGGTGAGAACGAGGGGCTGGGTCAACGGGCTCTCCTCATAGCCCGAGGTAGGTGAGCACGGCCAGCACTCGGCGGTGATCGGTGTCGGTCGGCGCGAGGCCGAGCTTCATGAAGATCGAATTGACGTGCTTTTCAACCGCGCCCGGGCCGACGACCAGGGCGGACGCGATGGCAGGGTTGGAGCGGCCCTCTGCCATCAGCGCCAAAACGTCGCGCTCGCGGGCGGTGAGCGAGCCGAGCGGGTCCGACTTGCGGGTGAGCAGCTGGGCCACGACCTCGGGGTCGATCGCGCTCCCACCCTGGGCTACCCGCTGCAGCGCCTCCACGAACTCGGCCACCTCCGCGACTCGGTCCTTCAGCAGGTAGCCGACGCCGCCAGTGGTCCTGACCGAGAGCAGTTCGGTGGCGTAGCGGGCCTCCACGTACTGGGACAGCACCAGCACCCCAACATTGGGCCAACGTTTGCGCACCACGAGCGCGGCCCGAAGGCCCTCGTCGCTGAAGGTCGGCGGCATACGCACGTCGACGACAACCGCATCCGGGCTTTTCGCGTCGACGGCTCGCAGGAAGGCCTCGGCGTCGCCCGCTGTGGCTACCACTTCGACCCCGGCCTCCTCCAACAAACGCGTGAGGCCCTCTCGGAGCAGCACCGAATCCTCGGCGATCACGATGCGCACGGGATCTCCACCTCGATCACGGTCGGGCCGCCAACGGGGCTCAGGATGCTCAAGTGGCCGTCCACCGCCTGGACACGGTCAGCGAGACCAGCCAGGCCCGCCCCGGTTGGCAGGGCGCCCCCGCGGCCGTCGTCGCGCACGACCACGTGAAGCACGTCGCTTTCGGAACGGACGGTCACGGTGGCGGCCGTCGCTCCAGAGTGCTTGGCGACGTTGGTCAGCGACTCAGCGACCACGAAATAGGCAACCGCTTCAACGGTGGCCGAAGGCCGTTTCGCGACGTCCACTTGGACGGTCACGGGGACCGGGCAGATCGCCGCGAGGCCAGATAGCGCGGCATCGAGGCCCCGGTCGGAAAGCACGGGCGGGTGCACGCCCCGCACCAGGCTGCGGAGTTCGACAAGGGCAGTCTTGGCATCCTCGTGGGCCTGGGTTACAAGGGCCTTGGCCCTCTCCGGGTCGTCGTCAAAGTGAGCCTTGGCGCGGCCGAGCTCCATGGCAAGTGAGACCAGGCGGGCCTGGGCGCCGTCGTGCAGGTCGCGTTCGATACGGCGCCGGTCGGCGTCCGCAGCGTCCACCATCCGGGAGCGGCTGCGCTCCAGTTCTCCAACGCGGGCCGCCAGATTGCGCTCGTGTCGGCCCAAGTAATTTGCGGTCGACCCAGACCTGTGACCGCCGCCATGGACCGGGTGACGTAGGGGGCGTTGAGCAACACGATGACCCCGACGACCGCGGCCGCGACCATGGTCGGCGTCCCGCGGAGGACCCAGCCGAACGCATCCGCCCCACCACGAGGAAGCGCCGAGTTGTAGGCGGGCAGAGCGATGAGAGCCAATGCGACTGACCACACCGCCACCGCCACCGCGTAGCCGATCGCCGCTACCGGCAGGAGTACCAATGCCCCCGCCAACTGCCGCCAGCTGCTCGAGTCGGTCAGCCTCGCCATCCACCGCCGCAGCCGGCCGCCCTCGGGCAAAGTCTTCTTGCCGGGAGCCGGGATCACCTGTCCGAGCATCAGTGATACGCGTGCCCGCTCGAAGGCCCCCAGAGCGCGACAAACCTCGAGCGTCAAGCTGAGTACCGGCAGGCCGACAAGCGCCAGAGGGAGCAGCCCTGCCCCGAGTGAGAGCCCCGTCACGGCCAAGGAGAAGAAGATGGCCGATACCGGGACGCCGCTCACGAGGAAGACCATCGCCAGCCAGGTCCGCGGCGAGAACACCGGGCCGACAATGCGAAGGGTCACTGAGCTCACCAGAACGACTGTACGGAGGCGGCGACCAAGTATCTATACGGCGCACCCCCCAATTGCCCGGGGGGCCGGCACCCCCACAAAAACGTGGGCTGGCCTGCTTCTTTTCTGCTGGCGCTTCCCTCATCGTTAGGTACATGTCACCAACCAACCAACAAACCGTCCTTACCCGCCCCCGGCCGAGCCCCCGATCTTCAGGCCCGGGCACCGGCCCCACCTCAGCTCACGGCCCACAAGCACTTATGGGCCGCCTCGGTCGATCCGTCGTCCGCCACCGCCGAGCGGTGCTCGTGTTTTGGTTCCTCGTCGCCATAGCCGGTGTCGCGATGGTGGGCAATATCACTTCCCGCCTGTCCTCCAGCAATTCGCTCCCCGGGCTCCCGAGCTATGCGGCCAGCCAGGAGATCCTGCACCTCTATGGGACAGGAGGAGACAACGCGCCCACGGTGATGGTGCTCGAGCTCCCCAGCGGACAACGCGCCGAGACGACCGCCGGCCGCGCCGAGATCAACGCTGCTCTGGCGCCTCTCACCAGCAACAAGACGCTCCGGGTCCTGTCGTACGCCAACACCGGCGACCGGCGGCTCCTCGCCGAGGGCGGCCGAAGCGCCGCCGTCTTGGTCTTCGGGAACAACAACGAGCCGACCTCCTACACCTTGGGAGCTGCCGTGCGGGCGAGAGCACCGGCGGGGATGACCGTGGCGGCGACCAATTACGACGACCTGGCCAACGGTTCGCAGAGCAAGGGCCTCGGCGTGCTTGCGGAAACCATCGTCGCAGCGATCGGCGCCCTGATCGTCCTCGCCGTCGTCTTCGGGTCGCTGCTGGCCCTCGTCCCGCTGGCCATCGCCTTCGTGTCGATCATGGGCACTTTCCTGCTGATCGGAGCCGTCACGACCGTCGCCCCGGTCAGCGTCCTGGTCAATTACCTGATCGCCTTGATCGGCCTCGGCATCGCCATCGATTACTCGCTGCTGGTGGTCACCCGCTGGCGCGAGGAGCGTGGGCGCGGCCTGGCCAACCACGAAGCGGTTGCAGCGGCTGTTGCCACAGCCGGGCGGACCGTGGCCTTCAGCGGGGTGACCGTTGGGATCGGGCTCCTCGCCCTGGTCGTGCTGCCGATACCGTTCCTGCGCAGCCTGGGGTACGCCGGCATCCTGATCCCGCTTGTGAGCGTCGTGGTCGCCACCACAATGCTCCCGGCCCTGTTGGCCACGATCGGGCCTCGCCTCGATTGGCCGCACCGTCGTGGCGCCCCTTCGGCGCACCCGAGCGGGGCGTGGGCCGCATGGGCGCGCGGCGTGGTGAGGCACCGCGTCCTCGCTGCGTTCTTTGCCCTCGTGGTGCTCGGCGGGCTCCTCGGCGTGGCTTCGGGGATCCGGGTCGGCTCGGCGCTGCCTGGGTTCGCTGTCCACATCAGGGCCGGCCGCGTCGGGCCTCGCAACCCTTGAGCACGACGGCTTCCCAGCCGGGATGCTCAACCCCGTGGAGGTACTCGTCCCGAGCGGAGAAAGCGCGACCTCGGTGGCTCACCAATTGGGCGGTTTACCGGGCGCTTATACAGCTGTGGCACCCACCGGCCATAGTTGGGAGCGCTCTGGCACAGCCCTGGTCGACCTGGTGCCGGTAACGGTTACGACGGCACCCGGGAACACCGCTCTCCTGGACGCGATCCGCTCGAGGCTGGGCTCGATAGCACCCCGGGCCAAGTCACGGGCGACGGTTTCATCGAGATCGACATCCTGCACGCCCTTTACGGGCGTTCGCCCATCATCCTGGGCCTGGTCGCCCTGATCACGCTCGTGATCCTCGCAATCTCGTTCCGTTCATTGGTTTTACCGGTAAAGGCCCTACTTCTGAACATCCTCTCCGTCGGGGCAACCATGGGAATCCTCGTGCTCGTCTGGCAACGAGGGTTCGGGTCGCACCTGCTTTGGGGCATCCCGGCCACCGGAGTGATTATCGACTTCATCCCGCTGATCGTTTTCCCGTTCTTGTTCGGGCTTTCTATGGACTACGAGGTGTTCGTCGTCTCGCGGATCCGGGAGTCCCATGACGCGGGCGCGTCAACCGACGACGCCGTCGTGAGCGGAGTCGCCCACACCGGCCGGCTGGTCACCAGCGCCGCTCTCGTTCTCGTCCTCGCCTTCGCTGCGCTCGCTTCTGGGCCGGACGTCCCGCTCAAGATGTTCGCCACCGCGCTGGCCGCCGGGATCCTCCTGGACGCGACAATCGTCCGGGCGGTCCTCCTGCCTGCCGTCGTCTCGCTGCTCGGCGAAAGGGCCTGGTGGTGGCCCGGCCAGCGCACCCGGGCCGCTGGGGCCGCGCTGGCAGTGTCCCGCTCAGACGAGCCGGAGCTGGCGGGTGCTCTAAAGTAACCTCAAGACACCGCGGGCGTAGCTCAATGGTAGAGCTCCAGCCTTCCAAGCTGGTCATGCGGGTCCGATTCCCGTCGCCCGCTCCCTCCGTCCGAGCAGGTCAGACGCTATGGACGACATAAACGGGCGCCCCGAAAGGCGCCCGTTTCGTGTTTCGGGGAACTGGCGGGGAACTAAGGTGCAAGCCGTCTGTGGAAAGCAAGAGCCCCGGCCGCTTGGACCGGGTCTCTGTGGCGCTCGCTCCTGGGAACGCTACGCCTGAGGCAGCACCGGTCGGGGCGGCGGGCCTTCCGGGCTCCTGACCTGGTTGTTCAAGTACCGAAGCGCCCACGTCGAAGCCTCCTGGTGTGAGCGAGTCCCGTGCTTGGTCATTCCTGAGCCGACCACAGCATCCGTTTGGCCCTCCTCAAAGACTTCGGCGGTACTCACTGCGTCACCCCGCCCGAGGTTCGCTTTTGGCAGGCCTGATTTGGGGAACGTTCATGTTCCTGTGGTTTTGCTGCGTAACGTTGTTCCAGGAGGTAATGACGATTCTGGAAGTGACGATCGGAGCCACGATCGCCTTCACGGTCTTCGTCTTCCTCGCAACGCTTCGCGCCCGCTGGAAAGGCAAAGATCGTCTGGGCGAGAGCCGTCCCTAGGGTGACGTTCGGGCGAAGGCTGGCCGCCCCTTAGAGGTTGATGACCGCCGCCGAGCACTGGTCCGGGTGGTCCACCAGAAGACTTCCGGTGCGGGCCGGGCGGGCTTTGCGCATGGCGCCTGGCACGAACGGCTCGTTGTACGCCGGACCGCAGGCGTCGATGGACGCCGGCCCGTACATCAAGAGGAGCCGCCCGGTTGGCGGGCCTCCCGCTTGGAAGCAGATGCCGAACGGCCCGGCGTGTGCACCCGGTGCAAGGGTGACGGGGAAGTCGGTCGGACCGTGGCAGCTAGTCGGTAACTGGCTGTCGCCCAAACCGAGCGTGCCGTGCCACACACCGGCCGGGTCGAGCAAGGCGAAGTCCGACTCGGGGTCGATCGCATGCTCGCCCGTGGTATCGGTGTACCTGGCGACGATCTCGACCAGGTGGAAACCATTGGCCATACTCCGGAGGTCACGGTGCACCGCCAGGATCGCAACCTCGGTGCCCCCCACCAAGGCACACGGGGCCGGGTGGCACGCCGGGAGCGCTGTGAGCCTCCACGGTGCATCGGACGCAGCCACGGTTGCCTTCCCCGGCGTGGCCGCACCGCTGGCAGCTGTTGGCTTGTGTGTGCCCCCGACTGCTAAACCCAGCACCACCAGCCCGACAACGACAAACACTGCCGCGATCACGTGGTTGCGGTGCTGAGCCCGCTTGCAAGTAGGGCACAGGTTGACTCGACGGAAGTAGGCCCGTGGCCAACGACCGCCGATGCTCCACCCGCTTAGTACGTTGCTGCGCACACCTCGCCACGCCGCCCGCACTTCCAGCACTGGTACGAGCCGCTTCCGGTGCGCCCCACGCTGGGAGCGTACACCTGGTCCCGCTGGCTAACCAGGGGCCGGGCTACCCTTCACGGCAAGGAGGTCCAACATGAAGAAGCCTGTCCTCGCGTCGCCGCAGCTTCTGTTCTGGTCCTGGCGGGATTTGCGGTCGCAGTAGCGGCCGCGTCAACGCCGGCAGACGTTCAGACGTTGGCGTCTGCAGAGTCCCACGTCGAAACGCTGCTGCACAACTACAGCAACACACCCGCCTGGAAGTCCGAGTACAAAGCGGCCGTGGCTACGCAGAATGGCGATATCGCCAAAGTCAACGCCGATCTGTTCCCGCCAGCTACGTCAACTTCGCTGACTTGGACCACCAGCGGAACGTTGGATACGCGACCCTTCTTTGGTCAAGGGAACATTCACACTGAGTTGGACGACTACGCCTGACCCATTTTTCGCTAATGACTGCACGCAAGTCGTTGACACCCTGGTGTACGTGTACCCGGCTGGGACAAACACGTCCACCGGACAGGCCAGCGCCGGAGGGTACAGCCAGGCAAGTTGCCAGCCGTACAGTACACAAGTTAGCGGTGTCTCGGGTTGGCAATTCCTGGACATCTTTACCGAAAATGCCACCGTGGTTGTGAAGATCACAGGCCCAGTTACGGCCTAAAAGCCGAAGGCGGGCGTGAAAGCCACATGGCAAAGGTGACCGGGGAAGTGTAGCGTTGAGCCTCGAAATGAGCGTGCCCGGAACACTGCCAGCGAAGCGGCGCACCCCTATTTGGTGGCGCCTCGTGGCGCTCCTGGTCCTGGTGCTCCTCGTGGTGTGGTTCCTCGCCCTCGCCTCCGGCGCCGCTTGGGCGGCTTGGGGCTTTGGCATCGTGCTCGGTCTCCTGTTCCTCCGCCGAGTCTTCTTCGGCAAGATGAGGAGCTAGGCGTGGGACCGGTAGGTCAGACCCGCTGCGAATCGGCGCCTGATGTCGTCGGGCACCTCAGGAGGTAGCCACGCCACAATCTCGTCCTGGTCGGCGGGACGCCTTCCTAGTTGGCGCTCGAACAGTGTCGTCCAGCCGTGCCCGTCTACAGGTTCGACATTGCGCTGGTAAACCCACCACTCGCCGGTGTCCGAATGCTTGGTCAGCGCCCAGTCACCGATCCAAAGAATGCCGTACGGGAAGGGATCGTCATCGGCCACGGCCTGTAACGGTACTCCTCGTCTTGGCCGTCTCGCATATTCCTAGCCCACCAGATCGGGCGAGCAAAAGCCGCCGCGGCACAACAACACCACGGCGGCGGGCAAGAGTTACCTCTTGATGAAGGTCAGTGTGGCCCGTACCATTGGTACGCCGAGTCCGGTGTGGCTGGTGTCATCCCTTCGCTCGTGCAAGTCATAGCCCAGCTTTCCCCATCGCTGAACTACCTCGTCGGTTGCCATAACCGTGACAGTCACCGTCTGGCGGGAACCGCTGGGAGCTTTTCTCAGCTTGGCCTGCCGTGTCATCTTGAGCGCAGTAGGGGTACGCAAGGAGGGACACGAGACCGACAAGCAAGACAATCTCAGCCACCTCATCCACGGCGCGGAAATCTAGCCCGGCGACAACCGCTGAGCCCACGCAAAAGCCGCCGCGACAGAGAACTACACCAGGGCGGTGATCATAAGGCTGTGCGGGCACCAGAGAGGCTGTGGTGGGACGAACCCAGTACGACCCATGTAGCCTTGCACTCGTGGCTGACCACGACAACCCGGCCCGACGGCGTCTCCAGACCGGCCGTCGTCGGTCGCCTTTCGAATGGTGGCCTCCAGACGTGAAGCCACCGAGAGTCAAGGCTTGGTTTTGGCTCAAGTGGTTCGTTTACCGTCATTTCAAACGCACACGGCTAGGTTGTTATCTTCGTAGCCACCCCCTAGAAATTCTAACGATGAGTATGACGCCCGTCCTCCGCCGACAAGTACAGCCCGAGCCCCCAACAACCCTGCGTAGGTCGTGTCCATGTGGCAAGAGAAGCGTTGACGTTGACGATTCCTTAAAGACGACGGAATGACTAGCGCATCCTCATTGCGTTAGCGAGACGATAACTGTAGCGGCGGACAACGACACGCTGAGCGTCACCGGGACGTCGTAGCTGAAGGTCACGTCTTGGCTTGAGGTGCCGTTCGGCGTGGTCACGGTTACGGTAACGGTGCCCGTGCCGGGCGGTGCCAGGCAGGTGATCTCCTCGGCGGAGACAACCGTGAAGCTGGCGGAGGTCGAGCCGAAGTCAACGGCGGTCGCGCCCGTGAAGAATGTTCCGGTGATTGTGACCGGAGCTCCGGCGTAACCGGCGGCGGGACTGACTGCGGACACGGTCGGGAAGTTGGCGATCGGCAACACCTCAACTAACACCAGCGTCCAGTTGTCGCCGCCATTGATGTTGAAGGAGACAGGGATCGGGTCCGTGTTAGGGGCAATCAGCCAGGCAACACCTACACCGATGGCGTCCTCGAAGGTCGTTAGCCCGGTCCATGGACTGCCCGGGACGCTTCGGATTGCGAAGCCGCCCGATGTGTCATAGGCAATCACCGCGTAGGCGGCACCCGCTGTTACGTTCTCGACGGTCGCGTGCTGGCGGTTGCGCTTGAGTTGCCCGTGGCGTAGTTAGTGCCGCCGTTCAGGTTGGCGTAGCCGGCGGAGGCTTGACCGATCCCGGCATTTGGTCCGAACTCCAACGCCACCCCTGGACCGCCAAAAGCGGGCGAGGTCGTGATTGTGACCTGGTCGAAGGCACCGCTGGCGACGGGACACTGCCAGACATAACCGAACGGTGACGGGTGAAACTGTTGCTCAAACACTGCCAGGAACTCGCCGATCGGGCTAGTGACGGACTCGACCGTGGCGCCGCTTTGGTTGATCGGGAACAACAGCACGGCGTCACCTGGTGTGACGTCTCCCGGCAACACCTGGCAGGGGTTCCCGCTGCTGTAATCGTAGAAAGTGCCGGTTGCTTGTACGAATTGAACGGCGCCCATTACGAGAACGCTCCCATCACAACGGGCACCTGACAGACGCCGACCGCCTGCAGGTTGCCCTCGGCGTCATAGCCGGAGACACGGACGGTAAGCGTTCCCTGATGGTACGGCGAGGTTGTAATTGTCGCTGTGTATATGCCTGTCTCCGAAGAGGTCAGGGCAACCACGGACGGCGGACCGGAACCGATAAAGCCGTACGTGGCGGAGACGCTAGCGAGGTCGTACGCCGCTCCTGCGGCGTTGACAATGGCGACGGTTACCGTTACCGGCACACCGGCATAAAGTTGCTGGTTCATCGCAAGTACGACCTTCCTGCGATTGCCGACAGAACGGCGGCGTCTTCCACCGGGGCCATTTCGTCGGCGTCGGTCCCGTCTTCGATCTGGTCGTACGGGTCTTGGCTAGTTTTTAGGTCTTGACTCATTATTTCCCTTCCTGTCTATGCTTCGGTTGATTGGTCCGCTCAACTTCCGGCGGCATTTCCTCGCCCTCTTCGGGCACCCTGCCGCACCGGGGACACGGCGGCGGGTAATTCATGTACGTTGTCTCGCAACAGAAAAACGTTGCCGTGCGTTCTGGCTCTGCCTGTGCTGGCCCCCGGACAACCGGGTCCCGGTGCCGGCTCACGAATCCCCTGCCTCGCAGGATCACTTCGCTCATGACGCCGCTGCGTCTGCGCGCTCCTGCGCAGCACCCCTTGTGACCTGGTCTTTTGTCATAGCACCGGGACGGGTCGGGCTCCGCCGTGCGGTCCGGGCTGGTGGCGGTCGTAGAGCTGCGCCTTCCGTCCGTTCACTCTGCGGCACAAGATCGGGCCGTCATGGTCAAGGCAGAGATCGCCCATGGCAGCGACCTCGTGCGGCGCATGATCGCCCCAGCCCTCGCACATAAGCCCGTTGATCCGGACGTGTTCGGCCCGGCGGCGCTTGGACAGGGCCACCCACTCCTTGCCGTAGCCGCGTTCGGCTTTGGTGCTTTACTGGCAGAAACGGGCATGCGCGTGGGCCAGGCCCTGGGGCTGCGGCACTCCGACTTCGTCTCGCACCGCCGGGAGGTGCACATCGTGCCCCGGGCCGATAACGCCAATAGGGCCAGGGCCAAGGTGCGCTCATCCTCGGTGGTGCCGGTCTCGGTCTCGCTCGTGCGGCTGTACTCCGATTACATGCACACCGAGTACGGCGACATCGACTCGGATTACGTGTTCGTCAACCTTTTTGCCGGCAAGGTGGGCCGGCCCATGAGCTATCCCGCCGTGCACGAGCTCATCGGCCGGGTGGGTGCCCGCAGCGGGGTCAGCTTCACCGCCCATATGATGCGCCATTCGGCCGCCACCGACATGGTCCGCCAAGGCGTGCCCGTCGAGATCGTCGCCCGCCTGCTCACCCACCGCTCTTCGACCACGACCTGCCAGACCTATGTGCACCTGGAGGCGGCCGACATCAAAGAAGCGCTGCTGCGCGGAGGGGTCTGGGCGGCAGCGGAGGACGAGCCATGAGCCCGGCGTCCGAAGCCACCAGGGCTAGCGCGCTGCACCTCAGCGTCGTGGCTTCCCGGGGCACCGACCTCGACGGGCAATGGGCGGCCGACCGCTGGGACGCGGCTCGTCTTGGGATCCCTGCCCGGAGAGGACGCGGCCGCCGCTTCGACACCATCACCCAGGACTGGCTGAGAGAGCCGGCCAAGCACTGGTCCCGGTTCCGCCTGGCCACCGGTTGTGCCTTTATGACGATTTCGTCAGGGGCGCTGGCACTTTCACGGTTCTCTCACTTCCTCGCCGGCCGCCACCCACGCGTGGCCGGCGGCACGGATATCACCCGAGCGGTGCTGGAGGACTACATGGCCTGGCTGCTGGGCCAGGGCTACTCGGCCGCCACCAGGGCGCTGTCGCTGTCCATGCTGAGGGTGTTCTTTGACGCCTGCCACCGCCACGGCTGGCTCCCTGGGCTGGCCGCCAATGCCACCATCTACGTCGAAGAGCTCCCCTTCCACCACGACGAGATCGCCCGGTTCATACCCGAGTTCGTTATGGCCCCCGAGACCAACGCCGTGTTGGCCGAGACTCCCCCATCCCGAGCACCCGCAACCTGGTCGTCTTGCTCATCGAGACCGGGCTGCGGGGCGGGGACGCCTGCAACCTCGCCTTTTCGTCGGTTATCGAAGACAGCACGGGCTGGCCCTGCCTGCGTTTTATGGCGACCAAGGTCCGCACCGAGCAGCTCGTGCCGCTGTCGGCCAAGGCAGCGGCGGTTATAGAAGCCCAGCAGGCCTACGTCCGCGACGCTGGCCTGGGGGCAGCCCGTGGGTGTTTCCCGGCCTGGCCGGCAACGATGACGGCTCCAAGCCTTATTCGCACTCGAATTTCACCCGTCAGCTCGCCCACTGGCAGGAGGTGATCGACCTGCGTGACCGGTCCGGCCAAGCAGTGCGTGTCACGGCTCACCAGTTCCGCCACACGCTCGG
>CAWICT010000009.1:0-141585 GCA_963834735.1 uncultured Acidimicrobiaceae bacterium | reverse complement strand
ACGCTGGGAGGCCCGTGGCTTGGCTGCCTTCGACGCCAACTTCGCAACGAGCTTGTTGGCCCCGCTCCCACCGAACACTTGAGACCGAGCTCGGCGGACACCCGCTGACGAACCTCAGTCGCCATCTCCGCCGGTGTGCCGAACAGGCTCGCGGCCCCGGTGACGTCGAGAAAAGCTTCGTCCAGACCGATGCCTTCTACCAGAGGCGTAAAGCTCTGCAACACGCCGTGGAGAAGCTCGCTGTAATGGTGGTAAAGCTCGAAACGCGCGGAGGAACACCAGGTGCGGGCACAACCGCCGGGCCTCCCGGCCGGGCATAGCCGATCGGACCCCGAACCCGCGCGCCTCGTAGCTCGCCGAGGCAACCACGCCCCGGGGGCCGGTCCCGCCTACTACCACGGGCTTTCCGGACAGGGCCGGGTCCTCCTTGACCTCGACTGCCGCAAAGAAAGCATCCATGTCGACGTGCAGGACCCAGCGCGTGCTCAAGCGAGGACCACCTTGCGGAACGCCTCGGCATAACGCACCCCGGCGTCCTGGCCAGCCTCCTCGGCGCGCTGGCCGACCACGCTGCGCAGCCACTCGCCCCCCTCGCCGATCTGGGACGCGTGGCATGCAAGCGCCGCCGCCTTGCTGTCTATCGTCTCGGTGATGTCCACCCAGGTGTCCGGCTCGAGCGTCCCCGAGAGATAAAGCAACGGGACCTGGTGCGCCGAGCCCATGGCGGGGAAGTAGTGGGGGTTGGCGGCCGCGGGTGACACAGCGTCGAGGACCGCCCAGCCGACCATCCGATGGTCCCTGTGGTTGACGTAGTTGGAGCCGAAGAAAACCGCCGTGGGATCTGGCGCTAACACTGCGTCCGGCCGTAGTTGGCGCACGAGGGCGACGACACGAGCGCGAAGCTCGGTGTTGTCGTCCAGCTCACCGTCGGGGTAACCGAACCAGTGGTGGGCTGTCACCCCTAGCACCCGGCCGGAGGCTTCGACCTCCCGGTACCGCTCCCGCACCAGTTGGCCCTCGTCGGTCCCCGCGCCCAGGGAACCTTTGCCCCCATCGCAGCACAGGCAGACGTGGACCTCGCTGCCCGCCGCCGCCCACTTGGCGAGAGTGCCGCCGCACGACACGTCGGGGTCGTCGGGGTGCGCGTAGATCGCCAAAGCCCGACGGGGTACCGGGCCTTGCTCCTGGCCGGCCGCTGCGTCGCCGGCCCCTTGGTCGCCGGCGTCAAGGCTCACGGCCCAAGGGTAACCCAGCCCTGTGACCGGAACGACCGGTAACCCGGCCCGAGCGGTTGTTCCCTGTTGCCCTCGTGATAGAAGGGTGGTGTGAACGCGCCCGCAAACCCCGTCCCCGAGGACCTGCTCGACGAGCTGCAACGCGTCGCCTTGCAAGTGGCGACCGGGGCTGCTCAGGTACTCCGTCAGTACTCGCCAGCGCGCCTCAGAGAAGTCTCGACCAAGTCGTCGCCAACCGATCTCGTCTCGGAAGCCGACAGGGCGTCGGAGGCCTACATCGTCTCGGAGCTGCGGTCGGCCCGGCCCTTTGATTCGTTCGTTGGCGAGGAGGGCACCTCCCACACAGGGACCTCCGAAGTGTCCTGGGTGGCCGACCCGCTCGACGGGACAACAAATTTCTTCTTTGACCTGCCTGCATATTCGGTTTCCCTCTCAGCTCAGTACGGCGGCCGCCCGGTCGTTGGCGTCGTCGTGGACGTAGTCAGACAGGAAACATGGACAGCCGCAATTGGTCGGGGCGCCTGGTGCAACGGGTCCCCCTGTCACGTAGCCAGCGGGCGAAGCGTCCTGGCCACTGCTCTGGTGGCAACCGGCTTCAGCTACAGCTCCGAAACCAGGGCAGCGCAGGCGGCGGTCCTGCCGTACCTCTTGCCGGCCGTCCGTGACATCCGGAGGTTCGGGTCTGCGGCGCTCGACCTGTGCTGGGTCGCGGGAGGTC
Organism: uncultured Acidimicrobiaceae bacterium; assembly: GCA_963834735.1. GTDB lineage: Bacteria > Actinomycetota > Acidimicrobiia > Acidimicrobiales > Palsa-688 > Fen-671. The sequence continues at coordinate 139,632 of CAWICT010000009.1, read as the reverse complement.
GTTTCGACGCGTTCTACGAATCAGGACTGAACGACTGGGACTCGGCCGCGGGCAGCCTCATCTGCGAGGAGGCCGGCGGGGAAGTGACCATGCTGCCTGGCAGAACCCTGTTGGCAACGACCCGGGAGCTCACCGGCCCCCTCGTAAAGCTTCTAACCGACGCCCAACATGCTGCCACACTTGCTGGCTTTCGCGGCAGGCCTGAGGGGCCCGCCGACTGACCGAGGCTCCTAAACGGGTCGCTGAACCGGGCTCGCTAACCGGGGTCGCCGACCGGGGTCGCTAGCCGAAGAAAGGCTTGGCTACGTCTTCGTAAAACTCAGGCGGGACGAGCTTGGGCTCCGAAACGGCATCGTTGAGCGCGACGCGAACGATCTTGTCGGCCTGAAGAGCGACCATTGTCCCGATCCCTCCGTTGTGAACGGCGTCGATCGCCGCGATGCCGAATCGCGTGGCGAGCACCCGGTCAAACGCAGTGGGGCTACCACCCCGTTGGATATGCCCTAGCACGGCGACCCTCGTCTCGAGCCCGGTGCGTTGCTCGATCTCTGCAGCCAGCGCGTTGCCGACGCCACCGAGGCGAACATGGCCGAACTGGTCGACCTCGGACGACGTCGTGCTGAACGACCCTGCCTTCGGCGTTGCGCCTTCAGCTACAACGACAATCGCGGCGTGCCGCCCCTGACCAGTGAGCGATTTCACGTTTGCGCAGACGGCCTCGACGTCGAAAGGTTCCTCAGGTATCAAGATGTCGACGGCTCCCCCGGCGATGCCGGAATAGAGCGCGATCCAGCCCGCGTGGCGGCCCATCACCTCACAAACGATGACCCGGCCATGTGATCCTGCCGTCGTGCGGAGCCGGTCGATAGCCTCCGTAGCGATCTGGACCGCTGTATGAAAACCGAAAGTCACCTCGGTCGCCGACAGGTCGTTGTCGATCGTCTTAGGGACCCCGACCGCTGAAACCCCTTCAGCAAGCAACTTGTTTGCCACTCCCAAGGTGTCGTCGCCACCGATCGCGACGAGGGCATCGACTTGCTGGTCCTTCAGCGTTGCTAACACCTTGTCGACGCCACCTTCCACCTTGTAGGGGTTGGTCCGGCTGGTGCCGAGGATCGTGCCTCCCTTGTCCAGGATGTCGCGGCACGTCTCCCAGTCAAGAGGCATCGTGGTGTTGTCGATCAGGCCGCGCCAGCCGTCCATGAAGCCAACGAACTGGTCCCCGTAATTCGCCTCTCCCTTGCGGACCACAGCCCTGATAACAGCGTTGAGGCCCGGGCAGTCGCCTCCACCTGTCAGCATGCCTATTCGCATGGAGAACCCCCCTTTTGTCGCTGTCCTTGGCCCAAAGCTAGCCCGAAAGGTAAGCGCTTGCCTAATCCAATACCAGCACAGGGCCCTAGCGAACGCCTCAGGCCCCGCCTCAGGACACTTGGGCGGTCGAAACCTTGAGACTCTGCTAGTTGGCTAAAGAATGCGGCTTCGATCGCCCAAGTAGTCCTTCGGCGGTCCCTCAGTCGGGAGCTCTTGTTGCTCCCGTTTTAGGCGTCGTGACCTTGGTCAGCAGCCCCGCCTCACGCTGGAAGTCCCCTGCGTCGGTGAAATCCTTATAGACGCTGGCAAAGCGGAGGTAGGCGACATGGTCCCGGCCCCGCAAGGCCTCGAGGACTGCGAGGCCAACCTGTTGGCTGCCCACTTCCGGGCCGACGAGTCGCAAACCTTCCTCGATCTCAACAGCGATCTGCTCGAGCGCGCTAAGCGGGAGCGGTCGGTTTTTGGCGGCAGCCTTCATGCCCGCGATGATCTTGGCCCGCTCGAAGGGCTCTCGCTGACCCGACCTCTTCACCACCACAAAGGGCACTTCCTCTAGCCGTTCGTAGGTCGTAAAGCGCCGGCCACAAGCCAGGCACTCCCGGCGACGCCTGATGGCTGCACCGTCTTCTGATGTGCGCGAATCGATGACCCGGTCTTCGGCTCCTGAACAGCGTGGGCAACGCACCAACGCCGACCCTACAACCCATGTGCCACCAACCTGCTGCCAGCACCCCGTCTCACCGAGCTCAACGCGGCGAGCTCACTAAGGGACGATCAGGCGCTCGCCGGGCTGCAGCGCACCGCCTCCGATCTCGGATTCCAAATTTGCGACAAGCGGCCTCGGGTCGCCGCCTCGGCTGTACGCCACAGCGATCGCCCAGATCGTATCCCCGGGCCTAGCCACATAGACCTGCCCGCACGAGCCGGCGGTCTGGCCCGCACCCGGCACGCCTCCCGCCACGCAGCGCTGGCGCTGCGGCGCTTGGGCGCCCGCCGCTGAAACGAGCCTGCCGGTCGCCAACCAAGCCATCGCTCCCAGCCCGGCGACCACCAGTACAACGATCACACGGCGCCAAAAGAAGGTCCACTGCCTTCTCCGGACCACCGAGCTCGCTCTTCCGCCAGGGTACGCGACCTCTCGCGGGGCAAGCTGCAGGAGCCGCGGCTCGCGGCCCGACGGGGTGGCACCCGCGACAGTAAGGCGGCCCACCAGCTCTTGTTGCTGCTCTTCTTCATCCTCTTCGCACCATCTCAGCGCTACCATCGCATGCCTCCCGCTAAGGGCGTCACAAACGTACGTTCGTAACGGTACCAGATCTACACGAACGGGTGTTCGTCGTCAAGAGGATAGCGGGGGCCTGTGACGAGTAGAACATATGTTTGACTCGCGCTCCTCGCGGGGCTATGCTGCCAGGCAACACAAGGGCACGCCAGGGCATCGGCGTGACGCCGGTCCGCGACCCCACAAGGGAGGCAAGCAACATGAGCGAAACTCTGTTGACAGGAAAGCGCCGAGAGATCCTCGATTTCATCGCCCGAGAGGTGCGAGAGCGCGGCTACCCCCCTTCAGTCCGCGAGATCGGCCTGGCCGTCGGCCTTGCCTCGACCTCGACCGTGCAGGCCCATCTCAATACCCTTCAGAAGCAGGGTTACCTACGGCGCGACCCGACGAAGCCGCGCGCTCTGGAGGTGCGTTATGACGCCACGTCGGGAGCCGCGATCGAAAGCGGCCGGGCACGCCTCGTGCCCCTCGTCGGGGACATCGCAGCCGGCACCAACGTCCTGGCCTCGGAGAGCGTCGAGGAGCTGTTGCCCCTCCCCGAAGATTTCACCGGCGGGGGCAACCTCTTCATGCTGCGAGTGCGCGGTGACTCCATGATCGAAGCAGGCATCCTGGACGGGGACTATGTGGTGGTCCGCCAGCAGCCCGAAGCCAACGCCGGGGAGATAGTGGCCGCCGGTATACCCGGAGGGGAAGCAACGATCAAAACGTTCTCCCGCCGGGGGGACAACATTGTGCTGCTCCCAGCCAACCCCAACATGGGACCGATGGTGTTCCCGGCGTCGGAGGTGACCATATTCGGCAAGGTGGTCACAGTTTTGCGCCGGCTCTAGAAGGCGGCTCTAGAAGGCGGCTCTAGAAGACGGCTCTAGAAGGCGGCTCTAGAAGACGGCTCTAGAAGACGCCACCTCCTGCTGGACCGTCGGGGCAGCCGAGCGTCACGACGGAAACCCGGCGAGCAGCCCGGGAGCGCGAACGTATAAAACTCCGCCCAAACCCTCGTGGTTTTCGGGTCGTCTGGTCCAGTTTTAGCCGCCCGGGGTGCGCTTGGCGCGAGTTTTAGACGTTTTTGAGGCTGTTGCAGAATCCACGCCTGACGACGCCCGGCCGTCCCCCCCGCTGACGCCGCCCCCCAGGGGGCGTTGTCGCCGATGAAGGCGGGCCAGTCGGTTGGCTGACCGGTCCCGGGACGGGTACCACTGGTTGACAAAACGGCGTCGGGTCACCGGTCCCGAGCAGCAGATTTGCTAGTATTCGTCATGGCTTTTAGCTATATCAAGGCCGACCGGGACCAGTTGTTCTTGATGCCGGCGGACATGCGGGAGTGGTTGCCGGAGGGCCACCTGGCTTGGTTCGTGCTCGACGTTGTGGCACGCCTGGACACCCGGGCCCTGCACGTCGCTCACCCCAATGATGGCTCGGGACGAGCGGCCTACGACCCCGATGTGATGTTGGCGTTGCTCATCTACGCCTACTGCACCGGGGTGCGTTCGTCGCGCCGGGTCGAACAGGCCTGCCATACTGACGTCGCCTACCGGGTCATATGTGCCAACCAGGCCCCCGACCACAGCACCATTGCCCGGTTCCGCCAAGCCCATGACCGCTTTGCCCAGGAACTGTTCGTCCAGGCCCTGGCCCTGTGCGCGCAGGCCGGCCTGGCCAAAGTCGGCACTGTGGCCATCGATGGCACCAAGATGGCGGCCTATGCGTCGATGAACGCCAACGCCACCTTGGCCCAGGTCCAAGCCGAGGTGGCGGCGATGTTCGCCGACGCAGCGGCCAAAGACGCCCTCGATGACCGCTTGTTCGGAGAAGGCAGCGGGGACGAGCTGCCGGAGGCGCTGGCCGACCGAAGGAGCCGGGCCGCCCGCTTGGACATCGCCCAGCGCCAGCTCCAAGAGGCCAAGGTGGCCCAGGCCGAGCGAGAGGCCAAGGCCAACCAAACAGCAGACCGGGTCGAAGCCGAGGCTGCCGCCACGGGCAAGGGCCCCGCGGCCGCCCGCCCAGGGACAGGGCTGTGGCCCGTGCGGAGGCTGCCCTGGCCAAGGCCGAAGACGAGGCGGCCGACCGCCGGGCGCGCACAGAAAGATCGGCTACAGAACGGGGTTATGCCATAAGGCCGCTGCCCACCGAGTACTCCGAGGTCCGCTACGCGAAGGGCGTTTTGGCCCGGGCACTCGCCAATGCCAACCGGGTCAGGCCTTATGACCGACAGCCCAGCCGTTACGGCGAGCCCAAGGTCAACTTGACCGACCTCGACGCCCGGGTCATGAGATCACGCACCGGTTACCTGGTGGGCTACAACGCCCAGGCGGCGGTCAACGAGGCGGGCGTGGTGTTGGCGGCCGAGGTCACCCAGAACCCGGCCGATTCCACCCAGCTCCTGCCCATGCTGGAGGCTCTAGCCGCCAATCTGGCCGGCGCCGGGGCCGACGAGGTGGTCGGGACCGCTTTGTTCGACGCCGGTTATTGGAGCGAGGCCAATGCCACCGCCCCTGGCCCCGACCGCCTCATAGGCACAGCCAATTCGCGCAAACTGAAAGAACTGGCCCACGCCCAGGGTTACCGCAGCGGCCCGGCCCCCGAGGGCGCTCGGCCTGTCGAGGCAATGGAGCACAGACTTTGCACGAAAGAGGGTTCCGATCTCTACGCCAAACGCTCGGTGATCGTTGAGCCCGTGTTCGGCCAGCACAAAGAGGTGCGGGGCTTCAGGCGACTCAGCCGTCGCGGCCTCAAAGCGGCCGAGGGCGAGTGGAAACTGATCAACACCACCCACAACCTGTTGAAGCTTTTCCGCTCCTCGTCCAGCCCGCTCCTGAGCCCGTCATAGCCTTGCCGAGCCGGTCTCGCCTTTCCCCGAGGCCTACGAAGCACTCGGCGCCACGCCCTCGGTCCAACCAAGCCCTCGCCGCCGCGGTACTCACCCATTCTTCGCCCGTCGGATAATGCGACAGCCTCTTTTTCGAATAGACAATGTACCTGACGCCGGCGGGTTGGACCTTGGGGCTCGCGGCTATCTCGACGCCCGCAAAAGCCACGGCTTGCACGGACCTGTCTGGCATAATCCGACCATGTCCACGAAGCGTCGAAAGTTCCTGGCCTCTGCCTTTCTCGGCCTGATCGCCGTAAGCGGGCCGGCTGTGGTCGGCACCACCAGCGCGTCGGCCAGCACAACGATTTTCAATAACACAAACGGCTATGGGGTTACCCAGGCCAGCCCGATGCCTCCGGCCTACACCCTGTTCACGATCACCCGGCCGGAGACCATCACATCGATTTCGACCTACCACTGGGACAACGGCCGGGGTACCCCCAAGGCGGGCGTCATTTACATCCTCGTCCCCCACAGCGGCGGGCTCGTGAAAGCGCAGGCTCAAGCACAGGGTTCGGCTGGGCAAGGCGGCGTTCCCAACGCCAACTGGACCGCAACGTTCAACGTCACCCTCAGCCCGGGCCAATGGCAGGTATGGGACTCGAGCCCGACGACTTGGTCGTACAACTCCGAGTCCCGTAATGCCGGCTTCGCGAATATCAGCGGTAACCCGGCGACGTCTGCACCTCCAACTTTCCGCCCATGCTTCTACAACACGTACTCCCCTCTTGAGATGGGCCCGTGCTCGGGACCGAAAGGCGCAACGATCACGATCGCAGTCGTCTTGAAGCTTCACTCACCGCTCGTAAAGGTGATGTTCGCCAATGGCACCGCCCGGGTGGTCATTCGCAGCCTGGCGGCCAAAGGAGTGATGCCCGGCAGCTTTTATATGTTCCCGGCTCCCGCCCAGCTCTGCCTGGCGGGCCACGGGAGCAGCACGTGGAAAGCATATGCATGGGACGCAAATGGCGTGAACAACACGAAGTACAGCCAATACGGCGACGAAGGCAACTTCGGGGAGTTCACCATCACCGGCTGCTGAGCTAAGCCGGCTGTTGACCTAGCCAGCGGTTGTCATTCGCCGAGCAAACGACCAAGGACCTGGCGTGCCTCCTCGAGTGACCCGCGGTGATCATTTCGCCCGCTGTGTGGGCCAACTCCGGGTCCCCTGGGCCGAAGTTTGCTGCCGGGATGCCGCGCTCTGCGAAAAAGGCCACATCTGTCCAGCCCAATTTGCCGGACACCGGCCCGCTCGCAGCATTGACCAGGCGAGCGAGCAACGGATGGGAGAGCAACGGCGGGGCCGACGGGGCGCTGTCGGCGACGGTGAAAGAATCCCCCACTTCCAGCCACGGCGCAACGATCTCTCTCAGCGCTTCGCCGGCTGCCGCGGCGTCGCGGTCCGGGGCAAAGCGGTAGTTCAGCTGGAGCACTGCACGATCCGGCAACACGTTGGACGCCACGCCGCCGCTCACGCCGACAGCTTGCAGTGACTCGGTGTAGGTGCAACCGTCTATTCGGACCTCGCGCCCCGGCCAACCCGCCACACCCGCAAGCAAAGGGGCGAGCCGATGGATGGCGTTGCGCCCGGTCCACGGCCTCGCTACGTGAGCCCTCCGGCCGTCAATGGCGATATCGACCTTCAGTACTCCCTGGCAGCCAGCCTCGACCCGGCAGTTGGTCGGCTCGCAGACGATCGCGGCAGTTGCGTCGATAAGGCCGGGGTCGGCGCTGGCCAATGCCAGGAGCCCGTTGTGCTCCCGCGCGATCTCCTCCGCCACGTAGAACACGTAGGTCACGTCACAATTGGGCCGTCCCAGGCTGCCGGCCAGGTCGAGCATCACCGCGAGGCCACCCTTCATATCGGTCGAACCGAGCCCCCACAATGTCGTCCCGTCGATCTTCGGTACCGCGTTGCCGTTTGGCGGGACGGTGTCGAGGTGGCCAGCGAGCACCACTCGGTCCGGCAGGCCAAGATCGGTGCGGGCGACCACGTTGTCGCCGACACGCACCACGTCCAGCCAGGCGTGACGGCGCAGCAGGCTCTCGACGTGGTCAGCGATCAAGCCTTCTTCGGTGGACAATGAGGGCACGGCCACAAGCTCGGCTGTGGCTGCGAGCAGGTCGCTCACTGGCTGGTCGCCACTAAATGCTCACCCCGTGCTCCCGGAGCATGTCGTTCAGGATGGCCGTCGAGTGCTTTTGGCCTTCGTCCAGCCAGCGGACGACCAAGATGCACGGCAAGCCGAAGGTGCCGCCGGCATAACTACGCGGGCGCGTCGCCCCGATCCCGACGCACCACGGCGGCACTACGCCGCGCGACAGCTCCTGGCCCGTCTCGGCATCGATCACCGGGATCCCGGGGTTGAGGATGCAACCCTCGCCAAGGACTGCGCCGGCGCCCACCTGCGCCCCCTGGGTGATCATGCAACGACTGCCGATGAGGGCGTTATCGCCGATCATCACGGGTGAAGCCTGGGGAGGCTCCAGCACACCGCCGATCCCGACTCCTCCGGAGAGGTGGACGCCGGCCCCGATCTGGGCACAGCTCCCTACCGTCGCCCAGGTGTCGACCATCGTCCCGGGCCCGACGTGGGCGCCGATGTTGACGTAGCTGGGCATCATCACTGCGCCCCGGCCGATGAAGCTGCCCCAGCGCGCCGAGGCCCCGGGTACCACCCTTACCCCGGCCTCCTCGAAGCCATGCTTGAGAGGGAGGCGGTCGGCGTACTCGAAGGGCCCGAGCTCGGTGACCTCGATCGCCGAAACCTTGAAGAACAGCAGGATCGCCCGCTTCAGCCACTCGTTGACAGTGACTTCCGTGCCCTCAGGTGATAGGTGGGCGACACGAACCTGGCCGGAGTCGAGCAAGCCGATCGCCTGGCGGACCAGCTCAGCCTCAGCCTTGCTCTCAGGGCCAAGTTGGTCGCGCCGTTCCCAAAGAGCATCAATCTCGTTTTGCAGGTCCACAGGTGGCGGATGCTAGCTCGGCTTCGGCCTAGGCGCCGAGACGGGAAGCAACCAGCTCGATGCGTTCCATCGGGGCTACGGCGGCCACCCGGATGTGCCCTGCGCCGGCAGGCCCATAGAACTCGCCGGGCGAGACGACCAGGCCGGCTTCAGCAGCCAAGCGGGCGGCCAGCGCCCACGCATCGCCGCCCGGGGCCGGCGCCCAAAGGTAGATGCCGCCCTCAGGCATAGCTGCCTCTACCCCCACTGCAGCCAGGACTTCGCGCAGGCGGACGAGACGCTCGTGGTAGCGCTCTCGTTGGGCATCGGCGTGAGCCTGGTCCGCTAGAGCGGCTATCCCCGCGAGCTGGGCCGGCCCGGGCACCATGAAACCAGCGTGCTGGCGGACATCGCGCACGAACCCAACCACCTCGGCGTCGCCGGTATACCAGCCAAATCGCAGCCCGGCTAGGTTGCTCCGCTTGGAAAGGGAATGGACCGCGAGGGCCCCGTCCATTCCGCCGGCTCCCACGCCGTCCCCGATGATTGTTCGCGGAGGGCCGTTCCACGTGAGCTCGGCGTAGCACTCGTCGCTGGCGACCAGCACGCCCCGTTGCCGGCCCCAAGCTGCGGCGGCTGCAAGGTCGTCCAGCTGCCCTGCCGGGTTGCCGGGACTGTTCACCCACAACAGCACCGCGCGCTCGACGTCTTCCTCGCTGACCGCGTCCGGGGTCAGCCGGAGCCGGAAGTGCTCGTCGACAGGCACGGGTACAGGCCTCAGGCCTGCCAAAAGAGCTCCCATCTCGTAAGTCGGGTAGGCGAGCTCGGGATAAAGCACGGTGTCGCGCGACGGGTCGCGCAGGTGCAGCCAACCGGGAAGGCCGGCGACCAGCTCTTTGGTGCCGATGCACAGCGCTACGAGGGACGGGTCCACGTTGACCCCGAGACGGCGTCCCATCCAATCGACAACAGCCTCGCGAGCAGCCGGAGAACCGGCAGACGACGGGTACCCGCGAGTTGCGCGGCCCTCATCGGCCGAGCTCAACGCGGCGAGAACAGCCGGGCTTGGCGGGTCGCACGGGTCGCCAACGGAGAGGTCGACCGCGCCCCAGGCAGCGCTGCTGCCTTTTCCCGTAGCGGCCCAAGCCGTCCATAGGGATAAGGCGGGGGTTGGAAGCCCTTGCCGCCTAGTGCGGGGCGCACCTTTGCGGCCATGTCCTTGGCGCGCCATGTCCCTAGCCGTCCTGTCCTCGGCGCTCCCAGGCCGAGAAATGCGCCCGCGCGGCGGTTGGCAACCTTGCCTTCACGATCATCGACTCGCCGTCCTCGTTAGTGCTCAACACTTCACCCTCCCTGTGGAGGGCTGCCAAGAGGTCGCCGCGGCTGTAGGGGATGCTCAGTTCGACGACCCGGCTTGCCAGACGGAGCTGGTGGGCAATGGCGCCGAGAAGTTCGGGTATACCTTGCCCGGTCGCCGCAGAGATCACCACGGCTCCGGGGTACCGGGTCGTCAGCTCCTTAGCCTCAACGGGAGCGAGGTCCGACTTGTTGAACACCAACAGTTCTGGGAGGTCAGCGGCACCGATTTCGCCGAGCACCGTCCGGACGGACTCGATCTGGCCTTCGGGTTCGGGCGCCGAACTGTCCACCACGTGGACGAGCAGGTCTGCCTCGTTGACAACCTCGAGCGTGCTCCGGAAGGCTTCGACAAGTTGATGAGGGAGCTTGCGCACGAACCCGACGGTGTCGGAGACGAGGACCGGCTCGCCGCCCGGTAGAGCGAAGCGGCGGGTCCTCGGGTCGAGGGTGGCAAAAAGCCGGTCGTCGGCGACCACTCCCGCGCCCGTGAGGGCGTTGAGCAGGGTCGACTTTCCCGCGTTCGTGTAGCCGACGATCGACACAGACGACAGGCGACTACCCCGCCTACCGCGGCGCTGCAACTTGCGCCGGCGCTCGAGCTGGGCGAGCTCCGACTCGAGCTTGTGCACCCGGCGCACGAGCCGGCGGCGGTCGACCTCGAGCTGGGTCTCACCAGGGCCTCGGGTACCAATGCGACCTGCTTGCTGCGACAGCGAGTGACCGCGGCCCCGCAAGCGCGGGAGGCGGTAGCGGAGCTGCGCCAGCTCGACCTGCGCCTTGCCCTCGTCGCTGCTGGCGTTCTGGGCGAAGATGTCCAGGATCACGGCGGTGCGGTCGATCGCAGTACGCCCCAGGATCTTCTCCAGGTTGCGCGACTGCGCAGGTGATAGCTCGTCGTCGAACACCACGGTGTCGGCGTCGGTCGATTCCGATACCGTCCTGAGGTCCTGTGCCTTGCCTCGCCCGACATAGGTGGCAGGGTCGGGGCGGTCCCGTCGCTGCAGGACTCGGGCAACCACGTCCGCCCCGGCGGTACCGACCAGCAATGCCAGCTCGTCCAGATGGCGCTCCGTCTCCGCCTCGGCGGGGCCGCCGGCCCAGCCATGGTCACTGCCGGGCAACGTGACGCCTACGAGGACGATCTTTTCCCGGAAGCCGCGCTCGATCAGGCTCATCGGCGCTGCTCAACCTCGACGGGGCGGATCGCCGGCAGCACGAGCCGGCACGTCCCGACCCGGCGGCTTGGCCCAGTTAGGACCGCTGTCCCATCGACCCGGAGCTCCACCTCAGCAGCCCCTCCAGGTTGGTTCACCGTCACCTTGGTGCCGACCCTGCCCCAGTGGTGCATTGCCGCTGCAGCTGCCACCGAACCCGTCCCGCAGGCCTGCGTCTCGCCTACACCTCTCTCCCATACGCGCATCGTGAGCTCGTCGCGCCCGGGGCCGAGGGCAACGAACTCGACGTTGACCCCGCCTTGGGCGCCTGTCTCGTCGCTCAAGGCAGGGCCGAGCGAAACCACGTCGACGGTCCGGGGGTCAGGGCCGAGGACTACCAGGTGAGGGTTGCCGACGTCGACGAAGAGCTGCCCGTTCCCCACGTTGCAGTTGTCTGCGGGGCCGAGGACCTTCGGCTCGCCCATCTCCGTGCTCGCCCACATCCAACCGTCCTCCAAGGCGTGCACGCGGACCTCCCTGCGTCCGGCCGGTGTGAGAACTGCCAAGGTGTCGCCCGGCCCGGCGGTGACCGCTCCCGAGTCGATCGCCGCATGCACGAGGCACCGCAAGCCGTTGCCGCTCATCTCTGCCTCGCCCCCGTCGGCATTGCGAAGCTCGAAGGTCATTTCGTCCGAAGAGCCCTGTGGGGGCGGCCCGCCCCGCAACAGGCCGTCGGCGCCAAAGCCAAGGTGCCTGTCGCACGCAAGCCGCGCCAATGACGCGTCGATCTGGAGGCGGCCCTCGAGATCGACCAATACAAGGAAGTCGTTGCCCAGACCTTCGTACTTAGCAAGGGCGAGTTCCATCCGGGTGCCCACGGTGCCGCGTGTTGTCCTCAGCCACCGTGTTGTCCTCAGCCAACCTGTCGTCCTCGGTCATCAGCCATCATCCCCCAGTCTCCCAGCAGCGCGGGCATTATTGCCAGGGGGTTTTCGGGTGCCCCGAACCATCGCACCCTGGGGTCTCGCCGCCACCACATCCGCTGTCGGCGAGCGAACTGGCGGGTGCGGTGCACCGCGGTATGACCGCGTCGTCCAACGCCACGCCGTCCTCGACGTGCGAAAGCAGCTCCCGGTACCCGAGGGCCTGGCGAGCCGTGCGAGACAGCCCGGCAGGCCTAGCCGCCAACGCTCGGACCTCATCGGTAAACCCGGCCTTCAGCATCGCAGCGAACCGACGCTCGATACGACCCGCCACAACCTCTCGCGGCAGCCAGACACCAGCGAGCCGCCACGTCGTCGGAGGGAAAGCTCCCACACCGGGACCGTAACTGGAAAAGGGGCGGCCACTGCCAATTGTGACCTCCAGCGCTCGCAATACGCGCCGCCGGTTGACCGGCCCGGTGCGGGCTGCCGCGGGCGGGTCGAGCTCGGCAAGCCGGCGGTGCAGTTCCGACGTGCTCCCGGTTTGTTCAAGCTCGGCGGCCACCTCGGGCCACTTGCCGGGCACTGCAAAGCTGTCGACAAGCGCGTGCACGTAAAGGCCCGTGCCGCCAACGAAAAGGGCGCGCTTACCGCGCGAACGCGATATCGGCAATGACCTTGTTGGACTCGGTCACAAAACGAGCCACGTCCCACGCCTCGGACGGGTCGGCTACGTCGATCATGTGATGGGCGATGCCGGCGTCGCTCCTCGAGGCTCGGCTTTGCGGTGCCGATGTCCATGCCCCTGTACACCTGCATCGAGTCCGCTGTCACTATCTCGATATCGCCCAGTTGGAGCGCCACCATGACGCCGATCGTGGATTTGCCCGAAGCGGTCGGCCCCACCAACGCGAAGGGCCCTGGTGCCTTGGTGGCGTTCAGCTGGCCGCCACCGGTATCAGGTTGCGATGGCGAGGCTGCGCCAGCACTCGCACGAATTTTCCTTTGAGGAAATGGGGGGCGCCGTACTCGACGAGCACCTCGACGACCATGCCGGACCGCAGACCCGTTGCTTCCACGTGGACCAGCTTGTTCTGACGGGTCCGACCCGAGTACACACCCGGGCCGCCTTTTTTAGCCTGACCCTCGACGAGCACTTCCTCGGTTCGCCCCACACGAGCCTCGTGCCTTCGCAAAGCGCTGCGCTCCACCACTTGCCTTAGGCGTTCGAAGCGCTCGGCAATGATCTCGGCTGGGACGTTGTCTTCCGTGCGCGTCGCAGCTTCTGTGCCGGGACGCGGCGAAAATATGAACGTATAAGCGCTGTCGTACTCGGCCTCGGCAGCCACTTCCAGCGTGCGCGTGAAGTCTTGTTCGGTTTCGCCCGGGAAGCCCACGATTATGTCGGTTGTGACTGCCAGATCCGCAACGGCGCCCCTTGCAGCGGCCAGCCGCTCGAGATAACGCTTGGCTGTATAACCTCTACGCATCAGGGCAAGCACCCGGTCGCTGCCGGACTGCAGCGGCAGGTGCAGGTGCGGGCATACAGCCTTCTCGCTTGCCATCGCTTCGATTGTTTCGGGGCGCAGATCCTTGGGGTGGGGGCTAGTGAAACGGACCCTCTCTATGCCCTCTACCCTTGCGACAGCGCGGAGTAAATCAGCAAACAGAGGTCGCGCTCGCGGAGCCGCAGCCGCTGCCCACTCGTCACCTGTTGTGTAGCGGTGCGCCCGCCAATCCTCGGAACTGCGAGCCTTGAGAGCGAGATCGCGCCCGTACGAGTTGACGTTTTGTCCCAATAGCGTAACCTCGACAGTGCCACGCGCCGCGAGCTCGCGCACCTCGGCCACGATTTCGGCAAAAGGCCGGCTGATTTCCGGGCCCCTGACTGCCGGGACAATGCAGAACGCACAGTGGTTATCGCACCCGACCTGGATCGTCACCCATGCGGCAAACGGCAGCTCGCGACGAACGGGAAGAGCAGAGGCGAACTCCTCCGCACTTGCAGGAGCCGACTCGAGGATCTCGACCTGCGGACCGTTCGTGCGGGCACGCTCGAGGAGGTCTGCGGCATGCCCGACGTTATGAGTCCCGAATACAGCGTCAACCCACGGCGCCCTCTCCAGCACTTTCTCCCGGTCTTTTTGGGCAAGGCAGCCGCCTACCGCGATCTGCATCCCGGGCCGGAGTTGTTTGAGCGCGCGCAACTGGCCCAAGTTGCCGTAGAGGCGGTTGTCTGCGTTCTCGCGGATGCAGCACGTGTTGAAAACCACGACGTCGGCATTCTCGACATCTTGCGCCGGGACCAGACCCTCGGCTTCGAGGAGGCCGGCCAGACGCTCGGAATCGTGCTCGTTCATCTGGCAGCCAAAAGTGCGCACATGGTAACTGCGCGGCGTTTCAGCCACGCTCTGTGCGGGCGGGCTCTCGAGCTCTGAGGTCACCGTCAAAGCCTAAGCGCTCACGGGCGCCCGCAGGACGCCGCTGGCACGAATTGGCTACTATGGGCGCGGTCGCCTCGGTTGAGCGGGTCCCCGCCAGCCTGCTCCCGAGGTGACCTTGAAATAGGCGAAGGAGCGATGATGGTCTCAGCAGTACAGGATCTGCAAGATCCCCGTCGGGTCGAGCCGACTTGCCTTCTCGGTGAGCGCGACATGCTCGAAGGGTGGCTCGAGTTCCACCGAACAACCCTGCTCCTCAAGTGCGAGGGCCTCGACGACACCGCTCGCAAGAGCCGACCGGTACCCACCTCGCTGCTTTCTCTGCACGGTCTGGTCCGGCATATGGCCGAGGTGGAGCGCAGCTGGTTCCGGCGCACGCTTCTGCGCGAACCGGACCTGCCGTACATCTACTCCGGCACCCAGGACTGGCACGACCAAGACCTGGTCCCGCTCGACGATGCCGATTGGGCCACTGACCTAGCCATCTGGAAAGCCGAGTGCGAGGCCAGCCGTCAAGCCGCTGCGAGCCACAGCCTCGACGACACCGGCATCCGACGCGGCGAAGCCGTTTCCCTCCGTTGGATATACACCCACATGGTCGAGGAATATGCCCGCCACAATGGCCACGCCGACCTCATCCGCGAATTGATCGACGGTGCGGTCGGCTGGTGACCGCTATTTGAATTAGACGGTTTTCATTACGAATTCTTTTGCGGCAAGTACAGCTAACTCGCCCTCCACAGCGGGGGTGTGGTGCCCACCTCGACCTGGTTGCCGTCGGCACGCACCAACGGTGACCCCTCTAACGGGTCTCCGTCGGGCACCGGTTCGTACTCCTGCGCTATGACCACGGTGGCGGGCATACCGAGCTCCCAAGCTTCGGCCAAGACGGCCTTGCGGGCCGCCGTCGTCTTGTAGTGGACCTCGCCCGGGTGCGTCAGGACCACGTAGGACAAGTCGTCGACGGCCGCCACCCACTCACGGGCTTCTACAACCGGGTCGGGATTGGAGATGCCGAGAAAGAACGGCCGGGTGACCTCTCCGGCTGCTTCGTAAGATGCCACGGGCTGCAGCCACTCCCTGCCGCGAGGGTGGAAATGGCGTACTCGATGGCCAGGTCGATTGCGATGTCCAGCCTGTCCGAGACCGGCGACAGCTCCTCGTCGGCGCTCACCGCTTCTTCGCTTTGATGCCTGGGACACTATGCAAAACCGCTTAACGCGGCGTAAACGGCGACCGTCGCGCCGGTGAACGCTTCGTAGCGGCAACGGCGACGGTTGGGCAACGACTCCGGCGGCGCAACGGCGACGGTTGGCACAGGGCGACGATGGCGCAACAGGGACGCCGGGCTAACCGAGACGGATGGCGAAAACCGGTTGGTCGCCCGTCCTAACGTGGGCCAGTCATGCGCTGTTTCGTCGCTGTTTGGCCGGCGCCCGACGTCGTCGAAGCCCTTGGGGCTCTCCCTCGACCTGACACGGCCGGGTTGCGGTGGTCGCCCAGGGAACAGTGGCATGTCACACTCAGGTTTTTCGGGGACATCGACGCTCAAGCCGTGATGGACGCATCAGCTGTGCTGGCTCGCATTGCGGACGGTGCTGGCGAAGCACCCTTCGCGGAGGGCGGTCCGGCCACTCGTTTTCTTGGCCCGGGTCTCCTCATATGGCCGGTCGACGGCCTAGCCCACCTAGCCAGCGAGGTCGAGCGCCTGACCGCCACGGTCGGAAAGCCACCGCCATCGCGGAGCTTTTTCGGCCACGTCACACTGGCCCGGGGCCGCCAAGGCCTGGACCTCCGCCGCGCACCACAATTGCTCGCCCCCCTGGCGATGTCCTGGACCGCCACGTCCCTGATCCTCGTCGAGAGCGAGCTCCACCCCGACGGGGCTCGTTACCGGGTGGTGGACGAGTTCCCGTTCCCCGGCCTGCCAGCGGGACCCCCGCCCACCTAGGCGAGCTTGCCGGAGCAGGCCAGTAGGGGCCGGTCCCAATTAGCGCCGGTGCACTGGGCCGGGCCGGGCACGGTGACCGCTGCCGCTGAGCGCTGAGCGCTGAAGTACGGGCACCGCTGGCTTTCTCGGCGTGCCCAGCTCGTCGTGGTATGGTCTCCAGGGTCCACCACCGAACATACGTTTGGTAGTAACATTCGAGGAGTTACACGTGTGGAGTTAGACAGTACCGAACACGTACCGGCCCCAGGGGCCCGGTCAAGCGCACAGGGCTTTGGCGCCTGCTCAACCGGTCGGGCCATTCGGTCACACCCGGCGCGTAGGTTGCTCGCCGGCATGCAGTACACGTACAGACAAACTGAGAGGACGGTCCTGGTGGAGCGAGACAAGGCATTGGAGATGGCCCTGGGCCAGATCGAGAAGCAGTTCGGCAAGGGCGCCATCATGCGCATGGGCGAGAACAGCCACATGCAGATCGAGTCAATCTCGACAGGCGCTCTTTCGCTCGACATAGCCCTCGGCATAGGCGGCTTGCCTCGTGGCCGCATCGTAGAGTTGTTCGGGCCGGAGTCGTCAGGTAAGAGCACCCTGGCCATGCATGTTGTGGCCGAGGCGCAACGCAACGGTGGCATCTGTGCGTACATCGACGCCGAGCACGCGATGGACCCCATTTACGCCAGGGCAATCGGGGTCAACGTCGACGACCTCCTCATTTCCCAGCCCGACACGGGCGAGCAAGCGCTGGAGATCACCGACATGCTCATACGCTCCGGAGCGCTCGACGTCATAGTCATCGACTCCGTCGCTGCTCTCACCCCTCGTGCCGAGATCGAAGGCGAGATGGGCGACACCCACGTCGGGCTGCAGGCACGCCTCATGTCGCAAGCACTGCGCAAGCTGACCGCCAACCTCAACAAGTCCAACACCATCGCCATCTTCATCAACCAGCTCAGGGAGAAGATCGGTGTCATGTTCGGCAGCCCCGAGGTGACACCCGGTGGGAGGGCGCTCAAGTTCTACGCGTCGATCCGTCTCGACATCCGCCGCATCGAGTCCATCAAGGACGGTGCCGAGATCGTGGGGAACCGCACGCGTGTCAAGGTCGTGAAGAACAAGTGCGCCTCGCCGTTCAAGCAGTGCGAGTTCGACATCATGTACGCCAAGGGCATCAGCCGCGAGGGCACGTTGCTCGACGTAGCCACCGATCTTGGCCTAGTGCGCAAGTCTGGTGCCTGGTACACCTACGAAGGCGAGCAGATAGGCCAGGGGCGTGAAAATGCCAAGGCCTTCCTCGCAGAGAACCTCGAGATGGTGATCGAGATCTCCGAGAAGGTGCGTCAAAAAGTCGGTACTACCGCTATCCCCGGTACCGACGCCGCCGACGAGCAGGCAAACGACGAACCTCTCATCCTCGAAGACTGAGACCGCCCCAGGGCCCGTACGCCAACCAGGGGCCAGAACTGACCGCGTCGCGAGCCCCGAGGTCGCGACAGGTACGGAGAGATCGACCCGGGGGAACTTCCTTAGTTTCCCCAGGCCGGTCCAAAGCTGTGCACGCTCCCACATTTTATGTGCACGCTCACACTTTGGCGTTCAGGGCTATCGCCTTGAACTAAGTCCAGTCTTCCTGGCTGTTTTGGCTGTTAGGCAAAACATACAGGCCGAGCGGGTCACAGAGTTGCCACAAATTTCCGCAACGATCCTCATGTTCCGCGCCTTATTGTGTGATAGTTGTATGGTTGTGTTTATAAGTTGTTCGCATGGTAGGTCGTCAGCGACAACGGTTCGGCTTGCTGGTCCCGCGGAGGTCCTATGACGACGTTTTATCCAACCGACGAAGCTTTAGGCGCCGTCCTGGACCTGACTTCACCGGGTTTGTCGAGCGAGCTGGCGCAGCTGGAACGACGGCTTCAGGTGCTCAACGGGCTTCTGGACGCCCTGTCCAGGTTGAGCTCGATAAACCAGCTCATCCAATTCTCTCAGGACCGGAACTCTGCTCTATTTGCGTTGCAACAGGAGCCGTTCGGCTATTCCAACCAAGAAGCCGAAGCGATCCTCGACATGCCTATGAGCTGGCAGACCGGCGAGCAAGCCCACCACATGCGCGAAGAGCGCGACCACCTCACCGAACGCCGCGCAAGTTTGCGTCAGCATGTGGCCGAAGTGCTCGCTCTTCATTGGTTCGGCTGACCGGTCCCCCTTTGGAGCAACCTGCGACGTAGCAGGTCAAGTGCCGACGTTGTCGCACGTTCGCGCACCAGGTACCGATTGCCACCCAGCGATAGCTGGACAACCTCGGGTTGCCCCGAGTCTCCCTGCGCGCTCAGCCCGTTTCCCGAAAGGCTTACAAAGACGGTCCCAACCGGCTGGCCGTCGGCTTGTGCCGGCCCGGCAACACCGGTGAGGGCAAGCCCGATGTCGGCGTGCAACAAGCTCACAGCTCCGACGGCCATTTCCCCTGCCGCCTGTGCGCTGACTACCGGCCCGGGGCCTACGCCCAGCAGGTCGCGTTTCACGTCCTCGCCATAGGAGACAACAGCGCCGGCGAACCATCCGCTGGCGCCAGGGACCGCGGTGAGCCGAGCCGACAACATGCCGCCTGTCAGCGATTCCGCCACGGCCAGGCGAAGCCCGGCGCCGGCAAGCAAGCGCCCAACGACCACCTCGAGGCCCTCGTCGTCCACCCCACCGACTGCCTCACCCAACAAGGCTTTAAGCTCAGCCTGTTCTTCGTCGAGAGCATGGAGCGCAGCAGCCTCGGCGCCGTCGCCAGTGGCACGAGCCGTGATGCGCACCCTCACCCCCTCCGTCGCGCTCGCAAGGAAGGCGATCGTGGTGCTCGTCCCCTCCAACGCTGTTACCCGGGGGCTGACCACCTCAGCCACCTTCGACTCCGTCATCCCCCAAACTCGCAGGAACCGGCTGCGGATAATCGCGTTCTCCCCCGAACGTCGAACGAGGTCGGGTAGCACCGACCGCTCGAGCATCTCGCGCATCTCCGACGGCACTCCTGGCACGGCGTAAATGACCTTGTCGCCCACGGGGCAGGTCAAACCCGGAGCGGTCCCGGCATCGGCGAGGATCGGCATTGCACCTTCAGGCAAATCTGCCTGCTTGTAATTGATGACGGGGATATCCCGGCCGGCAAAGCGCTCCCTCAGCCGGTCCTCGAGGGCCGGGTCTCGCAGCAATGGCGCACCCATGACCTCGGCGATCGCCTCGCGGGTGATGTCGTCCTGGGTCGGCCCAGGCCACCGCAACAAATGACGGCGTCAGTACGCTCGAGCGCCGCCCGCAGGGCCGAGACAATCCGGGCATGGTTGTCACCCACCTTGGTCTGCTGGAAACAAGAGATCCCGACCGCCGCCAGCTGCTCACCGATCCACGAAGAGTTTGTGTCGACAATCTGGCCGAGCAGGAGCTCCGTCCCGATGGCCAGGACCTCGCAGTCCACGGGCTCTCCCTCTAAAGGCCGGTGGCTACGGCGCGCCGGCCGGCACGCGAGTCCACGAGGTATTGCACCGCGCTTACCCAAGCCAGTATGACCGCCACCCACAGCGCTACGTGCGCAAAGGTCAAGCGGGAGGACCAGCCAGGCAGGAGCACGAGACCGACGGTAAAGAACTCGACGAGGGTCTTCGCTTTTGCCATCACGCGGCCGGGACGCTGACGCCGTGGCGGGCCACGATCACTCGGTAAGAGGTGATCACAACCTCCCGCCCACCGAGCAGCGCGACCGGGGCCCAGCTGACGTCGCCGATGGCGACCATCGCGATAAGGGCGCCGAGGACCAGGAACTTGTCCGCCAGAGGGTCCAGGAATGCGCCGGAAGCACTTGGCCCTCGCCGGCGCGCCAACCAGCCGTCGGCGAAATCGCTAAAGGCCAGCACCACCCAGAGCACGAGCGCCCCCCATGAAGGTGTTGCCCACACCACGACCAAGATGAGCAGTGGCGTAGCGAAGATACGCGTCATGGTGATGCCGTTGGCGGCGGTTTTCAGCCTCCAGGGCGACGGCGCCTCGGCTGTCGCTGTACCGCTCATGCTGCCACCGGCACGCCGACGAGGTCCGGCCCTTCGGCCTCCACGATCCGTGTCTCCACCCACGAACCTACCTTGAGGTCGAGCGGGACGCGGATGACGCCGTCGATCTCGGGTGCCTCCCGGTGGCTCCTCGCCGTGCCGGGTGCGTCGACAAGGACCTGGCAGGTGGTACCGACAAGTGCGGCCCTCTTGCGGGCGGTGATCGCGTCCTGCAGTTCTGAGCACTCCTTGGACCGTTCCACCACGAGAGAAGACGGTACTTGGTCGGGCAGACCTGCGGCATAAGTGCCGTCCTCGTTGGAAAACGCAAAGAAGCCGACCCAGTCGAGCTGCGCCTCCTCCAAGAAGCGGAGGAGGACGTCGTGGTCCTCCTCGGTCTCCCCCGGGTACCCGATGATGAACGAGGACCGAAGTGCCGCGTCCGGGAAGCTCTGGCGGATGCTGGAGATTTTCTCTAGGAACCGCTCACCGTCGCCGAAGCGGCGCATTCGCCGGAGCAAGGGCCTCGACACGTGCTGCAAGGAAAGGTCGAAGTAAGGGCACCCGCTCGTGCCGACAGCCTCGATCAGCTCCTGGCTCAGCCCCGACGGGTACAGGTACAGCAGCCTTACGCGGTCTACGCGCTTGCTGACTTCTTGGAAAAGAGGCACCAGGCCCGCCTCAGACATCCTGGCGGAGGACGCAGCGGTGACGTCCCTCCCCCACGAAACGAGGTCTTGGGCGACGAGGACGACCTCGGCCGCACCGAGCGCGTCCACCTCGGCGAGGATGTCGGAGGCCGTGCGGGAACGCTGGGGGCCGCGGAACGAGGGGATGGCGCAGAACCCGCAGTGCCTGTCACAACCTTCAGCGACCTTGACGTAGGCCCAGGGTGCCCGGGCCGGTGGCCGGGGCAGGTTCAAAAGGTCGAAGCTCGGGACGGGCCGGCCAATTGCCGGGGCAGTCGCAGACAGGCGCGAGCCGCGTGCGCCCGAAATCGACCGGCACCCCGAAGCCGGCGACCCGGTCGACCTCTGGGAGCGCAGCAGCGAGCTCGTCGCCGTACCGCTCCGCCATGCAACCGGTGACCACGAGCTTCGCGCCGTTCTTCTTGGTCGCGGCCAGCTCCAGCACGGTCCCTATCGACTCCTCCCGTGCGGCCTCGATGAAAGCGCAGGTGTTCACCACCACAAGGTCCGCCTGGTCGGCCCGCCGCGCCGGCCCGTAGCCCTGCGACTCGAGCATGCCTGCGAGCTTGTCAGAGTCGACCTGGTTCTTAGGGCACCCAAGAGTCTCCAACCAGTACCGGGGGGCCATCTGCCAAGCGTACAGGGCACCGGCTGTGGTCTCAGCCGCTCAGCCGATCTCCTCCACATTGACGCCCAATAGATCCGCCTCGAGGACGAGCACGTTGCCGGGGACCCCGTGCTCGCCCATCAGAGCCTTGGCCGCCCCCGCCACCGCTTCAACTTCGCCAGCAGCACAGATCCCGAGCAGGCTGGGGCCGGCACCGGACCAGCAGGACGTAAGCGCTCCCGCTTGGCGCAACCCGTCCAACAGGGCCGGGGCCTCAGGGAACAGCTCTGAGCGCGGCCCCTGGTGGAGCCTGTCGTCACCCGCTGTCCCCAGGAGCTGGCTGTGGTCGGCGAGGCCGGCGATAAGCAGGCTCAGCCTCCCCAGGTTGAACGCGGCATCCTCGTGGGTCACCGTCGGTGGCAGGACGTCCCTGGCGGACGACGTAGACAGTTCGCGGTCGGGCACAAGGACGACGTAACGGAGCTCCGGGTCGAGGCGGAGCAGCCGAGCGACCGGGAGGCCCTCGACAACCGCCGCGGCGACCAGGCCGCCCAATGCCGACGCTGCTGCGTTTTCGGGGTGCCCGTCAACAACAAACCCAGCCTCGAACGGGTCGATCGCCCCCGCCGCCGCTGCTGCAGCTACAGCAATGGCGGCCGAAGACCCGAGCCCGCGGGCCACGGGGATCTCGGAGCGGACGTGCACCTCCAGCCGGTCATGGCCCGCGGTCCGGCTCGCTACCTGCGCCGCCAGGTGCGCTTGACCACCGGGGAGCTCAGCACCCTCCCCTTCTGCTACGACCAGCAGCCCAGCCGGGCGGGGCATTACCTCTACCTCCACGTACAGCGCCAAAGCCAGGGCGAGTGTGTCGAAGCCCGGCCCGAGGTTGGCCGAAGACGCGGGAGCTCTAGCGATACGGTGCATCCCTCAACTTCTAGTAGGTGACGGAGCGCGTCCTCAAAAGGGGGTGCTCAACGCCCCAGGCTCAGCGTCCCTCGAGCTCTTCGATCGTCATGAGCACCGTGCGAGCCTTCGACCCCTCGGACTGGCCCACGACCCCTCTTTGTTCCAGGAGGTCCATGAGCCTTCCGGCGCGAGCAAAACCGACCCGCAGCTTTCGCTGGAGCATCGAGGTGCTGCCGAGCTGGCTCCGTACGACCAGCTGCATCGCAGAGTCCAACAGCTCGTCGTCGTCAGCGTCCTCGCCGGTCGCGCCGGCTGTCGCGTCCGGGCCGTCCACGCCTTCGACGTACGACGGGCCTGCCTGGCGCCGCCAATGGCCGACGATCTTGCGTATGTCTTCTTCGTCAGCCCAAGGGCCCTGGATGCGCCTCGCTTGAGAGGATGAGGCTGTGAGCAGCAACATGTCGCCCTTGCCTATAAGGCGCTCCGCCCCCGGCTGGTCGAGGACGACGCGGCTGTCAGCCAGCGAAGACACGGCGAAAGCCAGGCGAGAGGGGATATTGGCTTTTATGAGGCCCGTTATGACGTCGACCGACGGTCTCTGGGTCGCCAGCACGAGGTGGATCCCAACAGCCCGGGCCATCTGTGCGATGCGGCAGATGGACTCTTCGACGTCGCGGGCTGCCACCATCATTAGGTCGTTCAGCTCGTCGACGACAACGACTATGAAAGGTAGGCGCGTGTAGCGGGCCACGCCCGCGCGTTCGCCGTCCTGGGCAGAAGGCCCCGCCCCGGGCACCCCGCCCGAGCCTTCGTCGGCATCCTCGCTCATGTCGTCGCCAAGTCCTAGCGCGCCACCCTCGGGCTCGCCGGCCAGCTCTCCCCTGTCCCAGGCGGCGTTGTAACCCGTGATGTCGCGCATGCCGACCTCGGCCAATACGTCGTAACGGCGCTCCATCTCTTGGACGGCCCAGTGCAGGGCGTTGGCTGCTTTCTTTGGGTTGGTCACCGGAGCGGTAAGCAGGTGGGGCAGCCCCGTGTAGTGGCCCAGCTCCACGCGCTTGGGGTCGACCAGGATCAACCGGACCTGGTCGGGGGTGGCGCGCATCAGCAGCGAGGTGAGCATGGAGTTGATGCAAGACGACTTGCCCGAGCCAGTAGCGCCGGCGATCAGTAGGTGAGGCATTTCGGCGAGGTTGACGAGCACCGGGCGGCCCGCAATGTCCCGGCCGGCAGCGACCTCGAGAGGGTGCCGGGCCGCCGTTGCCTCGGGTGAACCGAGGATGTCGCCCAGGGTCACGGTCTGGCGCTGACGGTTGGGGACCTCGACACCGATCGCTGATTTGCCCGGTATCGGGGCAAGGATCCTCACGTCGGCGGCGGCAAGCGCATAGGCGATGTCGCGCTGCAGCGCAGTGACTTTTTGAACTTTGACGCCCGGCCCCAGCTCCAGTTCGTAGCGTGTAACGCTCGGCCCTACCGTGGCGGCGACCAAACGGGTCTCGACGCCGTGCGCCGCCAGGGCGCTTTCCAGGGTCTGTCCCAACACTTCGATCTGTCGCCGGTCCACCTCAGTGTGCTTGCTCCGCCTGAGCAGCGCCATGGGCGGCAAACGCCATGCCGGCGCCATCTCCCGCGGTAAACCCAGGTCGAGCTGCTGGGCCTTGCCTGGGCTGGCCATCCCCCGCGCCGCCAGGCCGGTGATCGAGATCGGCTTGGGCCCCGGCTGGGCCGGTGGCCCCGCTGCAGCCCTACCGCCGGCGAGCACACCCTCCAGGAGCGCGTCGTCGCCGGCACCGTCCTCGCCGGTACCGCTCTCACCGCCCCCGTCCAGGCCTGCCTCGTCGTCGTGGGCGCTGTCGCCATCGGCGTCAACCCGGCCACCTGGCCCGGCCCAATCGGGCCCGCGAGGTGACCGCGAGCCCGGCCGGGCCTGCGGCCGGCGCGGCCAGGTCTATGACGTCACGGCTTGGCTGGGTTACCCGGCGAAGGAGGCCGGGGCCTCTGACGCTCGGGTGGCGAGTTGCCGAGGCCAACCTTTGGCCGCCTCGGGCCAAGTCCTTGCAGACGTACCAGGACCACCGCGGCGGCATGGGCGGCGGCCATGCACAGCGACCGAAGCCTCGCTGCGACCGCCCTCACCGGGGTCGCAGTGATGATCAAACAGGCGACGAAGGCCGCTGCCCCGAAGACGAGCCCGGCACCCCAGTTCGCCAGGCCGGCCTGCAGCGGGACCCCTTCAGCGGCGCCCAGGAGGCCGCCGGCCCTTCCCATCGCGGCCAGAGGCTGGTGGAGGGTGTCCTTGCCGGTGAGGACACAGAGCAGGCCAGCTGCGGCCATGAGAGCCAACGCCAGCCCCACTGCCACCCGGCCAGGTTCGGAACGCGCGTGGCGCAGGATCAAGTAGCCGCCGAGCACCGCAAAGCCGGGTGGGAGGCCGTAGCGAGCCAGCCCGAACAGGTCGGCGGTGCCTGTGCGCAGCGCGTGGCCGGCCGGCCCGATGACCCCGGCGTAGATCCCGAGCCCTGCGAGCACGGCAAGCAGCAAGAAGGCCAGGCCCCAAAGGTCGTCCGATTGGTCCTCGACCATGGACGACAGCGTTTGGCGCCAGCGTGAGACGGCTCGGGCTGGGTCGGGCTGGGCTGCAGCACGGGACCTGCCAGGGCTCCCACCGCGGCCCGCGCCGGGGCAGCGCGAGATCCAGCCGGCCCGCGTCCCGGCGGTCCGCCACGTGTCGTCTTCGTTGCCACAGCAACCTCAAAACTAACACCAGCCCCACCAACAACAGTGGCTCCGGCTAAACCTCCATTACAACGGGCACGATCATGGGCCGCCGCTTGGTCCGTTCCTGAACGAAACGGCCGAGTGCGGAGCGCGCCCTGCGCTTGAGCGTGTCGAAGTCGGTGCTTGTCGGTTCATCGAGCTCGGACGCCTCGATCGCTGCTAAAACGACCTCACGGGCTTCGTCGAGGAGCTTCTCCGCCTCAGGTGCGTGCACCCACCCTCGGGTGATTATCTCGGGGCCGGTTAGGACGGTACCGGTACGCGAGTCGACCGTCACGATGACGACGATGACACCCTCTTCTGCCAGGAGCTTTCGGTCGCGGAGCACTCCCCGACCGACGTCCCCGACGATCCCGTCCACGTACAAGTAACCGGCCGGCACCTCGCCGGCGAACTCGATCGTGGTCGCGGTGAGCTCGACGACGTCGCCGTCTTCGGCTAACAACACCGACTCTGGCGGCACCCCGAGGTCGGTGGCCAAGCGGGCGTGGTGCATCAGGTGCCGGTACTCACCGTGCACCGGGATGAAAGCCCGAGGCTTTGCAATCGAGATCAGCAGCTTGAGCTCGTCGCGCATCGCATGGCCCGAGGCATGTACCGAAGCGAGCGCCGAGTGCACCACCTCGGCTCCAGAGCGGCAGAGGCCGTCTATGACCTTGCCCACATTTGTCTCGTTGCCCGGTATGGCGTGCGAAGACAGCACCACAAGGTCGCCCTCGCGCGCCTTTACCCATTTGTTCTCACCGGCAGCCATGAGCGACAGCGCCGACATCGGCTCTCCCTGGGAACCTGTGCAGATAATGCAGATCTTGCTCGGAGGGAGGCCTGAAATCTTTTCGATATCGATAAGCCGGTCCTCGGGTATTTGCAGTAAGCCGAGCTGGCGGGCGAACGCTACGTTCCTGGCCATGGACCGACCAAGCGTGGCAACGTACCGCCCCGATGCGATCGCCGCGTCGGCCACCTGCTGCACGCGGTGGATATGGCTGGCGAAGCACGCGACCACAACTCGCTTTTCCGGGTGCGCCTCGAACAGGCTGGCGAGCACCCGGCCGACCGCTCGCTCCGAGGGGGTGTAGCCCTCTTCCTCGGCATTCGTAGAGTCTGAAAGGAGAAGACGGATCCCGTCGCCGGCCGCCAGCGCGCCGATGCGGCCAAGGTCTGTCCTTCGTCCGTCCACCGGCGTCAGGTCCAGCTTGAAGTCGCCCGTATGCAGGATTACGCCCACGGGAGTGTGGAACGCGAGGGCGAAGCCATGGGGGACCGAGTGCGCTACCGGGACGAACTCGACGTCGAAGGGGCCAATTTTCCTTGTTTCGCCGTCGGTTACCGTGATCAGTTCGGTGCGGTCGAGCAGGCCGGCTTCCTCGATCCGGTTGCGGGCCAAGCCAAGCGTCAGCTCGGACCCGTAGATCGGCATGCTCAGCTCGCGCAGTAAGTAGGCGAGAGCGCCGCAGTGGTCTTCATGGCCATGGGTGAGCACGCAACCCTCGAGGCGGTCCTTGTTCTCGATGATGTAAGTGAAATCGGGAAGGACGAGGTCGACGCCGAGCATTTCCGGTTCGGGGAACATGATGCCGCAGTCGACCAGGACCGCCCTGCCGTCCATTTCGAACCAGGCGCAGTTGCGACCTATCTCGCCCAGGCCGCCGAGGAAGACGATGCGGACCGGGGAAGCGGGTTCCGGCATTGGCTAAACAGCCTGCCGGAAAGGCTGGGCGTTCAAGTTGGCCCAGACCTCCCTGGCGCGCTCGGCGAGGCCCGGAGGGGTGGGGCCCATCGGCAGGCGGCATTCGCCTGCAGGCAAGCCGAGCGCCCTCAGCATCGCCTTGGTCGGTACGGGGTTTGGAGCATCTTCAGTGCCCTCGAACTCCCACGACTCGACAAGCCGGGCGTTCAACGCCATGGCAGCGTCGGTATCGCCCTTTGTATAAGCGGCGATCATCTCGCTGATCTGCGGCCCAGCCCAATGCGAGGCCACACTTATGAGCCCGACGGCTCCGACCGCTACCAGCGGGAGGGTGAGGGCGTCCTCGCCGCTATAAACCTCGAAGCTGTGCGGTGATTGTTCTATCAAGGCGGCAGTCGCGGAGGTCGAACCAGCCGCATCCTTGAGACCTGCGATCACCCCGTCGCCCGCAAGCCTCGCGAGAGTGGACGCCCGCAACTCGCGCCCGGTCCGCTTGGGTATGTCGTACGCGATGACGGGCAACCTGGTCGCTTGAGCGATGGCGCGGAAATGGGCCTCGATGCCTGCTTGGGAGGGCCTGTTGTAATAGGGCGTCACCACGAGTGCTGCGTCGGCACCGACATCTGCCGCCATTTTGGTCAGTTCGACCGAGTGCGCGGTGCTCGCCGTGCCGGTACTAGCGATCACGGGCACACCTACGACCTCGCGCACCGCTTTCCAGAGGTCATGCTTCTCCTGGTCGGACAGGGCCGGCGCCTCACCGGTAGTGCCGGCCAGGACGAGGCCGTCGTTGCCGTTGTCAACAAGCCAGCGGGCAAGCTTCACCGCTCCGCCGATGTCAAGGCGGCCTCCGTCGTCGAAGGGAGTCACCATGGCGCAGATGACAGCGCCAAAGCGCCCGGGCACCGGCATCAGCGCATCTCCCGCCTAGTGCCACGACAGGCAACGTTCGCCCGGTTGCCAAGACTGCCTTGGGCCCTATTACCACTGGTATTCGCGCCGGCAACGGGGCGAACGTTCCTGGAGGCAGCACTAGCCCGAAAGGGTTGCATGGTAGCCAAGCCTAGTGCCACGACAGGCAACCTCAGAAGCCGAGCAAAGCGTCGAGCCCGACGGTCAAGCCCCGCCGGTGCGGCACCTGTCTTACCGCGAGGAGCACGCCTGGCATGAACGAGCTGCGGTCCATGGAGTCGTGGCGCAGCGTGAGGGTCTGGCCGGCCGTGCCAAAGAGGACTTCCTGGTGGGCGACGAGGCCCCGCAGGCGAACCGAATGAACCCTCACACCCGGCGCCGCTTCTGTCCCGCGGGCCGCTTCTGTCCCGCGCGTCGCTTCTGTGCCGCTTGATGTTCCTGTGCCGGGCCGGTCTCCGGGGGACGGCGAAACCGGTCCCCCGCTTTTTGCGGCACGATCTTTCAAGACCTCGGAAATTCGCTGCGCAGTCAATATCGCCGTGCCGGACGGAGCATCTACCTTGCCGTCGTGGTGCAGCTCCACGATCTCGACAGATTCGAAAAAGGGAGCTGCGAGCTCGGCGAAGCGCATCATGAGCACCGCCCCGATCGCGAAGTTTGGGGCGACGACGCAGTTGGCAACACCCGCTTCGAACCGGGCCTTCATCTCGGCAAGCACCGCGGGCGAGAAACCGGTAGTGCCGATCACGGAATGGACCCCGTTGTCGGCACACCAGATCGCGTTGGCCTGAGCAGCCGAAGCAACCGTGAAGTCGACCGCGACTTCTGCCCCGGCCTCGGCCATCGCCTCCGGCCCTGTAGCGGCGACGAGGCCGGAGGGCCCTAACTTCTCGCCGGCGTGGGCTGGGTCGACGACCGCCACGAGCTCAAGACCGGGGTCAGCGCCGACCGCTTCGCAGACCGCTGTCCCCATCCGGCCAGCGGCCCCGAAGACCCCGACGCGGAGCACTTTGCTCAGTGACCGTTGGCCCGGCCGTCCCAGTCCGGGAAGGCGTCGTCATCGAAAGGCCCGAGCACAACCAGGCTCCGCGGCCCGTCGAGGACCGTCTTGGCGACGCGGGCGAGGTCCTCGCGTGTGACAGCTGCAACCTGGGCATCCAGCTCGGCGAGCGACGGCACCCTGCCGTGGGCGAGCTGAGACCGCCCGAGGCGGCTCATCCGGGCTCCCGAGTCCTCCAGCCCAAGGGCGGTGGCACCCCGGATGTGGCTCTTCGCCGCCGTGAGCTCGTCGGGTGTCGGACCGCTGGCCGCCATCTTGTCCAATTCCTCTATAACGATCTTCAGGACCTCGGAAGCCCTACTGGGTGCAGTACCCGCGTAAACGGCCAGGTCGCCGGCACCCTGATAGCCGGAACGGTAGGAATAAACGTTGTAAGCGAGCCCTCTTTCCTCGCGGACCGTCTGGAAGAGCCGGCTCGACATGCCCCCGCCGAGGATGTGGTCGAGTACGTTCAGGACCTGGCGGTCCGGGTGGTCACGCTCGAACGCCGGCATCCCGATCATGATGTGGGCCTGCTCGGTCGGCCGGTTGAGCACCATGAGCCGCTGCGCCGGAGCGGAAGGGGCCACGCGCTCCGGCCTCGCCCCACCCAAAAGTACGTCCCGTCCGATCTCATCAGCCGCCTTGTTGAGCCGGCGCACCACGCCTTCGACGATTGCGGCGTGCTCGACTCTGCCGGCCGCGGTCACCACGACATTGGCGGTCCGGTAATGCTTACGGTGGAACTCGGCGACCTGGTCGCGCGTCGTGGCGCGAACGGTCTCCTCCAACCCCAGGACGTCGCGCCCGAGGGGGTGACCAGGGTACATCGCCGCATTGAACAGGTCGTGTACTTCCTCGGCGGGTTCGTCGCTGTGCATCAATATTTCCTCGACGATCACCTGCCGTTCGGCTTCCAGCTCGTCCTTGCGCAGCGCCGGTCCCCAGATGATCTCCGAAAGGATATCGAGGCCGAGGTCGGCCGATTCAGCCAGGAGCCTGACATAAAACGCCGTGTGCTCCTTGGTGGTGAACGCGTTCAGGTCACCGCCCACCGCATCGACCAGTTCGGCGATCTCACGGGCACCGCGCTCAGCGGTCCCCTTGAACAGCAGGTGCTCCAAGAAATGCGATGCACCGGCGATCGGTTCGGGCTCATCGACCGAACCGGTGCCGACCCAAAAACCCAGGCTCACCGAGAGCACGTCGGGCATGTGCTCTGTGACAATTGTCAGGCCCCCGTCGACCACCGTCGTTTCAACGACGTCGCGGGGGCCCGAGAAGCTCGCGCTCGCGGCTTTGTGCTCTCCCCTGGCATAACAGACCGCTTAGTGCCGCCTGCGGGGGTTGCGGCGTGGGCCGCCCTGACCGCGCGGCTCCCCGGCTCTGTCCCTGTCGCCCCGGCCCCCGGGAGTGCCACCGGCTTGCTCAACAGGGCCCGCTGATGGGCCGAGGTCGCCAAAGGTCGAACGGGCCTCTTGTTCCCAGGTGTCTTCGAACGACACCGTCTTGAGGCCCTTGCCGCCTTCGCCGTCGGCACCGTTGGGGGCGTCGGCCGAAGCGGAGCTCGGGCCGTTGCTTGGCCCAGAGGTGCCCGAGCCGTCCTCGATCGAAAGTGAAACCTTGCCGATCGGGTCGATGTCGTCGACGTGGACGTCGAGTTCCTCGCCAAGGGAAAGCACGTCTTCGACGCGCTCCACGCGCTTGCCTTGCGCCAACTTGGAGAGCTTGGAGATGTGCACAAGACCGTCGCGGCCCGGGAGGATGTTGACAAAAGCCCCGAACTTGGTGATGTTGACCACCTTGCCGCGGTAGGTCGCACCAACCTCAGCCTTGGGCGGGTCGAGTATCAGCTCGATCCGCTTCAGCGCTTCCTTCACGGCGGCGCCGTCGCGGGCGCCGATCGTGACAGTGCCGACTACACCGTTGTCGTCCACGCTTATGTCTGCGCCGGTTTCTTGCTGTATCGAGTTGATCATCTTGCCCTTGGGGCCGATGACTTCGCCGATCTTGTCCATCGGGATCTCGAGGGTCACGATCTTCGGGGCGGTGTCGCTCACCTCAGAGCGCGGCTTGCTGATCGCCGCGTTCATAACCTCGAGGATCGCCAGCCGTGCTTCGCGAGCCTGACGGAGAGCGTCGCCGAGCACATTGGCCGGGAGGCCGTCGATCTTGGTGTCGAGCTGAAGGGCTGTAACGAAGTCAGCCGGGCCAGCCACTTTGAAGTCCATGTCGCCGAAAGCGTCTTCAGCGCCCAGGATGTCGGTCAGCGTGACATACCTGTCGCCCTCTTTGACGAGGCCCATCGCGATGCCCGAAACAGCGGCCTTTATGGGCACTCCTGCGTCCATAAGCGACAAGCTCGAACCGCACACCGACGCCATCGACGTGGAGCCGTTGGACGAGAGGACCTCGGACACCAGCCGGAGCGCGTACGGGAACTCCTCAAACGATGGCACCACAGGCAACAGCGCCCTCTCTGCGAGGAGGCCGTGGCCTATCTCGCGGCGCTTCGGGCTACCGACTCGGCCTACTTCGCCGTTGGCCGACGGAGGCATGTTGTAGTGGTGCATGTAGCGCTTTTTTTCCTCGGTGCCGATCGTGTCGATCATCTGGTCCATGCGCGGCATCCCGAGGGTTGTCACGTTGAGGACCTGTGTCTCGCCGCGCTGGAAAAGGCCCGAGCCGTGCGCAGTCGGCAGGATCCCCACGCGGGCACTGAGCGGCCTCAGGTCACGGGTGCCCCGCCCGTCAATGCGCACGCCTTCCTCAACGATCCGCTTGCGCACCAATTTCTTGGTGAGAGAGCGGACGGCTGAGGATATTTCCTTTTCTCTCCCTGCAAACTCCTCGGAAAGCTCCTCGATCAGCGAGGCGGCCGTCTCGGATAGTGCGGCCTCGCGCTCGGACTTGAGCGAGATGGTTGTCACCTTGCCTATCCGCTCAGCCCCTAGGGCTTCCACACGCTCGAAGACCTCGGGCGCGTAGTCGCGGCGGGTTTCGTAGGTGAGCGGCTCACGCGAACCTGCTCTGGCGCGCAGCTCGAGCTGGAGCTCGGCCGACTCCTTGATCCAGGTTTTCGCCGCCTCGAGGCCTTCACCGATGACTTCTTCGGTCACCTTCGGGGCCCCGCGCTGTAATAGGCCCAGGCTCTTTCGGTCCCGCCAGCTTCGACCATCATGATCGCCACATCGCCATCAGGCAGTACCCGCCCTGCGACTACGAGCTCGAAGGTCGACTCGTCGCCCTCGTCATATGTCGGGTGGGGGATCCATTTGCCCTCTTGGGTATAAGCGACCCGTACCGCTCCGATCGGGCCTTCGAAAGGCAGCCCCGAGATCATCAGGGCCGCGCTGGCCGCATTTATGGCAATTACGTCGTGCGGGTTGACCTGGTCAGCACCGAGGACCGTAATGACAACCTGGGTCTCGTTGCGGTAACCGTCGGCGAAAGAGGGGCGCAGGGGCCGGTCGATCAGGCGGGCAGTGAGAATGGCGGTTTCGGACGGGCGTCCTTCTCGGCGGAAGAACGACCCTGGGATCTTTCCAGCTGCGTACATCCGCTCTTCGACATCGATCGTGAGCGGGAAGAAATCTATTCCTTCAGGTGCACGATTGGCGGCGTTGGCAGTGGCCAGCACGATCGTGTCGCCGATCCGCGCGACGACTGCACCCTGGGATTGCTGGGCCAACAGGCCCGTTTGGAAACTTATGGTCTTGCCGGTGCCAGAAACTGGCGCTTCAACAGAAAAAGGCTCCCCCATAGAGGTGGTGTTCTCCTTTCGGCCCGTGGGAGCCGGCACTGCCAGCTTCCACAGATAGAGGATCTTCAGTCAATGAAGACCCTTGAGGCCGCTGGGCGGAACTGAGCCAGTTGTCAGTTGACGACCTCCCGGTGCCGGCGCAGTAAGCCCGGCGGGAAGCCCTCGACTGGCAGCTGACAACAGCCTGCCCCTCGGCTCTCGCGATCAGCGGCGCAGCCCCAGCCGGCCTATTAGCTCTCGGTAGCGCTCGACGTCGTTGTTCCTCACGTAATCGAGAAGCCGACGGCGACGCCCGATGAGCACCATCAGCCCGCGTCGGGAATGATGGTCGTGCTTGTTGAGCTTCAAGTGCTCGGTGAGGTGGGCAATACGCTCGCTCAACAGAGCGACCTGTACCTCGGGCGAACCCGTGTCCGTCTCATGGAGGCGGTAGGCCTCGATGGTCGGTGCTTTTTCCGGCATGCTTGGTAGGTCCTTGGAATGGGGCTGGCTTAAAACAGGACAATGACGCCGTGGAACAGGTCCGCCCCCGCCCGGGACAGAGGCCCGGTCGCCTGAGCAGTTACGTGGCACAACGCCGCCGCTCATGTTAGCAGCTGGCTAGCGGTACCAACTTCGCCTTCGCCTCAGCCGTGGCAAAAGGGCTGGCTAGATGGACGCGGCCGCCAAAGTAAGCCTCGTCTGCGCCACGTCGGCGGTCATCTGGTCGACCAGGGCATCCACCGAGCCGAACTTTTCCTGGCCTCTCAGCCTGGCTACCAGTTCGACCGTACCCACTTCGTCGTACAGGTCCCCCTGGAAATCGACCAGGTGGGCCTCGACGAGCGAGACCGGCCGCGAGGCATAGAAGGTTGGCTGGCGCCCGACCGAGATCGCAGTCTGGTGCCGGGTACCGTCAGGCCTCAGGTACCACCCGGCGTAGACGCCGTCCGCACAGACCTGCATCGCCTTGTCGACTTCCAGGTTGGCGGTCGGGAAGCCGAGCTCTCTGCCGCGCTTTTCGCCGTGGCAGACTATCCCCCGCAGCTGGTACCAGCGGCCAAGCAGCTGAGCGGCCGCCCTGACCTCGCCATTGGCAATCAGGCGGCGGATCCCCGTTGAGGAGATCGGCCCGAGCTCTCCGGTCCTGGCGGCCTCCCCACCGTGCCCTCCGGAGCTGACCAGCCGGATCCCCGTCACATCGAAACCCCTCAGCGCCCCGATGCGTTGGAGGAGCGCCACATCGCCTTCCCTGTTGCGACCGAAGTGGAAGTCGTGGCCAACAACCAGCGCCCGGGCGTTCAGGCAGTCGACTAGGACTTCGTCTACAAAGGCTTCTGCGGGCTCTGCCGCGCGTGATGCGTCGAAGTGCACGACCAGGACGATGTCGACCCCCGAGGCTTCCAGGAGCGCCAGCTTCTGGTCGAGGTCTGTCAGCAACAGTGGGGCTGACCCCGGGCGCACCACGCTTGCCGGGTGCTTGTCGAAGGTGACGACAACCGACACCGCCCCGATCTCGGCGGCGGCGCTCCTGACCCGTTCGATGAGCCGCCGGTGGCCAAGATGCACACCGTCGAAGGCCCCGATAGTCACCACTGAGCCTTGCGGGGGGGAAGGGCACTCGCCCGGGTAGTACGCGATCCTCACTCGCCGACGATACCGGCGCAGGCGGTCAACGCGGGAGAGGCCAGGTCGTCGCGC
This sequence comes from uncultured Acidimicrobiaceae bacterium, assembly GCA_963834735.1. Classification (GTDB taxonomy): domain Bacteria; phylum Actinomycetota; class Acidimicrobiia; order Acidimicrobiales; family Palsa-688; genus Fen-671. The sequence continues at coordinate 105,301 of CAWICT010000009.1, read as the reverse complement.
CGTCCTCCCTCACGCCCAAAGGAACGATGAGGGAAGACCGGCACCACGCCTGGCCTTTGGGACCTCAAGTTCGGTTTGCCGATCGTCCGGCCGAGCGCGTCCGCGGAGATACGGCGTGTAGGGGAACGTCGACTGTCGAGTGCCGGGACTGATAGTGGGGGTTCACGTCGGAGGGGGGACGTCGCCGATCTCCGACTGGAGGCTCGGACCTTGGCGGTGACGCACTCTGGGAGCAATTTTTTTGAGTACTGGACGATCCCGTCCAACAGCATCGGTATCGAGCTGCTCGGCTATGGTCCGACGTCGGACAGTGCTCTCGCTGATGAACGTGCGATCGTCTCCTCGGCTGCCATCGAAGGCGTTCAGCGCTAACCAGGGCGCGCTCCCTGTATCGCAGCAGCCGCAAACTGCATGCGCACATCGGCAGGCATCAGATGGGCGGGTCGTTGAGGTCTGGTCTCAGTAGAGTCAGGACCCTGCACGGAAAGAGGCATGTGTGGAATTCGATATCTTCAAGGCTTATCCGCCTGACCGGGACGCGGTCGTGGCCGAGGTCGTTCATCGCCACGACGGCTTCGTAGACATCTCCGCGGAGGTGTCCCACGTGAACGGAGAGCTGACCATCACGATCTTCGGACGTGAGGGCGGACCTAGCTGGGAGTACCCGCTGGCGGACTGGATGGGGGCAGTGGAGAGGGCAGTAGAAGCCCTAGGTGACGAAACCGGCTGACGCACCAAGTACGCATGCGTGTAGCGCCTGAGCTGGGCCGGAGCAATCGAGCCGGCGGCGCAGCGGGAGGGCGGTCCTCCACCACGGCGGCCGGAGCGTCGGGCTCGCTTGTTGCCATTGCAGGCCGGGCTCAGCCCCTGGCTGGGGCCTTCGCCAGGCCGCCCAGGGGACCCGCTGCGCCGGCGGCGTGAACGGAAGCCAAGGGGCCACGGAGGTCCCTAGCAATGCGCCGGTGCTGCGCTGCGAGTGCTCAATGACGTCGCCAATGCGAGTGGGTGCACTTTGCACCCAGAACTGGTAAGCTAGCCCCATGGGAAAAGTGGTCCATGTCCGGGACGTGCCCGACGATGTCCATGAGAAGGTGACCGGGCTGGCCAAGGACCAGGGTCTGTCGCTCAGCGCCCTTATGCGCCGAGAGATGGACCACATGGCCCGGCGGGCAGAGGCCGCTCACCGCAACACCGAGATCGTGAAAGCGGCCCGGAAGACGATTCGCTCTCGGGTCCCGACTGAGGAAATCGTGGCTGCGGTCCACGAAGGCCGGGAGTGAAGGTCCTCGATAGCAGCGCCGCCGTCAAGCTGCTGGTAGGTGACGGTGAGGTCGTCGACTTCGACGACGAAGAGCTCGTTGCCCCCCACCTTATTGATTCGGAAGTTGTCAACGCCCTTCGCAGCTTGGTCCTTCGAAAGAAGCTGACGGACGATGAAGGCGCAGCGGCGTTGGATCTCTTCGGCGCTATGGAAATTGTCAGGTACCCAGCCGATTGGTTACGGGGGCGGATGTGGGCTTTGCGGGGCAACTTCACTGGTCAAGATGCGACCTACATAGCTCTCGCCGAGATGTTGGGCAATGTCCCGTTGCTAACTGCCGATGCTCGCATTCGGGATGCGCCGGTCGCACTCAACTGCCCGGTCGAGGTGCTTTAGGGGCAGATTCGTCAACTACTAACGTGGTCTGGTCAGGACCGCTCTTACTGCTTTTGTCGCAACTCCAAGAGCACCTTCATAGCGGCCTCGTCCAGCTGACGCGTATGAACTCGGCTTATCAGGACGGCCACGCCGAGTTGGCGCTCGAGGTCGAAGCCGATAAAGCTGCCGAAGCCGGCAGTGCCGCCGTTGTGCCAGTGGACACGGCCCTCATCGGTGGTGCGCACAAACCAGCCCAGGCCCACCTGCATCCCGGGGCCCGCCGGGTAGCGGGCCTGGTGAACCAGCTCCAACGGCACCCGCAGCGACGTCGTCTCAGGGAAGAGATTGGCTGCGAGGTAACGACGCATGCCTTCGATAGACGAGAACAGGAAACCGGCGCCCTGCAACGCAGGGTTGTGCCAGTGTTCCATCTCGCTGCCCGAACCGTTATGGCCGAAAAGGCGGCGCCGGTCCGGGTCAGTCTCCGACTCGGGGGTCACCTCCCCGAGGTTGAGGGGCCGCAAGACCTCCTGGCGCAGCAGCTCGCCGAAGGGCAGTTCACCGGCCGCCGCCAGCGCACGTGACAGCACGCCGTAGCCGAAGTTCGAGTATTCGAACGGGTGCGGGCCGGGGCCAAGGTTGCGGCTCAGTTTCCGCAACGACCTATTGACGTCGCGGTCTCGGACCAGGGCGTACGGGTCCCGGAGCCGCAGAAGCATGCGCGCCTTGACACCCCGAGGGATCCTGGGATATCCCGAGGTGTGGGTAGCAAGGTCGACGAGCCTCGTGCCCGAACCCGCCGCGGCCGGGAGGTAGCGGCCAACGGGGTCCTCCAGAGCGACTTGCCCCTTGGCCGTCATGGTGGAGAGCAATAGGGCAGTAAAGGTCTTGGTAACCGAGCCGATTTGGAAGCTGGACGCCATCGACGCACCGGAAAGCCACGCACCAGTCCGGTCACCGGCGATGGCCACAGCCCGCAAGTTGCCAACGGTGCTCGTTGGCCAACGATGAGAACGCCTCTCTCAACACCCCGGTCAGCCAGGGATCACCCGGGTCGCTCAGGTCCGTCACCCCTGGGGAGCCTATGGAAGGTACCGCCGGGTCCGCATCCCCAAACGCCCACCGCAGCTTTCGGCTGATGTTCGATGCCCAGGCACTTGACGTTGGCTCACAGAGGAAAGGCGTAGTGCCGTTCTTCCCTCACCGTTCCTTTCTGCGTGAGGGAAGACGGGACTACGAGCTGTCCTTTGGGCTAGAGCGCCGCTGGAAGGAGGGTCTCGCCGACCAGATAGCGGTCGACAGAAGCAGCAGCCGCTCGGCCCTCGGCAATGGCCCAGACGATCAGGCTCGCTCCCCTGGTGGCATCCCCGCAGGCAAAAACCCCTGGCACGGTGGTCCCCCACGAGCCGTCGTGGGCCACGTTGCCCCGCTCGGTCAGTTCGGTCCCCAGCTTGTCGAGAAGCTGGCCGTCTGGGCCGCGGAAGCCGACCGCGAGTAGCACGAGGTCGGCTGCCAGCTCGAACTCGCTGCCGGGCACATCTTCGTAGTTCCGCCTCCCGAGCTCGCGCACCTGGTGCGCGAGCAGGGCGCGCACATGCCCGCTCTCGTCGCCCATGAACGCATCGGTTTGAACGGCAAAGACCCGCTTTCCCCCTTCTTCGTGGGCTAGCGAGCCCCGCAGCACGAGCGGCCAGAGAGGCCAAGGGGTGCTCTCGGGGCGCTCGTCGGGAGGTTGTTCGTGGATGTCGAACTGGTGCACCGATGAAGCGCCCTGGCGATGAGCGGTGCCGAGGCAGTCGGCCCCGGTGTCGCCACCGCCGATGATGATCACCGACTTGCCTGCGGCGTCGATTGGCGGCCGGTCGAGCAGGCCCGCCTGCACCCTGTTCGAGGGGACGAGGTACTCCATGGCCAGATGGACCCCGCGCAGGCGCCGGCCGGGGATGTCGAGCTCCCTCTGCCATAGGGCGCCGATCGCCAGAACGACGGCATCGTAGCTGGAGCGCAGGTCGTCCACCGAAAGGTCAACGCCGACGTCGACCCCGCATTCGAAGACCGTCCCCTCCGCCTCCATCTGCGTGACCCGGCGGTCCAGGAGGGCCTTGTCCATCTTGAAGTCTGGGATGCCGTAGCGGATCAGACCGCCCGGCCGATCGTCGCGCTCGTAGACGACGACCTCGTGGCCGGCCCGGGTCAATTGCTGGGCCGCAGCCATGCCGGCCGGCCCGGAGCCCACGACCGCTACCCGCTTGGTGGTCTTCGAGCTCGGCCGCACCGGCGTGACCCATCCATGTTCCCACGCATAGTCGATTATTTCGTTTTCAATCTGTTTTATCGTTACCGGGTCGTCGTTTATGGAAAGTACACAGGCGCTCTCGCAGGGAGCGGGGCACATTCGCCCGGTGAACTCGGGGAAATTATTGGTAGCGTGCAGCCTGTCGATCGCGTCCCGCCACCGGTCGCGGTAGACCAGGTCGTTCCAGTCCGGTATCAGGTTGCCGAGTGGGCAACCGCTCAGGCTGTTGCAAAAAGGGATGGCGCAGTCCATGCACCGCGAGGCCTGGTTGCGAACTGTCGCGAGATCGACCGGCTCGTACATCTCGCCCCAGTCACGGACGCGCAGGTGTACCGGCCGGTGCTCCGCCTCGCGCCTTTGGTGCTTCATGAAGCCGTCCGGGTCAGCCATGCGCTGCGGCCATCATTATCGCTGCAGCTGTCTCGGGCTCGCCCTCGGCAAGGCGGGCCGCGTCGAGAGCGCGGCGGTAATCGGTCGGCACAACCTTTACGAACAACCCTGCATGGGCGGGAAAGTTGTCGAGCAGGCGCTCGGCCACAGGAGAGGCCGTCTCGGCAAAGTAACGGCCGAGGACGTGTCGAAGCCAGGCAGCGTCGTCGTCGTTCATATTGTCCAGCTCGACCATGTCCTTGTTGAGCCGGTCCGGGAGGCGCCCGTTGGGGTCGTAGACATATGCGAACCCTCCTGACATGCCAGCGGCGAAATTGCGCCCAGTAGGGCCAAGCACTACGACACGCCCACCGGTCATGTACTCACAGCCGTGGTCGCCGACGCCTTCAACGACGGCGAGGGCTCCTGAGTTGCGGACGCAAAAGCGCTCTCCGACGACCCCCCTTATGAAGATCTCCCCGCTGGTCGCGCCATAACCGATCACGTTGCCCGCGATTATGTTGGCCTCCGCGACAAAGCCCGTGGGCACGTCCAACGGGGGCCGCAAGATTATCCGCCCCCCAGAAAGACCCTTGCCCAGATAGTCGTTTGCATCCCCGAAGAGCCGCAACGTGATCCCTGACGGCACGAAGGCCCCGAAGCTCTGGCCGGCCGAACCTGTCATTTCGAGCTCGATGGTTCCCTCTGGTAAGCCGGCGCCCCCATAACGCCTGGTGACCTCCGACCCGAGCATGGTGCCGACGGCGCGGTTGGAATTGACGACGGGCCACGAACCCGACACTGGTTGGCCTTCTTCTAGCGCTGGGCGGCACGCCTCGATCAGCTTCGCATCCAATGTGCGATCGAGCTGGTGGTCCTGTTGATGGGTGCAGCTGAGCGGCACCCCGGGCGGGGGCGGGTACAAGATAGCGGAAAGGTCGAGCGTCGCCGCCTTGCTGTCCTCGTCAGCAGCGAGCTCCTCGAGCACATCGCTCCGCCCGATCGCCTCCGCAACTGTCCTGAAACCGAGCGTCGCCAACCATTCTCTAACTTCCTCGGCTATGTACTCGAAAAACCTCACCACCAGTTCAGGCGTCCCGCTGAAACGCTTCCGTAGCTCAGGGTTCTGTGTTGCCACGCCGACCGGGCAGGTGTCCAGATGGCAAACGCGCATCATGATGCAGCCCTCAACCACCAGCGGGGCGGTGGAAAAACCGTACTCTTCGGCACCGAGCAGCGCCGCTATGACCACGTCCCTGCCGGTTTTCATCGAGCCGTCGACCTGCACCACGATCCTGTCGCGCAAACCATTTCGCAACAATGTCTGCTGCGTTTCGGCGAGCCCGAGCTCCCATGGGCCGCCTGCGTGGCGGGTGGAGCTCATCGGCGACGCCCCGGTACCCCCGTCGTGGCCCGAGATGAGCACAACGTCGGCGTGAGCCTTGGCCACGCCCGCAGCCACCGTGCCTACGCCGGTCTCGGACACCAATTTGACGTTCACCCGCGCGCGGGTTGGCGTTCTTCAGGTCGTAGATCAACTGCGCCAGGTCTTCTATCGAGTAGATGTCGTGATGAGGAGGCGGCGATATCAGGCCGACACCGGGCGTCGAGTAGCGGGTCTTGGCAATCCAGGGGTAGACCTTTTTGCCCGGTAGTTGGCCGCCCTCGCCGGGCTTAGCCCCTTGGGCCATCTTTATCTGGATGTCGTCTGCATTGACGAGGTACTCGCTGGTAACCCCGAAGCGCCCTGCGGCAACCTGGCGGATGGCGCTGCGGCGGCTGTCCCCGTTTTCGTCCGGCACGTTGCGCACAGGGTCTTCCCCACCCTCGCCGCTATTGCTGCGGGCCCCGAGGCGGTTCATTGCAATGGCGAGGGTCTCGTGGGCCTCTTGAGATATAGCCCCGTAGGACATCGCACCGGTCGAGAACCGCTTGACGATCTCTGACACCGGCTCGACTTCGTCAAGGGCCACGGGGTGGCGGCCGGTCTCGTGGCCCGGGCGGAAACCGAGCAACCCTCTCAGGGTGGCCAGGTTGCGCGACTGGTCGTCGACGGCGCGCGTGTACTCCTTGAAAATCTTGTAGCTCTTGGACCTTGTCGCATGCTGGAGCTTGAAGACGGTCTCGGGGTTGAACAAGTGGTACTCGCCCTCGCGCCGCCACTGCCAGTCACCGCCCGGGTCGAGGTCGCGGTGCGCGAGCTCGCTCGGCCTGTCCGGCCAGGCGGCACGGTGGCGTGCAAGCGCCTCGGCGGCTATGTCACCCAGGCCGACCCCCTCAACCTGGGTGGCGGTCCCCGTGAAATAGCGTTCGGCCACGTCACTTGCCAGCCCGACCGCTTCGAAGACTTGAGCTCCGGTGTACGAGGCCACCGTTGATATCCCCATTTTGGACATCGTCTTGAGGACACCCTTGGCCGCTGCCTTCACGTAATTGTTGAGCGCCTTACGTGCCGACATGCCCGTGACGGCGCCCCGCCGCACCTGGTCGACGACGGTGTCAAAGGCGAGGTACGGGTTGACTGCGGCGGCGCCGTAGCTGATCAGGCAAGCCATGTGATGGACGGTTCGCGCCTCGCCGGTTTCGACGATGAGGCCGACCTTGGTGCGCAGCTTTTTGTCTACGAGGAAGTGGTGCACCGCAGACACGAGCAGCAAGCACGGTATCGGGACCGCGTCGGCGTTGGCATGGCGGTCGGACAGAACGGCGACGCTCGCCCCGGCAAGGACCGCGTCTTCGACCTGTGCGCAAACCTTGTCCAAGGCGTCACGGAGGCGATCGCCGGCGCCCGCGTCCGCGCCTTTGGCCGGGAACAGCCCGTCGACCGCAAAGGTGTGCCACCCCGGGACAAGGCCGTCCTCGTCGATATAGAGGAGGGTCGCGAGTTCGTCGTTGGTGAGGATCGGCCCCGGCAGCATTATCTGGTGGCATGACTGCGGGCCCGGCTCCAGCAGGTTGCCCTCGGGCCCGACCGAAGACGAAAGCGAAGTTATGAGCTCCTCGCGGATCGCGTCCAGGGGTGGGTTGGTCACCTGGGCGAAAAGCTGGCGGAAATAGTCGTAAAGCAGGCGCGGGCGGCGCGACAGGACGGCAAGAGGGGTGTCGTCGCCCATCGAAGACACGGGCTCGCTGCCGGCCCTGACCATTGGCTCAATGACCAGGCGGATCTCTTCTTCGGTATAGCCGAACTGGCGCTGGAAGCTCACCAGGCGCGAGTACTGGGGCGTCAATGCCCTGCGCACGGGGAGGTCCTCGAGGTCGATGCGGGCCGCCGCGAGCCAGTCCCCGTACGGGTGCTCGGCGGCGAGACCGTCTTTTATCTCGTCGTCGTCGACGATCCGGCCGGCGGCGGTGTCCACGAGGAACATACGCCCGGGTTGGATACGTCCCCGCAGGACCACCTTCGATGCCGGCACGTCGAGCACGCCGACCTCAGAAGCCATAATCACGATGTCATCGTCGGTAACCCAGTAACGGAGCGGCCTGAACCCGTTCCTGTCGAGTTGGGCACCGATGAGCACGCCGTCAGTGAACGCAACGGCTGCAGGGCCATCCCAGGGCTCCATCATGCAGGCGTGGAACTGGTAAAAGGCTCGCCGCTCGGGCGATATGTCCTGCTTGTTCTCCCATGCCTCGGGGATCATCATCAACACCGCGTGCGGGAGCGACCTACCGCTCAGGTGCAAAAGCTCGAGCACCTCGTCGAAGCTCATCGAGTCGCTGCCCCCGGGCGTAACGATCGGGAATATCCGGGACAGGTCGCCAGGGACCAGCTTGCTCCGCAGCATCGCCTCCCTCGTGCGCATCCAGTTGCGGTTTCCCTGCACGGTGTTGAACTCGCCGTTATGGGCGACATAACGGTACGGGTGAGCAAGCGGCCAGCTAGGAAAGGTGTTGGTGGAAAAACGTGCATGAGCGAGCACAAGCCCTGATTCGAACAGCGGGTCCGAAAGGTCCACGAAAAACTTCGGTAGCTGCGGTGCGGTCAACATCCCCTTGTAGACGACGGTGCGCGCCGACAAAGACGCGAAGTAGATGCCAGGGATCTCGATGCTCCGCGCGCTTGCGTAACACAAAGGCGAGCCGGTCCAGCTCCAGGCCGCTCTGGCCCGCATCGGCGGCGACAACGGCCTGGCGGAACCGCGGCATCACCTCTCGTGCGCTCGCGCCCGGAAGGTCGGCATCAACCGGCACCTCTCGCCAGCCGAGCACCGATATGCCCTCCTCAGACGCCAAGGCTTCGAACTGCCTGCAAGCTTCGTCAGCCTGCCGTTCGTCCGCGGGCAGGAAGGCGATCCCGGTCGCATAGGAACCGAGCGGGGGGAGGTCTAGGTTGAAGGAGGCACGTAAAAACCGGTCCGGCACTTGGACCAGGACCCCTGCACCGTCCCCGGTTTCGGGATCGGCCCCCTTGGCGCCGCGGTGCTCGAGGTGGCAGAGGCTCGCGAGGCCCATCTCGACCATCTCGTGGCTCGGCCGCCCGCGCATGTCAGCCACGAACGCGACGCCGCACGAATCATGCTCCATTTCGGGCCTGTAAAGCCCACTTGCCATGACCTGATCGCCGCCGGGCATCATCTGGTCGCCGTCGGCCCAGCTGGGAACCATGAGGTGTCGACATCGTGGCGTGCGCCTCCCAAGTAGTCTTCCAACGTCCTACGGTCTTCCAGGTGCAGATCGGGACGACGTTGGCCCACCCGGCACACAACTAGCAAGGATCATACCTCGTGCCCTGCGGTGCTGCGGGCGGGGTGCCCCTCAGTGACTAGTTACAAGCGAGCGGCTACGGCTCGGGCCAACTGGCCCGGAGCTTGGCGGCGCTTTCGTAGAGGGGCTCGGGCAGTACCCGGGCGTCCGCCACCGAGGTCATGAAGTTGGTGTCACCGACCCAACGGGGCAGTACATGCATGTGGAAATGGCCGGGCACACCGGCACCGCCGGCTCTGCCGAGGTTGGCCCCGAGGTTGGCCCCCTCGGGCTTGTAGGCCGCCTTGACGGCCCGGACGCCGGCGACAACCCCTTCCCATATGTCGCTCGACTCGTCCGGTGCGAGATCCTCCAGTTCGGCGACGTGGCGGGTGGGCATCACCATCAAATGGCCGCTCGTGTAGGGGTAGGCGTTGAGCAACGCCACGGCATGGCCGGAGGGGTGGCGCCAAACTACGTGGGTTTCCTCGTCCGCCAACCCGCTTGCCAGGATCCGGCAGAACACGCACGAACCCTGCTTGGCCTCGCCTTCGCCCGCCTCGGCAGCGCCGGCGACGAACTCGGAGCGCCAGCCCGCCCAGATGACATCTAGGTTGCCCATGGATGCTGTCAGCCAGCCTGTTCGTCTGAAGCCTGTTCGCCGGCCTGAGCCACGTCGGCGACCACGTCGGCTTGCAGCCGCTCGATGAACTCGCTGATGGCAACGCCGCGCTCGGGCCGCTCGGTCCCCCGCGCATTGACCCCCACGGTCCCGCCCGCCACATCGTCGTCGCCGACCACGAGAACATAAGGGACCTTTTCCAGCTTGGCGTGCCGCACCCGCGCCCCGAGCGGCTCGTCGGCGGGCAAGGTCTCGGCCCTGAAACCGGCCGACCGCAACGCTTCTACGACCGAACTGGCGTAGGCCTCGTGGTCGTCGCGCACGGGGAGCACCTTTGCCTGTACCGGCGCCAACCAAGTAGGGAATGCGCCGGCGTAATGCTCGGTGAGGATGGCAAAAAAGCGTTCTACGGAACCGAACAGCGCCCGGTGGACCATGTAGGGACGGTGGCGAGCGTTGTCGGCGCCCACGTACTCCATCTCGAAGCGCTGTGGGAGCATGTAATCAACCTGGATCGTGGACACCTGCCACTTGCGCCCGATGGCGTCGCGCACGTGGACGTCGATCTTCGGCGCATAAAAAGCGCCCCCGCCCTCAGAAACCGTGTACTCCAGGTGAGCGGCGTCGAGCGAAGCTCGCAGCGCGTCGGTCGCATGGTCCCACTCCTCTATCGTGCCGAGGTACTTCTCTGGCCGAGTGGACAGTTCCGCCTCGAACTCGGTCAAACCGAAACGCCGCAAAAGTCTGAGCACGAACGCCAACAGGCTCGCCAGTTCTGCCGGCAGTTGTTCGCTTGTGCAAAAGATGTGTGCGTCGTCCTGAGCGAACCCGCGGAGGCGCAAAAGACCGTTCAGTACTCCCGAGCGCTCAAAGCGGTAAACGGTGCCGAGCTCAAAGAGCCGCAATGGCAGCTCTCGGTAAGAGCGCTGTCGGCTCTTGTAGATCGAGGATGTGCATCGGGCAGTTCATGGGCTTGGGGTAGTAGGTCGCCCCTTCCAGCTCCATGGGCGGGTACATCCCCTCGGCGTACCAGCCAAGGTGGCCCGAAATCTCGAACAGGGTCGACTTTGCCAGATGCGGTGTGTACACGAACTCATAGCCGCCTCGCTCGTGCTCAGCGCGGGAATAGTCCTCCATCGTTTTTCGCACGATGCCGCCCTTGGGGTGGAACACGACGAGGCCGGGGCCTATTTCGGGCGGGAAATGGAAAAGATCGAGCTCCGCCCCGAGCCGGCGATGGTCGCGACGCTCCGCTTCCTGCACGCGGGCGAGGTATTCGTCGAGAGCGGACTGGGACTCCCAGGCGGTCCCGTAAATGCGCTGCAGCTGCTGGCGGCGCTCGTCGCCTCTCCAGTAAGCCGCTGCAACCTTGGTCAATTTGAAATAACCAAGCTTCTTTGTGGACGGCACGTGGGGGCCGCGGCAGAGGTCGACGAACTCGTCGTCCGCGCCAGCGGACGGCGGGCCCGACGGCGGCCGGACGTTGCGGTAGGTGCTCACCCCGCCAGCACGCGGCGCCCTCCTGTTCGGCCTCCAGCCCATCGGCGCCCTTGCTCACCGCGGCCTGCTGAGACGCCCCGGCTCCCTCGATTATTTCGCGCTTGTAAGGCTGGTCGGCAAAAATGTCGAGCCCCTCGTGGACCGAATGCTCTTCGCGGACGAAGCGCTGGTCTTCGTCCATGATCTCGCGCATGGTGGCTTCGATCCTGGCGAGGTCGTCTTCGCTGAAGCGGGCGCCCCCGGGCAGCTCGAAATCGTAATAAAAGCCATCTTCGATTGCCGGCCCTATGGCATAGCGCGCTCCGGGCCACAGCCGCGTGACCGCCTGAGCCAATACGTGCGAGGTGGAGTGGCGCAAGATCGCTCGGCCGGCTTCCGAGGACGCAGTGACCACGCTCACCGCCGCACCGTCAGGCAGTACCGACCCGAGGTCGCGCTCGGCCCCGTTCGCGACGACGGCGATCGCGGCCTGGGCCAAACGAGGGCCGATCGCGGCGGCGAGGTCCGCCCCAGTTGAGCCCGCCGGCAGCTCGCGCGTTTGGCCGTCGGGCAGCGTGACGGATATCGGGCTCGGGCCGGCAGTCGGATCGGCAGTTGGCATCCCGCCAATGATAGGGACCGCGTGAGCGCCCCGGGATCCGCTAAAGCTGTACGCCGAGTAGTGCGGCCGCCTCCAGGACCTGGCTACGGGCGCCTTCATTGCGTGCGTCGGAGGCGGCGGCGTCTATGGCCGTTAGCGCCCGGGGAGTGGACAGGTCGTCGTCAAGGGCCGCTCTCACTTCGTCGAGCACGCCGCCGCCACCCAACCCCGCCGCGCCCGCAGACAGTCCTCCTGCAAAAGCGTGCTCACGCCACAGGGCCAGCCGGTCGGCAGCTTGGAAGAGCAGCCCCTCGTGCCAGTCCCAATCCGATCGGTAGTGGTGGGCAAGGACCGCGAGGCGGATGGCTGCGGGCTCCCAGGTCTTGAGCAGGTCCCTCACGAACACGAGGTTGCCGAGCGACTTGGACATCTTTGTGCCCTCGTAGCGGACCATCCCGGTGTGCACCCAGTGGCGAACGAACAGCTCCTCGGTGGCGGCCTGGGACTGGGCGGCCTCGCATTCGTGGTGAGGGAAGATCAGGTCGGAGCCCCCTCCGTGCAAGTCGATCGTCACCCCGAGCTCGCGCACCGCCAGCGCCGAGCACTCGATATGCCACCCCGGCCGCCCACGGCCCCACAGCGAGTCCCACGACGGCTCGTCAGCTGCCGAGGGTTGCCAGAGGACGAAATCGAGCGGGTCCGCCTTGTTCGGGTCGCCGGGGTTGCCCCCTCTTTCGCCTGCCAGCTGCAACATCTTGTCGCGCCCGTAATGGCTGATGGAGCCGAAAGCCGGCCAGGAGGACACGTCGAAATAGACCGCTCCCCCGGCCTGGTAAGCGTGGCTGTTGGCAAGCACCATCCCGATGAAGCCCAGGATGTCGGGGATCGCCGAGGTGGCACGGGGCTCACTCGCCGCCGGCAGGAGGCCCAGCGCGTCCATGTCGGCTGAAAACCTCGCCATTTCTTCGGCTGCAAGATCCAGGTAGTGGACCCCGAGCTCGCGGGCTTTGCGCAAGATGTCGTCGTCGACGTCGGTTACGTTCCGCACGAGCATGGTGCGGTACCCCAGGTCCTGCAGCCGCCGCTGGATGACGTCGTAGGCAAGGTAAGTGGCGGCATGGCCCAGATGGGCTGCGTCGTAAGGCGTTATCCCGCACGTGTAAATCGTTACTGTCCCGCCCGGGCCGGCTCCGGGCTCGAAAGCCACGACCTCCTGTCGGGCGGTGTCGTAGAGGCGCATCTTGCTTGCCGTCACTGGGCCACCATCATTGGCCCGTCTCACTCGATACCGGTGACCCGCAGCGATACATGCGCCTTGTAACGGCGGTTGACCTCCACAAGAGCCGCGGTGAGCGCCTCGACGGCCAGCGCCGAACCCAAGCCCCCAACGTCCACCCCCCGTAGCCCAGGGATCCTGTCCACCAGCTCGATCACCTCGTTGGTTGCCGAACGGTCGTCGCAGAACACCATGACGTCGAAGCCCAGCATATGGTCGGGGTTACCGAAGGGCCCGGCGGGAATGTGGTGGAACGCCCCGGCGACGCGGCTGGCTGGTAGCGCATTGGCCACAGCGACGGCGACCGAGCCTGTTGGCGGCAGCAGCGGCACGAAACGGTCCCCCCACCGCGTCATTGCGTTGACCATGCTCACCACGATTTTCCCCGACAGCTCGGTTGCGAGTTCTCTCGCGGTGGTTACGGCGCCCTCCCAGGGAGTTGCGAGCACCACCAGGTCTGCCTGTGCGGCCTCGCTGTTGCTCCCGGGGACGAGCGGCATGTCGGGGTTATGCCACCGCTGTTTGAGCTCGCCCACGACCGTCACAGCCTTTTCGGGGTCGCGAGAGCCGACCACGGCTTCGACGCCGGCAGTCGCCAACCGTGCCGCCACAGCCGAACCGGCCGGCCCGGTGCCACCAAGTACTCCTATACGCACCCGACGAGCCTTGCATGCGGCGACGGTGCCCAGCGAACACGCAGGTAGAAGGGGGTGTCGAGCTGCTACGGTGACTAGGCATGGCCGACGCGGCGGGCGGAGCAGCTGAGGCCGGCACTACCGACACGCTGCTCGCCTTCTTGACGACCTCGTGTGCCGAGTGCCAGCCCTTTTGGGAAATGATGGCCGGCTCGGCAGCCATCGACGACCTGGGAGCCCAGCTGGTCGTGGTGACGCCGAGCAGGTCCATGGAAAACGAGCGTCTCGCGAGGCGCCTCGTGCCCGAGGGCGTCCACCTGCACATGGGCTCGGAGACCTGGTTCGAGTACGGCATCGGGCGGGCTGCCAGCTTCGCCTTGGTGAGGAGCCCGCGCGGCGGGCCCGCACCCTGGGAGGAAGTGGGCAAGGTCCTGGGAGCCGCAAACGTCGACACTCCCGAGGACCTTGTCAGGCTCGTGAAAGCCTGGCGTGCGGCCGCCGATGGACGCTTAGGACGTTCGATCTACGATGCCGCGCAGCAGAGCGGCCTGGCCGACGTGTTGCAGGTCGTCTGAAACCACGCTCACCAGCCTGACGCCGAGGGTCACCGGTGGGTCGAAGCGCCGGTCGACTACCTCGTCGAGCTCGTCGGCCGAAAGACCAGTGACGTACTGGGCCGTTTTTTCGAAGACTGCGTCGTGGTAGCCCCCGAGCAGCTCGGCGCCGGCTTTGACCAGGGCAACCTGGTCGGGGCTGTGGCCGTAGCCGATGTCGAGGACTTCCAGCTGCAAACCGAACCGATCAGCCCAACCGCCCGCGACCCATACCTGTTCGTCTCCTGCCACCCCTGCGACGTGGTCGTCCTGGACCCTGGTCAAATGCCAGATCAGCCAGGCAATGGAGTTGGCCTCGCTATCAGCCCGGAAGGTCAGCGCCTCGGCATCAACGCCGTCGAGGACGTGGTGCACCTCGTCCCGGATCCGTCCAAAAGCATCCCTGAGCAGCTCACCTGGTCCCAATGCATCTCCCTTTGAAGTCTGGTGGTCCCTCCGACCAATGCCACGACAGGCAACGTGCGCCCGCTTTGGCGCTGCCAGAGATGACCTGGGCGAATGCCCTTTTTGGGTCGCCAAAGCGGGCGCACGTTCCTGGAGGCAGCATTAGCCAACGCTACCCATTAATCTCGGCACTCTCTACCGGGCTAGTTCTGAGAAGATCGAGTTGTGTCAGACACCTGGTCCATACAGCCCAACGGCCCGCTCACCGGCGACGTGCAGGTTTACGGCTCCAAGAACGCCGTTACCAAGCACATGGTCGCCGCCATCTTGGGGCAGGGGCCGAGCACGATCGCCAACGTCCCCCACGTGGGCGACGTCGAGATAACCGCCGGGATCCTCCGGGCGATCGGTGCCGGGGTCACCCAGTCGGACGGCCACCTCGAGATCACCCCCCCGGAAGAGGCCAAGTCCGAGGTGCCGCTTTCGTTCAGCGGGCTCAACCGTATCCCGGTACTGCTGCTCGGCCCGTTGCTCCATCTGACTGGAGAAGCTTTTGTGCCCATGGTTGGCGGCGACCGCATAGGCCGGCGGCCGGTGGACTTCCACGTGCAAACGCTCGAGGCCCTGGGTGCTGAGGTCGAGGTGACCAACGAGGGCATCAGCGCCCGGTGCAACCGCCTCCGGGGTGCCATCATCGAGCTCCCCTACCCGAGCGTCGGCGCCACGGAGTCGGCCCTGCTGTCGGCAGCCCTAGCGGAGGGCAAGACCGTCATCCGCAACGCAGCGACAGAACCTGAGGTCCTCGAGCTCGCCCTTTTTCTCCAGCGCATGGGAGCCAGGATCGAACTGTCCCCCGACCGGCGCGTCGTCATAGAAGGCGTCCCGACGTTGAGAGGCGCCAACACACGCCTCCAGGGAGACCGCAACGAGGCCTTCTCCTACCTGGTGGCGGGGTTGATAACCAAGGGTTCCGTGCGCGTCATCGGGTGCGGCCAGGACCGCCTTGTGACGGCCATCACGACCCTGCTCCGCATGGGCGCCGAAGTCAACATCGACGAGCACGGGATCACTGCCTTCGCGCCGGACGGGCTCCACGCCGCCGCTGTCTCGACCGGCGTACACCCGGGATTCGTGACGGACTGGCAAACGCCGCTGATGGTCCTGTTCACCCAAGCTGACGGCATGTCGGTGCTCCACGAGACCGTCTACGAAGACCGTTTTGTGTACGTCCCGGCGCTGAAAGCGATGGGGGGCGAGATCGGCTTGTTCGCAACCTGCCTCGGGGGCCCGGCGTGCCGCTTCCACGACACGAGCTACCTGCACTCGGCGGTCGTGAGGGGGCCGTCGAAATTGCAGGGCGCAGAGGTCGACGTACCCGACGTTCGAGCCGGGTTTTCCAGTGTTATCGCGGCGGCCGCGGCTTCGGGGCCCACGCTGATCCACGGGGTGCGCCACCTCGAACGGGGATATCACCGCCCCGCAGACCAACTTCGTTCGCTCGGCCTCCTGCTCGAAGCTCGCTAGGCGCCGCACCGCAGTCGCTCCGCTCCGCAAAACAACAGAAGGACCGGCGGGTTACGCCGGTCCTTCTGTCAAAGCTCAAGGGGCCGGAAGGGGGGGAACCTGCCCCGAGCTAGGTCCGCTGTTGGCAGGGAGAGCCTGCAGGGACGGTTCGACTATACCCGGATTAACGGGTTAGTCTCCATCGTTTTATCTCATTGTCCGTATCTTGTTCAGAGATGAGCGCCGACGAGTACCGGCTCGGGGACAAGGCACACTCCGAACGCCTCGCGCACAGCGTCGCGGACTTCGCGCGCAAGCGCCAAGAGGTCGCCAGCTGTACCCCCGTCGCACACTGTCAAGGCCAAAGTGTGCCTGCTTGAAATAGCGGCACCGCCCTTTCGGTAACCCCGCGCAAAGCCGGCACGCTCGACCAACCACGCTGCTGGCACCTTCCACGACATCGGTGCGGGCGTGCCTGCTCCGGCAGCCGCCGCAGCTCCAGCTGCACGACCGGCCGCGAACCTCGGGACGTCCGGCACGAGGCTCAGCAGTTCGCTCATCTGAACTTCGTCCAGCACCGGGTTCACGAAAAATGAACCCGCACTGCGACTGTCCGGGCCGCCCGCACCGAGGACCATGCCCTTGGACGTCCGCAGCTCGATCACGGCTTGTGCCGTCTCCCCCAAGCTCGCACGGCTGCCGAGCTTGGTCCCGAGGCGCTCCGTCAGCTCCGCGTACCGAAGCGGCATGGACAATTGCGATCGTTGCAAGCCAAAGGTGACGTTTGTCACAACGTAACGCGATGTTGCTCTGAAAATGCTTGTGCGATAGCCAAAATTGCAATCAGCGGGCGTCATCTGCAATGCCGAACGGTCCCTACGGTCCCAAACGGTTACCGACACGATGGTGTCGGACACTTCCTGGCCGTACGCGCCGACGTTTTGCACGGGCGTCGCCCCGGCAAGGCCCGGGATACCACTGAGGCACTCTGTCCCCGCCAATCCCTCGGCTACGCAATCGCTGACGAACGAACACCAGTCCTCGCCCGCGGACACGTGCGCGAGGACTCCGTCGCCCTGCTTTTCCAGTCGCAGGCCCTTAATGGCGATGCGGACGACCGTCCCCCTGAACCCGTCGTCGGCCACGACGACGTTGCTCCCCCCTCCGAGCACCAGAACGCGGCTGTCGTAGGCCTCAGCCTCGGCCAGCGCCTCGGCCAGCGAAGCCACGTCGGCCACCTCGACAAATGCGTCTGCGGGGCCGCCGACCCCCAGCGTCGTCCAGTCAGACAAGCGTTGCTGGGGCGCAACCCCGGCACCAGCGCGATCGGTCATCCCTGATCGGCCAGCGTATAGGAAGGGCGCCCACCGGCCTCCACCGGGTCGGGGCATTGGGGCTCTCGCTGGTCGGAGGGGTAGAGTAGAACGCTCGCCTTGCGTGTGCCCATCATTTCGCGGCACATCGCCAGAGCTGCAGCGGGGGTCGCCATGCAGCAACTCGAACAGGAAGTCAAATTGGACATTGGCCCCGACTGGTCACTGCCAGACCTGTCCGGTGTCCTGCCAGGCGTGCGGGCCATCCGATGCCTGACCTGGCACTCGAGACCACGTACTTCGACACCCCGGACCTACGCCTGGCCCGTCGGCATGTGACGGTGCGCTTCCGGAGGGAAACCGAAGCGGTCCCCCGGAGCCGCCGCAGGGGCAACGGCCCGCCGCCGCAGGGGCCCACGAGCGAGGTGTGGACCGTCAAGCTCCCGTCATCGACAGACGGGACTCTGCTCACGCGCACAGAGCTCACCTGGGTCGCCCTTCCCGGCCGGCCCACCGCCAACCCCGGGACCGCGGGCCTCAGGGCGTCTTCCCGCCGGCCCCCATCGGCAGCCAGCAGGCCCGCATCGGCGAGCAGCCGGCTCAGCCCCAGAGGCCCTGAGGGCGTCCCGCCGACTGTGCACCCCGAAGCGGCCGCATTCGTCCATGCGGTCGCGCTCGGCCGACCTCTCGTGGCGGTTGCGCACCTGGTAACCACCCGTCAACGCACCGAGTTGCGGACATCGGACGGGCGCCGGCTCGCCGAGATAGACCACGACATCGTGAGCGGCAGGGCATTTGCCACCGAGGACCGCGGCCTCGGCGCTGATAGCGGCGAGGTCCGCTTCAGCGAGATCGAAGTCGAACTGTCGGAGGGTAGCTCGCTCGAGATCCTCGAGGCCGTCGTCGAAAAGCTCCAGGAGTCCGGGGCGCGGCCGACCTCCGGTGGGAGCAAACTGGCGACCGTCCTGCAACTGTCTGCTCGGCCCCAAGGCTGCCCGCAAGCGTCGCCAGGGCCCGCTGATGGCCGACTTGCTGCAACAACAGGCACGTTCCTGCTTGGACACCTTGCTCGACCATGACCCTGCCATCCGCGCCGAGGACGACGACCCAGAGCACATCCACCGCACCCGGGTCGCCACGAGACGTCTCCGGACCGTCCTGGGGGGCTTCGAGCCCGTGGTCTCGGGCGCACCGGAGGGCAGCCCCCCGGCCTGGTTCGTTGAGCTCAGCGAGGAGCTGAAATGGTTTGGCGGAGTGCTCGGTGCGGCACGGGACTCCGACGTACGGCTGGAGTCCCTCGAAAAGGACTGTGCCGCCCTGCCGAGCCCTGACGCTGCGGGCAGTGCGCGCTCTGCTCGACGCGGCCAGGGAGCAGCAGGCCACCAACCACGCCGACCTGCTCGAGGCGATGGCAAAGGGCCGCTACCTTCAGCTCTTGCGGGCGCTCGAAGCGCTCTCGTCCAGGACCGGCTCGGGAACCGCCGAGGTGACGGTGCAGTTCTGGGCAACGCTTTCTCAGCCCGCGGCGACAGAGATGCCCTCGTTGGCGAAACAGCAATGGCGTTCAACGGTGAAGGCCGTGGGCCGCCTCGGCAGCCAACCGGCCGACGAACAGTTGCACCAGGTACGGATCCGGGCCAAGCGTTTGCGCTACTTGGCCGAGGTCGCAGCCCCAGTCATCCGCCGTCCCGAGGACCGCCGTGCGGCGAGCGCAACGGCCCGGGCGGCAACCGCGTTGCAGGATGTCCTCGGTGAGCTGCACGACGCTGTAGTCAGGGAGCAATGGTTGCGCGATGCCGCCTCCCGCCGGCCTGCCCGGGCCAAGGCTGAGGTCCTGGTCGCGACCGGCCTGGCGGCGGGCCAGCTCATTGCCGCCGCGCGAGAGAGCCAGCGCGCCCAACGCTTGGCTTGGACGGGCGCATGGGACCGGCTGAACCGCAAGAACCTCCTCCGCTGGACCGCAGGGCCCGGCGCACGCAAACCGTAGGGCCGGGCAGGACCGTCTGCAGGCCGAATGCCGGCCGTCTGCCGGCCGTCTGCCGGCCGTCTGCAGGCCGAATGCCGGCCGTCTGGTCACAGTTTTTATACGAAAAACGTATAGAACTTGCGCCAGGCGCGAGGCCACTGCATAAAAAAGGACCAATCGACAGGTAAAAAACGGGTGCTGTTAGCGAGTTTTCGCGCGCAACCCGGCTCCCGGACCTCCCGGTCGGCGCTTCAGCGTTCGGCGCCTCAGCGTTCGGCGGTCTTCAGTTACCCTTGAGCGGCGACGTTGTCGGCGGTCATGTTGAGGGCGCCGTGGCGGAGCGCGTACAGCGCCTGGATCTCGCCGATGCTGCGTTGCAAATCGCGGCCCTCGACCCATGATTCCCCGGCGAGCTCCATGGTGTGGAGCAGGTCAGCATCCGTGCTGAGACGCCGGATTTGCTCGACGAGGCCTGGGACATCGCGTGCCTCGACAGCCAAGTTCCGCCGTACCATCTCGGTAGTCGAAGCCGTCCCGTGGCCCGCCAGAGGTGCGAAGGCCACAACCGGCCTGGGCGTGCGAAGGGCTTCCAGCACGGTCACCCCTGCGCCGTTTGTGACAACGACATTGGAGGCAGCCATCAGTTCGGGCATCGTGGAGACGTACCCGTAGACAACCAGTCGACCGCCCGAGCCGGCAGCAGCGGTACGAAGCTCCGCTTCGAGCGTGGCGTTCTTGCCGCAGACGGTTACGACATGCACCGGAGGCTCCATTTTCAACAACGCCTCGACTCCTTGGGCGATATCGCCAAGGCCCCACGCGCCGCCGGTCATCAACACGACGAACCCGTCGGCGGGCAGGCCGAGGAGCTCACGTGCCTCGCCACGGCTCATGGCGCCGAACCCCTTGCGGACGGGGGGCGCCCCAAGCCGCATCGTTTCTTCGAAGCCTCGCATGCGGGCGTGCTCACCGGCGCTGTCGTACATGACAAAGTGCAGGTCTATGCGCGGGTAAACCCACAAGGGATGAACATGGAAAGCCGGGCAATAAGTGACCGTGATCGTGGAGAAGCCCCGTTTCTCGCGCATCCAGTCGAGGGCGGCCGAGCCGAAGGGGTACGTGGATATAACGAGGTCCGGCTGCCTCCCGTCGATCACTTTTGCGAGCTGGCGCCCGAAGAACGCGCCGACCGCCGATTTGGCCCCACCTGCGAAACGGTCCGAACGGGAAAGCCGGTCATAGAACAACTCGTAGGTCCAGGGCGCGGCTTTGAGCTGGAACCCGTAGGCCCAACGGGCGGCCCGAGCGAAGCGCTCCCCCCGCAGCTCCATGGTGTCGAGCTTCTCGACCTTGCACTGCGGCCATGATTCCTGAATGGCCTCGGTGAGAGCGCTCGCCGCTGCGTTGTGGCCCTCGCCCATCTCCGCCGAGATGATGAGCACCCTCTCGGGGACGTTATCGTCTACGACGGTCATCCACCCTCTTCTGTCCTACTGTCGCCATCTGTCTACCTGTCCCCGCCCACGACTGTAACCCCCGGAAGCCATGCTGGTCATCGGTAGCCTACTCGCACTCATATCCGGCATGCTCAATGCCGGCGCTGCTGCGCTCGAGAAGCGAGAGGGGATGCGCAGCGGGACCGGGCGAAAGGGCTTCCGCTTGCTTGCGGTGCTGGCCAGACGACCGTTGTGGCTACTGGCGATGGCGCTCAGCGCTGTGGCATGGGTGGCCGAAGCAGCCTCCCTTGCGCTGGCGCCAGTGCCGGTCGTAGCGACGGTGCGCAATGCAGGGCGCGGCCTGCTCGTCGTCGGGGGCCGCCGATGGCTGGAGGAGCACTTCAGCCGGCTGGAACTCGCGGGCGTCGCCCTGGCGAGCGCCGGCGGCGCGCTCACCACGGCCAGCGCCGCCCACACAACGGTCACCCGCCGGCCGCTATCGAACCTCACCGAGCTCGCCGTCGGCGTGACCTGCCTCGTCGGCGCTGGAGCTCTGGCATGGTCCTTTTCTCGGCTGGCAGGGGACAACCCTGCGCGGGCACGGGCATCGGGGGTTGCGACCGGAGCCGCCGTGGGGCTTCTTTTTGCCGGGACGGGTGTATTCACAAAAGAGATCGGGGACCGCATTGCCCTCTACGGTGCCGGCGGCATTCCGCCTGTGCTCGCGAGCGCGGGGCCATGGCTGATGCTGGTGATGGCGGCTTGGTCCCAAAGCCTCCTGCAGCAGGCCTTCAGGAAGGCCAACGCCGCCACCGTCTCGGCGGCAAACGCGTCCGTCGCCTCGCTCGGGCTCATCGGCGCCGGCTTCGCCCTCTACGGGCAGGGCGTCCCAAGAGGGGCCAGCGCCGTAGCGCTGCTCGGGGGCATCGCCGTCTCCCTCGCCGGCACGGCGCTCCTGGTCGGTGCTCGCTCGCCTGGCAGCGCCGAGCGCTCAGCGCCAGCGCCGCAAGCTAGCCCTTCCCGCCTAGCGCGACTACCTGCGCCCTCAAGTCCTCAACGGCCGCAAGGACGTCGCCCAGGCCGCCTTGGGTACGGCAGTCGAGCAGGTCCAGGACGCGCTCGACGTCTTCGAAGGTCTTGGCCGAGCGGGCGTCGGCGGCCACGTTTTGAAGGTTCTGGCCCACCATCAACGCCGGGAGGAGGACCAGCTGGATGAAGCTCTGGGCCATCCACTCCACCACGATGACGAAACCCGCCTCACCGATCAGGCCGATGGTCGGGGAAACGACGTGCGCCTCGACCAACGCCGCGGGCAGCGCCAGCAGGGCTACGACGCAGAACAACCAGAAGCACGTCATGGTGCCTACGTTGTTGGTAATGAGCAGTGCGACGCGCTTGTTGAAGCGGGCGTAAGCGTTATGCGTCGGGAGGTGGTCCGTCACCTTGCCGTGAACGGCGTGGCCGTGCTTGGTGAACCCGAACGTCGGCCGGTGACGGGCCTTGGTCTCCGCTGATACATCAGTAGATGTCATGACGCGAGATCCTCGCGCAGCGCAAGCCCCTTAGTGCGGTTATCGCTCTTTGGGCAACTTCACGATGCCTATGTGGAACGCTCGCCCGTCCGCGACCGTAGCGCGGTAGCTGTCGGATATTGGCCCGTCCGCGAACACGATTTCGTCAGCCAGCGTTTCGCCCGCGATGAGCCCGCGGTGCTCTTCTGCAGCATGGCGGAGCTCGGGCTCGTGGGCGGGGAAATAAAGCACGAGCCGTATGTGATCAGACACGTCGAGCCCGGCCGTCTTGCGGGCTACCTGGACCTGGCGGACCATGTCCCGGGCCAAGCCCTCACGCTCCAGCTCCGGCGTGACCTCCAATGACAGGCTGACGACGCCGTCGTTAGCGGGCAACGCCCGGCTCGCCTCCGGGTCCTTGGGCACCAACGAAAGCAGGTACTCCTCCTCACCCAACACGTGGCCCGCCACCTCAACGTCCCCTTCGGGCGTGCGCGTCCATGCGCCCTCGCGCACAGCCCTTATGACCTGCTGGGTGGCCGCGCCGAGCCGAGGGCCGAGCACCGATGGGTTGACCTGTAGCACGCGGTCGGCAACCCCGCTCACATCGCTCACGAGGTTCACCTCCTTCACGTTGAGCTCATCGGCTATCAGCTCGCCATAAGGCTCGAGGCGCAGGGCCGACGGCCCCGCCACCGTCACAGAAGCGAGAGGTAAGCGGGACCGCAGCTCCCTAGCCTTTCTGACCGAGTGGCCGGCCGAACAGACATCACGGACGATGTCCATCTCGGCCACCAGCTCGTCGTCGCGCGGCAACGACGAGGCGTCAGGCCAGTCAGCGAGATGGACGCTCCGCTCGCCCGTCAGGCCCCGGTACACGGTCTCGGACAGCATCGGCAAAAGCGGTGCCACGACCAGGCAGACGGTGTGCAGGACAGTAAAAAGTGTGTCGTAGGCGGCGGTCTTGGCATCGTCAGATTGCTGGTTTGCCCCGAACCCGCGCCAGAAACGGTCACGGCTCCGACGTATGTACCAATTGTTGAGCGCATCGAGGAACGAAGTAATTGCCCCGCAAGCGCCGTAGAGGTCGTAATTGTCCATCGAGCGCGTGACGTCGTCGACCAGTGCGCCAGCCTTTGAGAGTATGTAGCGGTCGAGGACGTCGGTAGCGTCGGTGCGCCATGTCGCCTGGTACCCATCGGCGTTGGCGTAGGTGGCGAAGAACTTCCAAGCGTTCCAAAGCGGGTTGAGCACCGAACGTATGGCTTCGCCTGGGCCCTTACGCTCGACCACGAGATCCCCACCACGCATGACCTGGGAAGACAGCAGGAACCAGCGCATCGCGTCCGCACCGTAGACGTCGAACATCTCGTCAGGGTCGGGGTAGTTCCGGAGGCGCTTGGAAAGCTTTTGCTTGTCGTGGCCCAGGACTATGCCGTGTGCCATGCAGTTGCAGAACGGCGGCTTGTCGAACAGAGCCGTCCCGAGGACGTGTAGCGTGTAGAACCAGCCCCGTGTCTGGCCCACGTACTCCACGATGAAGTCCGCCGGGAAATGTCCCTCGAACCACTCTGCATTTTCGAAGGGGTAATGGACCTGTGCGAACGGCATCGATCCCGACTCAAACCAACAGTCGAGCACGTCTTCGACCCGTCGCATCGTAGAGATCCCGGTAGGGTCGTCGGGGTTGGGCCTCGTGAGCTCGTCTATGGCAGGTCGATGAAGGTCGTCTGGCCTGGTACCGAAATCGGCCTCGAGTTCGTCCAGGCTCCCGTACACGTCGAGCCGCGGGTACCTCGGGTCATCGCTTTTCCACACGGGCACGGGTGCGCCCCAAAAACGGTTACGGGTTATCGACCAGTCGCGAGCACCTTCGAGCCATTTACCGAAGGCGCCGTCGCGCACGTGGGCCGGTACCCAGTTTATTTCCTGGTTCAGCTCGAGCATGCGCTCTTTCACCGCCGTCACCTGCACGAACCACGAACTGACGGCCTTGTAAACGAGCGGGGTGTCCGTCCGCCAGCAGTGCGGGTAGGAGTGCTCATAGGTTTCTTGGCGAACGAGGACACCTTTTTGCCTGAGCTCGGCGATGATCGGGCGGTTGGCCTCAAAAACCTGCATGCCGACATATGGGGGTACTTCTGCCGTAAACCGGGCCTGTGAATCTATCGGGCACACCACTGCGATGCCCGCTTGCTCGCAGAGCCGTTGGTCGTCCTCGCCGAAGCCCGGGTGCCATGTGGACTATGCCGGTGCCTTCCTCCGTCGAGACAAAATCGCCAGAAAGCACGACGAACGCGGCCGGCTGGTCGGCGAAAAAGTCGAACGGCGGCGTGTACCCAAGGCCGACCAGCTCGCTCCCGTTCACCGTGGCGACAAGCTCCGCGCCCGGCAGCGCCGCTTCGAGGACATCGGCCAGCGCCGGCAGGCGTGCCTCCGCGACGAGGTAGCGCGCCTCGCTGGTCTGCAGCACGGCGTACCTGATCTCAGGCCCAACGGCCAGGGCCAGGTTGGAAGGCAATGTCCACGGAGTGGTCGTCCAAACCAGTGCACGCACAGGTAAACCAGCCTCAAAGAGCGCCGCTGCGGGCCCCCACCGGGCGGGCTGACAAGTTCGAATGCGACCGTGACAGCGGGGTCCTGGCGGGACCGGTAGGCGTTGTCCTGGCGGGTCTCGAAGTTGGACAGGGGCGTCTCGCACTCCCAGCAGTACGGCAGCACCCTAAAGCCCTCGTACAGCAACCCCTTTTTGTGGAGCTGGTTGAAGGCCCACATCACGCTTTCCATGTAGGAAAGGTCCATTGTCTTGTAATCGTTGGAGAAATCGACCCAGCGCGCTTGGCGCGCGACGTAGCGTTCCCATTCGCCGGTGTAACGCAGCACCGACGTGCGGCAGTAGTTGTTGAACCGCTCGATCCCGTAATCCTTGATGTCGTTGCGGGTGGGCAGGCCGAGCTCTTTCACGGCTTCCATCTCCGCCGGCAAACCGTGGCAGTCCCAGCCGAAGCGCCTCTCTACCCTCCAACCTCGCATGGTCTTGTAGCGGGGGATGGCGTCTTTGACGTACCCCGTCAAGAGGTGCCCGTAATGTGGCATCCCGTTGGCAAACGGCGGGCCGTCATAAAAAACGTATTCCCTGGCCTCGCTGCGCGCCTTCACGGACGCTTCGAACGTGCCGTCCTCGTCCCAGTAAGCAAGGACCTCGCGCTCTATACCTGGGAAATCGGGGTTGCCAACCACCTGGGGATAGGGAAGGCGATCGGGCGGTCGGGAGCTGGTTGGCACATCACCATGCTATGGGACGGGCCTGCCACCGCTCGTCGCAATTGTCGGCCGCGCCGAGCCGCCTCGGGCGACGCGCCGGGCGTGCCGGGCGTGCCGGGCTCGGTGGGACCGTGGGCGTGCCGTGCTGGGTGCCCGCGACGCAGAGGCCTCGCGCGTTTAGGGGTCAGTACGGGGCGGGGATGTCAGTTGCGGACGTCGGTACCGGGGCTGTCGCTCGAGCCGAGCGCTTCGTCGTTCCTCGTCCTCATCGTCGTACTCGTCGTCTTCCATCGCCAGGCACCAAGTGGCGTGCTCCTTGCCCGGCTCAGCGCCGCACTCAGCGCATGGTTCGACCTCGGTCTCGACCGTCTTCACGGCACGCTTCAAATCTCGCGCCTCTTCGAAGCGGCGATGACGTCCCTTTTTCACGATGAACTCCCAAGCCGAGACGTGCTAGTACGAAAGCAAAGCTTACAGCCATCTCCGCCTAGAAGGTGGCAGCGCGGCCGGTGCCCGTACGATGGGGCGCATGGCCCAAGACCTCGACATCGATGCCATGCTCAACCGCTTCCGGGAGCGGGCGCGCGCCGTTCGCCAGCGGGGACTTCCCCCCCTCGAGGGCCCGGAGCGAAAGCTTTTCATGGACCAGGCCCGGACCGACTACATGGACTATGCGATCATCGGCGACGCCACCGCGACGTTGGAAAACGGGATCCTGACCCTGCAGATCGACCTGCGGCCCGAGAGCGCCCGCAGCTAAGCCCTCGCCCCTCCGGCCGCCACGACTGGACGGTCCTCGAGGAGTAGCCGACCGTGCCCGTCCAGGGCGAGCGAAGCTTCGCCATTGGCAAGCCGCCGCAAGGGCACCCCGACCAGGCGTGCCCTCCAGCCTTCCCCGAGCCGGGCACCCGACCTGCCCGAGAGGAAGTCGACTATGTCGGTGCGGGTAGCGAGCAAGGCGGCATCGACCTCCTCGTCCCGGCTCAGCTGGGCGACCCAGGCGGAGGCGAGGGACACGGCGGGCCGCAGCTCCTTGCTCACTTGTTCGGTCTGGGCTACGTGCAACGCGCCGGGAGGAAGCGCCCTACCCGCCTCAACCGCCGCCATGATCTCCTGCTCGGCCCCGGCCCTGAGGTGGCGCACGTCGATGCCCCGTGTCTCTCGCAATGCAGAGACACTGGCAGGCGGCGAATGTGCGATCGAGAGCAGCGCGAGGTCGGGCAGCACCATACGCGGCTGGACGTCCAGGGCTCGGGCTTTGTCCTCACGCCACGCAGCAAGCTCCTGTGCTATCGCCCTTGACACGCCCTGCAGCTGACGGTTGTCCCGCAGCTTCCACCATGCCTCCAGGGGCTCGGTCGGGCTGAGAGGGCGGGCGAAGAGGGTCGCACATTCTTCCTCTGCCCAACCCAGCCGGCCGCGCAACGCAAGCTGCTCCGAGATCACGTCCGCAAGCTCCAGCAAGTAGGCAACGTCGGACGCGGCGTAAGCAACCTGGGAGGCGGTCAGGGGCCGGCGGCTCCAATCGGTGAGCCGGTCGCCTTTTGCGAGGCGGAGCCCAAGAAAACGTTCGACGAGCGACGCGAGCGATGCCGACCCGTACCCAAGAAAACCTGCCGCGATCTGAGTATCAAACAACTTCCCAGGCAACAGCTGGCATGCGCGCCCCAATACCTCGAGATCCTGGCTCGCTGCGTGAGCGACCATGACACCTGGGCCGTCGAGCACTTTGGCCAGGGGCGCGGGGTCAACAGCAAGTGGGTCGACCAAGGCGACCCGAGGGTAGCCCTCCGGCTGGCTCCGCCATGCCACTTGCACCAGTGCAAGTCGCGGCCAGTAAGTCCTCTCACGGTGGAACTCGGTGTCAAGTGCGTAGCGCGGCACCTCGCTGAGCTCGTCTACGAGGGTTGCCAAGGCACTTTCGGTCGTGACTGTCTCAGGCGGCCCACTGGCACTTGCCTGATCGGTCATGCTCAGCCGTTGGCCTGCGGTCGCCACCTATTGGCTCTCTGGCTCCGACCACGCACGAAGCTGGGCGAGGCTGCGAGCCAACATCCGCGATACCTGCATCTGACTGGCGCCCACGAGCGTACCGATCTGGGTCTGCGACCATCCCGCCACGAAGCGAAGGTTGATGATCAACCGGTCCCGCTCTGTGAGCCGGGCCAAAAGAGGGCTCAACACGAGCCGCCCCTCTACCTCGGCCAGCCCGGAGTCCTTGATCCCGAGCTTGCGGCTCACGTACACGTCGTCGCCCGAAGACCCGATGGTGTCGAGGGGGGCGCTGTTTCGCAGCCCGCCGGCGTCGAGCGCCTCCACAACCTCTTCGACCGGCGAGCCGATGTAATGAGCCACCTCGGCGACTGTCGGTGACCTCCCGTGGCGCTGCGTCAGGTCGTCGATCGCCTGTTGGGTACTGATGTAGAGGTCGTGCACCCGCCTTGGCGGCCTCACCCACCACCCGCGGTCGCGAAGATGGCGCTTCAGCTCGCCCAGGATCGTCGCGGTTGCAAAGGTAGTCAGCTCGGTGCCCCTGGCTGGGTCGTAACGCTCGATGGCCTTCAGCAGACCGATGAGCGCCACCTGGTTGAGGTCCTCGACGTCTTCGCCACGTTGAGCGAAGCGGCTCGCAAGCGAGTACGCCAGGCCCTGGTAGGAGTTGACGATGAGGTTGAGCGCGTCGCCGTCGCGCGACTCGTGGTAGGCGACAAGAGCTTGGCGGACCTGACGGCGCCGGTCCGTAGTTTCGTCGCACCCGGTGGTAGCTGCTGCGGGTGTGGCCACGACCAAAGCTTACTGGCAAAGGTACCGCCTTGCCCCGCAAGTTCCATTTCACTTAGGCCGTGACCTCGGATTTCCACGTTTATCGCAGTGGCCCGCGGGCGTAAAACTAGCGTTCCCAGCAATGGCACTAGCCGCCATAGTTGAGCCTCGTGTCTTCCATGCGGAGCAACTCGGCGTTCTCGTCCGGGGCAGCGCAGTCGACTACTTCGCCAACAAAAAGCGTGTGGTCGCCCAAAGCCAGCTCGTCGCGTACCTCGCACTCCAGCCATGCTGCCGCTTGCGCCAATATCGGCGCGCCGGTCGACCCCGCCCGGACTGCGACGCCTCCGAGCATCCCCGGTTCGGGGCCTTCGGACGCAGGCTTTGTAAATCCTCTCACGAGCGCCCTGTCCTGCCTGTTGACGAAACAAAGGCTGAACACGCGGCCCTCTTGCACCAGCTCATGAGTCAGCGCGTCGGCGCGCACCGAGACGGCGAGAAGCTTGGGCTCTATCGCGACTTGCATCGCGAAGTTGTGGGTCATCAGGTTGCGGCGCCCGTGCGCCGCGCTGCCTAGCAGGTAGATACCCGCGGGCATCCGCCAGAGCACACGACGGCGCAATCGGTCGTAGGCGTCCGGGTCGGCGCCAGGTGGGAACGGTCCTACGAGGCCCACGGCAAGCTTCAGCCTCCCCGTCTTTCCCAGTCGGGGTCCAGCTGCCTGAGGAAGAGCGCACACCGCTGCTCCTCGTCTTCCTCGCCGATCTCCCCCGCCCTGCGCCGGAGAGCCTCGACGCAACGCAAGAAACCTCTGTTGGACGGGTTACGCCAACGAACGTAGCCCGATCCCCTCCACCCCGCCGCCCGCAGTGCGTCCAGGCCCCGGTGGTAACCGGTCCGAGCGTAGGCATAGGCGGTGACGGGGACATCGCACTGCTCAGACAGCGTGGCCCAAGCCGCCATGTACCTGGGCCAATGGCCGGCTACCGCAAGCAGGCTTCCGGACGGGGCGGACGGGGACATTGCGTCAGACAAAGCCTCCTCTGCTCCTGGAGGAGGGCCCGGGAGAACCGTCTCGGGCGGTGCAGAGCCAAGGGGGATTTCAGCCATATGCCGACAAAGCTAATCTCGACCCCACGGCAGAGTGCATTTTCGACCAGATCGTCAACGGTGACGTCCCCGCCCACGTGGTCTTTCACGATGAGTCGTTCATCGCGTTCCTCGATTACAGGCCCGTCTTCGATGGGCACACGCTCGTCGTACCGCGGGTGCACTACCCCAACCTGGCCGAGACCCCCGAGTTCTTGTTGGGGCCCATGCTGAGCCTCGGAAGGCGTGTGGCGGCCGCACAGCAGGTCGCGCTAGGGGCACACGGAGCCTTTTTCGCTCTCAACGAGACCGTCAGCCAGAGCGTGCCGCATGTGCACTTGCACGTCGTCCCCCGACGAGCTGGGGACGGCCTGCGAGGCTTCCTCTGGCCGCGCCATCGCTACGAGACTGAGGGGGTCGCTGCCGAGCTGGCCGCCCGCCTGAGGAGTGCCCTGGACTAGGCCGCCGCGCACGCGCCGACGCCCAGCACGTAGCGGGCGTGGCGGGATCGGGGCCGAGGGGGTCGAGGGGGCAGGAGGCTGGGCCATGGTGGTGGGCGCAGCTAGTGGGGTTGTAGCCGAAGGCAACACGAGCACCGCCTCCTCGTTCAAAGCGAGCGTCGCACGGTCCCGCCCTCCCCGCTTGGACTCGTAAAGAGCCTCGTCAGCGGCGGCGATGAGGCTATCGCCCTCCGTGCCCTCCCCAGCTGCGGTTGCGATACCGGCGCTCACGGTCACCTTGGCCACTCCGCCGAGAGAAGCGACTGCGGCTCTCACCCGCTCGACGACCACCAGCGCTCCGGCGCTCGCACAGTTGGGAAGCACGATGGCAAACTCCTCGCCTCCGTAGCGGGCAACCAAGTCCACGTCGCGCACGCTGCGCGCCAGCGCCCCAGAGACCTCCCGGAGCACTTCGTCACCGGCTACGTGCCCGAGGGTGTCATTGACGTCCTTGAAGTGGTCAATGTCGATCAGCGCCACAGACAGCGGCTCTTTGGTCCGTACCGTCCGCGCCACCTCCCGGCCGAGCGCAAAGTCGAGCTGTCGGCGGTTCGCCAGGCCCGTGAGAGCGTCGGACGATGCGAGCCTCGCTACTTCGGCCTGGAGGTGCGCGTTGTTTATCGTCAATGCCGCGTGGACTGCGAAGCGGTTCAGCATGTCGAGCGACCGCCGGCTCACCCGCCTGGAAAAAGGCGGCCCTGCTTCGCCGAGGAGGAGGCCCAGGCGGTCGTGACCAGCTCTGAGCGGTACGACGATCAGGTTGGTCCCCCCCGGGAGGATCTCGTCGAGCGAAGGGTCTGCCTCCGGCGAGAGGCTGTGAACGAGGACCGGCGCGTTAGTAGCCAGCGCCCTGGCCGCTACTTCACCGTTCAGCGCGCGCTTGCCCTCCCTCCCCGGTGGAGCGGGTTGGACCGGAGAAACTTCAGCGTCACCAACGGCGAACTTGGCAGCAACCACTCTGCCTTTTTTCTCCCACACGATCGCAACTCGTTTGAACGCGAACGCGCCGGCGACGCTCCTCAACAAAATGGCCACTATTTCGTCCGCGCCGCCGCTTGCCTCCATCGACTGCTCCATCTCAGCGGCCATATTCGTCAGCGCGCCGAGCTGGGCCTTAGAGCGGCGCAGCTCACGCTCGCTCAGGTTCGAGAAGTACGCCGTGCTGAGCGCAACGGCCCAAAAGCCAACAATTCGCAGGGCAACTGCGCCCGGGCTCGGGTTTACAACCTGCGGGGTACCGAGCAGCTTCCCGACCGGCCCGCCCAGTTGCAGCAGCGAGATCGCAAGCAGGAGAGCCGAGTCCCACATCGCGATCCGCACCCCAGTCCGCGGGCTTGCAAGGAGCGTTACCGAGATGAGCTGCACGGTGAAAAGAAGTACGAAGTCGCCCTGGGCCGCACCGGCAGGCACCATCAACAACGCCAGGTAGGCCGAGTCCACGGGGAGGAGCATCTGTTGGACGGGCGCTCGTGAGCGCTGCGGCTTGCGCGTTTGCGGGGGTGCCTTGGCCATCACGTGGTCGGCCAGCTGCCCGCCGAGACAGAGCGCCAGGTAGGCGGCGCTCAGCGGGAGCACCTGGAGGAAGCGGAGCCCGAGCTGAGCGGGGAACGACGCAGCCGCCGCGCAAACGAGGCCGACGATCACGAGGCGCACCATCTGTAACGCGCCCAGGCGCTGGTCCAAGCTGGTGTGCTCGGGACTGGCGAGGCCCTGCTGGCTAGCCCGGACCTGTAAGGGGCTACGCAATGTGGTCACGGCCGCTCACTCGAAGCCAATTGAATCGTCGTCTTTTCGGGCGGGAGCTTCGACAAACCTCGGGTCCCTTCTATCGATCAACCACTGGACGACCACAAAGATCAAGATGAGCGCTCCAAGAGTGAACGGCACACGCTGGCCCGGCGACGCGTTCAGGGAGCTGCCGTCCAACGACGGCCCGAGCGATTCGACCTGCTGGGCGTCGACCGCCCGTTCACCCTGGGGGACGGTGATGGGCGATGAGGAAGCCGGCTCGCCCGACGGCGGCAACCTAACGCTGGGGCCGGCGGAGGCCGTGGCCGCCCGGGCACCGGCCCGCGTAGTCGTGACATGCCCGTCGCCGCCAGCGACGCCGGCTGGAGACGCCGCCGCGCTGCCAGCCCAAACGAGCACGGACACGGCAAAAAGGGCAAGTGCAGCCGCGGCACGGCCCCAGCCGGTTGTCCAAGGTCGTTCCGCCGTAGCCACCTCCCGAGTCGCCCTCCGTCCGGTATTTCGACCACTGTCCGTGACCCTTGCGCAATACGGACGTGAGAACGCTACCCAGAGAGAGGGCATTGCCTACTTTTCGGCGGCACTACTGGAAGATACGGAAGAGACGGCAACTACGCCGTCTTTGTAGAGCCCCGCCTGGGCGCTCCCTCCGTTACTCGGACCGCATCGCCATGCGAACCACGTTCACTGCCTGGACTTCCGGCTGCTGCCGGGAGGGAACTGCTCGACTACCGAGACCGGGCCCTCGAAACGTAAAGTAGCACGAGAGGACGCCGCTGCCAAACAGCCATTCAGGTGTTACCTAAATCGTGAGCTCCCTACGCCGTGCGGTGACTCTCTGGCCGCCGCAAGAGCCATTCGAGGGGCTGAAGCTCACATCCGCTCTGGGGCTTCGATGCCAAGTAGGTCAAGCCCTTTTTCCAGCACCGTGGCAGTAAGCGCGCACAGTGCAAGCCTCGAGTCCCTCGTACTCGGGTCGGGCGCGCCAAGTACGGGGCAGTTCTCGTAGAAGCCGGTAAAGGTGCTGGCCAGCTCGAAAAGGTAGCCGCACATCTTGTGCGGGCTGTAGGTTTCGAGGCTCGATGCGACTGCGTCCCCGAAGCCTAAGAGGCGCTTGGCGAGGTCCCGTTCGGCCGGCTCAATGGGCGGGATGATCGGCCCGGCGGGGTCGGCTGGCGCGCGCTGGCGGAACCTGCCGCGCTGTCGGTGCCCGCCGCGCTGTCGGCCGCCGCGCTGGGTGGGGCTGCCACACCGGCCTCGGCGGCTCGCCGAAGGATACTGCGCACCCGGGCGTGCGCGTACTGGATGTAGGGAGCTGTATTGCCGTCGAAAGCGAGCATCCGGTCCCAATCAAAGCGGTAGTCGCGCGCACGGTCCGTCGAAAGGTCGGCGTACTTGACCGCACCGATGCCCACCGCGCGTGCAATACCTTCGAGATCCCCTTCAACGGGCTGGCCAATTTGCTCGGCGCGTGCAACCATTAATGCCCTGGCGCGATCGGTCGCCTCGTCGAGGAGCTCAACCAATTTTACGGTGGCACCTTGCCTGGTCCGGAACATCTTGCCGTCAGGCCCGAGAACATTTCCGAAACCGACGTGGACAGCTTGAACGTTGTCCGGCAGCCAGTGTGCGAGGCGAGCCGTGGCGAAAACCATCTCGAAGTGCTCCGACTGAGGAAAGCCCACCACATAGATGAGCAGTTCGGCGCCGAGACGGCCCACGCGGTCGCGTACGGTGGCCAGGTCTGTCGTAGCGTACGTGTACCCTCCGTCGGACTTCTGGACTATGAGCGGGAGAGGCTCACCTTCGCGGTTGGTGTGCCCGGGCGGGAATACGCAAAGAGCACCCTCACTTTCTACCAGGAGCCCCAATGTGGCGAGGTCCTCAACTACCGCCGGCAGGAGCGGGTTGTAGTAGCTCTCCCCCACCACGTCCTGCCGCGTGAGCTTGGTGCCCAGACGAGCCAAGATCCCGTCGAAATAGCTGAGGCTTTGGCCCACAAGCAACTCCCACAGCCGGAGGGTCTCAGGGTCGCCCGATTGCAATAGGACCACCCGGGCCCTGGCCCGTTCGGCAAAGGTGGCGTCGTTGTCGAAAGTCCCCCGCGCCTGCTGGTAAAACAGCTCCAAGTCCCCGAGAGCGATCTCGTGTACTGCCTCGTCTTCGCCAATGTCGACGAGGTGCTCGATCAGCATCCCGAACGGGGTACCCCAATCCCCCACGTGGTTTTCCCGTATGACAATGTGCCCTACGAGCTCGAGCAGCCTCACCAGGCAGTCGCCGATAATCGTGGACCGAAGGTGGCCGACATGCATCGGTTTTGCGACGTTTGGGGCCGCATAGTCCACAACGACCTTCTTCAAAGGGCTCGAGAGTTGCGCGCCCAATGTCGCCGGAGCCATCGACATATTGCGAAGTTCGCACGCCAGGAACTCGCCCGACAGGGTCAAATTGATAAACCCGGGCCCGGCCACTTCAACGCTGTCGAAAAGATCTCCGAAGCCCTTCTCGGCGGCCCTCGCCACCACTTCCTCGGCAACCTCGCGGGGAGGCCGGCCGAGAGCGCGGGCGATGGCCAGTACGCCGTCGACTTGCAGGTCGGCGCGCTGCGAGGCGCGCACCGCTGTGGCCGCCCCGGGCTGGAGCTGTTCCAAAACTGGGGCGAAAAAGGCGTCAACGATGGCTAGCAGGCCGGGCACCCATCCATCGTCGCGTCCCACCAGGTGTTTGAGCCAACCGATAACCAGCCGTGGGTGGGGTATCTCGGCGTGCGTGGGCCCATCTCGGGGCGCCACCTGCCCGAACCGTTCACGCAGCACGCCAGGAAACGCTGGGCAACGCCGAGAAACCCCTTCGCGCCACGCTCTAAAGCGATGAAATAGCATGAAATGCGGCTGCGGTCCGATCCCGCCGGGCCTAGCGCTAGCCTTGCCCGGGTCGCCATGGCACCCGACGAACGCAGCGCCTCATCACCGGCACTCCGTTTTGCCGGTGTCGACCTCGACCGGGAGGCAACCCCAGTCCTGAAAGGCGTCAACTGGCAGGTCAGCCAAGGCGAACGCTGGGCTGTCATAGGCCCGAACGGCAGCGGCAAGACCACGCTCATGCAACTGGCGTCCGGTTACCTGCACCCGACGCGAGGGATCGTAGAAGTGCTCGGCCAACGCTTGGGCCGCACCGACGTGCGAGCCTTGCGCAAACGAGTCAGTACCGTTTCGGCCAGCGTCGCCCGGGCCATCGTGCCGTGGTTGACGGCCAAGGAAGTCGTGGTCTCCGCCCGCGAGGGCGCCTTGGAGCCGTGGTGGCACAGCTACAGCGCACCGGAGTGGGCGCGGGCCGAAGAACTGCTCGCCGCTGCGGGCTTCGGCAACATCGCTGGGCGCCCTTTTGGCGTGCTCTCCGAGGGCGAACGCCAACAGGTATTGCTCGCAAGGGCCCTTATGACCGACGCCGGAGCTCCTACTGCTCGACGAGCCATGTGCCGGGCTCGACATGGGTGGCCGGGAGCGTCTATTGGCGCGCCTCGGCCCCCTTGCCGCGGGAGCAGGGTCAGCACCAATCGTGATGGTCACTCACCACGTCGAAGAGATCCCTGAGGGTTTCACACACGTTTTGCTGCTACACGCAGGCAGCGTCCTGAGTGCCGGGCCGATCGCCTCGTCGCTGACGGCAAAGGCGCTCAGCGAATGCTTTGGGTTGCCGCTCGAGCTCCGCCATGACGCCGGCCGGTGGACCAGCAGGTCCGCCCGCACCGGTTGAGGGACCTTCGTCGTCGCTTCGAGCAACGACTGTGCTTACTCGCCCGGGTGCACTCCACTCGCGCCAGGTGCTGCACAGATCACGCACGTGCCACTTACGGCAAAATGGCCAACATCGGCGTGGAAACCGTAACGCGTCTCCAGTTCGTGAACGAGCGGTTCGAACAGCCCGGGAGCGACCTCGATCACTCCACCGCACTTGTGGCAGATGAGGTGCTGGTGGGACCGCCAGCCAGCCAAATGCCACTGGGACGGCCCGTGGCCCAGGTGAACGTGATAGGCGATGTCAAGTTCTTCGAGGCGTTCGAGGGTGCGGTAGACGGTGCTCTCGCTGATGTCGGGGTACTCTCCGGCAACGACAGTGACGATCTCCTCGGCACTGCGGTGGCCTTCAGCGTCTACCAGGGTGGCGACGACACAACGCAAGGCGACGGTGGCGCGCCCTCCAGCCTCCCGCACCGCCCGGACAGCCGCGTCGACAGCGGTCTCACCAGGCATTACCGGCTGCGGGCCACGCCCTCTCACCGAGGTCATCGGCTAGCGCGAACCAGCCCGCAACAGCGGCCAGAGCTCAGCCGACGGGCAGGAAGGTTTCGAGCCGCTCGTTGATGTCCGAGACCGAATACAGGTTGCGACGAAGCGTCTCTGTGAGCCAACGCTCGACCTCTTCCCGAGCCGGGCCTTCGTCCAGGACGCCCCACAGGTCCAGTAGATGGTCCTGCACGTCCGAGGCAGGCACTGCGATCTGGTCAGAAAGCTGGGCTAGCCAGGCCTCGGCCACCTCGACGGCGCTGGTAACCAGCTCCCCATCGACGGCGTCGTCGTTGATCGCGCTCTCCGCTGCGTCAACGCCTGCCCCAACCACGCTTTCCCCGGTCTCAGTCATGTAAACAATCATATGACACTCGAGGGGCATAGCGAGTGCAGCAACTGGGCGTCTAAGTGCCCTTTTACCCCAAAAGACACCTACCGCCACTGTCAGCACCTGACGGTCGCCCAAAACGCCGGGCCGGTTCGCCCATTTCCGGCTCCCCCGCCGCACCTGACCCGTTCCGCCAGAGCCTCAAGCCTCCCGGGCGGGCCGCACGCGCAGGCCGGGGTGGGCCGCAGGCACGGGCCTGGCGGACGTCAGCGGCCCTGCCTTCGGGCGTCCCGCTGGACCACCCCGGGCCCGAGCCTTCTCGCTCGGCGGGCACGCCGGCGGCGGGGGGCTTTGGCTGCGCGCCGCAGCCGTCGGCGCCGCTCGGACGACATCGCTGCCCAGTGGCGACCACAGCGCGCCCAGAGTCATTCCGCGCCCTCACGGCCCTTCAGAAACCGGGCCCGAGCCGCAACGTTACGCCGCCCGCCACGCAATCGCTTCGGGTGCCCACTTTGTGCGCGTCAAATATCACGACATGCAACTCCTGTGCCCAAAACTGTAGTTAGCGAAACCCCTGACACCGCTGCTCAGCACACGAAAATGCACGCGGGCTTGACTTAGAGCCAAAACGTACCCTAATGTAAGGGATTCAATAACAACCGCTTTCAGATGGCATCAAGTACCGAAGTTCTTCACCGTGGTCGGGAGAGCCGGGTACCGGGGGCCGAAGTTGCCTGAAAGCAATCGTCCCGTCCGGGTTATTTGCTCGCGGGGCCACGTGCCTATTTCCTGCTCGTAGCTGGTACCTCCCACCGAAGACTGAGCGGCGGGCAGATGGCACGCGACCAAGGAGACTGAATGGTCCGACGTCACCAACCTACGCATTTACGCGCCGAACCCGCTCGCCACGGCGCACCGCCGAAAGGCGCCGGCCAACCTGCTTGCGGACCAGCTAAAAGTCCAGCTCATGCGGCGTGGCTGGGCAAAACCACGGCTACGGGGCTCCATTTTCGCCAAGACCGCCAAACACGGTACGTCCGTCGTCGCCCGCGCCATCTCCGCCCTGTCGGCACCCTGCGGACCTCCTCGACCGTCTTGGCCACGCTCTCCCTGCCGTTGGCCGCGATCACCATGCTGGGCGTCCCTACCGCCATTGCCGCACCTGGGCCCGGGTACGCGGCCGACCGAGATGGCTGCTCCCAGCCCGCTCCGAGGCACGCTGCCGCACAGGTCGGCCCGCATCACGACATCGTCGGTCGCGCTCACGGCTTTTAGCCGCGCTCACCAACCAGTCCGAGCGGCCCTCGATCATTTTGGCGCGTGCCGCCTACCCTTTTAGCGGTACTGACTACCATTTTGGCGGTACTGATTACCCTTTTGATGGTGTGGAGTACCCTTTTGACGGGTTTTACCATCCCCGGTTGGCCACGAAATCGCCGAGGCCTGCGATGGTCAGACTGGCAGCACCGGGTTCGATCGCTGCTTTCGGGGACGCCACCTTTCTAGGAGCGCCGAGCGAGCACACGCGCGACATCGTCGGCATCACGCTGGCGGGGTACGGGCGAGGGTACTGGGCCTTAGGTTCCGGCGGTGCCGTGTTTTCCTATGGCGACGCACATTTTTTGGGCTCCCTGGCAACTGACCACCGCTGCGAGGCAAATGGCCGGGATAGCAGGTACTCCGTCAGGCGACGGGTACTGGTTGGCTTCTGAGGACGGCGACGTTTTCAGCTTTGGCGATGCCAAGTTTTACGGGTCGCTCGGCAAGGCTGATTTGAAGGCGAACGTGGTCGGGATAGCTTCTTTGCCCGATGGGCGAGGATATTGGCTGGCGACGGCTGATGGTGGAATTTATAGTTTCGGGGACGCCCGGTATTACGGGTCCCTCGGCAATACCGTCCTAAAACAACCAGTAATTGGCATCGCTGCTTCCCCAAGCGGCCACGGCTACTGGCTGGCAACGGCCACCGGAGGCGTGTTCGGCTTCGGGGACGCGAGGGCCCACGGGTCGCTTTTGCATCAACACTTGACAGTGACCGCCATCGCAGCTTCGCCAGGGCCCGCACAGGGTTACTGGCTCCTCGCTGCCGGCGGGAGCGTGCACGGTTACGGCGCGGCCAAAAACCTCGGCTCGGCGTCGACTGGGCCCGGGGTAAAGGCCAGTGCTCTTGCACCGACGCCTAACGGGGCCGGTTATGTGGTGGTCACGATGGGACCGAGCGCCCCGAGCCGGCATCTCAATTTCCTAGGCAATTTCCTCGTCACTTGCTACGACCTCAGCGGTCTCACCAAGAGCGGGGCAATGGCAGGTCCTCAAAGTGCGGCTGTCGACCCGGGAGTGATCCCGCTCGGCACGCAGATTTATGTCGACGGCGTTGGCGTTAGGACTGCGGACGACACCGGTGGGGCGATCGTCGGCGACCACGTGGACATATGGGAGCCGACTTTCGGGCAATGTGCGGAGTGGGGCGCACAGCAACGATCTGTCTACAGCGTTGCTGGGTGAACCAGAGGGCCAGGTCCCGTCCCAGGTGGCCCCTGCTGAGAAGTAGGCGACGCCGGGCCTTCGCCGACGCGCGCTAGGGTCCGCAGGAATGGACGGGTACCAAGCATTGCTCCTGGTGTCGTTCGGCGGCCCGGAACGAGCAGAGGACGTGAAGCCGTTTTTGAGGCGCGTGACGGCGGGGCGCGATGTCCCCGAGAGCCGGCTCGACAAGGTCGCCGAGCACTACTACGCGGCCGGCGGGGTGAGCCCCCTCCCGGCGCAGTGCAGAGCCCTGCTCGAGGCGCTGCGGACCGAACTGGCCGGCACTTCGCTCGAGATTTACTGGGGGAACCGTAACTGGCACCCCTTGTTGGAAGACACGCTCGCCCAGATGCGCGATGACGGCGTCGAGCGGGCCCTGGCGTTTGTGACTTCGGCCTACGGGGGCTACAGCAGCTGCCGGCAGTACCTCGACGACATTGCGGCGGCCCAAGCAAAGGTGGGGCCGCGGGCACCACGCGTGGAGAAACTGCGGCTCTATTACAACCACCCGGGCTGGGTGGGGCCGTGGGCGTCCCACCTCGCCATGGCACTCGAGGTTTGCAACCTGAGGGCGGCCCTCGCCGGGGCGGGTGAGAGCAGCGCCGATGGCCCCGAAGCCCGCTCCGCCGGCACCGGAGGGGTCGAAGTGCTCTTCAGTGCGCACAGCATCCCCGTTGCGCTCGCGCAGAACAGCCCCTACGTGGACCATGTCACCGAGGCCGCCCGGCTCGCTGCCGAAGGCGCTCGTGTCAAGTCGTGGCAACTCGTGTGGCAGAGCCGCTCCGGGAGCCCGAGCTCGCCTTGGCTCGGTCCCGACGTTTGCGACGCGATCCGGGCCTCATCAGCCGGCGCAATCGTCGTGGTCCCGATCGGCTTCGCCTGCGACAACATGGAGGTCGTGTACGACCTCGACATCGAGGCTGCGGCTGTAGCCAGGGAAAAGGGCGTTCACTTCGTGCGCGCTGCAACGGTGAGCACGACCCCTTCCTTCGTCAGCATGGTGCGCGAGCTGGTCGCCGAACGCGTGGCACCCTTTGGGCCGCGCCGCGCCGAAGGCACCTTCGGGCCATGGCCCGACAACTGCCCGGACGGCCATTGCCCCGCGAGCGCTCCGACGGGAAGTAGGATGCGCGTCCGGCTGACCCGCTGGGGAAGGGCTCGATGGCCCCGGCCTTCAAAACGGTCGTTTTCGGCGCGCTAGCGCGCAGGTTCAGCAAAGGAGCCCTATGTCCACGTCTCAGCTTTCCGAGACTCCTAACAAGGCCGACTACCGCGTCGCCGACATTTCGGTAGCCGACTTCGGCCGGCGAGAAATCAACCTGGCCGAAGTGGAAATGCCTGGGCTCATGGCCCTGAGGCAGGAGTACGCGGGCCAGCGCCCTCTCGCCGGGGCCCGTATCAGTGGTTCCCTGCACATGACGGTTCAGACCGCCGTACTGATCGAGACGCTGCGCGACCTTGGCGCCGAGGTGCGCTGGGCCAGCTGCAATATTTTCTCGACCCAAGACCACGCAGCGGCCGCGATAGCCCAGAGCGGGGTCCCTGTTTTCGCCTGGAAAGGCGAGACGCTTGGAGGAGTATTGGTGGGCTACCGAACAGGCACTGTCCTGGCCGGCGCACGACGGCCCCAACATGATCGTCGATGACGGTGGGGATGCCACTTTGCTTGTGCACTTGGGAGTGCAGGCCGAGCGAGAAGGCAAGGTACCCGACCTCGGCCCAGACGACAGCGAGGAGCACGGGATCATCACCGCAACGCTCCAAAAGACGTTCCGCTCGCGGCCGGGGATGTGGACGAAAATGGCGGCTGGCATCAGAGGGGTTAGCGAAGAGACCACCACCGGCGTAAACCGGCTGCGCCAGCGCGCCGCGAACGGGGCGTTGCTCTTCCCTGCCATGAACGTCAACGATTCAGTCACAAAGAGCAAGTTCGACAACCTCTATGGCGTGCGCCATTCACTGGTCGACGGGATATTCCGGGCGACCGACGTCATGGTGGCTGGCAAGGTGGCTGTCGTATGTGGCTACGGCGACGTCGGCAAGGGTTGCGTCCAGTCCCTACGCGGCCAGGGAGCACGTGTCGTGGTAACCGAGGTAGACCCCATCTGTGCGCTCCAAGCTGCCATGGAGGGCTACCAGGTCGTGACCTTGGAAGACGTGGTGGCGACGGGCGACATCTTCGTCACCGCCACCGGCAACAAGGACGTGATAACGGCCCAAGACCTCGCCCAAATGAAACACAACGCGATCGTTTGCAATATCGGTCATTTCAACAACGAGATAGACATGACCGGCCTAGCTCGCTACCCGGGCATTTCGCGCCATGAGGTGAAACCTCAGGTGGACGTTTGGGAGTTCCCCGACGGCCATGCGGTGATCGTTCTCGCCGAGGGACGATTGGTAAACCTGGGATGTGCCACCGGGCACCCGAGCTTTGTCATGTCCTCCAGCTTCACCAACCAGGTCCTCGCCCAGATAGAACTGTTCAACCACACTGAGCGCTACCCGATCGGCGTTCACGTCCTGCCCCGTCACCTCGACGAAAAAGTAGCCCGGTTGCACCTCGGCAAACTCGGGGCGAAGTTGACCCACCTATCGGAAAGCCAGGCCGCCTACATCGGCGTGCCCGTAGAAGGCCCCTACAAGCCTGGTGATTATCGTTACTAACGGACGAAGCGGCTGACCACTTCGATGTGAGGTGTGCCGGGGAACATGTCTACGAGCGCTGCCCACTCCAGGTTGAACCCTTTAGCCCGCAGCAGGGCCGCGTCCCGCCCAAGGGAGGCCGGGTCGCACGAGACCAGCGCGAGATGGCTTGCTCTGCTCGCGACAAGAGCGGCCACACCGGCAGCGCCAAGGCCGGCCCTCGGGGGGTCCGCGACAACGACCGCCGCCTTTGAGGCCCGCCATCTGGCGACGTCGATAAGCCGGACCGAAGCGGCCGGAAGGTTGACCCTTGCATCGGCCGCTGCTGACGCCGAGCACTCCAGGAGCGTCACCGGACGGTTTGCGCCAAGGGTCGCAGCGAAGAGGCCGACGCCTCCGTAGGCATCTACCAGTAGCCCGTCGGGAGCTCCCGCGATTGCCGAGCCGACAAGGCTGACCAGCACCTCAGCTCCTTCGGGGCTTGCCTGGAAGAACGATTGCGCCGACAGCCGCAGGCGCTTGCCCCCCACCTCCTCGAATATCCAAGCTCGGCGGCCTGCTGCGAGCTCATCCTCACCGATCACGCGGACCGGGCCTGGCAAAGAGGCGCCTCCAGAGCTCGGGCCGAGAACGGCGAGGCGCTCGCCGGTGCGGGCGCCGCAGCGCAGCGTGACCTCGGTCGCCTCCCCAAAATCGCCCACTGCCAGCAACTCGGCCAGCAAGGGGTGTGCCACCAGGCAACTGTCGACCGGGACGACCTCGTGGCCACGGTGCCGGCGATAGCCGGGCCGAGCGCCGTCGGACGTGAGGCGCAGCGTGGTGCGGTAGCCAGCCAGGCTCGCCGGCGGGGCCGGGATGACTTCGGTCCCCGCGGCCCCGCCGATGCGCTCGAGGGCCTCAGAGACCACCTCTGTCTTGTAGCGGCGCTGGGCCTCCAGGGAAACGTGCTGCCAGCCGCAGCCCCCACAGCCCCGGGCAACATGTGGGCACGGCGGGGAGACTCGATCAGGCGAGGCCTCGAGGACCGCGGTGACGCGGGCGCGGGCATAGCTCGAGCGTTCCTCGGTGAGCACGGCGTCGACTGTCTCCCCGGGCAAGGCTCCGTCGACCAGCACCACTCGGCCCGTTGGTTCCCGTGCGACCGCTGCACCGCCTGCGGCCATGGCCGTCGGGACAAGCCTCAGCACGTCCCCATCGTCGGGCTGCGGCACCACCGCACACTAGCGCGGCCCCAAGGCACACCGTACTGGTACCATCCGCTCTGAAGTTCGTCACAAAAGGGCGGTGGTCCATGGCTAACGACAAAGAGGAGACCGGGGCTTCGGCGACCGAGGCCCAGATAGCGGTCCATTGGCGGGAGGAGGAGTACTTCTACCCGCCTGCACGCTTTTATAGGCCAAGCCAATGCTTCGGACCCGTCGATATTCGACCGGTTCACCGAGGACCATTTCCCCGAGTGCTTCCGCGAGTACGCAGAACTGCTGGACTGGGACCAGGACTGGCACACGACGCTGGACACTAGCGACCCACCGTTTTGGAAGTGGTTCGTGGGAGGGCGTCTCAACGCGTCCTACAACTGCATTGACCGGCATCTGGCGACACAGTCCAACAAGGCCGCCTTCATCTGGGTGCCAGAGCCTGAAGCCGAAGAAACCAGGACGATTACTTACCGCGAGTTGTATAACCGGGTCAACGAGCTGGCAGCCATGCTGTCGGGCTTCTGCGGCCTCCGGAGCGGGGACCGGGTCACGTTCCACATGCCGATGGTCCCCGACCTGCCAGTGTCCATGCTGGCGTGCGCTCGCCTCGGAGTCGTCCATTCCGAGGTCTTCGGGGGCTTCTCGGGCGCCGCCTGTGGCGGTCGCATCGCCGACTCGGGTAGCCGGGTGCTCGTGACAATCGACGGCTACTACCGGGACGGGAAATGGATCGACCACAAGGCCAAGGCCGACGAGGCCGTGGCCGTAGCTAAGCAAGAGGGAGCCGAAATAGAGAAGGTCCTCGTGTGGAGGAGGCACGCGGGCCAGTACCTTTCAAAAACTCCGATGGTGGAAGGCCGCGATTATTTCGTGGACGAGGTCATCGTCGACTACCTCCGCAAGGTTGTACCGCCGGTGTCAATGCCCGCAGAGGCACCCCTTTTCCTCATGTAC
The DNA here is from genome assembly GCA_963834735.1 of uncultured Acidimicrobiaceae bacterium. Taxonomy (GTDB): domain Bacteria; phylum Actinomycetota; class Acidimicrobiia; order Acidimicrobiales; family Palsa-688; genus Fen-671. The sequence goes on along the minus strand of CAWICT010000009.1, from coordinate 61,661 downwards.
ACCAGCGGCACGACCGGGAGGCCCAAGGGTGCCCAGCACTCGACGGGCGGCTATCTCTCCTACGTCGCCGGCACCTCCAAGTACTACCTCGACATCCATCCCGAAGACACCTACTGGTGCGCTGCCGACATCGGCTGGATCACTGGTCACTCCTATATTGTCTACGGGCCGCTCGCCCTCGGGACTACGAGCGTGCTCTACGAGGGAGCACCGACCAGCCCAGACCCGGGACGCCCCTGGAGGATCGCCGAACGCCTCGGGGTCAATATTTTCCATACTGCCCCAACGACAATCCGGATGTTGCGCAAGCTCGGCCACGATGAGCCAGCCAAGTACGACTACCACTTCAAGTTGATGTGCACGGTCGGCGAGCCCATCGAGCCAGAGGTCTGGCGCTGGTACTACGACTCGGTGGGCAAGGGGGAGGCTGCGATCGTCGACACATGGTGGATGACCGAGACAGGGGGTTTTCTCGGCAGCACCCTGCCCGCGCTCAAGCCCATGAAACCAGGCAGTTGCGGCCCTGCTGCGCTCGGGATCTACCCCGTCATATACGACGAGGATGGCAAGACTGTCGAAGCGGGCAGCGGCAGCGCCGGCAACATCTGTATGCGCAACCCGTGGCCCGGGATAATGCAAACTGTCTGGGGCCAACCAGAGCGCTTCGTGCAAACCTATTACGCCAAGTACTGCCACGATAAATCGAGCAAGGACTGGCACGATTGGCCCTTCCTATGCGGTGACGGAGCACTGCAATCGGCGGACGGCTACTACCGGATCCTCGGCCGTATCGACGACGTGATCAACGTCGCCGGGCACAGGCTCGGGACCAAAGAGCTCGAATCTGCGGTGCTAACTGTGCCCGAGGTGGCCGAAGCGGCTGCCGTGCCTGTAATTGACGAAGTGCGCGGCCGCGTGGTCGAAATGTACGTGGCGCTCCAGCCCGGGGTGCCGGCAAGCCAACAGATCGAAGACAAGGTCAAGGCGGCGATCGAGACCCAGATCGGCAAGATCGCCAGGCCGAAGAACGTCTGGATCGTCCCCGACATGCCCAAAACACGCTCCGGCAAGATCATGCGTCGGGTAATCGCAAGCATTTCCAACTTCGCCGACGTGGGAGATATCACGACGCTCGCGAACCCAGATGTCGTCGAAGGGATCCGTCAACACGTCTATAAGGCAAAATCAGAGCGTGGCGAAGCTCCTCGCGAGCTCAGCGCCAAAGAGCTCGCAGAGATCGCGTCGTACGGGCACGCTGACTGACAACGACACGAGCGGCGGGCCGGTCAGCCCGGTCGCTTGCTCCGGGTAAGCCGCCGCGCGCGACCGGTCACCCGCCGGCCGGTCTCCCGCCGGAGGGGCGGGCCGCTGGAAGCCTGCCGCCGCCCACCGGCGTCGGGAGCGCCAAAACGCTCCCTAGCGGCCTTGGCGAGCCAGTCGAGGGACCCTGTGACCTGGTCTTTTAGTGTCCTATTCAACCGTGGACGGCTCCAGACGATATATACAACCAAGCGAGGCGCCGCCTAACCTCCCCCACCGCAGCGCTAGGAGCCGCTTTGGAAGGTCCGACGATCGGGATTTTGTCGCCGCTGATGGCGGGCTACTACTACGGCTCGCTCATTTCTGCCGTTAACCAAGCAGTATCTGCCGCCGGGGGGCGGCTCACGGCCATATCGACGGCAGCCTTCAGCTCCGGCTACCACAGAGAACTCGTCATCGAGGACCTCCCCCACCTGGGATGGGACCGCATAGACGGCTTCGTGACCATCGCGAACGCGATCTCCCTCGGGTACCTCGAAAAGCTCCGGGGCGCCGGCAAGCCGGTGGTTGCCCTCGGCCACGCGGAGCCCGGCTTTTCGTACCCGGCCGTCCTGCCCGACAACCAAGGCGGTATCCGCCGAGCCGTGGAGCACCTCCTGGAGCACGGCCACACACGGATAGCTTTTGCCGGCAGCATGCAGCAGTACGACGTCAGCGAGCGGTACGCCGCCTACCACGACGTCCTCTTGGCGCACGGGATAGAACCTGACCCCGCTCTCATGTACGACATCGAGGACAACCACGAGTTCGCGGGACGCCGAGCAGCGGAGGCCATGCTTGCTGCCGGCCTCCCCTCGACGGCCGTGGTGGCAGCGACGGACCTCAACGCCGCGGGCATCATGTCAGTTCTGAAGGAAGCCGGCTACGTCTTGCCGAACGACCAGGCAATCACGGGTTTCGACGACATGCCTGGCGTCAGTTCGCTGTCGCCGAGCCTCTCGAGCGTCTCGCAAAACCTGGAGGAAATGGGCGAGCAGGCGGCTCGCTTGATCATGCAGATGGTCGCCGGTGAGACGGTGAGCGCTGGCCACCATGTCGTCGACGGCTCATTCATCGCTCGCGAGAGCTGCGGTTGCGCCGTCAGGCCGCTGAGCCGGGACGTTACATCGGACGAGCAGCGGCGGGACCCAGTCGCTATCTTCACCCAGGCCCTACACAAGATCGTGTCGCCGCGGACCGCTCCGGGCCACGCGTTCCCGGCGGAAAAGGTCACCAGGCATGTGGCCGATTTGGAGAGCACCCTTCGCCAGGCCGCCGTAGGCGAGGTCAACCCCGACCAGCTGGTCAAACTTGGGCAGGCTTGCCAGGAGCTGTACAAGCTCGCTCCTAGCCAGGAAACCTTCGACGCCATTTTGAACTTTGCCAACCAGTTCAGCTCGCAGCTCAACGACGCCGCAGGCCCGGGCGACCAGGAGGCTCTCGCGAGGCTCAACAACTGCTGGGCCGAAGTGCGGCTCGGCCTTTCAAAAGCGTTGCTAAACGAGCGCAACGACGCGTACTACGAGCTTCGCAAGGCAATCCGCGACGAGCATGAAATCAGCCTCGACCTGCTCCGGAGCCATGAAGCTGACCCGCGCGCGCTCGGGTGGCTCGGGCGCACTAAAGCGATCGCCGGCGTACTGGCGCTGTGGAAGAGCGACGCGGACGGCTCCGACGCCAGCCGGGACGACGAGCACGCCAGCGCTACAAAATCGAACCTCGACTTGCGAAGGGTCGGCGCCGACGGGCACGTCTCCGAAAGCCAGGGCCCTGAGCCTGGGCCACAGCGCACAGGCGAGCCCGGCAGGCCCGAGCTCGAAGTGGTCGGCACGTTCGATTCGCGAGGTCGTCCGTTCACAATGAGCACGACGTCCTACCGGGTCGAAGCCTTCCCCCCGGTAGAGCTTTTCCAGATGGCCGGCCAAGGTAATGTCCTGATGCACTTCCCGGTGACGAGCGAGGACATTGACTGGGGGATCCTGTCGGTGGCGGTCCCGCTCGACACGGGCTTCCTCGGCCAGGACACCTATTTCCAGTGGGAGGCCCTGCTCAGTGAGGCCCTCGACTACCAGTACGTGTTGCAGTCGCTGCGCGAACGTAGCCAACAGCTTCACGAGCGAGGCGAGCAACTGGCGCTGTCGTACCGACGTGAGCGAGAAATGGCCCAGGCAGTGCGAGAGAGCGAGGAGCGGTACGCACTGGCTGCCCGAGCGGCCAACGACGGCCTCTGGGACTGGGACCTCGACAAAGGAACTGTTTATTACTCGGCACGCTGGAGCGAAATGCTCGGCTATACAGAGGAAGCCATCGGCACCAGCCCTGAGGAGTGGCTCGACCGGGTGCACCCCGAGGACCGTCCCGCCCTCATGGCCGAACTCGTCGGCTTGAAACTCGGCGAACAGGCTTCGATCCTCCAAGAGCACCGCGTCAAGTCGAGCGACGGTGGCTACCTGTGGCTGTTGTGCAGGGGCCTGGCAGTGCCGGGCCTCGGCCGGCCTGCAACGCGCATAGTCGGCTCCCTCACCGACATCACTGAGCGTCGCCTCCTCGAAGAGCGGCTGCGCCAACAAGCCCTTTACGACAGCCTGACTGGCCTGCCCAATCGAACGCTTTTCCTGGACCGCCTGACCCAGGCGCTGGCCAACTCCAAGCGCAGGAGCAACCACACCTACACGGTGCTCTGGCTCGACCTCGACGGGTTCAAGATCCTGAACGACAGCCTGGGCCACCAGATGGGCGACAACCTGCTCGTCCAGGTAGCGGACCGCATTCGCGCCCAGCTGCGAGAGGCTGACACCGCGGCGCGCTTCGGAGGGGACGAGTTCGCTGTGCTTTTGCTCGACATCCCCGACGCTCCCACGGTTAAGGCAGTCGTCCGCAGGCTCCTCGAGAACCTGGGCGCCATTTACGACGTGGACGGCCACGAGATCGTCGTCACCGCCAGCATCGGCGTTGCAATGAGCTCGACGGGCTACGACCGTCCCGAGGACGTGTTACGCGACGCCGATATCGCAATGTACCGGGCAAAGTCGGACGGCCGGGGGACATACGCCATATTCGACTCGTCGATGCACGCGACCGCTATGGCACGCCTGAAGACCGAGACTGAGCTGCGCCAAGCGATCGAAAAGCGTGGCCAGGACAGCAGCCAGATGGAGCTTCACTACCAGCCTGTGGTGCACATCGGCACTGGCGAGGTAATGGGCCTCGAGGCCCTCGTCCGGTGGCGCCATCCGCTGCGCGGCCTTGTCACCCCCCTCGAGTTCTTGCAAGTAGCCGAGGATTCGGGATTGATAGTGCCGATGGGGCGGTGGGTCGCGGCGGAGGCTTGCCGCCAATTAACACTTTGGAACGCTATGGAACTCCTGGGCACCGACGTACGTGTCAGCCTGAACCTCTCGAACCGGGAATTTTGGAGCCCGCGCTTGCTCGACCATCTCGACCTCGTGTTGGCAGAAAGTGGTGTGCTGCCTGAACGCCTAGCGTTTGAGATAACAGAGGGCGTGATAATCGACAATTTGGAACGCGCCCTCATAGTGCTCCACGAACTCCACGCGCGCGGCCTTCAGGTCCACGTCGACGATTTCGGCACGGGTTATTCGTCCCTGCAGGCGCTCCACCGTTTGCCCATAGACGCCCTCAAGATCGACAAGAGCTTCGTCGCAGGGCTGGGCCTAGACGACCGCACTACAGAACTCGTACGCACGATCGTGCAACTCGGAAAGAACCTGGGCGTCATCGTGATCGCCGAGGGCGTCGAGACGACGAACCAGCAGGCCTGTTTGCGCGACCTTGGGTGCGCCTGGGGGCAGGGGTACCTGTTCTCGGCGGCCGTCCCGGCGACTGGCCTCGAGCACCTGATTGCGACCGGCCGGTTCAGCGAGAGCAACCTGATGCGCGACGAAGAGCGGATGAAGGCTCGTAGCTGACGTCCCGGCCCAGGATCCCCTCCCGGGGAACCGGCGAGCTCTGTTGGGCTCACGTCGCTGATATATGCTGCTAACCATTCCGCGATAACGAGCAAGCTCGCCCGCTTCGGGCGCGAACTCCCCGTTCCCTTGTTGGCTGTGGCGGCGGTCGTTGCTTGGAACCTCTGGAGCCTTCGCGCGACGGTGCTGCCTGTCGCATGGCTGTTTGACGGCTCCGTGCACGAAATGATGGCCCGGTACGCGAGCAGCGTGATCACCGCCGGCAAGGACCCGTACACCTCATGGTTCCCTTATATCGGCCTCGGCTCCGCCCAGTACCTTCACTACCAGAGCCTTGGGTCGGTGCTAACTGGGCTTGCTGGTGCGGTCGTGGGACCGGACACCGCCTTTCAGTGGTCGGTCTACCTGCTGTTGTCCCTGTGGCCCTTTGTCATCTACTCCTCCGCCAGGCTGTTCGGCCTAACGAGGACAGCCGCCGCCATTGCGGCGCTCTTATCGCCTTTCGTCGTGAGCGTCACCGGCGTCGGTTACGAGCGGGGTGCCTACCTGTGGATGGGTGGTGCCGAGCTCTGGACCCAGCTCGTGGGCTCCTGGGCTTTGCCCTTCGCGTGGGCGACAAGCTGGAGAGCGATGCGCGACGCGCGCTACCTCTGGGTCGCGGGAGGACTGACCGGCTTGACGGTGGCACTTCATTTCATGAGCGGCGACCTCGCTTTCCTTGGGGTCGTCGTTTTCGCCTTGGTGGCACAAGGGCCGGTCCTGCGCAGGCTTGGGCGTGCAGCTGTCCTTTTCGTCGCATCGTTGGCGGCTGCGGCCTGGGTGATCGTTCCCCTCATTTTGTTCACCAGGTGGTCAGCGATCAACCAGGAGCTAGCGACGACTGGGTACGTGAGGGGCTACGGTGCGCGCCAAGAGGTCATTTGGTTGTTGACCGGTCGGATCTTCGATGCGCGCCACGCCATCCCGGCGATCACCGTCGCAGTGCTCCTGGGGGCCGCACTGGCTGTCGTGAGGTGGCGACGGGAACCGCTCATGCGCGCTCTGCTCGCCCTATTCGTGGCGAGCCTATTGCTCAGCTTCGGAACAACCACCTGGGGCCCACTTGCAGACCTGGTCCCGGGACACGCAGACCTGTACTTCCGCCGCTTCACGATGGGGAGCCAACTCGCCGGGCTCTACCTGGCCGGTATAGCGATAGTGGCAGTCTGGCACGCATGCGACTTGACAGTTACCGCGCTAGCGAGGTCCCGCCGAGCGCGCTTTGCAGCGCTCTCGGCAGTCGCCGCCGGTTCGGCCGCGTGCTTCTGGCCGGGTGCGAGGGCCGTCTCCCAGTACGACCAACGCAATGCGGCTGCGATTTCCTACCAGCGGGGTGCAGACTCGACCCAAGGCGCCGAGATAGGCCCTTTGCTCCGCTACATAAAGGACCATGGAGGCGGGCGGACCTTCGCCGGCCAGTTCATTAACTGGGGCCAGGAGTTCACCGTCGGGTACGTACAGGTCTACAAGTACATCGAGACCCAGGACATCGACGAAATGGCGTATACGCTACCGAGCCTTTCGTTGATGCTGGACCCCGAGCTTGAGTTCGACGAGGACAATCCCGCGGATTATTCCCTTTTCGGTGTGCGCTATATGCTTTTGCCAACAGGCATGGCTGCCCCCGTCCCAGCGCAAAGGGCCCTTGTCGACGGCAACTACTCGCTGTGGGTAATAGCCTCGAACAGCTATATCGACCTGGTACAGGTCACAGGCACCCTTTCTGCCGACCGGGCAGACATCGGCTCCGAATCCTTGATGTTCCTGCAGGAGCTGCAGGACGACCAGGACTGGGCCGTGAAATGGCCCGGTTCGAGCCCGCCGCCGGCGCCGGCGGTCTCGGCGTTACAGGCGGCAATGGGCGTCGCCTCGCCGGGGACGGTCGACAGCGTCCAGGCCAGCCCGCCGGAAGGCTCTTACAGCACCGAGGTGACGATGGACAAGCCCGGCACACTGGTGTTCTCGGTCGCCTACGACCCGGGCTGGCACGCATGGGTCGACGGCCGGCCCACACGGACCGAAATGTTGGCCCCGGCTCTCGTTGGCGTGAACCTCGCACCCGGCAGGCACGACATCGTTTTCCGTTATACCGGCTTCCAGTGGTACCCAGAGCTGTGGGGGTTCGGCTTGCTCAGCCTGGCCGGCATGTTCCTAGTTGGCAGACGCTGGCGCTTCTGAAAGCTTCTCCAACCGCTGCTCTTCGAGTCGATTGGCTATCCGGTTCACTCGCTGGACGTGAGCCAAAAGGCGGTCCCGAGCCTCGGACGCCTCCGAGGTCAACTCCGTCAGCTGTTCCACGCGCCAGGCGCGCAACGTCGGGACAAGCACTTGGTCGTGGAAAATAAGAAGGCTGTAAATGCCTTCATCGGCAATCGCAACCGTGTGCTCGTGGTACCCGGAGATCCCGGTGCCCGGCATGTTGAACGTTTTGACCACGCGCTCCACCGCAATAACCATTTCGGAAGGCGACACTTCCATGGCCGCTGTGGAGAGGTCGCGATAGAACAGGAAATGGAGGTTCTCGTCGGCTGCGACTCGCTTCATGATCTCGTAACCCGCCGTGTCGTCGAGCGCCTTGGCGGTGTTGAAATGTGCCACGCCGTGTTGCCAGCTCCTGGAGTGACACGTATACCAGGGTCGCCGCCGGAGCCGAGGGGCCCAGAGCCGAGGACCAGGGGTCCGGCGCCACACCGCTCGACACCTGCTGCATGCGGCCTCGCTCCATCACCACGGGGTCAATGAGCTGCGAGACGGTCACCCAGTCCCGCAGGACGATGGAGTGGCGACCCTCCTCGGCTGTCCAACGCCACATCCATTCACCCCACGCGCCGTGCTCCCCGAAAGCCGACGAGAGCGCAGTGGTGTAGTAGGGGAGGTTGTCCTCGGTAAGCAGGTTGACGAAGATGGCGCTACGGGCACCCGGAGTCAGCCCTGCCCCCAGGGACGGGTCCCATGGCACGCCCGGGACGATCTCAGAGGCTCGGTCCCACGGCACGAGCTCGTGTGGGAACCACTCGCGGGCAGCGGCCAAATGCCGGTCGAGGAGCTTGGCCACTACGGGCTCGAGCTCGCTGAAGGTAGACGACGGCACGGACGCCAGATTACGCCACGGTCACTGGCGGTGCCCGCACGCGCCCTTGCGGGACGGCGCGAGAGCGTGCGGGACGGCTCGGCCAACTGGCAAGCTGGCTCTGATGGCTACCGAGCTGCCCGAGCTGCTCGTCCCCGACCTGGCCGAGTGGCATAGGTGGCTGGGTTCCAACCATGGCTCCATGCCGGGGGTCTGGTTGGTCCTGGCAAAGAAAGTCCTGGCGAAAAAAGTAGAGGAAGCAATGGCCGGGCCCACGAACCTCACGTACGACCAGGCTCTCGAGGAAGCCGTCTGCTACGGCTGGGTTGACGGCCAGGTCGGGCGGCGGGACGAGCTCACATATCGGCAACGTTTCACGCCGAGGCGGTACAAGAGTGCCTGGTCGGCGAACAACGTGGTGCTCGCAGAGCGGCTCATGACCCAGGGACGGATGAGCGCAACGGGGCTGGCAGCGGTCGAGCGGGCCAAGGCGGACGGCACCTGGGAAGCCTCTCGGCCGCGGCCGCGCGATCAAGATCACTAAGAACGCCCGCCGACCAGCCATCATGGAGTTGTGCTCGAGGCCCGCAACCTGAGCGTGGAAGTGGGCGGGCGCCTCACGTTGTCCGAGGCGTCCTTCACTGTGCGCGCCGGCGACAAGGTAGGGCTTGTCGGCCGAAACGGTGCTGGCAAGACCAGCCTCCTCAAGGTCTTGAGCGGAGAGCTCCCGGCCACCGACGGCACCGTCCGGGCGCACGGTGAGCTGGGCTTTCTCACCCAGGACCCTCGGCGATTGGCCACCGAGGTCGAGGCCACCGGGCTTGCCCATGTCCTGTCCGGCCGCCAGCTCGACCAAGCCGCCGAGCGGCTGGAGAAGCTCCGCCTGGCGATGGAGGAGGACCCTTCGGACCGGGCGATACACCGTTACTCCCGGGCAGAGGAGCGTTTCGCAGTCGCAGGAGGCTACGCAGCGGAGGCGGCGGTGCGCCAGCTCGTGGCAGGGCTCGGGTTGGCCGACGACCGCCTCGACCTCCCCGTCGGCGTCCTGTCAGGTGGGGAACGTCGCCGGCTCGAGCTCGCCCGTATCCTCTTCGCTGGCAGCGACGTACTGCTCCTCGACGAACCGACAAACCACCTCGACAGCGACGCCAAGGGCTGGCTCGTAGGTTTCCTGCGCTCCTACCGGGGCGCCCTTCTCGTGGTCAGCCACGACATCGAGCTCCTGGACGAGTCGATCACGCGGGTCATGCACCTCGACGAGGGCGTGCTCGTCGAGTACAAAGGCACCTACACCCAGTACCGCGACGCCCGCGCCAAGGACGAGGTGCGCCAGGCAAAGATGGCCGAGCACCAGTCCGCCGAGATCAAACGCCTCTCGGACCTTGCCGACTCGATGCGCCACCAGACCGCCAAGCGTGCCCGCGTCGCCAAGTCTCTGGACAAGCGGGTCGCCCGGCTAGAGGCGGTCGCCACCCCTGCGCCGCGACGGCGCGAACGGCGGTACAAGGTCACCTTTCCTGCCCCTCCGCATACCGGCCGAGTGGTCATTGAAGCGGAAGGTCTTGCCAAGGCTTACGGCGGGCCACCGGTGTTCGAGGAGGTGACGTTCGCCGTCGAGCGTGGCCAGCGCCTCCTCGTCATGGGGTTGAACGGCGCCGGCAAAACCAGCCTGCTCCGCATCCTGGCCGGCCTCGCCGAACCGACCGACGGCAGTTGGCGCAGCGGCATAGGGGTCTCGATCGGCTACTACGCGCAAGAACATGAAGGCATCCTCGCCGGCCGGTCGGTCATCGACCACGTGCGCGAGCAGTCGGACGCCCCCGAAACCGAGCTGCGTGGCTTGCTCGGTATGTTCGGCCTCATCGGCGACAAGGCGTTCCAAGATGCGTCCACTCTTTCGGGTGGGGAAAAAACCAAACTGGCTTTGGCCCAGCTCGTCGCCGGCCGCCACAACTGCCTATTGCTGGACGAGCCGACCAACAACCTTGACCCCCCTTCTCGCGAAGGTATCGGCCGCGCCCTGTCCGAATGGCCCGGCGCCATGGTACTTGTGAGCCACGACGCGGGATTTGTGAGCGAGCTCGCGCCCGATCGTGTCCTGCTTATGCCCGACGGCACAGAAGACAGCTGGAGCGACGAACTGCTTGACCTCGTCACCATGGCCTGAACTGGTACCTTAAATCTCCAGTTCATATGAACGGTCAATGGGCGCGCCGTGCCAAGGTGGCTTCACTTCTCGTTCTGAGTTTGGTTGCAGCCGGCTGTTCCTCCGGTCCCGCCAACAAGACCAGCGCCCCGTCAACCTCACCGCCACCCCCGACAACAGCGACGACGCTGCCGCCAACGACGACAACGACGACCGCTCCGGGTAAGCCGGCCAAGTGGGAACTCGCAACGATTTCCAGCCCGAACGGGCTTATGGCAGTTTCCTGCCCCAGTGCGCACCTGTGCGTGGCCGTAGACAACAACGGGCACGCTGTCATCTCCACGAACCCCACCGGCGGGTGCCCCGGCGTGGAAGGCGGTTGACATCGACGGGACCAACGCCATCAACGGTGTCGCGTGCCCGAGCATAAAGTTGTGCGTTGCAGTAGACGACGACGGCTCGGTCATTATTTCGACCAAGCCCACTGGCGGCGCTTCGAAGTGGGAACGGGTCGACGTGGACGGGAACCAGTACATTTACGGTGTGTCCTGCCCGACTGCGACTTTCTGCGCAGCGGGAGATCTCAACGGCGACGTTGTTACCTCGAGCGACCCCTCAGGTCGAGTTTCCAAATGGAAAGTGGTCAATATCGATGGTGCGAACACGATCGACTCGATATCTTGCCCGAACGCAGCTCTCTGCGTAGCTGCCGACGGGAACGGGGCCCTTTTCGTCTCAACACACCCAACCGGTGGCGCATCCGCCTGGGCGCGGTACCTCGTCGACCCTCCCGCTGACGACGACAGCTTTGGCGCTGTCGCTTGCCCTACAGAAAAGCTCTGCCTGGCAGCTGCCTCCGGCAGCGCAGGGAACATACTTTTCAGCTCCACCGACCCGACTGGCGGCGTCCGCGCATGGAAGGGCGTTCATCGTGTGGACCAATCTCTTCCACTGGTAGCGCTGGCCTGCCTGAGCGAGAGCTACTGCCTGGCAGAAGACGTGGCTACCAATGTCGTCAGAGCGACCGACCCGACCGGAGGTGCCTCGGCCTGGACGACCACCTTTACCGGCGGGGAGGGAGGCAACCACTTGCACGGCGGCGCTTCTTGCCAATCGGCCATCCTCTGCGTCGCCGTAGGGGCCCGCAACGTCGTCACCTCGACCGACCCGCTCGGAGGGCCGTGACCGGGCCCGAGGCTGGCAAGGAAGCTCCCGTCACCCGGCTAGGCCGGGTCGTCGCCGCCGGGCAAGGCGGGACCGGGCAAGGCGGGACCGGGCAAGGCGGGACCGGGCAAGGCGGGACCGGGCAAGGCGGGACCGGGCAGGGTGGGACCGGGCAGGGTGGGACCGAGGGGCAACCTCGCCCGTCATTGCTGGCCGTTCGCCGGCGCCACCGCCACGACGCCGGCAAAGACGTGCTTCGCGACGTCATCCTGGGCGGCCAGGACGGGTTGGTCAACATCCTCGGGATCGTTCTTGGGGTCATGGCAGGAGGAGGCGACCGGACCGTCCTGCTATCGGCCGGTTTCGCTGCGGCGATAACCGAGTCGATCTCGATGGGAGCGGTGGGCTACACGTCTACCGTCGCCGACCGCGACTACTACGCGGCCCAACGCGCCATAGAAGAGGAGTCGCTCACCGACGACCCGGACATGGAGCGCGAGGAGGTGCGGGACCTCTACAAAAGCAAGGGTTTCTCAGGACCTCTGCTCGACCAAGTGGTAGCGACCATTACTTCGAACCGCGAGAAGTGGCTCGGGACGATCATGGAAGAGGAGCGGCACCTCGAGCCGGTGGCGAACGCAGACATCGTGCGCAGCTCCGTCGTGATCACCCTCGCCACGCTCGTAGGCCATCTCATCCCGCTGGCCCCGTTCCTGTTCCTGTCCCGGTCCACGGCTCTGGTCCTGGCGATCGTCCTCAGCGCGTTGGTGCTTTTCGGGGTTGGCGCCTACTCGGCCATCACCCGAGTCGGTACTTGGTGGAAGCAGGGACCGAGGATGATCGTCATCGGCTTAGGCGCTGCCGGCCTCGGATTTCTGATCGGCACCTTGTTCCACGCTGGCACCAACTGACACGTTGTCCGGGGAGTGATCGGCCCAACTCTTCGCCTCTTGTGCACCATTGCGACACGACGGCGTGGCAGGAGACTGACGAACCTCGCTAGTAGCTCAGAAAGCCCCTTAGCTGGCCGCTTCGGCAACTTGGCGCTGGCTGTCCACGATCCAGCCGCGACCGGAACCCTCAGCTATGTAGGGGGGGACCCTGATGTGGGTGGCCGTTGCCGGGCGAAGTGCTCGCAGCGAGCTCGCGGCTGCCAGCGACGCAAGCGCGACAGGCGCTCGGCGGCGGCCCGTGCCCTCAGATAGCAGCACGCGTCGCGGGGCCTTGTAGTCCCCGCTGGTCATCCCTGCGACCATGGGCCTCGGCGCGGTTGAACTGAAATCACGAAGGAAATTGAGCAGGTCGCCATCAAACTGTTCAGCCAATTCCTCCTCGGTTTGAGGCGGGCCGTAGGCATCCCTCAGGAACCGGACCAGGTCTGCTCCGTCGACTGGGCTAGGCAGCGCGTAGTCCGCGAAACCTGTCGCGTCCGGTCCGACTGCAACCCGGGGCACCGCTATTGAAGTCTCGCCCCATTGGCTAGTTTTGTCGGTTGTCGCACAAGTTGCGCTCATTTTTACAGCTCCGCTGTCCGGCCCGTAAGGCGTTCGTTGCCTTCAACCGATCGGCACGATGAACTGGCAGCTGAGCGCGCGGCCCGCCGTGTTGTACGATAGCCCCTTCGTGAACGCCGCCACATCCGCCCGAATCAGGGAAAACGCCCCGGTCACGGAAGAGGCTGCGCGGGCGTTCCTGGCTGAGCACCCGGGCCGTGGCGCCCCAGTGGTGGTGGTCATCCCGGCACTCAACGAAGCCGGTTCGGTCGGCGTCGTCGTGAAGACGGTCCCGCCACAGCTCTGCGGGCTCGATGTCGACGTCCTGGTGGTCGACGACGGGTCGACAGATGAGACGACCGTCGAGGCTTCCGGTGCTGGGGCGCTGGTGGCCACCCTGGCTAAGAACACCGGTCAGGGGAACGCTTTCAAGCTCGGTTACCGCCTCGCGTGCGAACGGGGGGCAACCTACATCGCGACCGCGGATGCGGACGGGCAGTTCGACCCTGCCGAGCTGCCGCGCCTTATCGAGCTGCTGATCGCCGACCAGGCTGACCTTGTCACCGGGTCACGCCGGCTGGGCGAGACCCATACGACCGACTCGGTGCGGGCTTGGGGAGTCGTCGTCTTCGGCCGCATAATCAGCATCTTCACAGGCGTCCGGATCACCGACCCTGCCAATGGCTTGCGGGCCATGCGCTCCGAGGTGGCGGCCAGCCTGGATCTCGTCCAACCGCAGTACCAGAGCTCCGAGCTGCTCATCCGTACCATCGCCAACGGCTACAGAGTTAAAGAGGTCCCCGTGACCATGTACAAGCGGGAAAGCGGCACGACCCGGAAGGGCGGCAACCTCGCTTACGGGTACCGTTTTAGCCGGGTCGTCTTCGGCACCTGGTGGAGCGCCCGGGCCCAGGCCAAGAAGAACCTGCCGGCCAGGCAAGGCCTCTGGTTCTAGCAGCCACCACTTCTTCTACCCGCTGGCCCTTGTTGTTTCGATCCCGCGGACATCCCCGTCGTCATCCTCGAAAAGCCTCGCCGGAGCGAACCCGGCCGCCGTGAGCACACCGCCTAGCGCTTCGGCCTGATCTCCGCCGAGCTCCAGGAGCAGCGCGCCACCCGGGCGCAACAGCTCCGCGCCAGCCCAGACGGCCTGTTCGAGCACGCGGGTACCGCCCGGGCCCCCGTCCAGAGCGAGGATCGGCTCGTGCTCGCGGACGTCGCGGGGCAGGTAGACAAGCTGGTCGGTCGGCACGTAAGGCACCACGGCTATCACGACATCGAAGAGCCCTCTATTTTCCGCAGGGAGCGGGCTCGCGAGGTGGCCCTCGAAAACCTCGACGCCGTTGTCCCTAGCGCAGGCACACGCAGCAGGATCGATGTCTGTGGCCAGGACCCGTGCCGTCGGCCGCGCCCGTGCGAGGGCAACTGCGATCGCACCTGACCCGGTGCACAGATCCGCTGCCATCCCGTTAGCAGGGAGCATCTCGACGGCCCTCCGGACAATGGGCTCACTCTGCCAGCGCGGGACGTAGACCCCCGGGTAGACACGGACGAGATGGCCGGCGAAGCGGGCCGACCCGGTAACCCAGGCGAGCGGCTCTCCGGCCACCCGGCGAGCAACGAGGCTGTCCAATCGCGCCTCGTCACTGTCGGCGGCCTCTATCAGCTCGTCGGCCTCGTCTAACGGCGCGACGCAACCCGCTTCTGCGAGCCGCGACGCCACCCTCGATCGGAGGGGACGCTCTCGACCAGGGCGTAAACGGGTCACCTTTACAGTCTCCCCGACGTGGGATGCTTGCCGGATGGGAAGAAGGAGCGTCGGGACCGCCCTCATCAGCGCCATCGCCTGCCTAGGGATGTACACCTCGAGCTCATCGATCTCGGCAGCGATCGGCTCAGGCGCCAATGTCGGCCGCCGGCGGCTCGGGCGCCAATGTCGGCGGGCGCTCCAGTGGCGAGCGGCGTCGAGGCGCCGGCCTCGGCCGTCCCTTGGCAGAGCGTCGGACCGGGGTGGTTCGTCGCGTTGTGGGGGCCGCACGCCGCCGTATACCCCGGCCCGGCGATAGAAAAATGGGAGCAGCAGAAGACCACGTTGTTCCTGGTCGACCCCCACGGCGGCCGGTACCTCATCGCCACCCTGCCAGCTCCGTCGCTGTACCAGCTGTACGACTGGTCGGGCGACGGGCGACGCGTCCTGATCGGGACGCCCACCACGGCAGCCCATCCGAAACCACAGGTCGAGGTGATCGACCTGGCCAGCGGGAAGGTCCTCTCCCGTTTCACGAGCTCGAGCTCCAACCCCTACGGCGAGTGGTACCAGTTCACGCGGCCGATGGGCCTGGCTCTACTGCGGTCCTCACAGGCCGCCAACGGGGTGATCTCGATGACCCGGCTCAGCCTGTCGGGTGAAACCCAGCAGGTCTACCCGGCTGCGCTGCCCGCTATTGCATCGGTAAACAGCTCGCTGCTTCCCTCCCTTGACGGTAAGGAACTAGTCGTCGCGGCTGCCCACGGCCTGGCGCTGTTCGCCAATAACGGGACCTTTCTCAAGGATGTGGGCCCTTTGACCAAAGCTTGCTCGCCAGACCGGTGGTGGGACGACACCGACCTGGTGGCGTCCTGCCAGACCTTGGGCCCCAATTCGAGCGCCGTGGCCGCGCTGTGGCTCGTTCCCGTCAACGGGCCGGCGCCGTCCCAGCTGACGTTCCCCAAACCGCCAGACTACGGCGACGTCAATGGATGGAAAGTCGGCAACACCGTCTATACGCAGGCGCTCGGCGCCTGCGGCACGGAGTTCTTGGCGCGGCGCCTGCCGAACGGCCGCACGCAGGAAGTGACGGTACCCAAGGCTGCCAATGACGAGCGGGTTATAGGCGCCGGGAACGCCCAGTTGGCGCTGCAAGCCGTGCTCGGGTGCGGGGGTGGCCAGTCCCTGTTCTGGTTCGACCCGACTACGGCGAAAGAGACCCCGCTGCTCGGCACGCCGCTCAACGGCGGCGGGGTACTCACCGCGCTCCCCTACCCCGGCCTCCAACCCTGATCTGGCTCCAGCCCTGATCTACCTCTAACCTTTACTTAAGGGCGGCACTGCGCGCCAACACGAAGCCGCCCATCGTGGCTACCTTCGAGAGCAGGTCGCTGGAGGACCGAGAACACAGGGAGGAACCCAATGAAGGTGACGAGAAGGCGCCGGCGTACCGCCCTGTTCTCAAAAGCGGTCGCCGCATTGGCGGTCCCCGTTGCGATGGTGGCCCAAGGAGCCGTTGCGTCCGCGCAGACGGCACTACAAAAGCCCGCTGTCCCGTGGATCAGGGCTGTGCCCGGTGCTCCCAATTCAGGTCCAAGTTCAACCGCGACGAGCGTAACGTTCACAGCGTTGCTCAACCCCCACGGTTCGGTGACCTCGTACTGCTTCGACTACGGGTTGACGGGGAAATACGACAAGATACGTGACGGCTCCGACCCGGCCTGGATGGACGGCGAGACCAGCCCGCAGTTCACACCCGCCGCGACGATTGCGATCAAAGTGACGGGTTATGCGTTTGGTCTTCACCCGAACACCGTCTACCACTATCAAATCGAAGCGTTCAGCCCTTACGGCGAAACCTATAGCAAGGACCAGACCTTCAAGACCAATTGAAATGCGCCGGTCGAGGCACGCTAGCGGGCGGCGGGGAGCTCGCCTGGCTCGCCGCCGGCACCTGTTCGGAGCACCTCCCGTGGGGTTCGACCTATCGTGGCGGGTTGACCTTTGCGTGGCTGAGCTATCCGGCCGTGGGTCGAGCTATCTGGGCGTGGGTAGAGCTATCTCGGCGTGGGTCGGCCCGTCTAGGCGTGATTTCAAGCGACACCTTGGCGTGCCACGGGGCAAAAAAGTCCACTGGCGGGCGCCAGCAAGCGCGAAATCACGCCGCGAAACCAACGACCGAACCGAGAAGTCTCACGACACGAACCGAGATGACGCTGCACCCTCGAGTGCCAGCATCTAAGGATCGTGAGACGTTGAACACGAGGTAGCGTCGGAACGGTCTGGGATAGGCCGGGTGCAGAGAGCGGATCGCCGGGCTTGAAATTCGGTTGCGCCTGATGACCTATTACGATACGATACGTATCGGATCGTAATACCCCCTAGCACGTGTGACGTGCGTACCCAGATTGGAGCCGAAAATGCCCGCGCTCGACCGCAAGTGGTGGACGTTGATAGCCGTGTGCACGGCGACGTTCATGCTTCTCCTGGACATCACCGTTGTCAATGTGGCGCTGCCGTCGATCGAACGCTCGCTCCACTCCTCCTTCAGCGACCTCCAGTGGGTAGTTGACGCCTATTCGCTAACGCTGGCGGCGTTCCTGCTCACAAGTGGGGTGCTCGGCGACATGTTCGGGCGCCGGACTATCTTCACCGTCGGGCTGGTGATCTTCTCGCTGTCCTCGCTCGTCTGCGGCCTGGCCACATCTTCGGACATGCTCAACTTTTCACGTGCCGTGCAAGGTATCGGCGGCGCGGCCATGTTCGCCACCTCCATCGCCCTCATCGCTTCGGCCTTCCACGGCAAGGAGCGGGGCACGGCGTTCGGGATCTACGGCGCCGTGCTCGGTGCCGCAGTTGCCGTTGGTCCGCTCGTCGGCGGCGCGATCACCAGCGGTATCGGCTGGCGGTGGATTTTCTTCGTGAACGTGCCGATCGGTGTGGTCGCGGTTTTCGTCACGTTGAGCAAGATCGACCGGTCGGCACAGACGAACACGCGCCGGGTCGACTGGGCCGGCTTCCTCACATTCTCCGTGTCCTTGTTCCTGCTGGTGCTCGGCCTTGTCCGCGGCAATTACGACGGCTGGGGAAGCGCGAAGATACTTGGCCTTCTGATCGGCAGCGCCGTATTGATGGCGGCCTTCATCGTCGCCGAGTGGCGCCAAAACGACCCGATGCTCGACCTGACGCTGTTCAAAACCCGGGCCTTCAATGGTGTGTCGCTTACAGCCTTCGCCCTGTCGGCGTCGATATTCGCGATGTTCCTGTACCTCACCCTTTACGTCCAGGACGACCTCGGCTACGGCCCTTTTCAAGCGGGCCTGCGCTTCCTGCCGATCACCTTGATGATGTTCGTCATATCCCCTTTCGCCGGCAAGCTCACGGTGAGGGTCCAATCCCGCTACCTCCTGAGTGCCGGCCTGCTACTGGTCAGCGGAGGTTTGCTCTTTCTGGGGACGACCACCAGGTCGTCGAGTTGGACGCAACTGCTCCCCGGGTTCATCCTGTCCGGCATAGGGGTCGGCCTGGTCAACCCGACTCTGGCGTCGACGTCGGTGGCCGTTGTCCCGTTCCAGCGAAGTGGCATGGCCTCGGGAGCGAACGCGACTTTCCGCCAGATCGGGATTGCCACCGGCATCGCCGGTCTGGGAGCAATCTTCAGCCACCAGATCGTGACCAAGACCAACGCCGTGCTCGCGGCGACCCGCACCGGCCAAGAGGTGGCTCGCCACGGCGGCATCCTCCTGACCCAGGCGATGCAGGCCGGGGCCGTCCGCCAGGCCATGCAGACGATGCCCGCGCCTGCCCGATCGGTGTTGCTCGCCGCCTACCGTGTGGGCTTCTCGGGCACCCTGAACGAGCTGCTCCGCATCGCTGCCGTTGTTGCCCTGTTGGGTGCGGTCCTGGCATTGGCGCTCGTCCGCCAAAAGGACTTCGTTCCGAGCTTTGCAGGCGACGGTGCTCACGCCGCCGCAGCGAGCGCGTCGAGCACCGCCGGCCCCGGGGGCAACGGTGAGAGCGCCCTGCCCAACCCCGAAGCGGTGGTGGCGTGACGTCAGCCGCGACGGACCTGCCTGGCGAAATTTGGCACCGGCCACCGGGCCGGCCGCCAGGCCGTCCGCGCAACGAACGCGCCAGCGAGGCCATCACCGAGGCTGCGCTGCGGCAGCTCGACAAGCTCGGGTTCGGGCAGATGACGATGGAGAGCATCGCCCTGGAGGCGGGGGTCTCCCGGGCGACCATCTACCGGCGCTACCGGGACAAAGCCGATGTCGTCACCGACGCGATCGCTGGAGCTGCCGTCCCCGTGCAGCCAGCAGGCGACCGGCCGGCCAACCCACGCCAGGACCTCGTCCGCTTCCTCGAAGCCTTCGACGGCCGCTTTGCTGAGTCATGCCTAGAGGTGATCGGTGGCCTGGTCGGCGACAGGTCTGCGCCGCACGCCCTCGAAATGCACCGCGAGCGTGTGGTCAAGCCGCGGACCGATTATGCGCTCTCACTGCTGGAGGAGGCGCAGCGGCGCGGAGAGCTCGCTGCCGATGCAGACCTCGGGCTTGCGATGCAGATGCTGGCCGGCTCCGTCTTCTTCCGGCGAGTCGGCGGGCAGCAGGCGAGCCCCGGCTGGGCTGAGCAAGCGGTCGAGGCGATATGGCGCGGCATGGCCCCCGCCAGCCCGACTGAGCGCCTAGCCCGACGCGAGCACTAGCCGCCGACCGGCTGACTAGCCGGCCGGCCAGCCCGGCTGTGCACCGTAAGCGCCCGGCCGGTGCGCGTTTAGGGGATAACCAATAAGTGGTGCAGTGTGCCAGCTGGGCGGAAGGGGTAACGTAAAGCGCAATTGGTCCCTTGACAGGGTCAGCCTGCGTGCTGGCATGCACAGTTAGGAGCACCGGATGATACGAATTGGTCATTTACGGGCCTCGGTCGCCGCTGTCGCCGTCAGCGCGGCGCTCGTTGCGGCCATGGCAGTTGGGCGCCGGAGGAGCAACCGCATCGGCGGCGGCGAGCGTCACGAAGATTTCATCGGGCGATAGTCCCCGGCGGTGTTGTCAAGTTCGCCGAGGCAGCCGGGTGCCAACCCTGACTACATTTTCCGCTGAAACGACCGCGGCCCAGCAGAGCCTCGGCAACATCTACCAGTTCATCAACCTCATGTGGCCGTTGGTTTACCTCCCCAACCCCGACCGAGCCGTCCCTTGATTACAACCACTCGATGGCCTACCCGCCCGTCTGGTCGGACAACGACACTGTCGCGACTGTCACTTTGAAGCACTACATGTGGTCCGATGGCGTCCCCGTTACCGCCCGCGACCTGGTATTTTACATCAACCTTGGCATAGCCGAGGGTACCACTTGGGGCAACTACAGCGGCCCGACTGCGTTCCCCTACAACCTGAAGAGCTACACGGCGGTCAACGCCTCGACGATCAAGTTCGTGCTCAAGAGCCCGATCAACCCGACGTACTTCGACGACAACGGGATCGACTACATCACCCCGATCCCCCAGCACGCCTGGGACAAGGAGTCTGTGAACGGCCCCATCGGCAATTACGACATGACGCCCGCGGGAGCCGCGAAGGTGGTGGCCTTCCTGCAAAAAGAGGCCGCCGACCAGAGCACCTACTCGACCAACCCATTGTGGAACGTGATCGACGGGCCCTTCATGCTGAAGAGCTACGGCGGGGCGAGCTCGCCCGACATCTTCGTCCCCAACCCGGCCTACTCGGGGCCCAAGCCCTACATCTCCGAGTTCGAGGAGTTCCCCTTCACGACCGACAGTGCAGAGTTCACTTCTCTAAAGGCCGGCGCCCTGAACTACGGCTACGTCCCCGACGAGGACTTCCCCGCTCTTGGCTCGGTCAGGGCTCAGGGCTACAACACCACCTCGGTCCCCGACTGGGGCGGTCGGCTACATTTCCCTCAACCTTCTGAACCCCCAAGTAGGCCCCATACTGAGCCAGCTCTACATTCGCCAGGCTCTTGCGCACCTGACCGATCAGAACACGATGATCAAGCATTTCATGGACGGTTACGGGATCCCGACGTACGGGCCGGTACCGGTTTACCCGCTGGGTAACCCCTTTGTCAGTAACGGGGAGAAGACGAACCCCTACCCGTACTCCGTTTCGGCGGCCGAGGCGTTGCTGAAGGCTCACGGCTGGCAGGTGAACCCGGGCGGGGTGGACGTCTGCATGACGGCTGGGCCGGCCGGGTGCGGCGCAGGCGTGGCTGCAGGCGAGAAACTCTCGCTCAACATGCTGTACTCGAGTGGGCAGCTTGTCGAGACCGGAGGACACCGACCTCTTCCAATCCGACGCGGCACAAGCAGGCGTGCAGATCAGCACGAGGTCCGCTGAGTTTCAACACCGTGATCACCGACGTCGAGCCCTGCGTCCTGCCCAAGTTCAAGACTGCTCCCACCTGCACCTGGCAGCTAGGCGAGTTCGGAGTGCTCGGCGAGTCGACCTACCCGTCCGGTGAGGGCGTCCTCAACACGGGTGGCGCGTTCAACTCCGGTTCGTACTCCAACCCGACACTCGACAACTACATCAACCGAGAGCACGGTAGCGCCCACGCTGCAGCCTTTTTACCAGTACGAGAACTTGGTCGTACAGCAAGCACCGTGGATCTGGCAGCCGATTGCCGGCCACGTTGCCGCCACCGTCAAGAACCTCGCCGGCTTCGGCCTGGCAAGCGAGTTCACGGGGTACCGCGATTACATCGAGCCGGAGTTCTGGTGGTACACCAAGTAGGTCGCAAGACGAGGTAACAAACCCATGACCAGGTCCCAGTCAGAGCTTTCTGCCAGGGGCCTGGTCATGGTCGCGCAGGCGCAGATTAGAGGGGCAACCGCTTGACCGGGTACATTTTCAAGCGGCTCGCGCAGTCCGTTGTGGTGCTGTTGCTCGTCACGGTGATCATGTTCATCATGTTCCACCTGTTGCCGGGCAACCCTGCTCGTGCCGAGCTCGGGGTTAAGGCACAGCCCGCCGCGGTCGCCGCTTTCGACAAATTGCAGGGCCTGAACAAGCCGGTCTGGTACCAGTTCTGGATTTACCTGGACCATCTGGCGCACGGCAACCTCGGTTTCTCGTACGTCCAGAACGCCACCGTGGCCCAGCTCTTCGCCCAGCGGTTCCCCAAGACCATCATCCTTCTTGCGCTCGCTTACGGCGTCGCCGTCATCGTGGCCATCCCGCTTGGAGTAATGCAGGCGGTACGGCGCAACAAGTTCGATGACTACGCGCTGACGGGCGCCTCCTTCGTGCTCTATTCTTTCCCGACTTTCTGGCTCGGCATCGTGCTGATCGAGATCTTTGCCATTTCAACTCATCTCCTCCCGCCGAACGCACCCGAGACTACGTCTATAGGGGGGATCGTCTCCGACTGGCGGGGGATGATCCTCCCCGTGATGACTTTGGCGCTCGTCAGCATTGCCTCCTACAGCCGCTACATGCGCTCGTCCATGATCGACAGCCTTGCTCAGGACTACATCCGCACCGCAAAAGCGAAAGGCGTGAGCCAGCGGGTGATATTGCTCCGTCACGCTTTGCGCAATTCACTTATCCCGATGGCCACCCTCATCGGCCTCTCCATCCCGGCCGTGTTGAGCGGCGCCCTAATCACCGAGTCTGTGTTCAACTACCCCGGCGTCGGGCTTGCTGTTCATACAGTCAGCCGAGAGCAACGATTTCTCCGTACTCCTTGGCCTAACTCTGGTTGCCGCCATCGGGGTAATAGCGGGGAACCTTCTCGCCGACATCGGCTATGCAGTGCTCGACCCAAGGATCCGGTACTAATGGCTGACGTAGTACGACGTCCTGAGGAAGGGGCCGAAGCGCAGGACAAGGGGGCGCTCTTCCCGGCGGCGGCCGGCAGCGGCATCACGCGCTCTCGCCCCCGGGGCCGAACCGGTGAGCCCCCGCGGGTCGTTCGAGGCAGGGGAAGCACGGCCCAGAGGGCAGCATGTTGCGCCTCACGGTGGTGAGCTTCCTCGAGAACAAGCTCGCCGTCGCCGGCCTAGGCATCCTCGTCTTACTCGTACTGTTCTGCTTCGTGGGCCCCCACATCTACATCACGAACCAGAAAACTGTGAACCCGGTCATCAACAATCTGGGCCCGACTGGCTCGTACCTGCTCGGCACTGACGGCGAGGGCTTCGATGTCCTCGGCCGGCTCATGGTCGCCGGTCAGAGCTCGATAGAGATCGGGCTGGCCGCAGGGCTCCTCGCCGCCATCTTCGGGACTCTTTATGGAGCTGTCTCTGCCGTGGCCGGGGGATTTGTCGACGCCATCATGATGCGCATTGTCGACGCTCTGTTCTCAGTGCCTGCTCTTTTTCTCCTCATCCTCCTCGCGGCGATCTTCAGCCCCAACCTCCCGCTGATGATCGTCGTGATCAGCTTCATCTCCTGGCTTGGCCCGGCCCGCCTCGTCCGCGGCGAGGCGCTCAGCCTCCGTACCCGCGAGTATGTCCAGGCAGTCAAAGTCGCCGGCGGTACTCAGCGGCGGATAGTGCTGCGCCACATCGTGCCAAACACCATCGGCACGATCATGGTGAACACTTCGTTCCTGATCGCCGACTCCATCCTTTTGCTGGCTGCCCTGAGTTACCTGGGCCTGGGGCTCCCCAATACAACGCCAACATGGGGCGGGATGCTGTCCAACGGGACGGAGGTCATCTTCGACGGGTACTGGTGGCAGCTCTACCCCGCCGGCGTCGCCATCGTCCTTACGGTCGTGGCCTTCAACTTCGTGGGCGACGCGCTACGGGACAGCCTCGACGTCCGGCTGCAGCGACGCTGAGGGCACCGCGGCCAGCTCTTCAGGCTGACGAGGCTGCGCTGTAGGCCGTCTGGTCGTCGCTTAGCGGTGCCTGGAGCGGGAAGTGGCACGCGGCGTGATGGCCGGTCCCGAACGGGCGCAGCGGCGGTTCTTCCTCGGCGCAGATGGCCTGGGCGAAAGGGCAGCGAGTGCGGAACCGGCAGCCGGTCGGTGGGGAAATGGACGACGGCAGCTCACCTTTGACCGCCGCGGAGCGGTGCAACCTGGCGATCTCGGGGTCCGGGACCGGGATCGTGTCGATCAGCCCCTGGGTGTAGGGGTGGGCGGCGTGCTGGTAGACCTCCGCCGCCGGGCCGATCTCGACGAGCTTGCCCAGGTACATGACACCGATGGTGTCGGCCAGGTACTTGAGGACCGCCAGGTCGTGGGAGATCACTATCAAGGTCAGGTCGTGGCGCTCCTGCAAGGAGCGCACAAGGTTGAGGATCTGAGCCTGAATGGACACGTCGAGAGCCGACACTGGCTCATCGGCAACGATGAGCTTCGGGTGCAGCACGAGAGCGCGGGCCAAGCCGATGCGCTGGCGCTGGCCACCGGAGAACTCATGAGGGTAGAGGTTGGCGGCATTGGGCGAAAGCCCGACCTCGGAGAGCACCTCGGAAACGCGCTGGTCCCGCTCACCGCGCGTGCCGATGTGCTGGATCCGGAGGGGTTCGCCGACGATCGACCCCACACGCATCCTCGGGTCGAGTGACGAATAGGGGTCCTGGAACATGAGCTGGAGGTCGCGCCGGCGGCGGCGGAGCCGGGCTCCCTTCAGAGCGGAGACCTCCTCGCCCTCGAAGTGGACCGCGCCACCGGTCGGCCGCTCGAGGCCGACTACCAATCTGCCGATGGTCGTCTTGCCACATCCCGACTCGCCCACGAGGCCGAGCGTCTCTCCCCGGTGCAAGGAGAACGACACGTCGGACACAGCCTTCACGGTCCCGACCTTGCGCTGCACAACCGCCCCGGCGGTGACGGTGTACTCCTTTTCGAGCCGGCTGACCTGAAGCAACACCTCCCGCTCCGCGCTGACATCGCGGAGGGTTCGTCCCTTGGCCGGTCCGCCTGACAGCTCGCTGTGGCCGCCGGCTTGGTGAAAAGCGAGGCGTTCTGCACGGGTCGCCGCGACGGGGTGGTGGCAGGCAAAGACGTGCTCGCTGCCCGCTTCGGCGGTGAGGTCCCCCGGCGCAGACGACGGGATGCTCAGCCCAGAGCCGGGCGATAGGACGGGCTCCAGCTCGGTGCAAACCTCCGTGGCGTACTGGCAACGAGGAGCGAACCGGCAGCCAACGAGCTCCGTGGATAGATCGGGTGGCACTCCGGGGATCGAGTACAGGCGTCGCTCGCGGTCCTGGTCGAGGCGCGGGATCGACTCGAAGAGCGCCTCCGAATAGGGGTGGCGGATGGTGTCGAAGAGCTGAGTGGTGCCAGCGCCCTCGACGATCTTGCCGGCGTACATGACCATAACCCTGTCGGTACGGGAGGCGATCACGCCCATGTCGTGGGTGATGAGCAGGACCGCCATGTCCAGGCGCTGCCTAAGCGAGTCGATCAGGTCGAGGATCTGCGCCTGGATGGTGACGTCGAGCGCGGTCGTCGGCTCGTCCGCTATCAGCAGCTTCGGCTCGCACGCCAGCGCCATGGCGATCATCACCCGCTGGCGCAGCCCGCCGGAGAGCTGGTGCGGGTACTGGGTCAGCCGTTCCTCTGGGCGGGGCATGCCCACGAGGTTGAGCACCTCGACGGCGCGCCTCAGGGCCTCCTTCTTGGTTGCCCCCCTATGGATCCTCACCGGCTCCGCTATCTGGCGACCGATGGTCCATGTCGGGTTCAGCGAGGTCATCGGGTCCTGGAAGATCATCGCGATCTCGTTGCCGCGGACCCGTCGCATTTGTCCCTCGTCGAGGCCGACGAGGTCGCGGCCGTTGAGGCGGACCGTCCCAGCCGTGATGTGACCGACCTGGGGCAGGAGCTTCAGCACAGACAGGCCGATCGTCGTCTTGCCGCAACCCGACTCCCCCACCAGGCCCAGGCACTCGCCCCTGCGGACCGAGAACGACACCGTGTCGACTGCCCGGGCGGTGGCGTGGCGCAAGTGGAACTCAGTACACAGGCCTTCGACTTCCAGCACCGGCCCCGACCAATTGTCGTTGCTCATTTCGCCCTTCGCGTCGACCGCTGAGTGAGCCGGCATTAAGTCAGGGTACCTAACGGCTCGGGGTGGGCAACGTCGCCTGCGCTGCAGTCCAGCTCTACACAGCGTCCGTAGCGCTCACGGCCCAGGCCCGGTCCTTGCTCGGGCCGGCTATGCCCTCGACGGCGAGGCGCAACGCCCAGCCCGTTGAAGGTTCGCCGGCCCCCCATGCGTACCAACGGACCTGATGGAGGACCTCGCCGAGCTCGTCCGGAGCGAGCGGCCACTTCGCAGCTAGGTCGCCAAGTGCGACCAGGACCAGCCACGCCGCAAAACGGCCGGGTGCCGCGCCGCGCCGCCGACCGTATGCGCCGCCGCTCGCCGCTGCCCACCCCATCGCAGCGAGCGCCATAGGCGGCTCGAGTTGGACGATCTCTCGCGGTCGCGCTCCGAGCGCGTCAATAGCCCCCAGGGCATCCCCGCGGACGCCGATGGCCTCGGCTCGCCCGTTCGACTCCTCCGTCCAGGTGCTGACCAGGTCCACAAGGGAGCTGGCCACCCCGTCGGCTCGGCCGCGACCGACGGGTGAGGCCCCCCGCGAGGCTCTCTCGCTCCCCCGGGCCGCCGCACCCAGCGGCTTCAGCGCTGGCAGCTTCGGCGACGGTGCGCCCATCCGGTCGGGCTCGTACTCGGCCAAGGCGTAGACGGGCTCCCACGGTTGCAGCGACCAAGGAAGGTCGAGCACCTCGGGCAACTTGATGGCTACGGGGTCGTTGGTCAGGTCGTCCCCGCGCATCACCCTTTCGTGGGCTGCCATTGCCGCTTGGGGTGTGGGATGAAGGTGCGGTGAAAGCTCTTCCCAGGTGTGCGTCGAGGCTGCTACCTCGGGGAGAGGGCCGAGCGCAAAGCGCCCCGGGGCTGTCTCCAGCATCATCGCTGCCCAGCGGCCGGGTGCCTCCAGGGCGAGGCGGTACTCGATGTGAGCTGCCACGGCCCAAAGCTGCTTGCCGCGTTCGACCGCCAGGCGGCAACGCACCCTGAGCTCGGCCAACTCGTCCCAGTCTGCGCTGGCAACCAGGCGGTTGACGTGCCGGGTGAGCTCGTCGAGGTCCCCGCGTTCGACGAGCTCGCTCGACGCAGGAGACAGTGCTCTGGGGCTCTCTCCGCCCCTCAGGCTCAGTTCGTCCCTCAGGCTCGGTTCGTCCATGGTCAGGGCTTCAAGCTAGCGCCGCCCTAATCGGCACGGCCCCTTCCGCTGCCTGAGTCCGCCCCTGAAGTCCAGCACTGCCTGAGGTCAATCGCTCAGTGACGGCACGATCAGTCCTCGAGCTCAAATCGATCATCGGATCCGCGCCCACGGCCACGCCCGCTCCTGCCCCTTGGAGACGTGCGGTCCATTTCTCTTCGATATGGCCGTAGCGCCAGACCAACATGGCCACCGCCCAGGTCGCTATGAACATCCCAACTATCGCAAAGCCTGCCGTGTTGATATTGAAGTTGTACATAAAGCCCCAAAAACCGTGCGACCGGCTCAGGCTGTGCACCTCCATCGGGATGAGCCCGAGCGTCTCCACACCGCCGATAAAAAAGCAGATCCCCACCGACAAGCCGGTGATCGCCAGGTTGTAGTACACCTTGCGCACCGGGTTGAAAAAGGCCCACCCGTACGCCAGGTTCATGAACAACCCGTCCGTGGTGTCCATCAGCGTCATCCCGGCCATGAACAGGATGGGCAGGCAGATGATCGCGTACCAGGGGACGTGGCGAGATGCGTACAGCGCCGTGGTAGCCAGCAGGGCCACCTCGGACGCGGTGTCGAAACCCATACCGAACAGCACCCCGACGGGGTACATCTTCCATTCCTTGTCGATTGCCTTCATCCAGCGGCCAAAGAACCGGTAGAAAAAACCACGGTTGTCCAGCTGACGCTCCAGCGCCGCCTCGTCGTACTCGCCGCGGTGCATAGAACGGAAAACCTTGACGATGCCGGCCAGGACTATGAGGTTCAGCGCCCCGATCAGGAACAGGAACGCTGCCGACACGATCGTGCCGAACACCCCGCCGAATTGTTCCAGCCCGGAATTGTTGTGCGAGACCGCTGTGAACACCGTCTTTTCGGCGATGATTATCCCGACCCCGATGACGACCACGATCGTGGAGTGGCCAAGGGAGAAGAAGTACCCAAAGCCAAGAGGGCGCGGCTGGTCGGTCCCCCGGCGCTCGTTCATGTTCTTGCGGGTCGTGTTGTCGATCGCCGAGATATGGTCGGCGTCAAAGGCGTGGCGGAGACCGAGGGTGTAGGCGAGGACGCTGACGCCGATCCCGAGGCCCCGGTAATGGGCGGGGACGACGAACACGGCGAACACGAAGAAGCCCGCGGCGTGCATTGCGACGATCGAGCCGTACATCGCGACGACCCTGAAGCGCTCCTGAGGGGTCAGCGTGGTGAACGACAGCCGGAGCATGTCCCTGGTGCTCATCTGCGGTGCTGCCACCTCAGTTGCCATCCGGGCCGCCTTCTCCTCCGCTCCCGACCCAGCCTGGCATAAATGCGAGCTGGAAGCAATTAGGTCCTGCAAGCAGCACAAACAACCGTCTCGGCCCCATCGGGCGGGTCTTGGCCTCGTCTCGGGGCGGCTGCGACCCTCGGGAAGGAATCGGGAGGGCAAGTTGTTGCACCGACAAGCAATAAACTTGTAACAACATCACTTAGCTGGGAGATTACATGCCACAACAGATGACTCAGACACTGCCTCTACTGCCACTGACCTCGGGAGTTGTGCTGCCCGGGATGGTGTTCACGATGGCCTTGGAGACCGAGGACGCCCAGGTCGCGACCGAAGCGGCGGGCAACGCTGGCGGCCGCTTGGTCCTCGTGCCCCGCATCGAGGGGAGGTACGCATCGGTCGGGGTCGTCGCTGAGATCGTTGAGCGCGGCGAGCTGCCCGGCGGGCCGCCCGCCATGGTGGTGCGCGGCCTAGAACGCGCTGCCATAGGCACGGGTGTCCCCGGCACCGGCCGCGCCCTGTGGGTCCAGGTGGACCCGATAACCGAGGGCGAGGTGCCGGAGGCCGCCACCGAGCTAGCCCGCGAGTACAGAGCCGTGCTCGAGAACATCCTGCTGACGCGCGGTGCCCGCCAGTTCGCACAGCGGCTCCGCGAGGTTACCGACCCGTCGCAGATCGCCGACCTGGCCGGCTATTCGCCAGATCTGTCGCTTGCACAAAAGGTCGAGGTCCTCGAGACCGTCGACGTCGAAAAGCGGCTACGCCTGGTCCTCGGATGGGCCCGTGAGACCCTCGCGGACCTTTCCCTGCGCGAGCAGATCAAGACGAGCGTCGAAGAGGGCATGGAAAAGACCCAGCGGGAGTTCCTGCTGCGCCGCCAGCTCGACGCCATAAGGAAGGAGCTTGGAGAGCTCGACGGCAACGCTGACGACGGCTCACCCGAGTACTTTCGCAGCCTGATCGCTTCGCGCGAGCTGCCTGAAGCCGTCCTCAGGGCGGTCGAGCGCGAGATCGCCAAGCTCGAGCACACCAGCGAGCAGAGCCCTGAGCACGGTTGGATCCCGGACGTGGCTCGAGACGGTGCTGGAGCTGCCATGGGGTGTGACGTCCGAAGACCACCTCGACGTGAAAGAGGCCGCGCAGGCCCTTGACGAGGACCACGATGGGCTGGAGGACGTCAAAGAACGGATCCTCGAGTACCTCGCAGTGCGCGCGCTGCAGGTCGAACGCGGCCTCGTGCCGGTTAGCGGGCGGGGCGCCGGCGCCATCCTGGCGCTGGTCGGGCCCCTGGTGTGGGCAAGACCTCTCTCGGCGAGTCGGTCGCGCGGGCTCTCGGCCGCAAGTTCGTGCGGGTCTCTCTCGGCGGGGTTCACGACGAGGCTGAGATCCGGGGGCACCGGCGCACCTACGTGGGAGCGCAACCGGGCCGGCTCGCCCGTGCGCTTCGCGAAGCCGGGACCATGAACCCCGTGATCGTCCTGGACGAAGTCGACAAGGTGGGTTCCGATTACCGTGGGGATCCCTCATCAGCGCTTCTCGAGGTACTCGACCCGGCACAGAACCATACGTTCCGCGACCACTACCTCGAAGTCGAGCTGGACCTGTCCAAAGTGCTGTTCATCGCGACCGCAAACGTGACAGAGACGGTCCCTGGGCCATTGCTGGACCGCATGGAGGTAATCCGGATCGACGGTTACACCGAGGCAGAAAAACGCTCGATCGCTCGTAACCACCTGCTGCCCCGGCAATTGGAGCGGACCGCTCTGCGGCCCGACGAGGTGGACATCACCGACGAGGCCCTGGGCGTCGTGTCGGCCGACTACACACGGGAGGCCGGCGTGCGCTCGCTCGAACGCGAGCTCGGGCGGCTGCTGCGCAAGGTGGCGACCAAGCTCGCCGCCGGCTCGGCCCAGGCCCCTGTAGTAATCGGTGCTGACGATGTCCGCACCTGGCTCGGACGGCCTCGCTTCTTCTTCGAGGCTGCCGACCGCACGAGTGTGCCTGGTGTTGCGACCGGGCTCGCCGTGACCGGGGCCGGTGGAGATGTGCTGTTCGTCGAGGCGACCGCCATGGACGGCGCTGAAGGACTGACCTTGACGGGCCAATTGGGCGACGTCATGAAGGAGTCTGCTGAGATCGCGCTCTCCCACGTGCGTGCTCACGCGACCGAGCTCGGCATCGACAAGGACGCCTTCAGTCACAAGCGGTTCCACCTGCACGTCCCGGCAGGAGCTGTCCCCAAGGACGGCCCTTCGGCCGGCGTGACGATGGTGTCGGCGCTCGTGAGCCTGCTCCTGGACCGTCCGGTGCGCCCGGTGGTCGGCATGACCGGCGAGGTCACCCTGCAGGGCAGGGTGCTGCCGATCGGTGGCGTCAAGCAGAAGGTGCTGGCTGCCTACCGAGCAGGTCTGCAAGAGGTCGTGCTACCGGCACGCAATGGCCCGGACCTCGAGGACGTACCCGAGGAGGTGCGCTCGAAGATGACCTTCACCCTGGCCGAGACCGTCGGTGACGTGCTTGCCGTCGCCCTGGCCCCGCGTTCGGGCGAAGCCGGCAGTGACGAGTACCTCCCGCTGGCGTCCTAAGCCTCAGCTAGAGGTTCTAAGTCTCAGCGAGTAAAGGACAGGTACTCGTGGACGGAGCGAACCGCGGCGGACCCTTCACCGACCGCCGCGGCCACCCGTTTGGTAGAGCCCGACCGAACGTCGCCGACAGCGAACAAGCCAGGGTGGCTGGTCTCAAACGGGAGGGGCGACCGGGCATAGATTTCCCATCGGTCGTCAAGGTGCTCTGGCCCGAGCGCGCGGTCGGTCAGCACGAAGCCCCTCTCGTCAAGGGCGGCGCACCCAGACAACCAAGCCGACGATGGGTCAGCACCGATGAAAGAGAACAGGCCGGTGCAGGGGATTGCATCATCGCCGTCCTTTCCGGTGACCAGCACGCTCGATAGGGACTGGTCACCGTCAAGGGCCGTGATGGACGTGCTCGAGCGGACAACGACGCGCTCGTGGGCCTCGACCCGGTCGATGAGATAGCGCGACATGCTCGCGCTCAGGTCAGGCCCACGGATCACGATGGTGACATGGCACCCCTTCTCGGCGAGGAAAAGGGACGCCTGACCGGCAGAGTTCCCTCCGCCGGCAACCACGACCGGTGAGCCTGCGCAGAGCCGGGCTTCCAATTCCGTCGCCGCGTAGAAGACCCCGCTCGATTCGTACTGGTCGAGGTGCGCGGCATCGAGCCTTCGGTAGCGCGCACCTGTGGCGACGATCACGGCCCGGCCGGCGACTGCGGTGCCGTCGGTGAGGTCGACCACCAGATGCCCCGCCTTCTCACGTAGCGAAACGGCGGCACACGGGTTGACTAGGTTTGCGCCGAACTTCTCCGCTTGCACCATCGCCCGTTGGGTGAGGTCTCCCCCGGAGATGCCGATCGGGAAGCCGAAATAGTTCTCGATCCGGGAGCTGGTCCCGGCCTGGCCGCCGACCGCGATCTTGTCGAGGGCCAAGGTCCCGAGTCCCTCCGAGGCGCCGTACACGGCAGCCGCCAGACCCGCCGGCCCGGCACCAACGACGACGAGGTCAAAACAACGGCCCGGAAGGCTTTCCACCGTCAGGCCGAGGTACTCCGCCAACGCACCCGGGGTCGGGCGGCGCAGGACCGAGCCGGTGGCGATCACAACTGGGAGCTCTTCCGGTCTGACATCGAACTCACGCAGGACGTCTTCGACATGGGGGTCCTGGTCCGGGTCCATCAGCTCATGGGGGATGCGGTTGCGGTACAGGAACTCCCGGATCGGCGTCAGCTCGGGCGAGAACCTCGACCCAACTATGCGGATCGCTGCCGAGGCGCCCTTGAAAAGCTCCGATCGCCGAGCGAGAAAAGCGGCCAGTATCCTGTCGCTAAGCCTTGGGTCTGTCCTGATCATCTGCCGGAACGCTTCCCTTCCGACTACCAGGACCTCGCCCGGCTCGG
The DNA here is from genome assembly GCA_963834735.1 of uncultured Acidimicrobiaceae bacterium. Classification (GTDB taxonomy): domain Bacteria; phylum Actinomycetota; class Acidimicrobiia; order Acidimicrobiales; family Palsa-688; genus Fen-671. Next base: position 29,329 of record CAWICT010000009.1, on the reverse strand, counting down.
CGACCACGGCGGACACAATCGTTCGTTGGCCGGTCAGCAGGTTTAGCTCCCCAACGAAACGTCCTGGGCCGTGGCGCGTTACGACCCGGTCCGCATCGTCGGTACGCATCAATATGTCGACCGCACCCGACACGACGACGTAGAAGTCGTAGGTGGGATCGCCCTCCCGGAAGAGGTACTCACCGCCGCTGACCGACCGGCGGCTGCCTATCGCATCGAGGCGCCCGAGCTCGATGGCATCAAGGACAGGGAACGCGACTGCTTCGTCAGCCATGCACGCAACCTACTTCCTAGTCCCATGTTCTTAGGCCACACCCCGCGTTCGGCCGGCCGCTAGTTTGGCCTCCCACGTGGCACAGCCGGAAGATGTCCACTCACGCCCGCCGCGGCGCAGCCTGCTAATCGACCTGGGCCCGTTATCGCGGTCGCGCGATTTCCGCAGGCTGGTCATCGGCGAGGGCATCGCGATCCTCGGGAGCCAGGTCACCACCGTCGCCGTGCCCTGGCAGGTTTACCGTCTCACGCATTCGTCGTTCGACGTGGGCCTCGTTTCCCTCACCCAGCTCGTGCCGTTGATTGTGGGATCAGTGTTAGGCGGCTCGGTGGCAGATGCGGTCGACCGCCGCCGCCTGCTGTTGGCGGTCGAGTCGTTGATGGCGCTGACCAGCGCCGGGCTCGCCCTCAACGCGGACGTCGGCCCGTCGCTCTGGCCCCTGTTCATCCTGCCCGCAGTGGCGGCCGCCCTCGGCGGCTGCGACGGTTCCACCCGCAACGCTCTGGTCCCCAACATGGTCGGGCGGTCCGACGTCCCGGCTGCTAACGCCATCTTCCAGGCTCTGTTCCAGGTCGGGACGGTCGTAGGGCCAGCGGTCGCCGGTCTATTGCTGGCAGGTGCCGGTGTCCGCTTTGTGTACTGGGTCGACGTAGCCACCTTCGCCGTGGCTCTCGCAGCGGTGTTCCGGATCGCCCCGCAGCCCCCCAAGGAAAGGGGTAACCCTCCCGGGTTGCGCTCGATCGTCGAGGGCTTCCAGTTCCTCCGCGGCCGCCAGCAAATCCAGGGCGCCTATGTGATCGACCTCGACGCCATGGTGTTCGGTATGCCGCGCGCCTTGTTCCCTGCCTTGGCGACGACAGTCTTCGGTGGCGGGGCAACGACCGTCGGCTTCCTCTACGCCGCCCCTGGTGCAGGGGCTTTGCTAGGCGCCCTTACGACCGGCTGGGTGCACCGGGTGCACCGCCAGGGTCGCGCGGTGATCGTGGCCGTGATCGTGTGGGGACTAGCCATAACCTGCTTCGGCCTGGTCCATTGGCTGCCGGCCGCCCTCGTCCTGCTCGCCGTGGCCGGCTGGGCCGACGTCATATCAGCGGTGTTCCGCAACACGATCATCCAGTTGGCCGTAACAGACGCTTTGAGGGGCCGCTTGGGCGGGTTCCAGACTGCGGTCGTATCAGGCGGGCCGCGCCTCGGCGACTTCGAGGCGGGCACAGTCGCCTCCGGGTTCGGCGATACGGCATCGGTGGTCTCCGGCGGGCTCGCCTGCGTCGTAGGTGCGGTGGTCCTGGCAGCCGCCTTACCCGGTTTCCGCCGCCAACGCGCAGATTCCCCTTGACCTTCACCTTGGGGCAGGCTGCAGACTGGAATTGCCAGCAAATGACCCGGCATAAACAAGCAAAAGGGAGCCTGTAAGTGGAGCGCATGACCATCGGGGAATTCTCGAAACGCTCCCGACTGTCAGCCAAAGCCCTGCGCCTTTACGACGAATTGGGCCTTTTACTGCCTGCAGAAGTTGACGCGAGATCCGGGTACCGTCTCTACGGGCCTGCTCAGCTCGAACCGGCACGCCTCATCTCGGCATTGCGCCAGCTCGGTTTCCCGCTAGCGGACATCAAGGAAGTCCTTGGTCTCGAACGGGAAGCGGCCGCTGCGCGCATTGCGGCGCTGTGGGCTAATTCCGAGCTGGAACACGGCGCGCGCAAGGAGCTGGTCGGCTACCTGGTTGCCCAATTAAGTGGAAAGGAGCCAATTATGTACGAGGTTTCTACTAGGGAAATTCCGGACCGGACCGTTCTCTGCTTGAAACGCAACGTCGAGGGCGACGCTGGCGCATGGGCGTTCGGCAAGGAGTTCATCTCTATTATCAGAGGCAAGGACCTGCTACGGATCGAAGGAAGGGCCGGGGCGTTCTTCTGCATCTGGTGGGGACAGGTCAACCAGGACAGCGATGGGCCGCTCGAGTGGTGCCTACCGGTACCCGGCGACCAGGCCGAGGCTCTCGCCTCCCGCGTCCCTGAGCTCTCTGTGCGGACCGAGCCGGCCCACAAGGAGGCCTTCGTCCAGCTGCCAACACCGGTTATCGGAGCGAAGTCCGCAGCGGATCTCCCACCTACCCAGTGGGAACTTGTGACGCAGTCGCTGCATTCGTGGGCTGCCAGCCATGGCGCACAGCCGAGCGACCTCGGCGTTCGGACCACCTACCTCGCCAAGCTTCCCGTCACCGAAACCAGCGTCCCCGACTGCGACTTCGCCGTCCCGTTCGCTTGATGCGCCTTAGTGCGGCTCCTTATACCCATTGTTGATCCCCGCCGTTCACCAACTTTTCATGGCGGTGCCCGATCCGGTCCGCAAGAGTGCGCATCACTGACGCTGGTGCAAAGAAGTCGACGTTTTGGTGCCCGATCGGGCCATCGCGAAACCACGTTTGCGGTTTTCGGCGCAGGCCGCCTCCATTTCATCCTGGCCACACCCCAACCAACCTCCGGCACGCCCTGCCGTCCCGTTTGCTTGACGATCAGAGGCAGATGATCCCAAGGATGCAGTGGTTGACCGTGGTGGTGGTCGGAGGCGCGGTCGTCGTCGTCGTGACCGGCCTGGTCGTGGTCGTGGCAGGCGGCTGAGTCGTCGTCGGCTGAGCGGCCGTCGTTGTCGTGGGCTGAGTGGTGGTAGTGGGCGGCACGCTGGTCGTTGTCGGCTGAACGGTCGTCGTGGTCGAAACCGTCGTCGTGGTCGCTCGGGTGGTCGTCGTGGTCGCTCGGGTGGTCGTCGTGGTCGCTCGGGTGGTAGTCGTCGTGGTCGTCGTCGGCTGAACAGTGGTGGTCGTCGCGGGCCTGGTCGTAGTGGTCGCCCTAGTGGTCGTGGTCGGCTTGGTTGTAGTGGTCGGCTTGGTTGTAGTGGTTGGCTTGGTTGTAGTGGTCGGTTTGGTTGTAGTGGTCGGCTTGGTTGTAGTGGTCGGCTTGGTTGTAGTGGTCGGCTTGGTTGTAGTGGTCGGCTTGGCTGTAGTGGCCTTCGGTGTCGTCGTCGTTGCCGCCACGGTCGTCGTAGTGGGCGGCGGCTTCGTGACCGTGGTCGCCGGCACCACGGCTGTTGCTGTGCTCGGCGTGGAATTGGCCGCCGGGACCAAAGTCGTCGCGACGACGACAGGCTGAGCAGTTGCGGTCGGAGGGAGCGCCACGGTCGTGCTGGCGGGTGGTCCGGCGGTTGTGCTCGTCGGTTTCGCAGCGGTCGTGCCCGTTGGCGATGGCGGGCGAGCGGTCGTGCTGGTTGCCGGCCTGGTTGGTGGAACAGTCGATGAGCGCACCGTCGGGGCCGTTTGCAGTTGCGGCGACGGGTCGCCCGCTGTCGTCGTTGGGGCCTGCGTGCTTGGCGTCCCTGCGTGCCCAGGCGTGCCTGTGGTCGTAGCCACGCGGGGCGCCGTCACGGTCGAGGTCGTTTGGCCCACTAGCGCGGTGACCTTGGGCCGTCTCGTGGCAGTTGACGGCTTTGTCGTCGTGGTCCCTTGACGCGTGGTGGCCACCGTGGTCACGGTGGTCGCGACCGTCCGGGCCGGGCCTGCGAAACCCGGGGGCGGTACCGTCATCGTCGTCCCAGTCGTTGTGCCAGTGGTCGTGACACTGGCGGCGATCGGCGTAGCGCGAACCTCGGTGGTCTGCGGCACAGCGGCCGCCGCATGCGCCGCCAAGACGCCGCCAGCAGTCAGTGCGGCCGCTCCGACCGCAACCTGCGCGCCGGTCGCCAGAGCGTGCCCGGCCATTCCCAGGCGGGCAACGAACGGGACGTCGGCGACCCACGAGACCGGGCCGATTACCCAACGAAGCCTCCCGATCGAGACGTTGAGGAAGGCCCTCACTATCGCTGGGTCGAACTGGCTCCCGGCGCAGCGGGTCAATTCGGTCCGCGCCGCGACGGGGCTCATAGCCTTTTTGTACGAGCGGACCGCCGTCATCACTTCGAAGGCGTCGGCGACCGAAACTATGCGGGCGCCAAGTGAGATATCGTCGCCGGACAACCCGAACGGGTACCCGGACCCGTCGTGGTTTTCGTGGTGTTGCTCGATTGCGAGGCTCCACGCACCTAGCCACGGGGCGAGGGGTGCGACGAGGCGCCGGCCCTCGAGGGGGTGATCGCGGATCTCCTGCCACTCCGCGTCCGTCAGTTTCTCGGCCTTGTTTAGGACGTCGGGGTGCACAGCGAGCTTGCCGACGTCGTGGAGGAGCGCAGACCAGCGGAGCCGGTCCCGATCTGCAAGAGGGAGCCGCATTTCGTCGGCGATCATGTCCGTAAAGGCCCTGACACGCTCAGAGTGCCCACGGGTCTTTCGATCGTGGCGGCCGAGCGAGGTGGCAAGCGCGAGGATTTCCTCAGCCACGGCGGCCGGCACCTTTTGGTCGGTACTCGGCCCTTGGCTGGTGCCGCGTTCGAGTTCGCGGGTCGTACCCGCCCGCCACGCGACCTTCAGCCGCTTCGGGGCCTGGTCGGGGAAAAGCATGGTCATCTTCAGCAGGGCAGCCAGCGGGAGAAGGCGCCTACAGAGACGCTCAGACCCGACAAACGCAACAGCCGACGAACCGAGCACGGCTACCCACCAAAGCGCCTGTCTGAACAGAGCCTCTCCGCGGGGGAGCTCGCGCCCCACGGCCATGGCGGCCACGATCGATACCGCGAAGGGAGCCGCAACCGCGGCACTCGACAGGACGGTGCCCAGCACACGGTGCGAGCGCCAACGCTCCGCCTGGACCATCTAGCCTTCCGCGATCAAGAGAGCCGCAAGAGCGTCATCTTTGATTTAACGGTCGCTCGGTTACGGGACTTGATCATGCGACGAGCCATGGCTCTGGCAAGCTGAGCCAAGCCATGTCGACCAACGAGCTCACCGACATCGTCATCGGTGTCGCCGTCGTAGCGCTGCTGGTAGCGCGCCAGATGAGGGCGCGTCCGGTCCGGGAAGGATCGGCTACTCGTATTTCCGTAATCCTCGGGATAATCGGCATCGTCGAGCTCAGCGACGCCACCAAGGGGCACTCCGTGGGGGCGGGGCCGGTGACCTGGATCGTCGCTTCCTTGGTCATCGGTGGCGCGCTCGGGGCGGCTCGCGCCTTTTCGACGAAGATCTGGCGCGTCCAAGACGGTTCCGCAATGAGCCAAGGAACGGTCGTGACCGCCGTGCTCTGGGTGATCTCTCTTGGCGCGCATCTCGCGATGGAGGTGGGCATCGACCACTCGACCAAGATCGCTGGGCTCGGGGCCTCCAGCCTGTTGCTCTACCTGGCCGTTACTCTCGGCGTCCAACGCGAGGTGCTCCGGCGGCGGGCAGGGATGCCGTCTGTCGGGTCGGGTTGGTGACCTGCGAGGTGGGCCAGGACTGACGACGGGCCAGCCGCAGGGGCGAGGTCCTAGCCTCCCGGAAAAGGCGACGCGGGCCGACATCCTTGACAACGGCCTCCGAAAAGTGATATCACTTTGATAAGTGACGTGCTCCCAGCCGGGAGGCGCCAAGTAGGAGGCTGCACCATGCAAGCACAAGTAGCAACTGGGGACCCGGCTCGGCCAGCCAAGGCCGCTGTGCCGGTCGATGAACGAACGATCAGTTCCGGACCAGGTATTGCGGTCCTGATCGGTGGGATCGCGTTCGCCATCGCAGGTATCGTGGTGATCAAGACAGTCGGCGGGTCAGTGGGTGCGTGGACGGGAGCGGCCCTGCTAGTGGTGGCCGCAGGCGCCTTGGCTGGGCTCACTGCTATCAAGCCCGGCGAAGTGCGCGTCGTCCAGCTTTTCGGGGGGTACAGGGGCACAGTGCGTACCACCGGGCTTCGCTGGGTCAACCTGTTCTCTCAACGCCGGAAGGTATCGGTGCGGATCCGCAACAAGGAGACCCCGACGGTGAAGGTCAACGACTCCGACGGCAACCCGATAGAGATCGCCGCCGTTGTGGTTTGGCAGGTCCACGACAGCGCCCGCGCGACTTACGGCGTCGAAGACTTTGTGGCGTTCGTCAATACCCAGAGCGAAGCAGCGCTCCGCCATACTGCCAACGGCCACCCCTACGACAACGGCGGGCGCGACGACGTCCTCTCCCTGCGCGACCACACCGACGAGATCGCCGGCCAGCTCGCAACCGAGATCGCAGCCCGGGTGGTCCCCGCTGGCGTCGACATCATCGAGGCCAGGATTACCCGGCTGTCCTACGCGCCCGAGATCGCCCAGGTTATGCTGCGGCGCCAACAGGCGACCGCCGTGGTTGCAGCCCGCTCTCGGATCGTCGACGGCGCGGTGGGCATGGTCCAGATGGCGCTCGGTCGCCTCGCCGCAGACAACATCGTCGAACTCGACGAGGAGCGCAAGGCCGCTATGGTCTCGAACCTCCTCGTCGTGCTCTGCGCCGACCGGGACACTCAGCCGATAGTCAACACCGGCACGCTCTACCAATAGCCGGTGCCCGACGTTTCAGGGAACGAGCGCAAGAGCATCCTGCTCCGCTTGGACCCCGCCGTCCATGACGCACTCGCTCGCTGGGCATCCGACGAGCTACGCAGCACCAACGCCCAGATCGAGTTCCTGCTGCGTCGCGCCCTAACCGATGCGGGCCGCGGCGCCTCTGCGCGGCCTCTCCCAAAGCGCGGCCGACCAAGAAAAGAGACCGGCTCGCAAAGCGATTAGCCGCTTCAGTGCGCGCCCGGCTGACGTCGGCCAACCCCAAGCTGAGCGAAAAGGACCTCCGAATGGCTCTCGTCGGAGGCTGCCCGCTCAGCCGCCTCGCCGCTGCCGAGACGACGCCATAGCTCGGCTCGTGATTCCAGCGCTTGCGCCAGTTCGAAGTTCTGCCCCATTTCCCATGCTCGGACGACACTTTCATCTAGTAACGGTTCGGCTTCGGCGTAATCGCCGAGCCGCGTAAGTGCGATGCCTCGAAGGCGAAGTGTTGTTGCGTACAGCGCCTCGTAGCCAGCTCGGCCCGCGAAACGGGCCGCAAGTTCGGCGCCCGTGGCCACCACCCGATTGAACTCGTAGGCAAGAAGGGCGCATTCCAGCAGGCGAACATCGGTCTCGTCGACGTACGTACCGGCGTGGATGGCGTCAAAGACGGCGCGTGCCTGCTCGAGCAGCTCGGTACCTTCGGCCGTGCGGCCCGTGCGAGCCGCCAGTCGCCCGAGATTAGAGTTCACGAGTGCCTCGCCGACGGGGTAACGAGCGCTGCGCCAAGACGATGCTGCCGCCTTGAAGCGGCTCCAGGCCTCACCAAAGTGGCCCTGGTCCGAGAGGATCTCGCCGATGTTGTTCTCCTCCGTCGCAGCCCCGATCAGGTCTCCGGTCCTCTCCCTTACGTCGCGACTGGCGCCATAGTGCTGCAGTGCGTCGTCCCATGCTCCCCGGTAGTAGGCGCTGATACCGAGGTTGTTAAGCACATTTCCTTGACCGACCAGGTCTCCCAGCTGCACGAAGATGGCCAACGCTTCATGAGCCAAATCGTCGTCTGGGTGGTTCAGGTAAACCGAGTTGATATGGCGCAGGTACAGCGAATGAGCGAGCCCACGCCGGTAAAGAGCGCTCGCGGCCACCTCGCCAGCAAGCTGTGCGGCGGCTGCAGAATCTCGGAGCCTCCACTCGCGGTGGAGCACCCCCGCTTTCGCCAGCAGCAACTCGCATCGCTCGACGTTGACGCCGGCGCCGTTGCTCCCGAGGCGCCCGAGGGCACCGCTGTAGCAACGCAAGGCCTGGGAGTAGCGGCCCCGGCGCTCGTGCAAGACACCGATCTTGCGCAGGAGCCGGGCTCGGTCGACCCCGATTGGTAGTCGGGCGCGCGCTGCTTGGTACGCTGACCGAGCGCGCTCGTAAGCACCAGTGAGCTCCGCAGCGTCGCCGAGCTGCTCTCCGACCCGGGCCACATCGGCCGCCGGGAGGGCTCGAAGATGGCGTGCGGCTTCGAGCGCCCGGCCGAGGTGCGCCGCCGCATCCCCATTGGCGTACAGCGCCGCCGCGTTCTCCCCAGCTAGCCGGGCACATTCCCAAGCACGGTCCCATCTCTCCGCGGCAAGCCAATGCAAGGAAAGCTCCTCGACGGGTAGGTCGGCTCCTTGCGCACGCTCCTCCAAGGCTGTCCCGGCGCGGGCGTGGAGCTGACGTCGCCGGCGGAAGGAGAGACCTTCGTATGCCACGTCCCGCAGCAGCGCGTGGGTAAAGATGCGCTCGCCTGCTTCACCTCCCACGAACTCGGCCAGGCGCGCCCAGAGACCCTCGTCGACTAGCGCGGCGTCGTCGACCACATCGGCGAGCAGTTGGTCCTCGAAGCGCAGACCTAGCACCGCGGCGGTCCGCAGGACGGTGCGGTCCTCTACAGAAAGGCGGTCCACCCGAGCAGCCAGCAGAGGCTCGAGCGAGTCGGGAAGAGCTTCGGGCGACCCAGTCGCCCGCATCGCACGTGACAGTTCGAGCAGGAACAACGGGTTGCCTGCGGACCGGTCCAATAACAATTTGCGCTCGCGCGGGCCAAAACTGTCGTCGGCAAGCTCGGCTACAAGACGCTCGGATGAAGACTGGTCGAGGGCTCGCAGCTCCAACAAAGTGCCGACCGGGAGGTCGCCGGCGACCGCCCGGGGAGCGTCCGGCCGGCGCGTGCAAACAACCAACCACGGGCGCATCTCGGTGTCCTCAGCAATCCGTTTCACCAAGCTCGCCGAAGCTTGGTCGAGCGCGTGAGTATCGTCGAAAACAAACGCTGCGGGGCCGTCAACAAGCAGAGCCATAAGCTCGACAAAGGCGCCTTCGAGGCGGCGGAGACGGAAACGTGGTTCCAGCTCGTCCACCTCCCGCCGGGACGAGACAGCCACGTCGAAGACGTCGGCCAGTAACGGCGCCCAAGGCAGCAAAGCGGGCGCCGACCGCTCGAGCGTCGCAATCAGCGTTGAAGCGACCTCGGACCGATCATCGTCATCGTCCAACCCGAGCAGCTGGCGCGCCAACACCCGTAACGGCCGGTAGGGCCGCCCACCGCCGAAGGCGTCGCACGGCACTCGCCAAGTGGGGACCCGCCATGCCCGCACCGCTTCGTCGAGGAGGCGTGACTTTCCTATTCCCGCCGGGCCAACAAGCTCCACAACCTTGCCTGGTGTGCCGGTACCGATCTTCGCCGCAGTTGCGAGCAAGATCCCCAGCTCCTCGGCGCGGCCAACAAAAGCCGCCGGCCCTTGGCCGGGACGGGCCGCAGCCCCTCCTTCTTCTGTCACCGCATAGGAGATGACCGGTTCGGCCTTGCCCTTGGCGGCAAAAGGGGGCCGAGGTCGCAGCACGAACGGCGAACGGAGAGCGAGGCGTACCGCCTCGGTACACAGGACCTCTCCCGGACCTGCCACGCTGACGACCCGGGCGGCGAGGTTTACCGCGTCGCCTGAGATCGAATGCACGCGTCGGCGACCGAGCGGAAGGGACGAAAAAACAAAGGTCTTGCCGACATTTACCCCGGCGCGTATGGACAAACCGGTAGCCGCGACGCCGGCGCCGCCGCCGCCGTACGCGAGCACATCAACCGAGCGGGGCTGGACGATCTCAAGAGCCGCCCGCAACAAGCGGTCGGCATCGTTGCCCTCCAACGTCGGCACGCCCGCCAGAAGGATCACCTTGAACCCGTCTCGAGCCAGGTCGCTGCCGTGAAAGGTCACGTCGTAGCGCTCTGCTGCGCGCTGCGCAGAGCTCACAAGCGGGTCCAGCACCAAGGCTGCAGCCGCGGCCCCGCGGCCTTGGACCAAGGCGTCGACGCCGGACACCTGCACGAACCCGATGGCCACAGGTCGGTGTTCGGCTTGTTCGCCACCGGAAACCAGGAACCGCCGGGCGCGCTCGGCAAGCAGCAAACCTGCGTTGCTCGCGTACGGCGACGGCAGCGTAGGCACTGGGCTTTCCTCCGCCCGCGGCTCGCCTCGCAGCAGTATCCCCTCCCCCACGGCCGGGCCAAGGACATCGGGGGAAAGATGCGAGGCGGCGGCCCGGCTCACCACGACTTCCCCAGGCGACGCAGCGGCCTGCATCTCGGCCGTCGTTGAGGCGCCCGGCCCGCGACGACCAGCTCACGGAACAACTCGCCCAGCAGGAACAGTTCGAAAGCACCACTATGCAAGCCGACGGAGACCTGCAGCTGCACTCTGCCGACAGAAGTACGGAGCCGCCCGAGCCGGCCCATGGCGCTCGCCATGAGCCACGCAGAGCGCGCGCCTCGAAGGCCTGAACCCGGCCCCTCGAACAGGAGCAGAGAAGCGTCCCCACCCCACTTCAACAGGTCTGCACCATAAGCACCAGCGATACGAGCAAGCTCGGTGAAGGTCGAGCCGACAATCTCAGTAATTTCCTCGGCACCCGCGCGCCCTCGTGCGGCTAAGCGCTCCGTCAGAGCGGTGAAGCCGGAGACGTCGACGAAGACCAGGGTGGCTTCGACCCTGCGATGTCGTTCGTCCGGTCTTTCGGCGAGCCACTCAAGCGCGACCCGCGGCACGTACGCAGCGAGCTGAGTATCGCGCTCGGCCTGGAGTTCAGGCGCGTTCTCGCTGGAAGGTGTTGACGAGACGCGGTGCTCGGTGACGCGAAGGCCGTCCGCACCCTCGGGGCCAATCTGAGGGACCGAGGTTGGCCAGGGGCTTGTCATGTCTGGATCGTGGTATCTCTCACGGGGGTCGTTTGCGCGGGCGTCAACCTCTATAGTAACTTTCGGCTCGCCGAGCGTCGCTAATGCGCTGGGTGGACGGCTTACGGCTCGTACCAACCGGAGGTGACCATGTTCAAAACCGTTCTTGTGGCGGCAGACGACTCCGTCACCGCCTCTCGTGCCGTTGCCACCGCAATAGAGCTCGTGGCGGTATTGGGCGGCAAGTTGCATGTCATGACCGCCTACCATCCGGGGTCCGCAAAGGCAGACAAACTGCCCGACGAGTTCATGGACCGGATCACAGACCCGGCCGACCTTTTGCTCCTGAAACTGCGGGACTCGGTCAGCAAAGCCGGCTTGGAAGCGGAGTACCACCCGGCTGCTGGCGACGCTGCGGACGCCATCGTCCGAGTCGCGGACCAGGTGGGTGCCGACCTGATCGTCGTCGGGAACCGGGGCATGAAAGGTGTGCGCCGAGTGCTCGGCAGCGTGCCAAACTCTGTCGCCCACAAGGCCAACTGCTCGGTCCTGATCGTCGATACCGTCGGAGAAGACTGAAGATCCTCTCGGCTGTCGTAAGCGGCTGAGCCGCAGGCGCTGGCCCCAGTTTGCGGCAGGTCACTACAGCGAACGGGCTTCGCCGCAATGCGCGACCTGGCCGCCGCTGAGCGAAGTGAACCGGGTTGGCTTGCCCGGAGTGTAACTTTACACATTGCCACCTGCCTCAATCCCTCGTTAGCATCTGGGATATCCACAGAGGCGAGGGCCTAATCCCGGCATGCTGGACGGGCTCCTCGACAAGCACGAGGGAGCCTACCGTTGATGCCTGGGCCAGTAACTCGCCGGTTCCTCGCTAGTTATCGCCGCCAGGGCGGGCAACAAGGCCCCAGGCGCTTGCGCCCGGCCCGTCTCGGCGCAATCGTTGTAGTTGCCGGGCTCATAGGCATAATCCAGGCCATCATCGGCTCCACTGCCGGCGCCGTCACCCCGACGGGGTGTACTTCCAGCGCATTTTCCGACAACTTCACCCAAGACAGCGTCCTGGGCTCATGCTGGCAGACCGAGACCCCGCTGATCTCGGCCGTCGAGGCCAAAATAGGCGCCATCGACACCCCCCCTCAACTGGCCTTCCAGGGCGACATGCGGATGATCGGCGCCGCCGGCGTGAACCAGTTCAGCGCAATCCAGTCCGTGGCGGCCTTCTCTGCTCCGTTCACGTTCTCGGTCACGGCCGCCAACGTCGCAGCCGGTGCCGACCCGTTCTCGTACGGGAGCGCTCTCGGGATTTACCTCGTGAACAGTTCTCTTAACAGTGCCTTTTCTGTGGAGGGGAATTTCAACCCGGACGCGGGCAGCGATTATGGGATATTTGCCAACGACCACCTCACCGCCGACGGCGAAGGTACCGAGATCGTCACTAGTCCGCAAGCAGAGGGGGATAATTATGACGTCACCATATCGGTCGACGCCTCAGGCAACGTCACCGCCAGTGCGTACGTTGCTAATGAAGACCAGCAGGCAGGTACCCAATACCCGGTGGGCAATATCGGCACCGGTCCCTTCTACCTCCTGTTAGGCCAGGACGAGGGGACGCCCAATGCCAAGGTGCTCGCCGACCAAAGCTCCTTCCCGCAGGACCAGAACTGGACCGACTGGTATTCGGCGGAGCTCAATAACTGCCCCACGACCTCGCTGGCCGACGACTTCACGGCCGACTCGAGCCTGTCTTCCTGCTGGTCGACCAGCGGCTCGGCTATCGGGGACGTGGCGTCGGGCTTGGCCGACAACAATGTAGTGACGCCCTCGCTCCAATTTGGTTACGATTTTTCCGCCTCGTTCGGCAATCACATGGACATGCAGGGGGTGGGGGGCCTAACTCCAACGAGTTCACAGCTGTCCAGTCAGTCAATGCGTACGGGGCGCCATTTGAATTCGACGCCAGCGCAGCCACGGTGCAGAACAACTTCGACTCGCCTTCCAGTGATACCTCATGGGCGATCTGGCTGGTCAACTCTGCTAACCCTTCAGACACCTTCAGCGTTCAAATGAACGCCGGCTCGGTCGGCAGCGAGACCGGGCTCTTCGCCACGGACCAACTTACGACCGCTACCAGTGCCACCAGCAACACCACCACCATCAGCTCGAGCCCGCCGACCGGGAAGTACTCCGTGGCGATGACCATCGACGCCAGCGGCGAAGCGTCAGTCTTGGTCAGCGTGCTGGAGACCGGGTCAACCACTCCTACTCCGCTCGGTGATTTTGTCGTGGGCAATGTCGGCCCCGGCTCGTATTACGCAGTGCTCAGCCAAAACTCGGGATCCGTCACCGGGCCCACCGGGATTCTTAACCTGGAGACAGCCTGGTATTACGCCGACCTGTCGCCCAATTACTGCTCGCCCGGCGGCAGCGGCTCCTTCTTCGACAACTTCACAACCGACACCGCTCTCGACCAGAACTGCTGGTCGAACTCCGGAAGCGTGCTAACGAGCGTCGCCGCAAAGGTGCGACTGGGCCTCGCGCCGATTAATTTGCCACAAGGCACCTTCGGCAATTCGATAAACCTGCTCAGCTTTGACAACGGCATGGATATGACATCGAGCGCCGTGGGATCGCCCGAGTTCACTGGCATCCAGTCGGCCAACGCGTTCGCTGTCCCGTTCGACTTCGAGACCACCGTCGACGGCGTTCAGTCGGGCGATAACGCCTTTTCCGTCTACTTGGTGGACGCCAGCGGTAATACCGACATGGTCGGCGTCGAGGGGGACCTGAGCCCGGGCAACGGCGCCAACTACGGGTTGTGGGACAGCCAGGCCAGCATCCCGGCGGGCCAAGCGCTCCCGGACAGCGAAGACCTCATCGCCAACCCGAGCGAGAACACCAATTACACGATCTCAATATCGATCAACCTCGCGGGCGACGTCAGCGTGGAAGTGAACGGCGTCACGAGCGCCAACCACGCGTACGTCGGGACCGGGCCTTTCTACGTGGTCCTCGGCCAGCGGGACACGAACCCCAGCGCCGTGGTCCCCGACCAAGCCGCGTGGTACTCCGCCGACTTGACATCGCAGGTCCAATCGACCTTATCCCCTAGTTCGCCCACCGTGCCCGGTGTCGAGACCGTCCCAGCTTCCGTGGTGCCGCCGTCGAGCGTGACGGGTAGTTCCGGCACCGGGGCAAGCGATGCCGCCTCGGCGCCGCTCAGCTCGATCCCCCTGGCTTCGTCACCGCTCAGCTCCATCCCGCTGAGCTCCATCCCGCTGAGCTCAATCGCCACGCCCCCCTCGGGGGACACGGCCGTCACCGCCGCCCAGAACGCGCTCTCGAACGTGTTGCTATCTGACCTATCGGTCACTTACCCAGCCGGTTGCGGGGCGGCGGCGGCAGTGGCATGCACGGGCTGGACCGGGATCCTGGCCGGCACTCCGTATGCCTCCTCACCCCTCGAAGGGGTCACGCTCGAAGACGTCCTCAATAACGCGACGGCGTTGGCGAACCTCAATACGGTGGACCTCGGGGCTCTCGGCCTGGCGTCCAGCCCGCTCAGCTCGATCCCGCTCAGCTCGATCCCGCTGAGCTCCATCCCGCTCAGCTCCATCCCTCTCCCCGGAGCTGGAAGTGGGACCGCTGCGGCCTTGTCGTCGTGGTGCTCTCAGCTGCAGTCAATCGGCTTCACATGTTCGAGCTTTGGGATCAACGACTCGTCGAACGCGCCGAACGACAACGGCGTCACCCTGCTCACGCTCGCGCTGGCGGGTGTCCCGCTCAGCTCGATCCCGCTCAGCTCGATCCCGCTCAGCTCGATCCCGTTGAGCTCGATCAACCTGAGCTCATCGCCCCTAAGCTCCATCCCGCTCAGCTCCATCAGCCTGGCCAGCAACCCGCTCAGCTCGATCCCGTTGAGCTCGATCGCTCTAGGGTCGTCGCCGCTCAGCTCCATACCGCTCAGCTCCATCCCGCTGAGCTCGATCCCATTGAGCTCGATCCCTTTGAGCTCTATTCCGCTCAGCTCGATCCCGTTGAGCTCTATCCCGCTCAGCTCCATACCACTCAGCTCTATCCCTTTGAGCTCTATCCCTTTGAGCTCCATCCCGCTCAGCTCGATACCGCTCAGCTCGATACCACTCAGCTCTATCCCGTTGAGCTCTATCCCGCTCAGCTCGATACCGCTCAGCTCGATACCGCTTAGCTCGATCCCGTTGAGCTCAATCCCTTTGAGCTCTATACCGCTCAGCTCTATCCCTTTGAGCTCCATCCCGCTCAGCTCGATCGGCACGCTGTCCCAGATAGTTGACTGCACAACAGCAGAGGTGCAGTTCCCAGGGCTTTGCGCGACCGGGACGCTCGGGCAGGCATTCACAGACGTCGAGATCCTGCCGAGCGCGGAGCTCGGTTTGATCCCGCCCGATGACTACGGCAGCACGACCCTTGGCGACCTGTCCCAAGCCGCTATTGATTCGACTACGCCGGTAACCACCCTCGGCCAACTCGGCACTTACGGCGACACAACGCTCGGCGAGCTGGGCACCTACAACGGCACGACTCTCGGCCAACTCGGCACCTACGGCAGCACAACGCTCGGCCAACTGGGCACCTACAACGGTACGACTCTCGGCCAGCTGGGCACGTACGGCGCGACGACGCTCGGCGAGCTGGGCTCCTACAACGGTATGACGCTGGCCCAGCTCCTGGCCGACCTCAACACGTCGGCACCCGGCTTCCCGAGCGTCACCCTGGGCGACCTCCTCCTCTCGATGGTCGCCCCAGCCAGCTACCCCTGGCAGTCCGTCTCCTTGACCAACCTTCCCCTGGCTGGCAACGAGATCCCGGGCGACGGTGGCACGGAGACTTACAGCGCGACCTTCACGGTCCCATCCCCGTCGTTCCAGCAGGTATCGGCGACATTGCCGCCGTCGTTCGCTTATTTGCCTGGCACCACCAAGCTCGATGGCGTCACGGCCCCGGACCCATCGCAGGCCACGTCTCTGACCTGGGAACTGCCTATGTCGGAGGGCAGCCACATCCTCACGTTCGAGGCGAACGCGGGGATCGGCCTCGGCTCCACAGCCGCGACCGTCTCGGTAGACGCGCAAGCGACTTCGACCGCCACCTCGTCCGTTATGGTCACCGACGCGGAAGAACCGGCGATCGAAAGCCCGGCCACAGCTGCGCCGCTCACTGCCGGCACGCCGCCGTTCACCGAGGGCAACCTCAACATCGGGTACCTCACGACCCCAGGAGACCTGAACGATTGGTCCGTTCAGGTGTCACAGGGTGAGGAACTGAGCCTGGCGCTCACGGACCTGCCAGCCACCTACGACCTCGAACTGTTCGGCCCCTCGGCGGCGTCCCTGGGAGGCACCGTAAACCAGGACCTGTCCGGGGTGACAGACACGCTGCCGTCGCTCGCACCGGGCACCACGAGCGAGTCAACTCCCGGCTCGCAGGACTTGCAGGTCACGCCGCCTCCGGGCGACTCGCTCGAGGCGCTTTCGAACAACCCAGACGGGCAGGACCAGTACATCCAGACGCCGCCGCTGACCGCCGGGAATTACATCGTGCAGGTGTCCGGCTATAACGACGTCTACAGCTCTCAGCCGTACCTGCTGCGGGCCAACCTCCTGACGGGGGCGACCTCGCCGTCGTGCCCGGCCATCAGCTACCGGTACTCAAACCTCAACCCTGCCCCCGCAAGCGGGCCGGCGACCGTCCCGACCGGCACCAACACTCTCTTCCTGCTCGACACCCAGCGCCTCACCGACGCCTTCGGCGCGGGCACGGCGAGCACACCCGCCTCGCCTACCTCTGCCGGCACACTGGGCACCGGAGAGGCCGGGATCATGTCCCTCCTACAGGCGGTAGCCGCCGACCACGAGGCAGGTGTGACGGGCGCAATTGTCCCGCTCGACTCCTACTCCGCCGTTCAGACCGCCTATCAGGCTTGGAACTCCAACCCATGCTCGATCGCGGGTGCGAACGGTGTTGTGACGGCCATCTCGAACGTCGTTGACCAGATAGTGGCTGCCAACCCGACGGTGCAGAACGTAGTCATCGTCGGAGCAGACGACCAGGTACCGTTCGCCCGCTTGGCGGACGGCGCCACCGAGTCGAACGAGCGCGACTATGCCGCCTCGACCTTCGTCGGTGAAAACAATGTCGAAGCCGACGCGCTCTCGCTCGGCTACTACTTCAGCGACGACCCATATGGTTCCCCGCAACCCCTGGGCGTCGGCAGTGCCACCTTGTACCCGCCCCAGCTGGCGGTCGGGCGGCTGATCGAGTCCGACACCCAGATCGAGTCAGCTCTCCAGCGCTTTCTCAGCTCCAACGGAGACCTCGATGCCACCGCCAGCCTCACGACGGGGTACTCGTTCCTGACCTCCGGCGCAGAAGCGGTCTCGGCCAACCTTGCCACCGACGGCCTCTCCGCTCAGACCCTCATAAGTTCAAGCTGGACTACGGCGAACCTCGACTCGGCGCTCACCGCCCCTGCGACACCAGGCGTCGACAGCCTGAACGCCCACTTCGACTACTCGCGCGCCCTGCCGGGATCCGATGACGCCAGCGGGGTCGACGCCAACCTGTTCACCACCACCGACGTCCGAAATGACCTGAGCGCCTTTACCGGAAGGCTCCTTTTCTCCATGGGATGCCATTCCGGGTTGGACATCGATGACGCCGAGGTCGACCCCAGCGCAGGGGCTACCGCGCCGATCGATGACTGGGCAAAGACCTTCGCGGATGCCGGGGCGCTCTGGGTCGCCAACACCGGCTACGGCTATGCCGACACAGACACGATCGCCTATTCCGCCAAGTTGATGTCCGGGTTCGCTGCCAACCTCAATGGGCCGCTCACCATCGGTGAGGCGCTCACCGAGGCCAAACAGCAATACGCCGCAGGCAATGCCATACTCAGCCCATACGACTTGAAAGCCCTTATGGAATCGACGTTGTACGGGTTGCCGATGTACAACCTGAACAAACCGGCACAACCGGTCGCCCCGCCGGTCGGCCCCGCGATCGGGCCAGTCGTCAACCAGACGACGGGGCTTACCGATCTCGCCTCTCCGCTCGCCGTGAGCTTGACCGTTGGCTCGGGTGCCGGCCAGCTTGGCCTCGTTACCAATGGGAGCAACGGCGAGTACTACCAGGTGAACGGGACCGCCTCCGGCGCCGGCACCCAGGCCACCGAGTTCCGTCCGATCGAACCGCTTTACAGCGCTCAGGTGGCCGAGCCCGGCCTGGTCCCCCATGGTGCGCTCCTGACGGCCCTCTCTTCAGAAGACTTGGCGGACCCGACGCCGGCCTACTCATTGCCTGCGGCAGGCTCGGGTGCATCTACTCCGCCCGACATCGGTGAAGCGGCGTTCCCGGGCACCCTGCAGCGTGTGGCCAGCTACGGAGGCTTCACCCACGCTGGCACGGCCCAGGGGGCTGACCTCGACCTCGTCGCGGGCCAGTTCCTCCCGAGCCCGTCGGTGCCGGGGGCGGGCACCCAGCGCCTGTTCACTTCGATGTCGGCCCAGGTGTACTACGTGCCGTCGTGCCCGCAAAACGCTATTAGCTGCAACGCCAGCCCATACGCCGAGGACTTCACCCCGCCGACCATCGACTCTGTGAGCGCACCCCTCTCGGGCAATAGCCTCGGGTTCGACGTACAGGTGACCCCTTCCGCAGCACCTGTGCAGAAGGTGCTGGCCCTCTATACCGACGGGGCCAACCCTGGGACCTGGGCCGTGGCCAGCCTGTCGTCTCTCGACGGTCAGCATTGGACAGGCAGCGGCACGCTGCCGGCGAGCGGGGAGGTCCAGTACATCGTCGAGGCGCTCGACGCTGCAGGCAACGTCGCCGTGTCGAACAACGAGGGCACTGCTTTTGCGACCGCCTATCAGACGTCGACGACAGTGTCGAGCAGCCCGAGCTCGGTGGCCGTGGACCAACCTGCGACGTTAATGGCTTCGGTCAGCCCGGCGTCATCCGCAGCCGGTAACCCGACTGGGAACGTGGAGTTCCTGGACAGCGCGACGCCGATCGTCTCCTGCGGAGGTGCCACCGGCGCGCCGCTTACGGCCGCCCGGACTGCCAGCTGCATGGTCAGCTACGCCGCGACCGGTACACACGAGATCACGGCACAGTACCTGGGCAATACCAACTTCACGGGGTCTACCTCGAGTGCGACCGCGCTCAGTGTCCTGCGATCGGCCACCGTGTCCTCCTTCACGGTCACCGGCACCCCGGTCACCTATGGAGCAGAGACCAACCTGACGTTTTCCGCGACGGTCACGGCGGGTGACGGTGGTCTGTTCCCAAGCGGGGACACGTTGACGGTGAGCCAGGGCGCAAACACCATCTGCACGATCAGCTTGGCCCCGGCGGCGAACTCTGGCTCGGGGACGTGCAGCCCGACGTCCAACAGCGTCCTGCCGGCGGGGACGTTCACCAACGTCCTCGGCACCTTTAATAGCGGGGGCGGGCCGACCCCCACCTTTGTGGAAGTTGCTCCGGCGACCCTCACGCTGACCGTGGGGGGACGGGTGACACCGACAATCTCGTGGCCCACCCCGGCGGCCATCAACTACGGCACCGCGCTTACCACGGCCCAGCTCGACGCAACGGCATCGGTGCCCGGCAGCTTCGTCTACACCCCCGCCGTAGGCACCGTGCTGCATGCCGGGGCTAACCAGCTCTTGACGGTCAACTTCACGCCCTCGGACACCACGGACTACACATCGGCTTCGGGGTCCACAACGATCACCGTGAGCCAGGTCAGGCCGACCATTACTTGGCCAACGCCGGCCGGGATCAACTTCGGCGCCAAGCTCACCTCGGCCCAACTGGATGCCACCGCATCTGTCCCTGGGGCCTTCGTCTACAGCCCGGCAGCCGGCACGGTACTGCAACCCGGCACACCGACCCTGACCGTGACTTTTACGCCGACCGACACGACCGACTACACCCCAGCGAGCACGACTACAACCATCGCCGTCGGGTTCACGCAGGCCTGCATCACCACGGCACACAGCGGGTCGCTCGCAGTCGCCAACGGACAGGCGATCTGTGTAACGACGGGTGGCAAGGTAACCGGGTCCGTCACGGTCGCGGCGGGTGGTTCCCTCTACGTGAGCGGCGGGACGATAACCGGCTCGTTGAGCGCGTCCGGGGCGCTCGCGATCGCGCTCTGCGGGGCGGCTATTACCGGTTCGGTCTCGGTTTCGGGTACGAGCGGGCCTTTAATGCTCGGGGCCCAGGCTGCGGCGGCGACACCGCCGCCAGCGTGTCGCTCAACAACAACGGCGGTACGACTTCGTTCGTGAACGGAAAAATCACAGGTTCACTTAGCGCCTCCGGCAACTCGGGCCCCGTGTCGATATCTGGGAGCAGCATCGCCGGCAGCATGTCGGCGTCGAGCAACCCCGGCGGCGTAACCATTTCAGGCAATACCGTCGCGGGCAGCGCAGCGGTGTCGACCAACGCCGGTTGCACGTTTACGAACAACACGATCTCGGGCTCCCTGGCGATCACCAACAACACAGGTGTTTTCGTCTATTCCGGCAACACAGTCCACGGTTCGGTCAGCAACAGCGGCAACACCTAAGGCCGCTCGCTCGGCGGCACCCTCCGGCCGGAAGACCAACCATCGTCTTCGGGCCGGAAGGGTAACCCGCTAGCCGATCACGAACCACGCAACGTTCAACGGAGTGGTCGGAGCGGCGGTCAGGTGGACCGTGAACGACCCCGGCGCGGGGACCGCCGCCGCGAGGTGCACCCCTTTCTCCAGCTGTTGGACCGTCGCCAGCACCAGGCTCGAGGTGGTCAGCCCGTCGACTAACACCCGAAGCATCACCTTGCCTGCGGGGACGGTGGCAAGACCCGATCGTGAGAAGCTGACTACCCCCTGCACCGATAGGGCGGTGCCCGAAGTGCTCTCAGCCATTACGCCAACTCCGCTGGCAGATGACCCGTACATGCCATGGCCGCCTGCGGAGCTCGTGTCCTTGCCATAGACGCCGCTCTGCCCGGTCGTTCCGCAAAGCCCGAATACCCCGGTCCCATTATCGGAGTACCCGCTCATCCCGTAGCCGCCGCCTGAGCTCTGGTCGTGGCCGTGGACGGCACTCTGGGTGTCTCCCTGGGTTTGGCCAAAAACCCCGTACAAGCTGTCCGAGGTACCACTGACACCGATGGCCCCGCCAGTGCCCTGGCCTGCGACACCGCTCTGCAGTGCCTGCGAGCTAGTCCCAGTTACGCCCGCTGCGTGGACAGAGGTGCCTTTGACCCCGGTGCCCCAGGTCGAAGTCCCATAAACGCCGGTACCACCGTCGGTACTGGAATCGACTCCGTTCACGCCGGCTTGGCCGTAACCCAGGGTGATGCCTTGGACGCCGGTTCCGTTCTCAGATCGGCCGTAGGCGCCGTGACCTCCCCCGGCGCTGTTGTCCACGCCTGCTGTCCCGCTTTGGCCGTCGGTCACGGTGGTCGCTAGTAGACCGGTACCCGAGGTCGTCTCTATCTCGGTCGTTGCACTGCAGCTGTTGACATCTCCGAGCTGTACGGCGTTCGAGTTCCCGCTCGATGCGCCCGCCGATGGGACGCCTGCGACCGCGCTGGCCGCCACTCCTGCACCGGCGGCGACGGCCCCAATCAGAAGGTGCCGGCGCGAAGGCCGGGCGAGGTCGCTGTTTTCCATGCCCTCTCTCCTTTCAGCCCACCAAACGAAACCCTTGGCCCTTTGACCGATCTCGAAGAATTATCCTGCGCCCAACTCTGCCCGCAGTTCGCCCAAGTCCGCCTTGAGCTCCGCGAGCTCACCTCGTACGGCGCTCACCTCGGCACGCAACAACTCCACCTCGGCGCGCAGCGATGCGACTTCGTCGCGGACCGGAAGAGACCTCAGCCCGCCAGGTAACCCGGTGCCCTCGGTCGCATCAGTACGGCCAAATTGAACGGGCGGTTCGCCGGTGAGCAGCTGCGCCCACCGTTCTTCCTTGTGACCTGACTGGCGTGGGAGACGACGGACCAGTGGGTCGGGCAGGCCGCCCAAACCCGCAAGCTCGGCTTCAACCTCCCCGAGGTCGGCGAACTCTGCCATGCGCTCGGTACGGGCTCGCAGCTCCCCTACCGTCTGCGGGCCTCGGAGCAACAGGACCGCGAGCAACGCAAGGGCACTGGAACTCAGGCTGAGACGCTCATCGATCACCTGTCGGTAGCGGGTCACCGAGCGCCCATGAGACGGGTGGACAAAGCGGAGCAGCCCGGCGTCCTTGAGCGACGACAAAGCGATCTCTACAAGCCCCTCGTCGTAGGCGACGACAGGGTCCCGGTTAGATGACTGGTTGCACGCCAGGACCAAGGCGTTGAGCGTGAGCGGGTACTGCTGGGGCGTGGTCAACTGCTTTTCGGCCAGGCTGCCGATTACCCGAGCCTCGACTGCGTCCAACTCCATCATGAATGGAAGCATACGGGGCGGGAGAGGCTTCGCCGCCACGCGGCTTGGCACCGTACCTGAGTTAGCATGACCAGCTCGACCGTTCGAAGGAGGCCGCAAATGGGGCGAGTTGTTCATTTTGAAATTACTGCCGACGACGTTTCCCGCGCACGTAAGTTCTATGAGATCTTTGACTGGACGATCAACGATTCCGGGATGCCCGGGGCAGAGTACTGGCTAGTTGATACCGGCAAAGGAGAGATCGGCATCAATGGTGCAATTATGCCTCGTGCCTATAAAACCCAACCTGTGGTGCACTGGATCTCTGTCGATAACCTGGACGCCATGATTGACAAGGTCAAGGCGTCTGGGGGGGAAATTGTTGGTGAAAGGCAGACTGTCCCCGGTATCGGTGACACCATTTACGCACACGATACTGAGGGCAATACCTTCGGCATGATCCAACCGCATCCCCGGTCAGCGCTGGCTCCCTAAACACGACCTGGCGCGAAGGTGCATGTCTGCATGCGCCTGCCCGGCGCAGTCCGGCCGACAGGACGATCGCACTGCCCTGCGCGATCGACCTGACCGGTCGGGACAAATGGCCCTATCCGAGCCACGGTCGACGTAATATCGTTACTTCGGTCAACCTGAGGAGGGTTTGGCCGTGGTTAAAGGTTTGCTGCTGGCGTCTGTGGTCAACCTGGACAGCCCTGGTCGCTACCTGCACTGGTCGATCTTCACCGTCTCGGAAGCCAACCTGGCCCTAATCGTCGTCATGGTGGTGATCTTTGGCGCCGCCCTCCTTGTCCGTTTCCCAGATCACGGGACGGGCCAACCGCCGGAGGCGAGCAACGACGTCGCCGCTAGGGCCGATGCCTCGGCGGACGGTGGGCCGCTACCGGTAGCCCGGCGGACGGACCTCGGGGAGGACGCCGACGCCGCCATGTGGACATCCCGCCTACGACGTCAGGCGCTCCGCCTGCTCCCCCCGGGGAAGTTGTTGCCCGACCGTCAACCGGCTTACGTGGCGTCGTGGATCTACGTGTTCGGCGTGGCTACCCTGGCCGCGCTGGGAGTCGTCATCGCCTCGGGCCTCGCCCTCGCGCTAGGAGGCCCGGACTGGTGGCACACCGACCCCGTCGGGCATTTCTTCAACAGCCTCCACCTGTGGAGCGTCGAAGCGTTCATGGCCTTCATGGTCATCCACCTGTGGGGCAAGTTCTGGATGGCGGCGTGGCGGGGGCGGCGGGCCTTGACCTGGGTCACTGGCGTGGTGGCATTCATGGCATCGGTCGTCGAGTGTTTCACGGGCTACGTGTCCCAGACGAACTTCGACTCGCAGTGGATTTCGACCAGCGGCAAAGACGCCTTTAATGCCGTCGGAGTGGGCGCCTTTTTCAACGTTATGAACTTCGGCCAAATGCTCATGTGGCACATCGTGTTGCTGCCGCTCGTGCTTGTCGCGATCGTCGGGGCACACGTGCTTGCGGTGCGCGTCCGCGGGGTGGTCCACCCGCTGCCCGCCCACCGAGACCGGGGCAGGGACGCTTTGCGGGCTGCTGCCGCCGCCGACCGGGCCGACTGGCGAGGGCCGACGCGGCGTTACGACATCATAAAGGAAGCGTCGGTCGCAACCCTGATCGCCGTAGTCCTCGTGGTGGCGCTGGCTGCCCTGCTGTCGTCGCCGGACGTCCCGCCTCTTTCCGTCGCCACCTGGGCAAACGTTGCTCCCGCTGATTTCGTGGGGACCGCCGCCAGCGAGCTCGCCGGCACGAGCGAGACCGCCACCTACGGGCCGCCCTACAACAGCGGGAACGGCAGCACGCAGCGCATCTTGTTCTCGCCAGAGACAATTGTCGGGGTTCGCCAGCACATCAACGCAGCACAGACCTTTGTGTTGTCCCCCTTGGAAAAGGTCGCTCCTACCAACCCCGCCCTAGCGGCCGCGCTACAGCGCTACAACGCTGCGTCCCCCGCCACGCAGAGCTCCTGGGACAGCGCGTACAGCAAGGCCATCACCAAGCTCGTCTTCCACGGCAGCACTCTGGTCGTGCCCCCCGCCGCCGACGGGCCGGTGCCGGCCCTGATCTCCACCGAGCTGACATTGGCGCGCAGCGGGGCGCTGGACGCCGATCTCATTGCCAACCGCGCTTTTTACGGGACCAATTTCACCAAGCCGCTGCTGTTCCTCGAAGACGGCCAGTACTTTTCCTCTGTCGCCACGGCTGACCACCTGAGCGGCGCTCAATGGGGCGTCATGAACGAGACCGGCAGCTACCCGGGCCAGCCCTGGCTCTGGCTCTACACCCTGTGGTACCAGGTCCCAGGGTTCGACAATTCCGCCAACGTCGACTTGATCGCCGTCTACCTAACCGGGGCGGCGACGATCTTGCTGCTAGCCGTTCCATTTATCCCAGGGCTGCGGGACATACCCCGCCTGGTCCCCGTCCATCGGTTGATCTGGCGCCAGTGGTACGAAAAGGGAAAGCCGGCCGACTAAGGGACGGCTCTGTCTGTGCCCGCAGAGCCTCTCTCCCCCGGCCCCAAGAAGCGCTATTCCTCGACCAACAAGACCAATGTCTCCGGAATGACGCCGTCGTGGGCCATCGCCGCTGCCATCTCCGGGCGCTGCATTGCGGCCATGACGACGTCTAGGTCGGCGATATCCATGACCACGGCGACCTGGGTCGGATCCTGGGGGTCCACGAAGGTGCGGATATTGGTGACGCCCAGAGGTCCGAAAACCTCTTCACGTTTGGGTGAAGACAACCAGTGGTCTTTACCCTTGCTGATCTTGTGGTGAGCCAACGACGGTGGGCATGGTGGCTCCTGTGCTTGACGACCCTCGGCGGTAGTACCCGGGCCGTTGGCGACGCTACACCACTCGGCGGCCAAATCGAGCATTCCTTCCGGGACGGGCCGGCCAGGAGGATCACACGGGACCATCACAACTTGATGGCAGGTACCGCGAAAACGTCTGACAGAACATTGTCAACGGGCCGACGCGGCCCACCTATCAGGAGGGGAACAAGATGAACGCCGCCATTTTCTTCACTAATGCCAAAAACTCTATGCTCAATCGTGCCTTTTCCGGAGACCGCCGGGACCACCGGGTTATCGCCCGTATTACCGCCGTTTTTGCTGTTCCCGCCATGACCGCCGGCCTGGCAATGGTAGCCAGTGCCTCACCCGCCGCCGCCATGCCGATGCATACCATGACCATCGACGCCACAGCGCTTTCGACCAATGCCATAAACATCGTCGGCGTGACCACTTCGCCCGAGCCGACGACATCGGTGATCACCATCAGCCTTCCCGAGGGCGTGACCGCCTTCAACGCGGGCGGAGCCTCGTTCTACTGCCAGCCTTCGGTCACGGCAGCCGGCACGTGGAGCCTGCCCGCTCCCTGCGCCGGGGCCGCCTCGGGCGCTGGGACCACCACGCTCAAGCTCACCGGCCTGCCCATAACGCTGGACGCGACCCACCTGTCCACGGGCGTTGACCCGCTCCTCTACGGCAACTTTGTGGTCGGCGCAGGGAGCACGCAAACCTTCACCTGGATGCCGCAGCCGCCGGTCGAGATGGTGGTCGGCTCCGCCTTGCCCAGCCGCTGTGCTTTCGGCCTGGCCGCCAACGGCGACGCTACCGTCTACCACTGCGGCCCCAGCGCCACTGTTTCGGGGTCGACGGTCAACTTCGTCGGGTTCCCGTTCTCGTTCGATGCTCGGTCTCTGTCGACTAACGACTACGTCATCGACGCGATGAGCCTCGAGGCCGATCTCACCTCGAGCACGACCGTCCATAACTACCAGCTGATGGCGGCCAACGGCTACACGATGCAAATTGCGGCCGGCATCGTTGCTACGTTCCATTGGGGCATTGGAGCGGCCGGGCTGGTGACTTACCCGACCGCCGACAGCACTTTCCTTTCCGGGAAGGGCACCACCACCTTGGTCGTGAACGGCCTGCCGGCGAGGGTCAACGCCACCGGCCTCGGCGCGGGCACCTTCACATTGGGACCGGACATCTTCGGGCCTAGCTTCAACCAAACGGCGATCCAGTACCTGCACCTAGTGCCCAGCACCTACGAGTTCGAGTCGGCGGCGCTGGCGTCGCCCGAGTACTTCGCCTGGAAGCTGCAAAACAATGACACCGCCGCGTTCGTGACCGGCGATCCCCACGCCTGTGCGCATGTAGCCGGTCCTGCCCTCGTCGTCGATTGCAGCGCACCCACCTTCACCGAGGTGAGCGGGACACCGAACCCTGTCGACGGCGACGGTACGTTCCTGGTTACCGGCCAGGAGTGCGACCGGGTCGCCGACGTCCATGCCACCGGGACGATCACCTTCACCGACCTCAGCACCGGGGTCGTGCTGGGGACGGTTGCCCTGGTCCCGTCGAGCAGCTATGTCAACTGTGGGGAAGCCACCGTCGTTGACAGCGAGCATCTCGCGGCCGGGACCTACCAGGTCAAGGCCCTCTACAACCCGTCCGGAACGCTGCCGGTCCCGGCCAGCGCACCGGCCACTTACAGCCAACGGGTCGTGCCCACCTAATCGCTCCGACTTCCCGCCGGCGCCAGTGGTCTCCGCGCTGCCGCGGCGCTGGCCGCCAGTCCCCGCCCAAATCAACGGGCGGGGACTTTCGGCGTCTTTGACCCTCGTGCACAACTACCACCGCCCGGGCGCCATCGGTCGTTCCCGACACCAGAGCCCATCGCCGGCAGGGAACTATGGTGGGGCCATGAGCGACGAGCCGCAGACCGGAACTTTCATCCTCCCGCTACGTGACCCGGTAGCCGTCATTGCCGATTACCTGGGCCAGTTCGGAGCGGATGAACCGGATGCTTACGACCGGCCTGATCCTCAAACGCTGGTGCGCTGGCTCCATGACGAGGGCTGGGAGATCACCGCAGCCCGCTCCTGAGCGGCCGCGCCTGACGAGCCAGCCCCGTCCAGCTCGGAGCGCCTTAGGGAACCTTGCCTGCAGTCAGCAGTAACGGCGGGTCGGGGAGCAGTAGCCGGCGGAGGCGGTCACGGTTGGGCCAGGTACTCGTCCAGTTGTTCAGACGTGAGCGGACGTGCGATCAGGTAGCCCTGCCCGATGTCGGCGCCGAGGCTTTGGAGCGACTGGAGCACCTCCTCGGTTTCGATCCCCTCGGCCACGAGGGTGAGGCTGAGCGCACGGGCCAGTTCGATCGTGGAACGCACGATGGCCTGGGCGCGCGGGTCCGAGGTGAGCCCCAGGATGAAGGACTTGTCGATCTTCAGCTCGTCGATGGCCAGCCCGAGCAGCTGTGACATCGACGAGTACCCGACCCCGAAGTCGTCGATCGAGACGCGCAGCCCTCGGGCCCGAAGCTGGACGCACGCACCGCTCGGCCCGCTCAGGGTCGCCACCGAGAGCAGACTCGGTGACCTCCAGCGTCAGGCGGTCGGGAGGGAAACCATGGAGCGCCAAGACGCCGTCGACGTAGCCGGCCAGGTCCTCGTCGACCAGGTCGTAGCGCGAGATGTTCACGCTCATCCCGAGCCGGTGGCCGGCGCGGTCAAGGCGGGCGGCTTGGCCCACGGCCATATCGAGGACGGCACGGGTGAGCTGTGGCATCAACCCGTTCTGCTCGGCGAGAGGGATGAAGCTGTCGGGGTAGAGCAGCCCGAGGCTGGGGTGTTGCCAGCGGACGAGGGCTTCGACGCCGCTGATGGTGCCGGTGCGCATGTCCAGTGTGGGTTGGTAGTGCATGATGAGGGCCCGGGAGCTGATGGCGTCTCTCAGGGCGTCGATGAGGGCGAGGCGTTCCCGGCTGTGGGGATCAGCTTCGGATCGGTAGGCCGACACTCCTGACTGCGTTCGCTTGGCGTCGTACATGGCGACATCGGCGCAGCGCAGGAGCTCACCGTTGGTTTTGGCACCAGGGCGCGATAGCGCCACACCGATGCTGGCCCCGACGCGAACGCTCATGCCGTCGAGCACGCACGGGTCGGACAGGGTCTGGGCGAGCTCGTGGGCGATGGCCACCAGGTCGTCTTCGCCGGTCACGGGGCAGGCACAGGCGTACTCGTCGCCCCCGAGGCGGGCGAGTACCCCGCGATCGCCCAGCCGGTGCTCGAACCGCTTGGCCACCACGCATAAGAGCTCGTCGCCGGCGGTGTGGCCCAGAGCATCGTTGACTTCCTTGAAACCGTCGAGGTCGACCAACAACACCCCGGTGTGCCCGGCGGCGCCTGGCTCGGAGAACAACGTCGACTCCAGGCGTTCGAGGAAGGCCCGTCGGTTCGGGAGCCCGGTGAGGTAGTCGGTGCGGGCGTCCTGGTAGTTGGCCATCGACTGGCGCACCTCGCGCAGCGTGATCGCCATGCGACAGATCACCAGGCCAAGGGCGGCGATGGCCAAGATCACCACCACCGAGGAGTCGTGCCGGTAAATGGAGGTGGCGAGCACAGCCAAGGACACCACCCCGAACACCACGGGCACCACGGCGATGCCCGCCGGCGAACTGACCGAGGCACGAGCGCCCCCAGAGCGGCGCCGGTCGCGTACCGATGCCGCCAGGCCTATGAAGAAGAAGCTCATGAGCCAGGTCTCTCCGAGCAGTGTCCCCGCTACGTAGGTGCCGGCGGCGCTCTGGTTGAGAAAGATCACGCTGCCGGCCACGGACCACGCGACGCCGGTCATGAGCAGGACGGTGGTCCAGTTGGGCCGGTAGCGGTGGGGGGCCAGGCCGGCCACCAGGAGCACGATCAGCACGAGGGCGCACACCGGGTAGGCCAGGTCCACCGCCGCCTGAAAGGGCCGGCCGCTCAGGTGCAGCACGGGCTCGAACCAGATGACCCCGGCAACGGCGGCAATGGCCAGGCCGGCGATGGCGCCGTCGAGGCGCACGCTGGCGTGGACGCGACCGAACGATGATTGCGTCAGGATGGCGAAGCCGACAATGAAGGCCACATTGCACGACAGAAAGAAGGCGTCACTAGGGGCCGGGCTGGGGATGGGCTTGAGG
>CAWICT010000008.1:0-288579 GCA_963834735.1 uncultured Acidimicrobiaceae bacterium | reverse complement strand
ATGCTCCCGACCAGCGGTGGGGCCACCCTGGCCCAGGGTGCTACGGGTGCCTATAACCAGTACTACGTCGTGCTGGCCCAACAGCTGGTGGCCGCCGGCCTGGGCAACAGTATCCTGCGGATCGGCTGGGAGTTCAACGTGAGCGGTTTCCCGTGGTACGCCGCGGGCCAGGCCCCGACCTTCGTCGAGTACTGGCAACAAATCGTGACCGCCATGCGGTCAGTCCCCGGCCAGACCTTCGAGTTCGAGTGGAACCCGGGGCGCGGTGATAACGGGCCGAGCGACCAGGCCATGGGCAACTACGACCTCTACTACCCGGGCAATTCTTACGCCGACATCATAGGCCTCGACGTCTGGGACCAGCAGTGGGCCAACTACCCAGGGGCCGCAGGCGAGTTCACCTACATCCAGGACCAGCCTTGGGGCCTCAACTGGCTGGCTTCGTTCTCCGCCCAGACCGGCAGGCCGGTGGCGCTCCCGGAGTTCGGGCTCGGGTGGGGAGCGTCTGCGACTAACAGCGCTCCCATCTCGGGTTCTGGGGAGATGAGCGGCGGGGACGACCCGCTGTTCGTGAAGGACATGATCGGTTGGGCCGAAGCGCACAATGCGGCCAACTTCATCTTCTGGGACTACGGGACTTCGGCTCTCAGCACGACTGACAACCCCGAGTCCTACCAGGAGCTGAAGGCGGTCCTCTGAGGAGGCGCCCCTGTCGGCGCGAATATCAACCCTTTGCGCAGCGCCGGCCTGGCGCGAAAGTAACCAACAGCCGTGAAGGGTGCAACCTCTCGATTCGACGAGTTGGACGGGATAAACCCAATTATCCAAGAGTTGAAGCGCGTCTGGACCGGCGAGGAGTGATCCACGTTCAAATCGGTCACGCGCCGGCACCGTGCCGAGCCCTGCATACGGGGAGCAAACGCAAAACTACGCGGCGACGCGGTACTCGTGGACCGGCCGCCGAGCCGGTCGGCTCGCTGGACTCCGTCCACGCTGGTGAACTCCCGAAAGGTCGTGTAGGCGACGGGGACCTCAAGGTCTATCCCGCGGTGCGGCCGCTGATTGTTGTAATGCTCGACGAACTCCCGCAGTACACGATTGAGATGTCGCTCACCGCGGATGAGCAGCCAGTCGAGGCACTCGGCCCTGGCGGTCCGCACGAAGCGTTCCGCGACCGCGTTCGCCCGAGGCGACCGTACGGGCGTGAGGATGACCCGGGCGCCGATCGACCTCATCACCTCGTCGAAAGGCCCGACGAACTTGGCGTCCCGGTCGCGGACGAGGAACCGTATGGCTCGGCCCTGGTCCTCCAGGGTGGCGGCCAGGTTCCGGGCCTGCTGGGTGACCCAGGTCCCGACCGGGTGGGCCGTACGCCAGCCAAGAAGACTGTACGACGCTCGAGGTCGATAAAGAACAGCACATAGAGCCGGCGCAGCGTGACCGTGTCGACATGGAAGAAGTCGCACGCGAGCGTGCTGGCGGCTTGTGCTCGAAGGAACTCTGACCACGATGGCCCAGATGCCCGCGGTGCCGGCGAAGGCGGTGACGGCGCAACACGTTGCGCACGCTGGTCGCCGAGATGGCCACACCGAGCTTCCGGCACTCGCCCACGATGCGGAGGTAGCCCCAGCGCGGGTTCTCCCGGGCCAAACGCAAGACGAGGGCGACGACTTCGTCATCCAGGGCATTGGGCGCGACCTGGCCCCGGCGAGGGTATGTCCAGGACCGGGCGATGAGCCCCCGGTGCCAGCGCAGCAGGGTCGCCGGCGTGACTAGGAACGCTGCCCACCGCTCCCGGCTGAGCAACCGGGCCAGCGTGGCGAGGAACACCCGGTCCGCTGGGGAGTAACGTGGCCGCGCCACCTGGCGGCGGAGCACCGCCAACTGGTGGCGGAGCACGGCGATCTCGACGTCCTTCTCGTTCGGGCGTGCGGCCCGAGCCGGAGCAGCTCGAGGAGGCGTCGGACGATCAAGAAGGTGATCTGACAGGCCATCCCGACGATCCTGGCACGTGCGCGTCGCCTCCTGCTCAGACGCCAGATCCTGAGCTTGCACCCTTTACCATCGCTAACCGGCTACACCTAGGGATCTACGCTTGGTGCCGTGGTTGACTGGACCCTTGTGGCCGCGGGAATAGCGGCGGTCGGGTCGGTGGGCGCCGCTGCGGGAGCCGGGTTCGGCTCTAGAGCTGCCTTTGTACAGGCTAGAGCATCCAAGGTCGCGGCAGGACAGGCTGCCGACGCAGCTCGGGGCGCTGCACGCATAGCCGGCGAGGCCCGGATGGAGATGGCACGGCTTATTGCTGACCTTGAAAAGCAGAGACAGCAGCGGGACGAACTTATGGGGATGGTTGCTTACTTTCTCGCTGCCTCTCATATCCACCGTCAGAGCGTCGAGAACTTGTTCGAGCACAGAGACCCTCCAACTCGCGATAACGTTGAAGCCGCCTTGAGTGAACTGCGCGAATTGGAACTCCTGCGAAAGCAGCTCTGGCTCGTCAGTGGAGATATGGTCACCGAGGCGGTGGACGACCTTTATGGTTATCATTATCAAGCGGGCACCTACTATCGCCGGCTTCAACAACCGCCGAGCGACCTGATAGTCGGAATGTTGCGCGCTGAATACGAGCTCGTTGTGGTGGCACGGTCTGAGTTGGGTACGCCTCCGATTGAGCCACCACCCACGATGGACAACGATGGGTAGGTTTGCCTAGTCGTGTGGGACGTTCTTACGGTCGCTGCGCCTAGCACTTGGCGGTGGTGGGGCGGAACCGTCAGGAGGACCTGGTCGCGCAGGCGTCACGGGGAGGTCCATTTCGGGCGATGAACTTCCGCAGGCGGGTCTGGGGCCCGGGCAGTGAAGGCGGCGGGTTTCCCTGGCCTGACCTTTCAGGGGCTTCGCCCCTCGGCAGCGTGATACGACAGGCTGGCGCCTCGGACCAGGTGGTCCAACATCGCATGAGACACGCTAACCGGGCCACGACAAGCGACATCTATGGATGGATCCCCGACGCGATGGATGCCGTAACTATCGAGGCGCTCCAAGCGCTCTGGTCGAGAGAGAGGGGGATCCCGACGACGACGAGGACCGAGCGCGGAGTCGTCCGACAACTACGACGGACAGTTGTCGCCCTGGAGGGCCTTACAGCTGAGCAGGACCCCACCAACGCCAGTGAGCCAAAGCCGACAACTTCAGCCCCATCCGCTACGAGCTAACATTGACCCGCGGGCAACAAGCTGCATAACCCTGCGTCCGCTAAATCTGGACAACCTCAAATTTCAAATTTTAGGAGGCAAACATGACGCTCCACCAACGCTTGCGATCGATCAAGCGTTCAGCAAGGTCGAACGTCAGAACCCTCCTTACCAGAACTGACTTCGGGAGCCAAATACTCCTGCCCAGCTACCGCTACATGTTTTCCCCTGAACAGTTGTGGTCGCTGTGTCAGGTAGCAGAATCCGTGCTCCCACTGGGTGGTGCATTCGCGGAAATCGGCGTGTACGACGGCGAAACGACGCTGTACCTTCACCGTCATCTTGACGGAAAGGGAGACGCCCCGACCTACTACTGCATTGATACATTTAGCGGGTTCACGGATGAAGACATCCGGGGAGAACGGGAAAGAGGAAAGGCGTACGACTACAAAGAATGGTTCGTCAACAGCAAAGAACGTTTTCAGCGAACCATGCATATAAATGGTCTTAATCGGACGGTGGTCGTCCAGGCGGATGCAGGGACATTTGATTACTCGTCACTTCCACGACTGTCATTCGCGCTTGTTGACGTGGACCTACTTCGCCCTGTGCGTGCCGCCTTGGCGGGATGCTGGGAGAGGCTGCTTCCGCGGGGAATATTGGTGGTAGATGATTGCGATGCATCGCTAAGCATTTGGGACGGCGCTTATGAAGCCTACGTGGACTTTTGCAGAGAACGAGAGCTCCCAGTCGATATAAGATATGGGAAACTCGGATTCCTCTTCCGACCGGATACGGCGTCGAAATAAGGAGCCGACGTCCTCTCGGGTGTGCGCGTTCAGCAGCCTCAGCTCTTCGTCTCTGAAGTCGTTGTTCGCGCGGTTGAGGGCGATCCCGACATACGGTTCTTCTTGCACCCGAAGTCCTTTCTTGCTCGAGGGTTTACGTTTCCCACCCCCGGGTTTTGTCCCGCTCGGGCTCTTAGGCGAGAGGGGCTTCGCTGTGCTCTTGACGGACTCTTTGCTTACCGACTGTTTGGCCACGACCATCGCCTCTGACCGCACCGGCCGGCATCGGCCTTTCCCGACGCTCAGCGGAAGCGTCGCAAGCGCTTCTTCATGACATCAGCTCGGCGACACGACGCGGAAACACCTGCTGGTGCTGTATGGGGACGAGCATGCCGCCATGTGGCTACCAGCCTTCAACGAGATCGGGCTGCCCTTGGGTGGCGTGTCCTGTTGTTGTGGAGACGCAATTGCGGCCTTTGATGGTGGCGGGCTCCATCGTCTTGGTACGCACGCTTGTCGCCTCCTCCCGCGATCCGCGCGGAAGCCCTTGGGCGAGCCAAAGACCAAAATCCTGTGTGGGACAGGCAGAACACCGACCTAGCCGCGCTGCGCATAATGAAGGAAAAGCCGATCTTTTACATCGGCTGGGACAACTTCTTGAACGTTGCTCCCAATTACATGCTCCAGCAGCCCAACTACCCGATCACGGGCCTAGGCATCGAGATCCACAACGTGTTCCTCTCCCATGCAGCCGACCCTGGGGATCCCTGGCCTTCTGCTGTGGCTCGCCGGGTTCCTCGGAGCGCTGCGCTGGGTCTTCCTGCTGGCGCTGATGACGATGCTTAACAGACGAGGCAAGCCCAACAGAAGCCCGCCGGGCCCGGAGACGCAGCTTTGGCTGGCCGGTCGCGTGGCAATCGTGTTGTGCTTCCTCGTGATCGCCGACTCGGCACCTTTCAGTGAGCCTCTTCCCAACGCTCTCGTGTGAATCTGGTTGGGCATCCTCGCGGACCCCCACACGAGCGTCGTTCGCGTCCAGGCTCTCCATCGTGCCGGCCTGCGGGCAACGGGGCTGACTGCACTCGAGCCAGCCCCGGCACCAAACGACACTGACCGCCGTCCCGTTTATTTGTAAGAAAAAAGCGGCGCGCGTGTTTAGGGTCGCGGTCACGCGGGTATGGTCTGCGGGCGGGGAAGCCTCTTGCGGGATTGGCCCCCATCTCAATGATGCCGCTGACCAGGGACTTGTCTTGCGCGGCCGCGCGCATTTGTTTAGATCAATTTCTCAGGGAAATAGCCGCGCAATAACCGAAACAACCTTGGCGCAGGTAAAGGCGCGCCATATGGCGCGCCGAGGGGGAAGTTATGTACAACCCCCCAAAGCGGTCGGCGCTAGTCCGCAGGGTCATCCGCGGGCCCTCATCCCGGGCTCTTGCTGTTTTATGCGCGGCCTGCTGCCTCTCCACTGCCGCCTACGGCACCGGCATCATGGCGGCTTCAGCCTCCTCTGGCCGTTCACACGCCATCGCACACACATCGGGAGCCTTCGACTTGGCGAACATACAACGAGTCGCCCGGCTGACACACTCCGAGAGGCTCCAGCACGCGCTCGCCCAAGGACGGTTGAGAAGGCTCCACGGTACAACTACGACAACCACCCGAGCCGCTGCGGCCACGACCACAACGACCTCCGATCCCCCGACGAGCACAACTGCCGGCGTGGGGACCACCGTGGACCCCCCGACGAGCACAACTGGCGGCCCGGGGACCACCGTGGACCCCCCGACGAGCACAACTGGCGGCCGGGGGGCGGACGGCGGTCAACCGACTACGTCAACCACCGGCGGGCTGCGGACAGGCGGCGGTCAACCGACTACGTCCAGTACGCCCGACCCGACGACGACCACGGCGGCTGCCACGACTACCACGGGGGCTGCCACGACTACCACGGCGGCTGCAACGACTACCACGGCGGCTGCCACGACGACCACCGCGGCTGCCACGACGACCACGACGACCACCGCGGCTGCCACGACGACAACCGCGCCGGACGTGGCCACTGTGTTCGGCGCGTACGTAGGCCCGAGCTCGGTCACTGCTCTAAACGCCCTGGGTGCCTACCTCGGCCGGGCGCCGCAGTACGGCTCTGACTACTTCCCGTATGCGTCTTGGGCTGCCCTCGACAGTGACCAGTGGATGCTCCAGCAATGGGAGGGCAAGGGTTACCACATGATCTTCGGGGTGCCCATGCTCCCGACCAGCGGTGGGGCCACCCTGGCCCAGGGTGCTACGGGTGCCTATAACCAGTACTACGTCGTGCTGGCCCAACAGCTGGTGGCCGCCGGCCTGGGCAACAGTATCCTGCGGATCGGCTGGGAGTTCAACGTGAGCGGTTTCCCGTGGTACGCCGCGGGGCAGGCCCCGACCTTCGTCGAGTACTGGCAACAAATCGTGACCGCCATGCGGTCAGTCCCCGGCCAGACCTTCGAGTTCGAGTGGAACCCGGGGCGCGGTGATAACGGGCCGAGCGACCAGGCCATGGGCAACTACGACCTCTACTACCCGGGCAATTCTTACGCCGACATCATAGGCCTCGACGTCTGGGACCAGCAGTGGGCCAACTACCCAGGGGCCGCAGGCGAGTTCACCTACATCCAGGACCAGCCTTGGGGCCTCAACTGGCTGGCTTCGTTCTCCGCCCAGACCGGCAGGCCGGTGGCGCTCCCGGAGTTCGGGCTCGGGTGGGGAGCGTCTGCGACTAACAGCGCTCCCATCTCGGGTTCTGGGGAGATGAGCGGCGGGGACGACCCGCTGTTCGTGAAGGACATGATCGGTTGGGCCGAAGCGCACAATGCGGCCAACTTCATCTTCTGGGACTACGGGACTTCGGCTCTCAGCACGACTGACAACCCCGAGTCCTACCAGGAGCTGAAGGCGGTCCTCTGAGGAGGCGCCCCTGTCGGCGCGAATATCAACCCTTTGCGCAGCGCCGGCCTGGCGCGAAAGTAACCAACAGCCGGCCTGCGCCCCACAGGCCGGTCCCGCCCCTTGGTATCATTTGGTACTGAAGGCGACGTTACAAGGCACACCAAGGGCTCCGTCCAACGTGGAGTACCGGAGCCCGGTACGTGCCACCCCTCAACATGAGCCTACCGGAACCTCACCACATACCGCGGCCGCTGCGCCCTCTCGCTTTCACCGCCTTGTACAGCGCACGCGCCGCCCGGGCACAGGCTCGGGCATGGTCCTCCTCCGTATGGCTCCCCAGGGCCCGCAGCTGCCCCCGGTGTTCATCTTTGGCTGCGGGCGGTCCGGTACCACCGTCCTCGGCGAAGTCCTGAGCCTACTGCCCGACGTGCGTTACCTTTACGAGCCCAATGAGCTGTGGGCCGCCGTCGACCCGCGGACCGATTTCCTGCATCTTTACCGGGCGGGAAGAGGGCAAGCGATCATTGGCGCCGATGGCGTGGACGAGCACACCAGGCGACGTTTCCGGGCCGTTATGGCACCCGGCCGCGGGCGTCAACTCGTCGAAAAAAGCCCAGCTCATGCGCTTCGCCTCGGCTTCCTCGAGGCCCTGGCCCTCGACGCCAAGTACATCCACATCGTGCGGGACGGGCTCGATGTGTGCTGGTCGATCGCGACACGGGCCAGGCTCAGTACCTATTTCGCGTTCCGTGGCCTGGCTAATGAATGGTGGGGGCTGAACGAATCGAAGTGGCAGTTCCTGGCCCGCGATGGACCTTGCGCCGGCTATTACCCTCACGAGGTGCAGCTCCTTTGCTCGGACTCGGAGCGCGGCGCCTATGAATGGCTCGTGAGCATGCACGAGGTGGACCGCTGGCGCAGCCAGCTGGGTGACCGGCTGCTTGAGATCCGCTACCCGGACCTGACTGCTCAACCTCAAGAAATCCTGTCCCGGCTGGCCACCTTCGCTGGCCACCCGGCATCAGCCC
Organism: uncultured Acidimicrobiaceae bacterium; assembly: GCA_963834735.1. Classification (GTDB taxonomy): domain Bacteria; phylum Actinomycetota; class Acidimicrobiia; order Acidimicrobiales; family Palsa-688; genus Fen-671. The sequence continues at coordinate 280,641 of CAWICT010000008.1, read as the reverse complement.
GATGGCTCACGGACGCCGCGGCAAGGATCAAGCCCTCCCGCCAACACGTGGCGGCAACACTCGAGCTGCCGCCGGACATGGCGGCGTCGTTCGAGGTCCTTCAAGCGCGCCATGGTTTCAGGACGGGCCTGACCGTGCCCAGCGGGCCTGCTGCCCCCCCGGTGCCGAAAGACGTGCCGGCCGCGGAAAACGCGGTCGGGCACCGCCGGTGCTCGACACCACGATCCCGGACGATTGGCACTATCGCCATTTACATAATGACGCGCCTTGACGACGATCGCGATGGCCCCCAGGAAGACCACGTGATCCGCCAAGTGGGCTCCTTTGCCCGAGCCGTGACCCAAAGCCGGCTAATACACAGTGCCGCCTCACTCTATAGCAGCACCATCATAACCAGTGTGCTCGGCTTCATTTATTGGTGGGCCGCCGCCAGGCTGCTGCTCACGTCTCAAATCGGCATTGGCGCGGCCATCATTTCGGCCGGCCAACTGGTCGCGAGCGTAGCGGTAGTCGGGTTGAACACCTTGATCATCAGCGAACTGGCCGCCGACCGGTCGCGGGCTCGGGCGCTGTTCTTGACCTTCTCGACGGCAGCGGCGGCCATCGGGCTTACGACGACCGTGGCCTCGGGGTTGCTGCTCACCCAGTTTGACACCTCTTTTTCGAGCGACTTACGCGCCCTTCCGGAACTGTGCATTTACTCGTTGATCGGGTGCCTCAGCACCGTTGCCAATGTGGTGGACGACGGGTGCGTCGGGATGCAGGTGGCCCGGCTGCAATTGGTCAGGAACTTCATTTCCTCACTGGCCAAGTTGGCGTTGCTGCCCCTACTTGTACTCGTCGTCTCCATGCGGTCCCCCCGCGCACTGACGCTTTCATGGATGGCGGGTCTGGCCATTTCGTTCGTAATGATCGCACCGGCACTGCGCCGTTCCACCGCCGGTCAGACAGCGCACCTTGAGTTTCGCCGGCTACATGGGCAGCGCCGCCTCCTCGCCTCCCACCACTGGCTCAATGTCTCGATCGTGTCGCAACGGTTCCTCATCCCGGTACTCGTCGCCGCCGTGCTGGGGGCATCAGCCAACGCGGCTTACTACACCGCGGCGCTGATAGTTGGCTTTGTGACCATCATCCCCAGCCATTTTTCGACGTCGCTGTTCGCCTTGACGCCGGGGGACGAGGACGGCCTACGGCGGGAGGTGCGCCTGACTATGGGCCTGAGCATCCTCATCTCCGCCGCGTCCTTACCCGTGTTCTTGGTTGGCGCACCTCTGATGCTGCACATCTTCAGCCAGCATTACGAGATCGCGGCCAACTCCATGCGGTTCATGGCTTTTACCACGCTCCCCACCGCGGTCAAGGCCCACTTCGTCGCCATCAACCGGGTACGGGGCACTATGGCGAGGGCGGCGGTGTTCACCTCGTTAGGAGCAGCACTGGAGGGGCTGGGTGCAGCGCTGGGAGGAGCACTGTACGGGCTCGTGGGCGTTGGCGGTGGTCTGCTGCTAGCGTGCGTGTTGGAGACGTTTTTCTTCCTGCCGACGCTGATCCGCACTGTGAGACCACGTCATGCTCCCTCGACCTGACCCCCACGCATGACCGCCTCGTCTTCTTCGGCCGCGCCGAGCATCTCGGTTGTTGTCCCCACTACGGGGAGGCCCACATTACGGCGGCGCCGTCGAAAGTGTGCTCGACCAGACGTACCCGGTCACCGAGATCCTCGTCGTGACAGACGGTCCCGCAACCATGGCGAGCCGCCTCCCCCGCGTGGCCGAGCCGTGCGTGCGGGTCGTCGAGAACGCGACCCCCTACCGTGGCGCCGGTGCCACTCGCCAAGCCGGCATAGACGCGGCCCGAGGTGGGCTCATCGCCCTTCTCGACGACGACGACTGGTGGGAGCCCAACAAGCTGCAAGTCCAGATTGCCGAACTGAGCGCACTTCGCGCCGAGTACGCCCACGCCGTCGTGGGCTGCCGTGTCGCCGAGCACGACGAGCACGGGCAATTTCTCGGGGTTGTGCCCAGGCGGTTGCTGGCACCTGGTCAATCGGTCGGGGCGTACCTGTTCGAACATCCGGATATCCGGCCGGGGGCTACCGGGCTGCGCTCGTCCATGCTCCTTTTCGACCGGGAACTGGCCCTGCTCACCCCGTTCAACCCGGCGATGTCGATACATGAGGACTGGGACTGGGTCATCCGCGTCTACGCCCGGGGCGACACTGCTCTTTCCTTACCTAAAGAGGTCCTGCTCAACTACACCCGGCAGTCGGTGGGAGAGTCCCTATCCTCGTCGGCCTCCCCCTGGCAGAGCCTCGGTTGGCTCAACTTGCACTCCCCTGTTATGACCAGGCGGCAACGCGCCAACTTTTGCCTGTTGGTCACAGCTCCGCACGCCCTGAGGGTGAAGGACGGCCGAGCCTTTGTGGTTTCATTAGCCAGTGCGCTCGCCATCGGGCGGGGGAGCCCTCGGGCTTGGTTGTTCCTTTTTGGTTACCTAGCATTAAGCCTCGGTAAATGGCTCCCGCAGGCCGCCAACCCCTCCCGCCGCGCCAAGACTCATGGCGCATCGACGAGTATGGAACTTGACGAGGCCGCCCGGTTGGCACCAGGGAGCCGGCCCCGCCAAGATTGAGTGGTGCCTTGCCTGTCCCCAACTGCCGCCCCGGTCGCCGGCGCCCGGACGGGCATAGAAGCAGCCGTACGGTCCTACCGGTGGTTGGGCGCCGGCCCCTCATCTCGTTGTTGGTGCTGGGCTTGGTAGTGGCGACGTCCTGCGAAGCGGAATCGGGTACGAAGGCGTCGGCGTCGACATCCCGTGCTCCCCAGGTCAGCGCCGTGCCCACGGGCGCGCGTACTGTAGTAGCAGCGGCGGGGCGGACGGAGGGCGGGGGTTGGGCGGTGTCGGCCGCGGGCGACGTCAGGGCATTCGGGGACGCGCCGTGGTTCGGTCAGCCTCGTTCGACGCCCGCTTCCCCTCTCGTGGCGATGGGGGCCACCCCCGATGGGCGGGGGTACTGGCTGGCCACACAAAGCGGGAGAGTTTATGCCTACGGCGACGCCCACTTGTACCCACTTAGAGCGGCTCGGGATACCCACCCGGCCCTCGTCGTGGCCATGGCCCCCACTCCCGACGGGCGGGGGTACTGGCTGGCCACACAAAGCGGGAGAGTTTATGCCTACGGCGACGCCCACTTGTACCCACTTAGAGCGGCTCGGGATACCCACCCGGCCCTCGTCGTGGCCATGGCCCCCACTCCCGACGGGCGGGGCTACTGGCTCACGACGGCCGGCGGCTACGTGTCCGCCTACGGCGACGCCCGTTTGTTCTCGCCCATCTCCTTCGGGAAAGCCAACCCCGGCGCCGTCGTGGCAATCGCTTCGACCGACCCGCACGGCTATTGGCTGGCCACTGCCGGAGGCACGGTGTACCCCTACGGGGACGCCGCCTCTTACCGGCCCGCGTCCGCGCATACAGCTCAGGGGCCGGCCGTCATCGCCGTGGTCGCCACCACTGGCGGCTATTACCTAGTCAACGCCAACGACGCTTGGGACCTGTTCGGTTCGCCCTCGACCGCTCCTGTTGTCCGCGTGGTCGGCAACCGGCTGGTCAGCCAAGCGGGCCGAACCGTACGCCTGATAGGTGTGGACGCCTCGGGCACGTCTTATTCCTGCGTCGAGTCGCGCTACTTCTCATGGGACCCGTCCACCGCTACGGAGGCAGGGGCTATCGCCTCATGGGGGGCCGACGTAGTGCGGGTCCCACTCAACGAGGATTGCTGGCTCGGCATCAACGGCGCCCCGCTTGATTATCCCGCTGCCATTTACCGCGAAGACGTCATCCAGTGGGTTCAGGCCATCAACGACGCCGGCATGGTGGCCATACTGGACCTTCACCTTTCGGCGCCTGGTAGCACCTTGGCCGACGAACAATGGCCGATGGCTGACGCCGACCACTCCATTACGTTTTGGTCGCAAGTGGCCAGCACCTTCCGTGATGACCCTTCTGTCATCTTTGACCTCTTCAATGAGCCGTTCATCGGGTATAACCGCGCCGGCCAGCTCTGATTGGGAGTGTTGGCGGAACGGCTGCAGCCTCACCTTTTCCAACGTCGCTTACCAGACCGCCGGGATGCAGCAGCTCCTCGACGCGGTGCGGGCCACCGGCGCCCGCCAGCCGGTGATGGTGGGCGGCTTGGACTGGGCCGACGACCCCTGCGGCCTCTACGACGCCGGTGGTTATGACGGGGTGTGCAATTGGCTGGCTTACCAACCAACCGACCCCGACGGGCAGGTCATCCTAAGCTTCCACAATTACGAGGGCATGCACTGTGACACCACCGGCTGTTGGGACCAGAGCGTGCTCCCGGTGGCCAAGGCCGTTCCCGTCGTCACCGGAGAGCTTGGTGAGCCAGACTGCTCGGCAAGCTACATCGACAGCTACATGGACTGGGCCGACCGCTACGGCATCTCCTACCTGGCGTGGTCCTGGCAGCCCCCCATCCCAAGCAGCGACGCCTGCGCCGCTACTAACGAAGACCTGCTTTCAAACTGGGACGGCCAGCCCAGCACCACCGCCCCGGCGACCAGGCGTTTGCCGCTCACTTAGACAGCCTCATCGGCCCGGGCAGCTTGCAGGCTGGCTGAGGCTACCCCGGCCCACCCCTGCACAACCTGCCCTCCAGCTCGGCCAGGCCTTCCTCGGTGCCGATCTCGAAGAACTGCTCGCCCACCTCATAACCCCCGAGCTTTCCATCCCCCGCCAACCTTTGAAGCAGCTCGCCCAGGTCCCACGGCTCCCCGCAATCCCGACCGGCTACAACCTCGCTGCGGGCGAACGCCGAGAGGCCGTAGTCGATGTAGTCGAAGCCATCTCCGGGGTTGACCTTGTCGTACGCCCGCACCAGCTCACCATCAAAGACGATATTGCTTCGTCCCCGGCGGTTCTCGTTGCGCCAGACCGATAGAGCTCCCGGCCTGCCGCTGGCACAGAAACTCTCCCAGAAAGGCATTACGGCCATCGGCAGGTACGAGTCCCCGTACAACAGCAAGAAGGAGTCGTCCAATGCCCCCACATGACCAGCGAGTACCAGTGCACCCCCCGTCCCCAGCAGGCTTTGCTCGGGCTCGCGGACGCACCTGAGGTCCAAGCCGAAGTTGCTCTCCGCGGCGAACTCCTCGATCATTTCCCCGCGATAGCCCACGCTGATGACGGCTCTCTCCACGCCGTTACCCGCCAACCACTCCAGCTGCCAGGCCAGGAAAGGCCGGCCGCATACTGGTATCAGCGCCTTGGGCACCTCCCGGGTCCACCGGGCCATGCGGGTGCCACGACCCCCGGAGAGCACGACGACCTGCGGCGCGTTCATGCCCGGACCAAAACGTGGCTCCCATCGTGGTCGAACGCGAAGCGTACATCCCTCAGTCCCACCCGCGGCTGGTCCGTCCCCCCACCACCGAGCGATATACGTAGCGGTGTCCGCGTAATTATCAACTTTCAAGCCCTCTCTATCCGCTTCGGGCCAACTGAGTTATGCTTGGGACGGCCTCAAAGCGACCGCCTCGGCAATGTTAGCGGCCCCGCCGGGTGCCGATAAACCGGTGGGAACGGTTCACGGAGATGTAATGCACGGTTCTCACGCTCCGTGGCCAAAGGGTTGATTGGCGCGTGTCGGGTTAGCGGCGAGATCAACGAAGAGACCGGTCAGCTGGTGTGGTCGCGCCTCGCAGGGGACGCCAAGCCGCGGCTCACCCCAGCTGATCCCGCCCCGAGCTCGAAGAAGTCATCGCTCGCGCCCACCTGGTCGAGAGCCAGCAGGTCGGCGAAGATGCCCGCAATGGCTCCAGACGTGGTGCGCCAACTAGGGTGTCGAATTTCACCACCTGTACGGACAGGCCGAACTGGGGGCACTTCCCTCATAGTGCCGGATTATGGCGCCGCGGATACGGGACGAGTCCGTTACCATTTACTTATACGGTATCAGCAAGTACTTCCCTCGGTCAGCGTTGTGGTCCCCGTGCGCAACGTCGCCAGATGGCTCCCACTTCAGCTGGACGCGCTGGCTCACCAGACGTACGAGGGATCGGTGGAGGTTTTGGTCGTCGCCGACCCCGCCTCCACGGATGGCACAATGGCCCTCGTGCAGGCATGGGCACCCTCGCACCCTGAGTTCAGCGTCATCGTAGCCCCGGCCAAGGGAGGTATCGGGCAAGCTCGCAATCTGGGCATCCGCCAGAGCACCGGGGATGTGATCCTCTGTTGTGACGGCGACGACTTGGCCGACCCGGGCTGGGTCAAGGGTATGGTTGCGGCCGCTTCCACCTACGATATTTTCGGCGGAAAGTTGGACTACGAGGTTTTGGGCAAAGCAGCCGTCAGTCGCCGGGAGCTCCAGGCCGACGGCCTGTCCGTGGCCCTCAGTTGGCAGCAGTTCGTTTGCGGCGTAAGCCTGGGCATGACGCGCGCCGTTTTCGATGAACTGGGCGGTTTCAGCGAGGACTACCTCCGATGTGAGGACCTGGACTTTTCGTGGCGAGCCATCGCCCGTGGGTTCGCCATCGGCTTTGCTCCTGAGGCCCGGATGTCTTACCGCCAGCGTTCAGACCTACGTTCGAGCCTGTTCCAGAGCTACACCAACGCGACGTGGTACCCGCGCCTGTACCGCGACTTCCGCTCGCAGGGGATGCCGGGGCCCAGCGTGCCTGAAGCCTTGAAAAAGTGGGGCCGGTTGGCGACCACCTTGCCGCTGTGCCTGCGGTCGCCGGAACGCCGTGGTCGGTGGCTGCGCGTCGCTGCCCAGACGCTCGGCCAAACCGTTGGCAGTGTGAAGTACCGTGTCTTCTGGCCGGTGTAGCTGAAGGCTCAGGCCGGGGTCCCTTCGGTTTCACGACGGACGACCTGGGGTGCGTTCATGCCCGCACCAAAACGTGGCTCCCATCGTGGTCGAACGCGAAACGTACCTCCCTCAGCCCCACCCGGTGCATAGCCTTCCGCACTCTCTCCCGGTCACGCACGTAGAACATCAGGAAACCGCCGCCCCCGGCACCCACCAGCTTGCCCCCTATGGCACCGGCGTCCCGGGCGATGCCGTACCACTCGTCGATCTTCGTGTTGGTCATCCCCGAGCTGCGCTCCCGCTTGTAAACCCAGTGCTCGTGGAGCAGTTCGCCGAACGCCGCCGTGTCCCCCGCATGCAAGGCCTCCTCGACCTGGCCGCCAATTACGGCAATGTGCTTCAAGTTCTCGATCATGTCGTCGCTACCCCCTTCGGACCGTTCCTTCTGGTCGCGCAGCAAGGCTTCTGAATCGCGGAATAGCCGGTGAAGAACATGAGGAGGTTTTCCTCCAGGTCGTGGAGCGTCTGGTTGGAGATCATGAGCGCCGACACCTGTACCTCCCCGTCGGGGCTGAACTCCAGGCATGACAAACCGCCAAATGCCGCTATGTACTGGTCTTGTTTGCCTCCCGCACGACCGAGGCGTTCGATCTCTATCGAGCACGCCTCCTCAGCTACCACCCCCGGGGTGACGTGCTCCCGGCGGTACGCGTAGAGCGCTTTGAGCAAACCTACAGTGAAGCTGCCTGACGAACCTAGACCGGTGCCAGCCGGGATATCGGCCAGGCTCACCAGCTCTATGGCCGGGCCGATAGGGTGCTCGGCGAGGGCCTGGTGAATTATGGGGTGCTCGATCTCAGTTATGGAACTGACCCGTTCCATCGACGAGTACTTGACCACGTAGTCAGGAGTGAAGGTGTCGTTGATCGTGATGTAGATGTACTTGTTTATCGCGGCAGAGATGACTCTGCCACCGAACTTGGAATAGTACGACGGCTGGTCCGTACCCCCACCACCGAGCGATATACGTAGCGGTGTCCGCGTAATTATCAACTTTCGAGCCCTTTCTATCTGCTTCGGGCCCGGGCTCCCGGGCCGGTCTCCCCACTACAGCCAGAGACCAGACTTATTGGCATCTTCATCGAACATGCGCACGGTCTCCAGGGAGATGGCCTCGAGGTCGCGGCCAAACCAGGAGAGCTTTTTCAGGAGATCGTGGGTCACCGTAATGATGTCGCACCCCAGCTTGTCCGCCTGCACGATGTTGAGGACCTCGCGGGCTGGCCCAGAGTAGCTCGACGTTCTGGGCAGCTCTGGTCAGTTCCAGGGCGCTCCTCATCAACGGCAATGGGTCGCGACCGGTGTCGGCCACCCGGCCCGCGAACACCGAAACTATGGCGGGTGGCGCCCCATTCAACCATTGGACGCAGCTCTCCACCTGCTCCAGGGTCATGAGCGCGGTGACGTTGAGGGCGATGCCGTCCCCCGCCAAAGCCCGTACAAGGTCTGCGGAACTCTCACCCTCGGGGTTGGTCACCGGGATCTTCACCACGACGTTGGCCCCCACGATGCGATGAGCTTGGCTTGACGTTGCATCTCGGCGTGCTCGCTGGCGATCACCTCGAACGAGATAGGCATGTCGCTCACCTCAGCCAACAGGTCGCGGGCGAACCTCTCGTAATCGTTGATCCCCGCCTGCCTCATGAGGGTCGGGTTGGTGGTGATACCGCGGATCACAGGATTACCCCTGAGCTGCTTGATGCCCTCAAGGTTGGCGCCATCGGCAAAGATCTTGACGCGCAGGTCCTGGACTCTTACGGCTCGGTCCTCGGCCCTCCACTCCTGGCAGGCGGCAATGCTCTCGTCCCCGGTCATATTGCTCACTGCTCCTTCGAGTTGCCCAGGATCCACGCCGCCGCACCGGGCAGCCCGTCCGTGACATGGTCGGGGGCAGCTGGCAGCTGCCCCTCGTCGCCGTAGCTGACGAACACCGTCCGGCACCCGGCTCGACGCCCGGCCTCGACGTCCCGCCAGCGGTCGCCGACCATGAAGCTCTCGCGAAGCGAGAGGTTGAAGCGCGCTGCCGCGGTGAGGAGCATCCCGGGCTCGGGCTTGCGGCACCCGCAGCGGTCAACGTCGTCGTGGATGCAGGCGAGGATGTCGTCAAGGGGCAGCAGCGCCGCCAACGTGCGGTGCATCTGTTCGAGGTCAGCCGAGGCGAGCTGCCCGCGAGCGACGTCGGGTTGGTTGGTCACCATGACCAGCTTGAACCCGACCCCTCGCAATTGGTGGCACGCCTCGGCCACGCCCAGGCGCAACCTCATCTCACCGACGGTGCGGGGCGAACCCGTGGGCCCCCATTTCGTCACCCGCTCGATGACTACACCGTCGCGGTCCAGGAACACCGCTCTTTGTCTGGGGTGCCGAGCCCTACCCGGCAGGGCGCCGCTGGCCCTCGAGGCATTCGGGTGTGCTACGGTCCCAACCGCCGGTTTCATCTCGCCCCGCTATCGTCCCCAACGTTCCCCGCCGCGAGCGACTCCCACTTGGTCGGAGACTGCTGAAGTACTGGGTGGCTTACGAGCAGGTGCCATATCACCGCGCACAGCCCTTCGGTGTGCGCGGTGACCCGCTCGGCGAAGAGCGGAGGCACGATGACGCAGGCATCGGCCACACGCGCCGCATGACCCCCGTCCCGCCCCACGACGGCGCAGATGGTCGACCCCGTCGCACGGGCCAGGTCGAGGGCCTTCACCAGGTTTACCGAGACCTGGGCCGTGGCGTTGCCCCCGCCGACCGAGAAGACCAGCAAACCATCCTGAGGGCCGAGCCGGGACCCGACCAGCCAGCCCGTGAAGGTCGTGTCCCACCCTTCGTCGTTGGCTCTGGCCGTCAGCTCGGCGACGTTGTCTGTCGGCGCGTATGCCTCGAAGCCGCAAAGTTTCCTGAAGTCGTTGACGGCGTGGCTGGCATGAGCAGCGGACCCGCCGACCCCGAGCACGAAAAGGCGCCCTCCACGCCCACGCACAGCCGCCAAGGACTCCGCTAGGCGCTCAATGCTGTCGACGTCGACCTTGGCGAGCACCTCCAAGGACTCGGTGACAAATTGTTCGCTGAAGTTGCTCACCATCAGCTCTCCTTCCGACGGCTGGCCAGGACCTGGAGCCCCGCTAGCGCCGGCACACCGTATTTGACGGTGAGTTCCATCCGCGGGCTCACTCCCCCGCCGCCTCGAGCGGTAGGGGCGGTCGCCGGGACACCTTCAGCTTGGCCACGCCGAATGCGCCTACAGTTGTCAGCAAACCGGCGGCCAGCGCACCCGCCCGTTGGAAACCGGTTACGTCCCCGCGCACCCCGGACCGGAGGTAACCGCCAAAGCCTTTGGGCAACACATGGCGGGTGTACTCGCGTTCGGGGCCGAGGTTGTCGCCCGTCTCCGCTCGGACGTGCGCCTTGGACCGTCCTTCACGTACGCACCGGCCCAAAAAATACCCAAGCGTCATACGGTCGTCAGTCACGCGGTGGTACACAACGGCTGACGGCTGGTACACGACAATCCCTGTCGGGAATGCTTTCCTCACACGGATGGCCAGGTCGGTCTCTTCACAACCAATATCAATACCTTTTCCGCGTCCTATGGCATCGAGAAAGCCACCCACTGTAATCAGGGCGCTACGACGCGCCGCCATAGACGCGGCGATCGGGTTCCGGATCTCAGAGCGAACCGTGGGCATGCCCGTATAGCACGCCCCTACGACCCACAGGAACTCCGACGGGAACCACCGAGGCCGCCCCGTAGCGGGCCAGTTGGGCAGTACCTGGCCACCAACGATCAGGACGTTGGGGTCGTCAAACGGGGCGACCAGCTCTTCCAGCCAGGTCGGCTCTGGACGTGCATCGTCGTCCAGGAACGCGACGATCTCGGCATCTGTAGAGTTCAAGCCATGGTTGCGCGCTGCCGAGGCACCGCCTTTGAAATCCTTTACTTGAAGCGTCGGCAGTATGGGGACAAGGCTGGCGCGGGCACGTTCAACCAATTCGGCATTGCTGTCCACGACCAAGATCACTTCTCGGGGCGCTACCGATTGGCGGACGAGCGACCCGATGGCGGCGCAGATATCGTCCCACCGGCGCATCGTGTAGGCGCTGATCACCACAGCGGTTGCAGGAGCACTCATGTCTCGCATATCCCTTTTGAGCTCGCGGCCGAGGCGTTGAATACACTTGAAGGACCCGCTGACGTCTGGCTGGGACCGACCGCGAGCGGCGCGCCCGTGGGCCGATCTTAGCGCGCCCGTGAGCGCAGCTAAATCGGCGGGAAAGTTTCATGGAACATTCACGCATAGTTCTCACGCTCCGTGGCCAAAAGCTGATAATTGCCTGTCGGGGTAGGACGCGAGCTCGACGAACAGGTCGCTCAGGCGGCGCGCCCATCTGACGACGGTCGCTTCGCCAAACAGGGCGGTGTTGTACTCGACATATCCCGGCATGTCGCCGTTGGTGTCGACAAACCCGAGCGCCAGGTCGAAGCGGGCCGCCTCAAAGCCGACTGACATCCTGCGCACGGTGAGCCCAGGCATTCCGGGAGGGTCGGGGGCCGGCCCCTGCATCCGCAAGTTAACCTGGAACAACGGGTTGAGGTTAGAGGCTCGCTTCGGGCGCACGGCTTGGACGACTCGCTCGAACGGGACATCCTGATGGGCGTAGCAGGTAACCAGCGTTTGCCTCGACCGCCTGACCAGCTCCCGGAACGTCGGGTCGCCAGTCATGCGCAGCCTGAGGACAACTGTGTTGATGAAAAAACCGATCAATGGTTCCGTTTCCGGCCAGCGCCGATTGGAGATGGGGCTACCGACCAAAAAGTCAGTCTGACCGGTCAGTGCATGAAGGAAGCACCCCGTGGCAGCATGCACGATCATGAAGATCGTCGCGGCGCTCCTCACGCCCGAGGGCGCGCAGCCTCTCGTTTACGGGCGCCGGAACGATAAATGGGCCCGCCGGCCGTCGAAGCTGAGGAGAGACGGCCTAGGCCGGTCCACTGGCAACGCCAGCACGAGATCGGTGCCGGCAAGCTCCTGGCGCCAAAAATCCAGCTCCCCCTTGAGGCGCGCGCCCGAAAGCCAACGTTGCTGCCACGAAGCGTAGTCGCCGTACTGCACGGGCAGATCGGGCAGGGGAGACTTCTCGCCGTTGAGGAAGGCGGCGTAGAACGCGGCTAATTCGTTGAAGAGGATGGCCCGCGAGAAACCGTCGCAGGCGATGTGGTGCATGACGATGGAGATGACGCAGGACTCGGGCCCGACCCTGACCAGGCCGACCCGGAACGGTGCTTCGTGGGCCAAGTCGAACGGCTTGGAGACCAAGCCTTGAATGGCGGCGACAACCGCCTCGGGCGCCGCCTCGGAAGGGGCCTCGCCTGGTGCCGCGGCGAGGGTGTGGGGCCTCAAGTCAATTTCGTCAAAGTCAAAATCAAGACGAGCTAGCAGGCGCGGGACAGGCACACCTCCGTGGTCTTCGACCACCGTCCGCAATGTCTCATGGCGTTCGACCATGGCCCGGAAAGCGTTGAGGAGGGCCCCTTCGTCCACAGGGCCGTCGAGGCGGAGGTTCAGGGAAGCGTTGTACGCCGAACCGCCTGATGCCCACTGGCTCAGGAACCACAACTGTTGCTGGGCATAAGAAAGCACCAGGAGCTCGCCCGGGAGACGCCGGCGCAGGCCTACTTCGGTCTCGGGCCGGGGCCGGCTCGCCGCGCCAGCAGCTGCCGCTCGAGCAGGGCGCGTTTTTCCGGAGACAGCTGGCCCAGCCTTTCGCCCAAGCTCACGGTACGCGGGGTGGCGCGCTGGAGGGCGGTGGGGCGGACGCGGTGCGCTTCACGGGACGGCCTCGACATCGTGCAGCACTTGGTCCAGGTTCGTGTCTTCGGCGTTAGCCATCGCCGCCAGCACCGCACTGGCGATGCCGGTGACAGTGGGCGCTTCAAATACCACCGCAAGCGGCAGGTCCACCTCCAGTTCCTTGCGCAAGCGCGCCACCGCCCTCATCGCGAGGAGCGAGTCTGCCCCCGGTCAAACAGATCGTCGTTTGGTCCTAGCGCGGTGACGGCCAGGAGGTCCCGCCAGATTTCGCTCACGAGCGCCTCGATCGGGCTGCTGGCTTGCGCCCCATCATCGGCCACGAGATGGGGCGGTTGGGGCAGGGCACCCCGGTCGACCTTGCCGTTGGGGCTGAGGGGCAGCTCGTCGAGGACCACGATGGCACTGGGGACCATGTATGAGGGAAGGCGCTCGCGCAACCAGACGCGCAGCTCGTCGGCCCGGGCAGCGATGACGGGGACGGGAGGTAGAGCCACCAGCTCCACGCCGGCCCCCGCCTGGGGCACGGCATAGGCCACCAGGCGGGGGGTGCCCTGGTCGGACCGCACCATGGCGGCGGCGGCGGCCACCGCCGGGTGGGTGCGCAGGGCGCTTTCGACCTCGCCCAGCTCGATGCGGTAGCCCCGCAGCTTGACCTGGTCGTCCAGGCGGCCGAGCACCTCCAAGGTGCCGTCGGGCCGCCAGCGGGCCTTGTCCCCGCTGCGGTACAAGCGGCCCCCCAGGGGGTGGGCCACGAAGCGCTCGGCGGTCAGCTCGGGGCGGCCCAGGTAGCCCCGGGCTAGGTGGGGCCCGGCCAGGCATAGCTCGCCCGGGCAGCCCACGCCGACCAGGCCCAGGCGCTCGTCTAGGACATAGGCCTCGGTGTTGGCGATAGGCGGCCCCACGGGCACGGTGGCCGCCCCATCGGGCAGGGCCCGTCTTCGACCACGTAATAAGCAGCCGCCACGGTGGCCTCGGTGGGGCCGTAGCCGTTCAGGAAGCGCCGGCCCCGGCCCCAGCGCCGGGCCACCTCGGGCGGGCAGGCCTCACCGGCCGAGCACAGGGTCACGAGCGCGGGCAAGGCGGCGTCGGGCAGCACGGCCAACAATGACGGCGGCAGGGTGGCCACGCTCACCTGTTGGCGCTCCATGACCGCCAGCACGTCCAGGCCCGAGGCGGCCACCTCGGGGCTCAGCATGACCACGGTGGCCCCCACCGTCAAGGGCACCAGCAGCTCGGTGACCGAGGCGTCAAAACAGGCCGAGGCGAACTGCAGGACCCGGCTGGAGGGGCTGAGGGCAAAGGTCTGGCGCACCACCTCGGCCAGGTTGGCCACGCCCCGGTGCTCGACCATGACGCCTTTGGGGGTGCCGGTGGAGCCCGAGGTGTAAAGGACATAAGCCAGGTCGTCCAGGCCCGGGGGCACCGGCTCGGCCTCGGGGTAGGCCTCCCGGCCCTCGCCCACCACCACGGCCCGGGCGCCCCAGGCCTCGGCCTGGGCGGCCAGGGCGGCCGAGCACACCACGGCCGTGGTGGCCGAGTCGGCCACGATGTAGGCCAGGCGGGCCTCGGGGTAGGCCGGGTCGAGGGGCAGGTAGGCCGCCCCAGCGCGCATCACCGCCACCATGGCCACCACCAGCTCCACCGAGCGCTCCAGGCACACCCCCACCACCGCCCCCGGCCCCAGGCCGAGGCCGGCCAGGCGCCGGGCCAGGGCGTCGGCCGCCCGGTCGAGCTCCCCATAGGTCATGGACCGTGCCCCGAGCTCGACGGCCACCGCCGCCGGCCGGGCCTGGGCCTGGGCCGCCACCGCCTCGTGGGCGCAGCCGGGGGGGACTTCTTGGCGAGGCCCACGGCCCCAGGCGAGCAGCGTGGCCCGCTCCTCAGGGGAGACGAGGGAGAACTCCGAAAGGGCCCGGTCGACATCGACGGAGCCAGCGACGATGAGCCTCAACAACTGGTCCAAGATCCGTTGGGCCGTGGCCGTTTCGAACAGGTCGGTGCTGAACTCGAGGCCGACGTCGACGGCATCGCCGAGGTCGGTGCAATGGAGGCGGAAGTCCACCGACCGCGACCAGCCCCATTCAACGGAAACAGGCTCCATGGTCGCGTCCCCCCAGCTGACCGGCCGCCGGTCGGCTTCCTGCCAGTTGAGCACCGCTTGGAAAATGGGGTGACGGCTGCGGTCATTTTCCATACCAAGCTCCTCGACGAGTTCTTCCAATCGCACGTCTTGATGTGCAAGCGCGCTGAGCACGGCGACCTTGGCCCGTTGCGCCAGTTCGACCAGGCTTGGCGAACCATCAAGGTCCATTCTGACAGGGGCCGTGGTAACGAAAGGCCCGACGACCGAAAGCGACCCGGCACCTGCCCGGCCCGAAACCGGCAGTCCGATGACCACTTCGGGTTGGCCACTATGGCGCGACAAGACGGCCGCCCATGCCCGAGCATCACCATCAGCGGAGTAGCCGAGGCTCGTGTGGCTGCTCCCCGCAGGGCGGCGGCAACCTCCGGGCTCATCAACTTGGACACGGCCCCCGTGTCGTGACTGCACCGCGGGTCGTGGATGGTCGGTGGGCACGTCCAACGCCGGCGGCGCCCCCTGGAGGCGAGCCTTCCAAAAGGCCAGCTCGCGGCGAGCTCGCTCGGACGTCGAGTTAGCGCGCTCCCATATGACAAAATCCGGCGTAATCCGGACCGAGCGGCGCCTCCGGGGCGCCAGCTTCGCCGCAGACGAGCGAAGCGTAGCGTGCCCGCACCGCTTCCAACAGCACCGCAATGGAACCCCCGTCAGCCACAACGTGGTGAAGGCAGAGGCACAGCAACCATTGCTGGCACTCGGCCGGAGCGGCACCGCGGCCCGCTTCGGCGATACCAGCAGCGACCAAAAAAGCCCGCGCCAACGGCGCCGAGAAAGGTCGAAGGGACGAGTCGCCCACTCCCGGGCCACCGCCACCGCCTCGTCCCAGCCAGCCACCGCGCCAGGCTGCTCGAGGGGGATTCACCGTGGGGTAGACGAGCTGCGGATTACGCCGTCCTTCGCCACGACGGCGGTCCTTAGGGCCTCGTGGCGCAGCCGCGACGGCGTTCAGCGCCAGCTGGAGGACCTCACCGTCGACTCGCCCGGTGACCCGCCGCGCTACCGGCATGTTCAACGAGGACCCCACCTCGGGGAACTGGCTCACCGCCCAAAGCTGCTCTTGTGCGGGCGACACCGGGAAGGCAACAATCTCCCCAACCGTGCGGGCGGCACGCCCGTCGACCGCTTTGGCCAACCGGCCCGGGATATCGAGCTCCCAGGCCGAGACCCTCCTCCCGCTCCGGTCGACCCGGGTATAGCACCCGCCAGCGCGGGGCCGGAGTACCCCCTCGCGCCCTGTCGTCCGCAGTGGTCGGGGATGCAGCGGCGCCGGTACTTACCTCTTGGAGCTGTTCGACGGCCCGAGCGTAACCATCCAGCCTCGAGTTCTGGAACAAAGTCGGCAGCTTAAGATCAAGGCCGAACATCTGGGAGGCGAGCGCGGTGGCCCTGATGGCGGCCAGGGAATAACCCCCGAGGGCGAAGAAATCATCGAGCCGGCCGATCGCCCCCACCTGCAGTACCGAGCTCCAGAGCTCGGCTAGCGCCGTTTCGGTAGCGGTCAGCGGGGTCGAGCGGACAGCGCCGCCCGGGGGAGGGGCACCCTCCGACGCGAGAGCAACGCGGTCGACTTTCCCATTGGGAGTATGAGGTAGAGCGGGACGGCCGGCTATGACCGTAGGGACCATGTACGGCGGCAGGGTGCGGGCCAGGGCTTGCCGTAGTTCAGCAAAGTCTGGCCCGGGCCCGTCATCGGCGACGACGTAGGCAACGAGCACGCGACCGTCGGCACCATCAACGACAACCGCGGCAGCACGCCTGACCCCGGGCTGGCGTTCCAAGGCCGCCTCGACCTCGCCCAGCTCGATCCTGAAACCGCGTACTTTGACCTGGCTGTCAGCGCGGCCCACGAAGTCCAACTGCCCGTCCGGCCGCCACCGCACCAGGTCGCCGGTCTGGTACATACGCGCGCCGGGCCTTTTGGCGAAAGGGTCTGGTCGGAACCGGGCCTTGGTGAGCTCAGGACGGCCGAGGTAACCGCGCGCTACCCCCTGCCCGCCGATGTACAGCTCACCAGTGACCCCGATAGGCACAGGCTGGAGGTTTGCATCTAACACATAGCAAAACGTGTTGAGGATAGGCCGGCCGATGGCGGGCGGCCGGCCTGGCTCGAGGCGCGCCACGGTCGACCAAATCGTCGTTTCGGTCGGCCCGAAAAGGTTCCAGACCTCAGCCGTCCGCTCCGCCAAGGCCGCGGCAAGGTTCTCGGAGAGGGCCTCACCTCCACAAAGTGCCCGCATCGCCGGGTTCCCCGGCCACCCGTCATCGATCAACATCTGCCACGTCGTAGGCGTAGCTTGCATCACACCCACCCGTTGGGACTCCAGTAGGGCACGCAGTAGGCCGGGGTCACCCGCTTGACTGCGCGACGCCAAGACGACCCGGGCACCCTGCACCAAGGGGAGGAACAGCTCCAGAGCGGCGATGTCGAACGAGAGCGTCGTGATGGCGGCCAATGTCTGGCCCGGGCGCAGCCCAGGCGCGTGCGCCATGGACGCCAGGAGGTTTGTCAGCGACCGGTGCTCCACCACGACACCCTTAGGAGATCCAGTGGACCCCGAGGTGTAAATCACATACGCGGGCTCGTCAAGCGCCGCCCCAGAGCGGGTACCGAGGTCGCCCACCGGCTGCGGCCCCGCTGACGGGGGCGGTAGCCCCGCCGGCGTGTCAACCACCAACGTGACCAGTTCCTTGCCGGGGGCGAGGCGGCCAACGACCTCCACCAGACCGCTCTCCGTTAGGACCGCCCGAGCACCCGAATCGGCGACCATGTACTCGAGCCTGGCCGGGGGGAACCCGGGGTCGAGGGGCAGGTACGCGGCACCGGTGGCCATAGTCCCCAGTAGCGCCGGGATCAGCCAAGACGTCCGCTCCAGGTACACGCCGACAATGGCCCCATGGCCGATCCCGAGGCCCCGTAGCTGCGCGGTGATTTCGTCGGACCGAGCAATCAGCTCGCGGTAAGTCAGCGTGGCATCTGCCGCGACAACCGCCACCGTCCCCGGCGCAGCTGAGGAGTGGTCCCGGATGAGCTCGTGAGCACATTGGCTCGGGACAGGAGCAGCGGTGGCGTTCCAAGCTTCGAGCAGGAGGCTGCGCTCGTGCTCCGGCAAAAGGGAATGGGTCTTCAACGGCGCCATGGGCGTGGCCATCACGCTCGTCAAGAACACCCCGAAATAGGACTCGAAGCGCTCGATCGACGACGTTTCCCACAGATCGGTCGACCACTCCCAGACGAGATGGGTGGCACTCTCTTCGGGCTCGTCCACGATAACGAGGGCCAGGTCGACTTGGCTGGTGCCCGGGTCGACGTCGACCTCGCTCACCGTCAAAGGCCCCCAAGGAGATGCGCCCCGGCGCCTCGAGACCTGGTTGAGCAGAACCTGGAAAATGGGGGCGCGCCCCAGCTCTCTCTCGGGACGGAGGGCTTCGACGATCCGCTCGAACGGCACCTGCTTGTGCACGAGGGCCTGGGTGACCGCGTCACGCGCCACCGCCACAAGCTGGGTGAAGTTGACTTCCTCGCCAACCTTCAGGCGAAGCGGGAGCGTATTGATGAAGGGGCCCATTATGTCGGCTACATCTGGGAGATCGTGGCACGTCACCGGGGTACCGAGGACGACGTCGTCCTGACCGCTCAGACGGCTCAAAAAGGCAGCAAACGCAGCAAGGATGACACAAAAAGGCGTCGTCCGCTGCGAGCGGGCGAACTGGCGAACGGAAACCGCTAAGTCGGGGTGGAGGTGCTGCCGGGACCGCGACCCGGCCGAAGAACGAACGGCGGGGCGACTGTGGTCGAGCGGCAGTTCCACGGTCGCCGGCGCGCCGGCGAGGCGGCCCTGCCACCACTCGAGCTGCGCCGAGGCGTCCTGCCCTCCAATCAGCTCCCGCTGCCACGAGGCGAAGTCGGCGTAAGTCAAGGGAGGCTCAGCCAGGACGGCTACGTCACCCGCAACGCGCGCTTCGTACAGGCGCCGGAGCTCCTCGAGCAGGACGGCGCGCGAGCGCTCGTCCGACGAGATGTGGTGCACACAGACGGCGAGGACGCTGGTTTGAGGACCAAGCCTGGCCACCAAGGCGCGAGCCAGCAAGCCGGAGGACAAGTCGAACGGGCGCCGGAGAAATTCGCGTACGACGCTCAGCCATGGAGCGGCGGCGCCGTCGGGCTGCTCCTCCTCCGGCGGGAGGTCCACGACCTCCAGTGGCATGCCTGTGGCCGGCGTAAAGGACACCACCGGTTCACCCTCGTGGGCCTTGATCCGCAAACGAAGGATCTCGTGGCGAGAGACGATCTGGTCCAAGGCAAACTGGAGGGCCTCGACCTCGAGCGGCCCTGACAATTGGAGGACCCGACCGGCGTTGTACTCGGGCAAACCGGGCTGCAACTGGTCGAGGACCCAAATTCGCTCCTGCGCAAAAGACAGGACGGGCGGATCCTGGCTGCGCCGTTGCGGAAAGGACGCGCCGCTGCTCACGGCAGCTGGTCCCGCCCCAGCTCCTGGACGAGTAACGCTTCAGCCTCCTCATCACTTAGCTGGTTGATCTCGTGGAGCAGGGCGCCGATGTCGTCGCCGTCCGCAGTGACGCGCAGCTCTTCGACCGCGGCAGCCAAACCCGATACGGTCGGGCTCAGGAAAAGAGCGTGCACGGGTAGGGGGACTTCGAACAAGGCGCGGGCCTGGGCGACCGCTTGGGTGGCCAGCAGCGAGTGGCCGCCGAGCTCGAAGAAGTCGTCCTCGGCCCCCACCTGGTCAATACCGAGCAGCTTGGCGAAGATACCTGCGATAGCCACCTCGGTGCTACCAGACGGGGCTTGGTACTTCTTCGGGGCGCCTCCGTCGAGAGGTCTCACGCTCGCCGAGCGCGCCGCGGTCAATCTTCCCGCTGCCCGTAAGTGGGAGCGCAGCCAAGACGACGAACGTGCCCGGCACCATGTACTCGGGCAGCCGCTCGAACAAGAAGGCCTTGAGGGTGGGCCCGGAAGCACCCGAAAGGCCGCTACCGGCCACATAGGCGACCAGCCGGGGACCGCCGACCGGATCCGTCTCGAGTACAACCGCGGCCTGGTCTACCTCAGGGTGCCGTCGCAGCGACTGCTCGATCTCGCCCAACTCGACCCGGTAACCCCTGATCTTCACCTGTGCGTCAAGACGGCCGAGGAACTCGACCGTCCCATCGGGTAGACAACGAGCGCGGTCGCCGGTACGGTAAGCGCGCTCCCCCTCACACTCGGTCCAGCGAGCCCTGGTCTCGACCTCGTCCCGCCAGTAACCCTGCGCCAGTCCCGCTCCGCCGATGAGCAGCTCGCCGGGGGCCCGGGCGGCAGCACGCGGCATCTTGTCGTCGACCACCCGCACGAAAGTGGCGGCGATCGGGTGGCCGATGGGCACGGAAGCGCGACGCCGGTAAAGACGCTCGGGGCCGTCTGACATCAAGGGCAGCACCAGGGATCCCACGGTCGTTTCCGTGGGGCCATAGTGGTTGACGACCCGGCACTTAGCCAACCTGCGCACCCTGTCGACGAGGTCCCATCCCAAAAGCTCCCCGCCGCTAACGAGCACCCGCTTCGGCAGCACGGCCGGGCCACCGGACAGCAGCGCGCTCAAATGTGACGGTGTGATCTTCAGGACGTCGACAGGGTGCTCGGTAGCGAAGGCGGCGAACGCGGCAGCGTCCAGCGTTACGTCGGCAGGGTAGAGCTGGACGCACCCGCCTGAAATAAGTGGCGGGTACAGGCATGTATAACCAAGGTCGACACTCAATGAACTGACAACGCCGCACACGAGGGCCTCGGCGCCTGGCTCGGGGCCGCTCCCGGCACTGCTGCCGCCGCCGGCACCCGTACCGAGGCCGGCGCCAGAAAGACCAAGGCCGGCGCCAGAAAGGAGGCCCACCATGTAGGTGGCGTAGTTGGACAACCCGCGGTGGGTCACCGCTACCCCTTTGGGTACGCCGGTGGTGCCCGAAGTATAGGAAATATAAGCGACATCGTCGAGAGTGGCCCCACCGACGGGAGGGCTTTCGTGGGTGGCGGTGAAGCCGCTCACATCGACCCCGTCACCGCCAAACATGGGCCGCCCAGGCCCCATTGACGTCGCCCACAGCAGCACACCCGCCTGCGCGTGCTGCAACTGGTCCATAGTGCGGGCCTCAGGCTGGCTCGGGTTGAGGCAAACGTAAGGCGCCCCGGCTTTGAGCGCGGCCAAAATGGCGACGACCTGTTCGATAGAACGTTCCATGATCACCGCTACCGGTTTGCTGGGCCGGCCCCCAACTCGAGCACCCGCAGAGCGAGAGCGTTGGCCCGTCCGTCCAGCTCGCCGTACGAAAGGGAGATGTCCCCGGCCCGCACGGCGGCCCGCTCTGCGTGGGTGGCGGCTATGTCGGCGACCAGCTCGTGCACCGGGCGCAGGGCACGGGCGGGCGCCGGGCAGCTGAGGGCGGAGCTGGTCCAGCCTTTGTGGCGCCCGGCGCCGACCGCATCGTCGGCCCGGAGCTCAGCCTCCGCGGCCAGCTCGTCCAATAGGGAGCCCAGTGTAAGAGCCACCTGTTCGGCTTCGTCGGCGCCCACCCAATCAGGGCTCGACACGACACTCGCCTCGCCCGCGCCCACCACGAGGCGCAGCTCGTCGCCAACCAGCGCCTCAGTGGCGACGGGCGGCCCCGCCGGGCGGTCGTGGAAGCGGAACCGGGGCAGGGGGCCGACGTTGGTGGGCTCACCGGCAGCTGACACTAGGGCGCATTGGCACGCTTCGCCGGCGCGGCGCGTGAGCTCGGAAAAGCCAAGCTCAGGGGTTATGTCGACGGTGACCGGCAGGGTGCGGCCGTACGGCCCGATGGCCCCTTTAAGCTCGTCGGACAGGCGACCGTCGATGACCAAGCCGATAGCCCCGGACGGCTCGTCGGCGAATCGGGACGCCATAAGAGCCCACGCCGCCAGCCAGACGTCTCGGTCCTTATGCAAGCTCCCGGGTGGAGCGGCCACCTCTGTTACTCGAGGCCGTGACGGTCCTACGACCTGGGGACCGGCCTCGTCCTCCTCCCCCCTTCCAGGCCGGTCGAGAGGTACGTCGGCCGAAGGCTCCGTGCCAGCCGGACGGGGCCCAACTGTTCGTGCTGCCAGGCTGCATAGTCTGCGTACTGGAGCGGTTCCTCCGGGCCGACGGCCCATCCGCGAGCTCGGCACGCAGCAGGTCGACCAAAAGCTGGAGCGACGTCGCATCGGCGACGGCCGCGGCGGCAGTGAGGACGAGCGTGGGCGCCGGAGACGCGACCATCACCGCTCGCATCACAGGGCCGCTCACCAGGTCCAGGGGAGCCTGCCAGGCGTCTTCGGCCGCAAGGGCGGGCAAGGGGCGGCCGTCCGGGCTGCCGGGCACCACGTCCACGGGCACGAGGAGGTCGTCGTGCAGCACTTGGACGGGGTGTATCAAGCCGGGCGGCCGTGAAAAGGTCGTGCGTAGGATTTCGTACCGCCCGACCAGGGTGGCTAGGGCCGCTTCCAATGACCCGGTGCTCGTCCCTTCAGGCAGGTGGGCGACCACCTGGTTACGTAATGGAAGCCCCGCCGGGCTACCCGATAACAGTTGTTGTTGTTCCAAGGATGTTTGGAAACCCTGGCCAGCAGGCACCCCTTGGCCTCACTTTTCCTACACGCAGCGCCGCGGCGCGGCACATCGCACCTGAAACGGAGGATGGCACAGATCCCACGTAGCTGCAAACAGGGAGGATTGGCCCCACGTGAGCGGACGCGTACGGTCACCCACCGCGCCACTTTGAGTAGTGGAGCTGGCACATATTGTTCGCAAGTGCTCTCTACGGAATGGGCGGCTAGGCCCCCCATAGCCCCCACGTGCTAGAAACGAGGAGCGCCTCACGGTGCAGTTCTCCTTCTCAACAGGAGGCGGTGCGGCTCACATGAGCGACGTTCGGGACAATCAATGGGTCATGGCTTCCCCGGCATTACTTGTGGAGCCTTTAGTGCGGAGTTTCCCTGCCTGGCTTCAGGTCGTCTCCCCTATCCCAGCGGCGCTCCGCTTAGCGAGCGCGCAGCTCCCTATGCTCGAATCGTTCCTGGAGTCCCCCGAGGAACATTTCCGAGCCGCACAGCACCCGGCCACCCGCGGCGGTTCGTTCGTCGGCTGCCCGGACGACGAGGTCGCGCTGGTGGAGAAGCTTTATCAGGAGCTATCCGGCGAACGGGCGCTCCTCGAACTGGCCACCGATGTCCGCTCTTTGGACTCTGTCCTCAACTCGTGCACGGACGGGCTCGACCTGGCGCCGGTGTACACCCGCTTGCCATCTCATCTGCGCGGCATGGTTGAGCTGACCTACGACGGTTATAACCGGGCGGGTGCCCTGTACCGCGAGGATTTCCTTTACCGGAGCGAGTACTCGACGAGACGGCGGCAAACCGTCCACGTGACAACCTTGGACGGCGACGATCGTCCCTTCATGCTGAGCACGCCCCGCTTCGGCAACGCCAACGCGATCGTGGCCGAAGTGCCTTTCTGTCACCCTGTTATGGACACGATCGCCCGCAGCCGGCGCCAACCCGTCGCTTACTCAGACATTGTGGATGGGCTGGGAAATGACGTGCCCGAGCGAGTTCTCCGGCATTTCTGGACGAGCTCGGACACGCCGCCGACGAGGTCCCGCTTCGACGGCCCTACCCGCGTCCGCTATTTTGGCCATGCCTGCCTGCTCATCGAGTCCCCCGGCAGCACCGTCATCATCGACCCGTTTATCTCACACCGTCCGGCGCCGGGGCGCTTTAGCTTGGCCGACCTACCTGACCACATCGATTACTGCCTAATCACGCACGGCCACGCCGACCACCTCGTCCTCGAGACACTGCTGGCACTGCGGCCTTTGCTCGGCCGCATCGTCGTGCCCGCCAACCTGCGAGGCGAGATCTTCGACCCGTCGCTGCGCCTTTTCCTCACCGAAGCCGGGTTCACTGACGTCGTCGAAGCTCATGACTACGATTCTTTTGCGCTGGACGACGGCGAGATAACCGCACTGCCATTTGCCGGCGAGCACGGCGACTTGCGCATAGCCGCCAAAACCACCTATACCGTAAGAACGGGCGGCCGGAGCATTTTCGCCGGAGCGGACACCCGCGCCATCGACCCTTCCTTGTGGGCAATCGTGCGGGAGCAAATCGGCCCTATCGACGAAGCCTTCCTCGGCATGGAGTGCCAGGGGGCGCCCATGACGTGGATGTACTCGCCCCTGTTCCCAGCCCCGTTGGACAGGAAGATGAGCCTGTCCCGGCGGCTCAACGGGTCCGACGCCGTGGAGGCGGCCGGCCTGGTGAAGGCCCTGGGGGCCAAACGCGCCTGCATCTATGCCTTGGGCGAAGAGCCCTGGTTGCAGCACGTCATGGCGACCAACTACACGCCCGAGTCGTACCAGCTGCGCCAGGTCCAACAGTTCCAGACGTGGTGCGCCAACGAGGGCGTCGAATTTCACCACTTGTATGGCCAAGCCGAGCTGGGGGCCACCTCCTCCTAGTGGCCGACCCAGTAACGTTGGGCTGGCCGTCGCATTGGGAACCCTTGAAATGTCGACGGCATGGACGACGGGGCCAACGTTGGCCGTCGTGGCACTAGTGCCAAACTGATGCGAGACCTTGCCGTAGTCCCAGAGGCCCCTCCTGCCGAAATACGCTTTCGTCGCCGAGTCGGTTTCAGCGCGTTGGCCGTGCTTTCGGCCGGCGGGACACCGTGCGAAGCCTGGCCGAGAGAGACTTTCGCGCCCGGTACAAGCAAGCCTTTTTAGGTATCAGCTGGGCGCTCATCCAGCCGATGGTCATGGTACTGGCCTTCACGCTGACGATCCAGCGCATCGCGAATGTACGTACTGGCAACGCACCGTACGCCCTGTTTGCCTACCTCGGCCTCATCGCGTGGAACTTCTTCAGCGGCGCGGTCACCTGGGCATCCACCTGCCTGCTAAACAACCAACCGCTGCTCAATAAAGTCAGCTGCCCGCGGGAGGCTTTCCCAGCAGCCGCCGTCCTGTTGGCGTGCGTAGACGCCACGGTATCATTGGTCGGCCTGGCCGTTGTCTTCGTCGTCTTCGGCTTCGTGCCACGGGGCACGATCTACTACGTCCCGTTGTACATAATCATGGAGATCGCGTTCACTTTCGGCGTCTCCATGCTCGTCTCTGTCATCGTGGTGTACGTACGAGACCTCCGCCAGGTACTGCCGATAACCATCCAGGCGGGCCTGTTCGCCACGCCGGTCGCCTATTCGATAACCAACCGCCTACCCCCCGACCTGCGTTTTGTGTACTGCGCGCTGGACCCGGTAGCGCCGGCCATCGACGGCATCCGCGGCGCTGTCCTGTACGGGCAAGGTCCCCAGTGGTCGTACCTGGCCGCCGGGGCCATGGGCCCTGGTCACGGTATCTGTCGGCTACAGGATCTTCAAGCGGCTCGAGACGGGCATTGCCGACCTCCTCTAAAGGCGGCGTACGCCTGTTTCGCGTCTGGAAGCGGTTCCGTCAGGACCGCCGCCCGCGGGCCTTCGCGGACCAGTTCGGCCTCCTGGTCGGCCGGCTAACCGGTCATCGCAACCCATGGCGCTGGGCGCTCAGGGACATCGATTTCGAGATCCCGCCGGGTGACGCGGTTGGGATCGTCGGCCAGAACGGCGCCGGGAAGTCGACCTTGCTCAAAATCCTGACCCAGGTAATGTACCCAACCGCCGGCAACGTCACCGTCCGCGGCAACGTCGGAGCCCTCATCGAGCTGCGCGGCGGGATGCACCCGGACCTCACCGGACGAGAGAACGCGCTGCTCTACGGGTCGCTCCTGGGGATGGGTAGGCGGGCCGTCACTCGGCGCTTCGACGACATCGTCGGCTTCGCGCAATTGGAAGCTTCGATCGACCGCCAGGTCAAGTTCTACTCCTCTGGCATGCAGATGCGCCTGGGCTTCGCTACAGCCGCCTTCATGAACCCCGACGTCCTGTTGGTTGACGAAGTCCTAGCGGTGGGCGACGCCTGGTTCCAGCAACGGTGCCTCGACCGCATGCGCGAGATTCCTCCGCGAAGGCACGACACTGGTCCTCGTATCCCACGACCTGGCTTCCATCGAGGCTATGTGCCGTCGTGGGCTCTGGTTGAAGGACGGCACACTTCATGCCGACGGTCCCATCCGGGACGTTTTGAGGTCCTACCGCGGCTCGATCGAGGAAACGGCCATCGACTTCCCGCACGACGGTGACCTGGTAACGGTGCACAAGCTGGAGGTTACGGGGCCGGACGGCCGGACCCCGGTTTCCCATGAACCGATGGAGCTGTCGGTCGTCCTGAAGACGGGGCAACGCTGCCGCGGCCGCTTCTACCTCGGCGTGAGCGAGGGTCCGGGGACGCCCATATTCATCGTCTCCACCGAAATGCTGTTGGCACCAGGGACAACGCGGGTCACCTGCCGGCTGGAGAGCGTCCCCTTGCCAAAGGGCCATTACTACACCTGGGCCAGCATGGAGGCCGTCGACGACACCAAACTGTTGCCCTGGTCGCCCGTGGCCCCCTTCGATGTCTTCGGCCCCGACTTGGACTGGGCTCCGATCGGGACCGTGCGGCTGTCACCTGTCCACGTGCTCAGCACGTGGGAACATCACGAAGGCTAGTGCCGCCGCGGCATTAGTAGACGCCCAAATTAGCTGAGCGCTACGAGAGCCATCGCTCAGGCGCTGACGATACCCGCCATGGCTACGAGGATTTTACGCGGCCCGACGAAAGGAGCCCGCCCGTGGGCCACAAGCATGTTGTCGAGCATTATCACGTCGCCCTGCTGCCAGGGAAAGGAGACGGCATTGTGTGCGCACGTCTCCAGCAGCAAGGAAATCACGCCGTCCGGCACTGGCGACCCGTCGCCGTCAGCTGACCGACCGCGGGAACTTGCTTTCGTCGCCGCAAACTTCCAGGAGGGCCTGGCGCGGCTGCTCCGGCAAGGCGGCTGAGTGATGGAGGAGCACCTGGTTGAACCACACCCGCTCCCCTGTCGCGGGGTGAGTACGCAGCCCGGCGGCGCGCTGATGGGTGCGCAACACGTCTCCCGGCCCCACTCCCATTCGACGCCATCGTGGGCGCACTTGGCTTCGACGACAGCCGCGCTCGTCCGTGCGGAAGAACGACCTCCAGGGGACGTCGATGCCTTCCTGGAAGGTGCGGTGGTACGTCAGCCCCTTGGTGGCGAACGCCTCAACAAGCTCGGTAGGCAGGGCACGGCACAGCGCCCGGCTGGCAACAATGGTGTTTCACCTCTTTGCTGGGCCGGGACCGAGCAGTAAAAGAATATGTTGAGAGGCCAGCTCGACAAGTGGGAGCTCTCATTATGAAAATGGATCGGCAAGTCGTCGGGGTACGGCGTGGAGAAAAAGAGTTTCTCGCTCCCAGGGTGCCGGGGCAGGTCGCCGTAATCGCCGTACAGGCCTCCGCCGCTCAGCGTGGCGCTCGCCCGCTCAAACGCGTCGGCCGTGGCGGTGGCGAAACCCCGGAACAAAAGAGCCCCATGGGCCAACAGTTGCTTCTTCAGCATGTCCCCGTGGGCGGCCGCCCAACTGGCCAGGTCGAGCTCGCCCCCGAGAGGCGACAGAACGACCGGGAAGTCTCCTGAGCCAGGGAAGAACGTGGTCTCGACGGTCGGACCCTCAAGGTCTACAGACCTTCGCGCCGTCCCTCTTATCCCTGGCATGATGGCCTCCTTCCTGCTCTCCTTTGAGCTCGAGCCACACTAAGGCCCATGCAATCGGCTTCACACCCTTTGCCGAGCTCGTTCGCCTTGGGCAATGGTCGACCAATCTGCCATACTTTCTGCTCGGGGTCAACCGCTCCGCGAGTCACCAGTATTCAGGATGGGAGCCAAGGTTGGAGCCGCATAAGGTGACGTTGAGCGAGCCGGAAGCACGAGGGACGGCCGCTGCTGTCCGCGTAGCGTTATCACCCACGAAGCGTGCGCTATTGGACACGCGCCGCGGCCGAGGCTCTTCCTCTGCCCGGCCTCTTCCGGGGTCGGCGGCGGGGGCGCCCCCCGTCCTGTCGTTCGCCCAGGACCGCCTGTGGCTGATCGACCAGCTCGACCCCGGGCAGAGCACTTATAACTCGCCCCGGGCGTTCCGGATCCGGGGCGCCCTGGACGTCGATGCCCTGCGCCGGGCGCTGCAAATGATCGTCGCCCGTCACGAGGTGCTGCGGACGACGATCTCCGCGGGCGGCGGGGGACCAGTAGCCCAGCTCGAGGCCGACCCGCCCATGCCGTTCGCGTTCGACGACCTGTCGCATTTAGGCCCCGACCTCAAAGAGGCGGAGCTGCAGCGGCTCGTGGAAGCAGAGATCGCCAGGCCCTTTGACCTCAGTCGCGATGTACTGCTGCGGGCACACCTTTACCGCGAGGCGCAAGAACAACACGTTTTAGTCATTGTTTCGCACCACATTGCCTCGGACGACGTCAAAACGGGTCATCGCCCAGGAAATGGCGACCATTTATGACGCGCTGCACGAACGCGTCGAGCCGGATCTGTCGCCTCTGCCTTTCCAATATTCGGATTTTGCGCGTTGGGAAAGGCAAGGCTTCGACGAAGCCGGCCACGCCGCCGAACTCCAGTACTGGCAAGAGCGGTTGGGCGACGCCCCCCGGTTGCTCGAAGTCCCGAGCGACCGGGCACGAGGGGTACGCCGCACCAACCGAGGGGCCAAGCACACCGAGCGCCTGCCCCGAGAAATAGCGGAAGCGGCGCGCGAGACTCGCCGCTCAACACCGCACCACCTTTTACACCGTTCTTTTGAGTGGTTTCCTAGCGCTTCTCAACCGGCTCACCGGCCAAGAGGATCTGGTGGTCGGTACCCCGGTTACGGGCCGCTCGCTTCCGGAAACCGAACGCTTGGTGGGTTTCTTTTCCAACACCCTGGTCCTGCGCAACGACGCCTCGGGCAGCCCAAGCTTTTCGCAACTGGTGGACCGTACGCGTGACACGGTGCTCGGTGCCCTAAGCCACCAGCAGCTCCCGTTCGAAAAGCTGGTGGAGATGCTCAACCCACCTCGGGAGGGGGGCACCAACCCGCTGTTCCAGGTCATGTTCACGTTGCGGCCCACCGGAGTCTCGCTCCCCGAGCTGCCCGGCCTCGAAACACAACCGGTGCGGTTCCGCACCAATACGACAAAACTGGACCTGTCGCTAATCGCCGTAGACGCCGAAGAAGGCACGGACCTCGTCTGGAATATTCTTTGACCTCTTCGAGGCCCGGACAATCGAGCGTTTCGGCCAACGCTTCGTCGCCCTCCTGAAGGACACGATCGCCCGCCCTGAGGCGCCCGTCCCAGACCTGGCCATCCTGGGCGAGGACGAGCGCGCCGACTTGGAAGCCTGGGGCCGAGCCCCCGCGGCGTTCCCTGACGAGCCCCTCCACCACCAGTTCCGCCGGGTGGCGCAGGAGCGGCCCGGTGCCATAGCGGTGTCGGACGGCGAGGGTGCTTTGACCTATGGCGAGCTTGACCGGAAGTCCCGGCAGCTTTCAGCGGCGCTGGCCACGATGGGCATCGGGCGTGGCGACCGCGTCGGCGTTTTCACAGGTCGTGGCACCGACCTCTTGGTGGCACTCTTCGGCGTCCTTGGGTCGGGAGCGGCTATGTACCGCTCGAGCCTTCCTACCCGGCAGAACGGACTCGCTTCTTGAGCAGTGACGCCCGGGTCAAGGCCATCGTCGCCAACCGGGCGACCGCCCCGGCGCTGCCGGCCAGCGAGTCGCTTGTCGTGCTGCTAGATGAGCTTGGTTCGGCATCCGAGGAGTCGTCGCCGGCGGTAGACCCCGGCGACCCGGCCTATGTCATCTACACCTCGGGCAGCACCGGCGTACCCAAAGGCGTCGTCGTGCCCCACCGGTCCGTCTCCAACTTGCTGGCGTGGATGGCCAAGCGCCCCGGCCTGCGGGCCGGTGAGGTAATGGTCGGCCTCACGACTCCGGCGTTCGACCTCTCGGTCCCCGACCTGTACCTGCCTCTGGTGACGGGCGCCACCTTGGTAATGGCCTCGCCCGAGGAGGCACGCGACCCTGGTGAGCTCGCCGCCCTGTTGGAGCGGGCACACGCGGACCTCGTCCAGGCTACGCCGTCGACGTGGAGGCTGCTGCTAGAAGCCGGGTGGGCCGGGCGCCGGTCGATGCGTGTGGTCTGCGGCGGTGAAGGCTTTGAACCGTCCTTGGCCCGAGCGCTGGCCCAAAAAGTGGGCGAAGTGTGGAACTTCTACGGCCCCACCGAAGCCACGGTCTGGTCGGTCTCCACCAAGCTCGGCACGGATTGCCACGACCCCGTGCCCATGGGGAGGCCCATCGCGAACACCACGGCCTATGTCCTGGACGACCGCGGTCGTCGTGTGCCAGCGGGAGTGGCGGGCGAGCTGTGCCTCGGCGGCACCGGCGTCGCTGTCGGTTACCTGGACCGACCCGACCTAAACGCTGGACAAGTTCCTCGACGACCCGTTCGCTTCCGACGGCTCGAAGATGTACCGGACAGGGGACATCGTGCGTTACCAGTCCGACGGCACCCTCACGTTTGTCGGGCGTGCCGACCACCAGGTCAAGGTGCGAGGTTTTCGCATCGAATTGGGGGAGGTGGAGACGGCGATCAGCGACCACCCGTCGGTCGGCAGTGCTGCCGTGGTGGTCAGCGAGGATAAACCCGGGATGCCGCAGCTGGTCGCTTACATCACGCCGGCTGGGGCAGCGGCCACAAACGGTCATTTCAGTGTGGACGAGCTCTTGGCCTTCCTCGGCGACCGGCTCCCGGCCCACATGCTGCCCAACTTCGTGGTAGCGGTCGACCACCTCCCGCTGACCCCGAACGGGAAACTCGACCGGGCCGCCCTCAGGCAAAGGGCTCTGTCGCGGCCAGTCGGCAAGCTGGCGGCGAGCGGCGATGTAACGCCGACCGAAGCGGCTTTGACGGGGATTGGCAAGAGCCTCCTGGGCGTAGCGGTGGTCGACCGGGACGACAATCTCTTCCACCTCGGTGGCCACTCTTTGACGGCCGTGCGGCTGTCCAACCGAGTGGCCCAGGTACTCGGCATAGAGCTGCCCCCGCTTCAAGTCTTTAGGGCGCCGCGCCTGGCCGATCTCGCACGGTACATCGATAAGGCGGCTGCGGTGCGGGGACGGGTCAGCAATGCCGAGCGTGCTCCGCACGCACTAACCCGAGGCCGAACTTCTCGACGCCTCCACGTTGCAAGCGGCAGTCCAAGGACGGGGGCCGGCGACGGCGGCCGGGCCATTGGCGGCGTTCGCAATGTCGTTTGCTCAGCAAAGGCTGTGGTTCCTGGAGAAGCTGAGCGCTCCCGGTGCTTATAACGTGCCCGTGCTCCGGCGGGTGGACGGCGCCCTTTCGGTCGCCGCTCTTTCCAAGGCCCTAGACGGCGTGGTGGGCCGGCACGAGGCCCTGCGTACGACGATGCACCAGAGCGGCGCCACCATGGCCCAGGTGGTCCGACCCCCTCAGCCGGTCCCGCTCCTCGTCGACGAGGCCGAATCATGGGAGGACGCTCTTGCCGTCGCGCAAGCGGACGCCGCCACCCCGTTCGACTTGGAAAACGGGCCCTTGCTGAGGGCGGGTACGCGTAATCGATGTCGACAACGACCTGCACCTCTTGGTGCTAGTAGTCCACCACGTCGCCGCCGACGGTTGGTCGCTCCAACTGTTCTTCCAGGAACTGGCCGCCCTGTACAACGCCGAATTGACCGAAGACGCCGACCCCCTCGCTCCCGTCGTCGCCCAATACGTCGACGTTTCCCGCTTCGAGCTCGCCAGTGAGCACAATGAGGCAGCCCAAAACAGCCTGGACTACTGGGTGCACGAGCTACGCGGCGTGCCCGCCGTGCTCGATATCCCGGGGCCGCGGCGCCCCGGTCTCGCCGGCCGCGCCGAACGGGTCTTCAGCCGCTTCGACCAGGACGCCTTTTCTGCGCTCGAAAAACTGTGCCAGGCAAACCACGCCACCAAGTTTATGGTCCTGGCGGCTGCCCTCGCATCGGTCCTCGGCAGCCTCAGCGGCGACGAAGTGGTGGCTATCGGCACTCCGTTCGCCGGCCGGGACGCGCCGGAACTGGCGGGAGTCATCGGCCCTCTCGTCAACACCCTCCCACTTCGGGTCGACCTAAGCGGGGACCCGACCTTCGGCGAGCTTGTCACCGAGAATCCGAGGGGCCACGCTCGAAGCGATCGCCAACCAGAGCGTGCCGCTGCAACGGATTGTGGACGAGCTCAAACCGGCCCGGGTGAAAAACCGTCACCCCTTGTTCCAAGTTGACCTCACCGTCCAGTCCGACGACCAGGCGCCCGAGCCGCTCGGGGCGGCCACCATGCAGCGGGTGTCACTAGAGTCCGCCCTTGGCGCGCTTCGACCTCACCTTCCTCTTCGCCGACCGGCGGCGCTCAGCCGGCCTCCGGGTCGACTACGCGGCCGAGCTGTTCGAGCGGCAGGTGGTCCAAGATCTTGTGCAGCGGCTGCAACGGCTTTTGGTCGCGGCGGCTTTAGCACCCACGGACCGCCTGAGCTCGCTCCTCGTCTCCCCTGAGGAGCGGGCCACGCTGCTCGCCTGGGGCCGTGGGCCTCGCCAAGAAGTCCCCCCGGCTGCGCCCACGAGGCGGTGGCGGCCCAGGCCCAGGCCCGGCCGGCGGCGGTGGCCGTCGAGCTCGGGGACCAGGTCCATGACCTATGGGGAGCTCGACCGGGCGGCCGACGCCCTGGCCCGGCGCCTGGCCGGCCTCGGCCTGGGGCCGGGGGCGGTGGTGGGGGTGTGCCTGGAGCGCTCGGTGGAGCTGGTGGTGGCCATGGTGGCGGTGATGCGCGCTGGGGCGGCCTACCTGCCCCTCGACCCGGCCTACCCCGAGGCCCGCCTGGCCTACATCGTGGCCGACTCGGCCACCACGGCCGTGGTGTGCTCGGCCGCCCTGGCCGCCCAGGCCGAGGCCTGGGGCGCCCGGGCCGTGGTGGTGGGCGAGGGCCGGGAGGCCTACCCCGAGGCCGAGCCGGTGCCCCCGGGCCTGGACGACCTGGCTTATGTCCTTTACACCTCGGGCTCCACCGGCACCCCCAAAGGCGTCATGGTCGAGCACCGGGGCGTGGCCAACCTGGCCGAGGTGGTGCGCCAGACCTTTGCCCTCAGCCCCTCCAGCCGGGTCCTGCAGTTCGCCTCGGCCTGTTTTGACGCCTCGGTCACCGAGCTGCTGGTGCCCTTGACGGTGGGGGCCACCGTGGTCATGCTGAGCCCCGAGGTGGCCGCCTCGGGCCTGGACGTGCTGGCGGTCATGGAGCGCCAACAGGTGAGCGTGGCCACCCTGCCGCCGTCATTGTTGGCCGTGCTGCCCGACGCCGCCTTGCCCGCGCTCGTGACCCTGTGCTCGGCCGGTGAGGCCTGCCCGCCCGAGGTGGCCCGGCGCTGGGGCCGGGGCCGGCGCTTCCTGAACGGCTACGGCCCCACCGAGGCCACCGTGGCGGCTGCTTATTACGTGGTCGAAGACGGGCCCTGCCCGATGGGGCGGCCACCGTGCCCGTGGGGCCGCCTATCGCCAACACCGAGGCCTATGTCCTAGACGAGCGCCTGGGCCTGGTCGGCGTGGGCTGCCCGGGCGAGCTATGCCTGGCCGGCGCCACCTAGCCCGGGGCTACCTGGGCCGCCCCGAGCTGACCGCCGAGCGCTTCGTGGCCCACCCCCTGGGGGGCCGCTTGTACCGCAGCGGGGACAAGGCCCGCTGGCGGCCCGACGGCACCTTGGAGGTGCTCGGCCGCCTGGACGACCAGGTCAAGCTGCGGGGCTACCGCATCGAGCTGGGCGAGGTCGAAAGCGCCCTGCGCACCCACCCGGCGGTGGCCGCCGCCGCCGCCATGGTGCGGTCCGACCAGGGCACCCCCCGCCTGGTGGCCTATGCCGTGCCCCAGGCGGGGGCCGGCGTGGAGCTGTGGCCCTCCGTCGCTGAGTACTTCGTCTACGACGACATGCTGTATTACGCCATGAGCAGCGACGAGGTCCGCAACGAGGCCTACCGCAAGGCCATCGGAGCGGCGGTAAAGGACCGCGTCGTGCTCGAGGTGGGCACAGGCCCCGACGCCGTCCTGGCCCGGATGTGCGTGGAGGCGGGCGCCCGCCAGGTATATGCCGTCGAGATATTGGAGGCTTCGTACCAAAAGGCGGTCGCCCTCATCAACGAACTGGGCTTGGCTGAACAGGTCAAGGTTATTTTGGGCGACGCCCGCCAGCTGTCGCTACCCGAACCGGCCGATGTCTGCGTTTCCGAGATAGTAGGAGCGATAGGGGGCTCGGAGGGTGCCGCAGTCATCATCAACGACTCCTGGCGGTTGCTCTCCGGAGATGGGGTGGGGACGGCCCGCCAGGTCCCATCCCGCAGCCTCACCCAAATGGCCGCCGTCAGCCTGCCGGACGACTTTGCGGGCCAACCCGCCTTCTCCCCGTTGGGTGCCCGCTACGTGACCAAGGTGTTCGACCAGGTGGGTTACCCCTTTGACCTGCGGTTGTGCCTGAAGGGGGCCAAACCCTCCTACCTGTGCTCCAACGCCGAGGCCTTCGAGGACCTCGAATTCAGCAGCCCCGTGCCCACCGAGGGCCGACACCAGGTCGAGCTGTGTATCAACCGGGTCTGCCGCCTGGACGGCCTGTTGTTGTGGCTGCGCCTGGAGACCTGCCCGGGGGTGTGGCTAGACGCCTTGGAGGAGCAGCTGTGCTGGCTGCCCGTGTGGCTGCCTCTGTTCAGCCCCGGAGTCACAAGTAGGCCCGGGCGATGTGCTGGCCCTCGAGGTGGACCGCTACTTGGCGGCTAACGCCTTGAACCCGGAGTACCGTGTGAAGGGTCGTCTCACCCACGCTGACGGGTCGGTGCACGAGGTCGACTATGTCTCGGTCCACGGGTCGCCGGCCTACAAGGCGTCGCCCTTTTATGCCCGCTTGTTCGCCGACGACAATGTCCCGGTAACTCCGGCGCGCGACCTGGGTGCACTGGCCACCGAGCTGCGGAGCTGGGTGGGCGACCGCCTGCCTACCTACATGATCCCCAACGCGATCGTGGTAGTCGACGAGCTGCCCCTGAGCCTCAACGGCAAAATCGACCGGGCGGCGCTGCCCGAACCACCGAGCACCTCGGGGGCCGAGTTGAAAGCGCGTGATTTTGGCAGCCAGGCGGAGCGCAATATCGCGTCGTCGTTTGAGGCGGTCCTCCGTTGCGGCCCCCTAGGGCCCGGCTTCCGACTTCTTCGCGCTGGGCGGCAATTCGTTGCTCGCCGTACAGCTACTCGGCAAGATAGAGGCCGACTTCGGCGTACAGCTGCCGCTGAGCGCTCTGTTCGAGGACGCTACGGTCGCCCACCTTGCCGCTTTCCTGCCCAAGCTGGATCTCGAGCCGTCCCCTGTCGTCGTGCCGTTACCGCGCCGGCACTGGGATCCCGTTATTTTGCTTCCACTCCGTCCCCGGGCATGTCACGTTCTATCGCGAAGTCGTGTCCGAGCTACCGTTTGGTTTATCGGTGTACGGAGTGCAGGCCCCAGGCATCGACCGCAAGTCGGACCCGTTCAAGGACATCACGTCGATGGGGCGTCTTTACGCTGACGAGATCCGTAAGGTGCAGCCCGAGGGCCCCTACAACCTTTTGGGCCTCTGCTTCGGAGGGTTGCTCGCCCACGAGGTCGCAGGGTTGCTCGAGCACTCGGGTCGCGAAGTCGCACTGCTGGTTTCCATCATTTGGACACCTCGCGCCGGGCGGCCCACATCCATGGTGGGCCGCGCTTGGGCTGCAGCGGCGCATGCAAGGGACGCCCGGGTGGTCGGGCCGGCGCTCGGAGCGCTGGCGTTCCTGGCCCGGCCCCTCGACCAGGCGCGCGCCCGCACCTGGCGCGCCGTGGCGTTGCGCTACATCCGCCGCGGCGAATGGTTACCGCCCCGATGGGACTACATGCACCGGCGCAACCTGAGGGCCATGCGCCGTCACCTTGGTTCGCCCCAGCTGAAGGCCCCGGTCCTGCTCGTCCGTCCCGAACAAGGCCCCGCGATGCAAGCGCGGGTCATGGAAAGGTGGGCGCAGTACACCAGCGGCCCCGTAACCGTGACTGTGGTGCCGGGTAAGGGCACCAACTGGCGGAACATTATCCGGGGGCCAAACGCCAAGATCGTGGCCGACACGGTGGCCGCCGCGCTGAAGGCCTGCCAAGGCGTGGGAAAATGAGCGAGCCTGCCGCCGCCCCCGCCGACGCGGAGGGCCGCGGGCCGGTACCATCGGGCAAAGTTCCGCCGGCTTGGCGTAGGTTGGCCGACCCCCGCTTCCTCAAGCGCCAGTGGAACACCCGAGTCGTCAAGACCCGGCTCGGGCTGGCCACCCTTGAGGACTACGTGATCGACCGGCGTTACGGAGGTCGGTGCGGGGGCACGTACCAGGGGCATTCGGACCGTCTCGGTTACCGGGGGACGTCGAGCGCTCATTACCTTTACCTGCGACGCATCTTCAAGCATGTCCCGATCGACCCCGACGACGTCCTCGTCGACGTGGGTTCCGGGAAGGGCCGTGTCCTCAACTTCTGGCTACAATCCCGCCTCCCCAACCGCATGACCGGGATCGAGATCGACCCCCGCTTCGCCCACTACGCCAGCGACCGCCTCGGCCGTTTCCCCAACGTCGAGGTGGTGTGCGGCGACGTGTTCGAGGTCCTGCCCAGCGACGGCACAATTTACTATTTGTTCAACCCGTTCAAAAAGGATGTCACCGCCAAGTTCAAGGACTTCCTCGTGGCCAACCACGACGAGGGGAAGCCGCTCACCGTCGTCTACTACATGGCGCTGTACGCTTCCCTCTTCGAAGCTGACCCAGAGTGGGAGGTAACGCATGTCCCCGAAAGGACGTTCCACCCCGCGGTGATCGCCCGCCTCCGCCAGACCCGGCCCCCCGACAATGCGTAGGCGGTGCACGCCGCCCCCCACTCCGGACTGCGGAATAACGACCGAGCTTCCCAAAAGGAACGGGCCTTGGACGTAACGGTCAGCGCCTCGGGTAACGGCAGCTCGGGCACCGGCACAGCCGGTTTCATCACCGATCACCGCTTGGACTGGTGGGCTGACCGGGTGCATGAGTTGGGGGCGGCCGAGGCACTCCCCCTGGCCACGGCGAAGCCGGGGCCAGTCGGCGGCGCCCGCAGGCGGGTGCAAAGCAGCTTGGACATTGAGAAAGGCGCCCGCCATCTCCATGAAATCGCCGGCAGCGTACAGCCATTATTCGAAGCAGGGCTAGCGGCGTTCCTCTCCCGCCAGTCTGTCTCCGCGATGGCCTCTTTCGCCGTGGCCGACGGCGACGACTGGCTAATGCTCATGGTCGACCTAAGCACCGGCCCCGATTTCGGGAGTATCTGCCACGCGGTGGCGTCGGCCCGCTCGCTGGCCCGCACCCACTACGCGCCCCCTGACGCCATTGCCACCCGCGTCAACGCCGGCGACGACGGCCCACCATTGGTCTCCGCGGCCATTGGCCCTCCGGGTTGCGACTGGAGCGCCGTCCCGCCCACCTGCGTACGCCTCGAAGTACAAGGGGCCCAGTTCACATGGGATGCCCCGGCCGAACTTTTCGACGACCGGTCCCTGGCCGAGATGGACGACCGGTTTACCCGGCTGTTGAAATCTGCGTGCACCAACCCAGGTTCACCTCTCCCCCACTGGGAGATCTTGGGCATCGACGAACGGCGGCGTTTGTTCGTCGAAATGAACGGCCCTCAGGTGCCCGTGCCGCCCGCATGCGCCCACGACCTCATCAAGGCCACGGCCCAGCGTTCCCCAGCAAGAGTGGCAGTGGTGAGCGGG
Organism: uncultured Acidimicrobiaceae bacterium; assembly: GCA_963834735.1. GTDB lineage: Bacteria > Actinomycetota > Acidimicrobiia > Acidimicrobiales > Palsa-688 > Fen-671. The sequence continues at coordinate 242,959 of CAWICT010000008.1, read as the reverse complement.
GGGGCCAGCCTGACGTACGCGGCGCTCGACGCCCTTTCTGACGACCTGGCGGCGGCGTTGGTGCGATTAGGGGCTGGCCCCGGCCAGCTGGTGGGCGTGTACATCGACCGTTCGGAGTGGATGTTGGTGGCCCTTTTGGGAGTTATGAAAAGTGGGGCTGCGTACGTCCCTATCGACCCTTCGTACCCCGACGAGCGGGTGACCATGATGCTCGACGATGCCGGTATCCGTATCGTCGTTACCCATTGCGAGGTGGGTCCCATCCTGTCGCGCCCTGGCCTCACCGTGGTCGACGCCGAGAAGCTGAGCACCTCACGCGCCGCGGGGACGCCGCCTAATGGCCCGGCCGACGCGGCGGCGAGGAACACAGGCGCGGCAACGGGCGCGACGGCCGCACACGGCTCCCCTCGGCGGACGGCCGGCCCCAGCGACCTCGCCTACGTGATATTCACCTCCGGCTCCACGGGTCGGCCCAAGGGCGTCATGGTGGAGCACGGCGCCCTCGTCAACCTGTTGCTTTCTATGGGCCGCTCGCCGGGCCTTTCCCCCACGGACCGCCTCCTGGCGGTAACTACCCTCTCGTTCGACATAGCGGCACTCGAGCTCTACCTGCCGCTGGTGGTCGGGGCCACAGTCGTGATCGCCGACCGGCGGACCGTGCTGGACCCGCGCGCCTTGAGCGACCTCATATCTGCCCAGGCCGTCACGGTCATGCAGGCCACGCCGGCGACCTGGCAGATGCTGGTCGACGATGGCTGGCCGGGCGCCCAGAAGTTCCGCGCTTTGTGCGGGGGAGAGGCGTTGCCGCCCGCTTTAGCAGACGCACTCCTCGACCGCGTGAACGACCTCTGGAACCTCTACGGGCCTACCGAGACCACCATTTGGTCCACCTCCAGCCGCGTCACCAAGGGCCGCCCTGTGACGATCGGCAGGCCGATTGCCAATACCCAGGCCTACGTCGTGGGCCGGCACCTCGAACTACTGCCCGCCGGTGTGACCGGCGAGCTCTTGCTGGGGGGCAAGGGCGTTGCCCGCGGTTACTGGGGCCAACCCGAGCTGACGGCTGAGCGCTTCGTCCCGGACCCGTTCTCTTCGGAGCCAGGAGCACGCGCCTGACCGCACCGGTGACCTCGTGCGCCTGGTAGCCGATGGGTCGCTCGAGTACTCAGGCCGGCGCGATCACCAAGTAAAAGTGCGAGGTTTTCGCATCGAGCTGACCGAGGTGGAGTCGGCTCTCGCTTCGCACCCCGATGTCGCCCGAGCCGTGGTGGTCGTGAGGGGTGAAGGTACCGGGCGGGTGCTGGTGGGCTACGTGACACCTGCGCCTGATGCCTCCCCCTCCCCCACGGCGTTGCGCCACCACGTAAAGACGCGGCTGCCTGAATACATGGTCCCGAGCAGCGTCCAGGTACTTGCGTCCTTCCCACTCACCCCTAACGGCAAGGTCGACCGGCGGGCCTTACCTGCGCCGGCGGGCCCGGCCGGAGCGGGAGCTCATGTCGCCCCGCGGGACAGCTTCGAAGCCAGGGTGGTCGCCCTGTGGGAGGAAGTCCTCAATATCCGCCCCATCAGTACGGGGGACAACTTCTTCGACCTGGGGGCCGATTCGCTCACCGCGGCGCGGCTATTCGCCCGCCTGAGGGCCGAGTTTGCCATCGACTTGCCCTTGACGCCATTGTTCCAAGCGCCTACCCCGGCTGACCTCGCTCAGCTGGTACGAGACGCCCAAACCGGCAGGGCGACTGCCAGGTACTCCCTTCAGTCGCGCCCGGCCCGGGCCGATGGGAAGGGCAGAACCTACTCCGCGCTCGTCGCCATCCAGCCCGAGGGCACCCGGCCACCTTTGTTCCTCATGCACGGCGGGGCGGGCACGGTTCTCCTGTACGAGCCGTTGGCCCGTCTCCTAGGTGAGGACCAGCCCGTTTATGGGCTCCAAGCTGTGGGCCTATACGGCGAGCAGGCTCCCCAGTACTCGGTTGGGGCCATGGCCGAGTACTACCTCGATGAAATCCGCTCCGTGCAAGGCGCAGGACCGTACCGGCTTGGAGGGTACTGCTACGGCGCGTTGGTGGCCTTCGAAATGGCACGCCGCCTAAAGAGCCGGGGCGAAGCGGTCGCTTTGCTGGTGTCCTTCAACGGACCAAGCCCCTCTTACCTCAGACAGCACCACCCTGGGTTTGACAACGACGGGCCGGTTGACACTCGAGGTCGCCCACTGGCCCCGGGCGACGGCGCGCCCGCGGAGCACAAGATGGGGGCGGCAGCGGATCTCGCCCCGGGCACTACCAACGGGCGTGGGAACCTGGCGGACCTGGGGCGGCTTAAGGTGGAACTACTTCAGCAGTACCGACGGTACAAGCGCATTTTAACCCTGTGGATGCTTGTGTGGCTGAGGCGTCCCCTGCCCGACCATATGCGTGAGCACGTTGCGTTCCAACGGATCTCCATGCGTGCCCAGGAAAGGTACTGGCCGGCGGCTTACGACGGGGACATGATCGTCGTGTCTGCGCGCGACCTCTACCAAGAGCCCGACCTCGGCTGGTCGCGCCACACCAGTGGCAACGTCACCTCGATTATCGTGCCCGGACGCCAACGTATCCCGCGCGACACCATGTCGGGAGCATGCGCCGCATACGTCGCTGACCGGCTGAAGGCGGAGCTCGGGCCAGCCTCCTCGTAGAGACGAGGGCCGGGTACCCGTTCCTCGGCTGCCACCGTTATTGGGTTACTGCCGTTAGTGGGCTATTGCCACTGGCTGGGCTACCGCGGCAGTGCCACCGTTACGATGATGGGGCGATGGTCGCTCCCCTGGCCCTGGCCCACCCCGTAACTGAGCAGGCTTATGGTTGGCGACAGCAGCACATGGTCGATGCGCAGGTAGGGCACTACAGGGCTCTGGTCGCGAGGCCAGGTCATCTGCCACCCGCGTCCGGCGATCACGGCGGCATCCCGAAGCCCTAGGCCGAGTATGGATTGGAAGTGCCAGTCGTACCATGTGGCGTTGAGGTCGCCGACCGCCAGCAGCGGCCGCGGCTCTGCCTTCAGGTCTGCCTTTATATCAGCCAACTCCTCCGCCCAGATATGCGGTTGGTGCGGCCCAACGGGGGCATCGCTGTGCAGGACGTCGAGCCGCAAACGCCGGCCTCCTGACAGCACCAGCCACCCCCGCAGTTCGGGATGGAAGCCGGCGTGCCATTCCGTCATGCCCACCAAGGGGAACTTGGACCATATGGCCATCCCGAAGGGGCCATCGGCAGTGGCGCGAACGAAGGCGTAAGGGAACCTGTCCAGAACCCCGGTGGCCAGCAAGGACGCGTAGGCAGCGTAGGTAAGTTCCTCCATGGTAACGACGTCCGGGTGGTTGCGCCGCAGCTCCGCGGCGATCCCGTCCAGGTTATGGTTGGACTGGCTCACATTTTCGTCGAACACCCGGACAATATCCTCTCCCGCAGACGCCCGTGCCAGGTGGGATATAGGGTCAAAGTCAGGCACCACCCACCACAACTGCAAGGCAACGAGCACGGCGGAACAGATGGCCAGGGCGCGGTGGCTCATTAGTAGTCCCACCCCCGCCGTCACCCACGCCAGCATGTATATCCACGGTGTGACCGCAACCAGCGCGACCACCTGCACCCATGGCTCGACACGGGCAAGATGGAAGACGCTGACGGCCACCAGGGCGGCAACCACGAGCCACGACGCACTTATCAAGAGGCGGCGTAGAGCCGTACCGAGAAGCCTCCAGGGTACCCGCATGGCACTAGCTTGGCCGATCTGGCTCGCCGCGTGGCCTCGGTCGGACCTCAGTGCTCACACGAGAGGTTGACCCATTTTCACCCAGCGCATGGCCCTCGGTCGCGAAAATGAGCGCGAGAACGCGCGACCTGCGCTTGGCGACGGTCAGCGGGCGTGCTGAAGGGCGCGTCGCAATGCGAGCTCCTTCGCCGCGGACCTTGTGAAACCGCGTACCGAGGATATGGCCCCGAAGTTCAGGATCCACACCCGTCGGAGAATTTCGCCCCGCATTGGCGTCAGTACCACCGTCCACGTCGGTGCCGAGCAAGCGTCATTGGACTTGCTCGCCAACTGCGTGTGTGTGATAAGTCCCTTGAGGTGGCTGCCGGGTACGAAGCCCATGCAGCCATTGTCCGCGCCGACATCCTGGAGGAGGGCCCACATGGCCACCGCGCCCCGATCGGCCCGGCTGTAGGCGGCATCCTGGTGCCAAGGCGTCGGCCCCTCGTTGAAGGGCGTCTTGTAGATGGCGTGTTCGAAGACCATCCGAGCGTTTGGGCCGTGGACCTGCCGAGCGATCGCCTTACACACAGTGACGGCCTCGGATTGGCACTTCGGGCACGCTTCTGGCCCCTGGCGGGGAAGCCGCACGCGTCGCGCCTCGTGGCTGGTCATGCACGGGGGCGGCTGGGGATGCGTGGCCAGCCCGCCTGCACACCCCTCCAGAGGGTCTACTATTTACTGTGCTCGGTCGCGTCGCCCTCCGGGAAATGCTTTGGCGGGTGGCCCGGTGACGATGCTTCGCGCGCTCGAAAAACTCACTGGTAGAGAAGTGCCGTGCGCCGCGTAATGGTGCCTGCCCGCTGGACAATGGCGTCGCAAGTTTTGTTCGAAGAATGGGGTGGTCAAAGCAAGCGTAGCGGCTTCGAGCGACAAATCTTTTCGCTCGCCACCTTGGCGCGCGACGGCGCAGTCTGGCCCTTCCCGGCCGTCGGGTCAGGGGGCAACATGGCCTTAGGAAGAAGCCCAGTTGTCGAGATCGGTGGCTTCGACCGCGCCCTCGGTGCTGGGAGCCCGGCTAAATCTGCAGAGGACACGCTGGCCTTTTCAGAGCTCATATTGCAGGGTCACAGCCTTGTGTACCAGCCGACCGCAGTCACCCATCACTACCATCGTGAAAACGTCGCTGGCCTCCGGGCCGAGGTCTACGGTTATGGCGCTGGCTTATTGGCGTTTTACGTCGCCCTGCTCTGGGCCCACCCGAAGCTGGCAGCTGACGTCGTGCGCCTCGTGCCCCGGACTGCCCTCGACATGCGGTCATCGGACAGTTCGCGCAATGCCGGCTTCTCCAAGGACTTCCCCGCCGAAGTGCTGAAAGCCAACAAACGAGGCATCGCGGCCGGCTCCGTCCTCTGGGCCAAGGGGCGCAACGCGCTGCGGCGCACCGGACGACATACCCGCCTCCCGGTCCCATGAGCCAGACCGGTCCCTGGTTAGGCACTGACCGGCGCGCGCTAGCATGACGGGCGTCCAAGGCGGCGGGGTGCCTTTCTCCACCGCCGCGAACGCGGGCGATGCGGGACTGGGCGTCGAGAGTTACCGGTTGCTGCCGTCGGGGGACGAGGCCGGCACCGCTCCCGGTGACCGCAAGTTCCGTCCCGACGTTGAAGGCCTTCGAGCTATCGCCATCTTGATGGTCGTCCTGTTCCATTCGGCGGTACCGGGGCTGTCCGGCGGCTTCGTGGGGGTAGACGTATTTTTCGTCCTGTCCGGCTTCGTCATCACCGGCTTGCTCTTGAGAGAGTACGCCGTGTCCAGCCGTACAAGCTTGATAGGTTTCTACGGTCGCCGCTGCCGGCGGATATTGCCGGCGGCCACGTTAGTGCTAGTGCTGACCGTCCTGGCTTCCTACCGGTGGCTGGGGTTCTTGGTCGGCAACAGCACCGCGGGCGACGCTCGGGCGGCATCCCTCTTTATCGCTAACTTTCATTTCATCTCGACGGGCACCAACTACCTTGATGCACAAGCCCCTCCGTCTGCATTACAAAATTACTGGTCGTTGTCGGTTGAAGAACAATTTTACCTGGTATACCCGACGCTTTTTATACTGGGCTGCACGCTCTACCGGACAGCCGACGTCCGCCGCAAGTTGGTGGCACTCCTAGTCGCGGTAGTCGTCGCATCGTTCGTGTGGTCGCTGCATGAGACGCCGGACAACGGCGTCGTGGCCTTCTTTTCCCCGTTCACTCGCGCCTGGGAACTGGGGGCTGGCGCGCTCGTCGCTGTCCTGTCCGTCGAATTGGCCAGGCTGCCCCGAAGGCTCGCCTCGGTAATGACTTGGGCAGGACTGGCCGGGATCGGGCTGGCCGCGCTCGCCTACAACTCCACGACCTCCTACCCGGGTGTGGCGGCGGCACTACCCGTAGTTTCGACCGCTCTGGCGGTCGCCGGCGGCACGGCCAGACCGGCGGCCGGTGCCGAGGTCCTACTCCGTCTTCCTCCTTTTCAATGGCTGGGGAAGTTGTCATATTCCCTCTATCTGTGGCACTGGCCCATCCTTATAATCGTTGCTCAGCACCTAGGCCACCCTCTGTCGGTGCCCGAAAACCTCCTGCTTGTCCTGCTGGCCCTCTGCCTTGCCGCCCTGTCGTACTTCCTCGTCGAGAGCCCGCTCCGGCACTGGTCGTTGCTGCGCCCGGGGTGGAGGAGCGTGCTAATGGGCGGGATGCTTATAGGCATCTCGCTCCTGGTGGCGACTATCGAGCTCTCCAGTCATTCATGACCATTCGCCGCGACAGCTCACCACAAACGGAGACGTGACAAATGGGTGCACCCAGGAAATCGGCCCTCAACATCCATGCCAGCGCCTACGCGGCTCTGGCATGGGCCTCAACCATGTTCGCGCTCGGCCCGTTGCCCCCTGCGGCGGCTGTTCCCATCAGGGCCCATGCACCATCGGCGGCCACGCTCGCGCAAGTCGAGCAAGTGGTTGCCGATGCGGCCGCGTTGCGCGTCGTACCCCGCGACGCCTCACCTCCGCTCGTCGACGCGGCGCAGGACACGGGCATGGTCATGGCCATCCATCACGGGTGCTATGGTTCGACGTCCCAGACCTCGATTGCCGATAAGCCGTGCACTTTTGGCGACGCGGCGAGTCGGCACACCCTGGTCGCGTTCGGCGACTCGCATGCGGCCATGTGGCTACCGGCACTCAACGAGGTCGGTCTTTCCGCCGGTTGGCGCAGTCATCCTGTTTTGGAAGGGCGATTGCGGTGCCGCCGACGTAAAGTACTGGCTTAAAGCGGAAAACCGCCCGTACAGCGAATGTTCAGCCTGGCACCGTTGGGCCGTCACCCAGATCAAAAAGCTCCGCCCGAGCGTGGTGATCCTGACCAGCCTGGTGTCGGCGCACAACGGGTATAGCGGCAGCGCCACCGCGACGTTGGAGCCGTCGGTGTGGAGGGACGGCCTGGCCCTGACCCTCCGCGAGCTCAAGACGCCCACCACTGCTGAGGTCGTGCTCGGGGACCTGCTCTACGACTACAACAGTGACTACCCGGGCGGCCCCGATTGCCTGGCCGCGCACGAAACTGATGTCCAGGCTTGTTCCTTCCCGGCTGCTCCCAACCCCGGCCTGGTATACCATGCGGCCGAACAGCAGGCCGCCCGGGAGTCCGGAGCAACGTACATCGACGTAGCCCCCTGGTTTTGCACGCACATTTGCACCGCGCTGATCGGCAACTACGTCGTCTACTCCGATGGCGGTCACGCCACTGCCACCTACATAACCTACTTGTCCGGGGTGCTGGGGGACGCGCTCGCCCCCGAAATGCGGGAGGCATAGTGCCGTGACGGGGAACAGACTGCCACGGGCCTTGGGAGCCTGGCGCTTTTGCCTGCGCCCGGTCACGCTCGAGGCGGGGGCCTTAGCTGGCCCAGCGGGCGCCTCGCCCGGCCCGGGCCCGCCACCGGTTACCGCCGCACAGGTGCAGCTTCTCGTCGACATGGCCCCGAAGTTGCGCGACCTGCCTGTCCATACGTCACCGCCCCTCGCCCACGCCGGTGCGGACGCGGGCATGGCGGCAGCCATAGCCTATGGCTGCCGCGGGCTCGTTCACCCCAAACCTCGGTCCCCATAGGGCCTTGCGCCTTTAGTGACCGCTGTGCGAAGCATACCCTCGTGATCTTGGGCGACTCCCACGCTGTCGCACAGTACATCACCTCCTTGAAGGTGGTATTGCAGAGCGCATTGGCACCCGGCGATGCAACTCACGGGCGGGCTGCGGCCCTAGCGCGGGGGGACCCGGGGGGACCCGAGGGCCTGCGGGACGGCAAGCGGTCGGAGGCCGTCGCCAGGAGGGCCGCGACCAGGCGCGGAGACCGGCCTCGCAGGCGACCACAAGGCCGTCGGCTTGGCACTGAGATGTCGCCCAATGTTTACCTGCACGCAATCCTTCGGCCAGCTCGGTGTAAATTCGGTCTTATCTCCCTGTGAGCCACACAAACGCACCCTTGGCCGCTCCGATCAGCGCTCGGCTCCCTACGGGTCCGAGCAACACGTCTTCCTACCCAACTGCTTCGACGCAGTGTCGTCAGCCGCAGGAGCGTGCTCAATGGTGGGGTGGGAGCCATCGGGATCCTGTTCCTACTCGGGAACGGCTTCGGCTCCCGCGCCTTCACCGACACGCTCACCAGCACGGGCACAGTCGCCGGAGGCTCCGTCGTCAACGGCCGTCATCTGTCGTTCGGTCTCGACCCGACCCGCCAGATGTGGGTGGCCTGCCGGCTTTTCAACCTGAACATGTAAAACGCGGTGCCGTCGGGCATCGCCGTGATAGCGAGGTACGGCAGCGACCTAACCTGCGGTGCTCGGGTGGTGGCCGAACTGCAAGAGCTGGATCACGCACGTCCCGATGTGGAACGGTGTGGCCACCGGTCCGGTAACAGCCTCGCCCACCGACCTCCTCAACGCCAACCAATTCTACGAGCATGCCCTACTCAGCGACCTCGAGCCGGGCCAGGTGGACCAGTACCGTTTCATCTATTCCGCGGGGGGCGACACCGGGCTCACCCCCGTGCTTCTTTCCGCACCGCACCTGCTGGGCCCACGAGCGACCCTTTCACGTTCACCGCCTACGGGGACCACGGCATCACGAGGACGCCGGCTGGCGGCCTCACGGTGGAAAGGGTGCGCGAGCCCGCCGGTACCTGTTAGCGGTCAGCGGGTGCGCTGAAGGGCGCGCCGTAGCGCCAGTTCCTTCGCCGCCGACCTGGTGAAACCGCGGACGGAGGATATAACCCCGAATTTCAGGATCCACGCGCGTCGCAATTTTTGCCCCGCATTGGCGCCCGTCCCGTGGATGGTGAAGGCGTCGTGCATGACCAGGCCCCCCGCTCCCACGGGGCAACTGACGATGTCGCCGTCGACCTCGGTGCTGAGCAAGCGGTCATTGGCTTTACTCGCAAACAGCGAGTGCGTTATAAGACCCTTCAAGTGGCTGCCGGGCACGAAGCGCATGCAGCCCTCGTCGGCGCCGACGTCTTGGAGAGGGACCCACATCGTCACCGCGCCCCCGTCGGCGCGGCCGTACACAGCATCCTGGTGCCAAGGCGTGGGCGCATCGTTGCGGGACGGCTTGTAGATGGCGTGGTCGAACACCATCTTGGCGTTGGGCCCGCAGAGCTGCCGAGCGATCGCTGTACAGACGGACACCGCCTCGGATTGGCGCAACTCCGGAGCCAGCCGGCTGGCAAAGTTGATCTCAGGGACCTTCGGGTGCCCCGTGGTGTTCTCGCCTGCCGCCAAGTCTTTGGCGAAATGAAGAGGAAGCTCGTCAAAGCGGGCAAAAAGCCGGTCGAGGTGCTCTTTGATGTCGTCCAAGGCAGTCATCGATATCAATGGCCTGTCGACGCAAAGAAAGCCATTGGCACGGTACTCGTTGACCTCGTCCTCGGTGAGGACTGGCGTGGAAATATTCGGCCCGGCTGGGCGGCCCATCGCCAAAGCATAGATCACAGCGCGGCGGCTGCCTCCCGGGCGTCGGCTCGCCCGGAGCAGGTGGACGCGAGGTGACTAAATAAACGCTGCGAGGCTGCGTCGGGCTTCGGCGGCGAGGGTCGGTGAGCCCCGCACGTCGTGCCTAGTGCGGCGCGGTAGGGGCGTGCCTGGCCACGCCGCCCGAACGCCGTGCGACAAGGTCTAGTATTTGGGCGTGCTCGGTCGCGGCGTCCTCCGAGAAGCGCTTTGGCGGGCTACCCGGTGACAACTCTGCGGGTACTCGAAAAACTGACTAGTGCAGAAGTTCCGTGCGCCGTGCTCGACATCGACTTAGAGGCCGGCTCAGAACCTTCCCCGCCCCCTTCTCACAATGGCGCTACGTACCGTAGTGCCTGGGTACTGCTACGCCGACGAGGCGTCCCGGTAGGCGCGGTCGCTGTGAAGGGCGACGGTGGCCCCATGGCCGCCGAGCACTGGAGAGCCGCCCTCCTTCAGGAGGTGCCAGGCCTTCTGGCCGAGCAGAGCCATACCGGCACCACGGCCGCGGCTGCCCGGTCCGCCAATGCCGTCCGGCCCGAAGAACCACTCGGCGCAACCGGCGGGGAGCCGCTCGAGACAACCGGGGACCAACAATTCCCGGCGGGCCCGAACAATAGGCGCCCACCGGTGACGGTTGCCGTGTGCACACGGGAGCGCCCCGACGGCCTCGCCCGCTGCCTCGAGAGCCTAACAAGGTTGGACTACCCCCGCTATAGCGTGCTCGTGGTTGACAACGCGCCAGCCACGGACAGGACCAAGTCCGTCGTTGAGAACATCCAAGAGCGCCTAGCCGTCCAGTACCTGCACGAGCCGGTCCCCGGTCTTTCCGTGGCCCGGAACCGGGTTCTCAAAGAATCAGAGGACGAGGTCATAGCCTGGCTGGACGACGACGAAGTCGCCGACCCGACGTGGTTGACGGCGCTCGTTACCGAACTCGTGCGGGTGCCGGGCGCCGCCGTAGCCTGCGGCGTTATGGTGCCGGCCGCCCTCGAGACGGCCGCACAGGTATGGTTCGAGGAATGGGGCGGTCATAGCAAGCGTCGCGGCTTCGAGCGGCAAATCTTTTCTCTCGGCACCTTGGCTCGCGCGGGCGCCGTATACCCCTTCCCGGCCTTCGGGTCAGGTGGCAACATGGCTCTACAACGAAGCCCCATCGTCGAGATCGGTGGTTTCGATCGCGCTCTAGGTGCCGGGAGCCCGGCGCGGTCTGCGGAAGACACATTGGCCTTTACTGAGCTAATTCTCCAGGGCCGAAGCCTGGTGTACCAGCCGGCCGCGGTCACCCATCACTTCCATCGTGAAGACGTCGCCGGCTTGCGGGCGCAGCTCTACGGTTATGGCGCTGGTTTGTCGGCGTTTTACGCCGCCCTGCTCTGGGCCCACCCGGCGCTGACCGCCGATGTTCTGCGCCTTGTACCCCGGGCCGCCGTCGACATGCGGTCATCGAGCAGCTCGCGCAACGCCGGGTTCTCCAGGGACTTTCCCGCCGAAGTGCTGAAAGCCAACAAACGCGGTATTGCCGCCGGCTCTGTCCTCTATGCCAAAGGACGCCTGGCGCTACGGAGCACGGGGCTTCAGGCCCGGATGGGCAAAGAGGAGCAATAAGCGAAAGCGGTACCGCCGCCTGGGCTAGTCGACCTCGTCGTGGCACACGATGCGGCCAGCTTTGCCGCCGCTTGCCCGCTCACGGATGAGGAGGACCGCACCGCGGCACGGCTCGCCACACCGGAGCTCCAGCTCCGGTGGCGGGGAGCGCGTGCCGTTCTGCGGCTGGTGCTGTCCACGTATGTTGGGTGCGCGCCCGCCGACGTCCCGATGGGCATTGCACCCTGCGTCGTCTGTGGAGGGCCCCACGGCAAGCCCGTTGTCGTAGGGTCGCGCTTACACACCAATTTGTCGCATGCAGGCGATGCCGTCGCGGTAGTGGTCGCAGCCAGCCCGGTGGGCGTGGACATTGAGCTGCCTGGCCACCTCGGCGACCCATCAAACCTGAGCAATAGGTTCTACGCGTCGGTCGAAGCGAACTGGGTCCAGGATGGGAGCGAAGATGAGCGGGAGCGACGCTTCCTGCTTCTATGGGTACGCAAGGAAGCGCTGCTCAAAGCGACCGGTGAGGGCTTGCCCGGAGGGCTCGGGACGACTGTCGTCCTGGGGCCGACGCCCATCACGGTAAGCCGCCGGGTGGCCGGCGCACCCTCACAATGGACGGTCACCGACATGGGCGCCGCCACCCACCCCTGCGGCGCCGTTGCCCTTGCTGGTGATCTGTGCGAGCTTCGGGTGCTCCAGTTAGCGGACCTGGCGCGAGCGGCCGACCCGGCGAGGCAGGGCCCGGCGTCGTGGGCCGGGGACCAGCCGCCTCCAAGTAACCCGTAACTGGCATCGGAGCACCGAAGCGGCGGTGCGCTAATCTTTTTAGTCGCCCGGCCGTATCCGCCTGACCGATTGGTGGTTAGCTACGATCTCACTTCGGCGGGTATGACAGCAGCCGAAGGCAGCGAAACGGGACCTCGCACCGTTGCCGCGGAACCAGGCAATGGGAAACCAGCCTCGAAAGTTATAGGTTCTTGTCGTCCGGGGATGAAGCCGGTACCGCCCCCGGTGACCGGAAAGGTGAAGCTCAGCGAGATCATGGAAGCCACGGGCGTCTCCTCAAAATCCGTTGCGCGTACTCAGGCGCTTAGTGCCTGGTCGATGTCCTCGATTATGTCGTCGATGTGCTCGAGACCGATAGACAGCCGGATCATCTCGGGTGAAATACCAACTTTCGCCAACTCGGAAGCGTCGAGCTGGCGGTGCGTTGTCGACGCAGGATGCGCGACGAGCGACTTGGCGTCCCCCATGTTGACCAGACGCTTTATCAGCTTCACGTTGTCGAAGAACCGGATACTCGCGTCGTACCCACCCGAGGCACCAAAAGTCACTATCGAAGGGTAACGGGCTCCCAGATAGCGCTTGGCTAGATCATGATGCGGGTGGTCGGTGAAGCCGAGGTGACCGACCCATGCAACACGCCCGTCCTGAGCCAGGTACTCGGCAACCTGCAACGCGTTCTGCCGATGGCGCTCCAGCCTTACCGACAGTGACTCCAGACCCTGGAGGAGCAAAAAGGCATTGAGCGGCGCCAGAGTTGGACCTTCGTTGCGCAAACCGACAGTCCGGCACCTGACCGCATATGCCGTGCCAGGAAAATCGCGGGCGTACACGACACCATGAAAGGCTGGCTCCGGCCGATTGAACATCGGGAACCGGGTTGCGTGCTCGGCCCACGGGAAGGTCCCACCGTCGATCACCATGCCGCCCAGCGTCGTGCCATGGCCTCCGACGAACTTTGTCAGCGAATGGACCACGATGTCGGCACCGTACGCGATCGGCTTCAGTGTCAGCGGTGTGGCTACCGTGTTGTCCACGATCAAGGGGACCCCGTGCCGGTGCGCCACGTCTGCGACGGCTTCGATGTCCACGACGTTACAGGCCGGGTTGCCGATGCTTTCGCAGAACACTGCCCTCGTGTTTTCGTCGATCAGAGCCTCGATCGTCCCGGCACGGTCGTCGTCCGCGAACCGCACCTCGACGCCTTCGCCAGGTAGGACATGTGCAAAATACGTATAGGTGGCCCCGTACAGCTGAGGGGCCGTGACTATGTTGGACCCGATGTCAGTGACATTGCGGACGCTTTGGCGGACAGCCGCCGCGCCAGAGCTCAAGGCTACGGCCGCCGTCCCCAGTTCGAGCTGAGCCATGCGACGTTCCAGGACGTCCACCGTCGGGTTATTGATCCTGTTGTAATGGAAACCCGGCAGTTCGAGGTCGAAAACTGCCGCCGCATGTGCTGCACTCTCGAAATCGTGAGCTACTGTCTGGTAGATCGGTACCGCGACCGCTCGTGTTGAGCCCGGCTCGTAGCCGCCGTGGACCGCAATTGTCTCGTCGTGCACCAATGTTATTGTACGGCAGTCTGTCGACCCTGTGGGGAGACGCCTGCTCAGTACGCGCCGTGCCTGCGCGTCACGCTCCCCGGCGTGTGCCACAGGATCTTCAGGTCCCACCACAACGACCACGACGCCACGTAGGCGTAGTCGAGCTGGCGCAGCTCGTCGAACGGGAGGTCGTTGCGACCTGATATCTGCCAAAGCCCCGTCATGCCTGGGCGCACGTCGAACCGCTTGGCTGCCCAGCCGTCGAGCCCTTTCGACTCGTCTGGGACGAAGGGCCTTGGACCGACCAGCGACATCTTGCCGAGGAGCACGTTGAGCAACTGAGGTGTCTCGTCCAAGCTGGTCGAGCGGAGGAACCGTCCGATCGGAGTTACCCGGGGGTCGTTGTGGAGCTTGAACAGAGGGCCGTCCACGTCGTTGTGCTCGCGAAGATCGATCTTTACGTCGTCGGCCCCGACGTCCATGGAGCGGAACTTGATCATCCGGAAGGTCCTGCCCTTGAAACCCACCCGGTCCTGGCGGAAAAAGACTGGGCGGCCGGAAGATGCCACGATCGCGATAGCGATGAACGCCATTATCGGCGCCAGGAGCAGGAGCGCCGTAGCGCTTACAACGATGTCCAAGGAGCGCTTTGTGGCCCGGCTGAGCGTCCCAAGCTGTGGTGGGGCGACGTCCATGACCGTCAGGCCATGGAGCTCTTCGATCTGGGACTGCCATGTCACCAGTTCGAAAAGGCGAGGCACGACGCTGATGCGCACCTGGCTAGGAAGTTGGCGGAGCATCTCGACCACCCAGGTGGGCGAGCTCTGAGAGAACGCGACAAGCACGCGGTCCACGCCCATTTCGGTGCAGAGCCGAGGGAGGTCATGGATCGTCCCGAGGCACGTCTGCAAAGCAGCGCCGGGTGCAAGGTGGGGTTGGTCGTCGACGAAACCCAATAGGTCGATGTCAGGGCAGCGGCCGAGCCGCTGGGCGAGCGAGGTTGCCACCGACCCTGAACCCACAATTACGACCCGTGAACGCAACGTGCTCCGGTGGCGGAGCCCGACGCTGATAGCCGCTCTCGTGAACGGGAGCACGAAGGTGGCGGGCACCGTCATGAAGAGGACTTCGACCCACCCGATCTTGGGAGAACCCGTAAATCGGTGCATGGACGCCGAAGCAGCCAAAGTCATAACCGCGCCCAGGGCGAGAGCATGCCACCGTGGCCCGATGTCCATGAACGAAGTCGGCCGAAGCCGCCGTCTGTCGCGCTGGTAAAGCCCGTACGCGGCCATTGCCACTATGTAGAGCGGCAGGTACGGTAGCTCGTGCTGCATGCTGAGCCCGAAGGGCGGCCCGTTGGTGTAACCAAGCGGCTGGCGGGCGAGGGCACCGATCGCGAACGAGACCTCCAAGCTGAAGGCGTCGCCGAACACGACCACAGGTCGCCAAGCGCGCCGCAGTGGTCGCCCGCCGGGAGCTGCCGGCGGCTGAGAGAGGGCGACCTCGCTGCCGGCCGCGCCGGCGCTCGTCTTAGTCCGGGCAAGATCGAGCTCTACTCCCAGAGCCGTGAGAACGCCCCACTAACGGTCGGGCCACTACCAGGCCCTCCCGCGGCAAACCTCAAACATGGCGGCGTGGGCGCTCGGCCCAGAATTTGGCCCACGGCGAAGTCTCCCACACGGGTAGCGAGTGCTGGCAGGAAGGATACTCTGGAGAAGGTCGGAAGTCATAAGTTTTTTGTTCGGGGCCTCGGGTTTTGCTGGCGCCCACATGACTCTAATCCGAGCTATACCCGCCGTCTGCCAGGTAACGAAAAGTTCTTCTAGCCGCTACTGGAGGTGGTCGTGAGAGCGGGCAGCGTAGCGCCAAAGGCCCAAAGCCGTACGAACGACGCAGGTTCTACCATGCGGACGCGCTCCCACTCAATCTCATCAACATCGGGACCCTCGAAGCCACTCGAAGTGGCTATGACGTGGCGCTGCTCACCCGGCGGTCAGGACCACCTCGTTCGAGCTCACCGGGCCAGGCCGCGGGCTTCGATGGAGGAAGCTCAGGTTGCGACAGGGCATTTCCTAGGGACCTTGGCTGAAGCTGTCTCAGACGCCGCTCAGTCTCGGGGCACGTTCGAGGAGAACGACCCCGAAGCCAGGACCCTCTGGCGCTGAACCCCCCGGCACCGCCTGAAGGCGCCGCTGTGGAGGCTGTCCTGACCAGAGCGCTCTCGGCGCGGAAGTCGTGCGGCTGGGAGCTGATCTACGGCCGCCAGCGCGCCCTTCGCTAGAGCTAAGAGTCGGGCACCTTCAAGGACAGGCCGAGGTTCTGAACGGCTACCGAGTGCTTACCGCCCCCGCGCACACGGCCGCGAAGATCGCCGCGCTCCTGGACCGGCCCGACGTTCGGGTTCCTCGTCGGCGAACCGGGACTGGGGCCGAGGGACCGCTCTCGGCTACGGCAACTCGAGACGAGCTGGCAGGGGGATCCTCGACGACGCCGTTGAGCGGGGGTTATTTCGAGAACAGGGCCGGTCATCTGACCGGGGCCTGGATCTGGACTTCTAGGCCCAGCGTCGGCACAGCGCGACACCAGGGTCGTTACCTGGTACTTCGTTTGTTCGCACGGGCGGCTTCGTTGAGCAGGGCGACCAACCGTCGGGCAAAGGGCTCGACCCCGAGCTTGTCCACCGCTGCCTGGCGCGCCCGGTTTCCCAGTGCTACCCGGTCCGCGTAGGCGAGCTCGACGGCCTGAGCCAGCGCCACGACATCGCCGACGGGGAACTGGACCACGACGTCTCCGCAGTCCTGGACCAGTTCGCGAAATGACGGGATGTCGCTCACCACTACGGCACATCCACACGCCATACCCTCCAGCACTGCCAAAGTCCTCGCTTCTTGGGCGGAGGCCATCACTGCGACCCCGCAGGCCCGGTAGCGCTCCCGTAAGTCGACTGGATCGGTGACGAACCCGACGAAGTGCACCCGGTCGGCTACCCCGAGGCGGTCTGCCAGCGCAGCCAAGCTGTCCCTGTCCGGGCCGGTGCCCACGATATCCAGCGTCCAGCTCGAGGGCAGCTGGGAGAGGGCCTGGATCACGTCGGATATCCGCTTCTGGGTGTCGGCCAGGCGGGCGACCACCAGCATCGTCTGCGGCCTGGAGGTCGTCACACCAGGATCATCGGGGTGGTAGAAGTTGATGTCTACCGGGTTGGGCAGAAGCTCTGCTCTCGCTCCGTAGCGCCGAGCGGCTTCGACCTCGTCTCGTGTTTGCGCGGTTAACCAGACCGCTCGGCGGAACGCCCGTCTCTTGAGCACCTTGATCTGGTGGCGTGCCTTGCCGCCGTGGTCGCCGGCGACTACCGGCACCCGGGCGGTGAGAGCGATCAGATCGAACTGTGCTGTCCAATACTCCTGCACGTACACCACATCGGCGCACCCGGTCCGGAAACTCCGCAGCGATCCCATGACAGAAAGGGTCTCGGCCGCGTAACGCTTCAGCGGGGCTCGCGCCAGCCGCCATTGCCGCGCCCACCGCCGCCAGAGCTGACCCACCGGGAGGGGCTCCGCGGGGACCTCTTCCTCGGCGCGAACCGTCCCGGGCCGTTCCAGGGAGGTAGGCGCCCGCCGGTACCGCCTCCACAGCCGCCCGAGCCGACCCACCGGGAGGAACTGCACGACGACCCCTTCCGCGGTGCGGAACGTCTCGGGCTGCCCGAGCGAGCGTACGGCGATGATCGGCTCCAACCCCGCGTCCAGGAGGAGTCGTGCGTACTGCCAGGACCAGTCGTTACGGTACTCAGCCACAAAGGACTGGCGGTCCAAGCCAAAGGCCTCTCCGTAGAACGATTCGAAGTCATCCGTGCTCAGCACCAGCATGACCCGAAGCGGCCGCCCTGTCAGGGCTGTGCCATCGGCCCCCCAACTCCGACTACCGGGATCATTGTTAATGGCCGGCCCACTGATCGCCACATCTTCGACGCTACCAGCCTCGCCCGGGGCGCCAGTCTGATGAACGACGTGCGCGTCGATCGCAGGTGTCGTCCAGTGCCCACCTGACGGAAATCCCGCGACTAAGTGGTGCTCCGCGTAACTCTTCGCGTGAATCAGGTGCCGGCCGGCGGGAGCCGTTCGGCCCATGCTGAGGGATCGCCCAAGTACAGGCCGCAGACGCAGTCGAGGGCTTCTTCGGGGGTGCCGGTAAAACTGCCGGTGGGCAGCATGGAATCTTCGTAGCCGTCCTTGCTCGCCAAGTAACAGGCGAAGCCCCAATGCTCGGGAGAACCCGTCCAACGCAGCCGGCACAACGACAGCGGGCCGTCGGGGTCGGTCCCGCTCACATAGGCGTAGTCGCCTCGGTAGCGGACCTTCAGGTCCCGCAGTGCGGGCCAGCGTTCGCGCCGTCGTAGTTCGAGCCGCTGCTCGGCTCGCCAGCGGGCAGGCTCGGGTATGGCCATCGGTCCGATGGTAGCGCGAGGGCCTACCCAGCTTGGTGGGCATCGAGCCGGGCGAGGAACTTGTCGAGGTCGTCTCGGCCGAAACGCCAGTCGAAGGGCACGGCCACGCGGTTGTAGCGGTCCTCGAAGGCGGCCAGGCGCCTGGCGACCTCATCGGTGTCGAAGAAGTCGTTGGGGGACACGACTTTTCGCTGCACCACCGAGAAATAGATCTCGCATTGGTCAAGCCACGAGGCATGGACGGGCAGGTGGACGAGCCTCGAAGTGGGCCACTCGCCCTCGAGGCGGTCGATCGATGCCTGGCCCCTATGCGAGCTGCCGTTGTCGACGACCCAGAACACCCGCTCGGCGCTGGCGTACGGCTCTGCCGTCATCACCTGGTCGACGAGCCGCCCGAACGGCTCTATCCCAGTGGTCTCTTCTGTACGTCCGAAGGCCCGGGCCCGGTGAACGTCATAGGCGGCCAGGTAGGCCACAGCGCCTTTGCGCTCGTACTCGTGCTCGACACGCATCGGGCGGGACCGTCCTGGCGGGAGCGTCGGGTGGCACCGGCAGCGGACCTGGACGGAGGTCTTCTCGTCTGCACATATGACAAGTTCGTTGTCGCCGAGCGCTTGGCCCTCGAAGGAGCGGGCGTAGAGGTCGAGCACCACCGCCGCCTTGGTCGCGAAATCCGGGGCACGAGGGAAGATCCACGAACGGTGGAGCCACGGCTTGATGGCGTCTTTTGTGAGGATGCGCCAAACAGTGGCCGCTGACATGGAGGCGGCGAACTTGCGGTCAACGACCTCCTGGGCCAGCTCGGTGCAGCTCCACTTCGACAGCGGGACGCCGGTAGTGGCCGGCAGTTCGCACGCCAAGGCCTTGACCTCGGCCACTACGAGAGGGGGAAAAACGCCTCGGCCGTCCCGAGCGTTTGCGGTCCGCCAGGCCGGCAATGCCCTCCTCGAAGAAGCGTTTGCGCCACTTGATCACCGTGTTCAGCGCAATCCCGAGGTCGTCGGCAATATCGGCATTGTTCACCCCCGCAGCCGCCGCCAACACGATCCTGGCCCGCTCGACCATCCGAGCCTGGGCCGTCCCCTTACGGGTAACGGCTTCCAACCGGGCCCGGTCCTCGTCGCTCAACTCGATCACGAAAGGGCTCCGGCGAGACAACAGCACCCCCAAGGTACTGGCCACCCGGCACCATACCCCCCACCAGCCACAAACTTACACGCGTGTAGTTACGCGGTCAACTACTAAGTTAGGGCAACGTCCCAGCGAACCCAGTCAGTGGCTCGGCTCCGGTGGGTAGCTCACGGGGGAAGCACGGGGGAACCACTGTCGAAGGTCCCTTGGTCGGCCGTGCGATCTGCGGGTGAGCCAAGGAACCCTCAACTCACCGAAGAGTTCGCGACAGCCGTCGGCTCCGTGCGTTCTGGCATACGTGTATCGGGCCACCGCTACCCAAGATTCATTGGCCGCCCCGTGGCGACGAGACCTGTTGCATTACCTTCATCAAAACCACACGGACGATTGCACCGGATCGCTTTCCGTTCTGAGAGCTGACGGCCAACCGATTGCCATGCACTTTGGCCTTCGGAGCCAGCGTGTTTTCCACTATTGGTTTCCTGTTTACGACCCCGCTTACGGGAAGTATTCACCTGGGCTAGTGCTTCTGATGGCGATCGTCCAGGCGAGTGCAGCACACGGCTTTTTACAAATTGACCTTGGCGCTGGCCAGCAAGAGTACAAACGGCGCCTTGCCACGGCGGAACGGACTCTGTTGGGGGGAAGTATTGAACGACCATCCGTCAGTGTGCTTGCGCGACGGATCGAGGAGCACATGCGTCACTTGAGAGCACCCGCACACGTGGGGAGCACGCTTCGCGCCGTTCGCCGGAGCATCAGCGCCCGTGGTAAGTAAGGTGACGGACGTCTTCGGAAGACGGCTCCGCGGGTGCCCCGCCTAGCTCCGCCCGGCGGAACGAATATCCATGCACCGCCGAGACCGCCACGGTAGCACCGAAGAAAGGACGTGGTCCAGCTGAGCAGTAGCTCGGTCCCGCTGGTGGCATCGTCCCAAATGCTGGAGGCCCGCCGGGAGTAGTCACGGACGATTATCTGACACAACTGCTGGACGCGCTAGGCATTGGAGACGGGAACCTACTGCCCTGGGCCCATGGGCGATCCCAGCGGCGTCGAGCATGGCCACCGAGGCGTCCGCGCAAGTCCCGGGGGAGCTGAAGGCTCGTTCCAGGGGGATCTGCTGGTCCAAGACCATGCCCATGAGCAGCGCCAGAGGGTCTTTGGAGAGGAGATGGTCGGCTTCGTGGTCACCGAAGAGGAGCAAGGAGCTCGCCATGAGAGGCGGTACGGTCCCTCGCGAGCTCCGCGGCCAGTTCAGACGTAGCCGAGCTCCCGCATGCTCGCACCGAGCCGGCGCTCGATGAACGACACCTCTGACGGCGCCAGGTCGCCTCGCCAACGGCCGATCGATGCCTCGACGCTCTCCGCTGTCATGTGACCCTCCAGCACGGGGCTGTCCGTAGTAACGGCGCCAACGTTTAGGTCGACCTCCAACAGAGCCCCGATCTTTGCAGCCTGCGAAGCCATGTCGGTCACGAAGTCCTCGTAGCGGACCCGTAGCCTCCGGACGGGCACTGGCAGAGCGAACTCGTTGAAACGCTGCGCCATTCCGAGAACGGTCTTCTGCAAGTGTTGCCAGTCATCATCGGCCAAGGGTCGCCCGAACAGGCGATTTGAATGACGCTCGTTGAACGAGCGCATCGATGCGATGATGTCACGCGGGTCGCGCACGAGATCGATGATGATCGGGTGGATACCCGCATCGATGACCCGGTCTATGCTTCCCCAGTATTTCTCAGCGTAATATCGAACGCCAGCCGATCGCTCGATAACCGAGCTCGAAAACTCCTGCCATATCGCGGACAGCGACCGGCGTGCCATGTCGACCGGGTCGATCACGCCGGCCTGGAACGGCAGTGGCTCGATGTTCACGTCGCTGCGGTAGATGAACTCCACGAGTTCCTGTCCAGTGGGGTTCTGCCGTGAGATCTGATTGGTGAGCCGGACAAAGTAGGTCAGGTAGCCGTTCTGAAAGGGGTAGACCCGGTCGAACGCCACTACCGACGAGGTGCCGAGCAACTGCAACATTGCCGTGCTGCCGACACGGCCCTCGAGCATCCTGACCAGAATAGGAGTGAGTCCCCGGCCCTCCCCAAGTACGGCCACTTAGAAGAGAGTACCACGGGCACCCCTGGCCGATCCGCCGACCGTTTTGCTCAGAGCCTGGCCGGGCCCGGTCGGTCAGGGTCGATCCCGTAACGGCGGATGGGGTCCTCGACTTCCTCGGCTTTGCCCTCGCCCGCTTGGCGCAACCCCGGCACCGCCTGAAGGCGCCGCTGTGGAGGCTGTCCTTACCAGAGCGGCCTCGGCGCGGGAGTCGTGCGGCTGGGAGCTGATGTACAGCCGCCAGCGCGCGTTTTACTAGGGCAGTTCGCGCCGTCCTGGCCGGCGTCGCTACCCGCGGCTCAGGAGTTTCGCCAAGGGCCCAGCCACTGCTCGACTTCGTCCTTCCAGCCTGCCGGCATCGTCCGGGAAATCTCCAGCCGGCGCAGGCGGTGCTCCACGATCTGCGGTGAGGTGGCGGTCGCCAAGGCATAGGCCAACTGGCCGGGGGCGCGGCCAAGCCAAGCAGCCCGGAGGTAACTTCGCGCTGCGGGCCACCGTTGGCCGGCGGCGACTTGGCGGCGTGCGATGTCGCGTTCCCAGCGGGCCGAGTAGCTGCGGGGCAGGGGACCATCGTCGGGGAAGTTCTTCGCCCTCACCTCCGCTGCGCTGGGTATGAAATCAAAGCTATTAGCGGAGGATTGACCAAGCCAGGTGCGGCACGCCACCAGTGGAGAGTCGACATAGGCGATCGCCGACTTCTTGGCCAGCCGAAGCCACATGTCCCAGTCCTCGCAGGTTGGCAAATCTGTGCAGAACAGGCCGACTTTGCGCAGTAAGTCGCGCTGGACGATCACATTGGAGCTCCCGCCCGGGACGTGGTTCTCCTCTTTCAACAGTGCCCGCAGCTCTTGCTGACCGATTAGAACCTCTCCGGGGGCCGCAAGTGGGCGGTCGACCAGCCTCGCCGCTGAACTTACCCGCATGTCGACGGCGAAAGTGACAGAACCGCAGACCGCCCACCGAGCCTCGGGCTGAGCTGCCATAGCTGCCAGTTGACGCGCCAGTTTGGTCGGGGCCCAGAGGTCGTCGCTGTCCAGAAAGGCAACCCACTCCCCGCCGTCGTCGGCGGCAAGACCGAAGTTGCGCCGCGCCGGCTATACCGAGCGGCTTTTCGTGCGCTACGACCGAGAGACGGTCGTCTTGGAAGGACGCGAGCGCCGCCCGAGTGCCGTCGGTCGAACCGTTGTCCGCAACTACGCAGCGCAAGTCAGAATAGCTCTGGGCCAGTACTGAGCGGACGGCGTCCAGAAGTACGTCCCTACGGTTGAAAGTGGGGATAATTACGACGACTGTGCCTTGGGAACCCACCATGCAAGAGGGTACTCCCACGATCAACTTGCCAGCGGCTGGGCAGTGCAGGCCCCTACGCAGGGCAGCCGTACGAACGCGCAGAGCGCTCGATTAGGCCACATTCGCGCCTAAAGCACTTTGCTTCCCACATGGCGTGGGCGAAAGCGCAATTCGGCGCAAGGCGGGTATGTCTGTTCGGCACCCCCACTGGTACGATCTGGCCACGGAAATCGATTTGGGTGCGGTCGGTCGACCGTACCTTGAAGGGAGCACGTGGTGAGAGTACGGACAAAAGAGTCACAGGTACGCAAGGTCGTGCGAGTGACAGCCGGCTCTTCAGTAATTCTGGGAATGATATTGGCGGGTTCGGCGATGTTTAGCAGCGTCGCTTCCGCTCAGACCGACGTCGGCCAGGAGGTTGCCACCGCCGCAGGGGGTCTTAGCGAGTACAGCCTTTGCCAAGGAGTCCCTTCCACCAGCGTTTGCTCTCTGCGAGGCCAGAGCGCGGGTTCAGAAGTCCAAGGCGCCATTGCCGTCGATGGCAACTTCGAAGGCGATATTTTCTATGTAGGCGGTCACCTGTCGAATAGCGTCGTCCTGGCAGTCGACAACGACGTCAGTGGCACGCTCGGGATAAGCGGCTCCGGCAACATTGGTGTGTACGGTGGGACGAACACAGCCGTTTTGCCTCCACAAGGCTGCCCGACCACAAACTGCCCAGTCCCTAACTTGGTATCCTCCAGCTCCGATCCCACGCTCTTGCCAGCATTTTCAAGCATCAACGCCAGCTTGGCCAGTGACAGCACGAGTTTGGAAGCTGAGGCGGCGACCTCAACGAACATCGTCTTTGACCCAACCCCGAACAGCACGCTGATATTGACGGGGACCGCTAGTGACGTCAATGTCTTTGACGTAGGGGCGAGCGTGCTCGAGGGTACGGTCAACCTGTACATCGACGTTCCCGCGGGATCGAGCACGGTCATAAACGTTGATGGTGACCTCGATTGCTCGAGCACCCCCTGCCTGCAGAGCGTCAGCTACTGGAACGGCACCGCTTACGAGCAGGGTGGTTCGTACAACTCGAGCACGGTAGAGAGCTTGCGGCTCAATACGTTGCTCAATTTCTACGACGCCACGACCATTAACCTTGATTCTGCGGGGCCGGCCATCAACTTCCTTGCGCCCGGAGCCAACTTTACCTTCAATAGCGGTGCTCTGTTCGGGTATGTCTATGCCAACCAGGTCAACGGCACGTTCGAAGATGAATTGCCTGGCGGTGGGCCGACGCCACCTACGACGACCACTACCACCACGCCGCCTACCACCACGCCGCCTACCACCACGCCGCCTACCACCACGCCGCCTACCACCACGCCGCCTACCACCACGCCGCCTGTCACCACGCCGCCTGTCACCACGCCGCCTGTCACCACGCCGCCTGTCACCACACCGCCTGTGACCACACCGCCTGTGACAGCTTCAACGACGACGACCAGCACTCCGGCGCCCACCACCACGAGTACTACGGTGCCGGTTACCACGACGACCGCCGCCACGACAACCACGACCGCCGCCACAAAGGCCGCACGACAACCAAGACCACTGCGGTCGCAACTCATGGGGCGAGTGGTACAACGACGACCACCAGCCAGACGACGAGCACCACTATCCCCACCACAACTACGACCGTTGCTACTCATGCGGCCAAGGGGACCACAACGACTACAACGGTGCCCGCAACTACCACCACAACTACGACCGTTGCTACTCATGCGGCCAAGGGGACCACAACGACTACAACGGTGCCCGCAACTACCACCACAACTACGACCGTTGCTACTCATGCGGCCAAGGGGACCACAACGACTACAACGGTGCCCGCAACGACCACTACGACCACCATGGCGCCCACAACGACTACCACGGTGCCTACCAAGACGCTTGCCTTTACCGGGTCGGACACCGGGGAGATGGCCGGCTTGGGTCTCGCTCTCATGCTTGTCGGAGGCGTCGTTGTAGTGGCAACGTCTCGCCGCCGGCCAGCGTTGTAGGCCTAAGACTTCAACAGACGCTAGCTATGACCTGCCCCCGTGACCGGGGGCAGGTCCTCAATTCCAAGGCCGAACTTCTCGCAGAAGCAGCCCAATGAGGATAGAGGGCGGGAGTTGATCTGTTTTCTCGTCTTAGCGCACAACGAGCCGGCGCAGGTGGGCCGCCTGGCGGAACGACTTGCACCCAACCGCGTGCTCCTCCACTGAAATTTGCGAGCCTCTTTGCTTCGAAGCCGGATGTCTCATGGGTGGTCCATGACAATATTCCGGTCGAATTGCGCCCGGAACTTGTCAAGTTCTTCCGGCGTTCATGGATACCCGGACGAGTTGTTCCTGCAAAGTTTGGTCGCCAGCTCTCCAATGTCTGCGGATGTTGTCCAGTCCACTCTTTGGTACACCGACTGGTCTGCCGGAGGTTCACATCCGAGAACTTTTACCGAGAGTGGCACAGACAGGTTGGTCGCGGTAGGACACGGCGAAGCCGGGCGGCTCCCCTGGGGACAGTTGAGGCTCTTTGCTCGCAAGTTCGACGTCGCCCGTGACAGTAGAGTCCTGGATCTCATTGACGAGCACCTGTTGCTGCGATCCGGTGGACCAACTGTCTAGTTGCCCGGCTTTGGCTACCTGTACTCTGGGATGGTGAGGTCTACGCCAAGCGCGTTCACGCCGGTCTCGGTCGTGGTACCGGCCCACAACGAAGAGGCTGTTATCGGCCGTTGCCTGTCGAGCCTCTTGACGGGGGCGCAAGACGGCGAGTTAGAAATAGTCGTCGTATGCAACGGCTGCCATGACGGCACGGCTGAGGTTGCTCGCCGAGCCGCTCCGCAGGCAACCGTCCTGGAACTACCGGTAGCCTCCAAGATCGCGGCACTCAATGCGGGCGACGAACATGCAAAACGGTTTCCCCGCTTTTATGTCGACGCGGACCTCGAGCTCTCGGTAGCGGCAATAAGACAGGTCGCGGTAGCCTTGAGGCAAAATGGGGTGTTCTGCGCGGCACCCAAGCCATCGTTCGACCTCGAGGACTGTCCGTGGGCGATCCGGGCCTTTTACGATATATGGTTGGGCACCCCGTACCACGCTCAGGAGAGGGTGGGGGGGGTTTACGCCCTTTCAGAGGAAGGCCGGAGACGTTTTGACGTCTTTCCGGAACTGACGGCTGACGACCAGTTCGTGCAACAGCTGTTCGAACGCTCGGAACGAAGGGCTGTCCAAGAGGCGCAGTTCGTCGTGCACCCACCTCGCAACCTGCGAGGACTGCTCAAAACGAGGGCCCGTACCTACCGGGGCAACCGGGAACTGGCCCTCTCGGGTCTGGCGCGAGCAGCGCCGCCCCCCTCGGGAGCCAAGAGCGCTCTGCGCAGGGCGCGCCAACCCAGTGAGCTCCCGGCTGTGGCGCTGTACGTCACGGTCAATCTCTTGGCCAAGGGCCTCGCTCGGAGGTCTCTCCACTCTCGATGGGAACGCGACGACAGTGCCCGATCCGCTGGCACGACCGTGCCGGGAAGCGCTCGTCAGGGCAGCGCGCCGCTTACCGTCTGCTACGTCACCAGCCATTATCCGGCGCTGTCGCACACGTTTGTCATGCGCGAGATCATGGGGGTACGAGCAGCAGGACTGAGCGTCGCTACGGTATCGGTCCACCAAGCAGACGCTCGCGTCCTTTTGGCTCAGGCTGATAAGGATGAGGCGGCGCGTACCTGGAACATCTTCCCAGTGGACAGCCGAGTTTGGGCCCATGCGCATGCGCGGGCTGCGCTCAAACACCCTCGCGAGTACGTTCGAACTCTAGCCCATGCCCTCTCTTCGGCACCTCCTGGTCTACGCGGCCGGCTTTGGCAGCTGTTCTATTTCGGTGAGGCAATAGCTCTTTGGGACCATGCCGACGAGGTCGGCGCCCGGCATTTACACGCTCATCTCGCCAATGTCGCGGCGGACATTTCCTGGTTGGCGTCCACGTTCGGCAAGCGGGCGCAACCGGGGAGAGGGTGGAGGTGGAGCTTCACGATGCATGGCGCGACAGAATTTTATTCGATCGAGAAGTTCAACCTCGCTCGGAAGGTAGCTTATGCAGATGGCGTGGTGTGCATCAGTGATTACACGAAGTCACAGCTGATGTACGTCAGCGAACCTCAGTATTGGGCAAAGCTTCACGTTGTCCACTGCGGTGTCGACTTCGCTAGGTACCCTTACGTGGCGCCTACGCCAAAGCCAGGACTATCTGTGCTGTGCGTCTGCCGGCTTGCACCGGAGAAGGGCTTGGAGGTCCTGATGCGAGCAATAGCCGTAGTGGCCAAAGAAGGCATAGACGTCCGGCTGGTGCTAGTTGGCTCCGGTCCTCTCGAGGCCACCTTGCGTTGCAAGGCCACGGATCTTGGTCTGGAGGCGCGCGTGTCGTTCGAGGGGGCCGTGGGGCAAGACGACATGGCACGTTATTATGCAGAAGCCGACGTGTTCTGCTTGCCTAGTTTTGCTGAAGGTGTCCCAGTGGTGCTGATGGAGGCGATGGCGACGGGCCGCCCCGTGATAGCGACGTGGATAGCCGGCGTGCCGGAGCTCGTCGAGGACGGGATCTCGGGCCTGCTCGTTGCCCCAGGCAACTTCGAAGAACTGGCGGACGCGCTCCTACGGCTTTCCGTCTCGCCCGAGGAGCGTGAAAGCCTTGGCCTAGCGGGGCGCCATAAGGTGGAAGAGGCTTTCGACTCCGGCCACTGCGCGGCGGAACTCGCGAGGGTCTTCACCGATATGGCCTTGCCCCGCAGCGCCCAGGCCTAGAGAGAGGACGTACATTTGAAACAGCCCGAGACGGCTGCGCAGTCATCGGCGCCGCACGGGAAGGCTCGTGAAGCACCTGTCGCGGCTGGCTCCAAGGCGGTCGTCGTTGTGCCAGTCACGGTAATCGTCCCCTCTTACCGGCGGAAGACCTATCTGTCCCAAGCGTTGGCGTCGATTGCTGCTCAGGAGCATATTCAGCCAATGGAGGTGATCGTAATCGACGACGGGTCCAAAGACGGGACAGCAGAGCTCGCCGCTTCCCTTGGTGCCCGGGTAATCGAAAAGGCTCAGAACGAGGGCCTTGCAGCGGCACGCCACGACGGGGTGAGCTCTGCGAAAGGCGCGGAATGGGTTGCGATGTTGGACGACGACGACCAGTGGCTCCCGCACCATCTGCACACTTTGTGGTCCCAGCGCGACGACCATGTCATGGTCGGAGGCACGGCTGTGACCTTCGGTGGCGGGCTACCCAGGGTTCATGGCTGCCCCAAGGAAGTCGCGGAAGTCGTGCGTTCACCGGCCAGGCTCGTCTTCCCTGCAAACTCGTTTGCCGCTAGCGCAACCCTCGTACGCCGGGACGTCGTTCTTGCTGCTGGGAACTTCGACCGGGGACTACGGTACCTCGAGGACTTCGACACCTGGCTCAGGGTCCTCGAGTACGGCACCGGTCTGCTTTTGCCAGAAATTACCTGCCTTTACAGGGTACACCCTGAGCAGATAAGCAAAAACCGGACGGAGATGCTTGCTTGCGCTGCCGAGGTAATGGCGAAGTACGCGGACCGCCCGTGGCTGACCCCGCGGGTGCGTGAGGCTTTGGCCGTGGTCGAAGCCTGGGACAACTTCCAGGCTGCACGCGCAGGCCGAGACTGGGCGGAGGCGTTCCAGGAGGCAGCTTGGCTAATCGGCCGGCCGACAAGAACAGCTGCGCTGGCAAAGGTATGGATGCTCCGTCGCCAAGTCCGGCACCGTTCGGTGCCGCCTGAAGTCAGGCTCGCAGTGCGGGACGCAACCGATCGGTCCGAGACGAATGAGGCGACCGAGCCCGCCAACGGGGCTGGTTGACCAAGATGAAGCTACCTCGGCTCGGCCGTCGGTACTGGGAGGCGCGCTTGAGAAGCTGGCCAAGGCCCAAGGCGGCTACGGAGGGCTATTCGCTTTTGGTGCCTGTCCCCGGCGATCTACCCGTCTTCTTGCGCTTGGCCCTGGCCGTATGCCGCCACCAACGATCCGCGTACCGGGTCGAGACCATCGTTGTCCCCGACCGGCTGACCAAGGACATGAGAGATTCCGTGTCCGAGGCGCGCGTCGACTGGCCGGGCGAGCTGTACTTGCAGCCCTTGCCGCGGCCTGAGCGCTGGGCCTTGCCGATGCTTGGTAACGCCGGTCGCAACCATGCCATGCAGTTCATCAGCGGTGTAGCCCGGTCGCGCGCCACCCACGTCGTGTTGCACGACGCCGATCTGTTCTTGCTGGCGCGCGATCAGCTCGACAGACAGTTCGAAATGTGCCGTGACCGAGGGCTTGCCTGCCTCGGCGTCAGTCCGGCATGGGACAAATGGTTCGCCGAGCACGACCGCCAGTTGGCCGCAACTTGGGAGCTATGCGCTCAGGTCAAATGGGTGCGAGCCTTTATGCCTGCGCTGCACATGGCCCACGATGATGAGTTCTTCGGAGAGCAGCATACCTTCGATACCACTTTTTACCCTCAGGTACTCACTGACCAGAGCCTCATAGGCGTCGAGCCGAGCGACGACATCGTCCATTTCAATTACGTGATCTCCAATTATCGTGGCTTCATCAGGCGCAGCGGCGACAGCTGGCTCGACGGGAGGTTCCTCTTGTTGCTCACAAGCGTTTTTGTGGAGCTTTTCGACCACGAGCGGTGGCGGGTCTACCGGTTACCGAGCCTTTCAGAGCTTGCGGACTGCGTGGGTGAGAAAACAGGACCGATCAGGTTTCCCGAGGCGGAGGCGGGGAAGGAGGATTATCGGAGGTTCCGTGCATTGTTAGGGCGGGTCCTCACCGGACCATGGGTCGCGGACGGACAACGAGATCTGGCGGTGGACGCCCTAGCCCCCTTCGACCGTTTCTACGGGCTCCTTCACGGGTAATTGAGCACTTGAAGATCGCTCCAAGGGAGGTCGGAAATGACGTTGTACTCCTGCTCCTCGGTCCCTGCGCAACTGTTTGCCCCGCTGTTCCAATCCGTGCACCATGACTTGGTGATCGGGTCAGTACCGGGTTCGCCTTCGTTGGCCCAGTCCGCAACAGCTTCCTGGTTGATCTGGTAGGCACCGGCTTGATCAGAAACCACCATGCCGTAAGTCGAGATGGCGTTGAACACCATCGTGGCGTAAGGCGAATTACATTCAGCGGGAGTACAAACGGTCCCAGGTGCGAAGCGGAACCACTGGCCCTCGGCAGGCTCGCCTGGGTCAGACCCAAAGTCGCCACGGGTGGCGGGAAGTACCCAACCGTTGCCGTCAGTTATTTGAATGCTAATGGCGTGGTTGATAGAGCCTCTGGCGACATCGGCCTCAGTGACCATAGTGGCAACATCGCTGATGCTGGTTGCCGTGCGGCCCTTGTTGCCGGCGAAAACTCCTGCTGAAGGTACTCATTGGGCCATAGCCGCCGTAGCAGCCCTCCCAAGCCGATGAGCTAAGCTGATTAGCCTGCCATATTTCATAAACGCCAGCAGTTGACCAAACATCTAAGGGGTTATCGCCTGACCCGTTCAGAGCAGCGAAGGACGGGATGGGGGCCTCGGTAGGGATGTAACCGGGGGCAGTGCCCACAAAAGGCCCAGCGCGTACACCCGTCTGCACTAGGGGTCTGGGAGAACGAAACATCAGGCTGCGACGTTGGGGCCCAGTAGCCAGGTTGTGTAGAAACTCCTACGCTGCCGTAGTTGTTCACATAGCCGCCACCAGGGATATACGCTCCCGGCCCTCCTACAAAGTCACCGACCAACTGTGCTGAATTGGAGGCCACCGACCACCCCGTCACTGGCTGGTTGAAGATACTGTCCGGCATCAGCGACGCGGGAGGGGTCAAGTAGCTCACCTGCGACGACGGGCTGGTCGTCGTAGTAGGAGCCGCTGTCGTGGTCGTGGTCGCCGCTGTCGTGGTCGTAGTGGCGGCTGGCCTCGTTGTGGTCGTCGCCGCCGTCGTGGTCGTAGTGGCGGCTGGCCTCGTTGTGGTCGTAGCCGCCGTCGTGGTCGTAGTGGCGGCTGGCCTCGTTGTGGTCGTCGCCGCCGTCGTGGTCGTAGTGGCGGCTGGCCTCGTTGTGGTCGTCGCCGCCGTCGTGGTCGTAGTGGAGGGGGCAGGCGGGTCAGCGAAGCCGGACGGCACACGTGGGTGTGACGCTTTAGTTGGTGCCGTTGTAGTTGTAGTTGGTGCCGCTTTAGTTGGTGCCGTTGTAGTTGTAGTTGGTGCCGCTTTAGTTGGTGCCGTTGTAGTTGTAT
Organism: uncultured Acidimicrobiaceae bacterium; assembly: GCA_963834735.1. Taxonomy (GTDB): domain Bacteria; phylum Actinomycetota; class Acidimicrobiia; order Acidimicrobiales; family Palsa-688; genus Fen-671. Next base: position 211,997 of record CAWICT010000008.1, on the reverse strand, counting down.
TGGTGCCGCTTTAGTTGGTGCCGTTGTAGTTGTAGTTGGTGCCGCTTTAGTTGGTGCCGTTGTAGTTGTAGTTGGTGCCGCTGTAGTTGGTGCCGCTGTAGTTGTTGTGCCGCTGTAGTTGGTGCCGCTGTAGTTGGTGCCGCTGTAGTTGGTGCCGCTGTAGTTGGTGCCGCTGTAGTTGGTGCCGCTGTAGTTGGTGACGCTGTAGTTGGTGCCGCTGTAGTTGGTGACGCTGTAGTTGGCGCCGCTGTAGTTGGTGCCGCTGTAGTTGGTGCCGCTGTAGTTGGTGCCGCTGTAGTTGGTGCCGCTGTAGTTGGTGCCGCTGTAGTTGGTGCCGCTTTAGTTGGTGCCGCTTTAGTTGGTGCCGCTTTAGTTGGTGCCGCTTTAGTTGGTGCCGCTTTAGTTGGTGCCGCTTTAGTTGGTGCCGCTTTGGTTGGTGCCGCTTTGGTTGGTGCCGCTTTGGTTGGTGCCGCTGTAGTTGGTGCCGCTGTAGTTGGTGACGCTGTAGTTGGTGACGCTGTAGTTGGTGCCGCTGTAGTTGGTGACGCTGTAGTTGGTGCCGCTGTAGTTGGTGCCGCCCCGAGCTCGCCCCTGATGGGTGCCGCCGCAGTGAGCGCGGCCGTAGTTACCACGGCCGCAGTTGGCGTCGCCGTGGCGGGCGCCGCCTCAACCGAGGCGGTTTGCGCTCCTTGCGCCCGTAATCGAGAAATCGTTGCGTCCAGCTGAGCGTTCGCCGCTGTTGACGAACTGGAAAGAGCACTCGTGGTGGTTGGTTGGTCCCCCGCTGCGCTATTGGCAGCTTTTATATCTCCGTGTGACAGCCCACCAGTCGCTCCCGCGAAGGCGACCGGCACAATGACCACGACAACGGATGCCCAAGCCGCTTTGCGAAACTTGGAGTTAAGTTCCCTTTCGACCGTGGCCGCTCGACCGAGAACGACTCGGGCATGCAAAGGACCAATCTGTACATCTTCACGGCGCAGACGAGTACCAGGCTGATGCCCGTATTGCCCGGAGTCGGCTCGATGACGAGGGGACCGGGCCCGATAATGCTGCGGTGCTCGGCGTCCTCGACCATGGAGAGGGCGATACGGTGGTTTCATTCACGCAAACATAGCTGCGAACACCCGGAGCACAAAATGCTTCGTTATGTGGTCTCGTGGCCTTGATCAGCACGCTGGGCGAATCGCTCTCTATCGGGTAGCTGTCGACCGCCTGGAGCGAACGGCGTGGTGCATTGCGTGGTCGGGTCGCCTGTGGTCCCAGGTGCGAAGCGGGACCACTGGCCCTCGCCCGGTTACCCGGGGTCGCTGCCGCAGTCAGTGCGGTCCGCCGCCAGGTAGCGGCATCAAGCGCCCTTCACGGGTAATTGACCACTTGAAGATCGCCCCAAGGGAGGTTGGCAATGACGCTGTACTCCTGCTGGCCGTCCCAGCTCGCCGTCATCGGGTCGGTGCCGCTCTCCCCTTCGGCTGCCCAGTCGCTCGACTGCTCAGCGTTGATCTGGTAGGCACCGCTTTGGTCCATGACCACCATGCCGTAAGTCGAGATGGCGTTGAAGACCATCTGGGCGAACGGCGTGGTGCATTGCGTGGTCGGGTTGCAGGTGGTCCCAGGTGCGAAGCGGAACCACTGGCCCTCGGCAGGTTCTCCGGGGTCATTGCCGCAGTCGCCACGGGTGGCGGGAAGTACCCAACCGTTGCAGTCGGTGATGTTGATGCTAAGGGCGTGGTTGATAGAGCCGCTGGCGACGTCGGCCTCGGTGACCATCGTTGCTATCTCAGAGATGCTGGTGGCTGTACGGCCCCTGGTATTGGCGAAAACGCCTGTGAAGCTCGACATCGCGCCCGAGCCGCCGTAACACCCCTCCCAGCTTGAGGAATTGATTTCGTTCGCTTGCCAGATTTCGTACAAGTTGTTCGCGTTGTAAACGTCCAGCGGGTTGTCGCTCGACCCGTTCAGCCCAGCAAACGACGGGATGGGGACCTCGGTGGGGACGTAGCCGGGAGTAGTCCCGACAAAAGGACCGGCGCTGCACCCGTCTGCGCTGGGGGTCTGGGAGAACGAAACATCAGGCTGCGACGTGGGCACCCAGTACATGGGCTGCGTGGAAACCCCGACGTTGCCGTAATTGTTCGTGTACCGCCGGCCGGGATGAACGCCCAGTCCTCCTACGAAGTCACCGACGAGCTGGGCGAATCGGAGGCCACCGACCACCCCGTCACTGGCTGGTTGAAGATACTGTCCGGCATCAGCGACGCGGGAGGGACAAGGTCCGAAGCCCCGGAGGAGCTGGCAGCGTTGTTCGAAGGGGGGGTTGTCGAAGCCGGGAGTACCTCTAAGAAGGCGGCGGACGCACCATCAGAGTAAATGACCCTGTAACCTGCTCCGTCAGGGATAATTGCCCGAGCGCCAGGGTCCCCATTGCCCAAGTCACGGGCGTCCCCGAACGTGTAGACCTTCCCCGTCGAGCTCAGGAGCCAGTAACCTTTGCCGTCCTTCGTAGGACATATCCCAACTATTTTGCGTGTCCTGATCTTTTCGCCCGGGAGCGAGCCGTAGAACTTGGCGCCTCCGAAGGAGAACACGCCGCCGTCTGCCCCTACTTCCCAGTAACCTCCTGTTGGGCCAACAACAGTCCCCACTATCGGAGCAGCCAGCTTCAGGGCGGTCACTGCCGAGGAGGGCGACGACAGGGCCACCACGACGAGCCCTGCCACGACTGCGGAGGTCGCTGCCCTTATACCTGGTCTCTCCACCACTTCGAGGCTACCAACTCCAGGGAAAGTTCACCGCGATCGACGGGCCGTCTCACGAGGCCCGCCCCGGCGGCCTGAGACTACGGCTGTGACCACGGGCCTGATTAGCTCTGTGGCGGGTCAACGGCCTGGAGGCCGCCAGGGAAGGCTCGCGACGAGGTTATACGCCGCATCACCATCCCAGCTGTTCGCGATCGGGTCGGTGCTGAAGCCGTTGCCTTCGAGCTGCCGGGTCCCGTCGTATACGGTCCCCTGGTACTCGTAGCCTGACTGATCAGCTTCGATTGCAACCGCACCCCCTGGTCGACCACGACCATCCCGTAAGTCTGGATCGCCTTGAAGACCATTTGGGCAAAGGGAGTTAAATCCGACGGCATTGCGAGGTCAGCCGGGAACCGGAACCACGAGCCCTCGGAAGGCGCTCCCGTGACCACCTGGAGCGAACGGCGTGGTGCATTGCGTGGTCGGGTCGCCTGTGGTCCCAGGTGCGAAGCGGGACCACCGGCCCTCACCCGGTTACCCGGGGTCGCTGCCGCAGTCAGGCGCCCGCCGCCAGGTAGCGGCATCAAGCGCCCTTCACGGGTAATTGAGCACCTGAAGATCGCTCCAAGGGAGTTCGGAAATGACGTTGTACTCCTGCTCCTCGGTCCCTGCGCAACTGTTTGCCCCGCTGTTCCAATTCGTGCACCATGACTTGGTGATCGGGTCGGTACCGGGTTCGCCTTCGTTGGCCCAGTCCGCAACAGCTTCCTGGTTGATCTGGTAGGCACCGGCTTGATCAGAAACCACCATGCCGTAAGTCGAGATGGCGTTGAACACCATCGTGGCGTAAGGCGAATTGCATTCAGCGGGAGTACAAACGGTCCCAGGTGCGAAGCGGAACCACTGGCCCTCGGCAGGCTCGCCTGGGTCAGACCCGAAGTCGCCACGAGTGGCGGGAAGTACCCAACCGTTGCCGTCAGTTATTTGAATGCTAATGGCGTGGTTGATAGAGCCTCTGGCGACATCGGCCTCAGTGACCATAGTGGCAACATCGCTGATGCTGGTTGCCGTGCGGCCCTTGTTGCCGGCGAAAACTCCGGTGAAGGTACTCATTGGGCCATAGCCGCCGTAGCAGCCCTCCCAAGCCGATGAGCTAAGCTGATTAGCCTGCCATATTTCATAAACGCCAGCAGTTGACCAAACATCTAAGGGGTTATCGCCTGACCCGTTCAGAGCAGCGAAGGACGGGATGGGGGCCTCGGTAGGGATGTAACCGGGGGCAGTGCCAACAAAAGGCCCAGCGCGTACACCCGTCTGCACTAGGGGTCTGGGAGAACGAAACATCAGGCTGCGACGTTGGGGCCCAGTAGCCAGGTTGTGTAGAAACTCCTACGCTGCCGTAGTTGTTCACATAGCCGCCACCAGGGATATACGCTCCCGGCCCTCCTACAAAGTCACCGACCAACTGTGCTGAATTGGAGGCCACCGACCACCCCGTCACTGGCTGGTTGAAGATACTGTCCGGCATCAGCGACGCGGGAGGGGTCAAGTAGCTCACCTGCGACGACGGGCTGGTCGTCGTAGTAGGAGCCGCTGTCGTGGTCGTGGTCGCCGCTGTCGTGGTCGTAGTGGCGCTGTCGTGTCGTGGCCTCGTTGTGGTCGTCGCCGCCGTCGTGGTCGTAGTGGCGGCTGGCCTCGTTGTGGTCGTCGCCGCCGTCGTGGTCGTAGTGGCGGCTGGCCTCGTTGTGGTCGTCGCCGCCGTCGTGGTCGTAGTGGCGGCTGGCCTCGTTGTGGTCGTCGCCGCTGTCGTGGTCGTAGTGGAGGGGGCAGGCGGGTCAGCGAAGCCGGACGGCACACGTGCGTCTACGGACGGCGCAGGTGGGTCTGACGCCGCTGTAGTTGGTACCGCTCTCGTGGTGGTGGGCGACAGCGTGGTGGGAGGTACTGAGGTGGTCGTGGTGCCGGTCCTCCCCGACGGTCTCCTACGGGACAGTGCGGGGGTAATGGCGAACTTCGGCCCGTCGCCGAAAGTGTCGAACTTGCCGTCCGAGTTGAGCTCGGTGTAGCCATGCCCGTTCAGCGCCGCCAGGATCGAGACGACATGGGCCGGACCTTTTCGAGCGGGCCTGCGGGCATCGCCGAAGCTCCAGATGACCCCTGAGGCCGAGACCTCCCAATAACCGCGGCCGCTGTAGTCGGTACCAAAGGCGACGAAGGGGCCGCCAGAGCCGACCCCCGGCTTTGGGTAGCTCTTGGCGTCGCCGAAGCCGTACACGTGGCCAGTGGCGCTGAGGAGCCAGTACCCGTTTCGGTTGGGGGTGGCCACTATCCGCTCGAACGGCCCGGGTGCCCCCGAGGCTTCCCCGTAGAAGATGGCGTGGCCGTGGGCGTACACGTTGCCCGCCTTGTCCAGCAACCAGTAACCACGGTGCCGCTTCCCGCTGGAGGCGATGCCAACGACCGTTGTCTTGGGCTGAGGTCCCGGGTAGTCCTTCGCGCCGCCGAAGCCGATGACCCTCCCTACGCTTGTTACGAGCCAGTAGCCGTGACCTTTGGGAACACCGGCGATGCCAGTCACCTTGCCAGAGCCTGCGGCTGCTGAGCCAAGATCCGGGGCTCCGCCGTAGGCGACGACGACACCCGACTGGTAAGCCACCCAGCCGCCCCGGCTGCCATAACGGTGGGTGAAACCGACGGCCTTGCCTTTCCCGCCAGCGCTCTTCCCCGCAGCGCCGTTCCCGGCAGGAGCGCTTTGTAAAGAACGCGCGGATGACTGCGGGGACGACGCAGATGCGACCATCAGGCTGCCTACGTACGTGGCGGTGGCCAGGAGGACTGCCACAGAGGCGACGAGCGCCCGGTGTGTCGCTGAGGTTGCGGAGGCCTGCTCTCGAAGCCCGCCGTGGGAGACCTTGTCGCTGCGCGGTCGCGATCTTGGGCATGACACGCTCTCGGCTGACAGTCCGCGGCTCCTTGAGCTATTTGTCCGGTATTTCGCCAATTGCGGAGATCCCCACGGCCCGCGGACGATGACCTCTTGAAGCATGCCCAGGGCTCAAAGATCCTGCTGCCGGGGGACGTTACAGGTGGACCGGCTGCAGCTCAGGCGCTGATGGGAGGGGCCTGGGAGGACTGAACGGCAGGGTTTGCGGCAAGCTCCGGCGGTGGAGGGCGCTGAGGCGCAGGCGGCTCGTGTAGGGCGCTGCCGTCACGCCCAGCCATAGCCAAAGCAGCGAGTTGGGAAGAGCCTGGCTGAAGGGGGCCAGGTCAGCGATCACGACGAAGAAAAGCACGATCGCCAACCCACCTAACCGCCACATCTCGAGATCGGCATCGTGACCCGCTTGCGCGCGATCAGGACGTCTCTTGGTGCGCCCCGGGAACAAGCCCCGGCGTACGGCCCCACCGAGGGCGAGCAGCCAGAGGAGCAAGCCCGGGATCCCGAGCTCCGCAGCGTGGGACAAAAAGACGTTGTGGACCTCAATGCCCTCGCCCGTGATGGGGTAGGTCGGCTGCTGGCGCATGTAGTTGCTCGAAACGTTGATGAAGTTCTCCCACCCAACGCCGGTGAGCGGCTTCTCTTCGATTATCCGCAGTGCAGCGAGGTCGGTGTTCTGCCTGTCCCAGACAGGAGACTGGGACTCGGTGCGCCCGACGACCTCGGAGCGCACCGAGGGAGAGAGGGCTAACGTGCTGCCGACGACGATGACGCTGGCCAGCAGGGCCGGGATGACGATCCGCCGGGTCTTCCTTCTCAGCATCATGACAGCGACTATGCCTAGGAAGGTGCCGATCCAGACGCTTCTGGTAAGGGTGAAGAACTCGGTGGCGAGGTCAACGGCAATTGTTGCGTAGCACAGCCGCCGGGCCCGCACTGAGCGCCAGGTCTGGAGCCCTATAACTGCTGCGACGCCACCGACAAAGGTGCAAAAGCCGTCCCCGGTACTTTCCAAGATCGGGCCTCTTGCCCGTCCCCACTGGATGCCGAGGTTCGGGTTGGCGATGTAGCGGGGGAATATGAGCTTGTAAAGGTGGAGCCCTTCCATGCAGCCCGTCAGGCCGAGGTAGAGGCCCATACCAACAAGAGCGCCGAGGAGGAGCCTGCGCTGTCTCTGCGACCCGAAGAACAGTGGCGCAAGGGTGAACAGCACGAACGGGACAAGGCCAAAGCGATCGAGGAAGGCGTAGAAGCCGACGTGGCCGGTAATGGTCCCGACGATGAGCCCGGACACCACCACCCAGGTCACGGCGCAAAGCATCGCTATGTGGAGCGGCCTCCAGACGAGGCGTCTGGAGCTCAGACGGCGAGTGCCCTTTAGTAACAACGCACCGAGTGTTAAGACGAAGACCACCCGGTCGAGCGGTATCGGGATGCCCATCAAAGACCAGTTGCCGGAGAAGAGCTGGAGAATCAGCGCTGAAATCATCAGCACGGTCAAGTCGATGCGGCTCGCAAAGTAAGCGCTAGCCACTCCTAGCAGGCAAAGCACCACGAGCAACAGGACGCCGAACGCATCAGGGTGGTGGACAAGCGGTGCGAGAAAGTGAAGCCGGCTCACCGCGTTGGCTGGTCCGGAGCGCGGGCCGTCAGGCTGCGCCGACCTCTGCGAGCGTCGAGCATCGCTGCGCCCGCCAAACCGATTACAAGCCCACCCACCGCGCCCGCCAACCCTCCGGCTTCCATGTACGCGTCGAAATTGCTGCCGCTGTACGTGGCGTTCCCTACCTTCTGCACGATCGCCTCCTGGATCGTGAGGGGCGGTAGCGCCGAGGTGTACTCGTTCTGGTAAGTGTCAGCTTGGAACTTGGCAATGTCGGCCTGTGTCTGCACAACTGCGATCTGGGCATCGAGGGCCTGCTCTCGAGCCTGTTCGGCTGCGCTGGAAGCCCCTGTCCCGATCCTTGCCAGTAGGGCGTTCAGCTGGCCTTGCAGCACACTTGCTTCTACGGTCATCTTCTCGTAAGTGCTGTCAGTCTTCTTGTAGTTTGACAACAGGGGTTGTAGCTGAGCTTGGCCCTCGTTCGTGAGCTGGTCCACCGCGTTGACCAGGGCGACGGCCCCCGCGTTGGCCAGGTTGAGCGCGCCCTGTTTGGTTGAAGAGACTGCTTGTACGTCGATGATCGAGGACTGGGGGACGGGTGAGGCGCTCACGGTGCCCGGTAGCGTTGGGTCGTGCAGGATCGACTCTGTAGCCGAGATCACCTTTGTGGTGGTCATCAGCCTCGCGTAGTTGCTGGCGAGGCTCTCTATCGCCACCGCTAGGCCCGCCAGTTCGTCTTCGGCGATACCCGTGGTGCGACCGACGATGAGGCTGGAGTCGGCGGTGTAGCTGACCGGGTGCACATAGCCAGCACCCGCCCCGGCCACGAGGCCGACCACGGTGCACAGCACGACCAGGACCGGGTGCGCCAATGCTGAGCGGCCTATCGGTTCGAAGCCGGCTGATGGGGTGGTGACGTGCGGCACGGTCACCATGGCTGGAGTTGTGCGCAGGTTGGCTGGAGTTGTGCGCAGGTCAGGTGCCTCGGAGTCGTTGCCTTCCGCGCCCGGGTCGGTGCTCGCTTGGTTGTTGACGATAGACCTCATGGGGGGCTCCTTGCTAGGCGGCCGCGGTCCGCTCCTATGTACCAGCTTGGCCCGAAAGGGCGTAGCAGGTGGTGGCGCGCCTGCTGCAGCTTCCGGGGAACGACAATTGCCCGGAACTTACCCACGGTCAGAGAACGGTTAACGCGCTCGGCGTGCCGGTTCCCTTCTCCGTTTTCCCGGCTCGCCCCAGCACGAGAGCGGCCGGGGTCGACGGCCCTCGGCACAGCGGGGGGCCAAGGCACCTGTACCATCGGGTGTCGTGGCGCAAGACGAACCGACGCCGGCCGCTCAAGATCTGGTTCCTTTACTGCCGCCTCATCGCGCCACGGTCGCCTCGGTCGATGGCACCTTCCCGTCCATGGGAGCCACCCCGGGTTCGAACAGTTCTTCGCCGCGCAGGGTGATCGCGCGCGGGCTTCACCTGGGTGACCACCTCGCAACTGCTCACGGCTGGCGGCAACCTCGTTTTGACCCCGTTCGTGATACACGGGCTAGGGATCGAGCGCTACGGACTGTTCGTACTGACTGGCACGATCACGGGTTTCTTGGGTAGCCTGAACGGAGGCCTCGCTTCGACAGCCAACCGTTATTTCCCGATTTATGCCGGCGCCGATGACCGCGTAGCTACGACGAAGTTGCTCGTGACCTTCATGGTCTTCGTCCTGGGCATCGGGGCAGTGATGAGCGCCGCGGACTGGTTCGTGTCGCCCTTCATTGTGCGGGCCCTGTCGATGAGCCCCGGGTTGCGCCCAGAGTCGTTGTTCCTGTTCCGGACGCTTGGCATCCTGCTGACTTTTAGTTTGCTGCACCAGTTGGTCCAGTCCGTGGTGCTCGCGCGACAGCGTTTTGACCGTGTTATTCAGGCCGGGCTCTTGTGCTACACCCTCTGGGTGGCGGGGCTGGTGTTGGTAGTTCATTACCACGAAGGCCTAAGGGGTATCGCTATCGTTTTCATAGCGCAACAGGTCGCCACCACTGCGATGATAGCGCCGACCGCGTTGCGCTATCTCACACGCGAAGGTTTCGCGCTGCTGCCTCGCGCAGAGGTACGCAGGCTCATGTCGTTCGCGGCCAGGTTGCAGGTCGCGGGCATCGCCGGGCTCATCAACGTGCAGCTCGACACCTTGGTGATCGGTACCGCACTGTCGGTCCGGACCGTCGGGATTTACAATTCCGGCAATAGTTTTGCGGGCCAGCTCTCCAGCGTAGCCACGAACGTCGTCGAACCTGCGAGCGTGCAGCTTGGCAACACTTATGGGAAGGACGGCCCGGAGAGGACTTTCGAGCAGTTCAACCGGATGCAACGTAATTGGATGGCGGCCGTCACCGGCTGGAGCGCTGTCGGGATGGCTTCGGCTTACTTTGCTGTCACAGCTTGGCTCGGGCCGGAGTTCAAGCTCGGTGGCTGGGTGGCGGTAGCAGCGATGGCGGGCGGGATGGCCGCCCTGGCGGTCGCCATGGTAAATGCTTACGTGACGGTGATGCGCCAACCCGGCATAGAGATGCGGTACGGCTTGGCTCTCATGGTTGCCAACCTTGTCCTGGTACTACCTTTGGCGCTGGTGGGAGCGTTGGCAGTCGCAATCGGTGCGGCGCTCGCCCAGGTTCTGAGCGCTGGGTACCTCATGAGAATGGTCCGGTTGCGCGTCCACCCAGGCATCCCTAAGCTCCTGCGCCAGGTGCCCCTGGTCAAGGGGTTCATAGCGGCGCTGATCACAGTGTTGCTCGAGCTGTTGGTCAGGCCCTTCATAGTCATCGGGCCGGTAGGGCTGCTCGAGTGCGTGCCTCCGGCCGCTATCGGTATCGGCGTGTTCGCGCTGCTCGTTGTCGGGCCTGGCCGGGCCACCAGCTTCCTGGCCGCGGCTGTGCGGAAGAGAGGTTTGCCGCCCTTTGCGTCCTCCAGCTCAAGTGACCAAGGATGAAGGCGGAGCACCAGGCAAACGCCAGGGTGCGTCCCGCTCGCCTCAGTAGGCTCCGTGGCAAGCGAGAAGAACTCGTCGGCGCCTCGGTGGCGCCGATGTGGAGCAGGACGTCCACGGCCGCGGCCAGGTCCGGGCAGAGCACCCTGGCGATCGAGGCGGTGCCGGGCGGGCCGAGCCTTATGGGGGTGCAGCCGGCGGCCAGGCCGGCCTCTACGTCAGCCTCGCTGTCGCCGATCATGACGCAGTTAGGGAGCCGCCGCTCGGGGAAGTCTCGACTGGCCTGCAGGAGCAGGCCCGGGAGTGGCTTGCGGCAGGCGCAGACGCCGGCTTGGTGAGGGCAGACATAAAAGCCGTCGACCCTCGCCCCGATCCGGCTGAGGCGCAGTTGGAGGGCATCGTTGACCCGGGCGACTTGCTCCAGTGTCATCTCCCCGAGGGCGACGCCCCGCTGGTTGGTGACGACAAGCACTGGCACCCTGGCGTCGTTCAGCCTCCGGACCGCTGCCCCGGCACCCGGCAGGAGCCGGAGCGCCCGGGGAGAGGTGATGTAGCAGCCCTCGGGAGCCTTGGCGTTGATCGTCCCGTCGCGGTCGAGGAAGACGGCATCCACCTGCCCAGGTGGCAGGGGGAAGGGGTAGGGGCGCTCAACGTTTCCAGGCCCGAGCTCCCTGTGGGGCGAAAGAAAAGCCCGTTGCCGCCACCCCAAGGCCTTCCATCGCCTCGACGACTTTATGGCGGTGCTCGAAGTCCACATAAAGGAGCATGTAGCCCCCGCCCCCTGCGCCGGTCACCTTTCCACCTGTTGCTCCGCAGCGGACCGCCAGGTCGTACATCTCGTCGATGAGAGGCGTCGTGATCTTGGGCGACATTTTTTTCTTGGCCTCCCAGGCCTGGCCGAGCAGCCAACCGAAGTCGTCGAGCCTGCCCTGCAGCAACGCAGCCTTCATGGCCGTGGCGAGATCCTTCTGTTGGCGCAGGCCCTCCAGGGCACCGGCTTCCGAACGGGTGTAACGCTCGGTCTGGTCGGAGATGATCGAGTCGGAGCGCCGGGTCGCACCGGTGAAGCACAGGACGAGGTTCATTTCGAGCTCGCTGATGACGTCCTCACGGACCCTGAGCGGGTTCACGATCACCTGCTCGGAGAACTCGATGTAATTGAACCCGCCGAACGTGGCCGCGTAGTAGTCCTGCAGACCTCCGGCAATGTGCATGTCCTCACGTTCGATCACCGAGGCCAAGCGGGCGACTTCGTAGTCGCCCATGGCAACCCCGTAGTACTCGTTGAGCAGCGCAACGACGGTGACCACCATGGCGGAAGACGACCCCAGGCCCGAGCCCGGTGGGGCCCCCGCCGAGAGGACGATCCGGTAGCCCTGTTCTTCCTCCCGCCATACCCGGCGCACAGCCGCCTTCACGAGGTCGAGGTTGCCGTCCGGCTCGATGGCACCCCCAGCGGCCAGCTGTACGGTGATCCCGTAGTCGCGAGATTCGATGTTCACGTGGCTATGAGCGTGCGTCACGAGGGACCCGTGGACGTAGCGGTCGATGGTGGCGCTCAAGACCGCACCCCCCTCGGTCTCAGGGAAGGGGGAGACATCGGTGCCGCCCCCGGCGAAACTTATCCTGAGGGGGGTCCTGGCTCGCACGACGCCGCTAGCGGCCCCGCCCGTTGGCGGCCCGCTCTGCGCCGGGCGGACCTCGACGGGAGCCGTCATCTGCTCCCCCCTTGCTCGTCGACGGCTGATGGCAAGTTACCTCTCGAAAATCTCGCTCTTGCGCTGGAAAAAAGCAAGCGCAGAGCAAATGGGAAGTCATGGACAATGTACCTGGCAAAAAGGCGCCGCGGCTCCAAGCGTAACCTGTGCAGCCATTCGAGGCCGCTCTTTCTCATCCAGACCGGGGCTTTGGGGGTATCGCCGGCGACCATGCTAAAGGTGCCGCCCGAGCCGAGGAACCACATCGACGGGAAGCGTTCGCTCAGGCCCTCCATCAGGCGCTCCTGTTTGGGGAAGCCGAACGCGCAGAAGACGACCCCAGGGGCGCTGTCTTGAAGGGCTCGGTGGATCTCGGCCATTGCCTCTTCACTTCGCTCGAAGCCGAAGGGAGGGCACATGTAGTCGACGGCAAGTCCCGGGTTCCGAGCCGCCAGCACCGCAGCGGCGCGCTCCGCGCTGCCCGGAGAGCCGCCCAGTAGGAACACGCCTACCGTGAACTTCGTTGCCTCGGCGCACAGCGGGCCGATCAGCTTCCGACACGGGGACCCGTTGCTTGAACGGGTCGGCCTGCAGGCGGCCGGCCCACAAAAGGGGCATACCGTCAGGGACGACGAGGTCGGCTCCGGCCACCAGTTTGCGCAGACCTGCGCTTTCCACGATCTGGCGCATGACGTCGACGTTGGGGTTCACCATCCAGCCACCTTCGCCGCGTGACGCGTTACCGACGATCTGGCCGATCACCTCGGCCTCCGAGAGGTTGTCCAACCTCACGTCCATCAGCGTGACGGTGGCGTGGGTTTCGGCGTGGCTCAGAGGTACCTCCAAAGATGCCTTGTCCTGGTCGAGGAGGCGGGGCACGGCGCGTACCCCAAAGGCATCGGCCCCACAAGCCATAATGTACAGTCCGGCTAAGTTGCCAGAGGGCGAATACGAGAAATATACGAAGACCGGCAGGCTAGTGACCAAGGAGGGCACCGTGCAAAGCGGTGTAGGAACGGGTGAGGAGCACGGGACGCCGGCGGGCCTCGGTGAAGAGGCGGTACAGTTCGCCGCCGGCGAGGTTGCGAAGCTCCAGGACGGTTTGGCAGAGCTGCGCCGTCCGAGCTACATCGCGGCTATGGCTGAGGCGGCGGCGGCCGTGGTGGCGTGCATACGCGGGGGTAGCAAGGTGATGTTCTGCGGGAACGGTGGCTCGGCGGCGGACGCCCAGCACCTGGCGGCCGAGCTCGTCGGCCGCCAGAACTACGACCGCGCCCCAGCGGCGGGAATATCCCTCACCGTCGACACGTCGGTGCTAACGGCGCTCGGCAACGACTACGGTTACGACGAGGTCTTCTCTCGCCAGGTGCAGGCTCTGGGCAGGCCCGGCGACATGCTCGTCGGTATCTCCACCTCTGGTCGTTCCCGCAACGTCGTCAAGGCCCTGCTGGCGGCCCGAGCGGCGGGCATCACGAGTATCGGGTTCACAGGTAGGGACCCTGCCGACATGGCGGTAGCGGACTTTGTCCTGGCCATGCCGGCAGACGAAACGGCCAAGATCCAAGAACTGCAGCTGGTGGCCGGGCACATTGTCTTCGCCCTGGTCGAAAGAGCGCTCTTCCCTCCTGGACGCTAAGGTGGCTGGGCGCGCACTATGGTTCGGCCCGCCGGGCCGGCCGCTGTTCGCCAGGGTGTACGTGCCGACCGGCGGGGGCCCGAGGCGCGCTCGGACGGCCGTCACGGGGACCGGCTCGTCAAACGGTAAAAGACCTCGGGTTCAGCAACGGCAACATCAGCACGTGGTCCAAGGCACGGGAGCTGCGAGCGGTAGCAATTTATCATGGCCCGTTTTTTGGAATTGCCAGCGTTGGACGAGATAACTAGGGGTTCAATACCGAAGCCGACAATTGCCAGCTGATCCTTGGCAGCAGCCACTTCCAGCGGTACCTCTACGCGGTATGGGAGCTCTTCGTACAAAACCCAACGGCGCTCGGGCATATAACCTGCGACACGCAAGCAGGCCCGGGCGGTCATTTTGTGGTCCGCGTGCCACAATCCGAGGGGCACGAACCATGTCTCTAGAGCCAGTTCTGTGACGATCCGACGGAGCTCATCTGCGACGCGGCGATCCAGGTCGGGATCGGCCCTCCTGGCCCTGGCGGCGCTCACAACGCTTGGTCGTAGGCGTGCCAGACCGGCGGGGCGTGCGACCCGGTACTGGAGGTCCCAGAAGTCGAGACGGTGCCCGTACGCTCCGACAACCGCCATGGCATCTTCGTCCTCAACTTGTCGGAGCGCCATTACGTTGTCCCCCGGCCTGAACGACCCTGACATCTCGTCCCAAGTGGGTAGCGGCCGTACGCTCTCCGGCCCCCGAAAATACGGTCACCACGTGGCTGCCGGGCCGAGCGCTCAGCAGCCGCCCACAGCTGAGCGCGGCGTCGTCCATGTGGGGCGAGATGACTCCTATCGGGGCGATATCCGATGTCAAAGAACTCGGTGCCCCCAGCTCCGCCACGACCGCAACCCTAGGCCACATGCCCAACGGTCGCTTCGATGCTGTCGACTTCAAGCCTAGCTATCGTGGTAGCGTACGCGGAAGAAGGGCGCGGTATTCGGGCTCGAAACTGCAGTGGACAAGCTCGGGACAGGCAGGGGCACTTCGTTGGGAAGTAGCAGTCGCAGGCGTGGCCTGGACATTTCTGGCAGTTGTCGCAGTGGTGGTCGCACTGTTCCTGTCACTCAGCGCAAAGCTTTTCGTCTGGCCAGCGCAGAACGCGCTCCAAGGTGCGCACGCCGATGCGATCGTCGTCCTTGGTGGTCCCGGGCCCGTTGGCAAGTGGCCGTCGAGCTCGCGAAAGAGCATGCTGCTCCGATCATGCTCGTTTCGGTCGCCTCCCCCCGCTGGAACTGTCCGGGGACCGATCTATCCGGCGTCAGGATCGAGTGCTTCCGGCCCGATCCTTTCAGCACGATGGGTGAAGCTCGCTTCGTTGCCAGTCAGGCCCGGGCGCATGGTTGGCATAGCCTGATCGTGGTCGCCTCGACGCCTCAGGTGACGCGGGCTCGACTGCGTGTCAAGCGTTGCTTCGATGGCTCCGTTTATGTCGTCGCAGCAAAACCGTCTTTGCGCAGATGGGCCGTCGAGGTCATCTACGAATGGGGTGCTCTTATCAAGGCCCTGGGTTGGCAAATTACATGTTAGGCGCGGACGATGGCATGAAGTGCGCGTCCCCCTCGGTCGTCGTATACGAGGACCGCCCCGGCAACCTCATCGGGGTACAGCTGCTCGTGCTCAGCCTCAACCGCTATTCACCGGACTTGCGCGCCCTCGTCACCGTTCCCGGCGCCCCCGAGGCTTTCCGCGACTGGTTGCAGGCGCAACCAAACGCCGAGCTTTACGATGCTCGATTGGAGACTTCGGGCTGGGACGTGAAGCCTTCGCTTCTGCTCGAGCACCTTGGCAACGGCAGCCCGAGCGTCGCCTGGGTGGACAGTGACATGATCGTCACCGGGCACCTGTCCGCCAGGTTGGCCGAGCTGCCTACCGGGTCGCTGATCGGCACCGAGGACGTATGGTGGGGCAGGCGCCAAGGGACGCCTCAGCGCACCCTGGCCTGGGGTTTGAAGCCTGGTTGGGTGCTACCGGTGACGGTCAACACCGGGTTCTTGCGGGCGGCGACGGCACATGTTCCGCTGCTTGAGCGCTGGCGGGACATGTTGACCATGCCCGACTACCGCGCCGCTCAGAAGTTAGGGATCGATCAGCGGCCCCTGCACCTCATGGGCGACCAGGAAGTGCTCACCGCCCTCCTCGGTGCCGTCGACTGGCAGGACGTCCCGGTACGGCTGCTGCGGCGTGGCTTGGACGTCGCCCAGTGCTACGGGCCCGGTGGCTTCTCCCCCAGGGAGCGGCTTTACCTGCGCCTCCACCATCAGTTGCCGCTCCTCGTGCATGCCATGGGCCCTAAACCTTGGGCACCAAAAGCCCCACGGCCAAAGCTGGATGGCAACGGCATGTGGGCACTTGTCTCCGGGGGGGCGGCGGCGATAGACGCAGCTCACCACCAACTTTCGCTGTTCAACTGGGCTGCTTCGTCCTACCGAGAAGAGTTGGGGAACGACCTCGCGTGGACTTCGCACCCCACCCCGCTGTCATCAGCGCTGGTCAAAATGACCAAGAACGACCCGCTTTTGAGAGAGATGCCGCTTGCATTAATGGACGCGGCGGGTCGCGGCGCCTTTATGAAAGCGGGAAAAGTCAAAGCTTGGTTGGGAAAGAGGCAACGCCGTGTGGTCCGCAGCTGAGAGCGGGTCCTTCGGGTTGGCTAAAACCAGCCCGACGGGCCGGGCCGGCTGTCATCGGCCACGTCGGGCGCCCAGTGCGCGCTCGATGGTTGCCTCGATGCCGTCGACCATAAGGGACAACGAGAAATGTTCACGGACGCGAGACGTGCACTGGTCGCCAAGGTCAGGTTCGCGCTCCTGCCAATCTATGAGCCCGGATAACACCGTTGCCAGGCCGGCAGCGTCGCCCCGCTCGAACAGGAAACGTTCGAGGGGGCCAGCGAGGATCTCGGGGATACCGCCGACGCGTGAACCGACGACAGGCCGACCGGTGGCCAGTGCCTCGATAACGACGCGGCCAAAAGGCTCGTCCCATGTCGAAGGAACGACCGCGACGTCAGCCGCGTGCAACGGAGTAACGACATCGCGGCGAGCGCCAAGGAAGCGGACCGATCCCGGCTGGGCCAGAGCTGTTACGTGTTCCAAATAGGCCTTCGGGTCACCGTGCAGCACCGGCGTGCCGACGAGCAGGAGCTGTGCTCCGCTGGCCGAGAGGTCCATTCGTCGCCAGGCGTCGAGGAGCACCTCCACGCCCTTCTCGGCGTCGATGCGTCCAACGAACACCGCAACGAATATGTCCTCGGGGATACCAAGCGCGGCGCGCGCCGCCTGACGCTCGCTCGCCCGGCCCTGCGGGTACTCGGTCGGGTCGATGCCGGTATGAACCAAGTCGACCTTGTCAGGGTCAATTCCCGCTGCCAGCCATACGTTGCGCGTGAAAGCGGAGTTCGCTATGAAGCGGCTGACCTTTGACGAGAGGTGAGGGAGGTAGCGGGCAGGCGGTGTTTGTGTCCCACGCCAATGGCACACAACAGGGGCCGGGGACAACTTCGCAGCTTGCAAAGCCCATTCCGCGGCAAACGTCCTACTCATGTAGTAGACATCAGGCCTGCATTTAGCTGCCAGGGCCACCGCTGGGAGCAGGCGTACGTGCTCGACGAGAGCCCGCGCTCGGCTTTGCGGGAACGTGTAATCCCAGTAAGGTACGTGATGAACGGAAGCGCATACAGATCTGAACTCAGGGACGAGGTCGCCTCCTTCCCCATATATCAGATTGACCTTGTGGCCGCGGCCGACGAGTTCACGTGTCGTTTGAAGTACGCTCCTTTCGACACCCCCATCGGACTGTGCTCGGTGGACGTTGGTGAGAATGTTCACGCGGGATCAGTTGATTGGCGGTGATTAACCAGGGGCTGCACAAGAGCTGCGGCTAAGCGCCCGAAGCCGTGTGATACATAAATAAGCCCTGCCGCGCATCGAAGGCGTGCACTGTGCCAGGTCCATCGAGCAATTTGCATAGCAATGGCAGGCACTGACTTTTGCAGCCCAGTGGATCGCTCGCGGTGGTAGCGATCGCCATGGTACGACTGCGAAAAGGCCCTTCGAGCTAGCTCAGCCAGGGACTGCACGTCGCGGCGATGCCAATCCACATTTCAGACGACGCTCCCAAACGAACGCCCGATGCGACTGCTCGCAATTGCCACTCGTTCTCGTCAAAGTGCCCGCTAAGGCTTGGGTCGAACAGCCCTACAGAATCAAATACCCGTCTGCGGACGGCCTGATTACCGCCAGGAGGTAGCCAGGCTGTATTCGCGGGAAGAGCACCATCGACGGGCGGTGGGCTCGACGATCCGATAGTTGTGCAGTAAATGCAGACGCGGAATCGTGGGGGTGCAGGGCTGCGACAGGGACCACCAAGTATGTCGATGTCTGGGTTGTCCGATAAGAACCTCACCATCACTGACACCCAAGATGGTGGAGCGACCTCATCAGCGTCGAGGAAGCAGACGATTTCACCAGACGACGCCACGATACCGGCGTTACGGGCGGCGTTCACGCCCCCGTGAGCCGAGAGAACATATTTGATGGCTTTGTTTGCCGTTGGTTTGTGACTCTTCACGACCTGGCCGGTGTCGTCGGTCGACCCATCGTCGGAGACGACGATTTCGATCAGCTCATCTGGGTAGTCTTGGGACTGAAGGCTCTCGAGACACGACGGTAGGAGGGACGCACAGTTCCATGTTGGAATCACGACGGACACTCGGGGAAGAGGGTCTGGCTCGGTCGTCATAGGCTAGAGCATACCGGGTTAGATCCACCTCACGCAGAGGGTGTGACAGCGTCGCCCAGGGAGGCGACATCGAATACGAACAGCACGTGGTTGTGCCCGGCACCGGCAATGACGCGGTCAAGTGCGGCAGCGCACGCGTAACCATCGCCTCCGATAAGGAAGAAGCTTGCCCCGTAGTGCCTTAGCAGCCGGCGCATCCAGTGGACGAGTTGGCCAGTCGCCCGCTGCGTCGGTTCTTACCGCGTGGAGATCAATCATGCGGACGGCACCCGCCTCCAACAGCCTCGTCATGCCTTCGAGAACCTGGAACTCCCTCCCCTGGACATCGATCCTGACGACCCAGGTGGCGTGACGCGTCGGTGAAAGCTCACTTCACCAGTCCGCGCGGTGGCTACTACCGGATGGACTTTCGCGCGCTGATTGAGCCGGTTCATCTCGAGATTTCGCGCCAATACCTCTGCCAATTCCGGGTCTGGTTCGAAAGCGTCACCGCCGCTGCGGGGACATAAGCTACATCCCCACTGGCGCCGGGTGGCTCTACCCCGCCTCGGTGCTGGACCTCGGCAGCCGTCGCCTGGCGGCCTGGGCCATGGCCGAGCACATGCGCACCGAGCTCGTGTCATCCGCCCTCGGCTAGGCGGCCGCCCTGCGGGGCTGCCTGGCAGGGGCGGTGTTCCACTCTGATCGGGACAGCCCAATATCTCTCAGGGGACTACAGGGCGCTCTGCGACAGCCTCGGCGTCGCCCAGTCGGCAGGTCGCGTCGGCACCTGCTTCGACAATTCGGCAGCGGAGTCATTTTGGTCGTCGCTCAAACGGGAACTGGTCCACCGCTACCGCTTCGAGGCACAGGCAGAGGCCAAAAGAGCTATCACCGCATGGATAAATCGTTACAGCCCAACCTCCACTCCAGCATCGGGGACCTTCCCCCCGTCGAGTGGGAGATCAGCTATTATCTTCAGCAGGAAGCCGCATAAGAAAGTGTCCGGCTGGCGGGGGGACGCTCAATAGACGATCAACGAGGAGCGCAGTGCCACCACCCCAGGTTCAGATCATCGCAGTGTCACCAGTATCGCTACCCGACGATGCACTGCTCCGCAGAGATCCACCGCGGCCTCCCGAGCTACGACCACCTGGCTATGCGGAGCAGTTTGACGACCGAACATTGTTCTACGACATCTTTTGGTGCGATGACGCTGTAAGGCTCGTCGGCCCCCCGCTCAGGAATCTCGAGGCCGTTGCTCTCGATGGTCTCGCCGCATCGGGGCGAAGCGAAAAGGTCAAGACAACACAGCTCGCACACGTTCAACGGACCACGATCACAGGCATTCACCGAACCGCAATGACCATCGACCTTCCTCTCGAAGGGTCACGTTGTAGCGCAACGATCGGCTCCGATCTCGCCCAACTATTTAAAGAACGTAAGGTCCTCCTCACAGTCTCGAAGAACAACGACCTGGCATGGGTACAGGATTGGATTAAGTTCCACGCGCGCTATCACGGTGTCGACGCAGTCTTGATCTACGACAATGGATCCACCTCGTATTCGCTTGACCAACTCCAATCGGCGATAGAGCAGGTGGATGACATCGAGCTTGCTGCAATAGTCTCATGGCCATTCAAATATGGACCACAAGGTTTCGACAACACAGCACCAGGTTCAAAAGGGGCTCAACAACAGAACGGCCCAGACCTTCCCTGGGATTCTAACTATTGCCAGTACGGAGCCCTTGAGCACGCGAAGTGGCGTCTTTTGCGACATGCAGCCGGTGTCATCAACGCGGATGTCGATGAACTCGTACTGACACCGCCCGGAACAACGATCTTCGACTATGTCCGGCGCTCTCGGGGCGGCGTTCTCCAATACCCTGGTATTTGGATAGAAGCCGATTTCTGCTGGTTCCACAACAAAGAGCTCTTACAGTGGTTATTTGTTTCGCACGACCGTGGAGCGACAACTTTGGCGGATCTTCCAAATGGTGTCTAATCCCGCATAGAGTTCCGGAGCGGAGCCAGTGGAGGGTGCACCAAGTAGAGTGGGATCGGTCTTGGATACGTCCATGGACACGCCCCTGGAAATATCCATTGGATTTGTCATTGATAAATCCAAGGCATTTTTACTTCAACACGGGGTGGAAGGATGCTTCTTGGATACGTCCATGGACACGCCCCTGGAAATATCCATTGGATTTGTCATTGATAAATTATCGGCATTTTGCGGCACTCAATACCGGATGGAAGGAACCTTTGCGGCTAGTTAATCCTGAAATGAACCCTGACGAGTACCACCTGGACGTTGAGCTGAGAGATGCTCTTAGTCATGTCGACATGTGAAAGGAACTCGGTCGCTGGGGCGTCCATAAAGTGCCGTGCTGTCTCGCCCAACCGGCGTTCGCGGGCTTCTCACTGCCTCTGCAACCTGGCGGTTTAGTTGCTGCTCCTCCCTGCTCGCCACCTGCTCACCGCCCCTGAGCAGTATTGTGCTTGTCGGGCGGGAGAGACTTGAACTCTCGACCCCCAGAGCCCCAGTCTGGTGCGCTACCAAACTGCGCCACCGCCCAACCGTGCTGGAGTCAATCTGAGCAGTGGTGTGTTGATCCTCAAGGCTCTGATTTGGCAAACGGCGTGCTGGGTCGGTACCTGCTTATTATCGGACCGGTCGGTTAAGGTGGGTAGATGCTCCTTGTAGGTGTTGACCTCGTCGACGTGGAAGAGGTCGAGCGTTCTGTCGCACGGTTGGGTGACCGCTACAAGAAACGGCTGTTCAGCGACCGCGAGCTGGCCTCTTGCCAGGACGCGGGGAGCCCTAGCGCCCTATTGGCGGAGCACCTGGCGGCCAAGGAAGCAGTGATAAAAGTGTTGCGCCCAGGAGCGCGAGGGCTCGATTGGCGCTCGATCGAGGTCCGTCGCGGAAAAACCGGCAAGTGTACGCTCCAGCTCTCGGGTGAGGCATCCGAACTTGCCCGCGGCGCCGGGATAGTGACCATAGAGCTCAGCCTGTCCCAGGGTGCCGGGCACGCTATCGCGTTAGCTGTCGCGACGTTCGGCCCAGGCCCTCCAGCAAGCGGCCCGTTGGAGGTAGTGGAGCGCTGATGGACGAGCAAATCCGCCGAGCTCTGGGCGAACATGGGCGGATGTCGCTCGACGTGGCCTCGCTTGATGACGACGTCGGATCTGTACAAGGCTGGCATGAGCTCTCACGCAACCGTCAATGTGATGATCGCCCTCGAAGAAGCGTTCGACGTCGAGTTCCCCGACAACATGTTGCGCCAGAGCACCTTCGAGTCGATCGCTGCCATACGCGCCGCCCTGGTCGAGCTGACCAAGGACAGGAAAGGGTAAGCCGTTGGTGGGCGGACGACTAAAGGGCGCGGCCCTCCTGCCAGCCAGTACGGCCAACGTCGCCGAGGAGCCGTTCACGGTCGACCTTCCCCTGGGGCGTCATCGGTAGGGAGGCGACGATGAAAACCTGATCGGGCAGCATGGTGCTGGGCAGGTGCTCCCGCGCCGCCTCGATCAGGCTGGCCGAAGTGATCTGTGGGCCCGCTTCCACGAACGCCACGATCCCAGGCGAGCCATCGTGGTCCACTAATGCGCAAAAAGCACCCCGCACCCCCTCGCTGCCTCGGAACGCTCGTGCCACCTCACCGAGAGAGATCCGGACGCCGTTACGTTTGATGACGTCGTCCAGCCGCCCGGCGTACACGTACAGCCCCCGCTCGTCCCGGTAAACAAGGTCGCCGGTCTTGTACAGGACAATGCCTGGGACGACATCGTCTCTTAAGACCTGGTCGGAAAGGCTCCTGTCGCTCCAATAGCCGCGCATGAGCTGTTCACCGCCGATGTACAGCTCGCCTGGTTCTTCGCTGCCCTCGATGAGCTTGCCTTCTCCGCTCAAGAGGAAAAACTCCGTTCCGGGGTGCGGTGCCCCGATCGGGATGACGCCTGATGCAACGTCGCCGCGCGCGATTTGGTAGGTGGTGACGGCGATAGTGGTCTCGGTCGGGCCATAACGGTTGAAAACCTTCACGTCTGGCAGGACGCTCCACAATCTCGCCAGGTCAGTAGCGACGCACTCTTCGCCTCCCAGGGCCAGCGTCTGCAGCTGGCAGCCCGCGAGGCTTTCGAACCGCCGAGACGCGAGCACGAGCCGCAAATAACTCGGAGAGAAGCTCGCATAAGTTATTCCTTCGTCCACGACTACTTGGTAAAAGCGTTTCAAGAACAAGGAATCCTCGCGCTTCGGAATTATCAACGAGCCGCCAGCAACGAGCGTCGGGAAGACTGCGCCGTACGAACCGTCGAAATGGAACGAGGAGACCGCCAAGGCGCGGTCGTCTCGTCCAGCCCGAGCGCCTCGCCCGCTCGGCAGATTGCCGGTACCAGGGCTTTTTCCGGGATCCTTACGCCCTTTGGCTTGCCTGTTGTCCCCGAGGTGAACAGCACGTAGGCGTCTCGCTCGGGGTTAGTTGACCTATCGGGGGGGTTGGAGGCAATCTCGAGGAGGTCTTCGATCGTGCTGGTGCGACTGCCCGGAGCTGCAAGGCCAGAGCTGTCTTTGTCCCTCGTCACGACGAGGGCGGGCTCACAGTCCTGGAGCTGCCGGCCGAGCCGAGCGGGCGGGCTGTCCGGGGCGAGATGGCACGAAGGGCACCCCCGCCCAAAGGCAACCCAGAGCTGACGTAACGAAGGCGGCGGAGTTGCCGAGATGAAGCGCGACCCTGTCGCCCGGGACCACGCCGAGGGCGGCGAGCCCGGCTGCCACGCTCGCCACCCGCTCGGCGAGCTGCGCGTAGTTGAACGATTCGTTGTCGTCTTTGAGCGCCAGCTGCAGGGGCCGGTCGTGGGCGTGGCGGAGCACTAGCCCCAAGAGATCGGCTGAGCCCTGCGTCGGCAGAGTTGCGCGTCCAATTTCTCCCATGACTTGCTCCCGCTGCGTAGTGCGCAACCATGAACGCCTATAGTGTGCGACCTAGGACAAAGCCTTCCTTCATCGCCCAAGCTAGTCGCAGTTGCGCCGGCCAACTGGTAGAAACGCTCCTAGTGGTTTCCCGTGGCTGAGGTTTGCATCATCGGTTTGGGCCCTTGGGGCCTGTGCGCCTTGGAGCGCTTGGTCGACGCGGCGCGGAGGATGCCCGCGAGCCCGCTCAAGGTACACGTGGTGGAGCCGGGGCGCCCAGGCGGTGGCATGTACTCGGTCGACCAGCCGGACTACTTCGTCCTCAACACCCCTTGTGGGCAACACTCGATGTACCCCTTTCCAGAGTCCCTGGACGACGACAAGCTTGGCCGTGGCTTTTACGATTGGGTCAAGCAGCAGGGTTACCGCTGGGAGGGTGTTGAATGCCGGGTCTCAGGGAGCGGAGAACCGGTGGGGCCGCACGATTTTCTCCCCCGCAGGCTCATGGGCGAGTACCTCGAGTGGTTTTACGATGTTTTAGTTTCAGAAGCCCCGGCTAACGTCACCGTCCGGCACCTCCCGACTTCGGCGGTCGACCTCGAGCGCACCATCGATGGGCGCGAGCGCGTCCACCTGGCGGACGGGACGGACCTCGTCGTCGATGACGTCGTGCTGACTACTGGTCACATGCAAGATCTCCGCAATATGAAGCCTCTTGGCCCGATGACGATGAGCCCCTACCCGATCGGCGCTTACGTCGGCTCCACCCAGCCGAACGAGAGGGTCGCGATCGAAGGGATGGGCCTGGTAGCCCTTGACGTGATCACCGCCCTGACCATCGGGCTTGGTGGGCGGTACACGACGGAGCCCGACGGGAGACTGCGCTACCAGCCAAGCGGACGAGAGCCTTCCCTCTACGTTTTCTCCCGGAGCGGTTACCCGTACTCCGCCAAGTCTTTCGGCGCCGCGGACCCCATGGGCGATTACCACCCGGCTATCTGCACCACCGAAGCCGTTGCGGCTCTCAAACGAGATGCCGACGGGCAACCGCGCCGCATGGACGCCCGGGAGGAGCTGCTCCCGTTGGTGTTCGCAGAGATCGAACTGCACTACTACACCTGCGCCGCCCACCGCGACGACGGCCCCGACGCAGCCCGAGAGGTCCGCGAGAACCTTGTCGACGCCTGGGCCGCTGGGACGTTCGGCAATGTGCGCTCGCAGTACGTGAGCAAATATGGGAATTTCACGGCGGCCGAGTATTTCTTCGTCGGCGGCGCGGACCGATTACTTCGATGGTACCGACTACGAGTCGAAGGTTTATTCAACCGTCCACGCTGACGTGACCGAAGCACTTGTGGCCGGTGGCGGAAGCCCCGTAAAGGCGGCCCTGGAAACGCTGCGCGCTCTGCGGGACACGCTGCGACTGGCCATAGAGTTCCAAGGGCTAACCCTCGCTTCCTATATCGACTTCCAGGCAAACCTGCACAGCCGCTTCGCCCGCCTGGTGGCCGGGCCTCCGGCGTTCCGTTGTCAGCAGCTGCTCGCCCTCATGGACGCAGGCGTCCTCAAGCTCCCGTTCGGCCCGTCTCCCGAGGTCGTGCCTGCGCCTGATGGCGGCATCCTCGTCCGCTCGACCCGTCTCGAGCAACCCTTCGAGATGGTGGTCGACAGGTTCATCCGGGCCCACCTCGACCTGCCTTCGATCACGCGGTCGGCGTCGCCCTTGCTGGCCAACCTGGTCCGGCGTGGCAGGGCTCGCCCACTTGAGCTATGACGGCACTCCGGTCGGGAGCATCGACCTCAGCGAAGATTTCCACCCGTACAATCTGAACGGTGAGGTGGAGCGCCGTCTTTGGGTTTTCGGTGTACTGAGCGAGGGAGTGCGTTACTTCACCCTTTACATACCGTCGCCGAACAGCCGGGTGCGAGCGTTCCTCGATGCGGGGGTCTGCGCCAGCGAAGTCGTCGGGCGCACGAGCCAGGCTGAGCAGACCAAGGTCCTTCGGTCCTCGAAGCGCCGCCCGGCGGCTGCCGCGAGCGTCCCTGACGGAGGCGGCCAGGGTGACCCACCAGGTGCAACGGTGCCACGGCCGCTTCGGGTCGCGTTGGTGAACAACATGCCCGACGGAGCTTTCGCGGAGACGGAGCGCCAGTTCCAGCACCTATTGGAGCTGAGCGCCGACGCGGACGGTGTGCGGACCGAACGGTACACGCTCCCCGGTATCGCCAGGAGCCCGAACATCAAGGCGTTGATCGCAGCGGGCTACAGGGACCTCGACCATCTTTACCGCAACCCGCCCGATGCCCTCGTGATAACTGGGGCAGAACCGAAGAAAGCCGAGCTGACAGAAGAGCTCTTTTGGCCAGCACTGGAACCCCTCCTGTGGTGGGCCCGGGACGCTGTCCCGAGCGCCCTCGTGTCTTGTTTGAGCGCTCACGGCGCCGTCTGGGCGTTCGACCAGCTGCCTCGACGGCTGCTCATCCAGAAGTGCAGCGGCGTGTTCGAGCAGGTCGTGGACGAAGTGCACCCGTTGATGGCCGGGGTAGGCAACGTCTGGTGGCCCCACTCGCGCTTCAACGAGATCCCGGTGGCGGGCTTGTCGGACAAGGGCTACCGCGTGTTGGCTGAATCTGCCGAAAGCGGTTGGACCGTCGCTATCGGCGGAGCGTGGCTCGTGCGAGTTCCTGCTCCTCCAGGGCCATCCCGAGTACGGCCGGGACACGCTGTTACGTGAGTACCGCCGGGACGTCCGGCGCTACCTGGCCGGGAACCAGGGCTCGTACCCGCGCATCCCGAGCGGCCTCTTGGACGGCGAGGGCGCTGAGGCGCTTGCCGCGCTGGAACGAGAGCTGACTGGCAAAGAACGGGACCCAGCGTTGCTGCAAGGGCCTCCGTTCGAGGTCGCGGCGCAGCACGTGAGCGCCACGTGGGACATCGCTTCTCGGGCGCTGATCGGCAACTGGCTCCAATCGGTCCGCCGGAGGGCAGACAAGCCGCTCCACAGCAATACTGCCGCGACTAACACTAGTGCGTGACCAGAGGTCCCACCCCGCCAGGCGGCTGGTCGACCCCCATTAGGGCTAGGCGGAGGGAGAGCCCGCTTTTGCGCGGAGCGCGCTCACTTGCTCGTCCAGCAGGGGTAACACCTGTTTGAGCGACGCTTGGGTGTACAGCGTGTGGTCGATATCCGGGAAGACTTCCAAGCGGAAACCCCCCTTTTCTTGCAAGCGTCGTAGCGTGCCGCCTTCGCCCCTTTGGACCCACCAACCTTCGTCCTTCGAACATACGACCAAGGTGTCGACGCCCTGCTGGGCCAAGCGTCCGAGGACGAACGCAGGGACTGTGCCGGCGCCGGCGCGATGGACGAGCCACCACTTCAAATTGGAGAGCCGCCTAACCAGGCCGGGCGGCGCATATCGGGTGAGCCGCCGCGAAGACGTCCGGCCCAGTACGCCTGCCGCCCCGGACAAGCTCGCCAAGTAAGAGGCGCGCTTAGGCTCGCGCCACCCGGGACCTGGGCTGGCTCCGCAGCGAAGACAGGGTTTATGGCAAGCACGGCACGCGCTCCCATCGAAAGAGCAGCTTCGATCGAGTGGTCCGCGCCGGAGCACAGGCCCATCAGCACGACCGCCGCAGGGTCTCCTGGCGAGACGGCGCGCGCAATATCAGCGATATCGTCAAGAGCATCTGGAGAATAAACGACGTCGGGCTCCCGCCCCTCTTGCACCGGGCTGTCCCCTAGCCCGCTCAGGTCCACTCGCAAGACCGCCACACCAAACCTCGCCCAGCTGCGGGCGAGATGGACCCAAAGGCGTCCAGGGCCTAGGTGGTCAAGCTTCCCTGAATTGAGCATCACCACGGTCGGACCTGAAGGACGAGCTGTCGGCCGTGCGAGGATGCCGAAGAGGCGGTTGCGACCGAGGCATGTGACCTCCTCGACGATCTCCTCGCCATCCGGGCTCCGGAGGATGGCGGTCTGCTCTCCCAATAGGAAGACCGGTGACTTTTGGGCTCCCACGACACCCGATAGCCAGGTCACGATGGTGTCGAGTGTGTTGTGGGGGACCGGAGCCTTCAAGGGCCAGACGCTCAACAGCTCCTCTTGCCCGACCGCCTCTGCGAGAATCTGCTCCGGCCGATGACAACCGCTCCTGCACAGCGCGCCGAGGTCGACGCTCGGGCCGGAAAAGCGCGAGCACGTGACGGGCGAGAGAGCCTCGTGAGGACTCGATGGTCAAGAGCCCCATTGCCTGCACCGTGTTGTCGTCGTACACCGCGCCCAAGGTTTCAACGGCCGCTCCCGCTGTCGAGCCACTCTCGCCGCTGGAGGTTTCGAGGCCCTGGTCCCGGAGGTACACGGCTCGCAAGAGGATTCTGTTCCCGAAGGTAAGACCGACCGCTGTCACAGGGATCCCACAAGACAAGTGCGTCCAGCGCACAACTCTCGGCTACCGAAGCTGCGACTGTGGCGCCGAGGCGCATCCCTACAACGCAAATACGCGGGGCGCCGGCTGATCGCAGCAGGTCTACGGCAGCGCGCACGGAGCCCTGCCATGCCTCTACCCTCCCAGGGTCTTCCTCAGAACCCGCAGAATCGCCTGTGCCGTCGTAGTCGATGTGCAGCACGGCGAAACCCTCGGACTCGAGCCGCACTGCGAGGACCCGGTAGGCACGTCCTGCCGCCTGTGCCTCGAGGCCAAACGGTGGACACAGCACGATCCCTCCGCGAGCGCTCCCATCCTCTGGGAGGTACCACCTGGCGAACATTGGGCGCTCCGGTGGCCCGAACCACACTGCGCTTGTGGTCAATGCTCAGTCCGGGTAGTCACCGCATCACAATAATAGTTCGCTTGTGTCAGCTAGCGACCCCTGTAACGTCAACGCTCATTTCGGGTCGTCGCCGTGGTGAATAGAAAAGCCAGAACCAAGCTTGTCCGAGTCAAGGTCGATGTAGTTATTTCGGCTCGTTACGACACGCTTGCCTATAAAACGCCGAAGGCCGGTCCAGTTTCGGGCCCATTAGGATCAGCTGCTGATGAGGCCGGAGGACAGCGGGCAGGCACCTGAGGCATCGCTCGTCATCTGCACGCGGGACAGGCTCCCGAGCCTCAAGCGTTCGGTCGAAGCTGCTCTCGCCATGGAGACGACCCGCGAGTGGGAACTGGTCGTGGTCGACAATAGCTCTTCCGACGGGACCAGTGACTACCTGCGCGAGCTTCGAGCCTCCACAGGCAGGCAACTGCTTACGGTCTACCAACCACGTCCAGGTCTGGGTAGAGCACGCAATTCGGGGTGGAGGGCTGCCCGCGCCCCGATCGTCGCCTTTACCGATGACGATTGCTACGTCAGCTCGGATTACGTCGATGCAGTTATTTCCGCCTTCGAGTCTGACCCGTCGATCGCTGCGATCGGTGGGCGTGTTCTACTATACGATCCTTCTGACCTAAATATTTGCGTCATCGAGTCCACCGAGCGCCTCATCATTCACCCCTATCGGTTCGTCCCGGCGGGCCTTGTGCAGGGGTCGAACATGGCATTTCGACGCGAATCCTTAGCGGCCATCGGTGGCTTTGACGAGAGACTTGGTGCCGGTACAAACTTCCCCGCTGAGGATATAGATGCGTTTGCCGCACTTGCGTGGACTGGGATGTCGGCAGCATACGACCCGCGCCCTCTTGTCTATCACCACCACGGAAGGAAGACGGCATCCGATCTGGACCGCCTCACCCGAGGCTACGACGCCGGGCGGGGCGCCTACTACGCAAAGTACCTTCTCAGACGACGCTCGGCGATCCCTTACCTGAAAGCCTGGGTTGAGGCCTCGCGCTGTGAGTTTTCGGGACGGCGCACAGTCCCTCAGGCCCGCCGAGAAGCCGCATCGGCGGTCCGGTACGTGGTCTCCCGTCTCTATACCTCGCCTTAGGACACCAACCCGCCGCCTCGCGTACGGCGGCGGGCCCTGCGAGCCTAATCGTGGCTGCGGAAGTCGAAGCCTCGCGATCAGCGGTGGATATGGCGCGCTTCAACTCGTCGGCCAGACGTACCGCAAGCCGCGACCCACGGTAAGAGTGGGGTTCGTGTAACCCTCCGATCGAGAAGCTCCCAATCGGTTCGACGAAGCAATTTCAAATTGACACGTCCGATTGCGCGGTTCGCCCTGCGACCCAGCGCCGTCATCATCGACATTGGGCGATCGTTTCCTGATCGTGCTGCGCCCAAAGCAACGTCCACGCTGCGGTCGGTCAATCGAATATGCCCGCAGACCTAAACATGAGCTCTGTCAACTGAGCGCATGGTGCTTGCTGCCTGCCCACTCGGCGAGGCGTCCGCCAATTGTTCGCGGTGCGGGAGCGCAAAGGACTCTGATTTGTCGTCGGGCGTCATGAACCTGACGGTGCAGGGAAGCCGGCCACAGAGGTCGCTGGCGTCACTAAGGGCTGCGAGATACCGACGGCCGGGGCTCTGGTCCTCGGTTGACGCCGGCGAACGTCGCAACAGCTGGACACCATGGTCCCGGCCTTCATGGGCACGTTCTTTGCCCAAGCCGACGTCGCCGCCTACATCGACCAAGACCCGTCGTCGCCGGCACGCTGGACAGCCAGCTAGCCGTTTGGGTAGGGACGCCGGCCGCAAGCGCCGGTGAGAGCTAGCCAGGGTACCGGAGCGGTAATGTGGAGCTCAGCTATGCCCCGTTCCGCTTCCACGCGTGCCAGGGCCGTACGGCGCTGCCTTGTCGCCGGATTTCCCGCGCTCTTCTTCGCGGGCTCGGCGCTCAGCCTGGTCCAGCCCGCCTCGTCGGCTTCGGCCGCCGGGGTTATCACTCTTTACGCTTATGCGGGCAGGGGTGCCATCGGGCCTACCAGCTGCCCCAGAACGACCACCGGGCGCCGCGAGTGCACGCTCGCCGAGGCGCTGTCCAAGTCCGTTGCCGGCAGCACCATAGCGTTGGCTACCCCC
The DNA here is from genome assembly GCA_963834735.1 of uncultured Acidimicrobiaceae bacterium. GTDB lineage: Bacteria > Actinomycetota > Acidimicrobiia > Acidimicrobiales > Palsa-688 > Fen-671. Next base: position 181,778 of record CAWICT010000008.1, on the reverse strand, counting down.
GGTAGGAAGGGCCATTACGTTGGTAACTGGACAGTGAGCACCCTGGCCTTCTCGCCTTCGGCGCCGCTCACGATAGAGCCGGCGCTCGGCGTCGCCGACCCCACCCTTGACGGCAATCATGGGAAACCTACCGGCTGCCAGACCAAGATTTGTGACGGGCCCGTGCTCACCATCGCATCGGGCGTGCACGTCGACATCGACGGCATCACCATCCAAGATGCCGACAACGCCGGGCACGGCGGCGCCATCGACAACCCTGGTGGCGGCACACTCATCGTCTCGGCTTCCACCTTCTACGGCAACACCGCTGGCGACGGCGGCGCCATCGACAACGGCGACAAAGGCGGTGGCGTGCTCAGCGTGTCCGCCTCCATGTTCTCGCACAACACGGCCACCAGCGACGGCGGCGCCATCGACAACGGCGACAGGGGCAGCGGCGCTGTCACCGTGTCGGCCTCTACGTTCTCGGGCAACACCGCCACCAGCGACGGCGGTGCCATCGACAACGCCGACAGGGGCAGTGCAGGTCTCACCATCTCGGGCTCCACGTTCTGGGGCAACAGGGCCACCGACGGCGGCGCCATCGACAACGCCGACAGGGGGGGTGCAGGTCTCGCCATCTCGGCCTCCACGTTCTCGAGCAACACCGCCACCAGCGACGGCGGTGCCATCGACAACGCCGATCACGCTGGTACCAGCACCGTCTGGGTCGCCGCGGACATCTTCAACGGCAGCTGCGACCGGCCCGCTGGGACCTGGAACGACGAAGGCTACAACGTCGGGATCAACGAGACATGCTTGAACGCTGGGAGCGGCGACGTCGGCCAGGATGCGAACCAGCTCGGCCCCCTGGCCAACAACGGGGGGCCGACCAAGACGATGCTGGCGCTGAGGGGCAACCCCGCGCTCGGCATCATCCCCGTAGGGACCACGGTGACGCTCAACGGCAAGGCCGTCACGCTCTGCCCGACGGTGGACCAGCGAGGGGTCAAGAGCCCCTCGGGGCAGCACTGCAACGCCGGCGCCGTCCAGCCCTAGCTGTAAGCCTCCTCAGCCCCTGTGGGTCAGCTCGACGACGGGGATGATCCGCTTGGTTATCTGCTGGTAATCGGCGAAGCCGGGATAGCGCCGCGCCTGCTCGGCGTGATCTGGTCACGGTCCTCTCCAGTGCGCGGCGTGGCCGTCACAGGATAAATTTCCGTTCCGGCTTCGACTGTGACGTCAGGGTGAGCGACAAGGTTGTGGTACCAGTCAGTCGCTCGGGCGGCGAACTCGTGCGCGGCGCGGTGCACATTGGAGTTTCCGTGCGAGTAGAACCGGCAGAGCCTCGATCACGCGGTGGGCATGGCGCGCTTCAACTCGTCGGCCAGACGTACCGCAAGCGCGACCACGGTAAGCGTGGGGTTCGCGTAACCCCCTGTGGGGAACACCGAAGCACCGGCCACATACACCGACGACGACCCATGGAGCCTGCAGTCGCGGTCGACGACACCGTGGCGGGGGTCGTCATGCATTCGTGTCGTGCCAAGATGGTGGTGCGCGGTCACGGGAGCCACGTTGCCCATAGTCCCACGGATGATGTCGTCTTCTGCCTTGACGAGATCGCCCAGGCCGCTGGCGCGAAGTTCAGAAGCGAAGATTTGTCGTACACGCCGGATGCTGAGAAGATCGGTTTCGGACCACCGCCAATCGAGGCGTGCGATCCGGTAGCCAAGCGCGTCCCGGCGCTGACCGAGGCTTACTCGGTTCCCGGGGTTTGGAGCTTGCTCCGGTTGATAGTACAACTCGAACGATCCCCTAACCACGCCGGTCCACTCGAGGACCTTTGGCCGGGCACGTCGGTCCAGGTATCGACTGGTCAGGTACCGGGCTATCGGGATCGCGTGACAGGTCGCCAAGGCCAGGTGCCTCGGGACGTGCGCCAAGCCTTGTCTGCGCCTGATCGAGTCGAAAGCGATATAAGCCGATCTCACGCCCCCCCGCTGCGGGACCGAGAAGTAGTACGGGACCGGGAGGTAGTGCGAAAAGATGATCTCGGCGTTGCCGTTGAGCAGTTCTTCGCGACGTAGCACCGTCTCGGAGAGCTTGAGCTTCCCGAGAACGACTTGTCCGTCAACGATGTGCAGGTTGTAGAGGTCCATGGCTCGGGTCGGTCCCTCGGGCGAGAACGACCCGCGACCGAGCGACACTCGGGGGTGGTCCATGAAGAACCGCCCGACGTTGTCGAAGTGGTTCCCGAGACCCGTGGGGCACTGAGCCGTAGAGTTGAGCAGTAGGCGAGCGTTCTCGATCGCTCCCCCCGCCAGAACCACGAACCGGCTGCGGATGGTGAAGGGGAGACCACCGTGGGTTCGCACCGAGGTGGTTGCCATGCCGTCGTCTGCGCCGTCTGGGGACGTCAGTTCGACTGCGGTCGCATTCGTCACCACTTGAACGCGATCGGACTTGGTCAGTTCAACCAGTGGCCGCCGAGTGAAAGCCGTTGCCGGTCCGAGCTGGTCCAGCCGAGTCAGCAACGCCCCCGAAGGGCTTGACAAGGGTCCGCGCCCGGTGCCCGGGAGCGGACCGTGAAAGTCGAAGGGCCCAATGCCGCACAACATCCGCGGACGGTCGTAGTACGGGGCCATCTGGTCAAACGTGATCGGCCACCCGCTGTGCGGAACCCAGTACCGGGTTTCGAAGTCGATCGGGTCCAACGGCAGGTAGCGCGCAGCGGGCGTCACCCCGTCGAAGAGACGGCAGTTCCAAATTGCCGCCATACCACCGAATTGATTGTGGAGGGCCGGCTGCGGAGAGGGGAAATGGGGACTGTCGAACTCGAGATCCGAGTTCAGGTCGGCAGCCGGCTGTTCGGTCACGTCACCGCGCTCGAGCAGAAGGATCTCAATCCCGGAACCAATTAGTTCGTGGGCAATCGCGAGGCCGGCAGGTCCGCTCCCGATGATGCACAGGTCGACAACGAGCACCGTGTTGGTGGGAATACTGCGACCGTCGGTCAGCATACTATCGACGGCCATCACCGGGGCGTCTGACGAATGTATCGGTGACACTGCCGAACGATCGGCGCTGTTCAGCCCTTCCGTGGTGAAACCAGCCCACTACCGACCCGTTGGATCTCACCTTGAACCCGCGGGTCGACACTTGGGAGCGATCGAGATCCCGATCACATCGGTGCTGGTAGATGCGCTGCACCGACATGCGGCAGCAGCCGAGGGCACGCCCACCACTCTACCGCATGCGTGTCCCGGAGCGCTTCCGGCCCTTCCGCTATGTCGGGCCCAAGGCTAACTGATATTGACCCCGTCAACCTCAATCGCTGCCGGGGACGTGCTCGGCGAGGCCCGGCTGCCGGCGGCCTGAGGCTTGGCTCTTGTGGCGGAACAGACCCTGCTGCCAAGATGCCAACCTTAGGGTTCCATTGATCAGAGAGGCGACGTGTGACCGACCCATCTACCTCGGCGCAGGAGGTCCTAGCACCCCAGATGGGACCCGCGAGCACCCTGGACGTCTCGGTGGTGATCATCACCTACCAGCGGCCGCTTCACGTGCGGCAATGTTTGGACCACCTCCGGGCGCAGCGACGAGCGCCGCTCGAAGTCATCGTGGTTGACTCATCTCCGGGAGGGGAAACTCAGCAGATCGTCAGCGACGAGTACCCCGAGGTGCGCTATGCCATCTGCTCAGCCGGTCGCGGAGCGATGGCGACGGCACGGAACATCGGCTTCAATATTGCTACTGGCCACGTGGTCGCCTTTCTCGATGACGATGCGTTCGCCGATCCTGACTGGCTGGAGCGCCTGGCCGAGATGTACACGGGCCCTGAGGTGGGAGGAGTCGGCGGGCTCGCTGACAATGGTCGACCCGGCGAGGACGTCGAAGGAGCCGACCGTATTGGTCTGGTATGCCCAGACGGATCCCTAACCGGTTACTGGGCTGCGAACCCCGGGCGACCAGTGGAAGTCGACCACTTCCAGGGCGCGAACATGTCGTTCCGGCGCACGGCTATCGAAGAGATCGGCGGGATCCGGGACGGCTATCGCGGTACTTGTTTCTGCGAAGACACTGATCTGTGCCTACGGATAAAACGGAGGGGATATCACCTGGTTTACACCCCGTTCGCACGGGTGGTCCACGTGGCGGGCCCGCTGGCCACAGGCAGGAGGTGGGACCTCAGGTACAGGTACTGGGCGCAGCACAACCATGTCATCCTGCTGGTACGCAACTTCGGCGTACGATCGGCGCTTCTGTGGCGCTACGTCATAGGCTCGTGCTTCGATCGCGTCTCCACCGCTAGTCGGTTCCAGGATGCAGCGGCCAAGTTCAAGGACGGCAACTTTGTCGGTGGGCTGAGGACAACCGCCAGAGCCTCTCTCGATCCTCTCGTAGTGCTCGCAGCGACATCGATCGGGCTCGGGCGTGGGGTCCTCTACGCCCGGAGTGACCACGACCCGTCCGTTGGAGGTAGCTTCATCGGTACCAGCAGGGGCGCTTGAACGGCATGGTGAACACAGCACCCCCGGCCCCGACCGCTACCGCTCGTACCGGACGACTACGCCAGTTGTAATATCTGTTTCCGTGGCCGACCCGCTGCCCTCGGTCGACATAGTCATCAAGACGTTCATGCGGCCCGCGTGCCTGCGCCGTCTGGTCGAGTCGATAACCACGCGGTTACCCAGGAGCACCGCTCAACATTGCCGATGACAGCCAACTCGACGAGGGCACCCGCAGCTACTATGCAGGACTGGAACGGCAAGGGCACCAGGTGGTGCTGCTGCCTTTCAACGTGGGTGTTTCTGCCGGCCGCAACGCCCTTGTCGACCGGACGTCGCGGCCCTACCTCCTCCTCCTCGACGATGACCGTGTGTTCACCGAGGGCACGCGTATCGAGGCCTTGCTAGACGTGCTGGACGCTGACCCGTCGATTGGAGTGGCGGCGGGGTCGTCCGTGGACAACGGGACCGACCTGATCAGCTACGAGCACAACATTCGCGTGAAACACCGCCTCATCCATTACTACCCGGTCGGGCCGGCCACCATGCCAATCGGCGGCCACCCGTGCCGTCTGGCGCAGGGGGTGCATAACTTCGCGCTGTTCCGACGTGAGGTATTCGCAAGCACACGCTGGGATGAGGAACTGAAAAGTATGGAGCACACCGACTTCTTCCTCCGGCTCAGTGAGACTGGGTGGAAAGTGGTCCACGTAGGTGACGTCTCCGTAGCGCACTTCCACGAGTCCCCCCCCGGCTACGATTCCTTCCGCTATGACCGGGCGAACAATCGAGCGCGGCGCGAAGAAGTGGAACATCATCGGGTCCGTGTACCACACGGAGAACCCCCGCAGCGATCGACGCGAAGCGCGACGCATTTACGCCAAGTCGGCGCTCGGCTCCCTTCGGGAGCGCAAGTTACGTGCTGCGGCAGGCACCATGGTTTCGGCCCTGCTTGCCGAACTGCCATAGCCAACTACCGCGGACGGGGTGCTTAGCGCACGGCGCGCTGACGGCTATAGACGAGCTCCCAGCCGGTCGATTCACGGGCCGCCTGCGCTTCGGCGAGCACGGCTTCAACCTTGGGGTCAACGGCCGGGGCCGCGGATGGGCCAGGGGCACTCAGCACAGTGGCATCATGCTCGGCGTCGCCGAGTGCGAACTTTCCTTGGGCGGCGTAGGTTACTGCGTCGGCCAACGTCCCCAAGAAATGGCGCGCAACAGCCTCTGCCTCTTCAATCGAATTACGCCTTTCGAGAGGCCAGCGCTCGCGCGCGTCGCTCAGCTCGATAAAAGGCTGCCACTCTCCTTCGACGGGGACGATGAACGCGTCCGAGATCCCAAGGGTGGCCAAAGAGCGCCAAACCTCAGCGGGCACAAGCGCTTGGCCGGCGCGCTCTGTGCGGAATATAGCAATGTTGCCGGCGTCCAAGGTTAAGCGGTAGAGCCACCTCCCCCGGTCTATTTGGACTGAGCCTTCGCCGTTCACCCGCGTCATACCTCCGAACTCGGGCCGAGCCATCAGGACCGCCCTCTTTTTCCCCATGTCAAGTATTACTTTGGCCCTCTGGAGGGCATTCCACTAATTTAGCAAGCCGTTCTGCGAGCCCGGTGTAAGCCTGTGGCGTTAGGTCTAAAAGCTGCTGCCGCGCCTGCTCAGGGAGGTCAAGGCCGCGCACAAAGTGTTGTAATTCAGCCTGGGTCGGAACTTTGCCCCTCGTCAACGCCTTAAGACGCTCAAACGGTTCCGGCACGCCGTAGCGGCGCATAACCGTCTGAACGGCCTCCGCCAATACCTCCCAAGCGTCGTCGAGGTCGGCCGCGAGAGCCTCGGTATCGGGAGTGGCACGCGCCATCCCCCGCCGCGCCGAAGCCACGGCGAGCGCAGAATAACCAAACGCGCTGCCAATATTGCGCAGCACGGAGGAATCGGAAAGATCCCGCTGCATTCGGGACACAGGCAACTTCTGAGAGAGGTGAGCGAACATTGCACCGGCCATGCCGGCGTTCGCCTCAGCGTTCTCAAAATCGATCGGGTTGACTTTGTGGGGCATCACCGAACTGCCCACCTCGTTTGCCAAGACCCTCTGGCGGAAGTAACCGAGGCTTATGTAAAACCACATGTCCTGGCAGAAGTCGATGAGGACGGTGCCAAAGCGGCTCATCGCAGCGAACAGCTCCGCCATCCAGTCGTGGGGCTCGACCTGGGTTGTCAACGGTGCCCACGTAAAGCCCATCGAAGCTACAAAATCGCCCGCGATGGCCATCCAATCGAGCTCGGGATAGGTCGTTACATGGGCGGCCAGCGTCCCGGTGGCGCCGCCCCACTTCCCGGGAACTTCGATGCTGCGGACCGCCCGCAGCTGACGTTCCCAACGCGCAACGAAAACAGCCATCTCTTTGCCAACCGTCGTGGGCGTAGCTGGCTGGCCGTGCGTGCGCGCGAGCATCGGTAACCCGGCGTAGTCCACCGCCGCCCCGCGCACTGCTTCCACTAATGCACCTGCGGCGGGCAGCCAGGCCTCCGCAAGGGCGGCCCGCACCATCCGCGCGTAAGCGAGGTTGTTCACATCCTCGGAGGTGGCGGCGAAGTGGACAAGCTCGGTACGTGCTGCGGGCCAACCGAGGTCTTCGACGAGCCGCCCTTTCAGGTAGTACTCGACCGCCTTGGCGTCGTGGTTGGTGACAGCCTCGATGCGCTTGACCGCCGCCGCCTCCGCTTGCCCGAACCGCTCAACCCAGCGCTCGAGGGCCTCGCGGTCGTGGTCGGACAGCGGTGGCAGCTCCGTCAGCTCCGGCAGGGCGGCGAGGTGCTCGAGCCAGGCGACCTCGACGGCGAAGCGTTCCCGGATCAGCGCACCCTCTGAGAAGGTCGCCGCGTAGGGCTCCATCTGGGCGCCGTAGCGCCCGTCAAGCGGCGAGAGTGCTCGCAAGCGCCACTCGCTGGCCGTAAAGGTGGGCTCGTCGGCTCTGGACGCGCCCGGACGTGCCGGACGCGCTGCGGGATGGGTCGTTGCTGGCCATAGTTGCTCTCGCGGGCTACCCTAGCGCCGAGCAGGTCGAGGCCCCTGCCTAGGCAGGCCGGAGCGCCGGTACCATCGCCTCACGCTCAACCGTCACTCCTACGCCGCCGTCGTCGGGATTGCCCTCGCTCTCGCCGGTCCGGGCCTGGCCGCCGGGAGCCTCGCAACCGACGGGAGACCCAGGCGTGGTAGGGCTCGTCCTTTCGGGGGCGGGTGCGACTTTGGTCCCGCCGACCGGGCCCTCTTCCAAGGGTTACAGCCCTGACTGCCACCGGCTGGTCGACGCGGGCTTCACCGGCAAGTGCGTGGTGGCAACCAGCGCTCTCGGTACGGTCGCCGGCATCGTAGAGGAGGAGACGGCGATCGGGCAGAACCCGAGCGCGAGCCCCTTCTCGGCGAGCACCAACGGGGTACAGGAACGAGACCTCGTTTGGCATCGCAAGGGTGCTCGCTGGGTGCTCGCCCTCCGGCGCGGTCTTCACGGCGAACACGGGCCTGCCGTCGCTCCTGTCGGCCGACGATGTCGCCAGGAACGGCGACGTCGACCTCGTGTTCGTCACACCCACCGACCAAGCCGGTTTCGGCAAGGAGCTCGACCTCGTGGCGGGGAATGGGCGGGTCACCCTCTACCGCTACCTCGGTCAGGGCTTCGCCGAGGTGCCAACCGGAGGGAGCGTTGTGACTTACGTACCGGGCTGGACCGAGGAAAACGGGCCGTTCAGCTCGTACGACCAAGTGCTCATCGGCTACTCGGGCGGCTCGTGGCGGGTTTTCTCCGAGCAGTACGTCCCTATCGCTGCGGCGCTCGCCCAGCACAAGGGGGCATTTTGGGACAGCCGGGCGGTCCCGGCCTCATAGCCGTTCGGGAGGCTGGCGCACTACCTGGACCGGCGAGCCGGGGCATCGGCCGGGCCGAGATCGCCAACACCGGGTGGCTCATCTCCTTCGGCTCCGTGCTGCGAGGCGGCTGCGGCCACGGCGAGGCGGTCGACAAGGTCGTTGAAAGGGTCGGAGCTGTGGCCCTTCACCCATCTGAACTGCAAGCGCCCAGGCGCTTCGCGGTAAAGGTCGACCAGGGGTTCCCACAGGTCGCGGTTCGCCACTGGCTGGCGGGACGAGCCGGTCCAACCCTTTGCCAACCACTTCTCCCACCAACGGTCCCGGAAACAATTGACTACGTACGTGCTGTCGCTCACTATCTCCAGGGGGCCCGGCAACGAGCGGGCAGCCTCGAGCGCAGCCGAGATCTCCATGCGCTGGTTGGTGGTACGAGCGGCGGCGCCGTTGCGCCAGCGCCCGCCAGGCACAGCCCAGGCCCAACCGCCCGGCCCCGGGTTGCCCAGGCAAGCACCGTCTGTGTACACCTGCGTTCTTGCTCCTGGCTCCTGCGGGCTTCCCTGTTCGGCGTGTGTCATCACACAAGCATGCCCCGGGCGCCGGCTGTCCTCGCGCGGTGGCGGTAGGCTTCCCAGAACGGGCAGCTCAGAACCGGTCCCACCGCAATAGGCCACGGCTGATTGGGCGTCCTACTACCTCTCATGGCGAATTAGGCGCGACGATAGAAGACGTGATCTTCGACGGCATCTCCCACCAGATACCTGACATCGACCCGACCGAGACCGAGGAGTGGGTCGATTCGTTCGACGCGGTCCTCGACGTCCATGGCAAGGCAAGAGCGCGTTTTCTGCTGATGAAGCTCCTCGAGCGGGCAAAGGAAAGCCAGGTCGGGTTCCCCGCCACGGTTTCGACCCCGTACGTCAACACGATCCCGCCAGACCAGGAACCCTCGTTCCCCGGCGACGAGGACACCGAGCGGAAGATCCGTGCCTACATCCGCTGGAACGCAGCGGTGATGGTGGTGAGGGCAAACCACATCGCCGACGGGATCGGCGGCCACCTGGCAACGTTCGCTTCGTCGGCGTCGCTTTACGAAGTGGGCTACAACCATTTCTTCCGGGGCAAGGGTGGAAAGAACCGGGGCGACCAGGTCTTCTTCCAAGGCCATGCTGCCCCGGGCATCTATGCGCGCGCCTTCCTCGAAGGCCGCCTCAGCGAGGGCCAGCTCGAGCACTTCCGCATGGAGCTCGCCGGCGCCGCGGCCGGGTGCGGCGGCCTATCGTCGTACCCGCACCCCCGCCTCATGCCTGAGTTCTGGGAGTTCCCCACCGTCTCGATGGGCATCGGGCCGCTCAACGCCATTTACCAGGCCCATTTCAACAAGTACCTGCACAACCGCGGAATTGCTGACACGAGCGGCTCGCGGGTGTGGTGCTTCGTAGGCGACGGCGAGTGCGACGAGCCCGAGACGCTTGGAGCGTTGAGCTTGGCAGGACGTGAGCAGCTCGACAACCTCGTCTTCGTCGTCAACGCCAACCTGCAGCGCCTCGACGGCCCTGTGCGCGGCAACGGCAAGATCATCCAGGAGCTGGAGGCCGTCTTCCGGGGCGCCGGCTGGAACGTGATCAAGGTCATATGGGGCTCTCGCTGGGACGAGCTGCTCGCACGGGACGTGGACGGGGTTCTGCTCAACAAGATGAACACCACCGTGGACGGCGAGTTCCAGAAACTGGCGACCGAAGACGGCAGCTACATCCGCGAGCACTTCTTTGGCCCGGACCCCCGCCTCAAGAAGCTTGTCGAGCACCTGAGCGACGAGGACCTGCGCACGCTCCCCCGCGGCGGCCACGACTACAAGAAGCTCTACGCGGCCTACAAGGCGGCAACCGAGACCACCGGTCAGCCCACCGTGATCATCGCCAAGACCATAAAGGGGTGGGCGCTCGGGCCCTCCATCGAGGCGCGCAATTCGACCCACCAGATCAAAAAAATGAACGCTGCCGAGCTGAAGGCGCTCCGGGACCGCCTGCACCTCCAGGCCGAGATCAGCGACGAAGCGCTCGAGGCCGGCGAACCTCCGTTTTACCGGCCTCCGGAAGACAGCCACGAGTTCAAGTACATGATGGAGCGGCGCAAGGTGCTGGACGGTTCCCTGCCGGAGCGGGTGGTCCGCTACGAGAGCCTGCCTGCGCCCGACGACACTACGTTCAGCGAGTTCGACAAGGGGTCGGCCAACCGGGAAGTGTCGACCACGATGGCCTTCGCCGTAATGCTGCGGGGACTGCTCCGCGACAAGGCGATCGGCCGGCGGGTAGTACCGATAATCCCTGACGAAGCCCGCACTTTCGGGATGGACGCTCTCTTCAAGGACTTCAAGATCTTCGCCCCACTGGGACAGCTGTACGAGCCCGTTGACTCCAAGCTCATGCTTACGTACTCGGAGGCAAAGGACGGCCAAATCCTCGAGGAGGGCATAACTGAAGCCGGTGGCCTGGCGGATTTCACCGCTGCGGGGACGGCTTACGCGACATTTGGCGAGCCGATGGTGCCATTTTTCATCTTCTATTCGATGTTCGGCTACCAGCGTGTTGGCGACATGATATGGGCAGCGGCAGACATGCGGGCGCGTGGCTTTTTGGTGGGGGCCACGGCGGGGCGGACCACGCTGACCGGCGAAGGCCTCCAACACGACGACGGCCAATCTCACCTGTTGTTCTCGGTGGTCCCCAACGTCCAGGCTTATGACCCGGCGTTCGCCTACGAAACCGCCACGATCGTGCGCGACGGCATCGCCCGGATGTACGGGGAAGGCGGTGGCGAAGACATCTTTTATTACATCACCCTCTACAACGAGAACTACACGATGCCGCCAAAGCCTGAGGGCGTGGACGAGGGCATCTTGAGAGGGCTCTACCGCTTCGCTGGAGCGCCTGAGGGGCCGGCTCGGCGAGTAACGATCCTTTTCTCCGGGTCGGCGAGCCAGGCGGCGCTGGAAGCACAGCAGCTCCTGGCCCAAGACCATGACGTGGCAGCCGAACTGTGGAGCGCCACGAGCTACAAAGCGCTGCGGGAGGACGCACTGGAGGTTGACCGCCACAACCGCCTCCACCCCTCGGAGCCACCGCGGGCCCCATATGTGAGCGAGGCCCTGGCGAACGCGGAAGGGCCGATCATCGCGGTCACCGACTATATGAAGGCGGTACCCGACCAAATAGCCCGCTGGGCACCGGGCCCTTTCATAACGCTCGGCACCGACGGCTTTGGCCGTAGCGACGCCCGCCCGGCGTTGCGCCGCCATTTCGAGACCGACGCTGCCCACATCGTGGTCGCCGCGTTGGACGGGCTGCGCCAGGCCGGCGAGGGCAAGGCAGAGGAAGTCGAAGACGCCATCCGGCGCTACGGCATCGACCCCGACTACCCGGGCGCGGCCACGTCCTGAGGCCACGCGACGGTCTCGGGCGCTGCGTTGCCCGTCGCTGACCACACCGCTCCCACCTGGGGAAAAGCTTATTTAACAGCCGGTTCGTGCCGATAACTTGAACGTGCCAGCTATCGCTCGCGAGCGAGTGGCTGCTGAGCGCTCATTGGCGGGACAGTCCGTGCCCAGTGTTGCGCGCTTGGTCGTTGCTCAGGTCGGGCCACCGAGGCCCTTCGCTCTGGGTTCGACGCGCACGAGGATCGCTCCCTTCGCCGTGGTCGCGGTGCTCGCCGAGCTCAGTTCCGCGTTGCCCCCAGGGCCGCGCTCTGCCATCGACATCTGGGTCAGCCTGGCGTTCCTTGCCGCCTGCGCTCTCGCCATAAGAGCCCCGTGGGACCGCATACCGAGCGGGCTCACCGTCTTGGTACCGCTGTTGTTCGAGGCCTCAGTGTTGTGGTTGCGGCTCGGCCAGGGTGGGGCCAACACCGGCGTCGCCATCGTCAGCCTCCTCCCACTTGTCTGGACCGTGCTCTATCACCGCCGGTGGGAGTCGTTCGTCGTCGTCGCCAGTATCGTCTTGGCCAACCTGGTGGTGGCACTGCTAGGCCAGTTGCCCGCCTACGTGATCTTGCGAGCGTCCGGGTTCTGGGCAATTCTCGGCATCGTTATCGCCTTGGCCGTGCACGACCTGCGCGACCGGACCGGCCGGACCCTTGCTCGCCAGCAGGAGCTCATTCGCCGCGCCTCGGCGATGAATACCGCCGCCCAGGCCTTGACGAGCCTGCTCGACGTGGACGCCGTCGTGAGGAGGGCTGTAAATCTGGCCGTTGAGCTCGTTTCGCCGCCCCAGGGTGCGCTTCAACGTGCTCATTACGATCTCATCGACGGCGGCCAGGTTCGTGTCCAGCATGAGGCTGATGACGGTGAGTTCCATCTCGGGAGCTTCCCGCTCGCTGAGCACCCCTACCTTCTCAGCGCCGTGGCAACGATGTCACCGGTTCGCGCGACGCTCTCGCCGGAGTCCGCCGGGCCCAACGTCGGCCTCCAGTGGCGGAAGGCGAAAGTGGTTTGCGGGGCTTGGGTGCCAGTCATCGTCCGCGGCCGTCTCGACGGCGTGCTGGCCATGACGTCGCGGGCCCATGACATCGGCGAAGACGAGTTCGAACAGCTGCAGGCTGTCGCCCGGCTGCTCGAGCTCGCTCTCGCCAACGCGCGAGCCCATGAGCTGGTGCAGCTGCAGGCGATGACCGACGAGCTCACCGGACTGGCAAATCACCGCAGCTTCGAGCAGCTACTGGAGCATCGACCGGGGCGTCAGCCGTTCGCCGTCCTAGCGGTCGACGTCGACGGGCTGAAGCTCGTAAACGACAGCAAAGGCCACCCGGCCGGTGACGAGCTTCTCCGAGCCATCAGCCGAGCGCTCGCAGGTACCCTCCGGCGCGGCGACATTCTCGCACGTGTCGGTGGCGACGAATTTGCCGCCTTTTGCTTCGATGCTGACCAGGTCGCCGTGGAAGAGATCGCCGCCCGCATGTTCCGCTCGCTCGCGAGCGTTCAGGTGGCGGGTGACCCGGCGAGGATATCCGTGGGGGCCGCTTGCGGTGGCCCCATCGCCGACGCGCGTTCGGTGTACGCAAAAGCCGATGCGGCCATGTACGAGGCGAAGCGCGCAGGTGGCATGCGGCTCGTCACCGGTGTCGGCTCGCGGCTCGAAGGAGCGGCTGTTGGCGGAGGATTGGCCAAGCAGCTCTCACGACCGGGGGCCACTAGCTCGCCGGCAGCATAAGCTTCTCGAATGGCGCTCTACCTAAGCGGCGACCCAGAAGCGGACGCACTGCTCTCCGAGGACCCACTCGCGCTGCTGATAGGCATGGTCCTCGATCAGCAGGTCCCTTTGGAGCGAGCCTTCAGCTCTCCCCGGGACCTGCGGGACCGCCTCGGTGGCCAGCTCGACGCAGGAGCGATCGCAGCGATGGACCCCGCCGAGCTCGCAGCTGTTTTCTCGGAGAGGCCGGCGCTCCACCGTTTCCCGGCTTCGAATGCCGGCCGGGCCCAGCAGCTCTGCCAGATCATTGTGGACGAATACGGCGGGGACGCCGCCCGAGTGTGGGAGGGCGCCTCCAGCGGCGCCGAGCTCCTCCGGCGTGTGCGAGCGTTACCCGGCTTCGGTGAGCAGAAGGCCAAGATTTTCGTGGCGCTGCTCGGCAAGCAGCTCGGGGTGCGCCCAAAAGGGTGGCAGGAGGTCAGCAAACCCTTTGGCGACAAAGGCACTAACTTCTCGGTCGCGGACATTACGAGCAAGGAGTCGCTGCTCCGAGTTCGTGCCCACAAGGCTCAGCTGAAGGCGGCGGCCAAGGCCAAGGCCTCGGCGCTGGCCCCTAGCTCGTAGCGCTCGGCTCCGGGGTATCTCTGGCGGTCGCCCGCCGGGGCCGTCAAGGGCCCTCAGGGCCGACAGCGGCCGACCCGAGGTGACGGTCGAACCACCCGAGCAGGAGCGCTATGGCGCGCGGGTCGTGCAGGAGCATGTGGCCGGCACCGGCGAGAACGCGCAGCTCAGCCGTAGGCCTGGCTGCGTCAGCCAGCTCCCGGGCGTCGGTGAGCGGCACGATGTCGTCGTTAGCGCCATGCACGATCAACAACGGCCGCGGGGGCACCTTGGCCACGAGCTCGGTTGGGCGGACCTCGCGCCATTCCCGGGCCCAGGCCCCCACGTCGGGCGGGTAGCCCCTCGTACGGATCACCCCGGCCGCCCTGGCCTGGGCTACGAACTTGCGAGGGTCGCCGCCGCGCTCGAGGAACTCGGCGGGGGGAGCAAACGCTGCCACGCCGCCGATGGAGGGGTCCTCGCCGGCGGCGCAGATCGACAGCGTGGCCCCTGCTGCAAAACCGACGAGCCAGATCGTCTCTATGCCGGGGACAGCTCGCATGGTCTCGACGGCCGTTACCAGGTCGGCCCGCCACCCTCCAAGCGAAAAATCGCCCCCCGAAGCCCCCGTGCCCCGGAAGTCAAAGGTCAAGACGGCGGCGCCCGTCTCGGCGGCCAGGCGTGCGGCCAGCTGGGGGTACCCGTAGCTCGGCGTGCCCGCCCGTTGCTGCGGCTCGGGGAAACCGTGCGATAGGACTATCCCGTCGCGCCCCGACCCGGATGCCGCCGAAAAACTGGGCCTGGCCAAGTAGCCGCTCAACGTGGGCCCGTCGGGCTGGGTCAGGCTCAGAGCCTCCCCCGCTGCCCGACCACCGCCCCAACCGTTGGTGCCTTTGGGAGCACCAGGACCGGCCGCCCCGCTCGTGCTGGCCGGCTCCTCTTTTGGCATCCCGCCAGGCTATAGGACCGCGGTAGGCGAACGACCACCGACAGTAAAACACCGGGGAACGCACACTTTGGCGTCCCCCGGTGTTGACTAACTGGAAAGGGCAGGCGAGGCCGTTTGGTTTACCGAGGGGGACCAACTCCCGGCCGGCATCTCCTGGGTGTCTGGCTTGGACTAACCAGGCGGTCCAGCAGGCCGCTTAGCGGCCAGCCACCTCCGAGGTCCCAGATCGTTGACTACTGCTCAGCTGGACCACCTCCTTTCTTCGGTAGTCCAAGTCTATAGCGCACGTCCCGCGACGGTGGCGGATATCCGGCTGACTATTTTCCACTACGGCCGTAGTGGTAATACCCGCCCGGCTAATATCATGGTCCCTGATGCCACTCACGACCCCCTCCGCCGCCTCTTCAGAGACTGCCGCCGCCTCCCTCGAGACTGCCGCCGGTCCGCTTGGCGCGCCCGTCGAACCGGCCCTGTTCGAAATCCGCGACCTGCACGTTTCTGTCCAGGGCACAGAGATCCTCCGTGGCGTAGATCTGGTGGTCCCGGCTGGTGAACTGCACGCCCTGATGGGGCCTAACGGCGGCGGCAAGTCGACGCTGGCGAAGTCCCTTCTTGCGTCGCCCGGGTACGAGGTGACGCAAGGACAGATCCTCTACAAGGGCGAGGACATCACCCAGTGGCCGACGGAAACTCGTGCCAAGGCGGGCATTTTCCTGGCGTTCCAGTACCCGGAGGAGATCGCCGGCGTGCCGCTGGTCCAGTTCCTCCGCCAAGCGCTCTCGGCACGCAAAGGCGTCGAGCTGTCGGTCCTCGAGCTGCGCCTCGGCATCATGGAGTGGATGCGCAAGCTCGACATGGACGCTTCCTTCGGCGACCGCTACCTGAACGAGGGCTTTTCCGGCGGGGAAAAGAAGCGCAACGAGGTGCTCCAAATGGCTGTGCTGGAGCCCGATTTCGCCGTTCTTGACGAAACCGACTCGGGCCTCGATATCGACGCGCTCAAAGTGGTGGCCTCCGGTGTCGGGGAAGTGCGGGCCGCTCGGCCCCGCCTCGGCGTCCTACTTATAACCCATTACCAGCGGATCCTGAGCCTTCTGGCGCCGGACGCGGTGCACCTGCTCGTCAACGGGCGCATCGTGGAAAGCGGCGGTCCCGAACTGGCTCGCCGGCTCGAAGAGGAAGGCTACGAAGCATGGAGGTGAGCTCGCTCGCTGCACCGCTCGACGTTGCCCGCATAAAAAAGGACTTCCCGATCCTGGAGCGCGTGGTGCACGGCAAGCGTCTCGTGTACCTGGACACCGCATCGTCCTCGCAAAAGCCGCTGGCCGTGATCGAAGCCATGTCCCGCTACTACGAGACCACGCACGCAAACGTCCATCGGGGTGTCTACGAGATAGCTCAGGAAGCCACGAGGCTTTACGAGGAAGCTCGGGCAAAGGTGGCCACCTTCATAGGAGCGAGCTCACCGGACGAAGTGGTGTTCACGAAGAACGCAACGGAGGCCATCAACCTCGTCGCCTACTCGTGGGGACGCAAGAACATCGGGCCTGGGGACGTGGTCGTGACGACCGAGATCGAGCACCATGCCAATTTCGTCCCTTGGCTCCAACTGCGTGAGGAACAGGGGCCCAGCTCCGTTTCCTGCGCCTCGGCGACGACGGCACGCTCGACCTCGGCAACCTCGTCCAGGTGCTCGACGGCGCCAAGTTGCTGGCGGTCACGGGCGCTTCTAACGTGCTCGGGACTCTTCCCCCGGTGCGCACGTTGGTGGACGCCGCGCACGCCGCCGGCGCGCTCGTTCTCGTGGACGGCGCTCAGTATGTCCCCCACCTGCCGACCGATGTACTGGACCTAGGGGCCGATTTCGTGGCCTTCACCGGCCACAAGATGCTGGGGCCAACCGGGATCGGAGCCCTGTGGGCCAGGCGCGAGCTGCTCGAAGCGATGCCGGCGTTCCTGACCGGGGGCGAGATGATCCGCGATGTGCGCCTCGACGGGTTCACCACCAACGACATCCCCTGGAAGTTCGAGGCCGGCACTCCTCCGATCGCCGAGGCCATCGGGCTAGGGGTCGCCATCGACTACCTCCGGGGCATCGGGATGGCAGCGGTCCGTTCCCACGAACAGGCCCTGACCTCCTACGCCATGAAGGCGCTCAAGGAACGCTACGGTGACGACATCGTCATCTACGGCCCTCCCCCCTCGGCGGTGCGGGCGGGGATCGTCAGCTTCTCGTACAAGGACATCCACGCCCACGACCTGTCCCAGGTGCTCGACGAGGTCGGGGTCTGCGTGCGTGCCGGCCACCACTGCGCCAAACCGCTTATGCGCTGCCTCGGGGTTGGCGCCACTGCGCGGGCATCGTTCTCGGTCTACAACGACGAGGCCGATGTCGATGCCCTCGTCGACGCCATCCACGGCGCCGACGCCCTTTTCGGCTGAAAAACCGGAGCATTCGGAGCTGTCATGCCAGGACTTGAAGACCTTTACAGGGAAATAATCCTCGACCACTACCGCAACCCTCGCAACAGAGGCGAGCTGGAGTCGCCGCCTGCTGTACGGACCGAGGGCTTTAACCCCCTTTGTGGCGACGAGATCGTCGTTTTTCTTGACGTGGACGGCGATGTCATCACCGACCTGAAGATTGCCGGCCAAGGCTGCTCCATCTCGCAGTCCTCGGCTTCCATGATGTCCGCTGCCGTAAAGGGCAAGACGGTCGCTCAGGCCCGCTCGACGATCAGGGCGTTCCGGGCCATGATGTCGCTCCACGTGCAGCAGTTGGACGGGCCAGGCAGCGACGAAGGCGACAAGACCGGACCGGAACGGACCGGGGCCGAAGTCGCTGCCGACGAAGGCGTCGCCCTCGGCGACCTCGAGGCACTTCAGGGAGTCGTGAAGTTCCCGGTCCGGATCAAGTGCGCGACCCTGTCCTGGCACACCTTGGCCCAGGCCCTCGACGAGGCGGAGGAGCCGGCCCCCGGCAGCTGAGGCGCCGGCCCAGGGCGGCTGAGGCGCCGGCTTAGGGTTTCGGCAGCGGAGCGGGCCGCCGTCTAGGCGTCCTTGGCCCTTCTGGGGAGTTTTTGTGTTGCGTGGCGCGTGTTTCGCTCCCCAGATGGCGCTTCGGGACCGAGAACTTCAGCTGGGCCGCCCTGATATGGCATGAGATAGCACGAGGTCGCTGAGGGCCTAGCCGGTCAGGTGGCCGGTACCGCCCATCCCATCTGCTCGGCGATCTCTTTGCAGGTGTGGCACAGGGGGTATTTCTTGGGGTCTCGGCCCGGCACCCAGATCTTGCCGCACAAGGCCCTGACAGGGGTGCCCATCACGATGCCTTCGACAACCGTCGGCCCGGCGGAGACGAACTCGCCTTCGTCTGTCGACACGCCCTCCAACACGATGTGGGCCATGCGCTCGTGGTCGCCGTCAAGAAGCGGCTTCGGCGGAGCGACGGCAGTTTCACTTACAGCGCTCATCCCACAAAGGGTAGCTCTCGATGTAAGGACGAACAGTAGGAAAAGGGTGAGCCACGCCGCGGGGCGGGTGCCGCGGACTGGGCGTGCAACGCTCACACGGTCCGTGCGATCGGCGTCGCGGCAGCCGCAGGGCGTAGTCGACCAGCACTTTCCAAGTATCGTTGCCTTATAGGGAAGACCGTTGCGCCGGAAACAAATAGACCAACGCCAGCACTAGTGCCGACCGTGCCCGGTCGGGCTGCTGCTGGCCTGGGCACTACCGGGGTGGTCAACCGCTGGGGCGCGCTTGCCGCCGTGAGCCTGGCGACGGTCATGATGTTGCTCGATTTCATGGCGGTCGCCGTGGCTCTGCCGGCGGTCCGCCACAGCCTCAACGCTTCGTTCCCAGAACTCGAGTGGGTACTAGAAGCGTTTGTGCTCACGCTCGCAGCATTGGTACTCACCGCGGGCCACATAACGGACATAGTCGGCCGGCGCCCTGTCTTCCTCGGGGGCCTGGCCGTGTTTGCGATCGGGTCTGTCGTCGGCGGCCTCGCCCAGACGCCGTTGGCGCTGATCGGGGCGCGCGTAGTGCAGGGCATAGGCGGCGCATTGCTCTTCGCCACGGGTTCAGTACTGCTGACCGAGACCTTCCGCGAGGCACGGGGGCGGGCCGCCCTCGCTGTGTGGGGAACCGTCACCGGAGTTGCCGTCGCCGCCTCTCCCCTACTGGGCGGCGAGATCGCGTCCACTATTGGCTGGCGTTGGCTGTTCTGGCTGAACGTACCGGTCTCCGTGCTGGCACTCCTGATCGGGTTCGTTGCCATCAAGGAACCTTTGCTGGACCAAGGCGGCGCGGCCGTCTCGGGCGGCGCGACCGTCTCGGGCGGCGCGACAGTTCCCGGTGCGCGCAGGCGGCGGACCAGGCGGGACGATAGAGGCAATCGTGTGCCGGTCTTTGACTGGCTGGGCTTCATCCTCTCCACTGGAGCCTTCGCTATCCTCGTGACCGGTCTGGTGCGGTCCACGACGTCGGTCAATGGGCTTCTACGGGAGCGGGGTCCTGGCTTGCTTCGTCATGACCGCTCTTTTGCTGATCGCGTTCATCGCCTGGGAGACGATGGCGCGCGCTCCGCTGCTCGACATGTCCCTGTTCCGCCAGCGAACGTTCACGGGCAGTTCGATCGCTGCCTTCGGGCTTTCCATGGCAGTGCTCGGCCCGGTCCTGTGCCTCGTCGTTTACATGTCGTTCGACCAGGGCTACTCGGAGCTAACCATTGGTACCCACCTGCTCCTCCTGACGGGCGTGACCTTGCCGTTCCTCCCGCTGACCGGGTTCCTGGACAGGTACATCCCTGTGAGGCTCCTAATTTGCAGCGGGCTCGTGCTGGTAGCCGCCGGCTTGTGGCTCATGAGCCGGTTGTCCGCGGCTGGGAGCTTGTCCGAGCTTGTTCCGGGATTGATCGTCGCCGGTGTGGGCCTCGAACTGGTCAACCCTCGCTTGGCCTACGCCGCCGCAGCGACGGTCCGACCTGCCATTGCGGCCGCTGCTTCCCGGACCATCTCGACCTTCCGCCAAATAGGGATCGCGACTGGGATCGCAGTGTTCGGTGCGATCTTCGCCACAAAACTGAACGACAACATTTCACAACGCACGGCCGGTTTCCCGCAGCTCGCCAATGAAAACCCCTCCATCGCGAACCTCGTGCTCGACGGCCACACGGCACAAGCCGTGAGCTCCGCTCCCGCCGCGGTCCGCTCGCAAATCGTGCCGATAATCCATACGGGGTTCGCCGCGGCGGTTCATGATGTCTTTTTCGCGGCGGCCTTTGTCGCATTGGCCTCGGCCGTGCTGGCACTGTCGACCCGTTCGAGCGATGTCCCGAGGAACGCAGCGAGCCAGCTGCGAAGGCAGAGCTCGGTGAGCGATGGCTTGGGTATCGAAGCTGCGACTGGGCGTACGACCGCGCCATCGGCAAACGGTGCCCGGCCCGAACCGGCAGTGGCCGAAGCAGCTGAGCCCGAGACATCGACGGCGGCCACCTTGGCCGCGCTCGGCATAACGGTGGCAACTACCCCCCCACCCGACGAGCACACCAGGATCGACGAGCTCACCATGGTCGGCGAGCTGGCCAGGCTGAGGGAACTGGCCGCAGTGGCCACCGAGGCTTCTGGCCCGCAACCCACTGGCCCCCGACGCACCGGCCCTCGATGCGCTGACCACCGAAGAACCTGTAGCCGAGGCTCTGGCCCCTGACGCACCTGTTGCGGAAGAACTGGCCCCCGACGCACTGGCCCTCGACACGCTGGTCGGCGAAGCACCCGTTGCCGAGGCACCGGTCCCCGACGTACTGGCCACCGAGCCCGAGGCGGCTCCGGTGCCCCCGTCGGTCGCAAGCATCCCGGCAGTGCATGCATGGCCAGGGTGGGCCGGGTGGCAGGCATCAGATGCTGCTTGGCAGGCACCGGATGAGGAACCGGGCAATGATGTCGGCCCGATCGTCCATGCGGACGTGCCCGTGGCGAGCCTGTCAGCGGACGAGACGATGGCGGAACCACCGGTACAACCGCGACGATCGGTGCGTGGCCAGGTCGCCGCGGCCACTGGTGAGCCCTTGGCCGGCGCGCTGGTGACCCTTGTCACCACGGACGGCGACGAGGCCGGCCACGCTATCGCAGGCTCGGACGGCTGGTTCGCAGTCGGTGACATGCGGGAAGGCATCTATACGCTGATAGCCGCTGCGCCGCACTTCAGGCCCGCCGCCAGTACGTTCGCGCTGAGCTCCGAGGAGGCGCGCCGTCATGATCATCCTCCTCGGCATCGGCTCCATGACCGGCAAGGTAACCACCGCCAAGGACGGCTCGCCGATGAGCGTGGACCTCGAGCTCGTGTGCCCGGACGGGGACGTCGCGGCTCAATACCGGACCGGTAAGGACGGCCGTTTCTCGCTCACGGACGTGGTCGAGGGTAGCTACGACCTCGTGGTCCACCATGACGGCTACCGGACAGCGGAAGTACCGGTCCTTGTGCGACCGCGCCCAAACGCTGACGATCGAGGTCGCTTTGGTTGGGGTAGGCCACCTTTACGGAGCGGTGACGGGACCGGGCGGTGAGTGGGTGCCTGGTGTGCAGGTAACCCTGAGCGACGGGACCGGCACGGTCGTCGCAACTACCGGGACCGATGGGGCCGGCAGCTTCCGCTTTTCCGAGGTCCCGGAGGGGCCCTACACGGTCTGTGCGACAGCGTTCGGCGCCGCCTTTTCGGTAGTGGAGGTCCGAGCAGGTTCGACCGTCGCCGCCGACGTCAACCTCGCCTCGCTCTAAGAGGCTGCAACAGCCATGATGGCATAGACCTATGAACCAAGCGCGATCGCCCTCGGGCACCCCTTCGGTATGACCGGCGCAAGGATCATGACGACCCTGCTCAACGGCCTGAACACGGCCGACGCCACCGTCGGGCTCGAAACCATGTGCGTCGCCGGTGGCCAGGGCATGGCGATGATCGTTGAGCGCCTTTAGATGATCGTTGAGCGCCTTTAAGCGACAGCCGCTGAGCGGGACGGAAAAACGAGGTACCTCTATCCCAAACGCGCTAACAGCGTTTCTGAAAATGTCAAACGTGCCATTTTGCCCAATTCGCACCCCGCCTGAGCAGCACTATCAAGCGGTCCTTGACCAGGGCCTTACTTTTCACATAGCGTTCCGAGGGTTGTGACGCCGCTAAAACCGCATTTACGTCGCAACGTCGGTTTGGTGGTCGCGGCCCTTCTGGTCGCTTCAACTGCCCTCAGCCAGGCAGTTCCGTCAGCCGGCGCCGACCAGCTCGCCAACTTACGCGCCGAAGCCCAGGTGCTCGCGAGCAACATCTCCGCTCTAGGTCAGACGGGAGGCGGCCCTTGGCGAACAGTACGACGGCGGGGTCGTTGCCTTGCAGCAGGCCAATGCCCGCGTAGCGGCGGCGGCGAAGCAGCTGAAAGCTGCCGTGGCGGACCAGGGCCGTGCGGTTACCAACCTCCGCCAGGACGCCGTGGCAGCCTACGTAGGCGCCGGGCCGCAGTTCGGAGGAGTTGGCTCTGTACCCCTGGGCAACCTCAACGACGCATTGGTCCGCCAGGAGCTCGAAGCGACGTTTGCAGCTGACCAGTCAGACGCGCTCGACAGCTACCGCCTAGCCGCAGCAGTGGCCAGCACCGCCAGGGCGCAGCTCGAGCTCGCGAGGAACGCTGCCGCAAAGCAGGTCCGCCGGCTGGAGGCAGACCGCCAGCAAGTACAAGCCGCCGAGGACCAACTGGTCTCCCTGCAAGAAGGTGTGAAAGGCCAGATCGGGCAGCTTGTGGCGCAAATCGAAGCAGAGGAATTGGCGGCCCAAGAAAGGGCGGAAGCTCAGCGCCTGGCTGAAGAGAGGGCGGCGGCGGCGGCTGCTGCAGCGGCGGCAGCTGCAAGCGCGGAGGCCGCGGCAACTGCTGCGGCTGCGGCTGCGGCTCGGCAGGCCCAAGACACGGCGACATCAAGCCCGGCCACCAGCCCGGTTGACTCCACCGCAGCCATTCCCGGCGTGTCCTCGGCGGCCGCGACAGCCGTGCAAGCTGCAGAGAGCAGGGTAGGCGACCCCTATGTCTGGGGGGCTGCGGGCCCGGGAGAGTTCGACTGCTCGGGACTGGTCGAGTGGGCCTACGCGCAAGCCGGCATTAGCCTGCCTCATTACAGCGGCAGCCAGTACGACGACACCGTTCAGATCCCGATGTCGGACCTCGAGCCGGGGGATCTCGGTCTTCCCGGCCGACCCCGGCGAACACGTGGCTATGTACGTCGGCAACGGCGAGATCGTCCAGGCGCCCTATACCGGCGCGGACGTCCAAATAATCCCCCTTAACCCGGCTTTCTTCGTGCTGGCCAGCCGCGTCGGCTGAGCGGCTTCCCCCGGTACCCTCAAGAACCCCCTCTGGCACCCCTCCGCTCGGTCGGCTGAGCCCCATCGAGGGCCGTCCGGTGGTCCCTCTCCCACTCGTTCTTGCAGGTCAACCTGCTTTTTAATGCCCGTTGAGGAGGGGGGCTACTTGACTCCGTTCAAGCCTTAAACTACGCTCAAACTTCGGGTGGCGCACCACCACCTCCCGCCAGCTCGAACTCGGGGGCGGCCTAGACCCTCCCGAGGGGCCAAAGCCGGGGGCGAGCTAAGGAAAATTGGAAAGAGGAGGAAAACAAGTAATGAGGAAATCACGCTTGTTTGCCGTGCTCACGAGCGGCGCATGCCTGACGATGATGCTGTCGCTGGGGCCCACGGCAACGGCTAGTGCGTCCGCCAGCATCAAACACGGTGGGGTGCTGCACGTTGTGATGCCTTGGGTTACGATCCCAGACAACTTCAACCCGCTCAACCCGGGCCAAGCCGGTTCCACCGCCGGTGGTACCCTGAGCCTGCTCTACGAGGGCCTCGCGTACGATAACCCCTATACGGGGGCTATTACCGACCTTCTAGCCACAGGCTGGACCTGGTCCAACGGTGGGAAGACACTGACGATAGATACCCGCACCGGGGTCGACTGGAACGACGGCAAACCGTTCAGCGCTGCTGACGTGGCGTTCACGTTCAACTACATCCACAAGTACCCGGCGCTCGACATAAATGGGCTCTGGGCCGCAGGCCTCGAATCGGCGAGCGTGGGGAAGGCTCCCAACACCGTGGTGCTGACGTTCAAGACGGCCAGCATCGTCAACGCGCCGAACATCGTTAAGCAGCTGATCATCCCCAAGCACATCTGGTCGAAGATCTCGGACCCCGATCACCTACCCCAACCTTCATCCCGTAGGTACGGGGGCGTTCCTGCTCAAGTCCTACGAGCCGACCTTCGTTAGTTACGTGAAGAACCCCAACTACTGGCAGGCCGGCGAGCCGTACGTGAGTGGCGTTACTTACGAAGCAGTCAAGTCGGACGACACAGCCGAGCTGTTGGTGCTCAACGGTGACGCCGCCTATACCTACGACTACATCACCGACGCCCCGGCTACTTTTGAGTCCGCCCACCCCTGGAACAAGATTTATTGGCCGGCCTACGAGGACAACATCCTCTACATGAACGACGCCGCCGCGCCGTTCAACGACGTCAATTTCCGCAAGGCAGTCGCCATGACGGTCAACACGACCCAGGTCGCCAACCTGGCGTACTTCGGGGCCCTTCCTGCTGCCAACGAATCCGGCATCACGACGGGCCAAGTCAGCTCGTGGGTCCCGTCGTCGGTCAGCTCGCTGGAGTGGAGCTACAACCCGTCGGCTGCGTTGACACTGCTCGAGAGCAACGGCTACAAGCTCGTGGGCGGACAACTCGAGGACCCGTCTGGCAACGTGATACCGACCCTCAAGATCCTTATCGGAGCCGGGTGGACTGACTTCATTTCGGTCGCCACAACGCTCCAGTCGGAACTGAAGCAGATCGGCATAAGTTCAACGGTCGACCAGGAGCCTTGGTCAACCTATTACCCCTCGATCCTCGACGGCACCTATCAGTTCGCAGTCTCGTGGTCCAACAACAACAATGCAACGCCTTACTACGAGTACTACGACCTGCTGGACTCCAATGAGATGGTGCCGGACGGCACCGCCAGCACGGGGTTCAACTGGGAGCGTTGGTCGAGCCCGACGGTCGATGCCGCCCTCGCCAGCTACGCGTCGACGAGCAGCCTTTCGGTGCAGAAAGCCGACATGGCCACAGTTGCGAAGTCCGTCCTGCAGAACGTCCCAGTCATCCCCCTCACCGGTAGGGCCAACTGGACCGACTACTCGACCCGTTACTTCACCGGCTGGCCGAGCCAAAAGAACCCTTATAACGCCGGCGAACCACCTGACAACCAAACCGGCGCTGAGCTGATGTTCCTCAACGTCCACCTGGGCTAGCCTCAGCTTGATCGCCGAGTAAAGCTCAGATAAACCGAGGCTGCATCAAGTGAGTTACGCAGGGAGCGGGCCCACCTCAGGGTGCGCCCTTCCCTTTCAGGTGAACGGCAAGGTGAAGACGGAGGGGTAGGGACCGGGTGCAATACCTACTGAGGCGGGTCGGGCTCCTGCTGCTCACGTTGTGGGTCGCTCTCACCGTCAACTTCGCACTGCCGAGGCTTATGCCGGGCAACCCGCTCGAGCTCATGATGGGCAAGCTGGGCGCCCAGGGCGGCCAGATCTCCCCCTCGGCGGCCAAAGCGATCGCCAAGGCGTACGGCCTTGACAACACCCACAGCGCGATCTCGCAGTACTTCACCTACATCCACCAGACCGCCTTGGGCCACTTCGGCCTGTCCATCTCGGAATACCCCGAAAAGGTAAGCACCCTTATAGGACAGGAGCTGCCCTGGACCATCGGGCTCGTAGGTTGTGCGGTGGTCATCGCCTTCGTAGTGGGCACAGCGATCGGCGCAATGGCGGCCTGGCGGCGGGGCGGGTTCTTCGACAGCATCCTGGTCCCAACCGGCGTGATGCTACAGGCCATGCCGGCGTTCTGGTTGGGCATCCTGCTGCTCTATTTCATGGCTTACCGGTTCGGTTGGTTCAACGTCTCCAGCACCAACGAGGTCGAGCAGCGCCAGCTCGCGAGCCTGTCCGGCCTTTGGGCGATCATCCAAGCGTCTATCCTGCCAGCGGTTGCCCTGGTCGCCGTCTCGCTGGGCGGCTACGTAATCCTGATGCGCAACACGATGGTCACCGTGATGAGCGACGATTTCGTCAAGTTCGCCCGCGCAAAAGGCCTGCCGGACCGCATAGTCGCCACGCGCTACGCCGCGCGCAACGCAATCCTGCCTGTGTTTACCAACTTCGCTCTTTCACTGGGCTTCGTCGTCGCAGGCGCCATTGCTATCGAGGTCGTCTTCGACTACCCCGGCATCGCAGACCAGCTTTTGGCTGCGGTCGAGGCCGAGGATTACCCTCTCATGCAGGCGATCTTCCTCATAATCGTCCTAGGGGTGCTGCTGGCGAACTTCATATCGGACCTCGTCTATGTCTATCTCGACCCTCGCATCCGCCTGGGAGGAAGGACTTGAGAGCCTTCCTTCGCAACAAGAAGGCTGTTACGGGCCTGGGAATCCTTGTGTTTTTCGCGCTAATGGCCATTTTCGCCGGCGTGATCGACCCCCATGACCCCAACAACATCAATTTCACCCCGCTGGCCCATGTGAGCGCGGCGCACCTGCTCGGCACCACGCCGGAGGGCCAGGACATCTTTTCTCAGCTCATTTATTCGTCGCGTGCGACTCTGATAGTGGCGCTCGTGACCGGGGCCCTGATCTCGGTCGTCCAGCTTTTTATGGGTGTGTTCTCCGGCTACGTCGGCGGCTGGGTCGACGGCGTGCTCTCGACCATAACCAATATCTTCCTGGTGCTACCGGGGCTCCCGCTGCTGATCGTCATCGTCGCATACGTGCAGAACAAGAGCGTCAACACGATCATTGTGGTCCTTACGATCACCGGTTGGGCCTGGGGCGCCCGGGTCCTTCGTTCCCAGGCCATCTCGCTCCGAGACCGGCCCTTCATGGAAGCGGCCCGAATGTCCGGCGAAGGGCGCTTGCGCATCGTCGTTTTCCACGTCGTCCCCAACATGTTCGGGGTGCTGGCAGCCAACTTCTTCGGCGCCGCGCTCTATGGCGTCCTTACTTACACGGTCCTGCAGTACCTCGGCTTGGGCGATATCAGCCAGCTGACCTGGGGGTCGATGCTCTACGAGGCGCAGAACGACACGGCCTTCCTTCTCCATCTGTGGCTCTGGTTGCTCCTCCCGGGTATATGCATCCTGCTGCTCGGTACCGGGTTCGGCCTGCTCAACTTTGCCGTCGACGAGGTGGCCGACCCCCGTTTGCGTAGGAACGACCCCGTGAGGTCCTCCGCCCGGACCACCCAAGCCGGCGTACCCGGCGCGAAGCCCCAGTCGACGACGACAAGCCCACTGGTGCCTCCGCCGCCCGGTGAGCTCACACCGGCTCGAGGAGGGACCTGATGACCCTGCTCGAAATCAGCGACCTTCACGTCGGTTACGGCTGGGACGAGAGGCACACAACGACCATCGTGAGGGGCGTCAACCTCTCGGTCGGAGCAGGAGAGGTCGTAGGGATCGCCGGCGAGTCCGGCTGCGGCAAGTCAACGCTGGCCATGGCGGCGGCAGGGCTGCTCGACCCTCCGGGGCGGATCCTTTCGGGCCATGTCCTTTTCGAAGGCAAGGACCTGAGGGACGTGGGCCGGGAAGAGATGCGAGCGCTCCACCTGGCACAGATCTCAATGGTGTTCCAGGCATCGATGAACGTCCTGAACCCTATGACGCGTATCAAGGCACAGTTCCTTGACGCCATGAAGGCGCACGGCGTCCGCTCAGAGGACGAAGCCATGGCCCGCGCCAAGGAGATGTTCGAGCGGGTCAAGCTTCCCGAACGTTTCCTCGATGCCTACCCTCACCAGTTGAGCGGTGGGATGCGCCAGCGCGCCGTGATCGCCCTATCGGTGGTCTTGAAGCCCAAATTGCTCTTCCTTGACGAACCGACGACAGCACTCGACGTCGTCGTGCAGCGTTCGATAGTCGAACTGCTCAACGAGCTCCGCCAGGAGTTCGGCTTCGGCGTCGTGTTCATCACCCACGACCTTTCGCTGCTTGTCGAGATCGCCGACCGGATCGCGATTATGTACGCCGGTGCCATAATCGAGGAAGCTCCTGCACAGGAGCTCTACGAGCACCCCGACCATCCTTACACGGTCGGGTTGATGAACGCTTTCCCGCCCGTCGGCTCCGCGCACAAGCGCATGGAGGGCTTGACGGGTCAACCGCCCGACCTGAGCCAGCTCCCGACCGGGTGCTCATATCACCCCCGTTGCCCCAAGTTCATCCCGGGTGTATGCGATGTCATCGACCCGCCAGAAATCACCCCGGTCGCGGGCCACCGGGTCGTCTGCCACCTGTTCAGCCAGAAAGAGGCCAGCGTTGGTTAGCGCACTAGGTAGCAAACGGCTTGCCTGGGGGACCGACGACGCCAGGGCCGATCCCCGTCCTCCAAGTCAGCGGGCTCACCAAGACCTATTCCGTGGGTAAGGTCGGCAAAGCCAAGATCGTCCGCGCTCTCAGCGACGTCGACCTCTCGGTCGCAGCGGGGGAAGTGCTCGGCCTTGTCGGCGAGTCCGGGTCGGGCAAGACCACCTTTGCCCGCTCTGTAGCGTTCCTGGAAAGGCCGACAGCGGGCCAAGTCTCGATAAACGGCCAACCGATGCCGCCCAGGCCCAGCCAACGCCGCCTGCCGCGAGCACCGGAGCCAGGTGCAAATGATCTTCCAGGACCCGTACACTTCGCTCGACCCGTTGCACAAAGTCAAGTACACGGTCTCGCGACCGCTCACCACATTCGGCGTCGTCCCGAAGCACGCGCAACCGGAAGCCGTCAACCAACTGCTTACCGAAGTAGGCCTTGTGCCACCGGCCGACTTCCTGAGGCGGTACCCTTACCAGCTCTCCGGCGGGCAGCGCCAGAGAGTCGGCGTGGCGCGCGCCCTCGCAGCGCGCCCGTCACTGGTCCTGGCTGACGAGCCGACGTCGATGCTCGATGTGTCGATCCGGCTCAGCATTATGAACCTTCTCCTGGACCTGCGGGACCGCCAAACTCTTTCGATCGTGTTCGTGACCCACGACCTGGCCGGTGCCTCCTATATGAGCGACCGGATCGCCATAATGTACGCCGGCCATCTCGTGGAAGTCGGTCCCGCGGATGAGGTCATGGGCGAGCCACGGCACCCCTACACCCAGTTGCTCCGCCGAGCGGCGCCAGACCCGGCCGCACACTTCAGCCAGGGAAACCCATTTCGAGGCGCGAGGTGACCCGCCCGACCTGACGGACCTGCCGAAGGGCTGCCCGTTTGCGCCGCGCTGCCCGCAGGTACGCCCAGAATGCCGGACTGCGCTACCCGAATGGCGCCAAGTAGGTCCGGACCACAAAGTCCGCTGCGTCCTGTATTGATCGGCTGGCGCGAATTGAAACGCCGCCAGTCTGGCGGGAACCAATGACACTAGGAGGTCGGCGTGCTGGAGCCTGAGGGCGACAACAACAACAAGTTTTACTGGGGAGCCGCAACTGCGGCCTACCAGATAGAGGGCTCGCCGCTGGCAGACGGGGCCGGTAGCTGCGTCTGGCACGAGTTCTCCCACACGCCTGGCACCATTTATCAGGGGCAAACCGGCGATATCGCGGCGGACCACTATCACAGATGGCCCCAGGACGTCGCACTAATGAAGCAATTGGGCCTGAACAGCTATCGCTTTTCTGTACGTTGGCCCCGCATCCTCCCGGAGGGCACCGGTGAAGTCAACCGTGCCGGGGTCGCTTTTTATGACCGCCTGGTGGACAGCCTGCTAGAGGCTGACATAGAGCCCTTCGTCACCCTGTTCCACTGGGATCTCCCCGCCGCCTTGTTCAGGCGCGGCGGGTGGTCAAACCCTGACATAGCGAACTGGTTCGGCGAGTACGCCTCTGTAGTAGGCAACGCATTGAGCGACCGCGTCAAGTTCTGGATGACCCTGAATGAGCCCTTTGTCGTGGCAAACGAGGGCCACTTGGTTGGCAATCATGCCCCAGGGATGCGCAACATCTTTCAGGCTTGCCATTGCGTCCACCACCAGATCCGCGCCCATGTCGCCGGCTACCATGCGCTCGAAGGCCGTAGACGCGAACCTGTCCGTTGGGCTTGCTGTCCATGACGTCGGAGTTTGGCCGGCCAGCGATTCCGAGGAGGACGTCGCGGCAGCAGAACGCGCCGAGGCGTGGCGCAATTTCCCAATGTTCGTCGACCCTCTCGTTTACGGCCGCTACCCTGCCGCTCTCGAGAGCCGGATCCGGGAGTACCTGCCGCGCGGGTACGAGGATGACATGGAAGCCCTCAGAGTTCCACCGGACTTCCTCGGCGTTAATTACTATTTCACCAACTACGTGCGGAACTCCACCGATAACTGGTTGGGCTACTCCATTGTGGACGAGCCCGACATGCCGCAAACTTCGATAGAGGGTTGGACCATCCGCCCGGAAGGCCTGCACCGGATCATCACTCAGGCGCACCTTCGCTACAAGTTGCCTGCCATCTACGTGACCGAGAACGGCGCTTCCTACGACGACACACCTGAGGGCAAGACAGTCCATGACGAAGACCGGACGTCCTATCTGAAGTCTCACGTCGCGGCTGTGCTGCAGGCCAAGGACGAGGGGGTGCCGGTGCAGGGCTACTTCGTGTGGTCGTTCCTCGACAATTTCGAATGGGCGCTCGGCTACTCAAAGCGCTTCGGCATCGTTTACGTCGATTACGAAACCCAAGAACGGATCGTCAAGGACAGCGGCTATTGGTACAGCGAGCTTGCCCGCACAGGGAGCATCCCGGCGAGCTGAGCCTCAGGACAGCCGTAGCTTGCCGAACTTGGAATATCCTGGAACCGGCGGGGTGCCACCGTTCGCCAGAAGCTCGTCCATCACAAGCGTGCATGCACCAAGAGCGACCGCTTCTGAGCCAAGCTGGCCTATTTCTATGGTCACTCGGCTGGCCGTGTACTCCAAAGCTTGGTCGTCCACGTGCTTGCGGATCTTGTCCAGCAGCCTCGGGCCGAACTTCAAACCGATCCAACCCCCGACGATTATTTTTTCGGGGTTGAACAAGTTGACCAGATTGGCCGCTGCCGCACCGAAATACGCAGCGGCCTGGTCGAGGGCAGCTTCAGCAGACTTGTTGGTGAGCGCGGCTTCCACAAAAGAACCTGCCCACTCCTCGGAATCGGGGTCCGTTGGCGGCGTCGCAGCAGGATCCGTGCGGTACCACTCCTCCAGGAGTGCTTCTGCGCCGATGTAGGCCTCGACGCAACCTGCGGCCCCGCAGCGGCAGGTCTTGCCACCAACCACGATGCAGGTATGGCCCCACTCACCGGCACTCGAAGCTGCACCCCGGTAGATCGTGCCGTTCGTAAAAATCGCTGCCCCGATCCCGGTACCCCAAAGCGCCACCACTGCGTGAGTGGCCCCGCGTCCGGCGCCCAACCACATCTCTGCCTGTCCGAGTGCCTTGGCGCCGTTGTCGGCAAAGACCGGGAGCCCGGTCCTATCCCGGATCATGCGCTCGAGCGGGACGTCTCGCCAACCGATGTTGGGGGCATGCACACGGGCGTCGCCGCCTAGGTGGGCGACTATCCCGGGCACCGCAACGCCGACCCCGATCAAGCGCCTGCCCTCGGCGTCGAACTGTCCCTGGAGTTTTTCGATGGCGAGGATGATCTGCTCGATCACGACCTCGGCATCATGGTGCTGGGGGTGCAGGCCCACGTCCGCGACTCCCGCGATC
Source organism: uncultured Acidimicrobiaceae bacterium (assembly GCA_963834735.1). Taxonomy (GTDB): domain Bacteria; phylum Actinomycetota; class Acidimicrobiia; order Acidimicrobiales; family Palsa-688; genus Fen-671. The sequence goes on along the minus strand of CAWICT010000008.1, from coordinate 149,917 downwards.
CCCATCCTCAAGTCGAAACCCTCAACGCGGATGCGGGTCTCCCCCACTTCTACGCCGATTATCCCTCCGAAGTCGGGGTTAACCTGCAACAGGACCCGCGGGCGGCCGCCGTCAGACTCTTCTAGGCCGACCTCCGATATGAGGCCCTCCTCCAACAGCGCGGAGGTCACGTTAGTTACGCTCCCGCTGCTCAAACCGGTCAGCTGCGCGAGGGCAACGCGATTGAGCGGCCCCTCCAGGAACAAGCGCCGTAGCACTGCGCCGCGGTTGACCCGTCGGAGGTCCCGGACGGTTGCACTTGATTTGTTCGTGTAAGAAATAGCCACTTTACTTATACCTTAGTTCAGCTCCGGGTTCGCCTCGGTCGCTGCCGCTTTGACCTGCGCAGCTGGCTCTGAGACTGCCGCTGAAGGGGCCCGGTTTGGAGGGCGCTGTACCGGTATCGTGGCGGCGGGCCAACGGCGCGGGCCGGACCACGGTGCCGGGACAGCATCGGTACGGCGTGCGAGCGCGTATGCCAATGATTCGTAGTTGACACGCCACCCCCGGAAGTGGGGCCACGCCTCGGCTGCGTCCCTGTCCATCGGAAAGCCCACGGTTCGCAGCTGTTCGACTGCCGCGGCGAACTCGTCGAAGCCGAGATCGATCTCGGCGTCGGGGTCCGGGTCCACGTCCACTTCCATCCCTAATGCCGAACCGATCGCGCGCAGCGCCGTAAAGCCCATCCGCAGGGCCCGCCTCGGCTCGATGCGCTCACGGCTGGGGCACAGCGCCAGGAGCATCGCCGCCGAGTCCATCACTGCGAGTAGCCCTACGAGCCACGAAGAAAGCTTGTTGGGGGAGCGGAAGCGCACGAGCACGGGATAATTGGAGTGGCTCTCCGCGACGTCGGCCGCCCAACGTTCCCACCCGCTGTAGAACGCAGGTAGGTCATCGCTGCGTACCGCGACCCCGTAGCGGGTACGCAGGAGAAGCTCGGGGCCCCATGGGGGCGACCCGGCCCGGGCCAGGAGCAGGGTGACCTCTGTCTCGCGGCGGTTGAAGGCCGAGTACAGGGTCGGCAGGTAGCCGACCTGGAGCGCCACGACCAGCACTCCGGTGGCCGCCGCTATGACGTCGATCACGGTGGGGGCCGCCGAAGACGTGGACGCGAAACCCAGGGTGAACATCGAGCTGCCCGCCTGGCGGAAAGCGCTCGGGAACCCGCCGACCGACGGCCATAGGAGCAGGGCGTAAGCCACCTCGTAGCAGATCAACCAGGCTGCCAGCTGAGCGAGGATAACTGCCGCTCCCTGAGCGGCAAGCACCTTGTCCTTGCGTGCGTAGCTGCGCATCGGCCGCACGATCATCAAGAAGATGGCGTCTACGCCGGTGTCGACGATGTGCGACATGAGAGTCCGGCTGGCTCGGGGTACCACCAGGGTCCGCACAATATGCACCGTGGTCACGAGCGCAAGCAGAGCTCCGGCTATCACCGCCAGGACGTGCAGCGCTTCCATGCCCCCCAGTCTGTCGTGTCCCGGCGCCCGGGCGCCCGTTGGAGGACCTGAGGCGACGTAGCAGGGGCCCCTCAGGAAAAGTTGGGCGGTCCCTAACCCGGCAAGCCGACGCCGGCGGCCCTGACATCGGCCGAAGCGCGCCGGAAGGGTACCTCCGCTGCAGGCTTGGGCCTACTTATGAAATAGCCCTGAGCCAGGTCGCAGCCGAGGTTGGACAGCAGCGCCAGGGTCGGGCCGTCTTCGATACCTTCGGCGACCACGCGGAGGCCCAGGGCGTGGGCGAGCTCGACCGTGGACCGCACCAGCTGGAGGTCACGCTCCCGCCCGCCCGCGGCCAATCCCGTTATGAAGACGCGGTCCAATTTGAGCTCGCGCACAGACAGCCCGCTCAGGTGAGCAAGCGACGTGAAGCCGGCCCCGAAGTCGTCGATGGACACCTCGATCCCGAGCGCGAGCAGGTCGTCGATGACAACCTTGGAGCCGTCGAAATCGGAGATGACCGTGGTTTCGGTTATCTCGAGCACCAGGAGCCGGGCTGGCACCCCGTGGCGCCTCAGGAGCTCGTCGACAACGCCGGCGAACCCCGAGCTGAGCAGGTTGCTCGCCGAGATGTTGACCGAGACGCTTACCTCGTTGCCCTGTCCCAGCCAACTTGCGGACTGGCGGAGCGCCTCATCGATCACCCACTCCGTGAGGCGGCCCATCAAGCCAGCCTCTTCGGCCAAAGGGATGAACTTGAGCGGCGGGACCAGGCCGTGCTTGGGGTGCGACCAGCGCACGAGGGCTTCCACCGCGACGATCTGATCGTTCTGGAGGTTCAATTGGGGCTGGTAATGCAGGACCAGCTGACCCTCTTCGAGCCCCTGGCGGAGATCCTCGACAAGGCTCCACTGGTCGTCGTCGTCGAGAACGGGGTCGTAAAACGCAACGGCTTTTCCTGCCACCTTGGCGCGGTACATCGCCACGTCCGCGCACCAGAAGAGAGCCGCGCTCTCGGTAGCGTCGTTCGGGGCGAGAGCTACCCCGATGGAGGCGCTCACGCTGGCGCTGAGGGATCCAAGCTCGAACGGCTCCTCCAAGCAGGCCATCAGCCTCTGGGCAACCGACGCTGCTTCGGTGGCGTCCGCGTCCATCAAGACGACGGCGAACTCGTCGCCGCCCAGCCGGACCGGTGTGTCGATCACACGGAGGGAAGCCATGAAGCGTGCCCCGAGGTGCTCGAGCAGTAAGTCACCGGCAGGGTGCCCGAACGAGTCGTTGATCTCCTTGAAGTGGTTCAGGTCCATGAACAAAAAGGCGAGCTGGCGCTTGTCCTCTACTGCCGAGCTGCGCTGCTCCTCGAAAAACTGGTCGAGGACCTGGAAGAGGTGCCGTCGGTTCCCGAGCCCGGTCAGCGAGTCGGTGATCGACTCCATGCGGCGTTGCTCAGTCAGCTTTCGAAGCTCCCACATGGTGAGCCCCACCCGCACCCCGGCCACGACCAGGGTCGCCGTCGCCAACCCCACTGCCACCGGCCCGGGGTGGCGTACCGTCCCGGCGATCAGGATCCCGAGTGCGGCTGTCGCTGCAAACGCCGGCAGCAGCGAACCGATCTGACGCTGTACGACGAGGACATTTTTCTGCGGGCGTACCCACACCGCCATCGATATGACCAGGATCGCAGACGGCCAAGCGATGCTGTTCGTGACGTTCGCGAACCTGGACATCCCGAAGCTGGTCGACCCGAACAGGTTGAAAGTGTCCCCCACGACGTTCAACGCCATCCCTGTGGCGAGCATCGCCCAGGGGGCCCTCCGGTGGCGCGGCAGCAGGTGGGTGCCGCCCACGATGAGCGTCAGCAGCAGCAGGTCGCCCAGCGGGTAAGCGAGGCTGGTGGCGACCCCGGCGGCGCTCCCCCCGGCCGTCAGCAGGATCCGGTGAAATGCGAACATGGCGCAGACCGCGGCAGCCCCGAACGCCGCCACGATGCCGTCGAGCCAGCTAGCCAGGCTGAGCCCGCGCACCTCTTTGCGGAGGAACAGGACCACGGCCACGTAGGCGAGGGGGTAAAACGAAAGGTAGAACACGTCGGGTACCGACGGCGGAGCGGGGGGCGTCGCCCCGCCCAGGGACTGGACCGTAAGTGCGATGTCCCCGGAGGCCCAGGCGAACAGCGAGGCAGCCAGGACGAGTACGATGACGCGGTCCTGGCCACGGCGGCTGAAGGCTCGTACCAGGCACAACACGCCTCCCGAGACGTCTATCCCGTCAACAAGCCATCCGTCGATCGGTACCGAGTAATTGCCGTTGGGGCTCACGACCAGCCACACGAAATACCCGAACAGGACCGCCCCGAGGACTGCGTAGCAAGCCCAGACCAAGGCGGGCGCGCCCCCGCTCGAGCTCCTGCTGCCCGTGCGCGGGGAACGGACCGGCGACATTAACGCGGCCCGCCATCCAGCGCGGCTCATGGTGGCCATGCCTATAGTGTCGGCCTGCGCGAAGTGTGCTGAAGCTTTCTCGCCGGATCCGGTCGAACTCATAGGTAGGCATCGACCTCTAAGTAGGCAAACTAGGCATCGAGCTCTAAGTGGGCATGGTCTCGCCGAGCCGGCGGAGAAGGTACCTTCGTTCGGCGTCCGTCCCAACGAGCGCGAGCGCCTCCCGGTAGGCCGCCTGGGCTTCGCTGAGCCGCCCAGCCCGGCGCAGGAGGTCTGCTCGAGTCGCCGGCAGGAGGTGGTAACCGGGCAGCTTGCCAGCCCGCTCCAACCGCTCGACCAACCGGAGCCCGGCGTCAGGGCCTTCGGCCATTGCCACCGCCACCGCCCGGTTGAGCTCGACGACGGGAGAAGGGACCATCTCGCTCAGCCGCTTGTAGAGCGATGCGATCTCGGCCCAGTCCGTAGCCGTCGCGGTCGGCGCAGTTGCGTGACATGCGGCTATGGCTGCCTGAACCTGGTACGGACCGGGCCGGCGCTGCCGCAAGGCGGCGTCGAGAACCGCGCACCCCTCGGCGATGACGTCCGGGTCCCAAAGCGCCCGGTCCTGGTCCTCGAGAAGCACCATGTCGCCAGCGCTGTCCAATCGCCCTGCCCTGCGGGCGTCATGCAGGAGCATGAGCGACAACAGGCCCAAGGCCTCGGGCTCGTCGGTCATCAGTTCGGCGAGCAGACGTGCCAGGCGAACCGCCTCTGCACAGAGCCCTTGGCGCACCATGTCAGCCCCGCCAGTGGCGCTGTAGCCCTCGTTGAACAACAGGTACAGGACTCCGAGCACCGCTACGGTGCGCTCGGGGAGAAGGTGGCCGGGCGGCACCTGATAGGGGATCCCGGCGTTGCGGATCTTGTTCTTGGCGCGCACGAGCCGCTTGGCCATCGTCTCGGGCGGGACGACGAAAGCGCGGGCGATCTCGACGGTGGTCAAGCCAGCGAGCGTCCGCAAGGTGAGGGCCACCTGCGCCTCCATGGACAGCGCCGGATGGCAGCAGGTGAAAATCAGACGAAGCCGCTCGTCGGAGATGCCGCTGTCGGCACCCTCGTACGGCTCGCTCCCCGACTGGTCGCGCCCGGACGGGTCGCCGTCGTATGGTCCCGGGTTGGGTGACGCCACCACGATCTCCTCGTACTTCGCCGCCTCGTTCCTCGAACGGCGGAGCCGGTCGAGAGCCCGGTTGCGCGCCACGGTGGTCAACCACGCTCCTGGAGAGCGGGGGACACCATCGCGGCGCCACCGGTCGACGGCGATACCGTATGCCTCCTGGGCGCATTCCTCGGCCAGGTCCCAGTCCCCTGTGAGCCGTATCAGAGTCGCGACGACCCGCCCCCATTCCTCGCGGAAGGCGCGGGTCGCAGCTGCCTCAACCTCAGCGCGTGTAGCGCCCACATCGCCTACATCGGCCAGATCGGCCTCACCTCGATCGTCCCGTCGCGAGCTCCGGGGATTCTGCGACGCGACTTCGATCGCTTCGTCCAGATCCTTGCACTCAACGACAAAGTAACCGCCTATCTGCTCCTTGGTCTCGGCAAATGGGCCGTCTGCCGTCAGGACCTTGCCGTCGCGCACCTGAACGGTGGTGGCGTCGCTGGTGGGGCGGAGACGTTCGCCTCCCCGGAGCACTCCCCGGCTGCCCATGGCGTTGCCGAACACTTCGTACTCGGCCATCATTGCCGACCGCTCTTCGGGGCTCAGCGAGGCGAAGCTGCTCTCGTCGTTGCAAATAAGAAGTAAGTACTGCATGGCATCTCCTTTTGTCGTTCGTCCTCATCATTACGACGAACGGTGACAGCCCACATGGACACCGCCGCCCGGGCCGCTGTCGACAAGTTCGCGGAGTGGTCGACAAGGTCGCGGGCCGCCCAGCTGGAATCGCCGTGTCGCGGAGCTGATCGCAGCTAAGCCGTCCGTCGCAGACCGACCAGCTAACTGCCGTCGCTGTCCGCTGCGGCCGGGGCCCGAGGCTCGCCATCCTCGTCGACGAGGGGGATTTCGAGGCTGCAGTTGGGCCGTGTTGACGTCGTACTCGAACAACTCGCCATAGCGTCCCCAGTCGATCGCGATGTCCAGCTGCGTACGAGCCTCCTCCTCGGAGAAGCCTCGCCGCAGCAGGTCGAGGAAGAACCTCTCGCTCAGCGTCCCGTCCGGGCTGCTGGAGAGGGCGCCCACGATCGCCCGCACGAGCGGCGCACGCTCTCGGGCCTGGCGGGCAAAAAGCTGCTTAGCCGTGTCGATATCGGCCGCATTGAACTTTCGGCCATCCTCGGTGAGCTCGATGTCGGCGCTGTGCACCGCCGCGAAGCCGAGCATCTGCGCAGCATCGAGCAGAGGGAGCAGGTCGTCCACTTCGAAGCTGAGCAGATGGGCGAGGTTGGGGAGATCTTCGCGGCCCCCCCGCCCGGCAAGGATTTCTATCAAGCCGGACATCCCGCCCACCGTCACCTCAGGCAACGGCGACTCGACCGGCGACCTCTCGGCAACCGATGTCGATGTCGCGGCCACATGCGAAGGCACCCGCTGGTCGGGGCCGGTCATAATGTCGTAGATTTCGTCGACGAGCTCTTGGAACCTCGCCTCGTTGCGGTCGCGTGGTTGTGGCATCGGGACCTGGACTTCACTGCGGATACGCCCGGGGTTGGAGCCCAGCACGAAGATCCGGTCGGCGAGGGTCACCGCCTCTTCGATGTTGTGGGTGACGATGAGTACCGCCTTGGTGGGGAAATCGTGGCCTGCCCAGAGGCGCAGGAGCTCGGTGCGCAGGTTCTGCGCGGTAAGGACGTCAAGTGCCGAGAAGGGCTCGTCCATTAGGAGGGCGTCCGGTTCGACGACGAGGGCACGTGCGAACCCGACGCGTTGGCGCATCCCACCGGAGAGCTCCTTGGGGTAGGCAGACTCGAAGCCGTCGAGGCCGATGCGGTCGATTGCCTGCTCAGCTCGCCTGCGCCGCTCACCCGGCGGGACTGCCCGAGCCTCCAGCCCGAGCTCGACGTTCTGGCGCACCGTGAGCCACGGCAACAGGGCGAAGCTCTGGAAGACCATGGCCACTCCGGGGTTCGCCCCGTTGAGCACTGTGCCCCTGTAGCTCACCGCACCGCTGGAAGGCGCAATAAGCCCGGCGATGCAGCGCAGCAGGGTGCTCTTACCCGACCCCGACCGGCCCAGGAGCGCAACGATCTCGCCCTCGCGCAACTCGAAGGAAATACCGTCGAGAACGCGGAGCGGGCTCCCGTCAGGAGACGTATAGGACTTGGTGACATCCGAGACCTGGATGATCGTTTGCGCCGTAGTCAAATCAAGCCTCCAGCTTGGTGCTCATAGCGAATAGCGGGTCTCCGCCAGGTGGTAAAGGCGGCGCCAGAAAACGCGGTTCACAACCACCACGAACAGGCTCATAACCACAACCCCTGTCAAGACTTTTGCAGAGCCGCGGGAGCCTCCGGAGTAGGCCGCGTTGGCGATGTACGCGCCAAGTCCTGTCGCCTGCAGATGGTGTGAACCCCAAACGGCCACTTCGGCGACGATAGAGGCGTTCCAGGCGCCACCAGCTGCCGTTACCCCGCCCGTTACGTAAGCAGGGAAGATCGCCGGGAGGATCACCTTGCGCCAGCGCTGGTTTCGCGTGAGGCGCATGTTGACAGCCATCTCGCGCAGGTCGTTGGGTATCGCAATGGCACCGGCGATCGCATTGAAAAGGATGTACCACTGGGCGCCGATCGCCATGAGGATGATGGACCCGAAGTTGAGAGGCAAACCGATGGCGATGAACGCAATGACCGCGAAAGGGAACAGCAGGTTTGACGGGAAGCTCGCGAGGATCTGCACGACGGGCTGCGCGTAACGGGCCAAGCGAGGATCCATCCCGATCTTGACCCCGATCGGCACCCAGATAAGAGTCGAAATCGCCACTACCACGGCGACCCGCGCGAACGTGATAGCGCCAAGACCGCCCGCATAGACGAGGGCACCCAACCCGACGCGGTGGTCCAGGTAGGACAGGCCCTCCCATGCCCCCCAGCCGACGATCGCAATGACAATGGCCCAAAATACGAAGTCGCCGAGCCTGCGCCGCCTGACATCTTCTGAAAGCGGGTACTCGGCGAGCCCGAAGGGCCTGGTCGCCTTGTCCAGCGCCCGCCCGACCGGTGCCAGCCCATGGCCCAACGCGCGCGGCAGCTGCGACTGGCGCAAGAAGTCCAGTACCGAGCTCCGCGGCTTCTCGCTCACGTCGGAGTCCTCCATCCGGAACTTTTCGGCCCACGCCACAAGTGGGCGGAAGAACAAGACGTTGACGCCGACCACGATCACGATCATGGTCGCGATCGCGATGCCGACCTTGCCCATCGATCCTTGGCGGATGGCCGCGCCGATGTAACTGCCAATGCCCGGGAGATAGGTCGACCGACCGTTGATGGTTATGGCCTCGGACGCCGTCAGGAAGAACCAGCCACCGCCCATGCTCATCATCGCGTTCCAAACCAGGCCGATCATCGAGCCGGGGACATCGAGCTTCCAGAAGCGCTCCCACTTGGTCAGCCGGTACATGCGCGCCGCTTCGTCCAGCTCGCGTGGCTGCGACAGGAGCGAGTGGTAAAAACTGAACGTCATGTTCCATGCCTGAGACGTAAATACTGAGAAGATCGATGCGCACTCCAGGCCGAGCAGCGAACCGTGGAACACGTTTACGAAGAACACCACCGTGAACGTCAGGAATCCCAGGATCGGCACCGACTGGAGGATGTCGAGGAGGGGCACCAGGACCTTCTCGCCGCGGCGCAACCGCGCGGCCGCTGTGCCGTAGACAAAAGTGAAGACGGTCGATGCGAACAAGGCGATGAACATCCGCAACAGCGATCGCGCCGCGTAGTACGGGAGGTGGGACAGCCCGGTGGGCAGCGGGACTGTGCTCCTGCCAGGGGTGAACGAGACGGTCATCGACTTGCCGAGCCGGAGTGCTCCGTACAGCAGCGCAAGCACCGCGAACGCGACAACAATGTCGACAGGGGTGAACCGGCCACGCCGGAGGCTGATACGAGCGGGGAAGGTTCGCCGGGTGGCCACTGCTAGTGCTCCCTCCGCATCCTGTCGGCCGAGTGACCGGGCACGTATGAGCCCGCGGGAAGATTAGCTCGGCGAGACGTAGCCCGAGAGAACGGCGCTGCCGGGATGTGTGTCCGCTACGACCTCGTCGGTCGCGACCTCGACAACGCTGAAACCCGTGAGGTCACCGTCACCGTTGACCGCTATCGGCCCGCGCGCACCCGGCTTGTACCCGATCACGACTGCGACGTGCGCAGCGACCAGGCCCGCCTTGTCCAAGCCGTAAACGGCGACATCACCGGGGAGCGGCTTGTAGCGGCTCCCGACCGGGTGCCACGTGCCCTTGGCGGCACCCCATTCGTAAAAGCTCGCCGCCGACGAGTTGAGGTCACCGTTGATGTACTGGTATGTGACATCCGCACCAGCCTGCTTCCAGACCCAAGCCGCAAAGTCGGCGCACCACTCTTCGGCGAGATTGGAGTTCCCGCAATCGTCAGCTCCGGAAACCCAATATGCGCTGTACTTATTGCAGTAGGTCGAGGGCGGGTCGGTCACATAACCGAGCTGGCTCTCCGCAATGGCAACGATCCTTTTGCGCAGCGGGGATAAGGACGGCACCTTCGGCACCCGGACGCTCTCACCGTGAAAATGCACGACGGTGTAGTCAGGCGGGCGCGTCGCAAAGTAGCCGCCCACCCCAAGGCCGACCAGGAGGCAAAGCGCGAGCACGCCCCACCCACCGCCTGGGCCGGCGCTTCGGGTGCGATCGCGCTCGGACGGGAGCCGCCGTCATGCACTGTCCTCGACCCGAGCACCTTACCGGCGCGAGGGCCTAAAGATCGTGTGCGCTCCCGGTACGTGCAGTCGCTAGGGCAGCTCGTCCTGGGCCGGCTCGTCTTGGGCGGCGCAGTCGTGAGGGAAATCAGTAAAGGAGTGGCACAGGCCACACCAACCGTAGATCTCAGTCCGCTCCAGCGCTTCGTCCATCAAACCGGCCATAGATAGGACTCTTGCGGATGGTTGTGCCCAAGTCCAGGCACTTCTCTTGCTTCTTGGCCTGGCTCAGCTCACGAGCGCTTTCCAGCGTCAGCCGGCCACCGACCGTGAGGAGGAACCTTCGATGGCTGGCCGACAGCCAGAGCAACCTCAAGCGGTGGTCATGTTGCGGAACCGGCGGAGCGCCAAGGGGACGCACACCGCCGTGATCAGCAGGCACCAACCGACCATGGCGGGGACAGGGTGGTCGAGTTGCCAGGAGCCGCTCGAATGAGTGCCCTGGCACACCTGGCGGACGGCAGCGACGAGCGAAGACAGCGGGTCCCACTCCCCTATCGCCCGCGGCACCGCCTTCATGCCGGCGATCGGCACGAACGTCCCGGCCAGGAAAGCCAAGGGAAGGACGATTGCAAACCCGACGCCCTGCATGGCGTCGCTGCTACGAACGACCATTCCGAGGAGCACCCCGAACCACGTGAAGGCGAACAGCCCGAGCGCTACCAGCCCGGCCAGTTCCAACAGTTTCGGCCCGTCCAGGTGCGGGTGCCAACCCAACGCAAGGCCAAGACCGACGACGATGATCATCCCAAGCACCTGCTCGATCATTTGGCCGAGCACCTGCGCCGTTATAACCGACAACCGTGTTACCGGCAGCGACCGGAAACGGTCGATCACGCCCGCTCGCGAAGTCCGTCGACGTGGCGACGCCAGCGCCGATGACGCCGAAGGCGAGCCCTTGGCCGATCAGTCCGGGAAGGAGGTAGTCCTGGTACCGCATACCCGGGATATGTATCGCCGACCCGAACACGTACAGGAACAAGAAGGTGAAGATCACGGGCTGGATCGTCACGTCGCTGAGCCGCTCCGGCACACGCGGGATGCTCCTCAGGCTTCGGCCCAACGAGCAGCGCTGTTTCCCGCACGTACCGCACGGCCGGTCCGGCCGGGCCGGCAGTGCCGGCAGGGCTGCCAAGCCGGGCCTCGGTGGTCGGTATGGCTGTCATGCTCGTACCTCCTCAACTTGTTCGTCGACGGTTTGCGCAGACGTGCCGGTAAACGCCAGGAATGCGTCGTCCAGGGTCGGGCGGCGGAGGGCCACCTCGTCGATCGCCGCGCCGGTCGACACGATGAGGTCTGTTACCGACGCCAGGTCGAGCGCTTCTCGAGGAGCCGGGCACTGAGATCGTCCGGCGCTCGGGCGCCAACGTCAGTTTGAACCTCGCGCTTAGTGCGGCGACCAACCGTTCGAAGCCAACGGCGTCGCTCGCGACCACGTCAACCCGCTGGTCCCCGATCTGGGCGCGCAGCTCGGCAGGCGTCCCGGTAGCCACGCTGTGGCCGTGGTCGATGAAGACGATCTGGTCGGCGAGAGCGTCAGCCTCCTCCAGGTACTGCGTCGTGAGCAGCACGGTCACGCCCTCAGCAACGAGCTCGCGAACGGCTGCCCAGACCACCTGCCGGCTCCGGGGGTCGAGGCCCGTGGTCGGTTCGTCGAGGACCAAAAGCTGAGGCCGGGTCACGAGGCCTGCCGCCAGGTCGACCCGCCGACGCTCGCCCACCCGAGAGCCTTTTTACGAGCTTGTCCTGGAACTCACCGATGTCGTAGCGATCGATCAATGCCTTGGCGACCCGGACCGCAGCGGCAAGGTCGTAGCCGCGCAGATGCGCCATCAGCACCAGGTTCTCGCTCGCCGTGAGGTTCGTCTCGAGCGCAGCGAACTGACCGGTGAGGGCGATGGCGCTCCTGCACCGCATCCGGTTCATGCGCGACGTCGTGACCGCAGACCACCGCCGTGCCGCCTGTCGGCTCGGTCAGCGTCGCGAGCATCCGCACGATCGTCGTCTTACCGGCTCCGTTCGGCCCGAGCAGGGCGACAACCATGCCGTAGGGCACCGTGAAGTCGAACGACTCCACAGCGGTGAAGGAGCCGAACTTCTTGGTCAAGCCTTCGGTCTGGACGGCTAGTTCGCGTTGTCTCGGCATCCCCGTCCGGTGTCACCCTTGCGAGCCTCCACAAACTTACAGTAACTATAAACATCGTGCAACAGAATATTTTGTTAACGAGGGGCTATCATGGGGGTGGTGAGCCAAGAAGGCGACAACGATGCGACGGCTCTGCCGCTCGAAGGTTTGCGCGAGCGCAAGAAACGCCAGATGCGCAAACTGATATCTGACACGGCCACCGAAATGTTCCTCGAGCGAGGCTTCGACGAGGTCAGGGTGACCGAAGTGGCGAGCTCAATGTGGAGTTTCTGAGAAGACCGTCTACAACTATTTCCCTACCAAAGAGAGCCTGGTACTGGACCAAGAGGACGACATGGCCGTAGCCATCCGCGGCTGCGCTCGGGCCGGGCACGCCGTCCCGCTCCCCCATCCAGGGCGCCCTCGAAGTCCTGCACCGCCAGCTCGAGGACATGCGGCTCGACTGGCACGCCCAGCGCTGTCAACGCGGCGCTCTTCGAGCGGTTCGTGGACCTCATCGAGAACACCCCTTCGCTGCGGGCCGCTCAGCGCGACATGATGGACCGCCTCGTCCAAGTCGCCGCTGAGGCCATGGCAGACCGTGCCGGCGTGAGCCCGGACGACCCCGAGCCGCAGATAGCGGCCGCTGCAATGCTCGGCCTTTGGCGGATCCATTTCCAGGCCCTCAGGCTGTACATGACGGGGTCTCGCACCTTCGAAGAGGTCTACGAGGAGGTGATGGCCGCCGTCACCCGCGCAGCCAGGCTCATCGACTCGGGCCTGTGGGCCTTCGAGGTGATGGTGCAAGGACGTGGGACGCGTGAGCAGGTCAAGGCCGCTGCCGAGGCTGCCCAGAACGCTGGCCGGCAGGTGGCGACCGCCCTCCGACAGGCGCGTGCGACCTGTGGAGACGCTGTCCGAATGGAGCACCGCGACAGCCACGGGCCGCCTCCGACCAGTGCTCGTGTGCGCCCACCTGAAGTCCACCACCATGTCCAGCGCGCCGCCCTCCAGCGCGAGGTCGAGGAATGGAAGGCCGCCCAGCACGAGCTCAAACGGCAGTACCGCGACGCCATGAGGGAACAACAACGGCCCTGCGCGAGACCCTTCGGGTGCAGCAGCAGGCAGCCCGGAGGCAGGACCGACGAGGCCTGTGATGCCCTGGATGCGAGCCGAGGCGGCCCGGTGGCGCCTGAGACGGTCTTCGATCGCGTCGTTGACGATACGGCCTTCCGCCACGACGGACTTGCCCGCGACGACGGTGTGATACGCAGCAGCCGGGCCACATCGCAACAGCGCCTCGACCGGGTCGCTCAAGGCACCTGCGAACTTTGGGCCGTCGAGGCGCCAGCACACGAGGTCCCCCACCGCCCCCGGGCGTAGCACTCCGAGCTCGCCCTGGCGCCCGAGGCATGCCGCCCCGCCGAGCGTCGCGAGCTCGAGCGCTTGGCGGGCGCCGGTCGACGCAGCTCCGGAGCGGTAACGGGCCACCAGCAGCGCCATCCGAGCTTCGAGCCAGAGCGAGGCGGAGTCCGTCGAGGAGGAGCCGTCGCAGCCGAGGCCCACCGGAGACCCGGCCGCCAGCAGCTCCGCCACGGGGGCCATGCCGCTGACGAGCAGCATGTTCGAGCTGGGACAATGAGCGACGCCGACCCCGGCGCCTCCCAGGCGCACGATCTCGTCCGGGTTGGGGTGCACGCAGTGTGCGACCCACGAGCGATCGGTTAGCCAGCCAACCTGCTCGAAGAACTCGACCGGGCGGCAGCCATAGACCTCCTCGCAGTAGGTGTTTTCGTCCGGGTCCTCGGCGAGGTGCGTGTGCAGCCTGACGTCGAGCCTCTCCGCGAGCTCTGCAGTGGCAGACATGAGCCGCCGGCTCACCGAGAACGGCGAGCACGGAGCGAGGGCAATTCGTACCATCGCCCCGAGCGAGGGGTCGTGGTAGGCGTTGACGGCCGCCTCACTCGCGGCGAGGATCGTGTCCTCGTCCTGGCACACCGACGCCGGCGGCAACCCGCCGTCGTTTTCCGACAGGCTCATCGACCCTCTCGTCGGGTGAAAGCGGAGACCGATCTCGCGTGCGGCGGTGATCTCGGCCCCGAGCAGGTCGCCTGCGCCCGAGGGATGGACGTAGAGATGGTCGGTGGTCGTCGTGCAGCCGCCCAATGCGAGCTCGGCTAAGCCGACAAAGGCCGACAGGTAAACAGCTTCCTCGTCGAGCATGGCCCAATGGGGATAAAGGGCCCGCAGCCAATCGAAGAGCCCGGAACGGACGGCCGGGGCGAACGAGCGGGTGAGGTTCTGGAAAATGTGATGGTGGGTATTGATAAAACCCGGCGTGACAAGGCAGCCCTCCGCATAGATCGTGCGATGCGCGGCGGGCTCGCTGCCGCCAGGGCCTACGCCGACAATGAAACCCGAGTCGATCGCGACCCAGCCGCCAGAAAGTCTCCGCTCCCCCGTCCATCGTCGCCACGAGCTCAGCCCCAGCGACGACGAGGTCAACGGGCCGAACGTTCTCGGCGACCTGCGCCCCGGACATGGCCATGACTGTACCTGGACGGCAACTACGCCCCGGCGGGAGTTGTCTTCTGGCGGCCGCCTCGGGCACCATCGGTTACACGAAGAACACCAGGGTTTATCTGGCAGGCCCCGACGGCTTCACGCCCGTCCTGGCGAACTGGCACCGCGACGTGCTCGTGCCTGCCGTGGCTGCCGCCGGGCTCACGCCCGTCAGCCCGTGGGCCAACTTCGTCGAGGAGTTCGCCGCTGCCTTCGCCATGGCGCCAAGCCCAGCCCGGACGGCCGTCCTCGCCGACTTGGACAAGCGGGTCGGTGAAGCCAATGCGAAGATGATCGAAACCTCGGCGGGCATCCTCGCGCAGTTGGACGGAGTCGACGTGGACTCCGGTACGGCCAGCGAGATCGGCTACGGCTCCGCGCTCGGCCTGTTCATCAGCGGCGTGCGGAGCGACTTCCGCCTATCGAGCGACAACGAGGGGACGCGGGTCAACCTCCAGGTGGAGTACTTCATCACCCGGACCGGCGGCCATGTCCACTCCGCCAACGAACCGGCCATCGCGGAGCTGGCGGCCTTGATCCTTTAGCGCTTCCCCGGAACCGTGAGAAGGCTCAGGCGTGGGAAGGCTCAGGAGGCGTTAGGGGCACGTCACGCCCGGCTCGAACGCCGCGTCTGGTCGAGCTTTTATGCGAAAAAAAACGCATAAAAGTCGACTAGACGACATGTCAGTGTATAAAAGTCGCCCATACGGCACCTCTTTAATCCACCGATTGGCGCGACTTTTCGCGAATAAGGGCGGCCGGAGGCTCCTCGAGCCGGGCTGGGGCTTCAGAGCCGGGAGCGGCGCTGGGCCGGGCGGCCCGGAGCCGGGGCGGGCGGGGCGGGTGGAGCCGGGGGCGGGCGGGAGCGGGGCGAAGCTACAGGGGGACGACGTCGACCGAGACGCTCAGCTCGTTCTTCTTGCTCTCCGTGTAGATGATCCCTTTGACCGGCGACACGTCGCCGTAGTCGCGGCCGTAAGCGTTGGTGACATAACGGTCGGAGACGAACCGGTCGTTGGTCGGGTCGATGTCCACCCATCCCCCATCGGGCACGAAGACAGAAGCCCAAGCGTGAGACACGTCGCTGCCAACCAGGCGGTCCTGCCCCGGGGGGGGAATGGTCTCGAGGTAGCCGCTCACATAGCGGGCAGCGAGCCCGACAGAACGCAGGCAGCCCACCGCCAGGTGAGCGAAGTCCTGGCAGACCCCTTTACGCTTCTCGAGCAGCTCGGACAGCGTGGTGCGCACCGAGGTGGCGCCCGGCTTGTAGGCGAAATCGTCGTGGATGCGCGATTTGAGCTCGGTCAGCGCCTCGCCGAGCGGTCGCCCGGACGGGAACGACTCGGCCGCATAGGCGGCGACGGCAGGCGATACCACGACCTTGGGCGAGTCGAAAAGGAAGTCGTAGGTGCCCACGACGTCCACTGTTGGGTCGAGGCGAAGGCGCTCGCGCACTGTTTCCCAGGCCTGGTCAACAGCCAGAGGGACGGTGGCCGGCCGCGTAACAGCGACGATGCTTTCGGCGGTGATGCTCAGCCGGGTGTGTGGCTCCAGCACGGCGAAATGGGCGACCCGGTTCCGGTAGAAGTCCGTCCGTTCGCGATAGTCGTGAGGCTCAGGGTCGATCACAACCGTCGACGACTGGCACTGCTGTCCCGGGACGTCGCGGGGCAACACGTACAGCTCCCCGAAGCTCGACGACACCTCCGAGTCGTAGAGGTACTCCGTGTGGTGGACGACGCGGTAGATCACGAGCCGAGCAGCGAGTGCTGCGGGAGAAGGCGGACGAAGTGGTCGGTGTCGATGGCGTCAGCGGTGCGGTAGAGCAGCTCCAGGAGATTGCTGAGGACGGCGTCGAGCCCCGGGCGCGTGCCATCCTGCTGAGACCCCGCCAGAAAGGCCGTATCGGCCAGCCGGAGCGAGGTCGAAGCCTCCAGCACCAATCGCTCGGGGTCGCTCAGGCGGAGCCCGCTCTCCAGCTTCGGGATTAGGCGGACGTCGACGGCGAGCTGATCGAGTTGGAAAGCGAGCGAACGGGGGTTGTCCGGGTCGATCAGGAGCAGGTCGAGCACCGTCTCGAGCTGGGCATGCGAACGGTAACGGCGGCGGTACGTGATGATGCTTTCCGCGGCAATGAGCACCGACTCGAGGAGCAGGCTGTCGGTGGCGGTGCCGCGGGCGACGGTCACGGTGGCCCGCAGGAGGGCGACCAGCTGCTGGCCACGCTCGAGACGCCTCCCCGCGTCCATGAACCGCCAGCCGGGGTCGCGCACCATGCCCTCTGCGAACAGGCCCGACAGCGCCAGCAACCCCTGCATGATCCGGCCCAGGCTGTGCTGCACGACCATGAGGTGATCGGGGTCGGATGTCCGGAGCTGTTCGATCTCGCGCTCGAGCGTGCCTACCGCCATCCAGATGTCGGCCGACAACTGGTCACGAACGGCCTGCGCTGCGCCGAGTAGGTGCCTCACGGCGTGGGCCAGCGTGCCCGGGCGGTTCTCGTCGATCACGAGGGCGAACAGTTCGCCACCCGGAGCGGAGAGCCGCTCGCCGGCACCCTCCCCGACGAAGCCAGGGTAGGTCGAGCTGACCCGGGTAAGGGCGGTCAGCAGCACTTGGAGGCATTCAGTACCTGCAGGGTTGGCGCTCCGTTGGAAATCGTTGCGCCGGTCGTGGGCCACCCGTACCAGGCGGGCAACGGCCTCGGCGCGCTCGGCATAGCGGCCCATCCAGAACAGGTTCTCGGCGGCCCGGGACGACATTGACGCCGCCGGGTCGACGGCCGTGACCGGAGGACCAGAGGCCAACCAAAACCCGGAAAGCTTCTCGGGCTCGGAGGCGAGCACCCAGGTGTCCTTGCTGATGGCACCGGCCTGGTTCGAGATCCTTGGGCTGCGCCCGTGCTGCCAGGGCGTCGGCCGAAAGGTCCGCCGAACCGGCAACCCGGGTCAAGCCGCCGGGCATGGCGGCGTAGGAGCCCTGGCGTGCGACGGCGAAGGCGCGCAGCACACTGGGCCTGGCCTCGAGGCCGGTGCCGGTCAGCGTCGGTGTGGACGCCAGCTGGAGGGGCTCCTGGCCGACCCAGCCTGCCGGGTGGGCTTCGATCCTGCGCCGCAGGTCGTCCCTCCGCTCGCTTGTGAGCTCCCAAGGGAACACCGCCGTCGGGCCGCTTTGCCGCGCAATGGGCTTGACCACCAGCCGCTCGAGGTTGGCAAGAACGTGGCGGCGGCCGACCTCGTCGCCGCACCACCACGTAGGGACCGACGGCATCAGGAGCTGCTCGCCGAGGAGGTGCTGGGCCAGTCCCGGGAGGAAGGGCAGCAGGCCCGGGTTCTCGAGCACCCCGCTGCCGAGCGTGTTGACGATAGAAACTCCGCCCACCCGGGCCACCTCGACGAGCCCGGGGACCCCGAGCCTGGAGTCGGGGCGCAGCTCGAGAGGGTCGCAGAACCATGCGTCGGTCCGGCGCAGGATCACGTCGACGCGCTCGAGGTGACGGAGCGAGCGCATCCACACCCGGCCCTCACGCACCGTCAGGTCTGCGCCCTCGACCAGCGCGTAGCCGAGGTGCGAAGCCAGGTAAGCGTGCTCGAAGGCGGTCTCGCTCCACGGGCCGGGGCTGAGCAGCACGATGCGCGGATCGTCGGCGTCGGGCGGGGCGACATCTTGGAGCGAAGCCCGCAGCGTGCGAAAGAAGGGGGCGAGCCGGTGGACCTGGGAGTCGCGGTAAAGGCTCGGGAACACGCGGGACACAACGACCCGGTTCTCCAGGGCGTAGCCAGCGCCCGAGGGCGCTTGGGTGAAGTCCGCCAGGACGGTGAACTCGCCCGAGGTGCCCCGGACGAGGTCTACAGCCATATTGAAGAGCTGCTGGTTGCCGGGCAAGCGGATCTGGTCGCATTGGCGCAGGAAGCCGGCGTGGCTGAAGACGAGCTCTGCAGGAAGCGCGCCGCGGCGCAGCAGGTCGCGGGGACCGTAGAGATCGGTGAGGACCAGGTTGAGCAGCTCGGCACGCTGGATGACGCCGAGCTCGACACCGGCCCATTCCTGGCTGGCGAGCAGCACCGGCAGTGGGTCGAGCGCCCAGGGAGCGGCCGCCGGGGTACCCGCCTCGCCGGGCCCGTCCGGCCCGTAGACGTTGTAGGTGACGCCGTCGTCGTTGAGCAGGCGGCGGGCCTCAGAGCTCCGGTGGAGCAGCTCTTCGAGGCCCAGGTTGCCGATGACGTTGCCGGCGTGGGCCCAGTGTTCGCGGGGCTGCCCGTCCGGCCCGAACATCTCGTCGTACGACCCCGGCACTTGGCGGTACGAGGCGAGGAGCTCGGTGGGCGGGGCGATCGTCATGAGGAGGGCCTGTACTGCTGTCAGCCGGCGGGGGGCGGCGGGTAATCGGGCGGGAACGGAGCACGCCGCAGGTCCAAAGTCCAAGGGTAATCGAGGCTCTCGGTACCAGGACCTTCCGAGGTGGGGCTTGCAGCGACGATCGCGTCGATGTCGACGGGGCCCGGGGTGTGCCCCATCGGGGAGAAACGGCTGGCCCGTCGCGCCTCCGCCTCGTTGGCGTTGACGGGGAAATGTTCGTAGGCCAGCCCGCCGGGGTGGCTGACGTAGTAGGTGCAGCCGCCGAGCGAGTGACGGTCCCAGCGGTCCATGACATCGAACACGAGGGGGGCGTGCACCCCGATCGTGGGGTGGAGGGCTGAGGGCGGCTTCCAGGCCCGGTAGCGCACCCCTGCCACATAAGCACCAGGCGTCCCGGTGGTGTGGAGCGGGACGGCTACGCCATTACAGGTCACAACGTGGCGCTCGGCGATAAGGCCGTCGACGCGCACCTGGACCCGTTCCAACGACGAGTCGACGTAGCGAGCAGTGCCAGCAGAGCTCACCTCTTCCCCGAGCACCGACCACGGCTCGATGGCGCCCCTTAGCTCGATGGTGACCCCCGAGACCTCGACCGAACCGATGAGGGGGAAACGGAACTCGAGGAACGGCGCCAGCCAGGCTGCGTCGAAGTCCAGGCCGTGCCGGGCGAGGTCGTCTGCCACCTCTCTTATATCGGCGGCCGCATACCAGGGCAGGAGAAAACGGTCGTGGAGCTCGGTGCCCCAGCGCACCAGCGAGCCGGTATAGGGCTCGGCCCAGAAGCGTGCGACCAGGGCTCGGACCAACAGCGCCTGCACGAGGGCCATGCGCGGGTGCGGAGGCATCTCGAAGCCGCGCAGTTCGAGCAGCCCTAGCCGGCCGCGCTCGGAGCCGGGGCTGAAGAGCTTGTCGATGCAGAGCTCGGCCCGGTGCGTGCTGCCGGTTATGTCGACGAGGAGGTTCCGGAACAGGCGGTCCACCAGCCAGGGCGGTGCCGGTTCGCCCTCGGCGAGGGTACGGTCCAGCTCGGCGAAGGCGATCTCGAGCTCGTAGAGGCTTTCGTGGCGGGCCTCGTCCACGCGAGGGGCCTGGCTTGTCGGGCCTATGAACCGGCCGGAGAAAAGGTACGAGAGCGACGGATGGTGCTGCCAGTAGGTAATGATGCTCCTGAGCAGGTCCGGCCTTCGCAGAAGCGGGCTGTCGGCTGGCGTGGGGCCGCCCAGGGTCAAGTGGTTGCCGCCGCCGGTACCGGCGTGAGTACCGTCGAGATGGAACGTCTCAGTCCCGAGCCGGGTCGCCCGCGCGTCGGCGTGGACCCCGGTAGTGATGTCCACCAGCTCCGGCCACGAAGAGGCCGGGTGGATGTTGACCTCGAGGACCCCGGGGTCCGGGGTGACGAGGAGCCTCACCAAGCGGGGGTCGAAAGGTGGCAGGTAGCCCTCGAAGACGACGGGCTGGCGGAGCTTGGTGGCAGCCTCCTGGACCACGCCGACCAGGTCGAGGAACTGCTCGAGACGTTGCACCGGTGGCAAGAAAACAAAGACCTTGCCTTGCCGGTGCTCGACGCAAAGAGCGCCCCTCGGCACCTCCTCGGGCTTGACCTCCTTGACCTTTCTGCGTCGGCGCGCTGCCTTGCGGGCCGACAAGGTTTGTAGCTCGTCGAAAGGCGAGACCTCGGGCTCTTCGGGTGGCTCGGGCTGCCAGGTGAGCGAAGCAAGGGGCAAGCGCAGCCCGATCGGGGAGTCCCCAGGGACCAAGGCGAGATAGCCCCGGCGCAATGCCCACCGAGTCGTCGCCCAGCCCGGCTGCTCGCCCGGACGTCCTGGTGGCTGTTTGTCCGTATGTTCGTCCGGGTGTTGGCCGGCACGGGAGCCGGGCCACGCACCAGGGACAGGGTGCAGCGGGATCACCCACCCGACTGGGCCGCCCTTGCCGTCCTCGTCGAGTGCGGCGATCGCTGCCAGGCGATCATCGCTCGTTGCGAGGGGCCCGTCGGCCGGGGCGATGTCCACCGCAGGCGGCTCGCCCCCGGGGAGGCTGGCCTCCACCTGGAGGAGGTGCAAGGGGTCCTCGTAAGCGGGGATGCAGCACCCGTCGGGCAGCCCAAGAGCCCCGGCGATGGCGTCGGCGAGCGCGCCGGCGTCACCCGCGCCCGTGCCGGCGTCAACCGGGCCTTTGCCGGCGTCATCCGGGCCCGTGCCGGCGTCTACCGGGCTTGCAAGCAGGGAGCGGTCGTCCCAGAGCGGCTCGCCGTCGGAGCGCCAGAGCAGGGCGATCTGCCACCTGGGCAGCGGTTCGCCTGGGTACCACTTGCCCTGGCCGTGGTGGAGAAGGCCGCCCGGCGCGAAACGATCCAGCAGGCGCCGCGCGAGCTCCTCGGCACGAGCCCGCTTATCCGCCCCGTCCGCGGCCGTAGTCCATTGCTCGTCTTCCATGTCATCGACGGCTACGAAGGTGGGCTCCCCGCCGAGCGTGAGGCGCACGTCCCCGCCCGCCAACGCCTTGTCGACGTCATAGCCGAGGGCGTCGATCCGGCTCCACTGCTCGTCGGAGTACGGCAAGCGTCACGCGGGGCGGCCCAGCCAATCGGCGGACCGTGTTGGAGAACTCGAAACTCACCTCGCACGGTTCGGTCGCCCCGGAGATCGGGGCGGCGGAGGCAGGGTGCGGCGAGCACACCAGGGGGATGTGCCCCTCCCCCGCCAACAGGCCCGAGGTGGGGTCGAGGCCGATCCAGCCAGCTCCCGGCAGGTACGCCTCCGCCCAAGCGTGGAGGTCTGTGAAATCGGCAAGCGGGCCCGCCGGGCCGTCCAAGGGCTTCTCGTCGGGGCGCAGCTGCACCAGGTAGCCCGACACGAACCGGGCGGCGAGCCCCAGACGCCGCAGGACCTGCACGAGCAGCCACGCGCTGTCCCGGCACGAGCCCACCGCTTTCTCAAGAGTTTCGTCGGGAGCTTGCACGCCGGGCTCCATCCGGACGGTGTAAGCGACGGAGCCTGCGACCCGCTGGTTGACCTCTACAAGGAAGTCGACGATGCGCTGGCCATCTGGCCTGCCCGAGGACGAACGCAGCCAGTCGTCGGTCCATTTGGCGAGCAACGGGCTCGCTTCGTCGCCGGAGAAGTACGGCGCCAGGTCACGCAGAAGTGCGGCGTCATAAGAAAACGGGTACCGCTCCGCCGTTTCTTCAACGAAGAAGTCGAACGGGTTGATGACCCCGAGGTCGGCAACCAGATCCACCGCGACGGTGAGCTCCCGGGCTGGCTCGGGGAACACGAGGCGAGCCAAGTGATTACCGAAGGGGTCCTGCTGCCAATTGATGAAGTGGTCTTTGGGCGTAACGGTCAACGAATAGGCCAATATCGGCGTCCGGCAGTGGGGAGCCGGCCGAAGGCGCACGACATGGGGCGAAAGGCGTACCGCCCGGTCGAAGCGGTAAGACATGTGGTGCTCCAGGGCGACTCGTACGCTCATACGCGCAAAAGCACCGTCGGGACCGGCGTCGCGGGCGACGGCTCCATCTGGAAGTAAGTAGTGACGAGCAGTTCGTGCAATTTGCCAAGACCCTGCTGCAAACGGTCGGCGTAGTCATGCAGGGCAACCGCTGACGGCCCGTCCGCGCCCAGCGAACCGAGGTCGACCCCCTCGAGCAACTGCTGCACCTCAGCACAGCCTGCCATCGGGTCGTCATGGCGGACCAGTTCGAGCAGGGCGCGGCGAGATCTCGACCAGGCAGCGCTCAACTGAACGAGGGAACTGCAGGTCCCTGAGAAGGAAATTGAGCGTCGCGGGGCCCGACACCATCGGCCCGGCGATGCGGCGGAACATCTGGAGGGCGCAGAGCGAACTGAGCACCCCCATCCACATGAGGTCGGTGTACGGGGAAGCGCCGTCACGTCGGCCGATCAGCATGCCGGCTTGGACGTCCAGGACCCGCGTTGTCATGTCCGCCCGTTCGAGGTCACGGCCGATCACGAGGAACGCATAAGTGTCGTCGTGGCTCATGGTGCCTTCGAGCAAACCCGAGAACAGCTGGCATTGACGGATCAATTGGTCAGTCCATGCCAGGCGAGTTCGCCGGTCGACCGCCCTGTTGCGCGTCCGGCCCACCCACAAATGAAGCCGGTGCAGCACTCCCCACGCGTCGCTGGGCAGGATCGCCTGGGTTACCCGCAAATTTGCGTGGGCCTGGGCGATGGACGAAACGATCGAGCCCTGATGATCGGAACTAGTGGCGAGAAAGCCAACGACTTCCTCCTCGCTGGCTTTGGTGTACCGGTCGTGGAAAGCTTCGCCGCTACCCGTGACCGCCAACAGCGGCGTCCAATCGACGCCCGCTGCCTTGGGCAGGTCCAAGAAGAGCTCGGTGTGAACGTGTACGAGCCGGGCTGTCGCCTCGGCCCGCTCGAGGTACCGCCCGGCCCAGTAGACCGACTCGGCGACCCTTGACAACAATGTGGAACCTTCCCTGGTCACGACTGGGCCTGGCTGTGTTGGGCTTGACCGTGTTGGGCTTGACTGTGTCGGGATTGGCTGTGTTGGGCTTGACCGTGGGGCGGCACGACGCTCGGGTCGATAACCCAGGTGTCCTTGCTCCCCCCTCCCTGCGAGCTGTTGACGACAAGAGAACCTTCCTTCAATGCGACCCGGGTGAGCCCACCCTCGGTCACGTAAGGCTGGTCTCCGGAAAGGATGAAGGGCCGCAAGTCGAGGTGCCGGGGCACGATGCGACCGTTGGAGAGCGTCGGGGAGGTGGAGAGCCTCACGATCGGCTGCGCGATGTAGTCGCGAGGATGAGCCTCGACCCGCCGCCGCATCTCCTCTTTCGCAACCTTGGTCGCCATCGAACCTACGAAGACGCCATTACCGCCGGACCCGTTAGCCGGTTTCACAACCATCTCGTCGAGATGTGCAAGTATGTGGCTCCGATCTTCTGGGCGATGGCAAAGCCAGGTCGGGACGTTCGGGATTCTTGGGTTCCTCGTCCAGGTAATAACGGATCAGCGCTGGCACGTAGGAGTAGACCACTTTGTCGTCGGCCACCCCGGCCCCGGGCGCGTTGGCAATGGCGACGTTGCCGGCGCGCCAAGCCCGCATGAGGCCACGGACACCCACGAGAGAATCGGGCCGGAACTCCTCGGGATCCAGGAAAATGTCGTCGACCCGGCGGTAGATAACGTCCACCCGGACGAGCCCGGCGATGGTGCGCATATAAACGCAATCGTCCGCTTCGACAACGAGATCCTTGCCCTCCACGAGATGGGCACCCATTTGTTGGGCGAGGAAGGCGTGCTCGAAATAGGCGGAATTGAAGATACCGGGCGTCAGTACCGCGATGACAGGTGCTTCGCCAGGGTGGGGCGAGAGCGCAGCAAGAAGGCCGGCAAGCTTGTTGGGGTAGTCGTCGACGGGGTGGATGTCGAGGTCGCGGAACAAGTCCGCGAAGACACGCTTGGTTACCTGGCGGTTCTCGAGCATGTACGACACCCCCGAAGGCACGCGGAGGTTGTCTTCGAGCACGTACATAGTCCCGTCCGCGTCGCGTACGAGATCGCTGCCACAGATATGGGCCCAAACTCCCTGGGGCGGATGGATCCCCTTGCATTGCGGGAGGTAGTTCACCGACGAGGACAGCACCTCGTCCGGGAAAACTCCATCGGCGACGACCTTGGCGTCGCCGTAAAGATCGTCGATGAAAAGGTTGAGCGCGGTCAACCGCTGGATGAGGCCCGCCGAGATTTGCGCCCACTCCTGGGTCGAGATCACCCGCGGGATCACGTCGAAGGGCCAGGCCTGGTCGATGTTGGCCGATTGGCTGTACACCGTGAAGGTGATGCCCATCGAGCGGATGGCTAGCTCCGCCGCAGCCTGCCGCCCGGCCAGCTCGTCTCCGAGCAAACCCAGGTAACGCACCACCCCGTCGCAGGCATAACGCGCCTGCCGGTCGACCAACAGCTCGTCCCAGCACCCCGGGCTTTCGTAGCCGTCCCACATTGTCGGCTTGCCCTTCGCGGCCGGCGGAGCCGGTCGAGGCGACCGTGGACCGGGTTCGGGCGACGGAGGCGCGAGTCCCGGGCATGATCACCAAGACTACGGCTCTCTCCATACCCGCCGAGAGCAGCCATATTTCCGGACGATGAATTCCCACCCGGACCTGGGGTCTGACCCTTTCCGCAGGTCTGTTGCCGACGGACAAGTCTGTTACCGGCGGACCGGGACCTCGGTCGTTCCTACCGACGGTCTGTCACGAGCGAGGCCGGGCTTCGCCTCCCGCACTAAGGCCGATATCGCCGACGTCATCGGTCAGCATGGCGGCACCGCTGATGTGCTCGCGGACCGCGCGCCTGGCCCGCTCTGGGTCGCGGGCGACCAGCGCTTCGAACATCGCTACGTGCCCCGGCTGCGAGCGGTTAACGTGGCCGAGCCTGGCGGCGCCGTACCGTGCGTAGCGGTGCGCTGTCTCGATGATCGCTAGGACGATCGTCCGCCCAAGCTCATTGCCAGACGCGCGCATCACCGCGTCATGGAAGCGGATGTCGAGGGCGACGTACCCCTGCACATCATGCATAGTGTGCCCGAGTTCGCTGAGGATCTGGCCTATCTCCGCGATCTGCTGATCGGTTGCCACGGTCGCCGCCTGAGAAGCCATTTCGGCTTCCAGGGCAATGCGGACGGTGACGAGATGGGACAAGAACTCCAGGCTGTCGTCGTGGCGCACCCGTGCGGACAGCACGAGAGGGTCAAGCAAGTTCCAGGCGTCGCGCTCGGTGGTCCGCGCCCCTTTGCCGTTGAGGACTCGCAGCAGGCCTTTTTGTTCGAGCACCTTCAACGCCTCACGGATCACGGTCCTGCTCACGTCGAAGTGCTCGCACAGATCCGCCTCTTTGGGCAATGAGGTGCCCGGTGAGATCTCGCCGCTAACTATCCGGTCCACGAACTCCTCGACGACGGGAGTGGCTAGACGCCGCGGCCGTGCGGTCAGCGGGCGCCGCAGCGTCGTCACGCTGAGCCCGGTTGGTGACGTGCTCACCTGCATGACTCTAGCAGTTGGCGGTTCAAGTCCTAGCTGTCTTATGCTAGGACATAGATTACCGACCCGGCTCCGTGGAGGGGATGACGTGTACCGATTTACGGTTGACACCCGATCTAGCCATGACTACCATCAGCCGATAGTCAAAGGTCTAGTCAAAAGTCTTAGCTTGAAGGCGTAGTCGAAAGGTGCCAAAGCGTGAAGTCTCGCGTGACGGTCTTGGACGTACGGCGTGTCAACCGTGCGCAGATATTGGGACTGCTGTTCTTCAACGGCCCGCTGACCCGCACAGTGTTGGGCCAGTCGACGGGTCTGAGCGTCGCCAGCGTCGCCAGCGTGGTCGGTGACCTGATGGACGAGCGTCTGATCGTTGAGGCAGGCACCGACGAATCTGACGGTGGCCGGCCCCGCGTCCGAGTTGCGGTCAGCCCAGGCTTCGGGACGGTCATCGGGGTGGACATCGCGCAGTGGAAGACGTCTGTCGGAGCCTTTGACCTGTCGATGAGCGAGATCGGCCGGACAGACCTAGCCCTGCACCCCGCCGAGTGCAGCCCAGCCGAGGTCATCGCCTCGGTCGCCGACGCTATCGGTGAGGTGATCGCGCGGCTTCCACCCGGCACGCCACCTGTGTTCGGAGTAGGTGTGGGCGTGCCGGGGCCGGTCTTCCATGGACAGGAAACTTTGGTCTACGCCCCGAACGTCGCTTGGGATGGGGTCCCTGTCACGCGACTGTTGCGCGATGCGGTGGGCTTGCCGGTGTTCGTCGAGAACCGGGTGAGGACGTTCGGTCAGGCCGAGATGTGGTTTGGCGCGGGCCGCGGCACAAGCAATACGACGATCGTCCTACTGAATACGGGCACCAGCGCGGCCATCTTTGTGGACGGCTCGCTGTACCAGGGGGCCACCTGGACTGCCGGGGAGTGGGGGCATACCACGCTGGTTGCTGATGGGCGCCAGTGCTCGTGCGGAGGACGAGGCTGCATTTCGGCCTACCTTGGCGGCGGGGCGCTGATCGAGCAATGGGCCGACAGCAACAGTGAGATCCACCTTCCCCCTCACTACGACGGCGAGGAATGGCTGGACCGATTTCTCGCAGCCGTGCCCGACGACCCGGCAGCCGCGCGGCTTCTCGAGCAGACTGCTCGTTATCTTGGGCTGGCGCTGGCCAACATCGTCAACTTTCTGAACCCAGAGCGGATCGTCATCGGTGGTTGGGTGGGCCACAAGCTTGGCCCTGACGTACTCGCTCAAGCCCGGCGCGCCATGGAAGCTCAGGTCTTCAGGTTCTCGGCAGAAAGCACGCCCGTCGAGTTCGGTCAGCTGGGCCCAGATGCTTCCGCTCTTGGCGCGTCGACTCTGGTCGTCGCCGAGCTCCTGGCGAACGGCGGGCGTGCAGTTACCTACGCGGAGCGCCAAAGCCCCTTCCTGGCCTGGCAACCCCACTCTCGTCAGCTCAGTTCCGGCCAGCGCCCGACCGCTCGGAGGAACGGTGAGCTAGTCCGAACGTCGAAAGGGGCTTCGCAATGAAGATCGTCAGTGTCGAGGTCGAGAAGGTCGCTGTGCCAGGGCGAACACCCCCGTTCATATGGCGCGCAGGCCTGCCCGGATCTGAGCCGGACCACATTGGTGGCATCCTGCGCATCAACACCGATGAAGGCATCGAGGGCACTGCGAAGTCCAACCGGGGTGTGATCCTGGAGGATTTGGTCAACCGACGGATACGCGACGAGCTCGTGGGCCAGGATCCCTTCCGTCGCGAATGGCTCTGGCACCGCATGTGGGAACTGGACCGGATCGAGGAGTTCCCGATCTACGTTCTCGGCTTGGTCGATATAGCCCTGTTCGACATTGCCGGCAAGGCGCTCGGCGTGCCGACCTACGAGCTGCTCGGGGGCGCTTTCCGAAAAGAGATCCCGGCCTACGCGTCCACCGTGACTTTCTCTTCGGTCGAAGAGTACCTCGACGTCGCTGACCAGTGCCTCGAGTTGGGCTACCGCGCGATCAAGCTCCACGCTTGGGGCGACGCGCATCGCGACGCCGATCTCGCACAAGCTTTGCGTGCTCATGTAGGTGACGAGACCGACCTCATGTACGACGGCTCAGCGGGCTTCGACCTCCCAGACGCCGTCTACCTCGGCCGCGCGCTGGCGGAGGCCGGCTATCGCTGGTACGAGGAACCGGTCCGAGAGTTCAGCATCACGTCTTACAAGTGGCTGGCTGAGCGCGTCGACGTCCCCTTGCTCGTGGCTGAGACCGCCGACGGGGTGCATATGAACGTGGGTGATTTCATCGCCTCCGGTTGCGCCACCTACGTGAGGACGAGCACCCACTACAAAGGCGGCTTCACCGGGGCATTGCGGATAGCTCATACCGCTGACTCGTTCCGGCTGCGAGCGGAGGTACACGGCGGGGGGTTGCCGAACCTCCAATTGTGCATGGCGATCCCGAATACGACTTATTACGAATCACTTGTCATGACCAACCCAGCAACCCGAGAGCCGCTAGTCGACGCTAACGGCCTCGTCCACGCGCCCACCGGCCCAGGCAATGGTGAGTAGAGGGACGCCACCGCTGCCCTGGGGTCGGGCTACCCCGCCTGAAACCAAACCAAAACAAACCACACGATAAGCGCCGTTTTGAGCACTTCGAACCATCGGAGCAATCACAAAAAAAGGGGAACAAATGAAGAACGGACCGACCACATCCCGGTCGTGGAAGCGTGTTTTGACGGGTGCCCTGACCTGCGGCGTGCTGCTGGTCGGCGGGCCCGTAACGAACGCATCTGCGCAGAGCCACCTTCAGCCCAGCGGGAGCCAGAAAATCTCGAGCGCCTCGAGCGCCCTTTGCGGGTCGCTCACCGTGTGGACCGACGCGACACGTGTGCCTGCTGTAAATGACTATGCCAAGGCCCACCCATGTGTCCACCTCACCACCACCGTCTTCGGTTATACCAACGGCGAGCTGCAAACCAAGCTGGGCCTCTTCAACAAGGAAGGCAGCGGCTGGCCCGAAGTGCTGTGGGACCCAACCACGACCGACGCAGGGTTCCTCGACTCGCCCCGTTACAACTACGCGGTACCGCTCAACAATGGGCTCGTGCCCCAGTCCCTGATCGGCCAATGGGCCTACAACTCGCTTTCTGCATGCACGTACGGCGGCAAGATTTATTGCCTGCGCAACGACATTGGCGCGAACGTCCTCTGGTACAACGCCCCCCTCATGAAGCAGTTCGGGTACGCGGTGCCGACCACATGGGCGCAGTACGCAGCGATCGGCAAAGAGGTGGCGGCGCAGCACCCGGGCTACGTCATCGGCACCATCGGGGACGGCTACGCCGAAGATATCTATTTCTGGGGCAGTGGCTGCCCGTCCAACGACCTGCTTGGCACCAACAAGGTCGAGGTCGACACGACGGCGCCCGACTGCACTCGAGTGTCCAACATGGTCGACCCGTTGATAAAGGATGGGTCGATCTCGACCCTGGCCATATTCAGCTCAGACTTCGCCAAGAAGTACGGCGACAACAACCACCTCCTCATGGTGGTCGGCCCCACCTGGTACGGCGAGTACGTCATGGGGGCGGACTTCAAGCCGGCGAAGCACACCTGGGGTGTGGCCAACCCACTTTCGTGGCCGGGTTTCGACTATACCGGCGACGTCGGCGGCGGCATCTGGCAGGTTTCATCGCACGCGAGTTCCGCGCAACAAAAGCTGGGGGCCAGCATGGTCGAGTGGGTGACAACCGCTCCCGCGTACCAAGCGACGGCACCGACGTACCCCGCAAACAAGGCGGCTGCGAAGATCTCGGCTGTCCACGGTCAACGCCAGCGGCCTGTTCGCCAACAACCCTACACAAGTGTTCGAAACTTCTGCCCAAGAGATCTGGCCGGGATCGAGCGCCCTGCTGTTCAGCACTGACACAGTCTGGGCGGACACCGTGGTGACAGGGCTCGTAGCGGGAAAGACGCTGGGTTCACTGCTCAAACCGTGGGGCACGGCCATATCTGAGATGGCCCAGACGTTTGGGTACCAAGTCGTAAACTCCTAGCGCCAGCTCGCTGCCAGGAAGGGGGGATATGGCGCTCACCACGAAAGCGGGGCCACCAGCTGTGGCCGGCGCACCGCTTGAGATCGCGCGGCTGGGGAAAGACGCTCCCCGGCGGCGCCGGTCGCTGGTGAGCTACGGCTTCGTCTCGGCCTACGTGGTGCTGTTGATCTCGATCGGTGTCCTACCCACGGCCTATGCCGTTGTGCTGGCGTTCGAAAAGAACACCGGCAGTGGCTTTGCGGGCCTGAGCAACTTCTTCCAGACGGGGAGGGACTACCGGTTCATCCCGGCGTTCGAAAACATCGCGTACTACCTCGGGGTCTGGCTCGTGGCGATGGTGGTCCTGGTCCTAGGCCTGGCCCTGCTCGTGCACAGCATCACGCCACGGGCCTCCACCTTTTTCCGCTTCGTCTATTACTTACCGGGGGCCCTGGTCGGTTCCGCCAGCGTCATCGTCTGGCTGTTCGTGTTCGACCCGGTAGTCAGCCCGTTGTCGGTGGTGCTGCGGGCCTTGGGTTTCTCCAGCTTCGACCAGGTCGTCCAGACCAGCCACCTCCCCTTCATCTTCGCCTTCATGGCCTTTTGGACCGGCGCGGGCGGGTGGATCCTCGTGATGTACGGCGCGCTCAACAACATCTCCCACGAGCTCGTAGAGGCGGCCCGCCTGGACGGTTGCAACGCCTGGCAGCTGGCGATCCGGGTGAAACTTCCCCTCATCAAGAAGTGGGTCGCCTACATGGTGATCTTGTCCATCGCCGTAGGGAGCCAATTGTTCGTCGAGCCAACCCTGATCTCGGCCGCAAGCTCGGGCCTGATCAACCCGAGCTGGTCGCCCAACGAGCTCGCGTACAACTATGCGTTCCAGCAGGCCAACTTCAACGGGGCATCGGCCATCTCGCTCGACCTCCTCATCCTCGCCCTCGCGTGCGCCGCGGTGATCGTGACGCGCTCGGGCCTGTTCAAGAGCAATTGAGGTGGCAACGACTTGACAGTTGACACCCCGTTCTTGACGCCAGCGGCAGCCGTGCGGCGACGGCAGAGGTCCTACGACCCGCGCCGAATAGCCTGGCGCCTGCTGGCCCTGGCCGTCCTTACCGGTCTGGCCGCTGTTCTTCGCCATACCGATCGTGTGGCTGCTGCTAGCGCCGACCAAGACCGACTACAACCTTGTGGCCCAGATGCCTTTTGACTTCGGGTCCTTCGGCCAGGTCGCCAAGACCTGGGACCATCTGTACTCCTTCGAGAGCGGCGTCATCCTCGTCTGGTTACGCAACTCGGCCGTCTACTCCTTCTCGGGCATGGCCTTTGCTGTCGCGATCGGGATCCCGGCCGGCTACGCCTTGGCGGTTACGCAAGTTCGCGGGCCGCAAGCTCCTGCTCATCGTCACGCTCATCGTCATGCTGGTCCCGACCAACGCCCTCGTACTACCCCTGTTCCTGGGGATGAACGACGTCCACTTGATCGGCAACCCTTTCTCGGTGATCCTGCCGTACGCCTTCTTCCCGTTCGGGGTCTACTTGGCCTACATCTACTTCAGCTCCACCATCCCCGGGGACCTCCTCGCCGCGGCGCGTGTCGATGGCTGCTCGGAGTGGGAGACGTTCCGTCACGTTGCCCTGCCACTCGCGACACCGGTGGTGGGCCTGGTGGCCTTCTTCAACTTCGTCACGAACTGGAACAACTTCTTCCTCCCCTTCGTCATGTTGCCCCAATCCAACTCACTTCCCGCGTCAGTGGGGCTGGAGTCGCTGCTCTCCTCGTCGCCGGCGTTCAACCCATCGGCGGGCGGTGTGGACCTGGATGTGCTGCGTCCTGAGGTCGCCCTGGCCATCCTCATAACGATCGCCCCGGTTGTCGTCGTGTTCCTCTTCGCGCAACGTACGCTCGTGAAAGGACTACTGGCAGGGTCGACGAAGGAATAACGAGCGAAAGGAATATCGGAGCGAAGCCGATGAAGATTACTCGTGTCGAAGTAGAAAAGGTCCAAGAACCGGCCCAGGTGCCTTTCCGGTGGCGAGACGGGCTGGCGGGCTCCGACCCGGCAGGAGTCGGCGGGATCCTGAAGAATTGGCACCGACGACGGCCTCGAGGGTATCGCTCTGTCATCGCGCGGCGTGATCTTGGAGGACCTTGTCAACCGACGGCTCCGCGCCGAGCTTATCGGCGCCAACCCGCTGCAAAGAGAGTGGCTGTGGCACCGGGTCTGGGAGCTAGACCGGATCGAGGAGTTCCCGATCTACATCCTTGGCATGGTCGACGTCGCTCTGTGGGACCTGGCCGGGAAAGCGCTCAACGCTCCGGTGCACGAGCTCCTGGGCGGGTTCCGGACAGAGCTGCCTGCATATGCGTCGACGGTCACGTTCTCGTCGGTCGAGGAGTACCTCGACGTGGTTGACCAGTGCGTCGCACTAGGGTACCGAGCAATCAAGCTCCACGCGTGGGGCGACGCTCGCCGTGATGCGAACCTTGCACACGCGTTGCGTGAACACGTCGGCGACGATATGGACCTGATGTACGACGGGTCGGCCGGATTTGACCTTGCTGACGCCGTTTACCTGGGCCACTCGCTGGCGGACGCCGGCTACCTCTGGTACGAGGAGCCAATGCGGGAGTTCAGTATCACCGCGTACAAGTGGTTATCCGAGCGGGTGCGGGTCCCATTGCTAGTCGCCGAGACTTCTGACGGTGCCCACATGAACATGGCCGATTTTATAGCGTCAGGCTGTGCCACCTTCGTACGTACCACCCCGGGCTTAAGGCAGGGATTACCGGGGCAATGCGG
Organism: uncultured Acidimicrobiaceae bacterium; assembly: GCA_963834735.1. Lineage (GTDB taxonomy): Bacteria > Actinomycetota > Acidimicrobiia > Acidimicrobiales > Palsa-688 > Fen-671. Next base: position 117,168 of record CAWICT010000008.1, on the reverse strand, counting down.
ATAGCGCACACGGCAGATTCGTTCCGTTTGAGGGCCGAGGTAGCAGGAGGTGGTCCCGTCAATGTCCATCTTTGCATGGCGATCCCGAACACGACTTATTACGAATCGCTTGTCAGGACCAACCCTGTGGTCCGGGAGCCATTCGTCGACGCTCAGGGAATGGTAAAGGCGCCCACCGCCCCGGGTATCGGGTACCCCGAGATCGCCGCCCGCTGAACGGGATTGCCGATGAACAAGGTTTTCGACGATCCCCTGGAGGCCGTCGCTGACATTACCTCCGGTTCCTCAATCGCGGTGGGCGGTTTTGGGACCTGCGGCGTACCTCAGACGCTCATCAAAGCAGTCTTCGAGCTCGGAGCCGACCGCTTGAGGGTCGTGTCGAACAATTGCGGCCTCGAGGGCTGGGGCCTCGGCCTGCTCCTGGCGAACGGCCGGATCGAGCGGATGACGAGCTCGTACGTCGGCGAGAACGCTGATTTCGAGCGCCGCTACGTCGGTGGGCAGCTCGAGGTGGAGCTGGTCCCCCAGGGCACGCTCGCGGAGCGGCTGCGGGCTGGCGGGGCCGGTATCGCCGGGTTCTACACCCCGACGGGCATCGGCACCGAGGTGGCCGAGGGAGGCTTGCCGTGGCGTTTCGCCCCCGACGGCTCTGTCGCCGTCGCCTCGCCGGCAAAGGAGCGCCGTCGTTTCGGCGAGCGCGAGTTCGTCTTCGAGGAGGCCATCTCCTGCGATTTCGCCCTTGTCAGGGCGGCCAAAGGCGACGCCTTCGGGAACCTGGTGTTCAATAAGTCGGCGCGCAACTTCAACCCCGCCTGCGCCATGGCGGGACAGGTAACGATCGCCGAGGTCGAATCGCTCGTAGAACCAGGGGACATAGACCCTGACCATGTCCATCTACCGGGCATCTTCGTGCAGCGTGTGGTGCGTGTGCCTGACCCGTCGGACAAGGTGATCGAGCGGAGGAAGGTCCGGGCCCGTGACCTCGCTCCGCAACAAGTCGGGACCGACTTATGGCACTGAGCCGGGACCAGATAGCGGCGGCGCGGCCCAGGAGCTGGAAGACGGCCAGTGCGTGAACCTCGGGATCGGGCTGCCCACCCTTGTCCCCGACTACATCGCGGCGGGCGTCAACGTCATGCTCCAGTCAGAGAACGGCATCTTGGGCCTTGGCCCCTACCCCTTCGATGGCGACGAGGACCCCGACCTCATCAACGCCGGCAAGGAGACCACGACCGTGCTCCCCGGGGCCGCCTTTTTCGATTCGGTACTGTCGTTCGCCATGGTCCGAGGAGGCCATATCGACGTCGCCGTGCTCGGGGCGATGCAGGTTTCCGCCGACGGGGACATCGCCAACTGGGTGGTACCCGGGCAAGGTAGTCAAGGGCATGGGTGGCGCCATGGACCTGGTGCAGGGTGCGAAGCGAGTAATCGTGGCGATGGAGCACGTCGCCCGCGACGGTTCGCCCAAGATCGTCGAGCGGTGCACGCTCCCCTACACGGGCAGGCGCGTCGTCCACCGGGTCATCACCGACCTGGCCGTGTTCGATATCGACGGCGGTCTCGTGCTGAGAGAGATCGCTCCGGGCACGACCGTTGAAGACGTGCGTAGGGCGACGGCCGCGCCGTTCTCGGTCGCCCACGATCTAATCGACATGAAACTGCTGGGTTGACTGGTCAAGGTCGATCACGATGAAAGCTGCTCAAACAGCCAAAAAAGGGAGGCAACGCCGATGACCAGCGAGGAGACCGTGGCCGAGACGAGAGCGGACCGCTTCGAACGCGGTATGAAGACCCTTGACAGCCTCAGCGGGGACGGGGCCGGTCAGAAATTCGTTGATTCCCTTACGGATATTTCTCCCGAGCTTGGCCACCAAGTTGTGGCCTGGGCTTTCGGCGACATCATTCACCGCCCAGCCCTGGCCCCTCGGGACCGTGAACTGGTCACCCTCGGGATACTCACCGCCCTAGGGGGTTGCGAGCCCGAACTGGAGGCGCACGTCAAGAACGCTCTCAACGTCGGTTTGACACCCCAGGACATTGTCGAGACCCTGATGCACTCGGCCGTTTACTGCGGGATACCCAGGGCCATCAACGCCACCTTTGTGGCCAAGAAGGTCTTCGCGGAGCGACAGCTGCTCCCAGTCAGGACGATCTAATGACCTCGAGCGTTCATGACCTCGAGCCCTTGTGCCTCTCGGCGTTGCTAGATGAGGTAGAGGTGTGACGGTTCATTTCGGATTCGGCCTACTGCAGTTCGAGCTAGTGGGAGGTTGGCAAAGGCGCCCCCAGGGTTGGCCGCTCGAGGACATAGCCGGCGTTTGCACCGACGCAGATGACAACGTGTTCCTATACGCGTGGGGTGGGCACCCAGTCAGCATCTACTCCAAAGATGGCGAGTTCTTGGGCTCCTGGGGCGAGGGACGGTCAAGCCAGTTCAGCGCCCGCAGCCATGGGACGTTCATGTCAGCTGGAGGCGACCTCTACCTGGTCGATGACGGCCTGGGTCGTGTGGGGCGCTACTCCCTCGACGGAAAGCTGCTTGCCACGATCGGGCCGGTAGGCGTTGTCAGCGACACGGGGCACCAGCCCGGTGTGGAGGGCTCCGTCACCCACAGCGGGCCGCCCTTCAACAAACCCACGAACCTGAGCGTTGGCCCGAGTGGCGACCTCTACGTCTCAGATGGCTACGGGAACGCGCGCGTCCACCGTTTCGATGCTGAAGGTGCTCTTCTCCAGTCCTGGGGGCAGCCCGGTGCCGGCCCCGGCCAGTTCCGGACACCGCATGGCCTCCGTGTGCACCGGGACGGCCGGGTGTTCGTCGCCGACCGCCAGAACGACCGGATCCAGATCTTCAGCCCTGACGGCGAGTACTTGGCGGAGTGGACCGACGTCCGCCGGCCCCAGGACATCTTTATTGACGACGATGACCTCGTCTATGTTGCCGAGCTCAGCTGGTTCCCTGGCGAGGTTTCGTACCGTTTAGGGCCCGTCACCGAATACCTCCCAGCCCGGCTCAGCATCTACGACATCGACGGGAACCTCCTGTTGCGTTGGGGCGACCCTGACCCGACCAAGGCCGGGTACTTCACCGCACCGCACGGGATATGGGTGGACAACGAGGGGTCGATCTACCTCGCCGAGGTGGCGGACATCTGGTCCGTAGCACGGGGGTACGCGCCGGCCGACGTTCACCGGTTGCAAAAGTTCGTGCGAGTACGGGGAAGTTGAAGGCTGAGGTTTCGCCCCAGGCAAAGTGCTCGTCGCTTACCATGTGTCATGAAGGTCGTGATAAGTGCTCCCGCCCGCGACTACCTGAAGGATCACGGCGGGGTGCTCTACGTGCGCGGCAAGCGCATCGGTGTTGCACGGGACCTATCACGCTCCTCAAGGCGACAACCAAAACGCCCGAGGATGCTTCGTCGTTCGTCGCAGTCAGCACCGGAGATGTTGACATCAGGGTGCACGGCGCCCAACCAGGGCTGCACGAGCTCGAAGTGGGACTGCGAGGCGTGGTCCGTAAGCACCCGGTGGCGTTTTGGAACGGCTGTGCCTACCAGATTCTGATACGGCCCTCACGGCCCCAGCGAGGCGGCCACAGCAGCCTCGACGTGCAAGCGCGTGGTCGGGAAGACCGGCACTGGGCTGTCGGCAGCGGCAATGAGCAGCTCGATCTCGGTGCAGCCGAGCACGACTCCTTCGGCACCGCCGTCCACCATCCGCATGATGATGTCCCGGTAGGCACGACGTGACTCGTCCCGGACTACCCCAAGGACGAGCTCCTCGAAGATGACCCGGTGCACTTCGGCGCGGTCGCCTGCGGCGGGCACCATGACGCGGAGTCCGTGCCGCTCCATCCGTTCCCGGTAGAAGTCCTGCTCCATCGTGTAGGCCGTACCGAGCAGCCCGACTGCCGATAGCCCAGCGGCCCGCACCGCCAGCGCAGTGATGTCGCCGATGTGGAGCAACGGGACCGAAACCGCCGCCTGTACCTGGTCGGCGACCTTGTGCATCGTGTTGGTACAGAGTAAAAGTACCTCTGCGCCAGCGGCCTCGAGCCCTATCGCGGCCTCAGCTAGGAGCTGGCCCGCCTCCTGCCACCGGCCCTCGACCTGCAGCTGCTCGATCTCCGCAAAGTCGACCGACGCGAGCACGAGGCGGGCCGAATGGAAACCGCCGAGGCGCTCACGGACCAGCTCGTTGGCTAACCGGTAGTACTCGACGCTGGACTGCCAACTCATACCGCCCAGCATGCCGATCATCTTTTGCCTGTGGTTCGTCATGCAACATCCACTTGCTTTCAGTCGGCGGATGGGTCAGCTGAAAGCTAGCGCTCCATTTCGACGGGGTCGAGCGCATTTCCTGCTCCCGTCGCTCGGGAGCGCCTCCCCGCGACATGCGGATCACGGAGTGATGTCGCGAGTGGTCTCACAGTCTCGCGACATCACAGGGTGGCGCAGGTTGGGGGCAGCACCCCAGAAGGGCCCGAAGCGTTCCGGGTAGGGGTACAGGTACGGAGAGTGGCCCCACCGACGGAGCGGCCCCGAGCCGGGCGGCAGCGAATCCCGAGGCAGTGCAAGCGAAATCGGCTGCCGGGCCGGCGCCGCACGACGGCCGTCCCCGCCGTGTGTTCGCGGAGCGTCGGGGGCGCTGGAGTTCCTTGGCAGTAGTCTTCGGGTCAGCAACGGCCCCCGCCCGCGCGGGGTGTCCTGGGAGCCGCATTGTTTTCGAGAACGAAACAGGGGGTGGGCCGGCTGACACTCTTCAGGACGGCCTACGCAACAGGTCTGAGACGAAGATGCGCCTGGAACTGGAGAGCCAAGTGTGCCCTCGTAGTCGCTATTGCCGCAGCCACGGTAACGGGTGCCACAACTACAGCTACGGCAGCGAACAAAGGAGAGGGAGTAGGCGTAACGGGTGCCGTGGCCAACAGGCACCGCGGGACGACGACCACGACGGTGCCCCCAACTACGACCAGCACCACATCACCCCCGCCTACAACGACAACCAGTACTACCACGACCAGCACTACCACGACGACGGTGCTGCCAGTCGGCGCGCCGTCTGACCCCCAGGTCCAGCTCGTCCCGCTCTACGAGTACGCCGGCAGCTCGACGCTGGCCAGCGACTGGGCTGGTGCGTGTGCCAACGACGCCGTCGTCGTCGGTGTGGGCGCGAACAGTGGGCCCCCCACTAGCGCTGACGCTGATTGGACATTGGAGGAGGGGGACCTCCTGCCGGCAATGGAGAGCTGTTACCCCCACAGCTCCGTCAAGGGCGAGGCCATAGGGTACATCAACACGGGGTACGGCAGCACCCCTGTGAGCACGGTGGACGAGGAGATGAAGCAGTGGGTATCCTTCGACCCCACGCTCGCCGGGTTCTTCTTCGACGAGGCCAGCGACTCGTCCTCGGCAGCCAACGAAAGTTACTACGCCGCGATTACCAGCGCGGCACGCAGCGACGGGCCGACCGAAGTGGTCTGGAACTGGGGCACCGACTCAGGGACCACCTCGTGGCCGTTCGTACGAGGTCAGAGTTTCCGAACTAGCTGGCCCAACTACGTGGTGGTCTTCGAAGGTGCCGCGTCGAGCTTGGGGCAATGGGTGCCGGCAAGTTGGGAGTCGGGCTCATGGACGAGCGGACAAGAGCCCGTGCCGTACAGCAACAGCCTGGCGGCCATCGTCTACGACACCCCCAGCGCTTCTCTGAGTAATGTGTGCTCGGCCGTCGACCGAGTGTGGAGCGTTAGCGACAACCTGTTCGGGTACTACGTGACCAACGAGAACCTCCCCAATCCTTACACAGCACTGGACGAGTACAACGCAACCGAAGTAGCCGAGTGCTGACAGTTAGGCAGCCGGGCCAACTTCTCAGGCTCGCAGGAAGTGCCGAGGACAAGTTTTGGCCCCACTCGGGAGCTACCCCCGCGCGAGCTCACAGCGTGCCCCCGGTAGGACTCGAACCTACGACGCACGGTTTAGGAAACCGACGCTCTATCCCCTGAGCTACGAGGGCTTGTGCCTTTGACCTGCTGTTACACGTCTAACTAACGCAACACAACCGCCCATTTCAGAGCCACTGGACTACTTTCTGCATCACCTCTGGCCGTGCGAGGCACCATGCTAGAGCGGACGCCGGGCACCTGGCGCCTGCGGGTGTTCACCGGGCGCGACGGACCGGTCGTCCAGCTGACACGCACGTTCAAGGGCAAATCGCCAAGCGCAATCCGCCCCTAGCTAAGTTCGTGTCAGGCGTCGAAAGCGGACAAGCCCCTTTGACCCGCGATACGACCACGGTCGCCGAGCTCTTGGACCGCTACATCGAGGACCAGGTCGCACTGCTCCAGCCTGGCACGGTCCGCGGCTACCGGGACAAGGCCAGACGGTTGAAGGCCTCGTTCGGCCCGGTCGCGGCGATCCCGCCGCAGCCTGGGCTTGGAGCTGATGACCGTTCGGTAGCCGGACGCCAGCTGGCTCTGCTAGCCCATCGCTTGGTGTGTCTGCTGTCACGCCAAACATCTTCTCAAAGCGTCGACGCGCTCCCGGGTCATCTGTCGCGCCCTCGGCGTGCGTGCTGGCCAAGCCGGCATGGATTACCGGATGCGCGGTGGACGGTGCCGCCATACCTTTCCCATTTGTCCTCACCGCTGTGGGTAGGGACGCGGTGAGCAGAATGCAGAACTACTGTTCTCGGGCGAGGTTTCCGTTACGCACGCATCACCGGGGCGCGCCCGATAACGACGGCTCGGGGCTCTCCGAGCTTCGTCCATTTGCTTTGGTAACTCGGGACAGAATGTTCGGCTGGACGTGTCACACGGTGGGATGCTCGCTCTCGGGAACATGGCCCGCCGCGTTATGTACGCCGTCGCCCAAACATTGCTCGCACTAGCGAACACCCCGGGCTCGGGTTCGAGAGAGCGGCGCGTGAGGACATTCACCCGGCTCGCACCGTGATGCCGGGGTAGTCAAGGACAAGTCCCGCCCGGTCGTAGACAAGCCGGCACCTGAAGTCGAAGGCAGGAGCCTCGTAGTCGTAACGCTGGCGGGAGTCTTCGTCCTCCACCCGGGTGTACTGCTGATCGAGTCGTTCGACTGTTGCGGTTGTCAAACGGACGCGGCGGGCGCGGCGGCCGTTTCACCGACGGCAAGGCCGACACGGTGCACCGGCAACGCATTCGTCAAGGCCGATGACTCCAGGTCGACGTCGAAGCACCCGTCGAGGTGGCCGGCAGTGACGCCGTTGATGACCCAATGCCCATCGCCATCAGACTCAACGAGTCGCTCCGCCCACCCCCGGACGGTCCTGGTCGCGACCTGGGCGCGACGGGTGTTCCAGCTGGGATCCACCTCCAGTCGCACCGAGACCCCAAACGCGGCTCGATGACGACCCTGGCCTCGCCCTCCCAGGGCGGCACCGCGGCGCTCAGCATGTGGCTGGTCGACATGAGAACCGGCCAACAAGGCCCATTGCACGTCTTCGACGTCGAGCAGATTGGCACGTGCTGCAAGGCAAGGTCGACATCGCCGTCGACGCCCGACATGTGGTGCTTGGGCCGGGCGACACGCTTGTGCTAGCGGCAGGCGCCCAGCGCCAAGTCTCGGCGCTCGCAGATGCCCGCCTCGTCGTGTGCGGTCGCGCCGACGCGGTCGCATCGGTTCCCGGAGAAGCCACGTCACGCGGGGTGCCGCCCTGGATCAGCTGATCACCCCCATAGCCACCCCAGCCGGCGGCAAGTGCCGGGCCGGGCGTGGTCCCTTTTCACTCGCACTCACGTCTGTGCAAACAGGGAGCACCCAAGTCGCCGAATATCTTTTATGCGTGGCGCCAGAACACTAAGTTTTGTAAGGAGAATCGAGCCAGATCGACGGCTATTTCTCGTGCGTTCGGCAGAGCGACTGAGACATAACGTGCGCCCAGAGCGGCTGGATGCTCCGAGCTCGCTTTGTCCGATCCAGAGCTATCCCGTCGGCATGTCCGTGGCCGCCCCCACTTGTGCTCGAGCGGCCCGCGCGGCCTTTTCCTGCCGACAGTCTGGGCCGTCGACAGGGACCGTAGGTTTTACAGCAGCGGTGCCCGAGAGCCTGCGAGCCCGGACGAAGGCAGGTCACATACCGGCGGCGACGCTGGTGGCGATGATGGCCCCCATCTCCAGCTCACCCTTTACCTTTACGGTGTCGCCTTTCTTCAGGGCCGAGAGCTTCGCCTTCATGGAACCCAGGGTCACATGCGTCATGGCGTTCGTCTTGACCTCGTAGGACTTCATGCCCACGGACATCTTGAACGAAGTGCTCGACAGCAGCTTCTCAAACGTCCCCGTCTTGGTGACTTGCATCATGACCGAGCTGTGCAGCGCCGCGGCCTGGCTGGCGGGGGCGGTTACGGCCCCGAGGGTGCTCGTGATGCCAAGCGCCAGGGTGAACGGCACCACCTTGAGGAACCTCTTTGTTTGCATTTGTCTTCATGCTCCTTTGTTTGGTTTAGGGGGTTTGCTGTTCGGTTCGTCGTATCCCAGGCCGGCGCATGACGCCGCGCCCAGTGGGCCGGGACCCAGCCCCCTCACCATGCTGCGCAGGGCCTGGGGATGGGTGAGGCGAAGCTGACGTGCCCTGGTGCCTGGAGGCTGTGACGGGCCGTCTGGGCGCCTCTCCACCCTCCCGCTTGTCCTCCCGCTGCGCTCGGCCACACCGTTAGAGACGCTCGGCCCCACGCCTTGATTGCATGCCTTGATTGCATGCCTTGATTGCATGCCCTGGTTCCGGCCGGACGGCGTCCTCAACAAAGCTCAAATGAGCCCGAGGCGCGCCGCCATTTGGGGCATTTCCGCCATGGGCATGGCTGCCACGACGAACATGGAATCGCCGCCGCCTCGCCGGTTGACCCCGTACATCGACAAACGGCCCTTGGTGGCCATCCAGGCATGCGGTGAGGAGCCGGTTAGCAGGTGCGACGTTGAAGGTACGGGGAACGGCCGGGCCGAGGTGGCCACGAGCTCCTCAGTGCCCTCCAGCTGGTAGGCGCTGACGACCAGCGCCTGGCCGCCGATGACGAGGTGCTCTCCGGCCCGGAGAGCCGCAGTCGGCGGCGAGCCTGGGGTAATCATGGCGGCGACACCGGCAACCTGCGCAGGCTCAGGCGCCGCCGACCGGGAGGCGACCCAACCAAAGCTGCCGGCGGCTAGCCCTACAAGCAAGCATGCGGCGACGACCAGGCGCACGTGAGGACGGGGGGCGGCTCTGCGCAACAGCGACGGTGCCCGCCGAGCACGTCTCTGGGACCGCCGTCGTTGCCCGGCAGCAAGCCCATGCCGCTGTGTAAGGTGCCGTCCTGCCACGACCGGGCCTTTCGGGGCTTCGGCGGCGGCCAGCGAGACCGAGGCCGCGACCCGGCCCTGCAGCCCGGCCGGAGCGGGCTGGCGAAGTGGCTCGAGCGCCAAGCGGGCGGCGCGGTCGGCCTGGACCGCCGCCCAGCACTGCTCGCAGGCGAGGAGGTGCTCGTCGAAGCGCCGCTCCTCTTCCGAGGAAAGCTCGCCGGCGAGGAAGGCGACCAGGCGCTCTTCAGGACAGGCCACGGTTCACGTCCTCCCCGACCAGCAACGACGCCAGGCGCTGGCGACCACGGAACACCCGCGAGAGAACGGTATTGCGGGGGCATCCGAGCATCTCGGCCACCTCCGAGGCGCTGTGGCCCGCCAGGTCCATGAGCACGATCGCCAGCCGCTGCTCCTCGGGCACTTGGGCTAGCGCCCTCGAGACCGAAGCCCGGTCGATCTTGGCCAGGGCTTCTTCGGGCACGTTCACCCCTGGGGCTTCTTGCTCGTAATGCTCGGGTAGTGACGTCTCCACGGCTCGGCGTGCGCGGCGCCGCCCTTCGCTGCGGGCCAGGTTGAGGCAGATCGTAACGAGCCATGCTTTGGTGCTCGGCCCCCGGTGGCTGGCGAACGCCGCGAAAGCCCGCAAATAGGTCTCCTGGACGAGGTCCTCGGCTTGGTGGTGGTCCCTGCTCGTGTGCCGTGCCACCCGGTAAACGACGTCTAGGTGCGGCATAGCCGCCTCGAGAAAGGCTCGTTCCTGGTCGTCCATCTGGCTCGTCTCGATCGTATTGGCCCCTGGCACCCTGCCCCACCCATCACAGACGCCCGACGCGGCAAGTTGATTGCGCGTCGGGAACTACCGCCCTGGGCGCTGGGTGTGGGCCAAGTCCGCCGAGGAGCCTGCTGGGGATAGCGCCGGGCCGGCGGGCCGAAATGGCCGCGCCCAGCTATGTTCACCTCGCCTACCGGCCTGGGGTACCGATCGCCTACCCCTCAAGTTCGGTTTGCGGGGTTCCGCGCAATCAAACCGCCGGGCGGGGCGTTCTTAAGGGATGTGAGCTACAGGATCGGCAAGTTGGGCCCAGAATCGGACCATGGCTGAGGTGACCTCCACGGGAGGCCCTGCGGACCCGCCCCCCGACCAGGGCGAGAAACCCATCGGGCGCCGGGCTGTCCTTGCCATCCTAGGCCTCGGTGGGCTCGGGATCGCCTTCGGCGAGCACGTGCAAAACGGCATCTCTGACCTGCTGAAGCCGCTTGGTGGCACAGGGCTCACCGGCCTCGTCCCGGGCGGCGGCAATTTCACCCTTTACACCGTGACCAGCGGCTTCCCTACACCGCCGGCCGACTACAAGTTGACCGTCAACGGGATGGTCGAACGTCCCATCCAGCTGAGCGTGCGCGACCTGGAAGCCTTGCCGGCCACCAGGCTCACACACGACTTCCAGTGCGTTACGGGGTGGGTGGTCGACGACGTGCACTGGACGGGCGTCCCCCTCATCGACCTGGCCAAACTGGCCGGTGCCTACCCGAGCGCGACGGCGTTCCATTTCTCCTCCTTCGACGGGGTTTACACCGAGACCCTGACGATGGACCAGGCCGAGCAGAGCGGCGCCATCGCTGCCTACTCGATGCTCGGCGGGCCGGTCAGCAGGGACCATGGCGGCCCGGTGCGCCTCTACGTCCCGGGGATGTTCGGTTACAAGTCGATCAAATGGTTGTCCACCATCACCCTGACCGACGTGGTGGAGGAAGGCTATTGGGAGCAGAACGGCTACCCAGTAGATGCCTGGGCCAACGGCCATGGGCCATCGGCCGCCTGAGGCCATGGCGATCCCGACCGCACTTGGCAGCGCCGTTCCCCTACCCGAGCAGGAACGGCCTGGGCTGCTCAACCGCTTCGACCGTGTGGAGCGGGCGGTCCATTGGACCAATGCCGTCCTGTTCGCCGTGCTGGTCGTGACCGGTGCCGCCCTGTACTTCGCACCGCTTACCGCCATCGTCGGCCGGAGAGAGCTGGTCGAGCGCATCCACCTCTACGCGGGCCTGGCGCTCCCCGTGCCGCTCATCCTCGCCCTGTCGGGAGGCTGGGGCCAGGCTCTGCGGCGCGATATCCGGCGTTTCAACCGCTGGACCCGCGACGACCGGCGCTGGTTGCGGGCCGTTGTCCGCCCGCCTGAAAAGAGAAGGCAGGTCTTTGCCCGCTGTCCGCGTGGGCAAGTTCAACGCAGGCCAAAAGGCCAACGCCGCCTTTACCGCAGGAGCCGGCCTAGCCATGCTCGCCAGCGGCGCCATCCTGCGCTGGTACAGGCCCTTCCCGCTCTCTGTGCGGGCCGGCGCCACCTTCGTGCACAACTGGCTGGCGCTCGGTTTTGTGATCGTGATCTCGGGCCACGTCCTCATGGCCCTCGCCGACCGCCAGGCGCTGAAGTCGATGCTGTTCGGCCGGATCAGCCGGGCCTGGGCGCGCCACCACGCGCCCGCCTGGCTCGACGAGCTCTCCCAAGAGGAAGGGGGCCCAGCACAGCACACAGGACGCTGACCCATCGTCCCCAAAGCACACGTCGTGCTCGGCACGGAGCTGCCGCCGGTCAAGCAGTGCCTATGGTGAAATTGAGCAGCGTGGTGCCGAACCTGTGTAGGCCCAAAAACCCGATTGTGCAAGTCGCGGGGACCGTCGCCCGAAGCCGTGGCCCGCGTTTTATGTCGCCCGACCTTGGCTTGCAAACCAGGACTTCGCGTCAACCCCTGTTCTGGCCTAAGTGACGGTTGCCGAGCCCTGTCGATGCCGAGGACCGTCCTTCAGGTATCACGTTCGTACTCGTTGATGATGCCGCCGCATGGCGGCGGGGCCTTGCCATCACGGCCGGGCGCTGCCGTGCACGGTTCGGGCGCCTCGAGCCTCTCGACAGGACATCGTTTTCGCTGGACGGTATGCCAAAAGGATGCCCTGTCGTGGTTGTCGGCCGCTAGTCGAGCTCGTGACGGTGGTGCACTGGTGGTGAGCCGCGAGGTCACTGTCGAGCAGGCGGTCAGAGTCGAACGGGAGGTGCTCGGCAACAGGCTTGGGAGAGTCGCTCCCCGTCCTGGCGGCGAGACCATGCATTGGTACTGCGAAACGCCACGCGGCCAGGCGGCCCATTTCACCTCCCTACCTGGTCTCCCTAGTTTGGGGACGGGGGCCCTTCGACCGATCGCCTGGTCACAACGATGTAACTCGCCAACATGCAGGTAGACGCATACATCGTGCTACTAGATATCACTGGTCGCACCCACCCGGACGAACGGTGTCGGCTCGTACCCCAGAGTCGCTGTTTCAATCCACCCCGGGCTGAAGGGTGCAGGTCCTTTAGCGAACCCAGAGGTCGACAGGCAGTAGCGTTATAAGTATGAGCACGTCGGAGCTGGTCTTTGTCGTCGAAGAAGCGCCCGAACGGGGCTGCACGGCGCGGGCCTTGGGTGAGGCGATCTTCACCGAAGCGGACGACCTCGACCAGCTGCGGGCGATGGTGCGGGATGCAGTCATTTGCCATTTCGACGAGCTAGAACGGCCGCGGGTTGTCCGCCTTCACCTCTTGGGACCGACATCGCCCTCTCCCGCTGAACTTCTCACTGAACCTATCGTCTGAGGTGGACAGATGACACTCATGTTCCTCAACGGCACTGCCATGTCGGGCCAGAAAGACCACTCCGCCCATAAGGGCTCCACGTTCCTGGGCGCGGCCAGCACCGCAGCCCGGTACCGTTTTTTCGCCGTCCGGGATGAGTTCCCGGGGTTGTACCCCGTGGCAAGCGGCGGCCGGGTGATCGTCGGGGAGCTTTACGACATCCCCGACGATGTGCTCCATGACCACCTCTTGCCCTCCGAGCCGCCAGAGCTGATGTTCGGCGGCATCGAGCTGCTCGACGGCGAAAAGGTGAACGCCATGCTCCTGGTCCCGTCCCGGCTCGCCCCGGGTGAGCGTGTGGTCGACATCTCCGAGCTGGGCGGGTTTCGCGCCTATTTACGTTTCCTCGCCGCCAACGCCGCCTTGGCCACCACCTTGACCGTCGACCCCGTCCCCTGAAACCTGCCGGTCCTGTGAACCCTGCCGACGTCACCATTGATGGCCCCGCCCTGCTCAACCAGCTCGACGAGCTGGCGGCCACGGCGCGCACTCCGGCTGGCGGGGTGACCCGGTTGGCCTGGTCGGCCGAGGACCGGGCGGCTCGCGCGCTCATCTCCAAGTGGGCGGCGGGCGCCGGGCTCACCACGCGTTCCGACGCCGTCGCCAACCTGATAGCCGAGCTGCCTGGGACCGTGGCCGGGCTGGCCCCACTTGTCATCGGTAGCCACCTCGACACCGTGGTGGACGCCGGTCCGCTCGACGGGGCCTACGGGACCGTTGCCGCCTTTGCGATCGTGGCGGCTCTGGCCGCCGCCGGCGAGCGCCTGCGCCACCCGGTCCGTGCCGTGGCCTGGGCCAACGAGGAGGGCGTCGTGGCGCCCCCGTTCACCGGGTCTCGAGCGGCAGCCGGCTTGACCGTCGACATGGGAGCATTGGGCCCCGATGGCCGGCGCCTGTCCGATCGCTTAGGCGAGGAAGGCGGTGCCTTCCTCCCGGTCGCGAGCGCTGCCTGGAGCCCAGTGGCCGGGTACCTGGAGCTGCACATAGAACAGGGCCCGGTACTCGACAGCTCCGGGATCCCCGTCGGCGTGGTTAGCGGGATCACCGGCGCCAAACGAGGCTGGGCACGCTTCGAGGGCCGCGCCAACCACGCCGGGACTACCCCGATGCACCTTCGGGCTGACGCCCTGGTGGCCGCCGCCCATACCGTCCTGGCCGTCCAGCGCCTCGCCACTGCCGGCCCGGTCGCGGTCGCCACCGCCGGGGCAATCGAGGCCTACCCGGGCAATGTGAACGTGATCGCAGGGCGCTCGGCCGTCAGCGTCGATATACGCAGCATGGACGGGTCGGCCATAACCGACGCCTGGGCCAGGCTCAGCCAAGAGGTGGGCAATATCGGCGCCCAGACGGCCACGAAAGCCACCCTTTCCGAGGTCTCCTACGCGGCCTCCGTGCCCACTGACGCCAGGCTAAGAGGCGCCATCGCGGACGCCGCCGGCCAACTTGGCTTGGCGACCACGGATCTGGCCAGCGGTGCGGGTCACGACGCCCAGTGCCTTACGGCCCTGGGACCAATAGGCATGATCTTTGTCCCCAGCATCGGTGGGTTGAGCCACCACGCCGCCGAGGCCACTGCCCCCCACGACCTGGTGGCTGGGGCCAAAGTCCTTCTCGGCGCTCTGCGCCTGGCGGACGAACGGCTCGACCGATGACGGCCGGGCCGGGCCCCTCGACTGGCCACCCCGGGTACCCACGAGACCTTGTGGGTTACGCGGGCTCGCCGCCCCACCCGCACTGGCCGGGGGAGGCATCCATCGCCGTCCAGTTCGTCCTCAATTATGAAGAAGGGGGCGAGCGCACCGTCCTGGACGGCGACGACAGCTCCGAGACGTTCCTTTCCGAGATGGTCGGCGCCCAGGCCTTCCCGGACCGCCACATGAGCATGGAGTCGCTTTACGAGTACGGCAGCCGCGCCGGCTTCTGGCGGGTGATGCGTGCTTTCGAGGCACGGGGCCTGCCTCTCACCGTGTTCGCCGTGGCCACGGCGCTGAAACGCAACCCCGCCGCCGCGGCCGCCATCAACCAAGCCGGCCACGAGGTGGCCGGTCATGGGTTGCGCTGGCTCAGCTACCAAGGGGTCGACGAAGCCATCGAGGCGGAGCACTTATCGCGGGCCGTCGCCCTGCTCACCGAGATAACGGGCTCTCCTCCCCTCGGCTGGTACACAGGCCGAGACTCACCTAATACCCGCCGCCTGGTTGTCGAGCACGGAGGCTTCCTCTACGACGCGGACTCCTACGCCGACGACCTTCCTTACTGGGTATTGGTTTCCGGCCGCCACCATCTCGTCGTGCCGTACACCATGGACACCAACGACATGCGCCTGGCGGTGCCGGGTGGGTTCGCCACCGCCGGCCAGTGGGAGAGCCACTGCCGCGACGCGTTCAACCTGCTGTGGCGGGAGGGGGAGGAAGGCAGCCCCAAGATGCTGTCCATCGGCCTTCACGGGCGCATCATTGGCCGGCCCGCGCGCGCTGCCGCCTTGGAGCGGCTCCTTGACCACATCCAAGCCCACGAACGGGTCTGGGTCTGCCGACGCGTCGACATCGCTCGCCACTGGGCCATCACGCACCCAGCCCCGTGACCCATCTACCCTAGGTCCGTTAAACCGCAGGCCGAACGGCCTGAGCCACTCAAATTGGTCAGGCCGCTTTGTCCACATTCAGTTCATCTTCGCAACACAGAGCCGAAACAACGTCCTTTTAGGTTTGAGCCACGTCGGGAGGGCACCCGGCCCGCAACCCAACTCAACCCACAAAGGGGAGCACCCAATGGCTCAAAGAACCGTCAACGAACAGACCGGGGCGCACACCGCCTTCTCTAAGCCGATATCGCGGCGCTCGCTGTTGCAACGGACCGGCGCTTTGGCCGCCGGCGCTGTCCTCGCCCCCGACCTGCTTGGTGGTTTGGGCCGGTTCGCCGCCGCACCGGCCGAAGCCGCCGCTATGGCAAACGTCTCCATTCAGCTCTGCTATTTAGAAAACGTCCAGTTCGCCGGGACGATCATGGCCCTGGCGAACGGCTACTACAAGCAACAAGGTCTGAACGTCACGGTCCTGCCCGGTGGCCCTAACTTGGCCCCTGAACCGGTCGTGGTTAGCGGCAAGGCCCTGGTTGGGGTTACCCACACCGACGAAGGCATCGAAGCGATAATCAACGGGGCCCCCCTCAAGGTCATTGGTGCTGCCTTCCAGAAAAGCCCAACCTGCATAGTCTCCAAGGCCAGCCACCCGATCAAGACACCCCAGGAAATGATCGGCAAGACGATCGGGGTGTCAGACACGAACCTCCCGATATGGACGGCCTTCCTGGAAGCGGAAAAGATCAAGCCGAGCTCGATAAAAGTCAATACCGTCGAGTTCTCGACCCAACCGTTGGCAGATGGCCAGATCGACGGCCTGATGGGCAACTACACCAACGAACCTATCGCCCTCGATGTGCAAGGGGTGCCTACCTACGCCTTCTTACTGGCTGACTTCGGGTACCCGATCGTCGACGACATTTACATAGCCAGGACTGCTGACTTGGCCGACCCGGTGAAAAAACAACAGATAGTGGGGCTTATGCGGGGGGAGGCCCTGGGATGGAAGGCGGCTCTCGGTTCCCCCCACACCGCCGCGACATTGGCCGTCGACGTCTACGGTAAATCGCTTGGGCTCATCTTCGAACAGGAGTACAAGGCAGTTATCACTGAGAGGCAACTGGTCAGGGCCCCCGACACCCAAGCGCACGGCCTTTTCTGGATGTCGCCGTCAACTGTTGCCTCCAGCGTCCACTCAATGGTCCTGGGCGGCACGAAAGCCACTGCTTCCATGTTCACTAACGAAATCCTGACGGAGGTCTACCGCGACGGGCTCGTCGTATGACCCGCGGGGGCAACTGCCTTCGGCGATGGCTTGGTCGCTCCAGCGAGCGATGAGGTGCCAGTCAATTCGACTACGGCCCCAGAGCTGGACGCGATAGCCGGACCGACCATGGACATTCGGCCTGTGGCAAGCGGTAATGGCGCGCCTTTGCCAGCTAGCGCCGAGCTTGGGAGCACTTCTGGTATCCGGGTCGACCAGGTGAACAAGGTGTTCAAGGTAAAAAGGCGGGATCTCGTCGCGCTAAAGGACATCTCGCTGGATATCGCCCGCAGTTCGTTCTTGGTCCTGATCGGTCCGTCGGGTTGTGGGAAATCGACGCTGCTGAGGATTATCGGCGACCTGGAGTCGCCAACCTCGGGATCAGTACTGGTCCATGGCGAGAGCCCGGAGGTGGCTCGCAAACGGCACCACATTGGTGTGGCCTTTCAGGACCCAGCACTGCTTCCCTGGCGGTCCGTGTACGACAACATCCGCTTCCCGCTGCAGGTCGCCAGACATGGCCCGGATGACAAAGCCGTCAGCGAGCTCATTGAACTTGTCGGGCTAAAGGGCTTCGAGAGCGCCAAACCCGCACAGCTGTCAGGGGGCATGAGACAGAGGGTGGCCATTGCCCGTTCCCTGGTCCTGCGCCCCCGCGTCTTGCTGCTCGACGAGCCCTTCGGAGCTCTCGACGAAATGACGCGCCAGCGCCTCAACATCGAGCTTCTTCGCATATGGCAGGAGCAAATGCCCACCACCGTGCTGGTTACGCACTCCATAGCCGAAGCAGTGTTCTTAGCCGACAACATCGCTGTGCTGGCCCCTCGGCCAGGCCGGGTGCTCGACTGCGTGCACATTGACCTTCCCCGGCCCCGGGACGCCGATCTACTCCACTCGCCCCAGTTCCACGCACTGTGCGACGAGGTGTCCACTTTGCTGTTCTCCGAGGGCATGGGCCCTGGCGACGACCTGGTCGGCGCAGAGTGACGATCGTCCTGGTGCCGACGCGGCGCCGCGTCGGGTCGGCCGTTCCCAAAGCTTGGCTTGAATTTACGGGCGGAGCTCTGGCGCTCCTGCTGGTGTGGCAGCTCATGACATCGGTGGTGTTCCCGGGGCGCCACGTAGTCCCCGCCCCCACTGCGGTCCTCACGACGATGGTCAACGACAACTTTTACTTCTCCAACATGCTCACCACCTTGTGGGAGGCCGTGCGTGGGTGGCTCATAGGCAACGGCGCCGCAATCGTCCTCGCCGCCGTAGCTCTTTTCGTCCCTCAGGTCAGCCGGCCGCTACAGCAGCTTGGTGCCATTACCTATTGCGTGCCAACCGTGGCCATCGGGCCGTTGATCCTTATCTTTATAAGCCCCGACGCCGCCAAGGTGTCCATCGCCGCACTGTCGGTTTTCTTCGTGAGCCTGGTCGCCTGGATGACCGGGCTCGGAGCCGCCGACGAGGCGTCGTTGGACGTCGTGCGAGCCAGCGGCGGCGGAAAGGTGACCGAGCTGTTGCGGGTCCGCTTGCGGGCGGCCTTACCCAGCGCAGGCGGCGGTTTGGCCTTGTCCGCGCCGGCGGCGGTCCTTGGGGCCATCATCGGCGAGTACCTCGGTGGGGTCAGCGGGCTGGGGGTAGCAATGGTCAGCGCGGAGGAGTCGTTCCAAGTAACTCGCACGTGGGCTATCGGTATCGAGACAACGATCGTCTCGGGCCTCGCTTACGCCTTGATCACGCTGGTGGTCCGCCGGCTCAGCGGCTCACCGCCCACGGGAACGGCCATGGCCGCCAGCCCCTCTTCGCTGCGGGCCCGGGCAAAATGGCCCCTAGCCCTGTCCGAGCTAGCCAGTCCCGTACTCGCCCTAGTCATTGTCGTGGTGATCTGGGAGGCCGGCATCCGGGCCCTCGGGCTGTCCTCGTACCTGGCCAAGTCCCCCGCAGCGATATGGTCGTTCCTGGTCGCCGGCCCGGGCGCAGCGACCAACCGCGGCACCATCCTGTCCGCGCTCGGCGTGACCCTCCGCGACGCCATGCTGGGGTGGCTACTGGGCACGTTGGCGGCTCTGAGCGGAGCGGCCGTCTTGGTGCAGCTGAGTAGGGCCCGTGCGGTCGTCATGCCCATGGTCATGGTGCTGCGGTCGGTACCGCTAATCGCCATGACGCCACTGATCGCCCTGGTTTTCGGGCAGGGTGTCCTTGGTGTGATGGTTGTGGCCGCCATAGTCACTTTCGTCCCGTCCCTGGTCCTTGTAACCTCGGGCCTGGAGACCGCCCCGCCACAGTCAATTGAGCTGGCCCGGGCCTTCAACCTGTCGGCGGCGGGCACCCTTTGGCATATCCGCGCCCGCTACGCGTTACCTAGCATCTTCTCGGCGGCCAAGATCGCCATGCCGGGCGCCATTCTTGGGGCTGTCCTCGCCGAATGGTTGCTGACAGGGACGGGCATCGGGCACCTGATGGCGGCCGCGCTCATCGGCTCAGACTTCCTCACCCTGTGGGCCAGTGTCGCGATAATAAGCATGGTCTCGCTGTTGTTTTATGAGGTAGTTGGGTCCATGGAGTCGGCCATGCAGCGGCGGGCGCTTTCGTGAGCAAGATGGCGACCCAGCTCGGTGCCCGCTCCTACGGCAAACAGCAGGCTCGGGTGATCGCCTTTAGTGAAGCGACGAGCGCCAACGACGTTGCCGACCTCACCATGTCCATAATGGCGAGCGGCGGGATCGACGAGTGCTACGAGGCGGGGGACAACGGGCGCGTCATTACCAGCGACGCCCAACGCAACCGAGCGCTCGCGGTCCTCGAACGGAACTATCCAGCCCCCATCGAGGAACTGGCCGAGGCTATGGTTAGTGACCTGCGCCAGGCGCACCCCCATTTCCCCGAGATAACGGTCGAGGTGCTTCGGCGCAGCTGGGAACGGGTCGGCCCCAGCTACGTTCGGGGCTCGTGCAGCACCGACTGGGCCTCGGTGACCTCCCGCGGGGACGTTATCGAAACCCGCTCGGGCCTTGACAATTTGGAAGTGCTCGTCACGGGCGGGAGCAGGTTCACCGGGTTTGCCGTCGACGAGTACACGACCAACCAGCCCGTGCCCGACCGCCCCCTCGTCGGACGGCTCGACGTTCGTTGGTCACTGGCCAGCGGGGCGCGTCCGAACTGGCCCGAAGTCCGCGACGAGGTACGCACGGCGTTGCTCGTGGCTTTCGGCAATGGGCGCAGCCAGTCCGTACAGCACCTTCTAACTCTCATGGGGACCGCCGCTTTGGTCACACAACCGCTGATGGCCGAAATCTCGCTCCACCTGGAGAACGTCGGCCTGGTGCGCGTGCCGGCCGCCGGGGCAGACCTCCCGAGCTTGTTCGCGGTGACCACCTCCCCGACGGCAGTCACCGAAGTCACAGTCCACCAAAGCGAAAGAGGGACCGAGGATTGACAGCTCCAGTCAAACGGATCGAAATATGTATAGGCGTGGACGTGGACGCAGTGGCCGGCTGGCTCGGGTCCTACGGTGGCCAGGACTCACCCAACGACATCCAGCGAGGGATGTTCGCCGGCGAGGTGGGGAGCCCCCGCCTCTTGAAGTTGTTCGAACGGACGGGCATCGCCACGACCTGGTTCGTACCTGGTCATTCCCTTGAAACCTTCGCCGACGAGATGGCGGCTGTGGCCGAGGCCGGGCACGAGATCGGTGCCCATGGTTACTCTCACGAAAACCCAATATCGATGAGCGCGGAACAGGAGCGCGACGTGCTCCAACATTCGATCGCACTAATCGAAAAACTGACGGGGCGCTCGCCTCGAGGCTACGTGGCGCCCTGGTGGGAAATGTCCGAGCGCACGGCTGCGATGTTGGTCGAGCACGGGTTCCTATACGACCACTCCCAGAACTACAACGACTTCGTCCCGTTCTACGCCCGCGTCGGGGACCGCTGGACAAATGTCGATTACAGCGTCGACGCTGCCGAGTGGATGAAGCCGCTCGAGCGCGGCCCGGAGGTAGACCTCGTCGAGTTTTGTGGCAACTGGTACGTAGACGACCTGCCCCCGATGATGTTCATAAAGCAAGCGGCCAACAGTCACGGCTTTGTCAGCCCACGCGAAATAGAGGTCATGTGGCGGGACCAGTTCGACTGGGTATATGAACATCTCGATTACGGGGTGTTCCCTGTGACCCTTCACCCCGACGTAAGCGGCCGCCCGCAGGTGCTGCTCATGCTCGAACGGCTGATCAGCTACTGGCAAGGCCACTCTGAAGCTCACTTCGTGACGTTCGAACAAGCAGCCGCCACGTTCCGCCAACGCTATCCTTTCGCCGGCGTGCAACGGGCCTCTTCGGTCGGCACATGACCAAGGCCCCGCTACGGATCGGGATGATCGTGCCGTCCTCGAACACCGCCTTCGAGCCGGCCGTCGCAGACATGCACCTACCCAAAAGCGATGTGACTATCCACGTGAGCCGCGCTCGCGTCACCTCGGTCAGCCTGGGCGTGGGATCGCAGGAGCAGTTCAGCAGCGACCCGATGTGCGCCGCCGCATTGCTGTTGGCTGATGTCCGTCCCGATCTGCTGGTGTGGGCGGGGACCTCCGGCTTGTGGCTCGGCCTGGACCACGACCGGTCCGTTTGCGAAGCGTTGACAAAGGCGACCTCAGTGCGAGCGACAACCACAACGCTCGCTCTGTTCGACGCCTGCGCCTCGCTTGGTGTGCGGCGCAGCGCCCTAGTGACGCCCTACTTGAGCGAGATAGTGGACCGCATCGTCGCCACGTGCGCCGGAGCCGGGGTATCAGTTGTCGCCGAGCGCCACCTCGGCCTTAGCGACAACCACTCCTTCGGTCTGGTCACAGAAAAGGAAATCTCAGCTTTGGCTCTCGCCTGCGCTACGAGCGACCTGGACGGTTGCCTGATCGCCTGCACCAACCTGGGCGGTCCGGGCGTTGTTGCCGCCCTTGAACAACAACTGGGCGCCCCCGTCCTCGACAGCATTGCCGTGACCGTATGGCACGCTCTCAAGGTTGCCGGGCTAGCTGAACCAGGGACACCCCAGCGACCCGGGCCGAGCACGCCGGGGCGGGCGCGGGCAGAGATTGGAGCGCGATGAAACTGGTCACCTTTTCTCCGCCCGACCAGGGGCCCCGCGTCGGTGCCCTGGTCGAGGACCACGTAATAGACCTTCTCGCTGCCAGCGGCGACGACCCATCCTTTGCCACCATGCTGGGCCTAGTGGCAGCGGGGCCATCGAGCCTGGGATTGGCGACCAAGCTATGCGCCGACTTGTCTGCCAGTCTGAGCACAGGTGTCGCCGCTCCCGGCTACGGCGAGGGCGGCCCGTCATACCCCCTCAGCTCGGTGCGAACGGCGGCGCCCATCCCTCGCCCGGCTAAAAACGTCTTCTGCGTCGGGTTGAACTATCGCTCGCACGTCGAGCAAAACGCCAGGGCTCTGGGTCAGCCGATTGAAATCCCCACCATCCCGTTGTTCTTTTCCAAGCCCGTCACGGCCGTTATCGGGCCCGGCGACGCCGTTCTTTATGACCCTCGATTGACCAACAAGCTTGATTTCGAAATCGAACTTGCTGTCGTTATCGGCAAACAGGGGAAGTGGATCGCCCCGGAAGACGCCCACAAGCACATTTTTGGTTTCACGATCGTGAACGATGTCAGCGCCCGGGATCTTCAGTGGAGGACAAGCCAGTTCTTTTACGGGAAGGGCCAGGACAGTTACTGCCCAATGGGCGCCGGTCATTGTGACCGCAGACGAAATGCCGTCGCTGGCCGAGGTTGTGCTGGAGCTCAAAGTCAACGGAGAACTACGTCAGTCGGAGCGGGCGGGGAACATGCTTTTCCCACCCGAGGTTGCCATCGCCGAGCTGTCGAAAGGGATCACCCTGGAGCCGGGCGACGTCATCAGCCTCGGGACGCCGGGAGGCTGCGGCTACCAGACAGTCCCACCTCGTTTCTTGTGCCCGGGTGACGTTATTGAGTGCCGGGCTGGCCCGATTGGTGCGCTCCAGAACCATGTGGTCGAAGTCACTGACGAACGCCTGGCAACCGATAGTGAGGTATACCAATGAAAGTTGGTGTCCACAAAATTTCGATGGACCATCCCGGTGACGTGAGCGGCCTGCGCCGCCTAATCGACGACGGCGAGGTCGATCCGAAGGCGATCGTCGCCTGCATTGGCAAGACCGAAGGGAACGGAGGAGCCAACGACTTTACCCGGGCGCTAGCGACGGCCCAGGTCACAGGGCTGCTGAGCCAGGTCCTGCAACTCCCCGGGCCAGAAATCCTGAGACGGGTGGCCCTCGTTTGGTCCGGCGGGTGTGAGGGGGTGCTCTCCCCCCACATGACGGTCTTCACGCGGACGAGTGCCAGCTCCAAAAAGGTCACGACCGAGGCGCGTGCGGCTGGCGTCGGCGCTGAACGGCTCGCGGTGTCGGTCCAGCGCACCCGTTCGTTCCTTCCCGAAGAGGTAGGCCGAACAGCCGAAGTGCTCGAGGTGGCCGCCGCCGCCCGCCGGGCATTGGACGACCTCGGGGTCAGCCCCGGTGCCGTGCACTACGTCCAGGTGAAGGGCCCGCTCCTGACGCCCGCAGGACTAGCCGACGCCGCCGCGCGTGGCCAACGCGTGGTGACGGACGACCCCAACCGCTCCAAGGCATACGCACGGGGTGCCACTGCGTTGGGGGTGGCGATCGCCTTAGGCGAGATCGGGCCAGACGCCGTCAACGACGACGTCATCGCCAAGGATATGAACCTCTTTTCGGCAGTGACCTCCACTTCCGCCGGTGGCGAACTGACCGACTGCGAAGTGATCATGTTCGCCAACTCGGCCGAGGCCACCGGCGAGTACCGCATCGGCCACGGCTTCCTAGAAGACGCCGTCGATGTCGCCGGGGCCGCTCCGCGCTTCGCGCCGCCGGGCTTGAGTTCGAGTGTGAGCCCGACGCCAACGCCCAAACACAGATTGCCGCCGTGTTCGCAAAGGCCGAGGCACCGCCGGGCGGCCGCCTGCGGGGGCAACGCACGACGATGCTGTCGGACGCGGACATAAATTACGAGCGCCATGCCAGGGCCGCTGTCGGCGCGGTTATTGCGTCGCTCACCGGCGACCCGCGGATCTTTGTATCGGGCGGTACCGAACACCAAGCCCCGCCCGGTCAAGCACCCATTGCCGCCATTGTGCGAGTCGGCGCGGCCTAGGCAGGTGCGGGATTGCACGCCGGACGCCGAGCGCGAGACGCTGGTCACCATGGCTAGGGACGCGCTGGCGGGGCGACGAAGTGCCCGAAGCACCCAACCGCGCCGAGAGCCCGGTGCAATTGGGCGAACGACGGCGGTACCTCGACGTGGCTGAAGAAGTCCTGCGGGCCGTTGCCGTTGGGACGATCGGGGCCGGCGACCGGCTCCCAAACGAGCGTGAGCTCGCTGAGCGCTGCGACGTCAGCCGGGCCACGGTACGGGAGGCAATACTGGCCTTGGAGCTAGGAGGGGTTGTCGAGGTCCGCCCCGGGTCGGGCACCTACCTGACCGGCCTTGGCGTCCCATCCGCCAACTTGGTCGCTCCCACAGTTGACTCGTCTCCCCGCGAGCTCCTGCACGCTCGCCAGATCATTGAACCGGCCGTCGTCCAGCTCTGTTCTATGCGGATCCGGGCGGCCGATCTTACGCGTCTGGAGCGGCTGGTTGACCAGGCACAAGAAGAGAGCGAGTCCGCGGGACCAGGTCGTCTCGACCAGTTCGTCGCTCTATCGCTTGCCTTCCATCGCGAGCTCGCTGCTTGCTGCGGCAATTCGGTCCTGGCCGGCCTAACCAGTCACCTCGTTAATGCTGCCGAACACCCGATGTGGGCCCTGATCGACGGGATCGTGGTACGTAACCCCGAGACCCGCACCTGCCAGCTGGCGGAGCATAGGGCCATCCTGCGAGCCATAGCCGGGGGCAACGGTGCCGCGGCCGTTGCCGCCATGACTACCCACCTCGGCGCCCTCGGCAACCGTCTGTTTGGGGCAGACAGGACGCCACCGAAGGTAAGCCGGGCTCGCCGCCGCCGTTCCGCGTAGCTGGGCCGGTGATGCGTTGGCCCTATCAGTAGGCCAGGGCGACGGACTCTCGCCGCCAGTCGGCCCCGGCCATGCGCGCCCCCGTGGCGGGGTCTATGAAAATGGCCTGGCCGCTGCCAAACGCCTCCTCTTTGACCAGCACGACATGGCCCCGGTCTTCCAGCTCCTGGCGAAGGACGGCGTCTACTTCGCCGTAGCGGGCCTCGAAATCGATGGAGGCGCCATCGAGCGAAGCCAGGAAACGCCCGGCGTCAACCGCCTCTTGGATGTTCATGCCGAATTCCAAGACGTTGACGATCAGCTGGCGCACCGTCTCGACCCTCGCCCGCCCTCCGGGGCTCCCCGCTACCAGCCGGAGCTGGCCGGCGCGGTCGAACACCATGGCAAGGCAAGGGTTTTGCTCGATCGGTTGCCCGGGCACGATACGGTTGGCCGCTGCCGGGTTTACGTAGGCGAAGTACAAGCTGCTGTTCATGAGCACGCCCGTGCCGCGGCACCACCGCACCGGTACCGAAAAACGTCCCCACCGTCTGCATGAGGTGGGCCGCGTTCCCGGCTTCGTCAACGGTGGCCAAGGTGATCGTGTCCTCGTAGGGCGGCCCCGAGACAGCAGCGGGCCCTGACCGTGCGCCGATCCGCGCCTGCTGGCTGCGCGTATAGGCCGAGCTGATCAGGCGGGCGATGGCAGCGGGGGCAACGCCAGGGCCGAGGCAGTATTGGCGATCGGCGTGGACGAGCTTGGCTGACTCGATGCTCGCATGGACATAATCGGGGTCGAGCGGCGCAGCGAAGGGCGCGAACCCGTCCAGGATTTGGAGACCCGGACACAAAGGCCACGTCCCCGAAGGGTGCCGGTGCAGCACGCACCACGTGGCCTCGAAAGCTGGTGACCAGGGGCGCGCCCAAACCGGGCGCACCTGCTCAAGGTCCGATGCCCGGAGGGCACCCCCATGGGCTTCGTACAGCTCGACGATGGCCCGGGCCGTGCGCCCATCGACCATTTCCGCCGGCCCGTTGGCGGCAATCCGCTCCAGGGTGGCAGCCAGATCCGGTCTGGGATAAGCGGTCGCCCACCTGAAGTGGCTCGCCGTCCCTAAGGTAGGTCCGGGCGCTTTCCGGCCATCGCCGGAGCCGACCGGCGTTGACCCCTGTGTTGGTGCGCAACAGCTCGGACACCGGCACACCCTCGCGAGCCAGCGCGATCGCCGGCTCGAGGGCCTGGGCCAATGACCAGGTCCCCCGGCGCGCCAAGAGCTCCGCCCACCCTGGGACAACACTCGGCGTGAGAGTACCTAGTAACGGCGATGCCGTGCTTTCCAGGCGGCGCCAGTCCACCAAGCCCGAGGGGTCGGGGCTGAACTCCCCGAGGTCGATAGCCATAGGGACGGCCCCCAGGAACCGTAGGACATCGGTTTGGCCTGAGGCGGCGTCGTAGACGCTGGCCCACCCCACCCCGCCCACGCTGCTGGAGAAAGGCTGGACGACCGTCGCTACGGCCGCTGCCGTCACCGCGGCGTCAACCGCATTGCCACCGTTGCGCATCGCCGCGATGGCCGCCTGCGACGCCAGTAAATGGGGGGTGGACGCCGCACCCCGGTAACCGATTGCCATGGGGCGGCTCTGGAACAGCTTTGGGGCCGTTGTGCGGGGGCACGCCCTACGTGCTCCCGTCTTGTTCCAGCAGTTTGGCAAGTACTTCGCCGGCCCGCACCACTTGGTCGTCGTCGATGTCGAGGTGGGTCATGGCCCGCACAACCGTTGGCGAGATGGCACCAACGAGCACACCCTCGGCCCGCGCCCGTGCCACGAAGGCGTTGGACGCCCCGACCTCAAAAAGGACGATGTTGGTCTCGACCGCCGTCACGTCGACGCTGCCGGGGGCCGCGTCGGCCAGGTGTTGAGCCAGCATTGCCGCTCGGGCATGGTCCTCGGCCAGGCGGTCGATGTTGTGCTTTAGGGCGTATAGGCCGGCAGCCGCCAGGACACCCGACTGGCGCATCGTCCCGCCCATCTGGCGCCGCAACCCCCGAGCTTTTTCGGCTCGGGCCGCGTCCGTTACGACCAGCGAGCCCACCGGGGCGCCGAGGCCCTTGGACAAGCAGACAGAAAGTGTGGTGCAACGCCGGCCGTATTCGAACAGCGGGGTACCGGTGGCCACGGCCGCGTTCCAGATGCGCGCCCCGTCACAGTGCAGGGCAACCGAGACACCGCCCAAGAAATCGGCCAGGGCGTCGACCTCGACCAGTCGCCAAGCTCTCCCCCCGGAACGGACGTGGGTGTTCTCGATTGCCACCGCGCTGGTCGACTACCCGGGCATAGTTGTCGCCGTTGGCGTTGGGGCCTTCGGGATCGACGCTCACCAGGACGGCCAGGGCGGCGGGTGAAACGATGCCGCGTCGGCTCACGAAGGTACGTGTCTGGATGCCCCCGATGGCAGCCAAGGCCCCCATCTCGAAGGACACCACGTGGCACTCGGTGTCCGCCAGCACCTCGGTCCCCGGTATGGCGACGAGCCGCAGCGCAATATTATTTCCCATTGTCCCCGACGGCACGAAAACGGCCGATTCGTGGCCCAAAATGGCGGCAACTTGTTCCTCGAGGGCCCGCATTGTCGGGTCTTCGCCCCGATGGTCGTCCCCGACCTCCGCGTCATAAATGGCGCGGCGCATTCCCTCGTCGGGCTGAGTCACGGTGTCACTGCGGAGATCGATAGGTAGGGTGACCATTTCGCGACATTACCGGTTCGCAACATTACGGACGTGTCGTCCGTCTAATATCGGGGCGCCCGTCACGGTGGAAAAGTGCCGACCATCATTCACCGGCTCGGGACTGCGGCACGGCAGCGGAGGCAGCTTGGAAGACAAAGAGCAAACCGGTCGCCGGCAGGGCTCCCAGACGCTGGCTCGCGGGATCAGCATCCTGAGCGCTCTCCGCGAGGCGCCCTGACGGGCTGTCGGTGGCCGAGCTCGTCCGCACCCTCGGGCTCCCCCGGGCAATCGTCACCCGGCTGCTCACCACATTGGAAGAGGCCCGCTACGTGGAGCGCACCGGGTCACGTACCTACCGGCTCGGCCCCGAGCTCATCGCCTTGGGCAAGGCAGTCCGCTCCGACCTGCGCGAGATCGCCGCCACCGTCCTGCGCGGCCTGGCCGACAAGGTGGGGGCCACGGTGGTGCTGGTCATGCGTGACGCAGACCACGCCATGGTCATCAGTGTCGTCGAGCCCATGCACACTGACCTGCGCCTTTCTTTCCGGCTCGGCTCCCGTCACCTGCTTCACCAAGGAGCCGAGGGCATGGCCATCCTGGCCGGGAACCCGCCCGTGCCAGGTGAACGCAAGGAAGTGACCGACGCCCGCCGGTCCGGTTACGCCGTGAGCGTCGGTGAGATCCTGGCCGGGACCTGGGGCCTAGCCGTGCCTATGGGCCTCGTGCCCGGGGCCGGCCACCATGAGCGTCGGTGTGATATGCGCCCAGGCCCTCGACGAAGCCAGCACCGCGGCCTTGGTCGCCGAGGCAGCGAGGGAACTAGTGGAGCGGGTCAGCCTAAGCGGCGAGCTGAGCTGACCGGCGAGTTGAGCTGACCGGCGTGTTGGGCTGACCGGCGTACCCGCTGGGGGCAAATTGACGCCGGCCGCGCTCGGCACTAGAGTCAGAAATGACCGCTGAGAAGCTTCAGTGACCGATAATAGGTCGGGTCCCAGGCAGCTTAGCCTCCGCCCTGAGGCATTCGGCCCCGGCTCGAATTTTGGGCCGCAGTAATGGACTGAATAATTAGTCGTGGCGCAACCACAGCGGGGACTGCGCCCATTAGTTATCGCTTCACGCGCGCGTCGTAATTACGATGCGAACCCGAAGTCCCACCGTGTTGACGCGCGCCGGAAATTGCCCTCGATAACGCCGCCTATTGAGCGTGTACCACAGCGATAATACCCCGTTCATTTTCCCGAAATAAATGACCGCTACGTTTACGGCGTGGATTACAACCCGGCTTGGTCCTGGCGCCGGCCATGACTGTCGCTACCTTTTCCCTGCCTGAGCTGGTCGACGCCCTGAGCGCGCCGTCGGGCTCAGGCGTGCTGGCTGCCTTCGACGAAGCTCTGGCCGACCCCGGAGCCTTCCGCCTGACTGACCTGCCCGTCCCCGAAGATCTGATCGCCGCCATGCACCAGGTGACATCCAGGTTCTTCGAGCTCCCCTTCGAGGTGAAGGCGGGGTACCGCTACGTCGACGACCAGTACGTTGGCTGGTGTGGAGGCGAGTTCTTAGGCCAGTACGGTTCCGCCGACCACAAGGAGATGTACCACATCGGGCCCCGGGTTGCGCCGACCCTGAGAGCCCACGGCGTTGACGGTGCCGTCGCCGCCGCCAGCGGACGACGAACGCTCAGGCCGCCCTGGCCAGCTGCCGCCTGTGGCCCGAAGTGCCGGCTGAGTTCATCGCCACTTGGCATGACTATTACCGCGCTATGCAGGAGACCTCGGTCCTCGTTGGGCCGGGCCCTGGCCCACCTTTTGGGTACCCCGGAGAAGGAGTGGTTCGCCGTCATCGGCGAGCAACTGGGCCGACCTGGCCGCCAACTACTACCCTCCCGTTCACCGATGCAGAGGGCGGCGCCCCGATATACAACGCACCGCACCGCGACCTCACCATCTTCACCATCCTTCACCAGGACCAAAGCCGGGTCGGTGGGCTGTCGGTACAGTCCGCCGACGGAAGTTGGCACGCGGTCGACCCCCCGTCCCGGCACCTACGTCGTCAACGTGGGCGAGCTGCTCACCTATCTGAGCGGAGGCCGCTGGCGGGCCGCCCCCCACCAGGTGACGGTGGCCGAGGCAGCTACCCCGGCGACAACGGCCCGCATCTCCGTGCCCTTTTTCTACCGCCCCAGCGACGAAAGGGTTGTCACTTCCTTCGTCGATCTCGACGCCGCCCCGATCGCCGTAGGCGACTGGGTCCTAGCCAAGAAGCGAGGGGTCGCGACCTCGACATGAACGGTGCCACTCACCCCGCGTAAGCGGGGCGGGACGGAGCCGTCGCCCAAGCCAAATTGCCGAAAAGGAGAGCACATGTTCACGAGTAGCCGTTTATCGAGAAGAGAGTTCCTGTTCCGCGGGGGTGCCGTGGCCGCGGGCACAGCCGTAGCCTTGTCGGCCAGCGGCCTGGTGACAGCCACCCCGGCCGGTGCCTCCCGCGTGCCAGCGGCCAAGACGCTGGAGAAGGTCACCTTCCAATTGGGATGGCTGAAGCTGGCCCAGTTCGGTGGCCATTTCGTCGCCCTGCAAAATGGTTATTTCAAAGACGAGGGCATTGACGCCGTGTTCCTGTCGGGGGGTGACAACATCGACGGCCTGACCCTGGTCGAAAGCGGCCAGGTCGATATGGCCGACGCCAACGGGTCGGACATCCTCACCGCGGTGAGCAAGGGCATCCCTATAAAGAGCTTCGGGACTATCTACCAAAGCACCCCCAACGCCCTTATGGCGCTGAAGAAAAATAAGCTCACCACCCTCGCCTCACTCAAGGGCAAGACAGTAGGCCTGCCAAACGGCGAGCAGCAGCTCCTGCAAGCCATGCTGAAACGGGCCGGTGTAGACCCCAGCGATGTCACCCTCGTCGTGGTCGGCACCGACCCGTCAGTGCTCACCTCCGGCCAGGTTGACGCCTACCTCGGGTATGGGACCGAGCAGG
Organism: uncultured Acidimicrobiaceae bacterium; assembly: GCA_963834735.1. Lineage (GTDB taxonomy): Bacteria > Actinomycetota > Acidimicrobiia > Acidimicrobiales > Palsa-688 > Fen-671. The sequence goes on along the minus strand of CAWICT010000008.1, from coordinate 86,604 downwards.
GCCTTGACATGCAACAGGCCGGCTATGACGTAACCATCGTCTATTTCGACAAGCTCGGCGACCCCGACTACGGCAACGCCTACTTCTCAAAATCCGCCTGGCTCGACGCCAACCCCGAGCTGGTGACCGCTTGGCTGAAGGCGGACCTCAAAGGATGGAAGGACTTCTGCGCCGACCCCAAAGGCGGCGGCCAAGCTCACCTGGGACCTGTACCACACCCAAACCCAAGCCGTTCTCAAGAACGAAGAGGCCTCGGCCACGGTGTCGGTACCCCTCATCAACGGCGGGGACGCCGCGATGCACGGGCTGCTGTGGGTGGACTCCAAAGCCTTCACCGAGGTGTACGAGCTCTACAAGACGGCAGGCATAATCACCGGCAACGTCAACATTCCCGAGGTGTACACACAGAAGTTCCTTATTGCCGCTGGCGACAAGTAGCCGGAGGCGAGGGTAACCGTTTGATGGCGACCGCCCCGCCCCTTGAGCCGCCGCTCGTCGACAGGGCCGCCCGCCCCCACCGGGACGGGCGGTGGCTCTTGGACGGAGCTGTCGGCAGCCAGGACGGCGAGGGGCGGCCGGTCAACGGGCGCGGCCGAGGTGGTCGTACTCGACGGCGTGATCCAACGGGTGACGCCTTTAGGCCCAGGTGAGCAGGAAGTAACGGACGGGCCGGCCAACACCGACGAGCGGAGAGCGGACGAAGCCGACGGGACCGGCTTCGTCCTTCTCCCCCTCTTTGTCAACGCCCACGACCACGGCCGCGGCGCCGGCAACGTAGCTGCGGGCATCGCCGACGGCCCCCTGGAGGAATGGATCGCCGGCCTTCACCTCCACCCGCCCTCCAGCCAGGAGGCGCTTGTCGGCGGGGCCTGCGACCTGATGGTCGCCTCCGGTGTGGGCGCAAGTGTCATCTGCGTCAACCCGCAAGGCCCGGACACCCGAGCCGAGGTGGTGGCCGCCGCCGAGGCGGTGCTGGAGCGGGGCGCCCGAGCAGCCGTCGTTTACCCCCTCGCCGACGCCATGGAGGTGTTAGCGGGACGGTCGCGCCAGGCCACCGGTTGGGACGCAGGAGAGATCGCTCGCCGCTTGGCAGAGGTCGAGGAGATCGCGTCGAAGTTCGAAAGCGAGCTGATCGATGTCCAGCTCGGCCCGGTCGGGCCACAATGGGTGAGCGAGGCGACCTTACGAGCCGTCGCCAAGCACGCCGAGCAAACCGGGCGCCGGGTGCACATGCACCTGCTCGAGTCGCCCCGCCAGAGGCAGTGGGCCGACGCGACCTACCCCGAGGGGATCGTCGAGTGGCTCCACCGGGCCGGCCTCTCCGGGCCCGGCGTCTGCTTCGCCCACGGCACCCAGCTTCGCCCCGACGAGATGGTGGCTCTGGCACTCCAAGGCTGCGTGCTCAGCCTCAACGCCAGCTCCAATATGCGGCTGTGCTCAGGAACGGCTCCCATCGCCGCGGCGCGTGGAGCGGGGGTGCTCGTCGGAGCCGGCTTGGATGGCCTGGCCCTGGCGGACGACGCTGACTATTGGACCGAGCTGCGACTGCTGCGAGGACTCCAGCAAGCCGGGACGGGGCAGGTCGTAGTGGCCGACGCCCTCATCAACGATCTGGCCGCCGGCGGTCGTCGTGCGCTGGGCCAAGCCGCCCCCAGCGCCCCGGCGCCAGGCCAGCTGGCCGATTTCGTGCTGTTGGACATAACCGGTTACCGCCACCTTCTCTCCGGCTCGGCTTGGACCGCGGCCGATGTGTCCCTGGCCATCGGGCGACCAGGAAGGGTGGCTGAGGTGTGGGTGGGTGGCCGCTGCGCTTACAAGCGCCTCGGTCCCACGCCCGCGCGGGAGGCGGCGTGAACCTCGAAGCGGGCCGGCAGTCCCCCACCGCGGCCCCGGGCCCGACGACCCCCGGGGTGGGCGCCCGCGCTGAGACAAGCGGCCGGCACTCAAGCACTACGGGGGCGGTGCTTGGTCGCCAGCAACCTGCGGGTCGACCGGGTCTCCTTCAGCTACACCGCTAGCCACCAGGCCGTGGTCGAGGCAGTGAACGATGTCGACTTCGTATTGGCCCACGGTTCTCTCGGCGTGCTCGTCGGGCCCTCCGGGTGCGGCAAGTCGACCCTGCTGCGCCTGGCCGCCGGGCTGGCCGAGCCCACGTTCGGCCGGATCACCTTCGGCGACGCCACACCGGCGGAACTTCGCAAGCAACGTCGGGTGGGCTTTGCCTTCCAGGACCCCTCCCTCCTGCCCTGGCGGTCAGTCCGCCGCAATGTGGAGCTGCCTTTCGACCTGGCGAAGCTGCCTGTCGACAGCGCCTGGATCGACGAGCTGTTGGACATCGTGGGCCTGGCGGAGTGGGCCGGTCGTCGGCCCCGTGAGCTCTCGGGCGGCATGCGTCAGCGCGTTTCGCTGGCTCGGGCACTGGCCACCAAGCCCGACCTGCTCCTGCTGGACGAGCCCTTCGGCGCCCTGGACGAGCTCACCCGCGGGGAGCTCAACTTCGAGCTGCTGCGGGTGTTGTCGGCCACCAAAACGACCTGCCTGCTCGTGACCCACTCGGTCGACGAGGCCGCCCTGCTGGGCGACATGATCATTGTCCTGTCGCCACGGCCGTGCTCGGTGAAGCTCATTTACGAAGTCACCACGCCGAGAGATCAGCGCCGGGAAAGCCGTGACACCGTTGAGTTCCTTGAGCACTGCCGAGCGGTGCGAGCCGGCCTGGCGGCATGATGAGGACCGACTAATGGGCCAAGCCACCATACAGCAGCTCGCTGTGGCCTCCGACGGCCTATCGGGCCTGGCGACCGTGGGAACGCCCGCTCAGCGGTCGGCTGGCCTGGCGGGGCGGCTGCGCGACCCGCGCTACACCGTGCCCTTCATTTCCATCTGCGCCATCCCGGTGATATGGGCCGCCGTGGCCGCCAGCAATGTGTTCGGCACCGCCGTCGTCGGGCCGCTCGCAACGGTACGCGAGCTCTACAACCAGTGGCCGGTGCTCTGGCTCAACGCTCAGCCCGACGCTCATCGCGACCCTCATCGGTGCCGGTGTGCTCCTGGTCATCACCGCCGTCGGGGCCGTGTTCGTGGCGCTCGTCCCCCAGATCACCCCTGCCCTGGCCGCCGTGTCGGTCGTCATCGGGACCCTGCCCTTGATCATCCTCACGCCGATCCTGTCGCTGGTCGTACCGAGGGGCCGGGGGTTGGTGGCTGCCGTATGCGTCCTGGCCGGTCTGGTCCCCGTGGCCGCCATGTTGAGCGGGATGGCCAGCGTCGGTAGCCGCGGGCGCAACGAGCTCGGCGCTCTGTACGGCGCCTCGCGCCTGCGCTGGTGGCGCTACGTGGGCTTCTGGCAGACCGTCCCGGTGCTCGACCTCGGGATCCGGGCCATGATCCCTTACTGCTTCCTTGGCTCCATCGTGGCCGAGTGGTCGGGGGCGTCGACCTCCTTCGGGCTCGGCGAGGTCATGACCAACGCCCTGTTCAGCTACGAGCCGCCGCTGCTGTGGGCGACCATTGTCATGGCCGCCGCCGGGTCGCTCGGCCTGCTCGGCGTGGCCAGCTTGATCATGACGCCCTTGCGGCGCCGAGCCCGATGAAGGTCAGCCCGATGAGGTCAGCGCGATGAACGGAGCCCGATGACCAGGCCGAAGGGCACCATCGGCATAGTGGTCGGCCTGGCGTGCCTCGTCTCGGCTTGGCAGATCTACATCTGGGCGACCAAAGTTCCTCCCTACGTGCTCCCCGGTCCCTGGGACACGGTTCAGACGCGCAGGCTCCAACCTTTCCTTGCTGGCCCAAAAATCGCTGGTCACTCTGGAAGGTGCAGTGTTGGGCCTGGCCGCCGCCTTCGCCATGGCGCTCGTCCTAGCCGTCACCATCGTGCGCTGGCCTCTGGCCGAGCACGTCATCCTGACCTATGCCCTGCTGATCAGGACCCTGCCCATCGTGGGCGTGGCCCCCATCATCACCCTGGTCACCGGTCGAGGACTGGGCACCTCGGTCATGTGCGTGATGGTCATCACGGTCTTCTCCTTGCTCATCTCCCTTGTCCAAGGCTTCAGCTCCGTGCCCCCTGAGGTGAACGAGCTGGCCGAGCTGTACTCGGCGCCGCTGAGCCGGCGCCTACGCTTCACCCTCCTGCCGGGCTCGATGGCCAGCGTGCTCCAGGGCCTGCGGTCGACCGCTCCCCTGGCCGTGCTCGGCGCCCTGCTGGCGGAGTGGCTGGACGGCTTCCCGGGCATCGGCACCCTCATGATCACGGCGAACGCCGACCAGGAAGTCCGCGTGCTGATGGCCGCCTGCCTTACCGCCGTACTGCTCAGTCTCGTGGCCTACGCCCTGGTTGAGTTCTCTACCTTATGGGCTGCGACGGCGCGGCTTCAGAGTCGACGAAATGGCGATCGGTGCCCGGGCATGACCCGCGGAGCCAGGAAGGGATAACAAGATGTCAGAAGGAACGAGAAGATGACCGTGAGCAGGGGCGATTTGGCGGGAACATTGGAACGGCCCGAGCCGCATAGACGCGACGATGTCTACATCGGCGGCGAGTTCGTTGCGAGCGCTTCCACCGGCTCGTGCCCGGTCGTCGACCCCGCCACCGAGGAACCGATCGGCGAGGTGCCGGCGGGCTCGGCGGCCGACGTTGACCGCGCCGTGGAGGCCGCTCGAGACGCTTTCGACGGCTGGGCAGCTCTCTCGGTCAACGAACGGGCCGCGGCCTTAGCGGGACTGGGCGAGCTCGTCGATGCCTCGGCAGCCGAACTGGTCGAGCTCATCGTGGCCGAGGTGGGCGTCACCCTGGCGTGGGCCCGAGACGTCCACGTGGGCCGCCTGGCGGCTGGGATAGCCGGCCTACTGGGACTGGCCGACCAGGTGCCCGGGCCTGAGCAGATCCGCCAGTCCCTGGTGGTGCGGGAACCGGCTGGCGTGGTGGCCAGCATCAGCCCCTGGAACTACCCATGCGGTTTTTTCACCAAGGTCGTCCCTGCCCTCCTGGCCGGTTGCACGGTAGTCACCAAACCCTCCGAGGTGGCCCCGTTCAGCGTGTACCGCCTGACCGAGCTGGTCCACCAGCTAGGCCTACCCCCCGGGGTCTTCAACGTGGTGATGGGCACGGGCGCTGATGCCGGCGCTCCGCTCGCCGCCCACCCGGGCATCGACGTGCTGACCTTTACGGGGTCCATCCGTACTGGGCAGCGGATCCTGGAAGCGGTGGCCCCCAATATCACCCGCCCTATTTTGGAACTGGGCGGCAAGTCGGCCGCCATAATCCTGCCCGGCGCCCCCTTCGAGCAAGCGGTGCGGGGCACGCTGTGGAACTGCTACATGAACAATGGTCAGGTTTGCGGGGCCCAGACCCGGCTACTTGTCCCTGCCGACCGCGTCGACGAGGCCGCCGAGATCGCCGCCGACGCCGCCGTCACCGGCTACGTCCCGGGCCGCCCGATGGATCCCGCCTCCGACCCTGGGGCCGATCGTCAATGCCGCCCAGTACGCCAAGGTCATAGGCTTCATCCGCTCGGCTATCGACGAAGGGGCGACCATGGCGTGCGGGGGCCCGGAGCGACCGGACGGCCTGGACCGAGGCTATTTCGTGAAACCAACGGTGTTCAGCCATGTCACCCCCGAAATGACCATCGCCCAGAACGAGATATTCGGGCCGGTGCTTTCCATAATGGGTTACCGCGACGAAGACGACGCCGTGGCCATCGCCAACGGCACCCAGTACGGGCTGTCCGGCGCTGTGTGGGGCACCTCAGACGAGGAGGCGGTGCGCGTGGCCCGCCGCCTGCGAACAGGCCAGGTGCAGATAAACGCCGGCATTTTCAACGGTTTTGCTCCCTTCGGCGGGTTCAAGAAATCAGGGATCGGTCGCGAAGGCGGCATCTATGGCTTCCTCGAGTACTGCGAGGTCAAATCGCTCCAGCTGCCGGCCGGGTCGCCCATGGCCATAGGCAGCTGATGCCGTTCGACCTGGTAATCCGCAACGGGCTTGTCGTTTCCCACGACTCATCGGCGCAACTTGACCTAGCCGTACGCCACGGCCGGGTCGTCGAGGTAGTCGCGACCGGGGAACGGCTCGGCCCCGCCGCTGAGGAAATGGACGCCACCGGGCTGGTGGTCATGCCCGGCCTCGTCGACGCCCACGTCCACCTGCGCGAGCCGGGGATGACCGAAAAAGAGGACTTCTTCTCGGGGACCCGGGCCGCCGCTGCCGGCGGGGTGACGACCGTAGTGGATATGCCCAACACCGTCCCCGCTGTAGCCACCGCCGAAATATTTGCCAACAAATTGGCCACTGTCTCGGCCAAGGCGCACGTCGACTTCGGCCTCTACGGGATGCTCGGCCAGGCCAACGCGGGCGAGATCGCCGAGCTGGCTCGGCTGGGGGCGCTCGGGCTGAAATTGTTCATGGGCCAGACGACCGGGGACAACGCCTGCCCGGACGACGCCGCCATTTTCACGGGCCTACGTGAAGCGCACCGCGCCGGGCTGGTCGTGGGGGCGCACGCCGAGAACGACAAGGTCCTGCGCCTGTTGGCAAGCGAGCTCCGGGCGGCCGGGCGCACCGACCCGATCGCCCACTTGGAGTCCCGGCCGTCGTTCGTGGAAGAAGAGGCCATCGCCCGCATAATCACCCTCGCCCGCGGCGCTGGTGCCCGCCTGCATATCCACCATCTCTCCACCGCAGCCGGTCTCGAGCTTGTCAACGCCGCCCGGCAGAAGGGGCAGGACGTCACCTGCGAGGTGCTCGTCGGCCACCTGTTGCTGGACGACACCGCCTATGCGCGCTTCGGCAACCTGATCAAGCTCAACCCGCCTATCAGGCCGGCCTCGGACGTCGCTGCCTTGTGGCGAGGGGTGGAGCGCGGCCAGATCGATGTACTGGCCACCGACCACGCCCCTCATACCGCCGAGGAACAAGCTCGCGCCAACGTATGGGAAGCTCCCGGCGGTTTTATCGGGGTGGAGACCATGCTTCCCCTAATGCTGGCTCAGGTGGCCGCCGGACGGCTCAGTTATGAGCGCCTGGTGCGCATCGGGGCCTGGCGCCCCGCCCAGATCTGGGGCCTCAGTGACCGCAAAGGCCACCTCGGCGTAGGCGCCGACGCCGACTTCAACCTGATCGACCCCGCCGCCACGTGGACGATCCAACAGGACGGGTTGCACTCCCGCCACCCCGTCAGCCCATATAACGGATGGGCCGTCACCGGCGCGGTGCGGGCCACGTACTTGCGCGGCGTCCCAATCGCCAAAGACGGTCAAGTCCTGGGTGACCCTACCGGCAGCTTCGTGACCTCGGCCCTGCACCGCGCCACCTCGGGACCGACGACCAGAGGGAAAGGGGACAAATAGTGGCGGCACCGCTCGTCAGCCGCGGCGCCCAGCGGTTCGTGGATGCCGAGGTCGCCTCCCTCGGCCTCGTCGCTGCACCAGGCGCAAGCGCCGGTCCCGGTGCCGAGGATGTGCCAAGGCGCGGTGTGGCCGTCGCTGGCATCGGCACGACCGCCCCCAAGGCCGTCCGCGGCGCCCTTCTGGCCGAAGCGTTAGCCGATCGGGGTTACACGATCGGGAGCGCCACCCCGCACGCGTCGCCGGCCGAGCTGATGGCTGACCCTACCTGGCAACTGGGCGTGGTCCTCAGCCCCTGGAAGCGCGAGATTGGTGCTCACTGCGACCACCTCGCTCCCAGCGCTAAAAAGACCGGCGTTGTCGACACAGTTCTGCGGACGGGCGGCGGTTCCGTCGGTTTCAACACCAACACGTGGGCGGCACAGAGCGCCCTTGAGTTCGTCTTGGGTGGGACGGAGCCAGAGAGCGTCCTTCTGCTCGGCTCGGGAGCATCGGCCCGCTCGGTTGCCCTGGCCGTGCGGCGGGCATGGCCCGAGTGCCAAATATTGGTGGCGGCTCGCTCTGTTGAGGGCGCTGAGGCACTGGCCGGCGAGTTCCCCGGGCTAGCGGCCCGCGAGCCGGGCTCGGGCTCGCCAGATGTCGTAGTGAACACCACCACGTGGGGCGAGACCGAACCCTCCGAAGCCGAGCCCATGGGGATCGACCTCGATGGAGTTTTCCAGCCCGGTTGCGCTTTTTTCGACCTTAACAACCGGGTCGGCTCATTACCGTTGCAAGCGTTGCAGGCCGGTTGCGCCGTCATCTCGGGAGCTGTCATGCAGCGGGTGACCAATGCGTCGAGGGCCGCTCTGGTGACCTTGGTTAGTAGCAGGCGCAGCGAGCCCTCATGACACCACCAACAGGGTCTTGCCGATCGTCCTGCGGGACTCCATCGCCCGATGCGCCTCGACCGCATCGACAAGCGGGAACCGCTGTCCGATCACCGGGTGCAGACGCCCGGCCGCAGCCTCCTTGATCGCCACCCGCGTCAACTGTGCCGGCTCGACTGGGCCGACCGGGACACCCCGCCGCACGATCACCCCACGAGCCTCGGCCTCGCGATCGTCGACGGGGGTGAACTCGCCGCTGGCCAAGCCGAAGCTCAACATTCGTCCGCCCTGGCCGAGCAGTTCGAACGCGGCCCGTCCCACTGCGCCACCGACCCCATCGAATACCACGTCCACGCCACCCAGCTTTCCCTCGACTTCAGCGGCCCAGCCCGGGTCGCGGTAGTCGACGAGGACCGTGGCACCAAGCTGTTTGGCCAGCTCCAGCTTCTCGGCACCGCCGGCCGCGCCGACCACCACCGCGCCCGCGTTGCGGGCCAGCTGCACGAGCAGGCTGCCGACACCTCCGGCCGCCGCTTCGACAAGGGCCCGCTCTCCCGCGACCACGTTCGCGGCGCGCACGAGGGCTGTTGCGGTCCGTCCATCAGCGAGCAACGCCACCGCGGCATCTAGCTCGACCCCGTCCGGTACGTCCACCAGACCGGCGGCGGCGACCGCCACGCGTTCGCGTAGCCGCCGCGCCCGCCCGTGCCCGACACCACACGGCGGCCGATCAGGCCGGAGTCGACGTCCTTGCCGACCGCAGCGACCACCCCGCCGACACCGTTGCCCGGGATCATCGGCAACGCATCAGGGGCCAGAGGGAATGGGGACCGCCCGGCCCGAACCTGGGTCTCGACGAAAGTTATGTTGGCAAAGGCCACCGCTATCACTACCTGACCCTCTCCTGGCACCGGCTCGGGTGCGTCACCGGCTACGAGGGCCTCGGGCGCGCCGAACTGTCTCAACCACACCGCCCGCATCACAGTCTCGTCTCATCGGAGCGATTCACTCCGTTTAAACCTATATCGGAGTGAATCGCTCCGCAAGAGGTAGGCTCGACTGTGGTCCAGACCCCGACTACGCAGGGCCCGAGAAGAGGGCGCCAGGCGGAAGCGGCCCGCAACGACCTCAAAGTCCTCGAAGCCGCCCGCCAAGTCTTTTCAACCCGGGGTTGGGACGCGCCGGTCGCCGCGGTTGCTGAGCGAGCAGGTGTCGGGATGGGAAGCCTGTACCGCCGCTACGGCAGCAAGACCGAACTACTCCAGTACCTCTGCGTGCTCTCCATGCGCCAGACGATCGACGCCGCCAAGACCGCCCTCGCCCTGGAGGAATCCCTGGGAGGCTCTCGCCGGCTACGTCCAAGCCTGCGTCGCTATAGGCGCCGGGGCGTTCGCGCCGCTGGCAGGGACGATCGAGGTCACCGGCGAGATGCTGGCGACCGCCAAGAAAGCCAGTCGTCTAAGGCGCCGCCTTGTCGTTCAGGCCAGGCGTGGCGGGCGGCTGCGGCCCGACGTGACCGACGTCGACATCTGGGCGCTCATCGAGCAGTTCAGCCGTGCCAGCGCCAATCCTGACAGCGGCGATGACCCCGTTATCCAGGCCCGGTTGCTGACGATCGTAATCGACGGCCTGGGCTCTAAAGGCGCAACCCCGCTGCCAGGGCCCGCACCCGACCGCCACGCCAACGCCCGACGATGGACCACGTCTGCATGGCCGTCCCGTTGAGGAACATCTTCGCCATCAGCCGGCCACCACACCGCCGCCCGGCTGGCGGGACAGGGCTATCCTCAGCACCCCGTGGGCCGGCAACGACGCCGTGTGCACGGTGGCGCCCCCGTCTGGCACGGGGTAGCGCCGGAGCGGACCAGACCCGGTTCTCACCCTCCAGCCAGACCCGGCCCAGGGATCCGAAACGGTCGAGCATTGTACGAGCCATGACGGTCAACAGTTGCTGGATCGACCGGTTGGCGGTCCCATCGAACACGGCCGCAATGAGGTCCCTGACCGCATCGGGCGGCACCCAGCCGGCGAGGTCGTCAGCCACCGCATTCGCGGGGTCCTCGTACCACCATCGCACGAAAAGCCCGATCTCCAGGGGGCGGTCCGACGTCTCAGGCAGCGTCGTGTACTGGTCGCGCGGGAACCCGGCAAAGGCGCTGCCCCGGAGGCGGGCCAAGCGCAAGCCGTCGAGCCCGCAGCCAACCGAGGTCACGGCCGGGCCGGAGCCGGTGCGTTCGATCGTGAGGGTCGTAGCCATCCCAAGGCCGGCGAGGCGGGCCAGGGCCAAGCCACTCGTGCCGATCGAGGCGAACGGCAGGTGACGGCCGGTGACCCGCAGCCGGACCATGTCCGGGTACGTGGCCAGCATGGCCAGGCCTACGTGCGCGGCCAGGCCCTCCACCGTGGTGCCGCTGTAGGTCGACGCCCGGTGCAGGACGAAGTTCTTCATGGTGTCGGTGGCCACGAGGCGGCTGTTGTCTCCTGTCGTCCACGACGGCAGGAAGGCCGGGCCGGTGGTCTCGACCATCACGTCGGCGGCGAGCAATGGCCCCGGCCAGCCGGTGAAGCCCGATTCCGGGATGGAGATGACGCCGGTCTGGGCGGGGATGTCGCAGCGGTAGACGGTGATGGCCGCCTTGCCGTACCCGATGGCGGCCCCGGCACCGTCGAGCGGGATCTCCTCGGTGGGCAAGAGCGGGGCGTCGAGCGGGAGCGTTGGCGGTCATGCTACGCCGATCGTACTGAGGCGGTCCCGGGCGATCGCGACAAGGGCGGCGCACCCAGCGGCCAGTTCGGTAGCCCGGTCGTGGCCCAGGCGGTCCTCGATCACGACAGTCATCTCGCGGCGCGACCGTCCGGCCACCCAGGCTACGAACGGGAACCCGAAACGCTCCTCGTAGCGATCGTTGAGAGCGTCCAGCTCGGCCAGGACCTCCGGGTCGGCTCCGGCGGCACCGCCTTGCTCGGCGAGCGAGATCTGGCTGCGAGCGGCCAACGCCGCCACGGGGGCTCCGATGCGGGGATGAGCGGCGAGCAGAGCGACGCGTTCGGGGCCGCTCATGGCCGCGATCTGGCGCTCGGCCTCGTCGACCAGGTCCTGCCACGACGAAAATGGCCGGCCGACGAGGCGGTCGACGAGCGGCCCGGCGCTCCTCCCACAACGGGCGTAACGCGGCGGCCAGCTCCTCCCGACCCAAAGCCGCCAGCGACGCCGGCGGCACCAGTACCGGCTCAGGCACCGAGGTAGCTGACAGCGGAGGCCGGGGCGGCCAGCAGCGGGACGTGGTAGTGGCGGTCCTCGTCGAGCTCGACGACGACGGCCACTTCGACCAAGAAGCCGGCCCGTTCGCTCAGAATCCCACCGCAACCGGTACCGTCCGGCGGCAACATCGCCAGCCAGGGCGCCGACGCGGCCGTTGGCGTCCGTGACCCCGACGGCAACCGACGCGCCTGCGACCGTCTCCAGGGTGACAGTGACCCCCGGACGGGGGCCGCCGGCAGCGGCGTCGAGGACGTGGGTGGAAACTGTAGGCACGGCTCCAGGATTGCAGTTACGGCACCATGATGCCGAGCCGTGCCACCACCGGGCGCTCGATGGCGCTGACGGCGTTGTAAATGAGGATCGACACCGTCGTAATGGCGACCACCCCGGCCCACAGCATCGAATAGTTGGCGGTCGACGATGACGTGACCATGAGGTCGCCGAGCCCCTGGCCGGTGGAAAGCCACTCGGCCAGGATGGCCCCGAGCAGCGCCCCGGGAGCGGCGATGCGGGCCGAGGCGAAGATGGCCGGTAGGGCATAGGGCAAACGCGCCTTGCGGAGGATCTCGAAGTCGCTGGCGCCGTAGGCGGCGAACAGGTCGAAGGCAGTGGCGGGGGCCGACCGAAGGCCCTGGGCCACGTTGACCAGCGTCGGGAAGAAGGTCACTATGCCCGCGATGACGGTGACCGACTCCAGGCCCTGGCCCAGCACCAGGGTAAGGACCGGTACCAAGGCCACCAGCGGGACTGACCGCAGGGCGATGGCCACGGGCATGACCGTCTGGGCGACGTCCCGGCGCATGACCACGGCCAGGGCCACAGCCACGGCAACGGCGGTGCCGCCGACATAGCCCAGGGCCGCGTCCCGGACGGTTATCCCGAGCGCCGAAAGGAGCTCCGAACGGTTTGCTGCCCCACCCGGGCCCGTCATCAGATAGTCGTACACGGCGACCGGCCCCTTGGCCACGAAGGAGCTCAAGTGGAAAACGTCTATCGCCCCCTGCCAGATCCCGCACATCACGCCCAGGCTGAGGGCGCTGACCCCGACGGTGCGCCCCACGCGCTCCACCGCGGCCACGGCCCGGCGCCGCCCCCCGGTCAACGCGCGCTCCTTTGCCTGGGTGCCCACGGTGTGAGCAGCCGACCTAGCAACGAGACGGCCATGTACGCGGCCCCGGCGATGGCCGTAGCGACGAGAGCAATAGCGAAAGTGCGCCGGGAATCGAGGTTTTCGTTGGCGCTTATCAATGCCACCCCCAGCCCCTGGGACGCACCGAGGTACTCGCCGACGATGGCCCCGAGCACGGCGGCGGGGCCGGAGATAGCCAGGCCGGCGAAGGCAGCAGGTAGAGCCGAACGGATGCGGACCTTGTAGAGCTGGCGCCAGCGACCTCCTCCGTAAACCAGTACGAGGTCGAGGCTGGTCTGGTCGGCGCTGCGCAGCCCGACGAGGCAGCCGATGAGCGTGGTGAAAACGACCGACAGACCTGACAGAGTGGCCTGGGGGGCGGTCCCGTTGAGCAGTACCTCGAGCACGGGGCCGATGGCGATGATCGGCATGCAATAAGTGGCCAGTACCACTCTGAGCAAGGCTTTTTCGAGGATCGGGAGCTGGACGAAGGCGAGGGCGAGGCCGATCGCGACGATGTTGCCCCAAAGGAAGCCGGTGGCCGCCTCCCCCAGGGTCGTGACGACATTGGGCCACAGCTCGAAGCCGGGGTCATGGAAGACCGTGACGAGCACCTGTTGGGGCGGAGGCACAAGGTGGTTCGTGCCGAAAATGGTGTAGGAGAGCAGCTCCCATATGGCGACAAGACCGGCCATACCGACCAAGGCACCGGCCCATGATGAACCCGACGACACGTTGGCCCGGGCCCGGAAGGCCAACGCGAGCGAGCTCGCCGGGCTTTCGGCGCTGGTGCTCAGGGCTGGTCCCCGCCCGCAATGGTTCCCGGGTCAGCGACGTCGTCCCCGCTCGGCGCCAGCCCGTCGTGGAACAGCAGTTCGCTCAGGTGGTCGCAGTGTGCATGGAACGCCGGCGTCCGCGCCATGTCCGGGTGGCGGGGCCGGGGCAGGTCGATCTCGACGATGGCGCGCATGCGGCCCGGGCGCGCCGTCATGACGGCTACGGAGTCGGCCAGGAACACAGCTTCGCTGATCGAGTGGGTCACGAGCAGTGTCGTTGCTGCCCGCTCGGCCCAGATGCGCAGCAGTTCGACGTTGAGGCGCTGGCGCGTCATTTCGTCGAGCGCCCCGAAAGGCTCGTCGAGCAGGAGGACCTCCGGCTCGACGACGAGCGCGCGGGCGATGGCCACGCGCTGGCGCATCCCGCCCGAGAGCTGGGCCGGTCGGGCGTCCTCGAAACCTTTGAGGCCGACCAGGGAGACGAGGTCGGCGATGGCCCGGTCGGGCACCTTCACCCCGCTGATCTCCAGGGGCAGACGGATATTGGCGACAACCGAACGCCACGGCAGCAGCGCCGCGTCCTGGAAGGCGATCCCGAGGCGGTGGGCGGCCCGGATGGCGTGAGGGGTTTCGCCGTGGAGCAGGGCGGTCCCGGCGGTGGGCTGCTCGAGGTCGGCGAGGATGCGCAGTACCGTCGACTTGCCACAGCCCGACGGCCCCAGCAAGGCCACGAACGCGCCGCGCTTTGCGTAGAGGTCGATGCCGTCCAGGGCGCAGACCGTCGTACGCCGGATGCGGAACTCCTTGCGCAGCCCGGCTATGGCTATGCCGTCAGCAGGCTCGCCCAAAGAGACGCTCAACCGCGCCCCCGGTGCTGGGTCGTCACCCGGCCCGGGCACACCGCGACTGCGCTGGTCGATCACGGCCACAGCTGAATGGTAGCCATGGCGAGGACGGGCCTTGCCGGTGCCGGGGCAAACCGTGGGCCACGCGAGCCAACATTAATTCCCCCGTAACAAACCACGCGGCGGCGACGCGACGCTGATGGCCGGAGGCCGGATCCAGCTCCCACCTCCAGTGACGACGGTCGTTACGTTCATTTCAGGCCTGTGAACAGGTTGAACCTGTATTGACAGCCCGTACGGCCAGGGGTAATGGTGGAGTCGTGGCTATATCGGCTGAAACCTCGGCGTTGCCCGTCGATGCCGATCGGCTCGCCGCAGGCGCCCTCGCCGAGTGGCCTTCGTGACCCAAGCTGTGGAGACGATGTAATTGTGGAGTTCCTGGCCCCGCGTTCGTGGGCCGACGCCCTGGCGGCCAAGGCCGAGCACCCCGAGGCGGTGGCCATTGCCGGCGGCACCGACGTGATGGTGGACCTCAACTTCGACCGCCGCCGCCCGAGCGCGCTCTTGGACTTGGCCAGGGTCGACGAACTGGCCGAGTGGGGCCGGGAGGACGGGATGCTCCGGGTGGGGGCCGGCGTCAGCTACACGCGGGTCATAGACGAGCTCGGCAAACAGTTGCCGGGACTGGCCATGGCATCGCGCACCGTGGGCTCGCCCCAGATCCGCAACCGGGGGACGGTGGGGGGCAACCTGGGGTCGGCTTCGCCGGCCGGTGATGCCCACCCGCCGCTGCTGGCCACGGGCGCGCTCGTCGAGGTGGAGTCCGTGCGGGGCACCCGCCGGGTGGCGGTCGAAGAGTTCTTCGTCGGGCCCAAGCGCCACGTCCTGGCCCCCGACGAGCTCATCGCCGCCTTCTTGGTCCGGCCTGCACCCGGGCCGCAGCAGTTCTCCAAGGTGGGCACCCGTAACGCCATGGTCATTGCCGTGGCTTCCTTCGCCCTCGCCCTGGACCCCGAGCACGAACGGGTGGGGACCGGTATCGGCTCGGCCGCTCCTACCCCCGTCAGGGCCGCCGCCGCCGAGGAGCTCCTGGAGGGCGAGCTGGCGGCCGGCGGTTCGTGGGAAGCTCGGGGCCCGCTCGACCCGCACCTCGTAGCCCATTTCTCCGAACTGGTGGCGTCCGCCGCCTCTCCCATAGATGACGTCCGCAGCACCGCTGCCTACCGGCGGCACGCCCTGGCGGTCATGGCCCGCCGGGCCCTGTCGTGGGCCTGGTCCGATTACCAGAGGAACTGACGATGCGCTTGCGGTTCACGGTCAACTCCCGGGCCCATGAGGTGGACGACGTGTGGGAGGGGGAGAGCCTGCTGTTCGTCCTGCGTGAACGGCTCGGCCTGTGGGGGTCCAAGAACGCCTGCGAGCAGGGCGAATGCGGCTCGTGCAGCGTCGTCCTCGACGGTGACCTGGTGTGCTCGTGCCTGGTCGCCGCCGGTCAAGCCGAAGGCAGCGAGATCGTGACCGTCGAAGGGCTGGCAGACGGCGAAGGGCTGAGCCCGGTCCAGGACGCTTACCTGCGGGCGGGCGCCGTCCAGTGCGGCTTCTGCACCCCGGGGCTGGTCGTGGCCACCCACGACCTGCTGCGCCAAAACCCCTCGCCCACCGATGCCGAGATCCGGGAGGCGCTGGCGGGGAACCTGTGCCGTTGCACCGGGTACGAGAAGATCCTCGACGCCGTACGCCTCGCCGCGTCCGGGAGGTCCGGCACTTGAGCACCGCGGTCGGCGAGCAGCGCCGGCAGGGCACCGCCCTGGGGGTGGGGACGGACGCCCCTCGGCCGGATGGGGTACTCAAGGTCACGGGGCGCTTCGCTTTCTCTTCGGACCTGTGGGCGGAGGGGATGATCTGGGGCTCCACGGTCCGCAGCCCGCACCCGCGAGCGTTGATCGTGTCCATCGACCCCTCCGACGCCCTGCGTATGCCCGGGGTGCGCTGCGTCCTCACCCACGAGGACGTCCCCGGGCGTAAGACTTACGGCCTGGAGGTAGCCGACCAGCCGGTGCTCGCCATCGACGAGGTGCGCTACCAGGGCGAGCCCGTAGCCGTGGTGGCCGCCGAGGACCCCGAGACGGCCCGGCGGGCAGCGGCCGCTATCAAGGTCACGTACAAGCCGCTGGTGCCCGTGGTCGACCCCGACCTCGCCCTCCGGGACGACTGCGACCGAGTCCATCCCGGGGGCAACCTCGTCCGCCACCTCAGGGTGCGGCGAGGCGACCCGTCGGCTACCGCCGCTGTCGTGGTCACCGGGGAGTACGAGGTGCGGATGCAGGACCAGGCCTTCCTGGGAACGGAATCGGGCCTGGCCGTCCCCGCCGAGGACGGCGGGGTCGACCTGTACATCGCCACCCAGTGGCTGCACGTCGACCAGGGCCAGCTGGCCGCTTCTCTAGGCCTGCCCCCGGAAAAGGTGCGCCTCACCCTGTCCGGGGTCGGCGGGGCGTTCGGGGCCCGTGAGGACCTGTCGCTCCAGGTCCACCTGTGCCTGCTGGCGCTGCGGACGGGGCGGCCGGTGAAGATGGTGTACTCGCGGGAGGAATCGTTCTTCGGCCATGTGCACCGCCACCCGGCCCGGCTGCGGTACGCCCACGGTGCCGACCGCCAGGGACGGCTCGTGTTCGTGCGGGCAGAGATGGTCTTCGACGGGGGTGCCTATATGTCGAGCTCGCGCGCCGTGGTGGGCAACGGCGGGACCCTCGGCGTCGGGCCGTATGACGTGCCCAACGTGGCCGTCGACGCCTGGGGTGTCTACACCAACAACCCGCCCTGCGGGGCTATGCGCGGTTTCGGCGCCGTCCAGGCCTGCTTCGCCTACGAGACGCAGATGGACAAGCTGGCCGAAGCGCTCGGGATGCACCCTGTCGACGTGCGCGCCCGCAATGCCATGGCCCAGGGCACCCTCATGCCCACGGGCCAGGTCGTCGACAGCCCGGCGCCCGTGGCCGAGCTCCTCCGGCTGGTGCGAGCAGCCCCACTACCGCCACCCCTGCCCCCGGAGGCGGGCGGCGCCCTCCTGCCGGGGGGTCTGTCCAACACGACGCACGGCGAAGGAGTGGTCCGGGGCGTGGGGTACGCGGTGGGGTTCAAGAACGTCGGGTTCTCCGAGGGCTTCGACGACTACGCCACCGCCCGGGTGACGTTGGGTTGCGCCGGCGGTGGGCCCATCGCCTCGGTCCACACGGCGGCGTGCGAGCTCGGCCAAGGGCTGGTCACCATCCAGGCCCAGATCGCCCGCACCGAGCTGGGCATCGAACAGGTCGTGGTGGAGACGGCCGACACCCAGGTGGGCAGCTCCGGGTCGTCGTCCGCGTCCCGCCAGACCTATATGACCGGCGGCGCCGTCAGGGCGGCCTGCGCCGAGGTGCGCTCCGAGCTGCTGGGGCGGGCGGCAGCCAGGATGGGCGTCGACCCCTCGGAGCTGCGCCTGGCCGACGAGGCGGTGGTTGGGCCGGTGGGACCGGTCGTCTCGCTCGTCGACTTGCTGGCCGATGGCCCCATCGAGCGTACGGTGGAATTCCGGCACCGGCCCGACGGAGCCCCCGGACCCCGAGACCGGGCAGGGCAACGCCCACGTGCAGTACTGTTTCGCCGCCCACCGGGCCGTGGTCGACGTCGACGTCGAGCTCGGGCTGGTCAAGGTGGTCGAGATCGCCACCGCCCAGGACGTGGGCAAGGCCATCAACCCCATCGCAGTAGAGGGCCAGATCCACGGGGGGACGGCGCAGGGCCTCGGCTTGGCCCTCATGGAGGAGATCCAGGTGGAAGGGGGACGGGTCCGGAACCCCTCCTTCACCGACTACCTGATCCCCACCATCTTGGACATGCCCCCGATGCACCTCGACATCCTGGAGCTGGCCGACCCCCATGCGCCCTACGGGCTGCGGGGCGTCGGCGAGGCACCCACCATTTCCTCGACCCCGGCGATCGTGGCCGCCATCCGGGCTGCCACTGGCCGGCCGTTGACGCGCGTCCCCGTGCGGCCCGAAGACATCACGGGGGCCACGGGCCCGTGAGGACGGTGATCGAGGAGGTGGGGAGGTGGCTCGGCGCGGGCCAGCCTGTCGTCCTGGCCCGAGTTGTCGAGGTCGTGGGCTCGGGGGTCCAACCCGCGGGAGCGGCAATCGCGGTGACAGACGACGAGGTCGTCGGGTCGGCCTCGGGCGGGTGCGTCGAGGGCGCCCTCGTGGCCGAGGCACGAGAGGCCCTGGCCGGCGACGGGAGGCCACGCCTACGGACGTTCGGCTGCTCCGACGACGAGGCCTTCGACGTCGGCCTCACCTGTGGAGGCCTGGTCCGGGTGCTCATCGAACGGCTCGACCCGCAGGCCCAGTTGGGGTGGGTCGACGAGCTGACCGAGGTGCTGCAGTCCGGCACGGGTGCCGCCCTGGTGGAGGTCGTCGACGGCCCTGATGAACTTCTCGGCGCCAAAGCGATCGTCCTGGACGGCACCTCCCCGGCTGCAAGCCTCGTCTGGCCTGAGGCGAGCCCGGTGTTCGGCGCCGAGGTGGTCACCGATGCCCGGCTCGACCTGGCCGCCGAACGCAGCGCACCTCACACCTACGAGGTCGTCCTCCGCCAACAGCGGGTGGCGCTGACCCTGTTCGTCGACTCCTTCGCCGCGCCGCCGGAGATGCTCGTCGTCGGGGCGGCCAGCTTCACCGCCGCGCTGACCGCGCAGGCGAAGCTCCTCGGCTACCACGTCGTCGTCTGTGATGCACGAGCGGTCTTTGCGTCGCCCGCCCGGTTCCCCTTGGCGGACGAAGTGGTCGTCGATTGGCCGGACCGGTACCTGGAGCGGTCCGGGGCCAGTCTCGGCCCCCGGGACGCCATCTGCGTGCTCACCCACGACCCGAAGTTCGACCTGCCGACGATCATGGCCGCTCTGGCCACACGGGCCGGCTATATCGGCGTGATGGGGTCTCGGCGCACTCAGGAGGACCGGCGCCGACGCCTCCAAGAAGCCGGCGTCACCGGAGCCGAGCTCGCCCGCCTGCGGGGGCCGATCGGGCTCGACCTGGGCGCCAACTCCCCCGAGGAGACGGCCGTGTCCATAGCGGCCGAGATCATAGCCATGCGCCGGGGCCACTCGGGCGGCTCGCTGGCGGCGACGTCGGGGCCGATCCACTCGGGTAACGGGCGCCCGGCTCGGCCCGGGATCCCCGACGCGCCGCCGCTGACCGGACAGCTCCCCGACTTGGGTCGGGTGCACGAGCACCCGTGAGCACCGGCGCCGTGGTGCTATGCGCCGGCGCCGGGAGCCGGTACTTGGCGCCTGCGGGCGGGCACAAACTGCTGGCACTCTTCCAGGGACGGCCTGTGGTGAGTTGGGCGCTCGAGCACGCCGTCGAGGCCGGGCTCGGGCTGACGATGGCAGTGACCGGTGCTGTCGACCTCACCGCCATGCTGCCCCCGGGGGTCGTGGCGGTCGAGAACCCTGGTTGGGAAGGCGGGATCGCCACTTCGCTGCAGGTGGCGGTGGCGACGGCGCGCCACCTGGGGCTGGAGGCCATCTTGGTCGGGCTGGGGGACCAGCCGCTGGTGCCGCCCTCGGCGTGGCGAGCGGTGGCGGCATCGGATTTCCCGGTTGCGGTGGCCACCTACGCCGGCGCCCGGCGCAACCCGGTGCGGCTGGCCCGCTCCGTCTGGGACGAGCTGCCTTTTTCAGGCGACGAAGGAGCGCGGGCGCTCATGCGGCGCCGGCCCGAGCTGGTCGAGGAGGTCCCCTGCGAGGGGGACCCGCTCGACGTGGACACCGTAGACGACTTGTCCTAGTCGGTCGCAAAAACGATCGGGATCTTCGGGCAGTTTGTCGTGCTTAGGGCCTTACAGAGCCTTCAGGATCGAGTCGTCGAAGAGGTCCGGCTTGGTGTAGTAGTTGCCGATCTTCTTGGAGCTGGCCAGCTGCAAGGTGGCGATGTTCTTGGAGATGTCGTCGGGGTTCATGGCGAACAGCCCGTTCGCTTCGGTGTAGGACGTCTTGATGAGCGGGATCTGAGCGTTGTTCTCGAGCATCTGTTGCTTGTCGGAGAGGCCGAGTTTCCCGCCGTACAGCGACATTGTGAGGCCGAGCCCCGCAGCGGGGTTGGCTATGTCTGCCTCCCAACCCTCGCGCTCGGCGCGTAGGAACTCCACGAGCTCGTCTTTGTGCTGGGCGATCGCCGTCGAGGTCGTCTCGTAGATATCGGCGTAGACCTCGTAGCCGAACTCGGCCAGCAGGAACGTGTGCACGGGGAAACCCTTCAGCTCGAGCACGGTGGGCTCGTTGGTGATGAACCCCATCCAGGCGTCCACCTCCCCGTCGGCCAGCGGCTCGGGCCCGACGTATAGCCCTCGTTCACGGTGTGCACCTTGGAGGCGGGGATCCCGTTCACGGCGAGGAAGGTCGACCAGCCCGTGAAATTGTAGGCATTGATGCCCACTTTCTTGCCGATGAGCTCCTGGGGCGTCGTGATCGGCTTCTTGGCGGAGCTGATCATGCAGAACGGGTTCTTCTGGTACTTAGCCCCGATGATCTTGAGGTCGGCTCCCTGGGCCACGGCGGCCGAACACGTATCCGCGTTCGAGTCGCCGACCAGGGCCTTGCCCGCGCCGACGATGCCTTCGACGTCCACACCCTCGCCCGGCAGGATCTTCACGGCGAGCCCCCCCTTGGCGTAATAGCCCTTGGACGCGGCCAGGTAGCTGCCGGCGAACTCGGTGTTGGTGAGCCAGCCGAGCTGGAACGAGATGGTGCTCATCATCGGCGCCGCGTCAGCCGGCTGGGCACCCGCAAATATCAGCTCGCTCATCGACCCGGCACCGCCCAGGAGGGCAGCACCGCCGGCCAGCTTGAGGCCGCCGCCGAGCAACGATCGCCGGCTGATGACGGTGTGTTTATGTCCCACGACTTCGGTCATGGCGACGAAGCTAACCCACGACGGGTTTCGCCGACGTTTCCGGCATGTGAACGGGGCATTATCGGTCAATTGGCGCCCTTTGCCTGAGCCACCGGGCATCGTCTCTCCTCCGGTCCACCAGGTGCCCTAAGGTATTACCCTGGTCAGGGCGCCCATCTCTCCAGTCATTGCCTAGGAAGTTTCACGATGACCCATCTAGGACCTTTGCCGTGACCATCGCCCAGTCGGAGCCCGCCCCGCTGCTCGCGGTAGGCGCCATGTTGGGCGAAGGCCCGGCGTGGGACGAATGGGAGCAGGAACTGTTGTTCGTCGACATCATCAGCGAGCGGGTGCACCGTTTTCGCCCGGGCACGGGTGAGCACTCCTGGTCAAAACTCATAAGGAGGTACTGGTGCTTTCTTGGTCGTCACCCCACAATGCTCAAGCCGCGGCAGTCCTAGGCTACGAGTACAGCTGACGTCGGGCCGCCAGACGACGAGCGACGAGCCGCCGCCGCGCTCCGGCTCGGGGCGGCCAGCGACCCTGCTCGACTAAAGGTCCCGCCTGTTGGGTACAAGGTTTTCGAGCGTGATTGCGTCATACTCCGGCAACCCTGAGCGGCAATCACGAGGCTTTGTAACTCAACGAAAGGTGGTCCTTACTATGAAGAGAGCCGCACTGCTGCTTGGTGGCATCGCCGGTTTCCTGCTCGGGTCTTATGCTGGTCGAGGGCCCTACGAGCGTGTGGAGGCGTGGGCTCGGCGACTGCGCGGTCGTCCGGAAGTTCAGCGAGTGGCCGACCAGGTCACCGAGTCTGCCGGGCAGCTGAGCGACGTCGCAACGGGTACGGCGTTCAAGGCTGCCGACCGTGCCTCGGAAGCCGCGGTTGGCGCCGTGGAGTCGGTCGCGGACCGGGTCGCAGAGACGGTGGGACACGCCACGAACGGACATGGCGGCTCCTCACGTCCTCTCAAGGCCACCGCGCCCCGAGCGGTAGATCTTGCCTCCGGGTAACCGCACGACCCGCCCGACGCCCAAGCTCATCGGCGCGGGACCGCTCCTCGAAACTTCACAAATAGCTAATGTGAGCCCACGTTTTCGAGGTCACGTGGATCCGGTCGGTTTCACCCATAAGTGAGGTGCACAGCCGCTTCTGGGGTATTTATGTGGAAGGCGAGGCTTTCCTCGATGTAGAGGTGCACCGTCGTGGCGTCGCTCGTGAGGTACCCGATCGAGTAGTCCTGGCCAACGGTCAGATCGAAGTCGCCGCTGCGCTGGCTTAGGATAACCGCTCCGTCGACGGCCGGCGCCCACACGACCGGGCCGCCGAGGATCTGGCGGAGGTGCTCGAAAACGGGGTAACCGCCATGCTCGGTCGTCTCTGTCACTCCGGTGAAGCACCGCGCCCCCATGGCTATGGCGTAGGGCCCGCCGATGTCGGCCGCCCGCAGCAGGGCCACTGCCTTGGCCGCGTGTTCGGGGTACCGGGCATAGTCGTCGGAGATGACAACTGGTTCGTGGGGCGAAGAGGGTGCGATCCCTAGGATGTGGCCCGGCAGGCGTAGCCGTGGAAGATAGCACGGTCCTCCGCTGCCGCGGCCGATCGGCTGGCCGCGATCACCGCAGCGAGGTCAAGGTCATTTGCTCCCCGCTCGGCGGCCGCCAGCTCGGACCGTGACAGCGAGAGGGTTGCCCGGAACTCCAGCAGTGGGAGCACGGCGCGCTGGGCCGCCGCGACACCGCTGGCCGGCCCAGCCGATAGCTGGTCAATACGGCCCAGGTCGACGGCCGAGTGCTCCCAGCCAAGGGGACCTTTGAAGTCGACCAACCGGCGTGCTGCCAGCTGGTGTTTCAGGGACCGACGTGCCTCTTGGTCGATCTGGGCCCAAGCCTCGTCGGAAATTGGTGCCAGTTCTCTCATCAGGTGGTTCACAGCAGGTTCCCGCTTTCGTTCCGTAGGTTTCCGATGCCGAGGCTCGTGTCGGCCGGGAGGCCCGGGGCCGAGGGGCTGAGGGCCAAAGGGTTGAGGGCCAAAGGGTTGAGTGCCAAAGGGTTGGGCACGGCCGGGCCCACCCGGTGGAGGGTATTCCTGTCGATGTGGCGAAAAGGCTCATCGCCCCCGACTTCCAGCAGGCTCTCTTCTTCGTACGACCAGGTGTTGTCGTCCACCACCGTTACGTGCATGCGGAAACTGGTCGTCCGAAAGGCCCGGTCGAGGAAAGGGTTCGACAAAATGCCGTAGATTTCGGACCCGATGGCGGCGGTGAGGTCGAACTCGGTTGAGTCAGGATCGGCCACGCCTGCGGCCAGGAGCACCTGCCCCCTCGGGATCGCAAGGGTGAACGTCACGGCGCGCGCCGCCGGTTCCCACAGCCAGTACCCAACCTGGTCGTGGAAGGTCGGCGGGTCGCCGGGCTTCAGCAGACGCGTGTGGTACCGCAGCCCGTAGAACAGCTGTGGGCCGTTGGTCTGGAAGTCGATCGCATCGAGCTGGTAGTGCTCGACGAACACATCGTGCTCGGTCCCGTCCGCCACCGGGTGGTCGTCGCTGCCCTTTGCCCCTTCCCAACTCCCGGCCAGTGGGCGTAGGGCCCCAGGTTGGCGAGCGTGTCGGGGTCGGCGGGAGGCTCGGTGTAGAAATCGGCTCCGTAGGGGTCCACCTCCAAACTGCTCGTCACGGGCGGTACCTTTCGCTGTGATGACGCGGCCTATCAGCGAGGATAGTGAAGCGCGGTCGTATTCGCCGGAGCTAAAGCCTGCTGATGGTTGCAAAGAACCGCTCGTTAGTCGCCCTAAAGTTCGGCGAGGCTCTTCGCTCGTTTAGGGGAACGTTCACACTCGCCGCCTGATCCAATAGGGAAAAGAAGGGACTCAGTGATGCCGGCAACCACCGCCCCGGGGGCACCCAAGGCAGGGACCGCGCTTTTGGCCACGTTGGCCATGGCCCAGTTCATGGTCGTACTCGATTTCACGATCGTCAACGTGGCATTGCCTTCGATCCAGCACGGCTTACACGTCGCTACGACGACGGTGCAGTGGTTGGTGAGCGCTTATGCGGTTACCTTCGGCGGCTTCCTGCTCCTCGGGGGCCGGCTCGCCGATGTTTTCGGCCGGGCCAGGCTGTACCGGATCGGGCTTTGCATCTTCGTCCTTGCCAGCATCTCGCGGAGGCCTGGCGGTCGAACCGAAGCTGTTGATCGCATCGAGAGCCGTCCAGGGGCTCGGCGCCTCGCTGCTCGCTCCGGCTGGGCTTTCTCTGCTCGTCACGAGCTGGCCGGACGGGGGTCAGCGAAGCCACGCGCTCGGTGTGTACGGGGCGGTTGCCTCGGCCGGCTTTGCCGCTGGCGCCGTGATCGGCGGCCTGCTCGTCGAGGCGAGCTGGCGGCTCGTCTTCTTCGTCAACGTCCCGGTGGGCGTGGCGCTGTTCGTGGCGTCCTGGCGCCTGCTGCCCGCGGCCGCCGCGCCAGCCGCCCGGCAGGCTCGACCTCCCCGGAGCGCTTGCAGCGACCGCTGGCGTGGCCCTGGTCGTGCTCGGCATCACGCCGCGCTAGCGACACCCTCCAACCGACCCAACCCGCCGTGGCGGTCGGCGCAGGGTTGGTGCTGCTCATGGCGTTCGTCGTTCGCGAGCGCAAGGCAGCAGCGCCCTGCTCAACCTTGACCTGCTGAGAGACCGGGGCATACTGGGCGCAAACCAAAGCCTGCTCGCATACGGCGCCTGTAACGCGGGTGCAGTGTTGCTCGTCACGCTCTACCTGCAGGAGGGTCGCGGCCTCAGGCCGGTCCTGACGGGGCTGTGCTTCATCCCCCAGGCAGTTGGGGCCTTCGCCCTCGCAGGTCCGGCCTCGAAGTTCGTCCCTGCGCTCGGGCCTCGCCGCGCTCTAGCGGCGGGCATGTCTCTGGCCCTGCTCGCTTTGGTCGGCTCCACGCTCAGCATCGCCCACGGCCCGCTTGTTGGGTTGCTCGCCTCCCTGTTCGTTATGGGCCTCTCGGCCCGCATCGTCCAGGTCGCCTCACGCTCGCCGGGACACACGGGCCGGTGGCCGCCCGGGGCGAAGGCTCGGCAAGCGCGGTGCTTACGGCGTCGCGTCAGGTTGGCTCTGCCCTCGGCGTAGCCGTCCTATCGGCAACCCTTGTCATTGTCCACGGGAACGAAAGCCACCGCAGCCGCGGTGGCCATGCTCGTCGCAGCCGGGTTCGCCGCTCTCGGCCTGATCACGACTCGCGTCATACCGAGCGGGCCGGCGAAGCCGCTCTTGTCGCGGCTCGAGCACGGCTTCGTCCGCCACGCCGGCGGACTTCCTTGACGAGTGCCCGGTGACACTGTTCGGTTGGTGGGTGCGAAATTCAGGTACAAATTCAGGTACAACGGTGACATGTCGGTACGCCCGCATGTGGTGATCGTCGGCAGCGGCTTCGGCGGTCTCAATGCCGCCCTCCGTCTGGCCCACTCCCCCGTGGACGTCACCGTGGTGGACCGTGACAATTACCACGGCTTCTGGCCGCTGCTTTACCAAGTGGCGAGCGCCGGGCTCGGCGCCGACGATATCGCCCATCCCATTCGGTCCATCTACGCCCCCTACCCGAACATAAATGTGCGCCTAGGCCGCGTCTCGACGGTCGACCTGGAGGAGAGGGTGGTGGAAGTCGATGGGTCTCCGGCGCTCCGTTACGACTTCCTGGTCCTGGCCGCGGGGTCGTCTACCAACGACTTCGGCGTGCCCGGGGTCGAAGAACACGCCTTCCCGCTCAAGACCCTCCCGGACGCTGTGCGGTTGCGCAACCATATCCTTACCACCTTCGAACAGGCGGACGCGTCGGGGCCCGGCGGTGACCCCGGGGCGCTCACTATCGTGCTCGTAGGCGGGGGGCCCACCGGCGTGGAAATGGCTGGTGCCCTTTCGGAGCTGGTCGGCCACAACTTCGCTACGGACTTCCACCACCTCGACCTGACAAAGGCCCGTGTGGTCTTGGTCGAGATGACCGACCATCTGCTGCCCGGGTTCTCGTCCGCGTCGCAAGGCGTCGCCCTGCGCACCCTTGCCAACAAGGGGATCGAGGTACTCCTCAGCACCAAGCTGGCCAAGGTGACGCCCGAAGGCGTCAATTTCGAGGACGGCACCTCGGTAGCGTGCCGCACCGTCGTCTGGACCGCTGGTGTCCAAGCCAACGCATTGGCCTCCCTGGTACCGGGGGACAAGGGCCGAGGAGGCACCATCCCCGTGAGCCCGGACCTTTCCCTCCCTGGGCACCCTGAGGTGTTCGTCATCGGTGACTTGGCCGGTGCGACGGGACGGGACGGGCAACCACTGCCTCAACTGGCCCAGGTGGCCATCCAGGGCGGCCGGCGCGCCGCCGCGCAATATCGACCGCCGGTTGGCCGGCAAACCCACTCGCCGCTTCCGCTACCACAACCACGGGATAATGGCCACGATCGGGCGTCGCTCAGCTGTGGCCGAGTTACCGGCTGGGATCCGGTTCCGGGGCACTATCGGCTGGCTTTCATGGCTCCTCGTCCATCTCGTCTTCCTCATCGGCTTCCGTAACCGTCTGGTCGTGATGGTCAACTGGGCCTGGAACTACCTCACCTGGGACCGGGCCTCGCGGGTGATCCTCGACGACGGCTCGCGGCGGCTACCGGGCGGCCCCGAATAAAGAAGCCGCGTGCCGGCCGCATCCTGTTTGGTAAGCCGCTACGGTTTCCGGTCCCATGCCGGACCGTTGAAATGAAAGGAGAACGTTATGAACTACCGCAGTTTGGGGAAGACGGGCCTGCAGGTGTCCGAGCTCGGCTATGGCGCCTGGGGGATCGGGAAAAGCATGTGGGTCGGGGCCGATGACGACGAGTCCCTGCGGTCCTTACGCCTGGCTATCGACGACGGAGTGAACTTCGTGGACACGGCTCTCGGATACGGTGACGGTCACAGCGAGAGGCTGGTAGGCCAAGCCGTGCGCGCCGCAGGCAACCAGGTGTATGTCGCCACGAAGATACCGCCTAAGAACGGTCAGTGGCCTGCCCGCAACGGGGTGCCTGCCAACGACGCGTACCCGGCGGACTGGGTGGTCGAATGCACCGAGCGCAGCCTCGTCAACCTGAGGCTGGACACAATAGACATACAGCAGTTCCATGTCTGGTCCGACGAGTGGCTAGACCAAGGAGACTGGAGAGACGGGATTGATCTCCTCCGTAAAGAAGGCAAAATCCGCCATTTCGGTGTCTCCATCAACGACCACCAACCCGCCAACGGTCTGGCCCTTGTCAACTCGGGGCTAGTGGAGAGCGTCCAGGTCATTTACAACATCTTCGAGCAGAGCCCTGAGGACCAACTTCTGCCGGCCGTCCAAGCTAGCGGCGTCGGTGTCATAGTCAGGGTTCCCTTGGACGAGGGCGGGTTGACTGGCAAGGTCACCCCGGAGTCCACGTTCCCCGAAGGCGACTGGCGCAACCGGTATTTCGCCGGCGCTCGCAAGGGCGAGGTGTGGGAACACGTAGAGGCGATTACCAAGGATCTCGGCGTACCGGTGGGACGTTTGCCCGAGATAGCGCTGCGGTACTGCATCTCTGCTCCGGCTGTTTCGACGGTGATCGCCGGGATGCGCTCAGTGCCAAACGTCGATGCCAACGTAAAAGCGATCGAGCTCGGCCCGCTGTCGACCGAAGAGCTCGAACTCCTTCACCATCATCGCTGGGTGAGGAACTTTTACGCATAGCACCAGCCGCCCACTCCCCCGACTTGGGTGGTCTGCGAGGGGGATGCCGCCGTTGACCGTTCCGGGATCCGCCCGATCCCGGATGCCCGTGTGTTACGACCGAGCTATGGCGAGCTCGCGACATAATGACGTCCTGAGAACTGCTCGGTCCATAGCGGCAGTGACAATTGTTGCTCCGGCGTGGCGGTGACCGGCCGCGCCGGACCCGTCATTCGTGTGCACCCCGACCGCCCTACGGACGGCAACGCAGCGATCAACGATCGAAGAAATAATCTGCGACATCTCCTCTCGGTCATTGTCACCTGCCTTGCCAAGCGATAGCGAGAGATCGCGAGGGCCCACGTAGATCCCGTCTATGCCCTCGAGGGCGAGAATGCTGTCGAGCTGGGCGAGCGCTTGCGCTGTCTCCAGCACGAGGAAACAGAGAGGATTGTCAGAGCCGCCGGAAAGGCGGCCGATCGAGCGCGCCCCGACCGGACCGTAGCGGCAGTACGAGAGAACCTCCACAGCGTGGTCGACCCCACGGATATTCGGCACAAACACCCCCTCTGCCCCAAGGTCCAAGGGCCGGCCGATGTCCGGAAAGCTCGAGCTGCGAACCCTGACCAGGGGGGCGACACCGCTAGCACGGATGGCGGCGAGCACGCCGGGGAGCTCGTGCTCGGCGAGCGGACCGTGCTGCAGATCCACAACGACGAAGTCCGGCCCACACGACGCCAACAGCTCCGCCGTGTCAGCCCCGCCCATGCCGCTCCACAACCCGACGACAGGTTCGCCCCGCTCGAGACGGCTCCGAATTAATGGTGCGTTGTCCACCTGTACCACGGTAGGCCTCCCAATCCCAGTCTGTGAGGGCAACACCCGCTGCCACTCTTGCCTGACCCACGGACATGTAGATACCTGGGCCTTTCAGGAGGGTAACTCGTAACCTCCGACCCTATCTAGTTAACGCACGGACAAAGGAAGGCTCGACCGCACTGAACGGTAGCCCAATTGCTGCCAGATCTCGCAACGGGGAATCTCCCCAGATGGCCCAGCCGTATAACTCCATACCAGGCGTCACCGTCTCGGTAGGGCTCCTCGTCGCCCTGTCGCTCGGTGACCCTAAATACGCGCAAGGTTGTCGATACTGGCAGATGGGCCGGCGCAGGTGACAAGAGCACGACTAGATGCCCAATCGGGGCTAACCGATGCCTAATTGAAAATGGACGAACAAAGGAGATCCACAATGAAGGTCCGCAGACATATTTCGCTAGCCCGGCGACTACCGGTTCTCGGCATCGTCGCCGGGGCGCTACTGACAACTGCGTTACTGCCTGGGGCGGTGGCCGCGGCGGCGGCCACGTCCGTTGGCAATGGCACCGGCAGCGGGTTCCTCGGCTCCCTGAGCACAGTTTCAGAAGTGGCTTCCACGGTGCCGGCGCTCGGCAAGGGAGCACCCGGCAACGGGGACGTGAACCCGTACGGGGTCGCCGTAGTGCCGACGTCAACAGGCAAACTGATAGCCGGGGACGTCCTGGTTTCTAATTTCAACGATGCGGCCAACAGTCAAGGAACTGGCGTCACGATAATGGAAGTCTCCCCGGCAGGCAAAGCCAGTGTCTTTGCCAACTTGGCGAGCCAGATCAAGGGCCCCGTGGGGCTGACGACGGCTCTATCGGTGTTCCGCAACGGCGACGTTTTCGTCGGTAGCCTGCCCACTACAAACGGGAACGCACAGACAGCTACCGCCGGGGCCATTTACGTCATCAGCAGCAGCGGGAAAGTCATCGAGACCATAAGAGGCGGGGACATCAATGGGCCCTGGGACATGACCGCGTACGACGGGGGCAACTCAGGCGACCTGTTCGTTACGAACGTCTTGAACGGAACGGTAGCCGCCAAGGGCAAGGACGTCGCCAAGGGGACCGTCGTGCGAGTAGCGCTCAATTTCTCAGTTTCCCCGCCGCGGGTTAGCCAAGAGGTCGTGATAGGAAACGGGTTCGACGAAGCAACCAACGCAGCAGCGCTGGTGCTCGGCCCCACGGGCGTGGCGCTCGCGCCCAACGGCACCTTGTATGTGGCCGACACCGTCGCGAACCGGGTCGCGGCCATCCCTAACGCCCGTTTGCGGGCCACCTCCGATGGCTCTGGGCGTTCCGTGTCATCCGGTCAGTTCCTAAAGGCTCCTCTCGGCCTCGCCCTTGCTCCCAACGGCGACATCCTCACCGTCAACGGCAACGACGGCGAGATCACCGAGACGACACCGCAGGGCCAACAAGTCAACTGGATCTTCATTGACAAAGCGGGTTCGCCGCCAGGGACCGGGACACTCTTCGGCCTGGCGCTGCAGCCCGGCAATAAGGGGATCTACTTTGTCGACGACGGGGAGAACCAGCTCAACCTATTCCGCTGAGGCGGGCCGCACTCGGCTCAGCGCCCGATAGTGCGCGAGTTGAAGTTTGCAACAGCGACTAGCCAAGACCACAGCGGCCGGACGACCGGAGCGGCCCGGCCCTCCCCCGCTGTGGTTGGCCCGAATAGGTTTGGTCAGCCTGTCACGGGCCTTCCTGACGGGCTTGCGGCCAGCGCGGCACCGAGATAGCGGTAGGTCCACTCTTCGGCCAGCGGCCGGGTGCCGCAGAAGATGACGGGCACGGCTGGGTAGCGGACTTGCAGGGCGCCGAGGAGGTCGGCGATAAAACCGGGCGGGGTAAAGGCAAGCTTGAAGATGGCCGAGTAAGTGTCCTCGACCACGACCGCGGCGTGAGAAAGGGTTGCCATCTCAGCCAAGGCGTAGGTCAAGCTGCCGTCGATGAGGCTGCTGGACAGGTCAGCGAGGCTCTTGCGTTCCACCACGGCCAGGATCTCGCCCTCGTGCTCGACGCCGTAGTCGCCGACGGGCAGGGCCGATGCGCTGTTGCGGCCTGCTGGCGGGCGAAGCGGAACGGGTAACGCTCCCTGGTGTCGACGCTGATGACGAGGTCGTCAAGGCCCGACGCGCGCCGGGCGGGGACCCGGACGCCGGGGCGCGATGCCCGGGTCGTCTTTGGTGTCTGCCAGAAAATCCCCTCTCGGCCCTTGATTGTTGTGAAGATGACCTGAGAGCGATTGTTGCGGGGCCGGTCAAGAACCAGGTCGATGGCCGCCCCGCGGCGTACACAAGACCGGACGGGGGCCTGGTCGACGATCTCGGGCCGCTCTGGCCAGTCCTCAGCCCGGTGACAGTAGACCTTGGCGGTGCGGGGCCAGCTGTCCGCGGCTTTTAGTACAAGTGGCCCCTCAGGCAGCGGTAGGTGGACCAGGTAGGCCAACTTGGAGGCGGGATCGGGGTTGCGGGCGACGGTGAAGGTAGCCGCCACCTCAGCGTTGCTCATCGCCTACATATCTCCTCTGGGGTAGGCCGGGGTTCCGCTAAGGCTACAAGCCCACCGCCCGCACTCCCGCCTACGGACAGTCGACCGCCGAGCGCGACAGTGGCCCAGGCGCGTCGGGCGCAGGGCTAAGGATCTCCTTCATCTCGACCCTGATTGGATCGGGACCGAAAGCGGTAAGGATCTGTGCGGGAGTCGAAGCGGGTTTTGACGCGGTCACCCCGTGGCCGAGGGAAAAGGAGGACATGATGCGAGCAGTAACTGTGAGCAAGTTTGGGGAGGCACCGTCTGTTACGACGCTCTCAGCGCCGGATCCCGGGCCAGGACAAGTTTTGATCAAACTGGCAGCCGCAGGGATAAATCCCATGGACGCCAAGCTGGCATCCGGCGAGTGGACGCCAGCTCCTGTTACCTTTCCCATGGTCCTGGGGGTGGACGGTGCCGGGGTCGTCGAGGCTCTCGGCGAAGGAACGACGAGGTTTTCGCCCGGTGACAGGGTGTTCGGTCAGTTGTTCATCGCCCCGATTGGTTCAGCTGGAACGTATGCCGACTACGTGGCCGTCACAGCGGAGGCGCCATTGGCTCTTGTCCCAGAAGGTCTCGACCTTGTCGAGGCTGCTGCCGCGCCGACGGCGGGCGCGACGGGCCTGAGCCTGGTGGACCTCGTGGAGCCGATCGATGACCAGGTGGTGTTGATCGTGGGTGCGGGCGGCGGCGTTGGGTCATTCGCCACGCAGTTCGCCGTCGAGGCCGGTGCCCGGGTGATCGCCAATGCTGACTCGTCGGCCGTGGAGCGGATGCGGTCCTACGGAGTGGAACAGACGATCGACCATACGTCGGTGTCATTGGAGGAGGCTGTGCGCAGCGCCCACCCCGACGGAGTAGACGTTCTCATCGACCTCGTCAACGATGCCAAGGCGTTCGCTTCCGCTGCGTCGCTCGTTCGCCCCGGTGGGACGGCCGTCACCACTCAGTACGTGGCGGACCTCGAAGCGCTGCGAGCCTCGGGGGTTCGCGGCGTGAATTTTGCGTTGCAGACAACGAGCGAACTGCTAGAGAGAGTCGGGGACGCGCTCGCCGCCGGAGCGATCGTCGAGCCGCCGATCACGCGCATAACCCTGGACGACGTGCCGTCTGTGTTCGCATCCCTGGGCCGGTCCCACGCGAATGGCAAGACGGTCATCGTCCTATAGAACCCGGCCAACCGTTGCTTTTGCTAGGAACACCGCCCGGTCGGCCGGGCCACTACCGCAGAACGTGGCTCACGATGGTGCCGGAACTCCTGCGGCTCGGGTCCCGGACAGGGCTCGCCGACGAGGGACGGAAGCGCAATCTACGATCGCGATGTGCCCTCTGGCTTGGTTCTGAAAGTCATGAACGGTGTTCATCGCCTCGTGCTCGGCGTGTCCCGCGGCCGCCTTGGGTGGTCTGCGAGCGGGATGCCGGTGGTTGAGCTCACAACCGTCGGGCGGCGCAGCGGTCAAGCTCGCACGGCCCTGCTGACCTCGCCCTACCAGGAGGGCTCGACCCTTGTCGTTGTGGCGTCACGTGGAGGCGACGACCGCGACCCAGCATGGCTCCTCAATCTGCGCGACCAGCCGCAGGTAACCGTTTCGGTGGGTGGCAAGCCACCTCAGGCGATGCGAGCCGAGGTCGCCGGTCCGGACGAGCGGGCCAGGCTATGGCCGCTCGTGATCGCCGACCACCGTAACTACGCCAACTACCAGCTGAAGACCAAGCGGGAGATCCCGCTGGTGCTTCTGCACCCAATCGAAAGCTGATCGGCTGAGCGGTCCGGTCGCCTTGGGCGATCAGAAACGGCGGTGCGCTCTCAGAAACCCAGGACGGCAAGGTCAGTTCCTGAGCTCGAGGCGAACACTTTCGTACCGCCGTCAACTGAAAACAACGTGTCTTGCGTACTCGCCGCCGTCGCAACTACCGGGTCCCCGAACTTCACTGATGCGTACTCCGATTGCCAGTTCTCTATATTTCATTAGGGGCGGGGGGCCTACAACGAGATCGAGCCAATCCTCCAAACCGCGCTCGATGCTCTGCGCCTCCCGGGATGGGGAGCACGCGTAGGACGACCCGACAGCGCTCTCAGTCGCGGTGCGGCCGGTGGTGACCGGATCCCGGCAACTCGTAGACGGTGGAGAATGATTCTTGCAAAATACAATGCTTAGGGTATATGATTCCGGAGTGACTACGATTCGGAAGACCGAGCCGCCCGACGAGCAGGTTCGGGCCGGCACCGCAGCTGAGCTGAACACTATGGCGGCGGACGCAATCGCGTTCCTACTTTCCCAGCTGGGAGCCCATGCCACCGCCCTTTTCTCGGAGCGGGTCGCCTCCCTCGATCTGACCCCGCCCCAGGTCGGGTTCCTTAGGCTCGTAGGCTCCGAAGCCGGCTCGAGCCAACAGGCGGTCGCCAGCCTACTGGGCGTCGCCCC
Organism: uncultured Acidimicrobiaceae bacterium; assembly: GCA_963834735.1. GTDB lineage: Bacteria > Actinomycetota > Acidimicrobiia > Acidimicrobiales > Palsa-688 > Fen-671. Next base: position 52,930 of record CAWICT010000008.1, on the reverse strand, counting down.
GAGCAGGCTGGTGCCCCTGATCGACGACATGGAGGAGCGCGGGCTAGTCGAGCGTCGCAGCGACCCGCAGGACCGCCGCAACCACGCCCTGTATCTCACGGCTAAAGCAGGTCGGCTCATGGATCAGCTGAACGAGGTAGCCATCGCGCACGAGGAGGCCGTCTGTGCGGGGCTCGACCCCAAAGAACGCCAACAGCTCGTGGTGTTGCTTCAGAGGGTGGCTGCCAACCAGGGCCTGGAGCCTGGCATTCACCCCGGCTACCGCCTCATGGGCCGATGACGTTTACACCTGCCGCAGACGTGCAACGGACCGCAACAGCCCTCCCGGACCGTACCAACCGGCTCGGCCGGACCGGGGCGTGGTGCTACGACCACCGCAGAGCGGTCCTCCTGGGATGGATCGTCGGGGTAATCGTGGTAATCGCTGTTGCCTCCACGATCGGCCCCGTTTCGAGAACGACTTCGGCGGCGTCGGCCAGTCCCAGCAGGCGCAGACCATCCTGGCCCAACGCTTTCCGACCCAAGCCGGCGACGACGCCCAGATCGTTTTCCACTCCTCTGGGGCGATGGACGCTCCCGATGTGATCGCCCGAGTCGACCAGGCGCTCCTCGGGGTCCGGCCGCTTCCCTCGGTGACCTCGGTGTCGCCGCTGATACTGGCTAGAGACGGGCACACTGCGTTCGCGACAGTCCAGTTCGACGCCATCACCGCCAAGATCCCGTCGGCGGACGTCACGCGGGTGATCAACAAGGCCCAGTCTTACGCAGACCCAGGCCTGCAGGTGGCGCTCGGCGGGCCGCCGATCAGCGCCGTGGTGTCGCCTTCGCCCGGATCTAGCGAAGGCATCGGCATCAGCGCCGCGATCATCATCATGCTCCTCGCCTTCGGATCCGTTGTGGCTATGGGTCTGCCGATCCTCACGGCGCTGGTGGGCATTGGCGCCGGGTACGGCGTGGTAGCCCTGATCAGTCATCTTCTGATCGATCCCAGCTTCGGCCCGGAGCTGATGGCCATGATCGGGCTTGGAGTAGGGATCGACTACGCCCTGTTCATCGTCACCCGCTACCGACAGGGCCTCGGCGAAGGCCTTGACCCCCGGGGCGCGGTCGTCCGCGCCATGTCCACGGCCGGGCGGGCCGTCCTGTTCGCCGGGACCACCGTGCTTATCTCGTTGTGCGGGTTGTTCCTCGTCGGCGAGCAGTACCTCGACGGTCTCGCTGTGGGCACGATCCTCGCGGTTATGGCGGTCATGCTGGGCGCCCTGACCCTGCTGCCGGCAATGCTCGGCTTCTCCGGCCGGGCGGTCGACCGGCTCCACCTGCCGGGCCTGCTCCAGTCGTCGGCGCCCGGTTCCGAGCGCGGGTTCTGGTGGAGGTGGAGCCGCACGGTGCAACGCCGGCCGGTCGTGTGCGGCTCGGCCGCGCTGCTCGTGCTGGTGATCCTCGCCGTGCCGTTGTTCTCTATGCGTCTGGCCTTCACCGACTCAGGCAACGACCCAACCAGCCTCACTACCCGTCAGGCCTACGACCTCATCTCGAACGGGTTCGGACCTGGGTTCAACGGGCCGCTGGTCGTGGTCGCCGAGTTGCCCGGCGGAGCAAAGGACCGCGCTGTGGTCGCAGCGCTCGATCACCGGCTCGCCGCCGTCCCCGGTGTAGCCCGGGTGCAGACCCCCACCTATAACCGGGCCGGGAACGCAGCGGTCCTGATCGTCTACCCGACGACGGCCCCCCAGGCGGCGCCCACGGCATCGCTGGTCAACCACCTTCGCGAAGCGGTGGTCCCTCAGGCCACCACAGGAAGCGATGTGAAAGTCCTCGTTGGGGGGGAGACTGCAGCTGGCATCGACGCGTCGTCGTACCTTTCCCACCGACTGCCGTTGGTCATCGCCCTCGTGATCTTGGTCTCGTTCCTGCTGCTCATGGCGGTGTTCCGTTCCGTCGCCATCCCGCTGAAGGCCGCAGTGATGAACCTGTTGTCGATCGGGGCCGCCTACGGGGCCATCGTCGCCGTCTACCAGTGGGGTTGGCTGTCGTCGCTCTTTGGTGGGACTCAACCCGGTCCAATCGACCCGTGGATCCCGCTGATGATGTTCACCATCACCTTTGGTCTGTCCATGGACTACGAGGTCTTCCTGCTCTCCCGCGTCCAAGAGGAATGGCACCGCAGTGGCGACAGCAGCGCTGCTGTCGCTGACGGGATCGCCTCCACAGGCCGGGTCATCACGGCCGCGGCGGCCATCATGGTCTGCGTCTTCGGGTCCTTTGTCATCGGCGACCCGCTGCGCATCCTCGACGTCTTCGGCCTCGGCTTGGCCGTCGCCATCCTCGTCGACGCCACGCTTGTCCGCATGGTCCTCGTCCCGTCGATCATGCAACTGCTTGGCAACGCCAACTGGTGGTTCCCTGCTTGGCTCGACAGGGCCGTCCCACGCCTCGACGTCGAGAGCCGACCGGCGCTATCGGCACCGCTCTTGCCAGCCGACAGCTCCGTATAACTCATCGGGATATCGGAAGCGATCTCTCGAGACCCCGTTAGCGGCCCCGCGCCTGCGATGGAGTCACGTTGGCGAAGTGGCATCGGCATGCGGTACACCTGTCCTTCCCTCAGCTGCTCAGGGTGGCCATCGAGGAGAACTTCAATGGCTTTCCGTCCGAGTTCGTAGTGGGGAATGGCGATGCTTGTTAGTCCTGGCCGCACCCAAGACGCAACGGGCTCATCGTCGAACGACACCACGGACACATCCCGGCCGACCTTTCTACCTGCGTCTTCGAGCGCATGGTACGCCCCGAAGGAAAGCCGGTCGTTGAAACAGATAAGCGCCTTGACCTCGGTTTTCCGCTTTAGGAGCTCGCAAGTTGCCTCGTAACCCGCCTTCGGCTGCCAGTCGCTGACCACGACGCCTCCGGCGAGTTGAACTTCCGCAGCATCGAGGACTTCCCTTATGCCCGTCAGACGCTCAGCTGCCGCGACCACGCCTTTGGGTATCTGGTTCGCCTTTGGCCCGGCGCCAACAACGTGGATGCCTTCCCTGTGGCCCGCTTCCAGAAGTGCTCGCGCCGCAGTGCGGCCTGCTTCCAATTCATCGGGGATAACTGAGGCAATCGCACAAGGTTTTGCTGGGAGCGCATTGAGGAGCACGCTCGGGCCATCGAGCAACCCTTTAGGAATGGTGGCCCAGCGCGTGGACATGGAGGCAAGCACGATCCCGTCGACGCCACGGTCCCGCATGGCATCGATCATCTCTTTCTCCAGCTCTGGGTCGCCTTCGGTCTCGGCAATGATAAGCAGGTGATCGCTCTCACGCGCGGCATCGAGCGCGCCCCAAATTAAGTGACCTGCGAAGGGCGTAGTTGCGACCGTGTCCGATACGAAACCGATCGTCTGAGTGGTTCCCGTACGCAGGCTTCGCGAGACCACGTTGGGGCGGTAACCGGTCTCCCGCACGGCCTGTTCCACGCGAACTCGGACCTGTTGGGATATCCGCATCTCGTCGCCGCGTCCCGTTAGCACAAACGAGGCTGTCGTCTGCGAGACACCAGCCCGTCGAGCGACCTCCGCGAGCGTTACTCGCCGCTGCAAAGCTGTCCTCGCCCATCGTACGCACGATCTCCTAGGCAGCTCAACCCGGCGCTAGCACACTCACTCATCGTGACTGTCCCAGGTTCGGCGCAACGCACGCCGAGGAGCTTACAGGCCTGCCAGCCAAGAGCACCGGCCTGGGATCGCGACCCAACCCGACAGGCCCGTTCGACAGCAGCCTCTCGGCCCACCGCGCCTGCCGGCCAGTGGACCCACCTGCCACTCGCTAGGGCGTCGCCAGAATGCCTTGACAAGCGCGAACCGACTGGGCATCATGTATCCCCAGAGCTAATTCGAATTAGCTTGACCAAAGGTGCCGCACGCAAAGCCTTTCTCAGGCTCGCCGGGTATTGACGCGGTAAGTCGACCGACGATCCTTTAAGGTCGTTCGCGCTGCGGTTAGGAAGGAGGATCACATGCTTAAAGGTCCGAGCCGGTTGAAGAACCGGCGGTCGATGCTCTTGAGACGTCAGTCAGCTTTAGCCGGTCTGCTGGCCGCTGCGATGCTCGTGACCACCCCGACAGGTGCTCAAGCAGCCTCTTTGACAGCGGCAACAGCAAGCGGCCCAGCAAGTTTTGCTGCGAACTGCGGCACGGCGCCGGTCACGATGCAGGGCTTGTTTGAGACCGGGTTCCCCGACATCGTGGACCTCACCCAGTTGTTCACGAAACAGTACCCGAACGTGAAGTGGAGCATCCGCGAGGACCCCTTCGCTACGATAACTTCAAACGCTCCGCTCATCCTGTCCGGGCCGAACCCACCGGACCTGATGCGGATGCCACAGATCACGGGCCTTGTCAAGGACCACTTGTTGAAGAACATGGACGGTTACTTCAACACCTTTGGCTGGGGTACGTTCCCCGCGTCCGACCTGGAACAGATGAGGGTGGCGCCTAGTGGAGCCCCCCAGGGTGTCGGCCCGCTTTGGGCGCTGGGCATCAACTACAGCATGACAGGTGTCTTCTACAACAAAGCGCTCGCAGCCAAGGTCGGGATGACCGCGGCTCCTAAGACGCTGGCTCAACTCGACGCCGTCTTGGCCAAAGCCAAGGCAAACGGCATCCTGCCGGTGGAGCAGTTCGACAGCTCTGGTAACGGTGGGCTCATCTTCCCGCTCCAGTACCTAATGGCCGACTACACGATCCAGGCCAGCGGTTCGGTGGCGCCTATCAACGACTGGGTGCTCGACGAACCGCATGCAACGGTCGTTACATCCGCGAACCTCCAAGCTGTTGAGCACCTGGACACGTGGATCAAAGACGGCTATTTCAACCCGGACGCCAACGCCGTTTCCTACGCCACCATGATGAGCAGGTTCGATGCCGGCACAGGCCTCGTCATCTTCGATGGCGACTGGGAATCCGGCGGCTTCGACAGCCACTTCCCCGGGAAGTTCGGCTTCTTCCTGTTCCCACCGTTGAACGCCGGTGGCAAACAGGGGGCCATGTCCGCCCCGCTCACTTACGGTATTGCGGCCACGGCCAAACATGCGAACTGCGCCGCTTTCTTCCTTAACTGGGTGGAGACCAACTCGGCAGCAAGGGCTCTGAACGTGGCCGTCGGGGGGTCCAACCCGGGCGGGCCGGCGAGCCTTCCTATCCCGCCCGTGAAGCCGGGTACCGTGACAGCACAAACGCTGGCCGCCGGACAAGTGATCGCCAAGGACAACGGGGGCATGGGTTTCATCGCCAACGCCACTGGGCCCATCGACGCGGAAGCTTGGACGCCCGCCGTCCAAGAGCTTTTTGGCGGGCATTTGTCACCCGAAGGCGTGCTCAAGAACGTGCAGGCCGATTACTTGCAAGAACTCAGTGCGCCCTAGTCTTGACCGGCGATGACTAGCGCGATCTCGCCCGTTCGCTCCATCGGCGAGTCGCAATTGACCCCAGCACCGGCCCTCACCAAAAGGAGGGCTCGCGGTGCTCATATACGAGGCTGGTTGTTCGTAATACCGGCATTGGTCGCATATGCCGCATTCGTGCTCTGGCCGATACTCCAGACATTCCGTTACTCGTTCTACAACTGGGACGGGGTCAACCCAGCTCAGTGGGTGGGCGTCCAGAACTACAGGACAGTGTTCAGCAACGAGCAGCTGGTCGGGGTCATCGGCCACGCCTTCGAGCTGATCTTGTTCTTCAGTGGGGTCCCGGTTGTGCTCGGCCTTGCGGTCGCCACCGTCATGCGCCGGCTCGTGACGGGTCGTCTCGGCGCCGTGGCCAGGACCGTACTTTTCCTGCCTCAGGTAGTCCCACTCGTCGCGGCCGGGATCGCGTGGAGCTGGATGCTGTCGACGACTGGCGTTGTTGACCAAGTGCTGTCCAACATCGGTTTAGGTAACTGGGCACAGGCATGGCTGGGAGGGTTCAATACCGCTCTCCCCGCGGTCGGGGTCATTGGCGCCTGGGTCCTGCTCGGCTTGTGCACCGTGCTGCTATATGCCGGCATGACCAAGGTCGACCCGGCGTTGTACGAGTCGGCCCAGTTGGACGGGGCGGGCCCGCTACGCGAGTTCCTAGCAATTACTTTGCCCGCGCTGCGTCAAGAGGTTGCCGTTTGTGTGACCGTGACTGTGATCGCTGCGCTTTCAGCGTTCGATATTGTGTATATCTCGACCCAGGGCGGCCCAGGTAACGCAACGATGGTCCCTGGTCTCGAGATCTACCAGCTTGCGTTCTACAACCGCCAGGTGGGCCTCGCGTCTGCTCTCGCACTCGTGCTGATGGTCCTGGTGATCGTGTGCATCCTGCCTGTCCAATGGTTCGCGCGCCAGGGGGTCGAGCAATGATCATCGCCCGACGGAACTCCGTAACCGGTGCGGTACTTCTAGTCGTCCTGATGGGGGTAACCCTGATCCCCTTCGTCAGCATGTTCACGAGCGCCCTGTTCCCCTCTGGTACCTACCCGCTTGGGATATCCTGGCCGGCCCACCCCCAGTGGGGGAACTTCGTCCAGGCTTTCAACGTGGCCAATATGGGCGCCATCTTCGAGTCGAGCGTGTCGATTGTGATCGGCGTTGTCCCTGTATCGGTCCTTATCGCCACTCTGGCAGGGTTCGCCCTTGGCCACCTCCGAGTACGGGGTGGTCAGATCGCCTTCGTGCTGTTCGTGCTCGGCCTGACGCTACCGTTCGAAGGCGTCATCGTCCCGCTCTATTACGAAATTAGAGATATGGACCTACTTGGGAGCCGGTGGGCCATCATCTTGCCCCTGATCGGGCTCTTCATGCCTTTTGGCGTGTACTGGATGCGAGCACACTTCGTAAGCTCACCTCGCGAGCTCTCCGAGGCGGCTCGGGTCGATGGGGCAACCACCTGGCAATTGTTCTGGCGAGTACACGTCCCTTTGGCACGGCCAGCGCTCGCGTCACTAGCTATCCTGCTGTCGGTTTGGACCTGGAACCAGTTCCTCCTCTCGCTCGTCCTCGTGGACAACCCGACGAACGGGACGATGGCCGGGGCGCTCGGTGCTTTTGAAGGGCAGTGGGGCACGAACATCCCACTGCTTTCCGCCGGCTCACTGCTTATACTCACGCCGACGATCATCTTGTTTATCGTGTTCCAGCGCCATTTTGTCACAGCGCTTCTTCAAGGCTCACTCAAGGGATAGGGGCTGCAATGTCTTTCCGTCTGCCCGACAAATGGGTCTGGGACTTTTGGCTCGTCCGTCGCGGCGGGGAACACCATCTGTTCTACCTGCAAGCACCGCGAGCGCTTGGCAACCCGGCTCTCCGTCACCATAACGCCACCATCGGCCACGCGGTGTCGGCTGACTTCCGTGACTGGCGGGTCCTCACCGACGCCCTCCAACCTGGCGCGAGCGGCAGCTGGGACGACCTCGCAACCTGGACAGGGAGCACTATTGGGCACGAAGGGCGCTGGTACATGTTGTATACCGGCGTAAATAGGGCGGAGGGAGGCCTCGTGCAACGTATCGGGCTCGCCACCTCTGACGACCTGGTGCACTGGGACAAGCACCCGCAGAACCCTGTGCTCGAGGTCGACCCAAAGTGGTACGAGGTTCTCGAGCAGGGCCGCTGGCGAGACCAATCTTGGCGGGACCCTTGGCTATTCCGTCGTCCCGACGACGAACTGTTTCACGCACTGATCACGGCCCGCTCGTCTTCGGCCCGGTCGATGGCGCGGGCGTCGTCGCCCAGGCTCGCTCCAGCGACCTCGTCAACTGGGAAGTGCTCCCTCCGCTCACCGACGCTGGAGAATTTTCTCAGGTAGAGGTGCCCCAGCTCGTCCAACTCGATGGGTCCTACGCCATCCTGTTCTCCTGCTTGGCGGAGGACCATTCGGCGGCACGCCTCAAGAGGTTGGGTGTCCCTGGTCGAGCAGGAACTTTTGTCTTTTCGGCGCGACATTTCTCGGGACCGTACTCGCCAACCGATCTTCCCGTCGCTGATACCGACGGACTAGGCGTCCTTTACGCGGGAAAACTCCTTGAGGAGCAACCTGGCGAGTATGGGTTCATGGGCTTCCGGGGGATCGATGATCGGTACTTCCTTGGCGAGCTGACGGGCCCACTACCGGTCCGGCAGGAAGCCAACGGTCACATCGTCGTCCTAAGTCCCGGCAGGCATTAGATTTTGGATGCTGCCAGGGGTTGAGGAGCTCCCAGGGCGGTCGTGTTCTCCCAGAAGCACTGCCAGTCCCCGATGGCCATAGGGGCGGCGAAATAATAGCCCTGGCCCAAGTCACACCCGAGCTTCGTTAGCAGGTGCAGTTGCTCAGCAGTCTCGATGCCCTCCGCCACGGTCTCGACCCGCAGACGCTGGCAGAGCTCGATGACGCTGCGAGCAATGGCAATATCGTCGGGTGCATTTTCGCTGAGGGCGGCGACGAAGCTCCGGTCGATTTTTACTTGGTCGACCGGGAACTGCCGCAAGTACGACAATGAGGAATAACCGGTGCCGAAATCATCGATCGCAAGCCGCACGCCAATTTCTTTCAAGCTGCTCAGGCGGGCCCGGGCGAGCTCTGGGTCTTCGATCAGGAGTGATTCCGTGATCTCCAGCGTGAGCAGTTCCGCTGGGAACCTACTGGCGGCGAGAGCGGCCCTGATAATGCCGGGCAACGATGCGTCCACGACTTGGCGGGCAGAAATGTTCAAGCTCACCTGTAGCTGGGTGCCGTTGGCCATTGTCGAGGCTTCCGCTAGCGCCCGCCAGATGACCCACTCCCCGAGCTCGATGATCGCGTCCGTTTCTTCGGCCAGTGGGATGAACACCGAAGGTGGGACCAATCCCCGCGTGGGGTGCGACCACCTCGCCAAGGCTTCCACTCCCCGCACCTCCAGCGGCGCCAGGGCCAGGACGGGCTGGTAAGCCAACCACAATTGGCCGTTGGTGCCCAAGTGCTGGAGGTCGGTCACCAGTTCCAACCTGTCCACCACTTCGTCTTGCATGCGTTGTTCGAACACGACGCAGCGCCCTCGCCCAGCCCGCTTGGCTTGGTACATGGCGATGTCAGCATCACCCAGAATGGCGCTCGCGTCCTGGTGCCTGCCAGTGAGAGAGGCAATGCCCACGCTGGCCCCCACCAGCACTTCACGCTTGGCAATGAGGAAAGGTTTGCCGAGCGCCCGGACGATCCTGGTCGCGACCTCGCGCCCCGCTTCGGGGTTGGACCCGCTGAGCGCGACGGCGAACTCGTCGCCGCCGAGGCGAGCCGTGGTGTCGGCGGGACGCGTGCACGACGTGATGCGCCGGCCGACTTCTGCCAGTAGCTCGTCACCGGCATTGTGGCCCAACGTGTCGTTCACGGCTTTGAACCGGTCGAGGTCGACGAACAGGACGGTCAGGTCGGAGTTGTCCCTTATCGCACTCTGGCGTTCATGCTCGAGATGCTGCAGGAAAAGCGCACGGTTAGGCAGCCCCGTGATGGGGTCGCGTGACGCCCTGCGCACCTCGTCGACCGTACGGGCGTCAGTGAGCGCCAAACTGACTTGCTGCGCAAAGGCTGTTAGGAGGTCCCGCTGATCGCGGCGGACGCTCCCCCGCTCGAGCGTTTTGGCTATGAGGCAGCCCGCACTTTCACCTGAGACGAACACCGGGGCCGCCAGCATCGGCATAGCTTCGGGCTCTATTTCCTCGCTCACCAGGCTAAGGGCGACGCGAGCCAGAGCCAAGTTGGCATCGTCCAAGCCGGGGAACTTATCGACCGAGTGAGGCCGCAGCGACTCCGGGGCGGACGAGTCACCCAACAAGAGGGCGACGGGGCACCTGCCGAGCAGCTCCCAAGCCCCTTCAGTGATGGCATCCAGAAGCTCGTTCAAAGGCCGCCGAGCCGATATGGCCTTTTGGATCGCCAAGAGCGTCTCTACCAGGAGATGGCGCGACCGCGCCGCCTGCAGCATTTGCAGGTTGTGGAGCACGAGCCCGAGCGCGAGGGCCATGCCCTGGAGCAGTTGCAGCTCTTCCGCGTTGAACTCGCGACCGTAGCGGCCCACAAACATCCAGCCCTCGTTACCGGCTCGAACCGTCTCCGCCTTGTCCAAGCGCCCCCGAGCTACGTGCACGTCCCCGACGCCGGGGATCCTGACGACGTCGTTGTCGCCCTCGGGACGGAGGAACGTGAGGGGCACATCTTGGCGGCCAAACCCTGACTTGGCCCGAACAGTGCCCTCGACCAAGGTGACGCCGAGCTCCGCGTCCAGGGCCTCGACCACCTCTTCGAGGGCGGTCTGAACGGCGCGGCTGTAGTCGTCAGTCCCGCTGACCTTGACCAGGTACTCGGTCAGCTGATGTATGGACCAGTGATAAGGCATCACCCCGCCGCGCGGTGACCGCTAGCCAACAGCGAGGGTGGCCACCGTCAGGTGGTGCATGCCCCGCGAGCCGCGAGTCCTGGCGATCTCGCCGAAGGTGTAAAACCCCGCGAAGGGAGCCCCGACCTCGATTGCAATCGCCTCCTGTTCGTCGCTCAACTTCTCGACGCCCAGCTTGACCTTGCGGGCCCCGCAATCAAACACGAGCAGCCCGATCGGCCGACTGCCGTCCAGTGCTTCGATAGCCATGCGGCAGGAGCGGCCAGCCGACGAAACAAGCGCGGCGGGGTCGGTGTGCAAGGTCCAGACCAGGGCGCCTTGGGGGACGTCCGCCAGGCAAAGGAGCGACCCGTTGGCCAGGTCGGCGCTGTGTACCACCCGTATGTCCTCGCCGCCCCCCCGCGAAAGGCCCAGCGGTTGGTCGAAGAGGACCTCTCTGAACTTGGCCTCGTCCTCCAACAGCGTGCGGTCCGCGCCGACGCAGCGCAGGTACACGTCGACCGCCGGCTCGTTGTCGATGAGGAAGACTTCACCCCCCTCGCTCCGGGTGACCACCATCGGGTTGCCGTGCTTTTCCCAGCCATGGTCGATACCGACGCCGAAGGGGGCGGTCGAGCCAAGCCCGACCGCAACGACGGAGTCCGTCAGGGCGTCCACCGCGGCTCCGGTACCGTGGAACTGGAGGGTCCGGGTGTACTCGAGGTTGTCCGCCGAACAACCCCCGACGATAGGCACGGTGGCTCCGATGACCGAGTAGGCACCTCGGACGATCTCATGTTGCTCCCGTGTCAGTCCATCGACGATCATCAGCATGACCTTGTGGTCCGAGGCGACCGTGTCCATTACCGCCGCGGCAGCGGTCCCAGCCCCACGCCTGTCCCGGCTCGCGTCTCGCGTCACGCTGGTATATGCCTCGAAACCGCCGCCGCCCAGCGCGGCAATAGCGACCGACGGTGCCGTCGAGGCGCTGAACTCCGCGAGGCCGTCCCACGCCAGTTCACCCATCGAAGTCCCGCCCACAACGAGTGTGCTGTCGTCGGTCACCGAGCAGATGCCGTCCAGAACTGGTCCTGGCTCGTAAGAGGCCGAACAAAAGATGAACAGCAACTTTGTCGCCGGGCCTACCTGGGCGGCACGGGCCGCCTCTCGCCCCGCTTCGTAACCATCTTCAGCCGTGCTTCTACCAGCGCCGAACCAGCGGTCCTGCTCACCATGCGTGCTCATAGGATTTACATCGGCGCGCGTTGCGTGGTTATTGACCGAACGCGCGATTACTTCTCCGGCGAAGAAAGTGCCCCCAACCGATCCGCGAGAGGCCACGCTGCGAGAATTGGGGCTCGCCGCTGTGGAACACGACGAAACCTCCCCCCAGCGGTAGCGCCCCAGTTGCTAAGTAGACCAAAAAGAGAAGGAGAGATGAGATGGCTCGATGGGAGCCTAGAGGATGGACCGTTTTCACCAAACCTTGGAGAGAGGCGGGGCTCGGTGAGCTCGCCAGGCACGTCCGCAAGCTCGGCCTTGACGGTGTCGAGCTGCCAGTGAGGCCGGGTTTTCAGGTGAGCCCAGACGAAGTAGAACAGGGGCTGACCAAGGCGGTCGCTGCTTTTGGTGCCGAGGGGCTCCGGATAGCAAGCGTGGCGGCTGACCCCGCGCCGGCCCTTGTTGCCGCCTGTGGCGAAACCGGTGTCTCCCTCATCAGGATCTGCGTAGACGTCCCTCGAGGCCGCGAGTACCTAGAGCGAGAGGCGCAGGTCAGAAGGTGGCTTGACGGCCTCCTGCCGAGTCTCGAGGACGCCGGCGTCAAGGTGGGGGTCCAGAACCATTACGGGGACAGCATCGCCAATGCCATGGGAGTCCGGCACCTCGTCGAAAACTACGACCCGCGTTTCGTGGGCGCGGTATGGGACGGCGCGCACTGTGGGCTCGACGGGGAGCTGCCCCGCCTGGCCGCCGACATACTGTGGACGCACCTTTGCCTCGTAAATCTTAAGAACGCCCGTTGGGTGCCGGGCGGCGAAGATGACTTTGGCGCTTCCCGCTGGGACGCCTTGTTTGTGCCGGGACGCGAGGGCCTCTGTTCTTGGCCGGAGATGCTCGCTGAGCTGAGCTCGCGCAACTACAGCGGGGACATCTGCCTCACTGCCGAGTACACCGAACACGCACGCGTCGACGAGCTTGTAAGGGCCGACCTTGTATGGGCCAAGTCGGTAGCCGAGACCCTGGTCCGGGGCGGCGAGCAATGAAAAAGGTGCGCATCAGCGTTATCGGTGCCGGGCATATGGCCAACAGGGTGCACTTCCCCTCGCTCGCCTCGTTCGACGACGTCGAGATCGTGGGCCTTTGCGACGTCGACGAAACCAGACTGAAGCAGACAGGGGAACGCTGGGGGGTAATGGCAAGGTTCACGGATTACAAGGAGATGGTCGAACAGCTCCAGCCCGACGGCGTCTACGCCATTGGTCAACCCCACATGTTTTACGATATTTGGGTGTGGTGCCTCTCCCAGGGCTGCAACCTTTACATAGAAAAGCCGATGGGACTCAACCTGCACCAGGCAACAATGCTGACCGAGATGGCCGAGCAGCACAAAGCCATTACTCAGGTGAGCCACCAGCGCCGCTCGAGCCCGCTGCTACGCAAGGTCCACGCCGAGTGCACAGCCAAGGGGCCGATCACCCATGCCGTCTGCGAGTTTTACAAGTGGGCGCCCGAGCCTATGTGGGGAGCGAGGGACCACATGATGGACGATTGCGTGCACTCCATAGACACCTTGCGATGGATTTGCGGGGGGGAGGTGGAAGGCTTGGAGAGCCACTGCGCCAGAGTGGGGGCCCCGGACATCAACTGGATAGGCGCGACGCTATATTTCGACAATTCATCTGTCGGGGTGCTCCTGAACAGCTGGGTGAGCGGCCGAAGGGTGTTCCGGGTCGAGATGCACGCTCCCGGCAGGTACACCGACGCCGAGGTAGAGGGGAAGGCCTACGTTTACGTGGAGGGCGACTACCAAGGGAGGTGCTATGACGCCAAAGAGGTCGCGGGCGGTGAGGACTTCTACGTCTATGGAGGCTTTCGGGCGAAGAACCGTGAGTTCATCGACTCGCTCTTAGGTGGCGCGGAGATCACGAGCTCGCCCTTCCGGGACTGCCTGAAGACGATGGAGGTCGCTGAAAAGATCCTTGCCCGAGCGGCCCTTTCGGGACGAGCGGGCCACTGATGAACAGTTCGGTGCCCAGCTCTCTGGGCGCCGCGGTGTCACGGTCAACCCGCGGGTGAACCCGGGGCGAGGCCGATGAGGCAGGCGGACGGGGCACAGGGGAGCTTCACGATCAACTGTCCGGTTGAAGAGCGCCACTCGACCACCGCGCCGCCGAGCACGGGGTAAAGGACCTCAACAGTGGCGTGCGTGCCACTCATGTGAGCAACCGGCAGGGCCAGTTCGGCGGGCCCGCACGCGCCTGGCTGCCGATCTGTCCCCGGTGCAGAACCGATTCGTCCTCGGTTCCAAACAACCACATAGCTAGCGGAGGCTGCGCGCATCCCCAGGGCGACCCACGGATCGGCCCAACCGGGTAGCCCGAGCGGCCAGAAGGGCACGGCGGTCGCAAGATCCGGCCTGATCCGCTTGTAGGTCCTGATCGCGTCGGCCACCAGCTGCTGCTGAGCGGCGCTCATCCGGTCTATGTGCCCAGAGAGATGGACGCGGCCTAGCAGCGCATTGCAAAGCGTAAAGGCGATCTCATTATCGCTCCATTCGGGCTGAGGGTACGCCCAGGATGCGGCTTGCTCCGGCGGGAGCGCCACCGGGGCTGCTGCAGAGATCGGTGGGTAGCGCAGGTAATCCTGCTGGTCGCTGGTTGAATGCAGCTGGAACCGCGACAGCAACGCGTAGTCGGTACGCATGCCGCCAGAGGCGCAGCTCTCGACGGTGAGGCCGGGGTGGCGATCGAGGACCCCGTCGACCCACTCGAGGAACGCTCGGTTGTGCGCGAGCATCCCGACGCCGGGGCTCGGGTCCTTGGTGTCGGTACCAGGCGCGACCAAGACGTTGTAGTCCATTTTGAGGTACCCGACACCCAGCTCCCCCGCAAGGAAGTCCACCACCTGGTCCAGGTGCCCCCGTGCGGCCGGGTGGGACAGGTCGAGGTGATAGCGGCCGCTCTCCACGACGCGTTCACCATTGCGCCCGAAGAACGCTTCGATTGGGAGCTGCTCTGCGACCGGGCTGCGCACTCCCACCACTTCAGGTTCCAGCCACAGGCCCGCCACCATGCCCTCCCCTCTTATGCGGTCCAGCACCTCGGTGATGCCGTTAGGGAACCTGCTCTTGGAAGGACGCCAGGCACCCACCGATTCCCACCATGCCTCGCCAACCTCTGTATACCAGCCTGAGTCGATGCAAAAGCACTCGACCCCAGCGCGGGCCGCGGCAGTAACCAGCGGCAGTAACCGTTCGGTCGTCGGGTCCCCCATCAAGGTGTTCATGTAGTCGTTGAAAATGACTGGGAGACTGCGGTTGTCCTCGTGCGGCCGCCGGACAGCACGGCGGTAACGGGTGAGCCCCGCTACAGCGCCCTCAAAGCCGTCGTGGCTGACGGCGAGCGCTGTGGGGACAGTTGAAAACGACTCCCCAGGCTGTAGGACGAGCCGCCACTGGTGCTCGGCGTCCGTTGGGCCAAGGAGAGCCAAGTAGGCGCCAGGCCGTCCCTCCCCGGGGTGCGCCGCCTTCGCGTTGTACCGGCAGTGCTCGCCCACTTGCCAGTGCCAGGCACCATTGTTCTCGATCTGCCATAGCCAGGAGTGCCCTGTGCGGCGGTTGACCACAGCGCCCATCGGTAGGTACGTCCCAGATGACCAGCTCCCGACGTTCGTGATGCTGGCCCCACCCGCGCGGGTCCTGCTTATGCGCCATGGTGTTGAGATCCGGAAGGGCGTCGCTAAGTGCCCGGGTACGCCAGCGCCCCTCGCCAAACCAGTCGTTCTCCGCCCACCACAGGTCAACATCGCTCAACGCGCCTCTCGGGCCAGCCAGCCCGGAGCCGAGGAACGATGTCACTGACTCGACCGTCACCGGCAACAGGCCGTGGTTGGTCAGGCGTACCCGAGACCGCAGGGCCCCGCTGCCTTCAAGAACGCTGTACTTGACGCTTGCCGCCAAACGGGTAACCGGGTCCTCGAGATGGACCTCAAGCTCGTGCCAATTGCCGTCCATCTGCTCGTCATGGCTCACGTACCGAAGACGCCCACCCACGACGGATTCGGCATACCGCTTTCCCGACCACGCCCTCCCGCTTCCAAAGGTGACCACGTCCACCAGAGGTAAGCCCAGGTTGTCGCTCAAGGGCTTCGCCCGTGCTTGCCTGCTAATCGCGGTCCTCTGACGATCTGCGGCCAGATCGGCCAGGCGGGCCACGCCATCGTCGCCTACCGTCACCCGCAGTTCGAGCGAGCCGTCCTTCCAACCCATCTCAAGCCCATAGGGAGTGCCTTCGACAACCATGTGTTTGAAACCCTGAGCCTTTGATCAAGTCCCGCCTGGTGGGGCCGTGCTCTCGCGGACGATGAGGTCGGTGGCAAGCTCCACGCGGCGCCTGACTGGCTCACCGCTCTCGGCGCTCTCGAGGAGTATCTGCACCGCCACCCGGGCCATTTCTGTTAGCGGCTGACGCACGGTCGTCAACGCAGGAGTGCTCCACTCACTGAGGGGGATGTCATCGAAACCGACGACGCTCAAATCCTCTGGAACATGAAGACCGGCTTCGCGAGCTGCCCGCAGGACACCCAGGGCCGACAGGTCGTTCCCGGCAAAGATCCCCGTAGGGCGCGGGCTCAGACCGAACAGTACCTTCGCCTGCTCGTAACCAGCCCTGACCCGGAAGTCGCCCTGTCGCACCAACTCGGTGTCCAGCGAAAGGCCCGCCCTCTCCAGAGCACCACGGTAACCGTCGAGGCGCGCTCGACTGGACTGCAGCTCGGGGGGCCCGGTAATGATCCCTATCCTCCGGTGCCCGAGGTCGACGAGGTGCTTGGTGGCGGCGAGCCCGCCCGACCAGTTCGTGGCACCCACCGAGCTCACATCCGGGCCGGGTTCGGCGGTGGGGTCGATAACGACGAAGGGAAGCCCCCGGGCGTCGAGCTCGCCTCTCTGGCGCGCCGTGAGCTGTGAGAGGAGCAGGATGATCCCCCGGGTCCCGCGGGATGTGATGTGGTCGAACCAGACTCGACGCTCGTCCCCCTCTGAAAGAGCGGTGAACGCGACCGTGAGGCCTACCGCTTGAGCGGCGGCCGCAGCTCCGCGGACGATCTCGGTTGCCCACGGGCTATCGAAGTCATTGAACACGATGTCAATAAGCGGCGGCGCCTCACCACTGGCCCGCCTGCGGTACCCGGAGCTAACGAGGACGTTCTGTACGAGCTTGCGCGTTTGGGCAGAGACGTCGCGCTTTCCGTTGAGGACCTTGGACACAGTCGCTACCGAGAGCCCGGTCTGCTCCGCGATCTGCGCGATCGTGACCCGCCCTCGCGGGCGGGCGAGATGCTGCGAGGGCGGCCGCGTTACCAATGTGGCCCCCGCAACACGGTCTCCGTCGTTCGAGACGGTGTGAACACTCATGCAGTCTCCAGTCTCACCGCTAGAGATGATAGCGGTACATTTCGGTCTAACTGCTTGGCCCAGCAACTCCCCCTCACCCCAAACGCACTCCGACGGCCGGAGGCTGGTTGACCTGGGCTGCAAAGGACGTGGTTACCAGCAGTTGACACGATGCCCTCCCCCGGACTGCTTTTGTGCGTTGACGCCCGGTGTCCCTGGGTGTATATTCCGCAATCGTAACATTCCCGAGGAACTTCGAAATGTTTCGAGACAACTCTTGGTCCCCCGCAGGGGGGCCTGAGACAGGAAGGGAGAACAGGGTGACCCGAGCATCGTCCAAGCGGCGACGGCTGTCCCACCGGGCAACCGCCCTTATCGCGGCTGGCCTTTCGGTTGGCACCGCCGCCACCGTTGCCATTGCGGTACCTATTGCCACATCGTCCGCCCAAAGTGCACCGACAGCCAGCATCCAGGTTTGGATGGAGGCCAACGGCACACCGCTAGACAACTATTGGGCTGCGCAAGCCACGGCTTTCGACAAAGCCAACCCCGGCGATACCGTCAGTATCGATATAGAGCCGTCCGGCCCTTACAACACCAAGGTCGCGGCTGCTCTGGCCGCCAACAACCCCCCTGCGCTCACTTTTGGCTGGGGCGGTGGCCGCGAGCTCCAGTACATCGATGCAAAGGTCCTGCAACCTTTCGCCGACGCCGGGCAGAGCGACGCCGGCAACCCCTCGTGGAAAAGCGACTTCGTGGCTTCCAGCCTCGGGGCCGTGACCTTCAACAACGAGATCTACGGGATCCCCCTCGCGGGCACGCAACCTGTCTTCTTCTTCTACAACAAGGCACTGCTGGCTAGGTACAACCTCAAGTTCCCAACTACGACCACTCAGCTTCTGGCCGATGTCGTCACCCTGGCCAAGCACAATGTTACTTCCCTCGCTCTCAGCGACAACGGGGGATGGCCCGGTCTCATGTACCTCGAGTACTTCTCGGACCGCATCGGCGGCCCCCAGGTGTTCCTCAATATCCAGGATGGGAAGAAGGGCGCCTGGTCCAACCCTGCCATTATCCGGCCCTCACCGACATCCAGACCTTGGTGAAGGACAATGCTTTCGAGCAGGGCTACCAGGACATCAGCTTCGGTACCGGCTTTACCGAAGCGATGATCCACAACGGCGTGGCGGCAATGGAGTTAATGGGTGACTGGGACATCGGCTTCATCCAGGGTTACTACCCGGGCTGGGTCGCCACGGGCGACATGGGTATCGGGTTCTTCCCGACTGTGCCTGGCGGTAAGGGCAACCCGGCTGACCTGGAGGGCAACACGACGTCTTATGCCGAGTTGGCTGCCCACATCTCGCCTGCCGAGACCTACGTTGCGGAGAAATTCGCGGCCTGGCTGTTCACCACCCAGGCTTACGCGAAGTTCGAGGTCAGCCAAGGTCTTGTACCCGTCATCGCGGGCTCGGCCCCCCTGCTCAACTCTTCCCCGTTGAAGCAGTACCTGCTACCCGTCTACAACGCCGTCCAAAAGGCGCCGTACTTCCAGTACTCCTGGGACCAGGCGCTCGGGCCGGTGAAGTCGACACCGATGCTCACCAACCTCGAGGATGTCTTCAACCTCACCGAAACGCCTCAGCAGTTTGCCAAGGCGATGAACAAGTACCAATAGGCGCCGCTTCCTTAGCACTGACAAGGTAAACAGGTAGCCCGGCTCCGCGCCTTCGGTGTGGAGCCGGGGCCTTTTATGGCACGAGGTGGGGTCATGGCAGCTTCTCCCGCAGTTCTCAACCCAACCAGGTTGCCGGCTCGCGTTCGACTATCACAGCTCGCCGGCGGAGCTTCTTCGCCGACCTGGCCGGGATCTCGCCGACCATGGCTCTGTTCGGTGCCTTCATAATCATCCCGACGGCTTTTGCCCTTTTCCTGAGCTTTACCAACTGGAACGTGGACGGCCCGATACATTGGGCGGGCTTGGCTAACTGGCGCGAGTTCTTCTCCGACCCCGTCTCCCGTCACTCCTTGTTGGTGACATTCGAGCTGGCCGGGCTCAGCTGGCTGGCACAGACCCCCACAGCGATGGCTCTAGGCATATTTGTGGCCGGGACGCAGCGCTACCGGGCCGTCTATGCCGCTCTTTACCTAGTGCCTCTGCTACTGTCTACCGCCGGGCTCAGCCTCATGTGGGAGGAGGTCCTTTTCCCGCAGTTCGGCGGGTTGGCTTGGCTCGGGATCCACGCCCACATGCACTTCCTCAGCCGGAACTGGCTAGGCAGCCCGGACCTCGCATTTTTCACGATCGTCGTCATAATCGCCTGGCAGTTCGTGCCTTTCCACACTCTCATCTTCCAAGCAGGGAGGCGAGCTATACCGTCCGAGCTCTACGATGCCGCCAGTGTCGACGGCGCCAACATGCGACAATCGTTCTGGCACGTGACCCTGCCGCAGTTGCGCTACAGCATCGTGACATCGTCGACGCTCGTTTTGGTCGGTTCGCTGACGTATTTCGACATCATCTACATCCTGACCCAAGGTGGTCCCGGCGACACGACCAGGGTGCTGGCGATGGACATGTACAACGTCGGTTTCAACCAGACAGAGTTCGGTTACGCGAGCGCGATAGCCACCGTCCTCGGCGTCCTCGGGATCGTCCTGGCCATCTTTCTCGTCAGGTTGAGCGGGTTCGGCTCCATGGAAGGAACGCAGGAGGGCACATGGTAGCGACTGCCACGGCGAAGGCTCCGGGCCGCGTCCCTGTCCCTCGCCGCGCCGCCCTAGCGAAAGCTACGTCTCGCTCCAAGACGCTGGGCGGTATCAGGGGCAGGTCGAAGATTTCCCGCTTCGCGTCCTTCGCCCTCGGGACGATCTGGTTGGTGTTCGTGTTGGCCCCCATCTACTACATGGTGCTCATCAGTTTCCGCTCGCCTAATCAGTACCTTTCTGCCAATGCCTGGCTGCCGACCGGTGGGCTCAGCCTGTCTTCGTACTCGTCCATCTTCCACGCCACGGGGGTAGGGACGGATTTCCGTGACAGCGGGGAGCTGGCGGTGGGCACCATCTTGGTGGTCGTCACGCTCTCCCTCGCGGCCGGGTACCGGATCGTGCGCCGAGGCTCCCGCTTTTCGGCTGTTTCGTTCCGGCTCATACTGTTTGGGATCGCCATCCCTATCCAGGCGATCGTCATACCCCTGTACGCCATAGCCAACAAGCTCCATATCTACGACACGCTGTACGGCCTAGTGCTCGTGCTGTCGGCGTCGCTGATCCCGGTCGCGGTCCTTTTGATGGTCAATTACCTTCGCCTCATCCCGCGGCAACTTTTCGACGCCATGGCGGTCGACGGCGCCGGCCCACTGACCACGTTCACCCATCTGGTTGTCCCCATGGCTCGCCCGGTATTGGCGGTAATCAGCATTTACGCGGGCCTCGGCGCCTGGAACAACTTCCTCCTGCCCCTCATACTCACGCAGTCCAATAATGACCAGGTTCTGCCGATTGGGATGTACCAATTCGCCTCGAACGGCGAGTATGCCCTCAACGTCCCGGTCCTAATGGCTTTTGTTATGTTGTCGGCCCTGCCGTTACTGGTACTGTACGTGGGCCTGCGCCGCCAGTTCGTAAAAGGGATCGGAGGCTTCGCCCTCCGATGACGACCGCCGCCTATGCGAACGCGAACTTGGCGATAGAGGACCGAGTGGGCGACCTGATCGAGCGTATGGAGCTCGACGAGAAACTTGCCCAGCTGGGGGCTGTCGAGTTCCCCCACCTGATAACGGGCGAGCGCTTTGACCCCGAAGCGGCGCTGGCCGTGGTACCGCACGGCATCGGCCAGGTCACGCGGATCGGCGCCACCACTGGCCTCGAGCCGCAGCAAAGCGCCGAGCTGTTCAACCAAATCCAGCATCTCGTCGTAGAGCGCACACGGCTCGGGATCCCGATGATGGTGCACGAGGAGTCGCTGGCCGGTTATTGCGCCAGAGGTGCCACCGTGTTCCCCCAGGCGCTTGCACTCGCCAGTTCTTGGGACCCGGCACTGGTCCACGACGTAGCGGACTGCGTTCGCCGCCAGCTGTTGGCGGTAGGCGCCCGGCACAGCCTGGCACCGGTGCTCGATGTGGCCCGGGACCCCCGCTGGGGCCGTTTGGAGGAGACCTACGGCGAGGACCCGGTGCTGGCAGGAGTACTTGGGACCGCCTACGTACGAGGCATGCAGACCGACGACTTGACTGAGGGTGTCTTGGCCACGGGAAAGCACTTCCTGGCACATGGCCTATCTGAGGGTGGGCGTAACCATGCGCCGGTACACGTCGGGCCGAGAGAGCTGCGGGAGGTGTTCGCGGAGCCTTTCGCCGCCGCCATCCGTGACGCCGCCTTGGGTTCGATTATGAGCTCGTACAGTTGCGTCGACGGACTTCCCGGCAGCGGGTCGGCAGAAATCCTCACCCGCTTGCTCCGGGACGAGCTTGGCTTTGACGGCATAGTGGTAGCCGATTATTTCGCCGTCCTGCTTTTGGTGAGCTACCACCGGGTGGCAGCCGACCGGTCCGAGGCCGCCATCAAGGCTCTTACGGCTGGGCTGGACCTCGAGCTTCCTGCCCTGAATTGTTTTGGGGCACCCCTGAAAGCAGCGATCGAACAGAGCAGGGTGCCGATGTCTGCGATCGACACCGCTGTGCGCCGAGTGCTGACCGCCAAAATGCGTCTCGGCCTGTTCGAATCGCCCTACGTCGACTCGACCCGGGTGAAACCAGTCTTCGCCGACCCGGCCAACGTCCAGCTCGCCAGGCGTGCCGCTACCCGAGGCATTGTGCTCGTGGCGAACGGCGGGGTGCTGCCCCTGGGCGTGAACGTCTCGAAAGTGGCGGTCATTGGCCCAGCGGCCGACGACAGGCGTTTACTGCAGGGCGACTACCACTACCCGGCCCACCAAGAGCTGGTGATTGGCCCCGCTACTGCAGTCGACGGGAACACACCTTCTTTGGCGGATGGCCAGTCGGGGGCCCATGCTGGCGTGCCTCCCGGTTCTGGCGCCCCGGCCAACCTCAACCCAGGGAACGGCATCCCAGACGTCTTCTTTTTGCCGAGCGGCGAAGGGGCACTCAAGCCCGGTGAGTATTACACAGAGCACGTCACTCCCCTGGCCGGGCTCCGGGCAGCTCTGGGTGGCCGGGCCGAAGTGACATACGAGAAGGGTTGCGAGCTGTTGGGCGATGACCGCGCCAGCTTCCCCGCAGCGGTCGCGGCCGCTGCGATTGCCGACATCGCCGTGGTGGTAGTGGGTGGCCGCTCGGGGTTGCACAAGAGCTCAACCGTCGGCGAAGCCCGAGATGCCACAGACTTGCGGTTGACGGGCCTCCAGGAGGAGCTGGTGATAGCCGTGGCGGGCACGGGCACCCCCACGGTGCTCGTAGTCATGAGCGGGAGGGCTCACGTACTGACTGCGGTGGCCGACCGGGTGCAGGCCCTATTGGTCGCCGCGCCACTTGGGGAGCAGGGTGGCAACGCCTTGGCAGACGTGGTCTTGGGTAACGCCGAGCCCGCCGGGAGGCTGGCTATCACACTTCCAAGATCTACGGGCCAGGTGCCTCTCCATAGCAGCCATCGTTCCGGGGGCGGGCATTCGGAGTTCTACCGCGACTACACCGATTGCAGCCACACCCCGCTGTTCAGTTTTGGGCATGGGCTCGGGTACACCACGTTCGGTTATTCCGACCTCACCGTCGGCGGCGGCGACACCTCGTCTCACGTCAGCGTCGGGGTGACGGTGGCCAACACAGGGACCCGGGCCGGTGAGGAGGTCGTGCAGCTTTACGTGTCGGACTTGGTGGCATCGGTGGCGCGGCCGGAAAGTTACCTCATTGGCTTCACCCGTTTGAGCCTGGCTCCCGGCGAGGCGGCACGGGTCACCTTCGACATCCACCCGAGCCGGCTCGCGTTTTACGATGAAGCCATGCAGTTCGTCGTGGAACCAGGCCTCTTCCGCTTCTCCGTGGGCGCTTCCTCGTCTGACATCCGCCAGGCGGCCGTGGTTGACATCACGGGGCCGGTAACCACCTACTCTCAGCGGTCGATCGTTCCCGTTACCGCCGCAGTAAGCGAGCAGGTACGGGGCGGATAATCATACTCGGAAGCTAACCAACCACTATTGACAATTGCGAATCGAATACTGGGCTACTCGCGTTCTGCCAGCAGGGTGTAGGGCCCTGGCGTCGAGGTACTGAGGACCGTCAATCCAGGCTCAGCCGTGGGCAAAATCCTGGCACCCTCGGCTCTATATTCTGCAAGGTGCAGGGGAGTACTACAACGCACCGATACCTCTCGGGCGGTAGGCACCTGCAACCTGACCTCGGTTGCGCGGCCGCTCTTCCATTTGATGCTGACGGTCATGCCCCCTCGGGCTCGAAGACCCGACACCTGACCATCTGGCCACGCCGGCGGAAGAGCAGGCAAGACGTCGAGCGTACCCGTGTGGCTCTGGAGCAACATCTCACCGACGGCGGCCGCAGCCCCGAAGTTGGCATCTATCTGGAAAACGCCCGGGTCGTGAGAACCGAAGAAGTTGTCCGAGAACGAGCCCGCGAGAAGGGCTTGCAGGCTCTCCCAGGCCAAATGGCCTTCCAACAACCTCGCCCATAGCCCGGCAACCCACGCTCGGCTCCAACCCGGCCCGCCCCCCCGCTCGCGAGGCGGTGCTCGAGCGAGCTCCGGGCGGCAGCCGCCAGCTCAGGGGTTGACCTAGGCGTCACTTCGTCACCCGGGTAAACGGCAAACAGATGTGACAGGTGCCGGTGCCCGGGCTCCGGTTCAGCGAAGTCCTCCCACCACTCTTGCAAGCGGCCGTCGGCCGCGACCCGAGGTTCACGCAGCATGGCCAGGGCGCCCGCCAGTTCCACTCTCAGGTCATTGTCCGAACCAAGGATCTCCGAGGCCGCAATGCAATGTCGGAAAAGGTCCCTCGTCAGCCAAAGGTCCATCGTGGATGCTGCGCTCACGGCGGCTTCTGTGCCGTCGGGAGCGCGAAAACTGTTCTCCGGAGAGGTTGACGGGCACGTGACCAATTTCCCGTCGGCCCCGGGAACCAAATAGTCCAACAAGAACGCTGCCGCTTCGCGCATGACAGGGTAAGCACTGGCCAGGAACGTCCTTTCTTCGGAGAACGCATAGTGCTCCCAGAGGTGCTGGCAAAGCCACGGCCCACCCATTTGCCAATTTACCCAGTACGGGTGGCCCTCTTGGTCTCCCGTCGGCCATGTCGAGCGCCAAAGGTCAACGTTGTGGTGAGCCACCCAGCCCCTGCACTCATAAAGGTCCTTGGCCGTGCTGACGCCGGCCCGTGAAAGGTCTGCGATCAGGTCCATGAGCGGCTCGTGGCATTCCGCAAGGTTGGTGGTCTCAGCGTGCCAGTAGTTCATCTGAGCGTTGATATTGGTCGTCCAATTGCAGCTCCAGGGCGGCCGCACCTGGTCGTTCCAGAATCCCTTGCAAGTTGGCCGCTTCGTTGCCCGGCCGTGAGCTCGCCATCAGCAGGTAGCGGCCGCAATGGAACAACAGAGCGCACAGCCCCTCGTCGCTACTGCCGGCCCGCAGGGCTCGGAGCCGTTCGTCGGTCGGCACTCCGGCTCTCTCGCCTTCGCCCAACTGCAACGAGCAACGGTCGAAAAGTGCGCTGTGATCTTGTACATGCCTCGCCCGGATAACTTCGTACTGCTGGGTAAGTAGGGGGGCCAGCACTTCCACGCAGGCGCGCCGGAGTGCGACAAGGTCCTCCACGGGGGCGTTGCCGTAACCCGCGTACCCGGTAGCGGCCGCTACGAACAAGGTGAGTGATCGAGCACCTTCCACCCGCAGGGATCCCTCACTCGTAGGTCGCAGAACCCCGCCGTCAACCTTGACGGCCAGGCATGCGGCAAAACGTAAGCCGGAGCCGGGGTCGTAGACAATGGCTGGCTCTTTGGCCCAATAATGAGGGACCACGTGCGCGGGCGACCTGCCTTCCAGCCAGGACATGGCCTCGTCGTCTTGGCCCAGCTCGCTCGGGTGGGCGCTGCCGAGCTGAAGGGTTACGTTCAGCGCCCGGGTTCCGAGCGCCATCACGTGCATCACGAAAGCACTGTCTGGAGCAGAGACAAGAGCTTCCCGTTCGTAAAGGGATCCCGCGACCTCGTAACGTACCGAGGCGATCCCGTCTCGCATATCCAAAGACCGCTCATAGTTTTGCACCTCTCCGCTGTGATCGAAGTCGGCGGTCAGGTACCCGAGCGGCTGATAGGCCTCGTTGAACGAGCCTTGCAGCCGACGAGCCAGCGCATCGGCCTCCGCGTAGTCATGGCGTTCGAGGACGGCCGCACGCAGCTCCGACAGCACAGCAGCAGAGCCTTCGACTTGGGCAGTTCGCGGACCTCCGGACCAGAGGGTGTCGATGTTGAGGTCCACCCTTTCTTGCTGAGGCCCACCCCACGACATGGCCCCAAGCCTCCCATTACCAAGAGGAAGTGCCGCCAGCCACTCCTTCGCCGGCTGGCGGTACCAAAGGCGGAACTCCTTGCTTGCAGGCAGGCTCATTTGCGATGCGACCTTAGTTGGCACTTAGGAGTTGACATGACCTCAAGGCGAAGGTGACTGGCGGCGAAACCATCTCCAGATTAGCGAAACCAGCGAACGTTTTCTCTAGCCGCAAGCCCGCAGGCGCCCGGCACCGCTGCTCGTGGACCCGAGACAAGCGGCACCGGGCTGCTGCTAAAGCACTTCGCCAGGTCAGGTGCCTTCGCTGACTTCTAACTGCTCAGTATTGATTTGATCTGCGACTGTGCGGTGTTCAATGCCGATTGTACGGACTGAGATCCCGACAATGCAGCCTGGATCGCGGTCCAAACGGCCAAAGAGACCTTCGGGTACTTAGTCCCCAGTCCCAACGTGCGCGGGTGGGCGTAGAGGGTTTGGTTGGCGTAGACACTCCACGCGGCGCCTTCCTGCTGCACATAGATTTTCGCGACGGTTTCCTTGGGCGGCAGGTACCCGAACAACTTCGCAAGCGCCAGCTCCTGTGAAGGCGTCTGCATGCCCTGGATCCATTGGAAGGCCATCTGCTGAGCAGCACTGCCACCACTGTTGGCTACCATCCAGTCCTCACCGCCCAGCGGGACGATCACATGTTGGCCGGGCACCCGGACCGGGATAGGGACGATCCCGAACTGCTTGCCGTAGTACATGTGCGCGAGGTTAAGGCCCGAGAAGTTCCAGGGGCCGTTGACCATCATCGCGGCCTTCCCGGCCTCGAACTGGCTCGAGGCGGCCGGGGTTTGGCTCCAGTTGAGGCAGGCCTTCGAGGCCGAACCGTCGGTGACAAGCTCCTTCCAGAGGCTCAAGGATTGTACGCCTGCCGCTGACGCGATGTTGGAGAAGTTAAACGCACCCCCGTTGCTCCAGAAGTACGGCTCCCATTGCCAGGTGGTGTCTTCTGCAGCTTCACAGGTCAAGGCGATCCCGTAATGTTGCGAGGTTGTCAGGGCCTTGGCGTCGGTCACGAGCTGAGCCCACGTAGTCGGTGGGGTGATGTTCGCCGCCTTGAGCATGGCGATGTTGTACATCAAGGCGATCGAGTTGGCTCCCGCTACTGGCAAGCTGTAGTACTTGCCATTGGACAGACCCTCGTCAATGATGGCTGGGAAATACCCTTGCGTGCTGAAGCCACTGAAACCGCTCAGCGGGACCACCTGGCCCGTTGTGACCATGGTGGACACGAAGGGGTTGTCGACAGCCAAGAGGTTGGGCAGGTCGTGGCCCGCGGCTTGCGTCAAGAGCTTGGTGTCCAGACTTGCGAACGGCACATAGGTCCTCGTTATAGTCACACCTGGGTGCGCGGCCTCGAACTGCTTGTTGTACGCGGCCAATGCGCTGATCTGACCCGGAGTGTTGAAGTAGTCCTCCTCTGTCAG
The DNA here is from genome assembly GCA_963834735.1 of uncultured Acidimicrobiaceae bacterium. Classification (GTDB taxonomy): domain Bacteria; phylum Actinomycetota; class Acidimicrobiia; order Acidimicrobiales; family Palsa-688; genus Fen-671. The sequence goes on along the minus strand of CAWICT010000008.1, from coordinate 26,042 downwards.
GGTTATCGTGCTCGCTGCCGCAGTGCTTACCTGCGACAACCCGATCGCAGCAAACGTGGCAGCCAGCAGGGCTGCTAGCCCCCGCTGCCGCATACTCTTCGATGCTCTCACGTTGGTTCTCTCCTTTGTTGATGGCGGACAATGAAGTCAGCCGGTTTATGCGAAAAGGATTACGGGCCAAACAAAGCACAGCTTGCCGTCTCTACTTCATCTATCACCCCCTGGCTTTCGCGGATAGTGGGCTTTGTTGCCCCCGCCCTCCCTGTGCAGCGGTGAGATCGGCCTCATGGCTACCCCACCACCGAACCCGCCGTGAGGCCGCTTGCTATATAACGCTGGGCTACCACCAGCATTATTGCGGCCGGCAACATGGCAAACGCCGCCGAAGCCATCACTGCACCCCAGTCCGTCGAGTAGTTCCCGAGATAGGTGTAGATCCCCAGCGTGATCGGCTCGATCGTCGCGCCATTGAGGATGGTCAAGGCGAATATGAAGTCTCCCCAACCGTTTAAGAAGGCGAACACCGCGACGGTTATCACCGCAGAGCGCGCAAGTGGGATGACAATGCGCCGGAAAGTCTGCCACTCAGACGCACCATCGACTCTCGCTGCGTGCATCACCTCGTTCGGCAGGCTGAAAAGGAACGCCCGCAGTACCAAGATGGCGAAGGGGATGGCGTAAGTGCCGTCGGCGATAATTAGGCCCGGGTAAGTGTTCACCAGGTGGATCCAGTGAAAAATGATGAACAGTGAAGTCGCGAGGACGATGGAGGGTACTATTTGCGCCACGAGCAGGGAGCTGACGACCACAACGGTCACGCGTAAGCGGTACTTGGCAAGCGCATAGGCCGCCGGGACGGCCACGACCAGAGCCAGCACGGCAGTCCCCACGCCTACGATGAGGCTCGTCAGCACGTTGGCCGACTGCGCCTGGATCACCGTGCGGAAGTTGTCCAGTGTCGCATCGTGCGGCAACCAATAGTACGTGCCGCTGAACAGGGTTTCGGTTGACTCGAACGAGCCGACAATGACCGCGTAGACCGGGAACATCACCACCACGAGGGCGGCGCCTGCCGCGAGTGTGCATAACCACCGCAGGGCTCTCGACCGTTGCAGGCGGCTCATTTGCCGGCTCCCGAGCTGTTGCGCAAGGAACCCCGGCTGAGCAACAGGTACAGGGGTGCGCAGATCATCGCCAACACGAGCAGCACGTTGTTGAGCGCGGCGCCTTCTCCAAAGGAGAACTCCTGGAACGACAGGTTGTAGGACCAGGTCGTGATGAGCTGCGTCGCGTTAGCCGGGCCTCCCCCGGTAAGTGCGATCACGAGGTCGAACACCTTCACGGTGAAGACGAACCCGAGGAGAAGAGTGACTTCGATAACCGGCAGGATGATTGGCACTATGACGAGGCGGAGCCTCTGCCAGGGGCCGGCGCCGTCCATGAGGGCGGCTTCCTTGACCTCGACCGGGACATCTTGGAGGGCGCTGTAGAGCAGCAGCGTAAAAAAAGGCACCCCTAGCCAGATGTTGGCTATGAGTATCGTCAATAGGCCAAGGTGCGGGTCGTCGAGCCAATCAATTGGTTGATGGGCGAGCCCGACATCTATGAGAACCTGGTTGACCGCGCCACCTTCGAGCTGGAAGAGGAACTTGAAGATGACGCCGGTCACGATAAGCGGCAGGAGCCACGGCACGATGATGAGCGAGCGCGCGATCGTCCTGCCAGGGAACCTGAGGGTGAACAGCAATGCGAGGGCAAAGCCGATAATGAACTGGCCAAATAGGGAACCCGCGGTGAACTCGAAAGTGTGGACAATGGCCGTTCGGCTCGTGGGGTCATCCAGCACGAAGCGGTAATTAGCCAGCCCGGCGAACGGCGCTGTTAGGTCGGCGACCGTCGCTGGCGAGGTCTGTTCGAAGCTCAGCATCACGTTGTAAGCGATGGGCAGGCCGAACGCGAAGAGTATGTACAAGATGGCGGGCGTGAGGAACAGCCAGCCCGCGAGTTGCCGCCGGTTCCGGCCCGACAGCCGTGGCGCAGTTGGCCGCATCCGGGCGGACGGGCCGGATTGCCTTGGCGCTGCCGTTTGCGCTGTAGCGCTCGTGTCAGTTTTCATGTGGGCCGAGCCGACCTGGCCCCCCCCTTTCGGACCATCATGGTGCCACCCCCCTCCGCTAGCTATCTGCTCCCGTAGATAGGGTTTTCAAGGCACCGCCCCGTCGCAGGTACACCGGTATGCGCTCCAAGGGTGCGGCCGCGGTGACCCAACCCTTCTTCGTGACGTTCTCGCCTGTCCAAGCGTCGACCCAAGAGGCCCCTTCCGGCAGGTAGACGTCGCGTTGTCTTGCCCCGAACGAAGAAATCGGGGCGACAAGCACGTCCGGGCCGAAAAGGTACTCGTCTCCCACCTCCCACGCAGATTCCTCCTCGGGGAACTCGAGGAACAGCGCCCGCATCGGGGGCAGACCAGTGGTACTGGCGGTGGCCATCTGCTCCATGACGTAGGGCCGCAACCGCTCCCGTAATTCCAGCTGCTCGCGGATTATCCCGTAGGCCTCGTCGCCGAAAGACCACACCTCGTTTGGCCCCCCGGTCTGGCCCGATCCGACCAAGGGCCCCGGCTCGCGGACCCCGTGCAGCCTGAACAGGGGGCAAAAAGCGCCGAACTCGAACCAGCGCACGACCAGCTCTCTGAAGTAGGCAGATGCTGGGTCGCCCCCTTTGAAACCACCGATGTCCGTCGTCCACCAAGGGATCCCCGAGATCCCGATGTTCAAGCCGGCGGGAATTTGGGCAGCGAGCGCCTCGAAGGTCGAATCGATATCCCCCGACCACACGGCTGCTCCGTACTGTTGGCTGCCGGCCCAGGCGGACCGGCACAGCAGTAGCAGCTCTTCCTCACCGCTGGCTCGGAGCCCCTCCGCGAACCCACGGGCGTGCTCGCGGGGATAGACGTTTTGGACCTGCGACCCCGGGCCCAGGTGGAACAGGTTGCTCGCTGGGTCCTCCGGGCGCATCTCCGGTTCGCAGGCGTCAAGCCAGAAGGTCCGGATCCCGTAACGGCGGTACCCCTCCATGACTTTCTCCCAGATATAGCGACGAGCCTCCGGATTGGTCGAGTCGTAATAGCGGACGAATGTCTGGCCGTCGAAGCCCTTGTCCCAGAAAGGAAGGTGCAGGGGCAAGGAACGCGTGTTGCCGACGAGGAGCCCGCGCCCGTCCATTTCGGCGTAGTTCGCGCTGGCAGGGTTTACGGTTGGCCAAACCGAGACCATGATCTCGACGCCGAGCGCCCGCAATTCGTCCACCATGGCCTGAGGGTCGGGCCACTCGGAGAGATCGAACTTCCACTCTCCCTGCCGTGTCCAGTGGAAATAGTCGATCACGATGACCGAAAGGGGCAGTCCCCGACGCTTGTGCTCGCGGGCGACGCCAAGAAGCTCTTCTTGAGTCTGGTAGCGAAGCTTGCACTGCCAGAAGCCCGAGGCCCACTCGGGAAGCATGGGGGCCAGCCCGGTTATGCTCGAGTACCGGCTGACGATCTCTGCCGGCCTCTCACCGGTTGTGACCCAGTAGTCGACCTGCAGGGCGTCAGCAGCCCATCTCGTATGGTTTGCACCCAACTCCACCCGTCCCACTCCGGGCATGTTCCACAAGAACCCATACCCGCGGTTGGACAGCGCGAAGGGCACACAAACCTCGGTGTTGCGCTGGATAAGGTCGATAACCGCGCCCTTTTGGTCCAGCAAGCCGTGCTGATGTTGGCCGAGGCCATAAATCCGTTCTCCTCGAAAGGCGTTGAAGGTGACCTCGCAGTGATGAAGGTCGCTTCCGCTCCGCGTGTAACGCCGCTGAGGCGGCGACGCAAAATGGGGAACACGTTCGCCGAAGAGCTCCTCTCCGTTCGAACGCAAGAACCTCACCAAAGGTGGGGCCTGAAGGAAGAACTCTCGACCGCCGTTAGTCGCGACTTCGACTACGAGGTCACCATTGCGCAGGCGGGCCCGGTCATCTGCTATTTCGACGTGGGCCCGGCCAGCCGGCGCTTCGCCTAGCGCGCTTCCAGGTGTCTCGGTTATAGCTTGGCGCAACGTGGACCGCACGCGCGCGCTGTTCTCCCCCCATGCCTCGACCTGGAGGATCTCGCTGCCCTCGTACACTGAAAAACCCGAGTCACTGCCGACAAAAGTGGCCATGTTCGTTGCGTCCTCACTCTCGCACAGAGCCGAGACGTTCGGCTTCGTTGTCCGGCCGCGCAGTGGGAAGCCATACTCGCATCGTCCCCGACGCCCGGTTGCTCCGGGAGAAATAGGGCACGAGAGTCAGGGGTAGCAAGCCGGGGTCGAGGCGGCTCCCTTCCGCTTCGCCGTAAAGCTGCCCGGTGCCCTCGGCGCGGCGCCCCGACCCGGCCACGGCTACCTCGACATAGCCTTGCAGGCCCGTAGGCACATCATTGGTGGGCACAAGGGGACGAGCCACGTCCAAGAACACGTCCTCTACGGCGGTAGCTTCGCCGAGGTCATCCGCTTCCAGGCAGTAAACCAGGGGGCCGCGTTGGACAGCCACGCAATCCCGGACTGCGTCCACCCTCCAATGCGGGCTTAGCACCCGCACCGGCATCGAGTTGTGGATCTGAAGGCGGTCACCTGCGCTCCAACGCCTCGTTACACGGGCATAGGTGCCATTCCAGGAGACTTCGGCGGGCCGGCCGTTCACAGTCAATGTGGCGCTCTGCTTGCTGGCCCACTCAGGACAACGCACCGATAGAGCCCAACCCTCAGTTGAAGTACTGCGCGCTATCTCGATTTCCGTGGTCCCCTCCCATGGGTGACCCGCATCGACGGTGAACGCCACCGCCCCCCCTTGGATCCCTGTGGAGACGCTCCCCCGGAATGGCATGTGCACCTGCAAGCCATCCGCATCGCGGGTCACGAGGTAGGCCTGGATGCTCGCCATCAGACGAGCGAGGTTGGGTGGGCAGCACGCGCATTCGTACCAGCCGAGGCGGTGACGTGGGGAGTCCTCGTCGATGCCGGCGTGGTCCGTCCGGAGTTGCAAGCTATTGGAGTAGAAGAACCCCGTCCCAGCCCGGGAGACGGCACCTGCGATGGTGTTCCAGAACACGATTTCCATTGCCTCCGCATAGCGAGGCCGACCGGTGGCCAGTAGGAGCCGCCAGTTCCAATGAAAGCTTGCGATCGCAGCGCACGTCTCCGCGTAGGCGCGGTCGCTCGGGAGCTCGTAAGCGTCACCGATCGACTCGTCGCGGTGGCGAGAACCGTGTGCGCCGGTGACGTAGGTCTTGGTCGCGAAAAGGTCCTCCCAGATCGTCTCTGAGGCCCCTAACAGCTCCTCGTCGCCCGTCTCGACCGCCACGTCCACCACGCCCGCTTGTAAGTAGAGCTCCCGCACAGCGTGACCAGTGGCCAGGGTCTGCTGGCGGACCGGGAGGTGGTGTAGGAAGTAGGAGAGCGCAAAGCGCCTGTCACCGAGGGCGCCCGAGGACGGCAAGTCGACATCCGCCCGTCCCCGCAGGTCGACCTGTCGCTTAGCCAGCTTGAGCGCCTGAGAGCCTCCCGTTAGGCGATAGAACTCGACAAGCGCGGTCTCGATCTCGGGGTGCCCGCACACCCCGACCAGCCCCCCGTCACCGTCCTCCAGGGAGAAGGTCTCCAGCAAATGGGCTACAAGCTTGCTCGCCACGCTGAACAGGCCGGGGTTGGCTCCGGTCCGACGGCTCGCCACGGCTGCTTGCAGCAGGTGACCGGCGCAATAAAGCTCGTGGCCCCAACGCAAGTCCTTCCAAACCATCTCCGGGTGCTGGCCCTGGAACCATGAGTTGAGGTAGCCGTCAGGGCGTTGGACGCTCGACAGGAGACCCGGCACCTGTTCGGCGAACTCCTTCACCCCCCCGCTTAAGCCCCGGATACTCTCCCAGGCAGCGGCTTCGAGGACTTTATAAACATCCGAGTCCGAGAAATGCATCCCGGCATGGGGCCGACGCGGGCCCTCCTTGCAAACGTTCTCGAGGTTGCTGATCGCGCCCGAGGCTCGCACCTGTTGGACACAATGAGGCAGTGTCTGGGCTCCGTTGCGTCGCTGCCAATCACCGAGGGCCCCGCCGCCGGTCAGCACCACTTCGCTCAAGCCAAGGGGGCGGAGGCGAGCGACGGCGGCACTCGTCGGGTTGACGGGGCCCTCGAAAAGACGGCGCCGGGGCCGTGGCTGTAGTGCCCAAGGACACTAAATGACTGTTGTCTTGCATTGGCGGTCCAGTGCTCTCGAAACGGTTCCTGAGGTGCCGGCAACCAGAACAACCTTCCCAAGCTCCCTCCCCTGACGCGGGGAAACGCTACCTCATCCGGATCTTGATAGTCAAGGCAAGATTGCCGGACTTCTTACAGCGTAGGCAGGATCAACACGCCAGATTTGCGGAAGCGCTTCCTCTCGGACCGGCAATGCCCTCAAGAGCGCCAACGGGCCCCTTTCGAGCCCAGATCTATGCTTGAACCGTGCAGGCGGGTCGTCCACCTACGTTGACCGAAGTTGCGCGGCTCGCGGGGGTGTCGCTGACCACGGCGTCCAAGGCGCTGAATGGGCACAACCGGATCTCGGACGCGACGCGCGAACGGGTGCTCAATGCGGCAACGGAGCTTCGCTACACCCCCAATCTCCTGGCCAAAGGACTGGCCAGTGGACGGAGCAGCGTGATTGGAGTGCTCCTGCGGAACCCGATGGTCCATCGCCTCGCCATGCCGATTGTGATAGGCGCCCAGTCGGCGCTCGAGCAACGCCAGCTGGCTGCGATAATCGCTGATGCGCGGGGCATGGGTGACCGCCTCGCGGACCTGGCGATCATGCTGCGCCAGCGCAAAGTAGAGGGTTTACTTATCGTCGGCGACAACCAGGGAGAAACGCCATCAATCACCGCCACGGCCAAGCTCCCTACGGTCTACGTGCACGGGCCGACCACGAACTCGCGTGATGTCGTTCACTTAGTTGACGATTTCGCCGGCGCGGTCAGGTTAATCGACCATCTCGTGGGCATCGGACGGTCACGAATCGCTCACATAACCGGCCCCGACTACTCCCCGGCGGTCCAACAGCGTGTCGCGGGGATCAACCACGCCCTGCAACAACATGGGCTCGGGCTCGTGAGCGTTACCAGGTACGGCCGATGGTCCCAGCGCTGGGCGAGCCAGGCGGCCCGGGAGGTCCTGGACGATGTACCCGACGTAGACGCAATTGCTTGCGGATCTGACCAGATCGCCGCTGCTGTCCTCGAGACGGTGACATCCTTGGGCCGCAAAGTGCCCGAAGACATCGCCATCACCGGTTACGACAACTGGGCAATTTTCGCCGAGGAGACCGACCCGCCCTTGACCACAATCGACATGGACCTGGAGCACTTAGGCGCGGCCGCCGTCAGTGACCTTTTCGCGATTATCAGCGGTGCGCGCGTGGGCTCGGGTACCCGCTACCATGAGGGCACGCTCGTGATCAGGGGATCAACCGTCAAGTGACCCCGTTGAACAAATCTATATTTCTGGTCGCGCTATTGGCAGTCGCACCTCATCCCGGTAGAAAAGTGGGATCCTTTCGAGAGGCGCCTCAACAGTTACTAGCGTGCCGCCCTGTATGTGCGCCCCGCTCCAGGCATTTGTCCACTCGGCTCCAGCGGGGTCGACTGTTCGGCACGACGTCCTCTGTTACTCCTTGGTCGAGCCGGCCAGCATCCCGGTGACCAACGATCGCTGCGCGAAGAAGAAGATGATGAAGACCGGGGCGATCGCCACGAGCGTGGCCATCGCCAGCTCGGGCCGCAGGACCGGGCTAGCGGCGGCCGACGCAACGGGGTTGAAGGCGGCCGTTGAGGAAATGAGGTAATCCAGGCCGACCGGTAGCGGGTACTGCCTGTCGCCGTAGAACATCACGAAGGGGAGGAAAAAATTGGTCCAGTCCGACACGAAGGCGAAGAACCCGACGAGCGCCACTATTGGACGGGCCAAGGGCAACGCCACGTGGCGGAATACCCCCCACTCGTTGCAACCATCGACTCTGGCCGCGGCCAGGAGTTCTTTGGGGATCGACGATGAGAAAAAAATGTAGGAAAGATAGACCCCGAACGGGAAGAAACCAAACGGGAGGACCACCGACCAAGCCGAGTTCGAGAGATGCAAGAGGTTCATCTCCAAGAACAGCGGGAGCACGAGCGCACTGGCGGGCATGATCATCACGATCAGGGTGATGCTGAGGAGCACCTTCCGGCCAATGAACTGCGTCAGCGCCAAGCCGTAGCCCGCGGGGACCGCGCAGACGAGCGCCAGGAACACGCCGCCGACAGAGTACCGGGCCGAGTTCCACAGCCACACCAGCAGCTCGTGGGCCTGGAAGGCGTAGATCTGGTCCCATGTCCGAAGGAAGGTATGGAAAGACCCGAACGCCAGAGGGTTCCAGTAGACCAACTGGTGGTCCGTCTTGGTGGGCGCGAGAAACAGCCAGATCACCGGGACCACGAAGAAGCCCGTGAAGGCCAGCATCACGATGAACCATGCCAGCCGCGTCCAGGTGGGGCGCCTTGACAGGGTGCGACGTCGACGGCTGGCCCTGACCCCCGCAGTCGACGAAACGCGAGTGGTCGGTTGCTTTCTGCTGGGTTGCGCAGTTACATGGGCCATACGGTCGACGCGCCTCTTAATCGATCTGGAACAACTTGGAGCGGAAGACAAGCAGGGTGGCCGCCATCAGGCCGACGATCAGGAGGTCGGTCGAGATCGCGGCGGCGTAGTTGAAGTTGCCGTTTTGAGTCGCGAGGTAATAAGCCAGCTGGTTGGGCGACCAAGTGGGGCTCACCGCGCCCAAGCTGGCTGCTCCGAGGAGCTGAGGCTCTACGAACAGCTGCGTCCCGGTAGCGAACGCGAGGATCAACATGAATACGACCCACCTTTTGATCAGAGGCAGCTTGATCCAGATGGCGAGCTGCCAGGCGTTGGCGCCGTCGATCTTGGCAGAGTCGATCACCTCGTCGGAGATGTTGTTGAGGGCCCCGTTCATCACGACAATCCAGCCACCCGCGCCGGTCCAGAAAGCGATCACCGCGAAGATGGCCGGCAGGTGCCCCGGCGCGATCGTTTGGGGCATGCTGGAAAAGTGGAGCCACGAAAGCGCAAAATGCCAAGGGCTGATATCCGGGTCGAGCATGAAGGCCCAGACCAGAACGCTCGCTGAGCCGGCGAGCGCACCAGGAAGGTAGAACAGGAACCGGAAAAACGGGACGGTCCGTCTCACGCCGCCGTGCAGCAAAAGAGCCAAGGCCAGCACCAGCACCACTAGCACGACGAGCCAGATCACCAGGTAAAGCCCGATGTGCTCGAAAGCGGGCAGGAACCGGAAGTCTCTCCCGGTGGCGAAGAAGTTGGAGAGGCCGGCCCACTGGGCAAAGCTGACCGGTCCCACGCTCACACGTCTGCCTACAGCCTTGGTAAAGGCCAGGTAGACGGCGTAGGCGGTCGGCAAAACGCCGAAAAGAAGGAGCAGTACCAGGTAGACGGCGACAAACGCGTAGCCGGCACGCTGGCGACCACCAACCCGCCCGCGCCCGGCGCGGGCCTGGGCTCGCTCCGGGACGGGCAGGTTGATGATTTCGCTCACTGCGGTGAGCTAGCTACGGCTTGGTGACGACTTGGAAGCCGTCGCTTTGTGCGTAGTTCGAGACAGCCGCCCCCAAAACAGGTAGCTGGGACGAGACGCTGTCGCCCGCTGTCAGGTTCGGCAAGACAGAGTCGGTCCATATGCCGATCGTGTCCCAAGGAGTCTCGGTCCAGCCGCTCCAGACCTCAGAAACGGCCGTGGCGAAGGCCGGTGCCAGAGGAGTGGCCCAGAACCCACCGGCGTCTTGCAATGCGATCCACGATTTCGCAGCCGGGGTGTAGCCCGGGTAACCCTGTGACTGGTTCTGCGACACGGTCGAAGTGGCCAGTCCGACCAACACCTTCGCCACGGCCTGGGGGTCCGTGGTGTGAGACGACATGATCCAAAGGCCACCGCCCACGTCGCCCGTATAGGTCTTGGGGCTGCCTGCCCAGTGCAGGGGTGGGTATGCGGCGACAGTCCCCTTTAGCTCGCCCAGTTCGCAGGTGCCGCAGAATATGGCGCCCGAGTACCATGCCGGGCCGGGCATCATCAGCACATGGCCGTTGGGGAACGAAGATGACGCACCGTAATTTTTCCCATAGGTGCTGGCGAAGACGTAACTCGGCGAGAGCGCGCCGTCTGCCTGCAGCGGGTCGAGCAAGGACGCCATCCCGGTGCAATTAGGGTCGGCCGGGTTGTCGAGGATGGTGTACGCCTTGATCTCGTCGTTGATCGGGCACTGGGCCGCCTGGAGGTAGATTTCGTCGTCAAAGTCGTCGCCGATGCTGCCGACTATGTACCCGGGGTGGTTCTTGGCGACGTCCTCGCCGATCGCCTGCCACTGCTGCCAGGTCGTGGGGACCGTATAGCCGAACTGCTTCATCAGCGCGACGTTCACCCAGAGCACGTCGAAGGCGACGTCGTTGCGGAGGCACTCGAGCTTCCCGCCGATGTAGCAGTCGTTGAGCGTACCCGCCGCGTAACCCTTGAGGAGCCCTTTCGGGAGAAGCCCTCCCTGGTTGAGCACCTCGGGGAAATCGAACGGCGGGAGGCCCAGCTTTTGGACGTCGTTCGCCTCGCCGGAGAACACGATGTCCGGCCAGCCGTGGCCAACCCGGTTGAACAGGCTTACCTTGCTCTCGATGCTGCCAGAGCCGTTATCGCCCCCGTCGAAGGTCACTACGTCGAGCTTGACGCTCGGGTTTGCCTTCTCGTAGGCCTTGACCTGAGCCACGCGGGCGGCGTCAATCCAAACCACGATCGGAGCCGAGCTGGCCTGGGCTGGAACGGCACTGGTGATGTTGGTACCGATCGTGGCCATCGAAACGGCCAAGCCGGTTGCTGCGAGGGTATTGAACAAGCGGCGCGGGCGGCCAAATAGGGCACTGTGCCGTAAGACTGAGTTATCTTTCATATTCCTCCTTATTTTCGTGTTTGATCGGGTGGTCAAGGGTTCAAGCGGCCCGGCCGGTCCGGGCAGTCAGTTGGCGACGTCGACAACAAAGGGCATCAGCGCCTCCGGGTACTCGGGCCCCACCGGCAGGCCGACACCGGCAGTAGTCGGAGCGTCCACCGTCCCGCGGTTGTCGATGCCCTTCTCCTGGCGGATGGGGTTACCCCAGACCAAGGATTCGTAGTAAGTGCAGTTCGAGATGGCCATGCACAAGTGCCGAGAGGTTAGGGTGGGACCATGCGGTTCGGCTCGTAAGCGGTACGCGTCGGCCAAGTGCGCCGTGCGCATGGCGCCGGTGAAGCCGCCGCGCAGTTCGGCGCTGATGCGTACAAAGCTCGCACATCCGGACGCAATGAAATCAGCCGTGTTCATGTGCGCGCCGTCCGATGTCTCGCCAACAAGCAACGGGACGCGGACCCGTTCCGCGAGCCACTTGTAGGCCGTGACGGAGAACTCCCGGATTGGCTCTTCGTACCAGAGGTAGCCGGCGTCGGCTAACGCGTGGCCGAGGTACACGGCGTCGGGCAGGTCGAACCCCGCCGAGCCGTCATACATGAGCGGTAGCGCGCCCCCGACGTGCTCACGCACGGCCAGGCACAGCTCGGCATCCTCCCGGGCGTCCCCGAAAGCGTGTAGCTTCAGCGCGGGGTAGCCCAGCTCGACGCACTGGTCCACGATCTCGAGGTACTCCGCGACGCTTGAGTACGTAACGGTCGATGCGTAGGCGGGGATCTCCTTACGGGAACCTCCTAGGAGTTGCCAGGTAGGCATCCCAACCTCCCGCCCGGCCAGGTCCCACAAAGCCGTGTCGACCATGCCGAGCAAGTAGAGCGGGATTTCCTCCACGCGGTCGAGCTCCCAGAGCTTGTGCCACAACCATTCGCGCTGCAGGGGGTCTTCGCCAACCAGCTGATCACGTAAGACCCGGTCAACGATGTCGGGGAGCGCAGCGCTCGACGCTCGTCGGGGCTCAAAGGCCACGCCGTCGCAGCCCGCGTCGGTCCGGATCTGGAGCACGGCGCCGTACCCCTCGGCCGGGCTGCCGGGTAGTCCCCGGCGCCAAACAAACGGCGGGTCTGGAGCATGCACCAGGACCCTGTGGACCTCGACGGCGGCGATCTTCATGAGCTTCCTGCGAGAAGGTAGGACATAAGACGACTGTGGTATGATGACACATGCCCGCCGGCCGCGCAAGCCGCGGTTACACGACTCGGGGACACCACTTGCCGCAACTGCCCCCACTGGTCGCGTAGGCTCACTAGATGGAGATGTGGAGGGGTTCTCCCCGGCACCCAAACGAGCCGGCCGTTCCCTTGCCAGCGGGCCGACGCCTATGACATGGCCTGTCGCCGACACCGCTATTCCCTGGAGCCGACGTCCGGCTCGCCTGGGCGAGGCTGTTGTCGCCTCCTTGATCGACCGGATCGTCTCCCGCACCCTCCCGCCGGGATCGTCCTTACCCGCCGAACCAGTTCTGTGCCAGGACTACAGCGTGAGCCGATCAGTCATCCGTGAGTCGCTCAAGCTCCTGGAAGAAAAAGGGCTTTTGGTAGTAAAGCAAGGGCACGGCACCACGATCTTGCCAACCGAACATTGGAACTTGCTTGACCCCCTGGTGTTGAAGGCAGTTATCGCAAGTGACGACACCCGAGCAATCTTCGATGACTTGATCGACATCCGTGCCGCGTTGGAGAGCCAAATGGCTCAGCGAGCCGCCATCAAGATCACAGACACGCAATTGCACGAGTTGCACTCTCATCTCGTGGCGCTGGAGGGGATGTTGAACGACCCCGATGGGTACGCCGCAGGAGACATCTCTTACCACGACATGATCTCGCGGTTCTCAGGCCACCAGTTAGCAAGGTCGATCCTGAGGTCCGTCCAACCGCTGGCCCTGACGAGCACCTACTACAGCCGGACGCACCGGGCGCCCGAGGACAACATGCGGTCCCATCGGGGCCACGTCGCGATCTATAAGCAGCTGTCTAAGCGCGACCCCGAGGGCGCCGCCCGAGCGGTCAAGGCCCACATTCTCAGCTCCTGGGAGATCTACAAGAAGCGGGCACAGGCGGCCCTCGGTTAGCGGCGCTTCACCTCTTAGGCACACAAAAAGCCGGAGAGGCGCGATATCGGCTCCTCCGGCTTTTTGGCCGTAACCTATCTACGGAAATTGCTTCTATGTGCCGGCTATGGCAGCTACTGGCAGGTTGGAAGTCACTACTTGCTGCGCACCCATATGAGCGTCGCCAAAGCCGTACACCATACCCTCGGCGCCTGCCATGTAATAGCCGCCGTCATCGGGGGTCAAGGCGATGCCAACGATGTTATTGACTGTGACATGTTGCCCTGGCAGTGAACCGTAGAAGCGGACGCCGCTGCCGAAGATGAAGGCACCGCCATCTGCACCGACAAGCACATAACCCCCACCCGTCGAAGACGGCAGGATGGCGCGGATGTCGTTCACGTGCTTGCCCAGGCCTGGGAGCGAGCCAAAGAAGTGGCTCTCACCAAAGCTGAACACGCCTCCGTCAGCGCCCACCAGCAAATAGCCCTCCCCGGTGGGGGTCGCTACCATGCCCACGACGTCGTGCACGTGCTTGCCGATACCGGGCACAGAACCGTGGAAGTGGGCGTCACCAAAGGTGAAGAAGCCACCGTCGGCTCCAACCAGGTAATAGCCTTTGCCGTCGGCAGTTGGGGCGATGGCCACGATGTCCTTCGTGGTCAAACCTTGGCTAGGCAGGTCACCGTAGAAGTTCGCATCACCGAAGGCCTTTACCTCACCACGAGACGTCGCTACCCAGTAGCCCTGTGCAGACGGGGTGGGAGCTATGCCGACAACCGGGCCGCTCGAAGCTGATGTGGCCACGTTACCCATCGACTGGGCCACGCCCGTGCCGACTACCATTCCGTCGCTCGTCACCAGCCAGAACCCGCGTGCGGGCAGATTTATCGCCAGCACATAGACATTTGAGGACGACGAGTGGAGACCGTTGGCGCTTTTGTAGAACGCCTGCAGTCCCATGCGACCCGCACGCGGGAAGCTGGTGCTACATGTGCTTTTACCGGTCGAAGCGTCGACAGCGACGTCTTGGCAACCAAATATCGGCTTCCCATCGCGGAAGAAGCTAACGGTACCACCGCTCGGCGTCGGGATAATGTGAGCAGTGAGCGTAATGTTAGCACCCTGCGCCACCGGGTTGCCGGAGGCTGAGAGGACTATTGTTGTTGCAGTTGGCGGCAAAGTAGTCGTCGAGGTCGTAGTAGGCGCTGTCGTCGTAGTAGTGCCAACGGTGGTTGTGGTCGTGGTGCCTGCAGCAAATGTGGGCGCTGTAGGTGCGAGGAACCAACTAGCTGTGGCGATTGTCACCCCAGAAACCAGGCCGGCTTTGAGCAACCAACTGCTTCGCTGTCTATCGTGCATTTCCCTTACCTCCTAAAAGCTATAGGCGTAGTGGTTGTGGTCCCGGGTCACGCGTCTAACTTTCCTTCCCTGCCCTTTTGATCGCTGCTTGATCACTTTGTGATGGCTCTGTGAAGTCGGCCCGCTGTGCACCAGAAAAAGCTGGTCAGAGTCGCTGGCTCGAGCGTGCTCGAGCTGGTCAAGGAGCACGCGAAGGGCTCCGCGCGAGTAACTCCTAGGCGGCGCTTCCGGTAATCAGATGAGGTTGAGGCGGGCCTCCATTCGGGGCATTTCCGCCATGGGCATCGCCGCCACGAGGAACATGGACTCGCCACCGACTGGACGGATGACCCCGTACATGGATAGTCGGCCTTTGGTGGCCATCCGCGGTCGCGGCGAGGAACCCGTGAGCAGGTGCGACCTTGGAGGTAGGTGGAAGGGCCGGGCGGGCGTGGCCACGATCTCCTCGGTACCCTCGAGCTGGTAGGCGCGTACGACCAGGGGCTGGCCGCCGATGACGAGCTGCTCTCGGGCCCGGAACGCCGTGCTCCCCAGGCCACCGCCGGAAGCGATGTGAAGATCCTCGTTGGGGGGGAGACTCAGCCCGCATCGACGTGTCGTCGTATCTTTCTCACCGACTGCCCTTGGTCCGCCCTATGACCACGTCTCTGGCAACTGGCTCGACCCGCGGCTAGTGCCCAGGGAACACTGGTCCAAAGGCGCGGCGTGCCGGGCGCTCGAGGCACGCTGCCTACACGGGCGGATTAGTCTGAGTCGAGAAGGCCCCGAGAGAAGCATCCGAGAACCGGTGGAGAGCGTGGCCCTTAGGATGCGAATGTGCTGGCCAGCGTCCTACCGGCTACTGAAGGACCCGGTTACCGGAAGTCGCCCGACAATGTTTGTTGACACCAGCCGACCGGCCTTGGTGCCATGAGAGGAGCCCCGATGGCACAGGCCGATAAGCCAAGGCACAGCGGCAGCCCCCGGGTCAGTATGCGCGACATTGCTCAACAGGCTGGTGTGTCAACAGCGACAGTATCCGCATTTCTTTCCGGCAAGCGACCCGTGTCTCTTGCCACGCGAGCGCGGCTGGAAGCGGCGATCAAGATGCATGGCTACCGGGCCAATGCGGCCGCGAGGGCTCTCGCTCACGGGCGGACAAATACCATCGGCTTGCTCATCCCTCCCCAAGGAAGGTCGCTTTCGTCCTTCGCAGTCGACTTCATCCCGCGCGTGGTCCAGGAGGCACAGGCTGCGGACTATGACGTGCTCGTTTCGATCTCGCTTGAGGAGCGCCAGGTCTTCGCCCGCCTTATCGAGGAGCAGCGCGTCGACGGGGTCATACTGCTGGAGGTTTCGCTCGAGGACCAACGTGTCGAGCGTCTCCAGGCAGAGGGTGTCCCGTTCGTGACGGTGGGGCGCACCGCGCGCCCTGATGACTACACCTGGGTTGACATCGATTTCGCAGCATTAGCCCGGGCGTTTGTACACCACCTTGCCGACTTACGCCATCAGCGCATCGTCCTGTTCAACACCGGGGAAGAGCTGTACTCCCGCGGCTTCGGCCCGGCACGCCGTGCCCAGGAAGGTTTTGTGCAGGCTTGCGAAGAGCTCGGCGTCAGCGGCCGGGTCGTATACAGCGAGGTGAACCCCGAGTCGGGGCTCCGAGTGACCCAAGACTTGCTATCCGAGGGCCGCGACTTCACCGGCATCGTCGTCATCAATGACCATGCGCTCTGGGGCATCTACCAGGCCCTTGCCAGCGCCGGGCTCCGGGTACCCCAAGACGTGTCGGTTATCGCCCTCGCGGACACTCGATGGCCAGAGGCATTGTCCCCTCGCCTGACTGCCGCTCACCATCCGGTCGAAGAGATGGCTGCCGAGGCAGTACGGTTCTTGGTCCGCCTTCTCGAAGACCGTGCGCACCCTCCGATTAGCCGCTTGCTGCAGCTACCGATCATCCTGCGCGAATCGACAGCGGCCGCCCCGCTGGCGGCTTATGCCGTCGACCGGGCTCTCGACAACGCCGGCACCAGGCGCGATCGGGCCGTCCTGGCCCAGGGGCACGCAGCGCACGAGCAGGCCGGGTGAGGAGCACGACGCCTCGGTAACGGGGGCTCCTGACCCTGTCGAGGAGGGCTCTCCGCGACGGGCGAGGTGAGCTTCTCGAGGGGGTCCCGCACCCGTCCGAAGGGCCCAAAAGTCGAACCGCTTAGATAAGCCTTGACCTGCGTGCTCTCATCGGCTAGCTTGACCCGTCAATATGCGCTTCGACTCCCAACAGAGGACGCCCACATCGGCACACGCACCGTAACCAAGAGGCACAAGACGCTTAACCTTTTGGCAACCCCCGTTCGTCAGTAGCTGAACAGCTACCGAAAGAACCGGTACGCGTCAACTGGCGGCGTCGCGCCGAAGTAACCACTCTCAGATTGCTCATTGTCCAGGCGGACAGCCTTGTTCTGTCGCGCCTCAAGCACGTTCACGACATCGCAATGCGGGCTCGGAGGCAGGTAAACCCCTTCGCATTCCGACCACGATCAAGCAACCGAAGGACACCGTGACGTCTATTTTTCCCCAGGCTGACGACGAAGGTCGCTCTGCCGACGTTTATCGACGACGACCAGGCTCTCACCTGGCGCTCCGGGCCGGAACTCGTACGGATTGAGCCCTGGGGAGAAGACAGCTTACGCGTCCGGGCCACACTCAACACTCTGTTGGAAGGCCATGGTGCCCTCACGGCGCAACCATCGGCGCGCGCAGTCGTCAAGCACGAGGGTGGTAAGACCACGATAACTGCAGGGGCCATCACCGCCTCGGTCGACGACTTGGGCCACGTCCGGTTCCTTCGGACCGATAACGGGTCAGAACTGCTCGCCGAAAAACCCATCCATTTCTGGTGGCCGGGGCCCCGCAATTTCACCGCCGTTGGCAACGGCTATCAGCAACTCGAACAGTCCTTTGCCGCGTATGAAGGCGAACGGCTCTTCGGGCTGGGCCAGCATACTCACGGGCGTCTGGACCAAAAGGGCATAGTGCTCGACCTGGTACAACGCAATGCCGAAGTCACGATCCCATTTCTTTTGTCGAACCGCGGGTACGGGTTCCTCTGGAACAACCCGGCCGTCGGCCGGGTGGAACTGGGACGCACGGCAACGCGTTGGGTATCCGACAGCGCCCGCCAGATCGATTACTGGGTCACGACGGGGTCGCCGGCGCAAATCATGGCTCGTTATGCCGAAGTCACCGGCCACGCGCCCATGCTGCCTTCGTGGGCGGCTGGTTTCTGGCAGTCGAAGCTTCGCTACCGGACGCAGGAAGAGCTTCTCGAGGTTGCGCGAGAGTACCACCGTCGCAGCCTGCCTCTTTCCGTAATCGTTGTGGACTTTTTCCACTGGACCCAGCTCGGCGACTGGCGCTTCGAACCCAGCGAATGGCCCGACCCTCAAGCCATGGTCGATGAGCTATCGGGCCTGGGAGTTCGCCTCATGGTCTCGGTGTGGCCGTCAGTGAGTGTGATGTCGTCGAATTACCAGCCCATGCTGAACGCTGGCTATTTCATCGCCACTGAACGAGGCGCGCCAGCCCATCATGCGGACTGGCCTGACCGCCATGCGAGCACACGGCTGCCGGTCGCCTTTTATGACGCGAGCAACCCCGAGGCTCGTGAGTACCTGTGGGAGCAACTGTACGCGAACTATTACAGCTACGGGATAAAGCTGTTCTGGTTGGATGCTTGCGAGCCAGAACTTAGGCCAGGTCATGTCGATAACCTTCGCCTTACAGTTGGGCCTGCAAGGGAAGTCCTGAACCGCTACCCCGCCGACCATGCTCGCACGATCTACGACGGCATGCGCGCCGCCGGCGAAGAGCAGGTCGTAAGCTTGGTACGGTCGGCATGGGCGGGAAGCCAGCAATGGGGCGCCTTCTTGTGGTCTGGCGATATCCCGGCCACGTTCCAGTCTCTGGCCGCCCAGGTCCGAGCGGGCCTCAACGTGGGCCTCTCAGGTATCCCGTGGTGGTCGACTGACATCGGCGGCTTTCACGGCGGTGACCCGGACGACCCGGAGTACCAGGAGCTTATGGTCCGCTGGTTCCAATACGGGGTGTGGTGCCCGCTCTTCCGGCTTCACGGGGACCGGCTCCCCCGCAGCCCGCTCTCTCAAGCCATGTCCGGCGGGCCCAACGAAGTCTGGTCGTACGGAGAAGAGGTCTACGCCATCCTGACCGAGATCTTGCAACTCCGGGAACGCATAAAGCCCTATGTGTTGGAACAAATGGCCTCGGCTGCCAAAATCGGAGCGCCGCCCATGAGGCCACTCTGGTTCGACTTCCCCGACGACGCCACCGCGTGGACAGTCGAGGACCAGTACTTGTTCGGACCTTCGGTGCTGGTTGCGCCCGTCACAAGCTTCGCCGCACGCTCTCGGGACTTATACCTCCCCGAAGGGCCCGATTGGACCGACGCCTATAGCCATCAGCGCTTCAGCGGAGGGCAGTGGGCCTCCGTTGAAGCACCGCTTGAACGCATACCCATATTCCTACGAGATGGGGCGCCAGGGCTCCCGTCGCTGTACCCGCCACCAGCACGCTCCGACGGTGGGTGAACCGGCTCCGCCGCATTATCGACAGTTACATATACGTTGAAAGGGGGATACATCGAATCACCGTCATTACGGGCCACACCGCTGAGTGCCAGTTTCCCGGAATATTTCTCCGCCCGCACCGTTCTCCGCCTAATTACGTCCTACGACACCACTGAAAGAGGTTACTGCCAATGACACCAACCAAAAGCTATCAACAGGGCCGCCGCGGCGCCCTGCCTGTGAAACACATTTTTGCTGCTGCCGGGGCGTGCAGCCTGATCCTCGGGCTGACCACCACCCCGGCAGGCGCGTCCACGATGCGCCCAGCCTTGAGCGGAACGCTCACCATGAACGTGTTCACCTTCACCACGCCTGTCATTCAGCCTGTCATCGCAGCTTTTGAAAAACTCAACCCAGGCGTGCACATCCAGGCGGCCAACGTGGTCAACACGCCGAGCACCTATATCCCGCTCTTGCAGACTGAACGCCTCGCAGGAAATGAGCCCATGATCGACGAGACCTACGACGTGCTCACGCCAACGCTCGAGGTCGATGGTCTCCTCGGCGACCTCAGCCCTGACCTCAAGACTGGGAAGCCGTACCCGCAGAACTATTGGCTCAAGACGTTCGAAGCCTCTTATATCCCGCCCAAGGGGCCCCGTTCGGCGTCGGTCAGGTGTTCGCTCTGGCTAACGAGGCCGATGCCACGGTCATCATGTACAACGAGAACGAGTTCCAAAAAGCGGGCGTACCTCTCCCGCAAAACGGGTGGACGTGGGCGGATATGCTCGCCGATGCCGCGAAGCTGAATGTGGGTTCGGGGGCTTCGCAAACGCAGTACGGTATTTGCGAACGACCTGACTGGCAGGCGGAGTACAACCCGGTGCTCAAGGCATACGGTGTGACCGCATTCACCGAAACGCAAGCGACGCTCGATACGCCAGCTGCCCTAAAGGCCTGGCAGTTGATGATCGACCCCATGCTGAACGGCGATGCTGTCCCTGAGGCTCAACAACAGGCCAAGAACGGGTCATCCGGCTGCGAGCCCTTCTTCGAGTCCGGCGAGGCGGCAATGTCGATCGAGGTGCGGGGCAACCTGCCCGGCTTGCAACAAGCTATAGGCACCAAGTTCAACTACAACGTTGTGCCAATGCCCTCGATCACGGCGGCCAACGGCAAGCAGGTAGTCCCGACGGGTGGCGGCAGCCTCGGCTGGGGCCTCGCTCCCAATGCCCTGCACAACTCGCTCGCCATTGCGTTCCTCCATTACCTGTTCTCGGCACCGGGCCAAGCTGTGGCGGAGCAGACCTTCGGTGTGGTACCGGCCGTAGCCTCTCTGAACGGCCCGGATGCGCTGTGGAGGACGCAGTCCGGTGGACCAGCCAACAGTGAGGCATACGTCATCGCTGCCGACACCGCCACCATCGCCCCGCAAACTCCTGGCACGGTGTTCACCCTGTCGAACACGGATATCCCGAATGCCGTGACGGCGGCGACTACCGGCCACCAAAGTATCGCCAAGGCGTTCACCAAGCTCCAGAGCGAGATGGTCGCCGCCTACGCGTTGAACGGCTAACGGCCTAAGGGTTGTCGGCCGCACAGTCCAAGCCCTAGCTTGACAAGCGACGGCCAGCCATGAGCTGCGCCGTCGCTTGTCTTCCGGGATCCAGGGAGGAATGTTTTTGAGTTCGCGGCCTCTAGCGTCCACGGTACTCAGTTCCCGCCGTCGCGTACGCGTCGGTCAGCTCTTCGGGGCACGGGCCGGTCTTGGGCCAACATCGCCTCCAGCACGTTCGCGCAGCAGCGGCGCTACGCCGTGGCTCTTCCTCGCGCCCAACCTCATCATGTTCACCATCTTCGTGGTGTTACCGATATTGGGCGGGCTCCTACTCAGCTTTACTACGTGGGACATCACAAACGGTTGGCCCAAATGGGTCTGGCTGGCGAACTACCACAGAATGTTCGCCGACCCACTGGTCTGGCAGGCCGTGGTCACGACATTAAAGTTCATCGTGTTCGGTGTCGTCCCTACGATATTTATCGCTCTGGGACTGGCGATCCTGATCAATGTCCGTTTCCGCTTTGTCGCTGTCGTGCGAGCGCTCTATTTGATACCCGCAGCAATGTCCTACGCTGCTTCCGCTGTGGTCTGGCGGTACATATTCCTAGACGGTCCTGGCTACGGCGTGCTCGACTACGTTATATCGAAGTTCGGCGTCACCCCGCCGGACTGGCTGGCCAGCCAGACCTGGGCGTTGCCGGCGTTGGACATAATCACCGTATGGTTGAGCCTCCCCGCGGCCACCATCCTCTATCTGGCCGCTCTGCAGCGGATCCCGGACTCCCTGCTCGAGGCGGCCGCGCTCGACGGGGCCGGCCTAGTCCGGCAAGTGCGCCACATCATATGGCCAGGTGTCCGCTACATGACTGTCCTGGTGGCGATTATCGCCTTGCTATCGTTTACAAATGGCTCCTTCGACCTGGTGAACATACTTACCAAGGGCGACCCGCTGTACGCCACGCAAACCCTCATTTATTACATATTTGTCAATGGTTTCAGTTATGGTTTCTTCGGGTACGCGGCCGCACTATCTATCCTGCAGATCGCGGTTGTGGGAGGGCTCCTTCTCGCTCTGCGCCTGATCTCCCGGCTCGTCAGGCGATGACCCGGTCGACCCGTTTCACTAGGCGCATTAGGATCTTGGTCGCGGTTGCAGTCGGCCTCGTGCTGGCGTCACCGATGTTGTACATGGTGGCCGCGTCTCTGATGTCCAACACGCAGCTGTCCGTGCAGCCGCCCCAAGTGGTCCCGAGCTCTTTGCATTTTGCCAATTACTCCGACGCGTTCACTGGCATGACCCAGGTCATCCAATTACGCAGCTTCCTCAACTCGGTGATCTTTACGACTGGAGCAGTGGGCCTGCAATGGCTCCTGTGCGTGAGCGGCGGGCTGGCCATAGCGAAGATGCACTTCAGAGGTCGGAGCCTCGTCACGGCGATGTTGGCCATCTCGCTCTTCATCCCGATCATCACGACATTGATCCCCACTTTCATCGTGACGTACGAGCTGCACCTCATCAACACGTACCCTGGCCTCATACTGCCGATCGCCGCTCAGACGGGGTTCGGGACGCTGCTGTTCCGCCAGTACATGCGTCAGATGCCTGAGGAGCTGTTTGACGCGGCACGTATCGACGGGGCTTCGTGGTGGACAATTTTCCGTCGGCTGGTCGTGCCCCTAGCCAAACCGGCTACGGCCGCTTACCTGGCGATATCCGTGCTCACCGCCTGGAACATGTACCTGTGGCCACTGGTAGCCGCTGAGGGCGGGTCGTTGCAGGTGCTTACCCAGACATTGGCACTGGTGGGGACCACTGGTCAAGGCGAGATCACGCCACAGAACGTGATTTTCGCCTCGGTTGTCATCGTCACACTACCGATGATCCTGGTGTTTATTGCAGTCCAGAGGGCCTTCATCAGAGGCCTTACTGGTTCGGGAGTGGAGTAAGGGTTGAGAGCACGTTCTGTGAGGCAGCGCCCCGCATCGGGCCCGGAGCGGGCTCGTTGACACAAAGGACGGCAATGGATATTCGGGGACGGAAGCTTCATTTTGGCGTTCATATGCAGGGGCAACGGACGAACTGGACCGATTACCTAAGTGCAGTTCGGGCGGTAGAGGCACTGGGTTACGGCTCGATATGGGCCTTCGACCACCTTCTACCCTTTTCGGGTGCCAATGACGGGCCGTGTTTCGAGACTTTGACCACACTGGGCGCCCTTGCCGTGGCAACCAGCAGGGTCCGGCTTGGGGCGCTGGTAAATGGGGTTGTCTATCGCCACCCCGCGATCCTGGCGAAGGCTGCCGCGCAGCTTGACCGAATGAGCGACGGTAGGTTCGAGTTTTCTCTGGGCGCGGGTTGGGCGGCCAATGAGTTCCGCACCTACGGCCTCGAGTTCCCCTCCTTGACCGAACGGTATGCGCGCCTCGAGGAAGCTCTGCAGCTCGTGAAGCTTCTCTGGAGCGAACCTCGGACCACCTTCCACGGGCACTACTACCACGTCGACGATGCCCCGTGTGAGCCTAAGCCCCTCCAATGGCCGCGCCCTCCCATCACGGTTGGAGGCACGGGGCAAGGGGCGCTGCAGGTTGCCGCTAGGCACGCTGACCGCCTGAATGTTATTGCCTCACCCGAGAAATGCGGCGAGCTCATAATCGCACTTGGGGCGAAGCGACAAGAAATGGAACTGAACTGTGACGATATCGAGTTTTCCATCCATACTACCTTGGCACTAGCAACAACGAAGGAGGCGGCCGAGAGCTACGCCAGCAGGGTTGCGGCCAGTCATGGGGTGGAGTTGGCCACCCTGCGCGACACCTGGCTTATCGGTGACCCGGCTGCAGTCACGACCCGGCTTCGACGGTACCTGGACGTCGGGATCAGTCATTTTATTTTCGCACTCGGTTACCCCTTCGATCTGACGCCACTCCGGCGGTTCCAGGAAACGGTACTCCCGGCACTGGCCTGATGACTGACCGGGCTCCACGGCGCTTGCGGGCGACGATCCGAGACGTGGCGGAGATGGCAGAAGTGTCTCTCGGGACGGCCTCAAATGTCCTCAACAACCCAGAGTTGGTGGCACCCTCAACGCGCGCCCGGGTCATCAAGGCCATAAAAGGAACCGAGTTTGTGCGCAGTACGGCTGCGCACCAGCTGCGCGTGGGCAAGAGCCGCACAGTGGGCGTGGTGCTGTTGGACATAGCGAACCCGTTCTTCGCGGAGATGGTCCGTGGCGCCGAGCATGTGCTGCGAGACGAGGGCTACGTGCTCATGGTCTGCTCAAGTGACGAGTCGGGTGAGCGTGAGCGCTGCTACCTGCGCGTGCTCGAGGAGCACCGAGTCGACGGCTTGCTGATCGCTCCCGTCGAGGCTGCCTTGGACAACGTGGAAGCCATTGCTAAACGGGGCATCCCTACTGTGCTCCTTGGCCGTGACCCGGGAAGCACGGGGTTGTGTTCAGTGACCCTTGACGATGTAAAGGGCGGGGATCTCGCGGTCACCCACCTTTTCGGACTGGGTCACGAGGTAATCGGGTTTGTCAATGGGCCTCTCACAATCCGCCAGTGCGCGGACCGACGAGACGGAGCCCGCCAAGCCTTCAGACGGGCAAGCCGTTCAGGCCATAAGCAGCTGCGCGAGGTAGCCGTCAACGCGCTTAGCGTCGAACACGGAGAGAAGGCTGTCGAAGAGCTCCTTGCACTTGAGCCGCGGCCGACTGCCGTCATGTGCGCCAACGACCTGCTCGCCCTGGGCGTACTGCGGGGGCTCGTCGCGGCTGGCGCGCGGGTGCCACACGACATGGCCTTGGTCGGCTACGACGACGTGACATTTGCGTCCTTGCTTTCTCCCCCGTTGACCTCGGTGCGGCAACCTAAATACGAGGTGGGTGCCTCGGCGGCCGAGCTGCTGCTCGAGGAAGCCTCGGATCATTCCGTCCACACGCACCGGTCGCTTCGTTTCGAGCCCGAACTCATTGTCCGAGCGTCGACCGTCGGTGTGCCCGGATCGCGACTTACAGGGGATAGCCCCCCTTGCCGGCCGGGCTAGCTGCTAACCAGCCAGTGAAGATCGGCATCCGCCCGATCGTCGCACTCATTTGCGGAGCCCCAAGACCCGTGCGCCATGAGGATCCACCTCGATCTCACGGACGCGTTCGGGCGGCCCAAGTCGGGCCCCCGACCACAGGTCGTGCACGTCGCTGTCGCCGTCGGTGCCTTGGACGGGGACAGCAATGGAAGCTTGGCGAGCGCCGAGATTGAAGATGGCAATGTACGAGGAGCCGTCGGGCCCGTCCGCGGCCCACATAACGCAGTCCCCGCTGCGAGAAACCTGGCGCGGGTTGCGTGCCGACCGGTGCATCTCAAGCACCTCTCTGTTCGTGAGCAAGCCCAATGTCCAATCGTCGAGGTCGGGGAGAAAGCTGCCAATCATAAGCGGCGAACCCACGATCGACCACAGGCTCATCATCGTCCGTTGTTCGGCCCGGGTAAACCTCGTCCAGCGGTCTCCACAGCCGTGCTCGGACGAGCGGAGCGCAATCCTGCCGAGCGGCAACATATCGGCGTCCGGCCAATGGCCGTTCCCCGAAAACGGCGCCCAGGATCGACAGGGCTCGAACATGGAGTAGAGGTCCTCCCACCGGTCCCAGAAATCGCCGGTCATCCTCCACATGTCGGCGTTCTTGCGCAGGTGATCGGCGTGCTCCGGGTCTGTTGGGCCACACGACAAGCTCAGGACCATATCGCGGCCGGCCCGGTCGATCGCCCGCCTTATACACTCGATCTCACCCGCCGCGTACGGCAGCAAAATGTCGTCGACCTTCACGAAGTCGACACCCCACGTCGCGTACAGCGAGAACAGCGAGTCGTAATATTCCTGCGCCCCTGACGGCACTGGGGTTCACCCCGTACATGTCGGTGTTCCATGGGCAGATGGAGTTCGTTTGGGCGATATCCCTGGCGCCAGCGGTAGTGCCCAAGATCGGCGTGTTCGCGTGCACCGCCTGGCGGGGGACACCGCGCATCACATGGATACCGAATTTCAGGCCCAGGGCGTGGATGCGCCGCGCGAGGTGCTCGAAGCCGCCGCCACCGGCCGCCGACGGGAAACGGTTCGCTGCTGGGACCAGCCGTGAGACCTCGTCCATCTCGAGGGGGACGAAGGGCCTGTACGCAGATGAGGACGCCCCGGGCTCGTACCACTGGATGTCGACAACGATGTACTCCCACCCAAAGGGCGCCAGCCGCGCTGCCAAGCACTCGGCATTCTCCAGGACCTCATCTTCTCGGACGCTCGCGCCGTAAACATCCCAGCTATTCCACCCGAGGGGTGGATGGGCGAGAACGGTCCCGTTCGGAACGGTTGGCACGGTCAGTCTCTATCACCTGAGCTCAGATGAGGTCGAGGCG
>CAWICT010000007.1:0-548101 GCA_963834735.1 uncultured Acidimicrobiaceae bacterium | reverse complement strand
TAAACCACGATGTCGGCGTCCGACCCCGGTGCGAGCACGCCCTTGTGGGGATAAAGGCCGAACATCCGGGCGGGGGTAGTGGAGTTTATTTCGACCCAGCGTGCCACGGTGATCTCTCCGGCGAGCACACCTTGGAAGGTGAGGTCGACGCGGTGCTCGACCCCAGGGATGCCGTTTGGGATCTTGGAGAAGTCCCCGGTCCCAAGTTCCTTCTGCTCTTTGAAGCAAAACGGGCAGTGGTCGGTGGACACGACCGACAGGTCGTTGGTACGGAGCCCGCGCCATAGGTTTGCCTGGTGTTCCTTGGCCCGCAGTGGCGGGGAGCAGACGTACTTCGCTCCTTCGAAGCCTTCACGGGCGAGGTCGTCCGCCGAAAGGAACAGGTACTGCGGGCAGGTTTCGGCGAAAGCGTTCTGGCCCTGGTCGCGGGCCTCGGCCACCGCCTCGAGGGCACCGGTAGTGGACAGGTGCACGATATAAACCGGGGCACCCGCCACTTTGGCGAGAGCGATGGCGCGCCCGGTCGCCTCGGCCTCGAGCCGATCAGGCCGGGTTAGACCGTGGAAGCGGGGAGCGGTTTCCCCGCGGGAGAGCGCCTGAGCGACTAGGACGTCGATCGCGATCCCGTTCTCGGCGTGCATCATCACGGTGGCCGCCGAATCTCTGGCCTGTTGCATGGCTTTAAGGATTTCCCCGTCGGTCGAGTAGAAGACCCCGGGATAAGCCATGAACAGCTTGAAGCTCGTCACCCCTTCGCCGACCAGCTGGTCCATTTCCTTGCACGTTTGCTCGTTAACGTCCGAAACGATCATGTGGAACCCGTAGTCGATCGCACACTGGCCTTCGGCCTTTTGATGCCACGCGTCGAGCCCTGAGCGGAGCGTTTCCCCTTTACGCTGGATCGCGAAGTCCACGATGGTAGTGGTGCCTCCCCAGGCTGCTGCCTGGGTCCCGGTCGCGAACGTGTCTGCAGATCTGGTACCGCCAAAAGGCATTTCCATGTGGGTGTGGACGTCGACTGCCCCTGGGATGACGAGACGGCCGGGCACGTCCACGCGGCGCGCCCCTTCGGCGAAGCTGTTCGCGAGGTCGGATCCAGGCGCAGCAAGCGCAACGATGCGTTCGCCGTCCACGAGGACCTCTGCTGCCTGCGTACCGGTGGGGCTGACAACGGTCCCCCCGGAGATCAGAATGCGCACGAGCGGCTCCTTTCGGCTAGCTGGTCACCGCTGTGCCACCCGCGCCGGTGCCTTGCGGGCGGGCCCGTGGTGAGGCCCCCGGCTCAAGGTTGGACGAGGGTTGCATAAGCGGCCGGGTTGCGGTCACGGTAGAAGGCCCAGGTTTGCCGGACCTCGGCCAGCAGGTCCATATCCAGGTCGCGTACCACGACCGCGCTTTTGTCGTCCGGCGCCGCCTCGCCGACGAGCTGACCGCGAGGGTTAACGAAGTACGAGCTCCCGTAGAAGTCGTCGTCGCCGAGCGGCTCCACGCCAACCCGGTTGATGGCGCCGACGAAATACTCGTTGGCGACCGCGGACGCCGGTTGCTCGAGGCGCCACAAGTACTGGGAAAGGCTACGGCTCGTGGCCGAGGGGTTGAACACGATGCGCGCCCCGGCAAGCCCAAGAGCTCGCCAGCCCTCGGGGAAATGCCGGTCGTAACAGATGTAGACCCCGACCGGGCCGACGGCAGTCTGGAAGACCGGGTACCCGAGGTTGCCGGGGCGGAAGTAGTACTTCTCAAAGAAACCTTGGACCTGCGGGATATGGGTCTTGCGGTACTTCCCGAGGTAGGTGCCGTCGGCGTCGATCACGGCGGCGGTGTTGTAGTACACGCCCGGCTGCTCCTCTTCGAAGACGGGCACCACGAGCACCATGTGTAACTCGCGGGCGAGGGAGCACATCAGCTCGGTGGTCGGCCCGCCCGGGACCGCCTCGGTATAAGAGAAGTATTGGGAGTCTTGGACCTGGCAGAAGTACGGGCCGTAGAACAGCTCCTGGAAGCAGAGCACCTGAGCGCCTTGCGCAGCAGCGTCCCGGGCGAGCTCTACGTTGGCTTCGATCATCGATTTCTTGTCGCCGGTCCAACTGCTTTGGACAAGCGCCGCTCGCACGATCTCAGACATCGGTTGTGCTCCTCTCTGAAGTTCAGGTCTCGGCAGCCTGAAGGGCGTCGCCCAGTAACGACAGCGCCTCTTCAGCTTGCTGCATGCTCACCGACAGGGGCGGTGCGATACGCAGCACGTTCCCGTAGAGGCCGCCCTTGCCGACCAGCAGGCCCCGCGCCCTGGTCTCTTCGAGGGCTCGCCCAGCGGCTCGCGCCGACGGCATCGCCGTCCCGGGTTCCACCAGTTCCACTCCGATCATGAGGCCTTTGCCGCGGACTTCCCCGACGATGTCGGAACGCTCCGCTAGTCGGCGGAGCCCTTCCAGCAGGAAGTCACCGACCACCTTGGCATTGGCCTGCAGGTCGTGGGAGAGCAGGTAGTCCAGGTTGGCCAAGGCGGCGGTGGTCGCCAGAGGGTTGCCACCGAAGGTCGATATCGAGGCTGCCTGGAGCGAGTCGACGAGGTCGCCGCGGCCCACCACCCCGGCAATAGCCATGCCATTGCCTACGCCCTTGGCAAAGGTCAGGAGGTCAGGAGTTATCCCGTGGGCCTGGAAACCCCAGAAGTGCGAGCCGGTGCGGCCCCAACCCGTTTGCACCTCGTCGGAGATGAACGGGATGCCGTACTCATCGAGCACTTGCTTCAATGCGGCGAAGAACCCATCGGGCGGGATAATGAAGCCGCCCACCCCCTGGATCGGCTCGGCGATCATGCAGGCGACGTCCCCGGCGGTCGTCGTGTCGATGACCTGGCGCAGGTCTGCAGCGCAGGCGGCATTGAAGTCCTCGTCGCCGAGGTGGGCGAACGGGCTGCGCAGTCGGTCCCCATTGTGGAGGTAGCTCACCTGCAGGGGGCTCAGGCTGGAGGCGGACCACGAGCGGTTGCCGGTCACCGACATCGCCGTGAACGAACGGCCGTGATAGCTGTTGCGCAATGCCAGCACTTGGTTGGAGCGGCGCGCTGTACAGCAGAACAAGAGAGCGGCCTCGTTTGCCTCGGTCCCGGAGCTGACAAAGAAGACCTTGGCGTCCGGCACGGTGGACAAGGCGGCGATCTTCTCCGCCAGCTCGACCATCGGGCGGATGAGGTAGAGCGTCGAAGTGTGGAGCATCCTGCCGGCCTGTTCCCGGATCGCCTCCACGACCTCCGGCACCGAGTGGCCGGTCATAGTCGTGAGGATCCCGCCGAAAAAGTCGAGATAGTCCCTGCCCTCGGAGTCGGTCACCACGCAGCCCTTGCCAGAGACGAGTTCGAGCGGGTCTTCGTAGTAGAGCGCTAGCCAGGAGGGGAGGACCTTGCGGTGCCGCTCCAGCAACTCAGGATGGTCCACGGCGACATGCTAATGCCCGCAGGAACAAGTGGCCCAGTGGGCTCTCAGCGCCCTCGCACTTGGCTTACCGTGGGGCCACGCCGGCGATGCCGGGGGCGGAAACCCGGAAAGCGGACTCGGCGGCCAGCGCGTCGTAGCCGGGCTTGATCACGCCGTTGATAAGCGCCAGGCGCTCGTCGAAGTCGAAAAATGAGCTCTTCATGGCGTTGATCGAAAGCCAGCGCAGGTCGACCCAGTCCCAGCCGAAAACCTCGGCACAACGGGCCATTTCCGATGACAGGCTCACACCGCTCATGAGGCGGTTGTCGGTGTTTATGGTGGCACGGAAACCAAGCCGCCGGAACATCCTGATCGGGTGTTCGGCCAGGCTGGCGACAGCGCCGGTGTGGACGTTGGAAGTCGGGCAAAGCTCGAGGGCGACCCGGCAGTCCCGGACGTAGCTCGCCAGCCGGCCGAGAGTTATCGAGCCATCGTCATGGACCGTGATGTCGTCGACGAGGCGCACCCCGTGGCCCAACCGCTCGGCGCCGCACCACTGCAGGGCTTGCCAGATCGACGGGAGCCCGAAGGCCTCGCCGGCGTGCACGGTCGAATGGAAGTTTTCCCGCTGGACAAGGTTGAACGCCTCGAGGTGGAGCGTCGGGGGGTAGCCCACTTCGGGCCCGGCCACGTCGAAGCCGGCAACCCCGACGTCGCGGTAGCGCACCGCGAGCTCGGCGATCTCAAGCGAGCGGGCCGCCGTGCGCATGGCCGTGAACAGCGCCCGCACCACGATGGGGGCCCCGGCGTCGCGGGCGTTCTCCATGCCTGTGGCGAACCCGGCCAGCACCGCCTCGGCGACCGCCTCCAGGCGGAGGCCTTCCTCGGTGTGGAGCTCAGGGGCGAAGCGGACCTCGGCGTAGACGACCCCGTCGTCGGCCAGGTCCTCCACGCACTCGCGGGCGACACGCTCGAGCGCCTCCGCGGTCTGCATAACCGCGACCGTGTGCTTGAAGCCTTCGAGGTAGCGGACCAGGTTCCGGCGTGGCGTCTCGGTTACGAACCAACGGCTGAGCTCGTCTGGGTCCTTGGCCGGGAGATCCTCGTAGCCGACGGCGTCCGCCAGTTCCACGACTGTCGCCGGCCTGAGCCCGCCGTCGAGATGGTCGTGGAGGAGCACCTTGGGTGCGCGGCGGATTTGTTCGAGCGTCAGCTGGGTCTCCGGCATACGCGTACGCTACCAACCGCACCAGGGGCGGGGTTCAGCCAACGCGCTCGATCACGAGCGGGAGAGCGGCGCCGCCAGGTGCCTCCGGGGTGACTTCGAGCGCGCCGCGCAGCGCCTCCCTCGCGCGCTCCAGGCGGGCCGGGTCGTCGGTGTGCAGTTCGAGGAGCGTCTGGCCCTTCGTTACAGGCTCCCCGGGCTTGACCAGGCAGCGGACCCCTGCACTTGCCAGCACCGGGTCTTCCTTCTTGGCCCTCCCCGCCCCCAGCCGCCAAGCTGCGACGCCGACCGAGCGGGCTTCCAGGCGAGAAAGGAAACCGTCGCGCTCGGCCAGGACAGGCTCGACCACGCCCGCCCGGGGCAGCGATGTGTCGGGGTCGCCGCCCTGGGCACGGACCATCTCCCGCCAAACCGCCAGGGCCGAACCGTCCTGGAGCGCCCGGCGCGGGTCCCCGGGCAGGTTGGCCAGTTCGAGCATCACTTCCGCCAGTGCCACCGTCACGGCGACCAGGTCCTCAGGGCCATTGCCCTCGAGTGTCTCGACCGCCTCCGCGACCTCCACTGCGTTGCCGACAGCCCGGCCAAGGGGGACGTCCATTGCGGTGAGCAGCGCCGCGACCTTCATGTTGGCGCTCCGGCCGATCTCGACCATCGCCGCGGCAAGCTCCGCAGCTCGGCCGCGTTCGGTCATGAACGCGCCGGAACCCACCTTCACGTCGAGCACGAGGCCGGAGGTCCCCTCGGCGATCTTTTTGGACATGATCGACGAGGCGATCAGGGGAACGGACTCGATCGTGCCGGTGACGTCGCGCAGGGCGTAGAGCTTGCGGTCGGCTGGTGCCAACGAAGCGCCGGCCGCGCATATCACGCAGCCCACAGACTCGAGCTGGTCGAGGATCTCGGTCGTCGTGAGCTGAGAGCGCCATCCCGGGATCGCCTCGAGCTTGTCGAGGGTCCCCCCGGTATGGCCGAGCCCGCGGCCCGACAGCTGGGGGACCGCCGCCCCGAGGGACGCCACCAGGGGCGCCAGCACGAGCGAGACTTTGTCGCCCACACCCCCGGTGGAGTGCTTGTCCACGCTTGGGCGGGAAAGCCCCGACAGGTCCATGACCTCGCCAGAAGCGACGATGGCCAGAGTGAGACTGTCCCGTTCTCTCGGTGACATGCCGCGCCAGTAGATAGCCATCAACAAGGCGGCGACCTGCTCGTCCGGGACACTGCCAGCGACGTAGGCGTCGATCAGCCAGCCGATCTCCCCATCGGTGAGCTCGCCGCCGTCGCGCTTGGCGCGCACCAGGTCGACCGCGTCGAAGCGGGCTGGTGCGCTAACCAGCGCCGAGCTACCTGGCGCGGGCCTATCCGGCGTCATGGTCCTGGCCTGCGGTCGTGGTCCCCGCCCCGCGGGAGACGATATCGGCAGCTTCGAAGGCACCCGGGAGCAGTTCGCTCAGCCGCTGCGGCGGCGCTGTCGGCCCTCCGTCGACCAGCAGCCCCGGGCCTCCGTGCTCCATCAACAGCTGCCTGCAGCGGCCGCAGGGCGCGAGAGGGCGCCCGTCCCCCGCCGTCACGCTCACGGCGACAAGCCGACCGTGCCCGCCGCTGACCAGGGCTGAGACAAGCCCGCATTCTGCGCAGAGGGTAAGGCCAAACGAGGCGTTCTCGATATTGCACCCGCTGACCACGGTGCCGTCCTCGCCCAGCCCGGCCGCGCCGACCCGCAGCCCCGAGTAAGGCGCGTAGGCATGGGCTGCTGCCGCGTCGGCGGCCTGACGGAGCAGGCCCCAGTCAGCACCCTGGCCGGGATCTTCGGCCGGCGTCCTGTCTCCTCGAGCTGGCACGTTGGTGACACTACTCATCGTCGACCGTGACTACGCTGCCCAACGATGGCGCCCCCGCTGCAACAACCAGTGGTCGTGGTCATCGGCGACGTCATGGTCGACGTCGTGGTAATCCCTCTTGGCCCTTCAACCGGGGCAGCGATACACCTTCCAGGGTCGTCGTTTCCCCCGGCGGGTCGGCTGCCAACCAGGCCGTGGCGTTCGCCGCTGCAGGCGCCGTAACCCACCTCGTGGCCGCGGTCGGTGACGACGAGTTCGGCCGCGCAGCCGCCACCGCGTTGGCTGCGAGTGCGGTTCAGGCCCACCTCCAGGTGTGCCTGGGGCAACGCACCGGTGTGGTCGTCGCCCTCATCGGCGCCTCTGGGGAGCGTTCGATGCTCACCGATCGGGGTGCCAACCTCAGGCTCGGCACCGACGCGCTCGTCCCCGCTCTGTTTGGGGCGGGGAGGCACCTCCACCTCTCGGGTTACGTGCTGCTCGACGAGGCAACCCGGCCTGTTGGGCTGGCGGCCCTGGAACTTGCCGCCGCCGCCGGGATGTCACGGTCGGTCGACCCCTGTTCGGCCGGACCGCTGGCTGCCGTCGGCGCTGATGCGTTCCTGTCGTGGACCGGAGGCATCGAGTGGTGCTGCGCCAACCTCGACGAGGGCAGGGCGTTGACCGGCGCCAGGCACCCCGACGATGTCCTGGCTGCTTTACGGCCTTACTACCGAGAGACGGTCGTCACCCTCGGGGCCGAGGGAGCGCTTTTGTCCGGGCCGGGGACCGAGCGCCTCTATTGCTCTGCGGACCACGTCGAGGTTGCCGATACGACCGGCGCCGGGGACGCCTTCACAGGGACCTTCCTCGCTCGGCGCCTTAGTGGCGACGGGCCCGAGCTTGCGTTAAGGGCCGGCCTCGCCGCCGCTGCCCGGGTGGTGGCCGAGCCCGGCGCGCGCTCCTGGAGCTGAGGGGCCGCCCACCGCTCCGCGCACTCGTGGCCGGCTTATTCGCGGCCGACTTACTCGCGGCTGTAGGGGACGCCGTCCGCCGCGGGCGGGCGCACTCGCCCTACGAGGCCGGCGACGACGGCGATCGTGATCAGGTAGGGCGCCATCGACAAGAACGGGGCGGGGATGGTCACGTTCAGCACTTCCAGGTAGCTCGGGAGAGCAGTGGAGAAGCCGAACAGCAGCGCCGCAGAGAGCGCCCTGAAGGGACGCCAGCGCCCGAAGATCATCACCGCCAGGGCAACGTAGCCGAGCCCGGCGGTCATCCCCGCCGAGAACTCCTCGCCGCTGCCGACCGTGAACCATGCACCGCCGATCCCGGCGATCACCCCGCCCAATATCACGTTGCGGTAACGCACTGAAAGCACGTGGATACCAACAGTTTCGGCGGCCCTCGGGTGCTCGCTCACGGCCCTCGACCGAAGGCCCCAGCGTGTCTTGAACAACCCGATATGCATCACCACGAGAAGGATGATGGCGCCGTAAAAGAACTCGTTCTGGTTGAAAAGTGCTGGCCCGATGACCGGGATCTTGTCAAGCAACGGGATCCCGAACGAGGAAAAACCGAGCCCGGCGTTCAGGTTTTGGTCCGGGCTGAGCACCTGCTCGGTCAAGAAATTGGTCAAGCCGGTGCAGAAGGCGACGATCACGACGCCGACGATGATCTGGTCGGCGCCGTAGCGCAGGGCTAGGAAGGCCAGGAGCCAGCCAAATAGTGCGCCGGCCACGGCGCCGGCTGCCACGCCGAGCCACAGGTTGTTCGTGGCGCTGCTTACCATCTCCGCCAGGAAGGCGCCCGAGAGGAACTGGCCTTCTATCGCGATGTTCACGACTCCGGAGCGCTCGCACATCATCCCCGACATCGACCCGTAAAGAAGTGGTGTCGAGTACGCGAGCGACTCCGCAATCAGGTCGACAAGGTTCAAGTCTGCGCCGCGCCCCACCCAGACCAGGAACGCCCAAAGGAACACCAGTACACCCAGGCTCAGCAAGACGTAGCTCCCTCGCCCGCGCGTCCTGATGCACAGGGTGACGCCGAGGCCTCCACAGATGAGGGCTAGTGAGAAACCAATCCAACGCACCGGCATAACAAGCGGCGCGACGTGGAAAGCGGGAGGAGCGTTTAGCAAGAACGTGGCCTCGACGTGATCGGGGACGCTCAATCCGAGGGGACCGACCATTACCAGCGCGAGCAGGAGAAGGAAGATCCCCATGCCGCGCACCCGGCCGGCCGAAACGACCCGTACATCGGGTGTCGCCAGCTGGGCGGCTTCGGGGCTCAGGGCGAGGAGGCTCACCCAGCCCACCCCTTCGTAAAGAGCAGGATCTTGCCTGTCCGGCCCTGACGGAGATGGAAGATCTCACGCACCAGCGCCGGGGTCGCCACCATGAACACGATCACTGCCTGGATCACCGTTGTCAGGTCGATGGGGATACCTGTTGTCGCCTGCATGTAACGTCCGCCGGTGCTGAGGGCAGCAAACAGGAGCGACCCGAGCACGACGCCGAGCGGCCGGTTCCGGCCGAGGAGGGCGACCGTGATGCCGTTGAAACCGTTGCTGCCGCCATAGCCGGTCGACATGAAAAAGTCCGTGCCCGCCAGTGTGGTCATCCCGGCCAAGCCGACCAGTGCGCCCGAGATCGTGAGCACAAGCACCGTTGCCAGGCGGGCATCCATCCCAGCCGTCCGTCCCGCGGCGGGGTTGGAGCCGATCACTTTGAACTGGAAACCGAGCGTGCTCCTGCGCATGAACCAGGACATACCGGCGGCAACCGCGAGGGCGATGATAAGCCCGAAGTTGACCCGAAGGCCGCTGCCCAACAGGTGCGGCAGTTGGGCCGATTGGGGGACGGTGCGGGAGATGGCATTGCTCTGCCCGGGTTGCTGGATGGGAGGGGTAGTTAGCAGGTAGTCCAACAAGTAGAGGAAGACGTAGTTGAGCATGATCGTCACGATCACCTCATGGGCCCGGTCGTCGCTTTCAAGATGCCTGGGATAAACCCGGCGACAGCGCCGCCGGTCGCACCGGCGATGACTACCAGCGGGAGGTGGAGCAGAAGAGGGAGGTGCACGGCGAAACCTACGTAAGTAGCCGCTATGGCGCCGCAGATGTACTGGCCCTGGCCTCCGATGTTGAACACCCCGGTCGAAAACCCGAGCGCAACGCCTGTGCCTGCCAGTATTAGCGGGGTCGCCGACACCAGGGTTTCCGATATCGGGGTAAAGACCGTTGTCCAACCCGACCCGGTTGAGATCGCATGCCCGACAGCGGACGGGCTGAATATCGAACCAGTGAAGAGGGCCCCGTAGGCATGGCCGAGCGTCGAGAAGGTGACGCCGAAAGCGTGGCCCGGCGCGGAAAACACGTTGCCCCAGGCGTGCAGCGTCGCCGTCGTAGTGGCGATGATGAGGATGGCGCCTACGAACAAGCCGACGACCACGGCCAGGAAGGTGACCAGAGCCAGGTTGCCTTCCGCCATCCACCCAAAGGCGCGCCGCCACGGCGATGAAGACGCAGGCGAAGATGAAGACGTAGTCGAAGGAGCGGGGGAGGTATTGGGCGCGACTTGGGCTTGAGAGGGCACGTCTGGAGTCGTCAAGCTTTCCCCTGCCCGCTCTGCTCGACACCGGCCATCAGTAGGCCGATTTGCTCACGCGACGTGCCAGCGGGGACCACGCCGACGATCCGCCCCCGGCACATGACGGCGATCCTGTCTGCCAGCGCCATAACCTCGTCGAGCTCGGACGACACGAGGAGCACCCCGGCCCCCCGGTCCCGCTCGTCGATAATGCGGCGGTGGACGTACTCGATCGAGCCGACGTCGAGCCCGCGTGTTGGCTGCGAAGCGACGAGCAGGGTCACCGGCCTGGACAACTCGCGCGCCACCACGACCTTCTGCTGGTTTCCCCCTGACAACGTACCCACGGTCACCTCGGCCGAGGCAGCTCGGATGTCGAACTCCTTCAGCTTGAGCTCGCCGTCCCGCCTCACCCGGCCGAGGTCGCGGGCACCGAAGCGGGCGTTCGGCTCCTGGTTGAATACATCGAGCACCAGGTTGTCGGCAATCGACATGGAGAGCACGAGCCCGTCGACCTGGCGGTCCTCAGGGATATTGGCGATGCCGGACCGCAGCGCCTGACGAGGCGAGGCGTGGGTGAGGTCCTGGCCGGCGAGCCGGATCGAGCCTCGAGTCACGCTCCCGTGGTGCAACCCCGTGATCGCCTCGGTCAGCTCGGTCTGGCCGTTGCCCTGGACGCCGGCCACGGCAACGACTTCGCCTGCGCGTACCGTGAGCGAGACATGGTCGACCACCGTCACACCGCGCTCGTCGGTGAGCGTGAGGTCGTCCAACTCGAGCACCGGCTCCCCGGGGTTGGCTTCACGTTTGTTCACAACCAGTTCCACCGAGCGGCCGACCATCATCGTGGCAAGCTCGGCCTCGTTGGTCTCCTTGGGTGTGGTTTGGCCCACCACCTTGCCGAGGCGCATGACCGTGATCCGGTCGGCTACGGCGAACACCTCTTTCAGCTTGTGGGTGATGAACAGGACCGAGCGCCCCGACTTAGCAAGCGAACGGATGACGGTGAAAAGGCCCTCGGACTCCTGCGGGGTGAGCACGGCGGTGGGTTCGTCCAGGATCAGTACTTGAGCGTCGCGCATCAGGGCCTTGACGATCTCGACCCGCTGCTGGGCACCGACGGGAATGTTTTCCACGAGCGCGTCGGGGTCGACTTCGAGGCCAAACTCGCGCGAGAGCCGGAGGATATCGGCGCGAGCCTTGCGACGATCGAGGAAACCCAGGTGCCGGGTCGGTTCGAAGCCGAGAACGATGTTCTCTGCGACCGTGAAGACGGGGACGAGCATGAAGTGCTGGTGGACCATGCCGATGCCCCGTCGGACGGCTTCTCCGGGGTCGGCGAAGCGGACCGCCTGGTCGTCGATGCGAATCTCCCCGGAGTCCGCATGCAGCATTCCGAACAGGATGTTCATGAGCGTCGTCTTACCGGCGCCGTTCTCCCCCAGGAGACAATGGACCTCGCCCTCTACAAGGGCAAGGTCCACGCCGTCGTTGGCCACCAGCGGCCCGAAGGCTTTGGTTATCCCGGCTAGCTCGAGCCTCATGGCTACGGCCTCTTGGCTGCGAGCCTGTCACTCAGGCACCACGGCCGCGTGGGCCGGCTCGGCAGAGCCCGATGTCCCGGCGTCCCCGGCCCGGGCCGCTGGCCGGGGCTAGGCGGGACCGGGGGAAGCGCAACCGGTCAACTAAGCGACCGGGTATGAGTTGGGGTTGACCGAGATCTTGCCGGCGATGATCCCGGCCTTGATCGTGTTCAGCTCGTTTTGCACGCCCATTGGGATCGCGGCTGGCGAAGTCGTGGAACGGGGAGATCCCGACTCCGTTGTCGGCGAGGTCCCCTGTGTAGTTGCCGCCCTTGAACGTCCCCTTGGCCGCTTTTTCGACCGCTGCCGAGACCGAGGCGGTGATGCCCTTGGTCACGCTGGTAATGAACAGGTTGCAGTACTGGGGTGCCGAGATGCAGCCGTCAGTGTCGACCCACTCCATATAGTTGCCAGCGCCGGCCTCCTTGACCGCTGAGGCGGCACCCAGGCCGACGGAACCGGCCACCGGGAAGATGATGTCC
The DNA here is from genome assembly GCA_963834735.1 of uncultured Acidimicrobiaceae bacterium. Classification (GTDB taxonomy): domain Bacteria; phylum Actinomycetota; class Acidimicrobiia; order Acidimicrobiales; family Palsa-688; genus Fen-671. The sequence goes on along the minus strand of CAWICT010000007.1, from coordinate 535,988 downwards.
GCACCCTCGCCGAGGAGGGTCTGGGTGTCGGTCTTACCCAGGCGCGGTGTTGGTGAAGTCGTTGGTGAACAGGCCATTCCCGGCCAGGCTGTTGGCTGGGCGGCCCGGTTCGGGGTCCAGCCCAGCACCGTGACCGGGCGTGGTTCATCTTGTCGTAGTAGCGGACGCCGGCAACCCATCCGTCCATGTAGATGGTGACGGGCGGGATGTTCTGCCCGCCGAAGGTACCTACGATGCCGCTCTTGGACATCGCCGCAGCCAGGTACCCTCCCTGAACGCGTCCTGGTTGGTGGCGTAGTAAAGGCCCAGGACGTTGCTCATCGAGGGCGAGTAGGTGTAGTCGACGATCGTGAATTTCTGGGTCGGGTGCTTCTGGGCGGCTGTCTGGGTGGCGGCTGCCATGTCGAAGCCGACCGTGACGATGATCCCGCAGTTCTCGCCGATGAATGTGTTGATGTTCGGCGTGTAGTCGCTGGTCGAGGTGGACCCGAGGTACTTGTAAGTCAGGCCTGGGATTGCGGCGGCAGCGATCTTCAAGCCGGCGTAGGCGGAAGCATTGAAGGAACGGTCGTTGATGCCGCCGGTGTCTGTTACCTCGCAGGCCAGGAAGCCGGTGCTCGCAGCCGCCCTCACGGTGCTCGCTCCGACGCTCGTAGCGCCAGTAACAATGCTCAAAGTGGCTGTCATGGCGACCGCTGACAGCATCGCGGCAGGCCGAAGCCAGACGCTGCGCCGGTGCTTCCCAGCCACGTCACGGTGATAACTCCTCATCGTTCCTCCTCTTGTTGGTTCCTCGGGCTTGCCTGAGTGGTGCGCCGAATACTAGATCCAACAGCCTCGGGGGTCAGGACCGCCCTAACGGCTATCCGGGCACGGCTGTAGGCGGACGTCGGTGAAATCATCCAGGGAGGCCGCCGTGGCCGAGCGGCCTCTGGACGCCAGTCACGCGTGTGGACGGTGCGAACCTGCGTCTAACAAATCCACACGGGCGGGAGTTCCGGTATTTCACCTTTACTTCGGTCCCGTCGCTCGTGATTTCGCGGATTTCCTTAGAGGGCCTTTCGAGACGTTAAATCCCCAGAGGCGGACAGCCATTACCTAAGAGCCCGGTAAGAGCCGACGATCGGAGTCCTCACAAGAACAACCGGACCGTCTTGTCTGCCGGTCTCTACATCAGAGGAGGTTTTACCCAATGTACCTATCCAAGCGTGTCAAGGTAGTGGCCGGCGTTTCTGCCCTTTTGGGTTTGGTCATGGCCGGCGGAGGCGCATTCACTGCCACCGGTATCGATGACAGTGCTTATCTCAACCAGTTCCTTGGTGGCACGGTGGTCCAGAACGTGTACGGTCTTACGCTGACGAACGTTCAGTACGGCCTCGCATCCAATGGGGCTGGCACTGACGGCGGCCTCAACAACGACAACGAGGTCGATATCATCACTCTGACGTTCGGTGGTACCGCCGGCGAGCTCACCTTCGCCAATGCCCAAGCGCTTGTCCCATCGCTCAGTCTCGCACTCGATAGTGGCGGTCCGGACCCCGAAAGCTGCACCGGTATTGGCCTTGCGGACGCGGGCACCCCGCTCACCTATGTCGCCACGCCAAACGTGGCATACTGCGACATTGCCGACGTGACCGGGATCAATGCGGTTTCTGTCACCATCGCCAACGACCAAGTTTCGTAACTGCTCTAGTTGATAAGTAAAGGCCCGCTCCCTTGGGAGCGGGCCTTTACACTTAAGCGACGCTCCGGGACCGCCCAGGGGAGCCACGAAACATCCCGTCGAGGGCATCACGGTCGCCCTCCAACCGGCCTAAAGTCGCCTCGTTGGCCGGGCGACTCAGTGGCTCGTCCCGCCGACGGGCACCGCAGCTTTAACGGGGCACTTGAAACGGCTCAATGGGACGGCTGTCACGGGTCGATTTAACTGCCACGATATGAAACGTCCCCCGTCTCGGACCAAACCGTGGCGACGCCTGTTGGGTGCCATTTCGGTGCTCGTGTTCCTGCTTGGCGCGGGTGCCGTCCTCACGGGGCGGGTCGGCTACGTGGTCACCGACGGGATCAGCATGGAGCCGCTCTACCACACCGGCGACCTCGTAGTCATCGCCCCGGCCAGCTCGTACCACGTCGGGGAGATCGTTGCTTATCACGGTGACCTGGACGGCCATACGGTCGTGCTGCACCGCATTGTCGGCGGTAACGGCAGCTCAGGGTTCGTCATGAAGGGCGACAACAACCACTCAATCGACCCGCTCCACCCGAAGGCGAGCCAAGTAATCGGGCGGGCGGTCCTGCACGTTCCCAAGGTCGGCATCCTCATGGCGTCACCCGAGCTCCGGGCCCTGCTCGCGCTGATAATCGTCGTTGTCCTGGTCGGCTTGGTCGTGGAGCCTCGCCGCAGGCCAGCCACCAAACCTCGCCACACGCCAGCCCTGACGCCTCGTGGCACGCCAGCAGTCCCGGCGAAGGCGTTGTTCGGAGCGGGGGTTGGCAGATCGGTCGTGAGCCCGCTGCTGCGGTCGTCGGGCGCAGCCACCTGGACCGGCAGTACGAGAGCGGTGCTGCCTCCTTCCACGTCCGGCTCTTGGGCCGGGACCGTCAGCCCGTTACGGCGTTCGTCCGGAGGCCCGGCACTCGTCCGTCCACCAGTGGGAAACGGAGGGCGACCGGCCACTATCCCAGCCCCTGCTGTGACGAGCTCGGCGAAGGTCGACCAACGGCCGCGCGCTCGCCACGTGGAAGATTTTTGTGGCCTAATGGTGCTGGTCGGCATGGCCCTCGGTCTGTCGTTCCTCGTGGGTTCGCCGCGGCCCGCGCCTGCGTCTGTCACGTTTACCGAGACGGGGGTGCTCACCTACCACGCCCGTACCCCGGCGAGCGCGACCTACCCGAGTGGCCGGGTCGTAACAGGCGACCCTGTTTTCCTCAAGCTGGTCCACCGGCTGGGTGTCTCCTTCTTCTATTCGACCGATGCCCCAGTGGCTTCGGTGCGCGGCACAGTCCGGCTGGGCGCGGTCGTATCGGGTCAGAACGGGTGGCAGATCAGCCTTCCTCTGGCTGGAGCCACCGAGGTGAAGGCTGGCAAGCTCGACCTCGCCGGCACACTGGACTTGGCCCGGATCGAGACCATCGCCGACCAAGTATCCGAATCCACCGGGACCTATACCGGAACGCTCAGTGTTGCCGTCACGGCAGTGTCCAAGATCAGCTTCGATGGGGCAAAGCCGGTCACCACCCAGGTTGAACTTCCGCTGACCCTCTCAGCCGCGGAGCTCACTATGACCTCTGGGACGGCGACACCGACGGCTCATGGCCCCGCCAAGACCTCCACAGGCCCGCTGAACCCGGGCCCCCGCCGCCTCACCCTCCGTCGCTCCCGCACGAGATCAGGCTCGGGTTGATCGGCTTACTCCTGCTGCTCATTGCGGCCACGGTAGCGGCGATCCCGTCATCGGAGCCCGAGCAAAGCCACGAGGCCCAGGAAGCCTGAAGCGCAGACGGAGCTGTTCTGTTAGGCAGAGCTCCACTTAGGGGAAATCTCGACCCGCGCAGTCCCGTGAGGTGGGGTGTCGTCGGGCGCCGGGCCATTGGGCGTTCCGCCAGAGCCCTTGTCGTTTTTCGGCTTGTCCGCCCCTGCTGGCTCTTTCAGGCTTGGCGTTCTGGGCCCCGCCCTCTTCAGGCGACGCGTCTGCAGCAAAAGGGTCTTCGGGCCAGGGCTCAGCGGACCAAGGTTCCTTAGGCCGAGGGATTTCAGCCGGCCCGGGGAGCGAAGGGGGTGTCGTGACCCGAGCGAACAGGCCGTCGGACTCCGGCTGGCCTAGTACCCGAAGGATCGTGAACGGCCGGGAACCGGCGATCAGCGCGGCGATAGCGACCGCCGATTCTTTGATGCAACGGAGCTGTAGGAGGACCCACCCCTCGTCGTCCGCAGGTTCGCGCCTCAACAGCCGGACGGGCACGGTGTCTGTTCTTCCCTCCGCGTCGACCCCCACCAGGTAAAGGAGCTCGCCTATTCGGGCGTCCGTCGGAACAGCTGACCTTTGCGCCGGCACCGGGATCTGGACGTAGACATGCCTGTCAGGGTCGGCAGACCCGAGCGGGAGACCTTCTTCCTCGAGGGCGTCGACCGCCAGCCCTATGCACTCGTCGCAGATGAACACGTCAGGACCGGCGAGGATCTTCTTGACCTCGTTTTGCGATTTCCCGCAGAAAGAGCAATGGACAAGTTCGGGGGCAGTGTTCTGTGACTTGTGCCTCCACATCCCGGTCCTCACCTCCCTCAGCGGGCGCTAACCGCCCAGACTAGCCCGATGCCCGCAGAAGACCCTCGACCCCCTCGGATGCGCCCACTGCGGCCCACCTCCCCTCAACAGGGCGACTACCAGCGAGGACGAGGCGTCCCGCGGGAAGTTCCGCTACTGACGACCCGGTAGGTCAGGTGGGTGACGCCCGGAGCGTCCACGACGCCGGCAAGTTCCAGTTCACGCTCCCAGCCTCGATCCCGTCAATCAGGCGAGCGCCGCGCCCACCACAGGCACGAGGGAGATTGTCAGCTCGTCGAGGAGGCCCGCCCCGCTCCCACGCGAAAAGTCCGCCACACTCCTATTTCCGAGGTCTCGTCTTGCCCGACTTTTATACGGCGGCGTCGCGTTTGGCGCGTTCTTTATACGTTTTTTCGATTAAAGTCGACCAGACGGCGCCGCAACGGTCCGCGGAAGCCGCCGGTAAGGGGCCGTCCAGACAACGTCCGGAGGAGGAGTGGAGGACGTGGTTGCCGCAAACCGTCACCGTTCTTTTGGCGGGGACGGATTCGGTCCACGTGCCGCTTGTCATTCAGCGGATGCCGCCGGCGCCTTCTGCGGATCCTTGATGTGCTTGCCCTGGAGCAATGCCCAGGCCCTTCCGAGCGCAAGGACCATTGAGCCGATCAGGAAGTAGGAGAGGCCTTCGACCCCGCTGTTCCCCCGGGCTTGGACGATGAGGTAGACGCCTTCGACAATTTGGAATGTGAACGCAGTCGTGCTGAAAAGGAGGTACGCCTGCTGGGTGCGGGAATGGGAAATCTTGCCACGAAAGCTGAAGGTGCTGAAGAGGCTGGCGAGGGCAAGGATCACGGCTGGGTAGCCGAGGTTGGTGTTCGGCAAGAGAGCGAACATCGCCAAGAAAAACGTGTTGACCAGGCCGGTGAACGCAGACGCCGCGAGGTTCCTGCCCCGCTCCGGCGCAGCCTCTCCGAACACGGTATCCGGCCGCAAGCTGACCGATACGAACAACAGGCCGATGAGCGCTCCGGCCGCGCCGGTCACAGCTGCGAAGAACGTGATGTAGCTGCCAGGGACCACGGCTATCGAACAGCTCGGTGCATTGCGGCGATAGTAGGCGGTAGCGGGCAGAATGCTCGGATGGAACTTCGCCTCATGGTCGAGCCCCAACAAGGGGCAACTTACGAAGACCAGTTACGGGTCGCTAAGCACGCCGAGAAGCTCGGCTTTGGTGCCTTCATCCGCTCCGACCACTTCCTGCGGATGGGTGCGGGCGACCCCGGCCCGGGCCCTACTGACTCGTGGGTCACCCTTGCGGGCCTGGCTCGCGAGACGAGCCGTATACGCCTCGGCACGCTGATGACGTCGGCGACGTTCCGCCTGCCCGGGATGCTTGCCGTCCAGGTAGCCGAGGTGGACGCCATGAGCGGAGGGCGAGTGGAGCTCGGTATCGGAGCGGGCTGGTTCGAGGCCGAGCACGCAGCGTACGGCGTGCCGTTCCCCGGTGTCGAGGAGCGCTTCGATCGTTTCGAGGAGCAGTTGGCCATCATCACGGGGATTTGGGGCACCCCCGAGGGCGAGCGGTTTTCGTACAAAGGCCGGCATTACCAACTGGAGGACTGCCCGGCGCTGCCTCGTCCGGCCCAGCGCCCGCGCCCGCCCATCATCATCGGCGGCAGCGGGCGGAGACGGACACCTGAGCTGGCGGCCACCTATGCCGACGAGTTCAACGTCGGGTTCAAGTCGGTTGAAGCGGGACGGGAGCAGATCGAACGGGTGCGCAGGGCGTGCACCAAAATTGGTCGCGACCCGTCCTCCATGGTCTATTCCGTCGCCGCGACACTCGCTGTCGGGCACGACGAGGCCGAGGCCCGCCGGCGAGTTGCGGCGACCCGGGCTGATTTCGACGCGCTGCGCGCCGGCGCCGGGCTTGTCGGCACCGCCGGCGAAGCTGTCGAGCGGCTCAAGGTTTACGAGGCGATGGGCGTGTCACGGTTCTACATGCAGTTTAACGACCTACAAGATTTGGGCCAGCTGGATCTTGTGGCCGAACATGTAATGCCAAAGGTGTGAAGTCAGCGCTCTAATTTTCAGGCTTGGGTTTTGCGCGCGTCTTGTTCGCAGCCGCACGCGCTACGGTCCGCTCCGAAACATCGGCTGTGAGCACGTCTACGAGGTAAGTCCGGCGGCTGAACAACAGGAGTGCGCCGGCGGCCAGCAGTGGGACGAGCATGATCATGAAGGTGTACTCCAAGCCTCTGCCAGCCGCAGCCTGTACTTGGTGGGGGACGATGTTCAGCCCGGCGCCGAGGTTCGCGTGAGGTCCCCCCAACAGAGACGACACGTAGCCGAACAGCAAAGGCGCGAAACCCTGAAGCAAACTGCGGGCAAAAGTGCGCACTGCCTCGGCGCGGCCCCATAGCCCCGATGGGACGACGTCGAGCCGGGCAGCGGCGAGAGGTGCGCTGGGTGCAGAAACAAAGAGGACTGCGATAAGGAAAAATGGGACCGCCACCAGTAGGTTGGTGACCGCCAGGCCAGGGAGGAAAATCACGGCGGCTCCTACGAATGTGAAGCCGGCGAGCAAGACGCGGCCATCGGCTATCTTCCTGCCGACGAGGCGGTCGGCTAAGCGACCTCCGAGCAGAGTGCCCACGATGGCTCCGGCTCCGATCACGACCAGGACAACGGTCCCCAGCGCCTGACTGACGCCGAAATGAGTCTCGACGTAGAGCAGGGCGAATGCCTGGATCCCTGCCAGGAAGAAATTACCGAGCACCGAGGCGGCGATGAGCACCAGGTTGCTCCGGATGCGCAGCACATAGCGTGCAGCCGCCCAAGGTGATAACTGGGCCGGGTCCTCGCCTAGCACCAGGTCCCGATTTGGCTCGACGTCCTGTCGCTCTCGGGCGTGGCGACGCACCTCGGAGGTGCCGAACGGCGGGGTGACCCCGAGGTCCGGGCCGGTAGCGGTTGCCGGTGACACGGGGGCCGGGTTCGCCGGGGAGACGGGGGCCGGGCTCGGCTCCGCAGCTACTGTGCCGGCGGGCTTGATTTCCTCCGCCCCGGGGTAAAGCCAGCTCTGGCCCCCACGGGCTGGTTCCGGCAGCAGCCGGTGCAACAAGACCGCCAAAACGAGGCTCGGGACAGCCAGCACGAAAAATGGGGCACGCCAGCCAGCTGCTGCCCCTAGCTCGGCCGATATGACGAGCCCAAGGCCCGAGCCGATCAGTTCACCTGTAAGCACCATGCCGTAGATGCGGGCTCGTTCTTTTGCCGGGAAGAGGTCCCCGGTCAGCGACGCCACGACGGGCCCCGAAACCCCGATGACCGCACCCAGTGCCAGCCGCGTGAGAAGGAGCATCACATACCCGTCGGCGAAGCCCGAAGCGGCCATGCCCACGGACCAGGCGGCGGTTGCCCAGACGAGCAACCTCACCCGGTTGGCGCGGTCCGCGAGCACGCCAACAGGCAGGGCTGCGACCGCCCCGACGAGCGAAGCGGCCGTGGTGAGCAAGCCAAGTTCGGTGTTGTCAGCATGGAGCGCTTTCTCCAGCTGCGCTGCCAGGGCCCCGATCGTACCTATGTCGGCACTTTGGAGGCTGAGCACTCCAGCGAGCAGGAGGACGACGCGCAGGCGCGCCGGCCCGCCCACCCGTGTCGTAACGCGGTCCACCAATGCCGAGACTTCGCTGTGGACGGTCTCAACCGGGCGCACTCTTACGTTTTTGATCCTAGATAACAACCGTCCAACCTCCGTGGGGAGGGCTTCTCGGCACGGGCTCCACCGCAGTCCAACGTTGCGGCGGGCGATATCGTTCCGGCATGAGCAGCTATGTGATGCCCGGATTGCTGGAGATCGACACCCGCCTCGGCGGATGGGACCGGGTCACCGCTGGCTATCTCGTCGAAGGGCCTTCCCCCGTCCTGGTTGAAACCGGCAGCCAAAGCTCCGTACCCGTAGTGCTGAAGGCCCTCTCAGACCATGGCCTGGGCCCTTTGGACCTCGCTGCGATAGTTGTTACCCACATTCACCTGGACCACGCAGGCGGTGTTGGCGATATCGCGAGAGCATTCCCCAAGGCGACGGTCCTGGTCCACCCAAGAGGTGCGCGGCACCTCGCTGACCCCAGTCGCCTCGTTGCTTCGGCTGCGACCGTCTACGGCGCCGCGCTTGATTCGCTCTACGGCAGGTTGGAGCCGACCGACCCCGCACGCGTGAGAGCTTTGGACGATGGCGAGGAAATCAATATCGGCGGCGGTCGTTCCCTGACGACGGTCCACTCGCCGGGCCACGCCAAGCACCACCTGGCTCTCCATGACAGCGCTACCGGAGCCCTTTTTGTCGGCGATGCCGTGGGCGTCCGGTTGCCCGACGCGGGTGTCCTCCGCCCCGCGACCCCGCCCGCCGACTTCGACCTCGAGCAGGCTCTCGAAAGCTTGGGACGCTTTGCCGCCCGACGCCCGAGTGCCCTCGCCCTTGCTCACTACGGCTTGCTGCCAGGTGATGCGGTCGAGGCCTTGGAAGAGGCCGGCGGTGTCCTACGGGAGTGGGCGGGCGTTGCCGAGTCGGCGTGGCGCTCGGGCCGAGATGTTGAAGACGCTCTTCAGGAACGCTTTGGCGCGGAGCTCGAGGCGATCGAGCCCGACCAGCGCCGCCGGATGGAGACCCTGAACGGGTTGCACAGCAACGCTGAAGGCCTCAAGCTCTGGTTGGCCGGTACCGCAGGCGCCGGATCTGCCCACGGACCGGCTTGAGAGGATCTTCTGAGGGCCCGCCTAGCTATTGTTGGGAGGTGAGTGGCTCCCACGGGCGGTCGGTCCCGCTCGACCTCAACGTCGACCTTTCCCGTCATCTCGACGAGCTCTCGCTCGACGAGACCGATGACGACGATGAACCAGTCCTGCGTTGGGCAGACGGGCGCATGGTGGACACGTGGCGCGAGGGCTATCCCTACGACCAGCGCCTGCCCCGGCCGGCATACGAGGTCGAAAAGCGCCTCCTTCAGATCGAGCTGCTGAAACTGCAGAACTGGGTGAAAGATTCGGGGACGCGCATCGTCATCTTGTTCGAGGGACGGGACGCCGCCGGCAAGGGGGGCACCATCAAGCGCTTCACAGAGCACCTGAACCCCCGCGGGTCGACCGTAGTGGCGCTCGAAAAGCCGAGCGAACGCGAGCAGGGCGAGTGGTATTTCCAACGGTACGTGGCCCACCTCCCGTCTGCAGGTGAGATCGTGCTCTTCGACCGGTCGTGGTACAACCGCGCTGGCGTGGAGCGGGTAATGGGATTTTGCACCGATGCCGAGTACGAGCTTTTCGTGCACCAGGCTCCCGACTTCGAGCGGCTTCTCACCGACTCCGGCATTTCCCTTATCAAGTTGTGGTTCTCCGTTTCCCGCTCCGAGCAGCGCACCCGGTTCCTCATCCGGCGCATCGACCCCGTCCGGCAATGGAAGTTGTCGGCCACCGACCTGGCGTCTCTTGACCGGTGGGACGACTACACGGCTGCCAAGGAAGCGATGTTCTCTCTGACGGATACGCCATGGGCACCGTGGATGGTGATCAAGAGCAACGACAAAAAACGGGCGCGCATTGGTGCGATGCGGTACGTCCTCGGGATGTTCGACTACCCGAACCGGGACACCGCCATCGCCGGCCCCCCTGACCCCCTGATAGTTGGCCCGGCATCGGAGGTGTACGAGCACGGCGAGACGCCCGGCGGGCCGGGCGGCCCTCGTTCCTCAAGCCCGTGTGGCCCCTGACTGCCAGGCTTCTGCCCCTACCTCTTGCCCGGCAGGCTCTCGCCTTCTGGCACCAAAGTTTAACCCACATTGACATCAGCTCGCGTAGGACATAACGTCGCGTTTTGTCGGCCGAGAGGTGCAGCCGAAGGGCCTGGTAGGGACCCGAACGGCTCGACTTAGAAGGCGGCTAGTGAGGAGACGAACCCCATGAGCATGCCTCCCAAGGGGCCACATCACTGACGCCCATGCAAAGAAATGGCCTCGGCGCTCACCGATGTGCGGTCTGCCAGAGCACATTCGCGCTTTTCAGCGCAGTTCCACCCGCGATCTTCGCGAGTAGCGTCGGGTTCCCAATAGTTCACGGGCGGCAGTTCTCGCTCTGCCCTCGCTTGCATAAGCAGCCCGGCAACAAGCTCAGCCTTAGCGGCGAGGTACACGTCCATGTCGCCCTGCGCGACCTCGACGTTTTGGCGTTTGAGCGCCGAAAAGTGGCTTTGAGCAGCGGAGGGAGTGGGATTTGAACCCACGGGGACTCAGCATCCCAAAGCTTTTCAAGAGCTTCGCATTCGGCCGCTCTGCCATCCCTCCACGGGCTGCGAACTGATCTTATCGTTGCACTTCAGACGGGCCACAGGCGTGCGCGCCCGGCAGTTCTCAGCCCCCGAAGTGGTCCCTCAGGCCCTGGATCCAGTTGTCCGCTGCCAGCCAGGCTGCGCTGGCCGCCTCGCGCCTGCGTTGGCCCTGCGCGCCGCCGGCGGGGTAGGAGCCAAGGAACTTCAGCGCTTTCAGGGTCGCATGAAGATCTCGCAAGCAGTCAGCGAGGACCTCGTCGGCCACGTGGCCCTCGACGTCGATCACGAAGCAGTACTCGCCGAGCGCCTTTTTGGTTGGCCGCGACTCGAGCTTGGTCAGGTTGAGGTTGCGTGCGGCGAACTGCCCGAGGATCATGTGCAAGCTGCCAGGGTGGTCCGAGGACTGGAAACAGACGATGCTCGTCTTGTCGTGGCCGGTCGGTGCGGGGATGCCCCACTCCGGCCTGGCGACGACCACGAAGCGGGTCGTATTGCCGTCATGGTCCTCGATACCCGATGCCAGCGTCTCCAGGCCGTAGAGGTCGGCGGCGTGCTTGGTACCGATAGCAGCCACCTGGGGGTCCTGGGCTTCGGCGACACGCCGTACGGCGTCTGCGGTCGAAGGGCTCGAGTCTTCTTCGGCACCGGAGAGGTGCTCTGAGAGCCACGTCCGACATTGCGCCGTCGCCACGGGTATCGAGATGACCTTCTTCACCATTTCGAGCTTGGCCCCGGCGAGCCCCACCAGGCACTGGCTCACGGAAAGGTGGAACTCCCTCACGATCCACAAGTCGTGGGCGAATATGAGCTGGTCGAGGGTCACGTTGACCGTGCCCTCGATCGAGTTCTCGAGGGGGACGAGCCCGATATCGGCCCGTCCCCCGTCGACAGCATCGAGGATGTCCCAGAAGCTCCCGAATGCTAAGCGTTTCGCCGCCGCCAGGTCGGGCTGGCTCAGCAGCGCCTCTTCTGTGAACGTGCCGGCCGGCCCGAGGTAGGCGATGGTCGTCGTGGGCGTGACCTGCATCCCGCAAGCATAGGGCGGCCGGTTTTTATGCCATCTCCAATTCCAAGCCAGCGAACGGGTCGCTGGGGGGAAGGTCGTGACGTGACGCCCGGACCAGCGTGACAGCGGCGATGGCGGCGATGAACAGGACGATGGCGCTGACCGTAAAGCCGGTCGTGTACCCGTGCACGTTGCCGAGAGATGTGAACGTCGTACTCGCGTGGTGGGCCGCGATGTATGTGGCGGTCGCTGACGCAGCGACGGTGTTGAGCAGCGCCGTGCCCAGGGACCCGCCGACTTGCTGGGTCGCGTTTACCAGGGCGCTTGCGACACCAGCGTCATGAGGAGCGACGCCGATGAGAGCGGTGCTGCTGAAGGGGACGAAGGCGAACCCGAGGCCCATGCTGACGATGAGCTCGGCAGGCAAGACGTGGCTCACGTAGCTCGTGTGCAGGCCGATCTGGGTGAACCAGATGAGGCCGAGCGCCCCCATGAGGAGCCCGCCTGTCATAAGGGCCGCGGGCCGAACCGTGGCAACAGCTGGCTAGCCATGGTGGCGGAGAAGATGATCCCCGCAGAGAACGGCAGGAACGCGAAGCCGCTCTTCAGTGCCGAGTAATGCAGGGTGCCCTGCAGGTAGTACGTGAGAAAAAGGAAGGTCCCGAAAAGAGCGATACCGACCAGCAGTGCGGCAAGGAAAGAGCCGCCCCGGTTGCGGTCCAAGACGACCCGCAGCGGGAGCAGGGGTGTGGCAGTGCGGCGTTCCCACAGGACAAAGGCGGTGATCAGTACGATCCCAGCCGCCAGGAACGCGACCGTAGTCGTCGAACCCCACCCGTCCAGCTGTGCCCGGGTGAAGCCGTAGACAAGCGCCAGAAGGCCTGCGGTCACGGCCAAGGCACCAGGGATGTCGTAGTGGTGCTCGCCTGTCACCCGGCTCTCGCGCAGTTCCCTGGTAGCAACGGCTGCGGTGATGATGGCGATCGGCACGTTGATCAGGAGCGTCCATCGCCATGAGGCGTACGTCGTCAGGGCTCCGCCGAGCACTAGCCCGATCGCAGCCCCACCGCCTGATATCGCCCCGTAGACGCCGAAGGCCCTGGCTCGCTCCTTCGCCTCGGTGAAGGTCACGGTCAGCAACGACAGCGAAGCGGGGGCCATCACTGCAGCAAATGCTCCTTGAAGTGCGCGCGCCCCGAAAAGCATGGCCTGGTCCTGGGCAGCCCCGCCTAGCGCCGACGCAGCGGCGAAGCCGAGCAGGCTGATGACGAACATGCGCTTGCGGCCCAGGTAGTCGGCCAGTCGCCCGCCGATGAGGAGCAAACCGCCGAAAGCCAGGGTGTAAGCGGTCAGGGCCCATTGGCGGTTGGCTACGGATATGTGCAGTGCACGTTGAGCCGAGGGCAGCGCGATTGTCACGACGGACGCGTCGAGCACGATCATGAGCTGGGCGATCGCGATGATCCCGAGGGCGCGGAAGCGCCTCGGGTCGAGTGTGTCGGCAGCGGGTGATGAGAGGGTCGCAGGTTCCGAGGTTGCAGTTGCCATTGAGATGTTCCTTCGTGCTTGGGTGACTTGCTAGCTACGGGTGTAATGATGACGGAGCAAACCGGTCATCTTGTGGCCACTTTGCTTCCGTTCCCGATCTTGGTATGATACGGAACGGGGCTTCCGTTTGATACTATACGGAACTATGGTTCCGTTTGTCAAGGATTTTTGAAATGTCGTCTGATGTGACAATTCGATGTCGTCTGATGTGACAACGACCCCTGCGGCCGACGAGAGGCAGGGCGCGCCAGCGCCGAGCCCCATGTCGTGCGGGGGCGCCCAGGCGGCGGGCCCTAGGGCACGCGTCCAGCGGGCCGACGCGGTCCGTAACCTCGCGAAGATCCTCGAAGCGGCGGAGGAGGTCTTCGCGGCGGAGGGCCTGGCTGTGCCGATCGACGAGGTGGCCCGCCGAGCGGGGGTTGGTGTCGGCACCGTCTACCGTCATTTCCCCACCAAAGAGGCGCTCTTCGAAGCGATCGTGGTGGCCCGGCTCGAAAGCCTCGTCGACCGCGCCGAAGAACTGTGCGATGCCACCGACGCTGGCGCCGCGCTGTTCGCCTTCGTGGACGACCTGGTCACCCTCGCGGTCGAAAAAAAGGACATACACGATGAGCTTGCCCGCGCCGGGGTCACCAGCGAACAACTAGGTGCGCCGATCAAGGAAAAGCTCACCGCGCGGGTCGAGGTGCTGCTGCAGCGCGCGCAGGCCGCCGGGGCCGTAAGGCAAGACGTCACCATCGTGGACATCACCACTTTGTTGATGGGCACATGCATGGCCGCCGGTCAGCAGGGTCGGCCCGAATGCACGGCCCGCCTGGTAGCGGTCATCTGCGACGGCCTGCGGTCAGCGGCGCGTTCGAATTAGGCCACCCACAGCGAGCCGCCCAAAGCGTGGCAGCATGGGCAGCGATGGACGAAGCCTCCCTGTACCGCCTTCTCGAGGAACTGAAGGCCGGCGTCGTCAGCCCGGACGAGGTCGTCCGCCGGCTGCGCCGGCTTCCCTATGCCGACCTTGGCTTCGCACGGGTGGACCACCACCGGGCTTTGCGCCAGGGACTGCCTGAGGCGGTCTATGCGCCGGGCAAATCGGTGGCGCAATGCGTCGCGATAGTCGGGGAGCTTCTCGCCGAACCGGACGGAGGCCCGGTTGTCCTCTCCCGGGCGAACGAAGAGCAGGCCTGCGCAGCACTTGACGCCCACCGGGGAGGGGAGCGCCACGGCTCCACCGTTGTCTGGCGCCCCGCTGCTGTCCACCCGGAGCATGTAGCTGTTTTTGCGGCAGGTACGGCCGACCTCGTCGTGGCCGAGGAGTGCATGGCCACGCTGGGTGCGCTCGGCCTGCGGCCCACCCTCGTCGCCGACTGCGGCGTGGCGGGCGTGCACCGGCTGCTCGAGCATGTCGACCTCCTTGAGTCGGCCGATGCCGTTGTCGTGATCGCCGGGATGGAGGGGGCCCTGGCCAGCCTGGTTGGCGGCCTCACGCCGGCACCCCTCGTGGCCGTCCCAACCAGTGCCGGCTACGGCGCCTCCCTCGAGGGGGTAACGGCATTGTTGGCGATGTTGGCGAGCTGCGCTCCGGGGGTTTGCGTAGTGGGGATCGACAACGGCTTCGGCGCGGCGTGGGCGGTCGCCAGGATCCTCGGGAAGAGGAGCCACGGGCTGGACGGGGCTGCTCAGAACGACGCTCTGGTGGCCCATTGACGACGGTCGCATGGTGGAACTGCTTTGCCGGGATCGCCGGCGACATGGCTCTTGGGAGCCTCATCGACGCTGGTGCTGATTTCGACGAAGTCGTCGCCGGCCTGGAAGGGCTCCCGGTCACCGGTTGGCACATCGAGGTTGCCAAAACGACCCGGGCAGGCCTGGCGGCGACCCAGCTGCGAGTCGATGTCGACCCGTCCTCGGACGGGACGGAACGTACATGGGGAGCTATCAGGGCGGTTATCGACCAAGCCCCCGGTCTGCCCGGACGCGCCAGGACGCGTGCCCAGGGAGTGTTCGGCCGGCTGGCAGCCGCCGAGGGGCGACTGCATGGGCTGCCCCCCGAGGAGGTCCACTTCCATGAGGTCGGTGGCGTCGACGCGATCGTCGATGTCGTGGGCACATGCCTGGCGCTGGAGTCCCTCGGGGTCGGTTCGGTACGGTCGAGCGCGGTCGCTCTCGGCGTTGGCACGGTGCGCGGGCCCACGGGTCGCACGGGCTGTTGCCCAACCCGGCTCCTGCCGTCGTCGAGCTCCTCGCGGGAGCACCCGTCCGAGGTACGGCGCGGGAAGAGGAGCTGACCACCCCTACCGGCGCTGCCCTGCTCGCCGGCCTGGCGGAGTCGTTCGGGCCGGTGCCGCAAATGAGAATTAGAAGCAGCGGCTACGGCGCTGGCAGCCGTGACCTCGTCGGCATGCCGAACGTGCTCCAGGTGGTCATAGGTGAGCTGGAAACTGACGCACCTTCGCAAGTCCCGCTCCAGCAGGACCTCGTTGTGCTCGAAGCCAACGTGGACGATGTCACCGGGGAGGTGCTGGCCCACACGGTTGGTGCCCTCATCCGCGCCGGAGCCCTCGACGCCTGGCTCGTCCCGGTGGTCGCCAAGAAGGGACGGCCTGGGCACATCGTCAGCGTGCTGGCGGAGCCGGCGACGGTTGCCAGACTGGCCACCGTCCTCACCCAAGAGACTGGCACGCTTGGTTTCAGGGAGCACCTGGTGGCCCGCTCCGCCCTGGCCAGGCAGCTGCTCGAGGTGGAGGTCAGCGGCGAGCGGGTGCGCGTCAAGGCAGGCCCTTACCAGCTCAAGGCCGAGCACGACGACTGCGCTCGGGCGGCCGCCCACCTCGGGCTACCCCTGAGCGAGGTGGCCAGGCAGGCGGAGGAAGCGGCGAGGACGGCGCTGACCCCGGTCGCATAATGTCGGGAACTCATGAGCGCCGACCTGGAACTGGCACTGCAGGCCCTCGAGCTGGCCGACCGCATTACCCTTTCGGCCTTCCGACGCCCGTCCCTGGCGGTCGAGACTAAGGCCGACTCGAGCCCGGTCACTGAAGCCGACCGCGCGACAGAGGTCGCGATCCGTGAGCTGATTGCCCGCGAACGACCGGCGGACGCTGTCCTCGGTGAAGAGATGGGCAGCACCGGAAGCGGTGCTCGGCGCTGGTTCATCGACCCGATCGACGGGACGGTCAACTTCGTCCAAGGGATCCCGGTCTGGGCGACCCTGCTGGGCTTGGAGGTGGACGGCGCCATGCAGCTCGGCGCCGTTTCGGCCCCTGCGCTTGGGCGTCGCTGGTGGGCAGAGCGGGGCGAGGGAGCGTTCGCAGCCGCTCCGCAAGGCCGACCTGAACGGGTTCACGTCTCTAGCGTGGCTGCCCTGTCCGGTTCGGGGATCTCGTCGGCGAGCATCGCCGATTTCCCAGAACCCGAGCGCCTCGTTGAACTGGCCCAGAAAGTGAAGCGGGACCGTGGATTTGGGGATTTCTGGTCGCACATGCTCGTAGCCGAAGGTGCGTGCGAGGTCGGTCTCGACCCGGTCGTGTCGGTTTGGGACATCGCGCCCCTCCAGGTGATCGTCGAAGAAGCCGGAGGAAAGTTCACGGATTTCGCGGGGACGAGGCGTCTCGACGGTGGCACTGCCCTCTCGAGCAACGGCCTGGTCCATGACGACGTGATCGCCGCCTTGTCTGGTAGCAGGCCCAGCGGCCCGTGAACGCTCCGGAGGCCAACCCGGACGAGCACTTCATGCGCCTGGCAATTGACCTGGCGGCAAAGGCCGGCGATGCCGGCGAGGTCCCCGTAGGGGCAGTGGTCGTGAACGGGGGCGAAGTCATCGCCGAGGGTGCCAACAGCCGTGAGGCGACCGGGGACCCGACAGCTCACGCCGAAGTGCTCGCGCTGCGTGACGCCGCAAAAGTCACCGGGTCATGGCGTCTTTTGGGGACCACGCTGTACGTCACCCTCGAGCCGTGCCCGATGTGCGCTGGCGCGCTGGTCGCGGCCAGGGTGAGCCGGGTCGTGTTCGCTGCGCCCGACCCTAAGGCTGGGGCCTGCGGGTCGCTTTACAACCTCTGCGGAGATCCGAGGCTCAACCACGAGTTAGTGGTCACCCGCGGGGTTCTCCGGGAGGACGCTTCCCGGATCTTGTCGGCGTGGTTCGCTGCCAGACGGCTTTAGCGCATCAGGAACGGCTTTAGTGCATCAGAAGTGGACCGGCGACCAGGTGGCGCCGCCGTCAGAGGTCTCGAGCAGCCTGTCGTCATTTGGGCCATCGACCGGGCTCCCCTCGACCGTATTGCCAAAAGACGGCGTCGCAAAGGCGAAATCGTAGAACCCCGCGCCCCCGTCGGCGAAGGTATGGGTTGCCCAGGTCCTGCCGCCGTTGGTCGAACGGTACACGAAGCTGGCTCCCGAGACGGCTGTTACATCGATGTGGCTGCTGCTCGGAGCGGCGATGCTCAAAGCAAGTCCGCCGAGCGGCAGCTGGCTTACGACGTGCCCGTTCTTCCCCCCATCGGTCGACGACCAAAGGGATTTTCCTTCCTGGCCGGCGCCAGGGTTGCCGGCGCACAATTCGAAAACCAGGTTGCCTCCCGGCGAGGCGATGCCTGCGAGGTCTGTGGCCTGGGAAGGCTGATAGCACGGGTTTGGTAGCCGTTGCCAGGTGCTCCCGGAGTCGGAGCTCCTCCAGATCATGACGGCCCCGGCGTTCTTTGGTGGAAAGGACACCCAAGCGCTCGCGCCGTTCGCCGTGAGGACCGCCGCCGTGCCGTAGCCCGAGACGCCGTGAACTGTTTGCCAGGCCGCTGAACCGACCGTGGCCCGCTCCAACTTGAGAGTCGGCGTTGGGCAGTTGTGGGCGCTGGGGGAACAGCTCCCCACGACCGCGTAGGCCTCCTTGGCCGAAGTCGCCAGCAAATAGACAGGCCCACCGAGCTTTACCCTCGCCCAGCTCTCCGCTCCGTTGTAGGTGGCCCACAACGTCGGGCCGTACACCCACCCGTCGTTGACGTTCGCAAACAGGACGTGGCTGACCGAAACCGACGACGTCGACGAGGCCGATGCAAACGGTGCGGGCGGTGGTGCCGTCGCAGCCCAGGTCTTGCTACCGTCCGCCGTTGTCAGAAGGGCGGTGCACGGCTGGCTTGCACAAGGCGAAGTGCCGAGCGCAAAACCCTGTGAAGCTGAGACGAAAGCTGACGGATCCGGGTTCGAAATGTGCCGGCACCGCGGCGGCTGTCGCCCCTGCTCCCGTGCCGAAGGAAACGGCCCCACCTACCAACAGCACTGTGCAGGCAATCTTCATGGTCCGCATGGTTGAGCCGACAGCCTAGGCCTCTTGCCTCACGCCGGTGAGCCACTTTCGAGCAGGCCGAGGACAAAACGGCGCCAAACGGCGATTTTTCCCAGTACCTCGTCGTCGCGCGGGACTGGTCCCAGCAACAGACCGCGTCGGGCGTCCCACCGCCTGGCGACAGTTCCTAGCGGCTCGCCGGTGAGGGCCGCACAGGCTTGAATGGCGGCTCCGTAGGCGACAAGTTCGCCCATTTCGACGACGAGCACGGGGCGGCCTGAGAGCCGGCGCACGCTTTGTTGCCACGCCGTACCACGAGCCCCGCCGCCCAGGAGGAGCAAAGGCGCATCGGTGCTTTGCGGCGCCCACTGGTCCAGGAAGGCGATCGCCTCCAGCAGAGTGGCCACGAGGCCCTCGTAAGCGGCTTGCAAAATGGACCGTTTGTCGGTGTCGTAACGCAACCCGGACAACATCCCTGACGCGTTGGGGACGTTGGGCGTCCGTTCCCCGCCCAGCCATGGTAGGAACGTGACCCCGTCCGAGGCCAGCACGTCTTCTCGCCCGACCCCCAACCAGTCGCTGACACGGTCGATAGCGACGGTGGCGTTCAGGGTCGCGGTGAGTGGCAAATAACGCCCGTCAGCGCTTGCAAAACCGGCCATGGTCCCGGTTGGGTCGGCGGTCGGTGCCCCGGTCGGGGCGTAGACGGTCCCGGAAGTGCCGAGGGACAAGGCTGCCTCACCGGGGCCTATGTCGAGCGCAAGAGCACCAGCCGCGTTGTCGCCCGCGCCGCACGCTACCGGAGTCCCGGCGGCCAAGCCGAACCTCTCGGCCGCGGCGCGGGTGACCTGGCCGGCCAGGCCATCGGGCCCAAGCACCGTGGGCAGGTACGCAGCATCCAATTGGACTAGGTCGAGGGCCAGCACGTCGGCCGCATACGTCTCGTCTGCGGGGCTCCACCAGCCTGTCCCGGAGACATCGCTTCGGTCCGTGGTCGCCTGCCCGGTGAGCCGGAGGCTCAGGTAATCATGGGGCAGCAAGACTTGGCGGACGGCGGCCGCAACCTCGGGCTCGGTCCTGCGGAGCCACGCCCAATGGGCAACGGTGAACGAGGTGGTGAGTACCGATCCGACGCGCCTTGCAGCAGCTTCCGGCCCACCCAACGCCGCAACGAGCGCTCGGGCATCTGCGGCGTCTCTGGTGTCGTTCCACAAGGGCGCTTTGCGCACGGGCCGGGTGTTGCCGTCAAGCACGACCATGCCGTGCTGCTGCGCCGCGATCGATATTGCCGCGACCTGTGCAGCGAAACCCGTTTTGTCGAGGGCAGTCGCTACGGATACCTCCCACGCAACGGGATCGGTCTCGCGTGCACCGCGATCGCCTTCTACTTCGTGGCTAGCTGCCCCCGAGGCCACGACGCGGCCGTCATCGAGGTCGACCACGAGGACCTTGGTCGATTGCGTCGAACAATCAACTCCCGCAACGAGCGGCATGGTACGTCCTTTCCCGACGTGCCCCACGGCAGGCGCCGGTAGTCTTCGGGTCAGCTTGGCACGCCCGCTCGCAGAACAGTCGCACAACCATGCGCCGCGAACTCACGCGGCGGTGCACGAGGACCTGCGGCGTAACAACCTGGCCGCTCTCGTCCGCAACCTGCATTTGAGCGGGCCGCTCACGCGTTCGCAGCTGACGGCCCGGACAGGGCTCAACCGCAGCACCGTTGCGGGCCTGGTCGGCGAGCTGGCGTCCACCGGTCTTGTACGCGAGAGCCCATCGCCGTCCGGCGGCGCTACCGGGCGACCCTCGCTGGTCGTCAGCCTCGATGCCGACCGGGTCTGGGTGCTTGCGGTCGAGCTGGGCGCCGAGGCTCTTGTCGTCGCCCGGGTAGGCCCCGGAGGCCAGCTCCACGAGCGTCTCGCGCAGCCGCGTGACATGCGCAGCAAGTTGGCCCCGGCCGAGGCTGCAGCCACCATCGGCGGCCTTGCTCGTCGGCTGATGGCCCAGGTACCAGCCTGCGCACAGCTCGTCGGGGCTGCGGTCGCAATCCCGGGGATCGTGCGTCGCAGTGAGGGTTTTGTGCACCTTGCGCCCAACCTCGTTTGGCAAAACGTACCCTTCGGCGCACTCCTGTCGGAGCACCTCCCGAGCGAGCTCAGTGTCCTTGTTGCCAACGAGGCGGACCTCGGTGCGCTGGCTGAATGCGCCAGAGGGGCCGCGGTCGGCCACCGCCACGTCATCTACGTCTCGGGCAATACCGGCGTCGGGGCCGGCATCGTCGTTGACGGTGCTCTGCTCGCCGGGCGGTCCGGCTACGCCGGCGAGGTTGGCCATATGAAGCTGAACCCGGACGGTCACCGCTGCCGCTGCGGGGCCCGTGGGTGCTGGGAAAGCGAGATAGGGGCAACGGCGGTCCTGCGGCGGGCCGGTCGACGAGCTTCCGATGTGCGGGCCGGCGTCTCCCGGGTGCTGTCGGATGCCCAGGCCGGCGACCCGAAGGCATCGAAAGCGGTGACGGAGACCGGCCGATGGATGGGCCGGGGCGCGGCCAATCTGATCAATATCTTCAACCCGGACCTTCTGGTTTTCGGAGGCGCGCTCCGAAATGTGTACCTGGCAGCCGAGGCGGTCGTTTTACGGGAGCTGCGCCGACAGGTCCTTCCGCAAGCGGGCGCCGAGGCAGCCGTGGTCGCGGCTGGGCTGGGGGCGGACTCTGTCCTGCTCGGCGCGGCCGAGCTGGCGTTCGCGGATTTTCTGGCGGCCCCAATGGCACTGGTGGCGGCGCGACCGTAGGACCGGGCCGTGACGCCCTGCGGCCCGGAACGACTTGTCAGCGCACACCCAAGAGGTGATCGAGCGCCAGTTGGTCGAGCCGCTCGATGTTCGTTGCCCTCTTGCCGGCCGTCTCGGTGTCGAAGTCCTCGAAGGCCGAGCGGTCGTTGAGCAGGTCAGCGAGGGTCTCTCCCGGGGCCAACGTCGGCCGGGAAAGGTCAGGTACCCCCGCTGCAGCCATGGCCTCACGCACTTCCGGGTCGGCTCGCCAGGCCTTTGCCTTGGCCTGGAGGATCAGGTAGGTCCGCATGCATGCCGCAGCCGACACCCACACCCCTTCTGCGTCTTCGGCGCGGAGCGGCTTGAAGTCGAAGTGCTTGGCCCCGTCATAGCCGGCAGCTTCGAGCAGGTCGACCAGGAAGAAGGCGCTTTTCACGTCGGCCGCCCCGAAGCGAAGGTCCTGGTCGTACTTCATCCCGTGCTGGCCGTTCAGGTCGATGTGGAAGAGCTTTTTGGACCACAGAGCCTGTGCGTACCCGTGCATGACATTGAGGCCCGCCATGGTCTCGTGGCCGACCTCAGGGTTCAGGCCCACCATTTCGGGGTGCTCGAGCTCGTTGACGAAAGCCAGCGCATGGCCGATCGTCGGCAGCAATATGTCGCCGCGAGGCTCGTTCGGTTTGGGTTCGATCGCAAAGCGCATCGGGTACCCGCGGTCGAGCACGTACGCGCACAGCGTGTCGAAGGCTTCTTTCATCCGGTCGAGGGCTGCGCGCACGTCTTTGGCGGCGTCGGACTCCGCCCCCTCACGGCCTCCCCAGGCGACGTAGATCTGCGCTCCCAGTTCAGCGGCCAGGTCGATGTTGCGCATGGTCTTGCGGAGCGAAAAGCGTCGCACGCTGCGGTCGTTAGCCGTGAACGCCCCCTCTTTGAACAGCGGGTGTGTGAACAGGTTCGTGGTCATCATTTCCACGACGATCCCGGTCTCGTCCAGAGCGGCCCTGAACCGTTTGATAGCCGCCTCCCGAGCGCTTTCGTCCGACCCGAACGGGATCAGGTCATCGTCGTGGAACGTCACCCCCCACGCACCGATGTCCGCTAACCGGTGCACCGCCGCAACCGGGTCGAGCGGTGCCCGGGTGGCATCGCCGAAGGGGTCCCGGCCCTGCCAACCGACCGTCCACAAACCGAAACTGAAGTGGTCCTCTCGCTTTGGCAAAAAGGGATCGCTCATCAGTGCCTCCATATTTTGTCGTGCCCAACCACATTTGTCGTTATCAACAACAAAGCCTACACCAGGGCGGCGCACCTCCGCCTGGTCCTTGGTGAAACCCTCCGGAGTGTTCTCACTACGGGCCGAGCGACCGGCTGAAAGATTGCGGAAGGCTCAGTTACAGCACCAAACTGAGCGACGTGGCGAACTCACCAGTCGGTGGCTCGGTCCCGCCGGGCGCGAGCTATACGGTCACGGTTCGCGTCTTGGCGCCGCCCCATCCGGCGCTGTTGACGCGCCTCGCCCAGGCGGTCACGTCGGCTGGGGCTGTGGTGGTCGGTATGGACCTGGTAGAGGTGGCCGCTGCTGGCACCACCGTCGACCTGACCCTGCAAGCAGCCAGCGAGGAGCACGTTGAGGCGGTCACGAAGGCTCTGGAGAGCCAGTCACGGGTCCGCCATGTCTCCGACCGAATTTTTCTCTACCACCTCGGTGGCAAGATCGAAGTCACGCCGCGGGTTGCCGTCCGCACCAGGCAGGACCTGTCGCTTGCGTACACCCCGGGCGTCGGGCGCGTGGCCAGCGCCATCGCCCGCCGGCCTGCTGACGCATGGGCCCTCACGGCGAAGGGCACGTCCGTGGCGATCGCCACAGACGGCAGCGCGGTCCTTGGGTTGGGGGCGCTCGGGCCGCTAGCGGCTCTCCCGGTCATGGAGGGCAAGGCGCTGATCTTCAAGCATTTTGCCGGCGTGAACGCCTACCCGATCTGCCTCGACACCCATTCGACCGAAGCGCTCATCGACGCCGTGGCCGCCGTCGCGCCCGGCTTCGGCGGCATCAACCTCGAGGACATTGCCGCGCCCGCTTGCTTCGAGGTCGAAGCGGAACTGCAGCGCCGGCTGGACATCCCGGTCTTCCATGACGACCAGCACGGGACGGCGATAGTCGTGATGGCGGCGGTGCTGAACGCATGCCGCCTCACCGGCCGCGGCATCCGGGACCTGCATGTCGTGCTGGTCGGCTGCGGGGCGGCTGGGACTGCAATAGCCGAGGCCTTGCTCGACGCAGGGGTGCCCGACCTGATCGTGTTCGACCGGGACGGGCCGCTCACCGAAGGCCCAGGGTCAGCTGCGCACCACGCCCGGATAGCAGCGCGCTCCAACCCCCGCGGGGTCAAGACGCTGCATTCCGCCCTCAGCGGCGCCGACCTGTTCATCGGGACGGCGCTGCGCGGCTCCGTCGACCCGGCGTGGTTGGCCGACATGGCGCCGAGACCGGTGGTGTTCGCGCTCGCCAACCCAGAGCCCGAGGTGTTCGCCGAGGAGCTCGCACCTGACACCGTCATCGCTACCGGCCGGAGCGACTTCCCGAACCAGATCAACAACTCGCTCTGCTTCCCGGGGTTTTTCAGAGGCGCCTTGAGCGTCCGGGCCTCCTACGTGACGGCGACCATGAAGCAGGCTGCCACGCGTGCGATAGCCGCCTGTGTCACCGACGAAGAGCTGGGCCTCGGGGTCATCGTGCCTTCCATGTTCCAGCCAAGGGTCCATGAGCAGGTTGCTGCCGCAGTCGCCGAGGCTTGGGCCTCAGAGCACCCGGCCGCGCCGGCTGGGCCGGGAACGCCGTTCCCGACCTGGACCGAGCCCCAATAGGCGGTCAGCCGTTTACTCGACTGTCCTGCGATCTCCCGGTGTCCGATGGTTGATGGCCAGCTCTTTGGTGGCGCGGCTGCCTCTGGCCATGACCGGCCTTGCCATTGTGCTGCGGGTGTCCCGGGCGAGCGGGTCCTACGGTGAAGCCGGTGCAATAACCGCTGTCTATGTGGTTGCCGGGGCAATAGGCAGCCCCGTCTGGGGACGGCTGGCGGACCGGTCCGGGCGCCGGCTCATCCTCGTTGTCACGGCCCTGGCAAGCTCCATTGGCCTTCTCGCGCTCAGTGCCGTACCTGTGCACGACACGTGGGAAATGTCTGGCGTCGCCTTGTTAGCCGGTGCGGGCGAGCCCCCGGTGAGCGCGGCCGTCCGCTCGTTGTGGCCCCGCCTGGTCCAGGGCGGTACCAGCGATGCGCTTTACGCAATTGACTCCACGCTGCAGGAACTGACCTTTGTGGCCGGCCCCGCGTTGGTGGCCGTGCTCGGCACGATCTCCGGTACCGCGGCACCTCTCGTCGCCAGTGCCATCTTCAGCCTGTTCGGGACTCTCGCCGTGGCCCTCCATCCGGCGGTGAGTGCTCCGGGGCTCCGGCTCGCCCGTACCGGCCGCGCCCACAGCGCTGCCCTCTTCTCCTTGGTGTTGGTCGGGTTGCTGCTCGTTTTTGGTTGTGCCATGGTCCAGATCGGGGTCGTGGGTTTCGCCACTGCGCACAAGGCCCCGGGCCAGTCGGGGTTCTTGCTCGCTGTATGGAGCCTCGGCGCCATCACCGGCGGCCTGTGCGCGGGCACACGCGTAAATGCGGCTGGCGAGGCCGGCCTTATGGGGGCGCTCGGCGCGTCCGGTGCCGGGCTGCTCCTGGTCATAGCGGCCCCCGACATTGCACTCCTTTACCCGCTGATCTTCCTCGCCGGGCTCGGGCTAGTCCCCTCCCTCGGGGCGATGTACAACTTGGCCGGGAAACTAGCCCCGGCGGCCGGAGCGGTAGAGGCGTTCGGCTGGCTGTCAGGGGGCACCCAAACGGGGATAGCCGGGGGGTCGGCACTCGGCGGCGTGGTGCTCCAGCATTTCGGTACCCGGACCACTTTTGCCGTTGCCGCGGTCATCGTGTTCGCCTCTGCCGCCGTCATCCTGGTGGCCAAGGGCCAGCTGGCCCAAGCGCGCCTGAGAGCCGCAGCCGCGGCCGCGGCCTGACCTCAGGTCCTGCGGTACGCAACCCCGATCGGGCAACATTGAGTGTGCCCTCTCTGACGACGTCTTCGCCCGAGGTCCGCTTTGAGCCGGCCGGTAAGGTCCGGGGAGAGCAAGTCCTGCGCTATTTCCTGGTAAACAGCGCCGGGACGGAAGTGGCGATCCTCACGTTCGGCGGGATAATCGAGTCGCTCCATTTCCCCGACCGGCTCGGCGAACGACGGAATATTGTGCTCGGTTTCAAGACGTTAGAGGACTACGTCAAGTACAACCCGGCTCGAACGGCCGCCACCCCCGAAGGTGCGGGGACCTACTTCGGCGCGCTGATCGGCCGTTACGCGAACCGGATCGCCGGAGGAAGCTTGGAGATCGGCGGGCAGCACCACTTCGTACCGACCAACGACGGGACAAATGCCCTCCACGGTGGGGACGTTGGTTTTGACCAGAAAGTGTGGGGCTCGACGGTGGTCCGAGGCGATGGCGCTGTCGGGGTACGGCTCGAGTACCTCAGCCCGTCGGGGGAAATGGGGTTCCCAGGCACGCTCCGTGTTGCGGCCACCTACACCTTGGACAACGACAACCGCCTAAGGCTGAAGTTGCAGGCTGAGACGGATGCACCGACGTTCGTAAACTTGACGAACCACACCTACTGGAACCTGGCAGGTGAGTCGTCGGGAGCCGTGTACGACCAACTGCTCTCGCTGAACGCGGATAGGTATACCCCGGTGGACGAGGCGCTAGCACCAACCGGGGAGATCCTCACCGTCGCCCAGACCCCCCTCGATTTCCGTCAGCCAAGGGCCATTGGGGAAAGGATCGGGGACGGTCACCCGCAGACGGTCATCGCTCACGGGTATGACCATAATTGGGTGTTGAACCGGCCCCGTCCACGCTCACTGGTGCTCGCAGCAACGGTGGTCGACCCCAAGTCGGGACGGGTTCTAAAGGTGCGCACAACCCAACCAGGGCTGCAGTTTTACTCCGGCAACTTCCTCAACGGTGCGCTAATGGGCAGGGGTGGGCGTACCTATCGCCAGAGCGACGGGTTCGCTCTCGAGGCACAGCACTTCCCAGGCTCTCCGCACTGGCCTGAGTTTCCCTCGACGGCTCTCCTCCCCGGGGACAGTTTCGAGGAGACGATCGTATACGAGCTAACGTGTGGTCCCTGAGCCTTATACGTTCCAAGGTGATAGGCTGAAAATAGCCCAAAGTATTGGGTGAAAGTAACCCCCGTCAAACGGGGAGGATCGAGAGGCCCGTGCGGGCCCAAGCCGCAATCCCAGAACCGCCGCTGGCTACCGGCGGACAAGTACCGTCGTTGTCCGACAGCCCGGAGGACCAAAATCTGCCCACCGGACGGCAGGCAACTGTCGCGGTCCCCAAAGAACCCCGCTCCACGCGGGTAAGCAGGGCATGGAACGGCGTAATCCCGGCCCTCGTCGTCCTAGCTTTCATCCTGACTTTCATCTTCCAGAACCTGCATAAAACACGCGTGAGCTTCGTCTTCCTGTCAGCCTCGTTGCCGCTCGCAGTGGCCCTCATTGCCGCGGCTGCTTGCGGCGGTCTTTTTGTCTTGGCGTTGGGCTCTATCCGCATGGTGCAGCTGAGAAAAGTGATCCGGCGTTCCCAGAGAAATGACGCTCATGTCAGTTCGGGCGGCCCGAAATGAACGTTGCCCCAGCTGACGGCGTGCCGTTGCCGAACAGGCGCTGCGGTCGATGCCAGTGCGAGTTCGACGGGGACCCTGCCCTTTTCTTTCAAACCGATTGGGCACTCTGCCCGCCGTGCGCGGAGATCCTTCTCCCGTCGCTCCAAACGACCCCACCTGTTGTCCCGCTCCCGCCAGGACGCTAGACCAGGACGCTAGACAGCGCGCCTCAGGGCATTACCTCGTGGTGCTCGACTACGCGCTCGCTGCCACTGGGCGTGTTCTGCACGCTCTCCCGGGTCGTCGTGTGGCGGTTGGCACCCATTGCGAAAATTGCCCCACCGATAACTACTGAGCAGATACCCACCACCAAAAGGATCACCCCAACGGCATTTATGTTGAAACCGGTGGTGGTAACCGTGACGGCGTACTTGAGAATAGCGCCGATAACCACAAGCACGACCCCTAGGCCGATCAGGCCTGTCCCACTTGCCCTAGACATTGTTTCCCCGTTTCGCTAAGAAGGCCTTGTGTGGCTCGCAACCACTAGGTTGCAGGTCTCATAGACTCGATACCCACTCATTGAGATCCGCAAACTGTAGGTGAAAGACGGGGCCCACGACGTGGCGAATTGTGTGCCACATTATGCCTAAATCACGTTGGCATTTTGTCCGGACCCGCTTCGCGCCAGCGCTGCAGCTTGGCCGGCGTGCACCGGCACCCGATTTTTCGCAGGTGTGGACGGACCGGGCTGCCTGCCGCCGGGTACCGCGTCGCGAACTTCAACCCAGGAACCGAGCGCCTCTCCTACCACTCCCGCCATTTCGTCTGGTCCTCCTACCACTCCCGCCATTTCGTCTGTCCCTCGGGGATGAGAAGGTGTTGCAGGCCGCAAATGCCGATGACGTGCCGGACGTGGGGTGAGGGGGCACGCATCGTCAACGACCGTGACTGCTGCTGGAGGGTGTCGCGAGCTGCAAGGATTATCCCGATCGTCGATGCGCTCAGGAGCTCCACCTTCGCTCAGGTCGACGACGATTTCAGCGTCGTTGAGGGCGATAGCGCGCTCCAATGTGCGGCGCAGAGCTCCGTCTGTTGCGATGTCGTGCTCACCCCGGAGCCAGATGATGGTGGGACGTGTCTCGAGCCCCGCCCGCGGGGCGGAGGCCCATCAGTGACGGTGAAGAAGGAAGACCCGGCACGTGCCATGGCGTTCTCCTAACTCTGGCACTACGAAATGTCACGCCACCAGGGTCTGGAGCACCGTCCCGGCCAGTGAGGGCTGGCCTGGCACGTCGGGATTTGTCTAGTGCCAGTAGTTATCGTAGCCCATTAAAGTCAGTCTCGCAAGATGAGTGCGGCCGTGACCTGGGCTTACCGATTTGTTGTCCCTGACGGTTGCAGTAATACGCAGCGCCAATATCAATTAGACCGGCCCGGCTGGGTCACATCTGTCGACTGCCGACGTCAAGCCAACAGCTCGGTGCAACAAGACAAGTTCTCGTGGCCCAGGGTGCTTCGGCACTCCGGTGATTATGTCGAGCTCGGAGCCGTCGATGGTCTCGCGCTCCAATAGGAGATCGATTACGCGGTCAAGTGCGACGCGGTGGTCGCGGAGCAGTTTCGTTGCTGCGACCTCAGCTTCGCGCAGCAGACCGGCCACCGCTTGGTCTATAGAGCGCTGTGTTTCCTCGGCGTAGGGACGGCCGGCAAAAGGATTGTCGCGGTTCGGCCCTTCCGGCCCATAACCGATGGGGCCGACCTCAGCGGACAAGCCCCACTCCCTGACCATTCGCGTAGCGAGGTCGGT
Organism: uncultured Acidimicrobiaceae bacterium; assembly: GCA_963834735.1. Taxonomy (GTDB): domain Bacteria; phylum Actinomycetota; class Acidimicrobiia; order Acidimicrobiales; family Palsa-688; genus Fen-671. The sequence goes on along the minus strand of CAWICT010000007.1, from coordinate 507,294 downwards.
GGCACCGGCGAGGTCGTTCGACGCGCCGGTCGAGGGCTCCCCGAGGACGATCATTTCGGCCGCTCGTCCACCCAGGCGGACGGCGAGGGAGGCGGTCAGGTAGCTCTTGGGGTAAAGATGGCGCTCAGAGAGGGGCAGCTGCTCGGTTACCCCGAGCGCGGCGCCTCGCGGCAGGATGGTGACCTTGGCCACGGGGTCCGCGTGCTCAGAGAGCACGGCGACAAGGGCATGGCCGGCTTCGTGCACAGCGACGGCGTTTTTCTCTTCGGGCAAAAGCGCGTTCGAGTTGTCTCGCCGCCCGATCAGGAGCCGGTCCCGAGCGGCGCCGAAGTCTTCTGCGGTAAGGACTTCGCGTCGGTCCCTCACTGCGTTGATGGCCGCTTCATTGACGAGGTTGGCGAGGTCGGCCCCCGAGAACCCGGGCGTGCCACGCGACACGGTCTCCAGGTCGACGTCTGGGCCGAACCTCTTGCCTCGACCGTGGATGGACGAGGATGGCGGTCCGTTCGGACTTGTTCGGTAAGGGGATCTCCACCGTCCGGTCGAAGCGGCCGGGGCGAAGGAGCGCCGTGTCAAGGATTTCGGCCCTGTTGGTGGCCGCCATGACGACCACGCTTGCGCCCGGCTCGAACCCGTCCATCTCCGACAGCAGCTGGTTGAGCGTCTGCTCGCGCTCGTCGTTGGACCCGAACCCGCCGGGGCCACGCCGGCCCCCGATCGCATCGATCTCGTCGATGAAGATGATGGCCGGGGAACGCTTGCGGGCGTCGGCGAAAAGGTCCCGTACTCTCGATGCGCCGACGCCTACGAACATCTCAACGAAACTCGACCCTGAGAGCGCAAAAAACGGTACGCCCGCCTCGCCGGCGACGGCCCTAGCCATGAGCGTCTTGCCCGTACCTGGCGGGCCTACCATAAGCACGCCTTTGGGGCCGACCGCACCGGCAGCGGCGTAGCGTTGAGGGTGCTTGAGAAAGTCCACGACCTCCATTACCTCGGCCTTGGAGCCCTCGTAGCCAGCGATGTCGGAAAAGTGCGTCGTCGGTTTCTCTTCGTCGTAGAGCTTGGCTTTTGACCGGCCAACGCCCATGATCCCGCCGAAGCCGCCGCCCAGTTGCTTGCGGGCGCGGCGACCGAACCAGATGAACGCGCCCACCATGAGGCCGATCAGGACCAGGGTTTCGACGAAGCCCGCCAAGCGATGAGCTGCCCGCGTTTGTACCCGTCACTTGGACCTTGTGCTCGAGTAGCAACGGAGTAAGGGAGGTATCGTCCAGGGCGATGGGGATCTGCGAGGTGTAGGCGGCCCCGTTGCCGAGCTTGCCGCTAACGGAACCGGTTGGGCCGATGGTCGCGGTCGAGACCTTGTTGGTGGTCACCTCGTTGACAAAGCTTGTGTAGCTGAAGTGTTGGGTCGGGCCCCTGTGCCGTCTACGCGGAACAACACCAGCGCAGCGACGACAACGACGAGACCCATGACCCAGTACCGCCACCGTTGCAGGGGGGGCGGAGCGGCCACCGGGGGCCGTTTGTTCGGCGGCGCCACCACTGGGCCCGTTTGCTGCGCGTTCGTTTGGTGGCGCGCGCCCACAGTGTGCCGAATTTCGGAAAATGAGCTCCAGCGGTTGATCGCATCTCCAGTGCTACAAAAGGACGGAAAAACGTCCCCTGCAGGGACCAGACCGAGGTAAACAGAGCATACCCCGTTCGGCGAGGCTCGTGAGCTCTTCACCGCTGGCGCCGGGTTACCGGATGATGCGACGGTACGATCGTCGTAGGTTCCCGCGCACGTCTCCCACCTCGGCCTGGCGGCGCGGCCCGGATCGAAGGGCTCTTCCCATGGCAGTTACATCTTCAGTGCCGACGACTTCTCGTCCCGTTGACGAAGCGGGACGTGGTGAGGTGCCCATTGTTGCGGTCCGGGTCGAAGTTGCAACACCGGCCGGGGAAAGTGACCCGCTGGCTGCGCTTGGCCCGATCGTGGCGGCAGTTGAGGAGAGCGACCGCAGGTCCTCCGAGCTGACTGCCGACCGGCGAGAAGCCGGCCAAAAGTTCTTGGAGGACTTCGCCACAGCTTGCGAGACGGAGGTAAAACCGGCGATGAAAGCCGTCCTCGAACGGCTCAGCCAACTCGGCGGCGGCGGTCTGATCGAGGAACACCCGGGCGGCGAAGCACGTTTCCGGAACCCTCGTTTGGGCTTGTGGATGTCACTGAAGGGCGAGATAGTCGGGGAGCCGCACCTGGACCGCTACCCGTACCTGCAATTGGAGGCCGATGTCGAGACGCTCAAGGTCCAGGTCGACGAGGGTGACATGTGGCGGGGTGCCGGCGGCAACTCCACGGGCCGGGCGGGGACCTGGGATCTGGCCGACCTTACGTGCCGGCGGGTAACCGAAGAGCTGCTAGCCGTCGCCCAACGGGCCGCTCAGTAGTCGGGCTGGAGCGTCCGCGCTTCGTCAATTCTGCTGATTTGAACGCGAACGGTCGCTCGTAATGTAGGTGCACCAATGCTCTGCGTGCTTTTGTGGTAAACTGCCGTACTCAGTATTAGGACAGACAGGACTAGCTGCGGTCCAGAATGCGCGCCGCCGGATTTTGGCGATATCTTCGCCGAAGGTGATGGTGCACGGTGAGCCAGCCACAGCGCAACGAGGATGGCAAGGGCAAAGCGAGGGGTCTTGATTACCCAGAGCCTCGTGGCCACATCGGGTGACCTGAGCACGGTGGTGGACCTTGCCGGCCGGTACCTGTACTGTTCGGCGGCCTCTGTAGATATGTTCGGCTGGCGGCCAGACGAGCTCCTAGGCATGTCGGAGGACGATCTCGCGCACCCCGACGACGGGCCGACGGTTCGTGCCACGCGCTCGGCGCGAGCTTTGCGAAAGCATGTGACAGCCACCTACCGCTTCCGCTGCAAAGACAACGCTTACCGCTGGGTCGAGGCGACATCACGGCGCGTGAAGATAGGTGACACTCGAAGTCGTGGTGAACACGGTGCGCGACATCACAGAGCGCCAGATGCACACCGCTGCCCTCGAGCTGCGGGCGACTACGGACCCGTTGACCGGGGTGGCGAACCGGACCGTACTGATGGACCGGCTGCACCAGGGCCTCCGCCGGCTCGGTCGCAGCCAAGGGATGCTGGCGGTCCTGTACCTGGACCTCGACCACTTCAAGGTCATCAACGATTCCCTCGGCCACCGCATTGGCGACGATGTGCTGCTGAAGATAGCCGAGCGCCTGACGCACCACCTCCGCCCGGCTGACACGTTGGCCCGCCTGGGCGGTGACGAGTTCGTGCTCGTGGCCGAAGGGGTCACCGACGAGGCAGCGGCTATCACACTGGCCAACCGGATAATCGAAGATGGGCGTAAGCCGTTCCACCTCGATGGTGACGAGTTCAGCTGCACCATGAGCATTGGCGTGGCGTGCACCGCCGATAGCCAGCGCAGTGGCGTGGAACTGCTCTCCGAGGCCGACTTGGCCCTGTACCGGGCGAAGGACAAGGGCCGGGACCGGGTGGCCGTTTTCGACGAGGAACTTCGCACCACTGCCGTCGAACGCATGGTCACAGAACGCATGCTGCGGCGCGCCCTTGACGAGGACCGCATCGTGGTCGAGTACCAGCCGATGGTGGACATCAGGAGCGGCTACCCGCTCGGCGCCGAAGCCCTCGTCCGCATACGTGAGGCCGACGACGGCCTGCGGCTGCCGAGCTCGTTCCTCGGCGTGGCCGAGGAGACCGGGTTGTTGATCCCCATAGACGAGGTGGTGCTCGCCGACGCCGTAAAACAAGCCGGGGCGTGGCGTGGTCGGCTGGGGGCCAAGTTTGGCGGTGTCGCCGTCAATGTCACAGCCCGGCACCTGGCTGACATCGATTTCCGCCAGGCGGTCGTCGACCACCTCAAGGCGAACAACGTGCCTCCCAGTGACCTCCAAGTCGAAGTGACCGAGCAGGTGCTCATGGAAGCCTCGAATTCGGCCATGACCGGGCTCCGCTCCCTGCGAGCCCTCGGCGTGAAGATCGGCCTGGACGATTTCGGCATGGGCTACTCTTCGCTCGCTTACCTACGCCAGTTCCCGCTCGACTTTGTCAAGATCGACAAGTCGTTCATCGATGGCCTTGTTACCGACCAGAGAGACCGGGCCGTTGTTTCCGCCATCATCGTGGTGGCGCATGCGCTCGACCTCACTGTGGTCGCCGAGGGAGTGGAGCAAGCGAGCCAACGCGAGGTTCTTATCGATCTCGGTTGCGATCGCGCGCAAGGTTTCTTTTACGCCGCCTCAGGCGCACCCGAAAATGTCGACAGCCTCGTTCTCCCCCAGGGCAGCAACGCCTAGCAGCAACGCCTAAAGGTAATGGCGCTGGTGGCCCTTCTCCACTTCGTAGGACTTGCGCGCTTCGAGGGTAGCGTCCAGGTGGGACACCTCGGCGACGGGTACGTCCCACCACGACCCGCTATCGGGAGCGGGGACCAATGGGTCCGTCTCGACCTCTACGAGGACTGGTCCGGGGACTGACTTCGCCGCGATCAGCGCTTCGGCTAAGGCGTCGATGGTACCGGCGCGCCACGCCGTCACCCCGAGGCTCTGCGCGTTGGCCACGAAGTCGAGAGGGAGCACGTCGCCGTCGAGGCGGCCTGTGCTGTGGTTGCGCTCGCGGTACCAGGTGCCGAAGCGTGGTGTGCCGACCGCCTCAGAGAGCGCCCCGATAGAGGCGAAGCCGTGGTTGTTGACCAAGACGACCGTGAGCTTGATGTTCTCCTGGACGGCGGTGACCAGTTCCTGCGCCATCATCAGGTAGGAGCCGTCGCCGACGAGAACGTAGATCTCCCGGTCCGGGCAGGCCAGCTTGGCCCCCAGGCCGCCGGCGATCTCGTAACCCATGCAGGAGTAGCCGTACTCGACGTGGTAACCCTTGGCGTCGCGTGTTCGCCACAGCTTGTGGAGATCTCCGGGCATCGCGCCCGCCGCGCATACCACTACGTCGCGCGGGCCACTGAGCTGGTTGACCACTCCGATCACCTCGGACTGCGCCGGGAGCGGCCGGTGGCCCAATTTGTAAGCCCGCTCCACCGTGGCATCCCACTCTTGCGCCAGCCTGCGGGACTCCTCCCGGTAGGAGGGCTCCACCGACCATCCGGCCAGGGCTTCCCCGAGCTGTTCCAATACCACACGAGCGTCTCCCACCAAGGGCTCGCCGGCTTGCTTCACGGCGTCGAACCGGGTGATATTGCAGCTCACAAACCGAACTTCGGGGTGGGCAAACGCTGTCCTGGACGAGGTCGTAAAGTCGCTCCAGCGAGTCCCGACCCCGATGACCACATCAGCCGAACGGGCCAGGGCGTTGGCCGCGGTCGTCCCCGTTGCGCCAAGGGCACCCACCGCTTGGGCGTGGTCAAAGCGAAGCGAGCCTTTTCCTGCTTGAGTCTCGGCTACCGGTATGCCCGTGGCCTCTGCCAAGGCGCGCAGGGCTTCGGTCGCCTCTGAGTAGATCACGCCTCCCCCAGCCACGATCAGCGGGCGCCGGGCGCTACGAATTATGGCGGCCGCCCGCTGCTAGGGCAGAGCGGTCGGGCACCGGCCGGTCCACGTGCCACACCCGGCGCCGGAAAAGCTCGTCGGGCCAGTCGAAGGCTTCGGCCTGGACATCCTGGGGGAGGCAGATGGTGACGGCACCGGTTTCGGCCTGGTCGCTCAACACGCGCATCGCACCCAGAAGGGCATCGGGCAGCTGTTCCGGCCGGGCTACACGGTCGAAGAAACGGGACACGGGGCGGAAGGCGTCGTTTACCGAGACGTCTCTTTGGCCCGTGTGCTCGAGCTGTTGAAGTACGGGGTCCGCCACCCGGGTGGCGAAAATATCGCCAGGGAGCAACAGGACTGGGAGCCGGTTGATCGTCGCTAGCGCTGCCCCGGTGACCATGTTGGTGGCTCCCGGCCCGATGGATGACGTGCACGCCAAGGTCGACAAGCGGTCCCGCATGCGAGCGAAGGCGGCGGCGGCATGGACCATCCCCTGCTCGTTGCGAGCCTGGCGGTACACGAGGGCGCCTGGGTCTTGCAGCTCTGATTCCAAAAGAGCCTGGCCCAGCCCGGCGATATTGCCATGGCCGAAAATGCCAAAACAGCCCTCTATTAGCCGATGTTCACGCCCGTCGCGCTCAGTGAACTGCTGGGGTAGGAAGCGGACCACCGCTTGGCCCACGGTCAGGCGAGTTGTGCTCATTCGCTACTCCCTGTCCGCCGGGGCCGCCACCGTCGACCGGGCCCGTGGGTCGACGACCTGGCCGGCCCACGTGGCCCGGATCCACGCGTGGGCGGGGTCATCAGTCGCCCGCCATGCCCGTTGCCCTGGCCCCGCCATGACGTTCAGGTAATAGAGGTCGTAGCCGGGAGCGGCCATCGATGGCCCATGGTAACCGTGGGGGATAAGCACGACGTCACCCGTGCCTACCTCGGCCAGGAGCTCGATCGGGCGCTCCGGCGTGCCGTAGACGCGCTGGTAGGCGAGGCCGGGCTCACCCGATGGGCCGGCTGCGACTTCGAAGTAATAGATCTCCTCCAGCTCCGCCTCGTCCGGGCCGCTCTGGTCGTGTTTATGAGGCGGGTAGGACGACCAATTGCCGCCGGGCGTGAACACCTCGCAAACCAGGAGCCGGTCGGCCGGGAACGTGCCCGGCATGCAGTAGTTCACGACTCGCCGCGAGCAGTTGGCGGCTCCGCGGTACTCGACGGCGACTTGGTCAGCCGGCTGGTACCGCAGAGGCAGCGGTACCTCGGCTTTGGTCCCAGGGACGGCGAACCGGCCACCCTGCTCGCTCGTTACTTGGACCGTCGAACCGCCCGGTACGTAGGCGAAATCCGTGGGGCCGGCGAAGACGCTGGCACGGCCGCGGAGCCGGTGCTGGACGCCAGCGGACGACAAGGTGCAAGAACCGCTGAGAGGCATAACGAGCACCTCCTCGTCGCCAGTGGCAAATGTGTGCGAAGCGCCCGGCCCCAGGCTCAGGACACGAAGCGAAGTCCACGACCAACCGGCCTCCGATTGGCTGAGCTCGATCGCCCACGGGCCGTTGGCCAATGTCCCGGCGCGCCGGTGCAACAGCAGCGGGCGCGACCGCTCCGGTTCAGCGTCGCCGGTCATACCTCGAGCCGTCCGGTGCCCACCTGAGGTTGGATCTCGGCGGTTTGCACTGTACGGTGCTCCAAAAGCGACCGCTTGGCCGCTAGGCCGAGGACAAGGGCGGCACGACCGTCGGCCCCCGAGGTTGGAGGCGGCGTCCCGGATGCCACCGAGGCGACGAAGGCTTCCCATTGTCGCAAGTACGACTCCCGGTAGCGTTCGATGAAGAAGTACGGCAGCGTCGCCGCGCGAGCCCCGCTCCCGTCCCAGGTGAACGCCGTAGTCGTGCGCGGGTTGTCGGAGCCGGCCAGGCCTTTGGCCCCGAGCACCTCCACTCGCTGGTCGTACCCGTAGCTTGCCTGGCGGCTGTTGTCGATCACCGTCAGGCAGTCGTTCTCGTGGCGGAGCATGGTCACCGCCGTGTCGACGTCGCCGATCTCTTCAAGTTCGGGCTCGATCCGTACGGCGCCGGCGGCAGTTACTTCGACTACCTCGCTGCCGACCACATAGCGAGCCATGTCGAAGTCGTGAACCGTCATATCGAGAAAGATGCCCCCCGATCCCCGGGCATAGCTCATCGGTGGCGGTTCTGGGTCGCGGCTCGTGATCCGCACGAGGTGGGGAGCACCCACTGACCCGTTGGCGACGGCCGCTCTGACTGCGGCGTGGGACGGGTCGAAGCGCCGGTTGAAACCCACCATGAGACGAGCACCCGCACGTGATACGACCGCCAGCGCTCGGTCGACCTCAGCCAGCTCGAGCGATACAGGCTTCTCACAGAAGATCGACTTCCCCGCCTCGGCGGCCTCGATGATGTAGCGCACATGGGTGCTCGTGGGAGCACAGATGGCCACGGCGTCGATGGCGGGATCGGCGATCAACCGGTCGGTTCCGACCGCCGGCACGTTGTAGGTGCGACCGATCTCCTCGGCCAGGTCCGGCATGGCGTCCGTCACCGCCGAAAGCACGGCGCCGTTGATCCCGCCGGCCAGTAGACCCGCGTGCATCCTGCCGATCCGTCCGGCACCGATCAGGCCAACGCGCAGCGGCGCCGGCGCGCCCCGTGGCCCGGCGCGCTCACTTCACCTGCTGCCGAACGGCCCCGCGCAGATAATCGATGCTCAGTTTTACGTCGGCCGAGGGGTTGGCCGACCCGGCATCGGCGCCTTCGATGGTCGTGTCCTGCTCGAGCACGTACCATCCTGCGTAGCCCCGCCCTTCGAGCGCCGCCACGACTGCTGCCACGTCGACGTTGCCTTGGCCCAAAGCGCGGAACAAGCCCGAGCGGGTCGCGTCGAGCAGGGACATTTCATGGTGCAGGACGGCCGGGGCCAAGGAAAGGTCGACGTCTTTCAGATGGACCAGTTGGACCCGGTCGGCATGGTCGGTCGCGAACGAAACGGGGTCCACTCCGCCGATGGCAAGGTGGCCGGTATCAAGGCACCACGCCACATCCGATCGGGAGAGGACCTCCTGTACATGCTCGGCCGTTTCGACCAGGGTACCGACGTGGGGATGGAGCACCTGGCGCAGGTTGTGCCGGGCACAGACCTGGTCGACCAGGGCCAGCTGGGCGGCGACCTCGTCCCATTGCCGAGCGTCCAGGTCAAAAGGCGTGGACCATGCCTCGTCGACCACGACCGCGGTGACAAAGTACGAGCCACCCGCGCCGCCGAGTAGTCGCGCGGCCCGCTCAGCGTCCTGCTCCGCCTTCGCCCGCTTCGCCGGGTCGTGGAGGGTCAGAGGCACGAAGCCACCGACCGCGCCCAGGGAGCTCTGCGACTAGCAAAGCTTGGATCTCGCCGGGCTGGTCCCCCAGATAGCCGAGGGCACCGAGCTCGGTGGCCTTCAGGCCGAGCTCCCGCATCTCCGAAAGGACCCGCTCGCGCGGCAGCATGATGCCCCAGCCCGGGACCTCGCAGACGCCCCATGAGATCGGAGCTCCGGCGAGCCGCTCTTCGACGCCGCCGGGAGGTGCTTTCATCGGTCAGTCCTCGTCACATTGGTTAATGTACTATTTGGACGCTTGTTCACAATGTGAGAGGTAATAAATGAGTTCGCCGCGTATAAAGGTGCTGGCAAAGGCGGCTCGCCTGCTGGAGGTACTGGCCGAGTTCCCCGACTCGACGCCGGCGTCCCTGGCACAGCGCCTAGGCGAGCCTCGCCCTACCGTGTACCGGCTTATCCAGGACCTGGCAGTGCTCGGGTACCTAGAGGAGGGGCCCCGACCTGGTACCTACCGCCTCGGCCTGGAACTGTTCCGGCTGGGCTCGCTCGTCGGGCTGAGGTTCGATGTGCGTGAGCGGGCAGCGCCGGTGATGAACACTATTCATGCCGAACTGGAAGAGACCGTCTACCTCGTGGTCCGGCGCCATCACGAGGCCGTGTGCATAGACCGGATCGAGGGTGTTCACATCCGCTCGATGGCCCTCCAGCTCGGCGGGGCCCTGCCGCTGCACCTGGGTGCAGGCCCGCGCGTGCTGCTCGCGTTCGAGCCCCGCGAGTACTGGGACGACTATTTCGCCGAGGCGAAGCTCGAGCCGCGTACACCTCGGACGCCGACCACCCAGGCGGGCATCGTGGCGCTCCTCGAGGAGGCAAGGCACCTCGGCTATACGATCAGCGACGAGGACGTTACCGTGGGCATCACTTCTGTGGGCGCTCCCATCTTCGACCACAGCGGCCAGGTCCACGCCGCCATATCGGTGGGCGGGATGCGGTCGGCGATCCTGGGTTATGGAGGGGGCGAGCGGGCGGTAGAGCTTGTGACCAACGGAGCCGCCGAAATATCGCGCCGAATGGGCTATCAGCCGCCGGCGGCCGCCGCGGCGACGATCAGGGGTGGGCACCAAAGCGACATCGGAGACAGGCAGGTGAGCTGAGTGGGGACGACCAGGAACGGCGCGTACAAGAGCCCTTTGTATGAGATGACCCAGACGACTCCCACATGTTTGTGGAACGACTCGGCATCCGCTTCGGAGTTGGCCTACGCCATTGACAACGGAGCCGTCGGGGCTACTTGCAACCCCGTTATCGTGCTCAGCATCGTCCAGCGCGAACGGTCCACTTGGATGCCGCGGCTACAAGAGCTCATCGAGGTTAACCCGACGGCGAACGAGGATGAGATTGCTTGGATGCTGGTGGAAGAGGTCTCCAAGAACGCCGCCTCCCTCCTGGCCCCTATTTTCCAAGAGGAAAAGGGCCGCAATGGTCGTCTTTCCATCCAGACCGACCCACGTTATTACCGCGACAGCGAAGCGATCCTGGCCCAAGCCGGTCGTTTCAACGCGTTGGCCAGCAACATGATCGTCAAGATCGCGGCCACGGCCGCAGGAATACCCGCTATCGAGGAAGCCACTTACTCTGGCATCAGCATCAACGCCACAGTGAGCTTTACGGTCTCGCAAGCTGTCATGGTGGCCGAGGCTGTCGAGCGGGGACTGCGCCGCAGGGAGGCGGAAGGCAAAGACATATCGAGCATGGGACCGGTTTGCACGATCATGGTTGGGAGGCTCGACGATTGGCTCAAGGTGAGGGCAGACAAGGAGGGCATCCTCACCGACCCCGGTCACCTCGAATGGGCTGGCGTGGCCGTGTTCAAAAAGGCGTACCAGATCTTCATGGAGCGGGGCTACCGGACGCGGCTGCTCTCGGCCGCGTTCCGTAACCATTTCCACTGGAGCGAGCTCATCGGGGGCGACATCGTCGTCTCGCCGCCCCACGCCTGGCAGGTGCGCATCAACGCCAGCGACATCCCCGTAGAGCCAGCGATAGACCGCCCGGTGGCACCGGCGATAATCGCCGATTTGACCAGGCGTTTCCCAGACTTTCGCCGAGCGTACGACGAGGACGGGTTGGCCATGGAAGACCTGGACTCGTTCGGGCCGACCCTTCGTACGTTACGCCAGTTCCTGCGGGCAACCGCCGACCTCGCCGCGCTGGTGCGGGACGCAATGACGCCCGACCCTGAACTGCTTTGAGCGGCCTGAGCGGTAGACGTTTTCCGCAAGCAGACGTTTTCACAACATCGTCACCTGACGGGTGGCTCCACGAAAAGACAGAGAAAGAAGGAAGGCGATTTTGATGCGCTATCGCACTCTCGGCGCCAGCGGTTGCGCCGTTTCGACCCTGGCCCTGGGCACCATGACCTTTGGTTCCGAATCGGACGAGGCCATCAGCCATGCTCAGCTTGACCGCTTTTTCGAGGCGGGCGGGAACCTGGTCGACACGGCCGACGTCTATAGCGGCACCAAGTCGGAGTCGATCATCGGTCGCTGGCTGGCCAAGCAGTCGCCGGAGATCCGCGAGCTGGCGGTGATCGCCACGAAGGGCCGGTTCCCGACGGGGCCTGGCCCCAACGACCTCGGGCTCTCCCGTCGGCATTTGAGCCGAGCGATCGACGCGTCGCTGCGCAGGCTCGGCGTGGAGTGCATCGACTTGTACCAGGTCCACGGCTTTGACCCCCTCACGCCTATCGACGAAACGCTGCGGGCACTCGACGATGCCGTGCGCATGGGCAAGGTCAGCTATGTGGGCCTGTCGAATTTCACTGGCTGGCAGGTCCAAAAAGCGGTTGACGTGGCGAAGGCATCTCATCTCAGCCGTCCGGTTACGCTCCAGCCGCAGTACAACTTGTTGGTGCGCGAAATCGAATGGGAGATAGTCCCCGCCTGCCAGGCCGAGGGGCTGGGCCTGCTCCCCTGGTCCCCGCTCGGAGGTGGTTGGTTGACCGGCAAGTACCGGCGCGACCAGCTGCCGACCGGGGCCACGCGCCTTGGCGAAGACCCGGAGCGAGGGGTGGAGGCCTACGGGCGCCGCGGCCCCCAGGAGCGGACGTGGCAAGTCTTGGCGGCTGTTGAGACTATTGCCGGCGGGCGAGGGTGCTCCATGGCCCAGGTGGCGCTGAGCTGGCTGCGGGACCGGCCCACGGTCAGCTCGGTGATCCTGGGTTGCCGGACTGTCCAGCAGCTCGACGACAACCTGGGGGCGGCCGACCTCGACCTGACGTCGGAAGAGATCGCGACGCTGGACCGGGTGAGCGACCCGGGGGCGGCTGACTATCCCTACGGCGGCCCAGGGTCACAGCAGCGGAGCCGCAAGCTCGAAGGAGGGCGGTAGGACATGCGGGTCAGCTCCGTCTCCTCTACTTATTGCTTTGTCCTTGCCGGTGACCAATTGGCGCAAGTGGTCAGGGTCGTCGTCGCCGAAGCTCCGGCGGGGACGAGTGCGACGGTCAGCCTCGAGGGACCGCAGTTGCTAGCGGCGACGCCGTGGCGCGGGCAGCTCGGCCCTGAACGAGCGGGTCAGGAGGGCGGGCCGGCCTGGGCGCCCAACAACGACCCTGGGCTCGCCGGCCCCGGGAGGTACACGCCGCGACCACCGCTGCCCGAAGGCGTTGTAGTCGAGGTGCCCATGGTGGTGGGGCCCGACCAGCGCCCGGGGAGCGTGGTCAGGGTCAGGGCCGTGGCCGAAGTCGGCTCCGAGCGGGCCGAGGCCGAAGCCGATGTGATCGTGCGCGAACCCGGTTGGCGCATGCTCATGGTCTCCCACTTTCACTATGACCCTGTTTGGTGGAACACCCAGGCCGGCTACACGTCGGGCTGGGACGAACTGCTCTGGGCGCAGGACAAGCGCGAAACGTTCCAGCACACGGGGCTGGTCCTGGTGGAGGCGCACCTGCAACGGGCGCGCGTCGACCCTCGCTATAAGTTCGTGCTCGCCGAAGTGGACTACCTTAAGCCGTTCTGGGACCTTTACCCGGACCGCCGAGCAGAAATGAGGGCTCTTCTCGAGGCGGGGCGGTTGGAAATTGTCGGCGGCACGTACAACGAACCCAACACCAACCTGACGGGCGCGGAAACGGCCATTCGCGCGGCGGTCTACGGCATCGGCTTCCAACGCGACGTCATGGGCGCCGACCCCCGCAGCGCCTGGCAACTGGATGTGTTCGGGCACGACCCCCAGTTCCCAGGCATCATGGCCGATTGCGGGCTGGATTCGGCGGCGTGGGCGCGGGGGCCGTTCCATCAGTGGGGGCCGCACCACCACACCGGGTCGACCTCGTGGATGCAGTTCCCGTCCGAGTTCGAATGGGTCGCCCCAAACGGCCGTGGGCTTCTTACGAGCTACATGCCGAACCACTATTCATCCGGCTGGGAGCTCGAGCGGGCAACTTCGCTGGAAGGCTCGATGTGGAGGGCTTACGAGCTCTTCTCCGACCTCGCCCAAGTGTCGGCCACCCAGGTGACCCTGTTGCCGGTCGGTACCGACTACACCCCTCCCAGCCGCTTCGTCTCCGATATCGCTGAAACCTGGGGCTGCTCGTTATGTGTGGCCCCGGTTCGAGGTCGGCCTGCCCCGTGAGTTCTTTGCTGCGGTCCGGGACCAGCTCGTCACGCCGGGGTGTGGCACCGTCGCCCCAAAGCCGCGACATGAACCCGATTTACACCGGCAAAGACGTTTCTTTCATCGACACAAAACAGGCGCAGAGATTAGCCGAGAGCAAGCTCGCCGACGCCGAGACGATGGCGGCTCTTGCCCACGTACTGGGCGCCGCGGTCCCGCACCGGGCCCTCGACAAAGCCTGGCGTCAACTGGTTTTCGGTGCCCACCACGACGGGATCACCGGGTCGGAGTCGGACCAGGTGTACCTGGATCTCCTTGCGGGTTGGCGCGAATCCCTCGAACTGGCCAGTCAGGTCGAGGAGCATTGCCGCCAACAGTTGGTTGCTGCCGTCGACACAAGTGGCGAGGACATCGCCGTCGTTGTCTCCAATACCACAGGCGACGACCGTTCTGACCTGGTCTGCCTGGAGGTGCCCGCCCCGCCGGCTGGGCAGGTCCCAGATGTTACCGGTACTTCCGGGCAGGCATTGCCGGTCCTTGTCGAAGACGCTGACGGCCCCGCCACCGTCCGGCTCCGGTTCCTGGCTGCCGACGTGCCCGGGGTCGGGTACCGCACTTTTGGCCTCCGCCATCGGGCGGCCGTCGCTACGCCGGGGAACGGTTGGGCACCCGCGCCGGGAGCCGAGATCGCCAATGAGTATTTCGAGGTCGCCAGCGAACCGTCCCGGGGTGGGGGCCTGGTCCGCATAACGGAACGAGCCAGTGGCTTCGAGCTCGTCCCGATCGGAGAAGTTGCTAACGAGCTAGTCGTTTACCACGAGTACCCGGACCACCCGGTTTTCGGCGAAGGGCCCTGGCACCTGCTGCCGTTCGGGAAGCCGGCCCGTTCCAGCTCCCGCCAGGCGCTCGTCCAGCGGGAAACCTCCGCTCTCGGAGAACGTTTGGTCGTCGACGGCCGGATGGAGCTAGGCGGAGACGGGGGAGCCGGCAGTGACGGCTTTGACTACCGCCAGGTTGTGACGCTGTGGCGGGGCATCCGCCGCGCCGAGCTGCGCACGGAGATCCATGGTTGGGCGGCCAAGGACAAGTTACTGCGCCTGCGGTTCCCTACGGTCCTGGCCGGGGCTACGCCGGTCTCAGCCGTGGGGGACGCCGTGGTTGCACGCGGTTATGCCCTGCTCGACAACGACTCGGCCGCGGCGCCGTGGACACTGGACAACCCGGCGGCGGAGTGGTTCGGCCTTTCCACCACCCTGGTAGTTGAGGCGTCCGAGGGCGGCCCCGCCTATCACCGCCGCGCAGTGGGGGTAGCCGAGATCGTTACGGCGCCAGGAATGGGCGCCGCGCCTTGGGCTCGTCAACTCGTGGTTGCGCTCATCCAAAAGGGAGTAACTGCCACTTGTTCGGAGGCGCAGGGGAACCGTTACGGGGCACTCCACGGAGACTCCAACTTGCCGGATTTCCGCATCGCCGTCGGAGGCCCGACGGAAAACTCATTTGTAGCCGCGGTCTTGGAAGATGCAGGGCCCGCCTACAAGGCTGAGCTCGAGGACCAGCTAGCTCGTCAGGGCTGGGCCCGTGTCCTGGTGCCGCCGACGCGCCCGTTGGCCGAGCGCTGGCAGCCAAATGCTGACCTGCGCGACGCTCGGGCGCTGCCCGTGCTGGTGGTGGCGGCGAGCGACGAGAACAAGACCGCGGTGGCGGCCTCTGACCTGGCGACCGAGATGATGACGGGGCGGCATAAGTGTCGCGCAGCCCGCTTCACTGGTCCCCCACCGCGAGGACGTACCCGGTTGGACGGTAGCGATCATCAACAGGGGGACCCCCGGTTTTGCCGTCGACTCGTCGGGCAGTCTTTACGTGTCACTATTGCGAGCCTGTAGCGGCTGGCCGTCGGGGGTGTGGATCGACCCTCCTCGTCGCACGGCGCCCGACGGGTCGGCCTTCGAGCTCGAACATTGGAGCCATGTGTTCGACCACGCGCTTGTGGCCGGTCCTGGCGATTGGCGTCAAGCCGGCTGCGTGCAGGAAGCGCAGGCATATAACCGACCACTGATAGGGACCTATGCCAAGCCTCATCCCGGGGTGCTGCCCCGCGACGCCCGCCTCCTCGGCGTTCGCCAGACGGAAGGGCCTGGCAAGGCCGTCCTAGCCGCGGTAAAGCCGGCGGGCAACCACCTGGCCTCGAGCGGGCACGGCCCCGCCGGCGATGTGCCCGAACAGGGAGCCGAACTTACTGTTCGCCTGTACGAGGCCGAGGGTCATGGCACCGATGTCACGCTCGAGAGCCGTTTTGGCCTGGCAGGGGCGCGGCTCGGTCAACCTCCTGGAGGAGGGGCCGGGCCAGGACTTGCCGCTAGTCGCCGGAGATCTCCCGAGCCGCGGCGCGGCCGTGTCCCTGGAGCCCGGGCAACTGGCAACGGTCCGCCTCGTTGTTCCTCGCCCGCCAGAGCTGAAGGTCGGCTCGTTGGAGGCCAGCGAGCCCTTGGCGACCGAACCGGCGCAACCCGTTTTCAGCCGGTACTGGCTGCATAACAAGGGGGCCGCCCCTATGGGGAACCAGGCGTTGGCCGTCCACGCGCTGGCTACGGCGCTCGTCGTCCGCTCCGGTGACGAAGGCGAGTTCATCGCTCAGGTCGCTTCGGGCGCCGCTCAAGGGACGTACTCGGGAGAGCTGGAGCTCCTCGGCCCCGAAGGCTGGGAGGTCGACCCCCCGAGCAAACTGTTCTCGCTGGCCCCCGGGGCCTTCCTCCGCGTGCCGGTCCGCTTCCGTGCCCCGGAAGATTCTCGCCCGGGGCGCCGTTTCCTGTCCGTGAGAGCGAGCGACGGCAGCGGTCAGGTACAAGAGGACGTGGTCACGGTCGACGTACTACCCCCGCTGGCGGAGGCTGAAGAGCTCAACGGCAAAGCGGGCGCCGGCGAGTTCGGGCTCCTGTCGCCCCCGGCTCCTTTCGGCCACCCGAGCGGCCAGCTGGGAGCAGAGCTCGAGGCAGACCTGGAGACCGACGAGATCGTGGTAGGGCCCGGGGCGAGCGCGGCTCTTGCCCTTCGCCTGACCAATCGCACCGCCGGGGAGCTGAGGGCGGAGGTCCAATTGCTTTCCCCGTTCGAGACGTGGCCGTTGACCGGCCCCTGGGTACAGGGAGTGCACCTCGCCCCTGGTCAACAGGTGCGGGTCGAGACCGAGGTGCGGGGCCCGCGGCAAGGCCACCTCGAGTCCTGGGCGTTGTTCAAGGTCACTTACTTCGGGAGGCTTTGGTACTCGCCCGCCATCTCACTGCGCCTGGGCCACAATCCGGGCGAAGCGAAGTCCGTCGCCGCGGCCCACCATGCCTCTGCCGGCCACCGTGATTGACGATGCCGCCCAGGCGGCGGTCCTGGGGTCGGTCGGAGGGACCGTCGTGGCGGAGCCAGAACTTGCTGCATACCTGGTGGAGCTCGCCGCCTCCACGGTGGGCTTGCGCCTTGGCCTTTGCCCGGCCCCTGACGAGATCGGTGCCGAGGCGGGACAGAACAGGGCCAACGCCATTCGTTCCTGGGGCACACGTTCCCTCCTCCTGGACCGGTTGGCGGCCCTGGAGGCAGCCCGGCTTGGCGTCACCAGCCCCGGCTCTCCTGACAATTGGGTCGACTGCCTCCAGGAGGCCGGTGAGCTCCGCCTGAGCCCACCGAGCGAACTGGAGGCCCTCGGCTGCTATCGGGCCAACACTTACCGCTACAGGGTCGCCGAGGCACGGCGGGTGCGGCACGTGCTGCTCAGCGACCGGCACGAGGCGGAACGCGTGTACCAGGAGGCAACTGGCGCGAGCGAACTGGCCGACCTTGCAGCGCAGTCCCTCGACGCCGGGACACGGGCCCGCGGCGGGGACCTCGGCTGGGTCGAGCGCGGCCAGCTCGCCGGTGCGCTGGAGGAGTGCATTTTCTCTGCGGAGCCCCATAGGGTCTACGGCCCGGTCGAGAGCCATTTCGGCTGGCATGTGCTCGTCGTCGATGCCGTCCGGCCCGCGTACGTCCGCCCGTTTGCCGAATGCAAGGACGAAATCCTGAGCGAACTAGCCTCCGATCGCCGTCAAGCCGCCTGGCGGGAGTGGTGGCAGCGGCGGGTCGCCGAGGCGATAACGGTCCCGGACGGCGCCCTGGACGTCCTTGCTCCTGGCCTACCCGGCACGTCTCACCGCCACTGAGGAAGCGGGACAATGGGACCTGAAGGTGGCGCCGCCTCCGTAGAAGGGGATTACCCTCGGCCGCAGATGGTCCGCGACCAGTGGACCGACCTCAACGGGCCTTGGGACTTCGCCTACGATGACGAGGACCGGGGGGAACAAGAGGGCTGGTACCGTCCTGGGCACGAAGCGTTTACCCGCAGGATCCGCGTGCCCTTCCCACCGGAATCGAGTGCCTCGGGGATAGACGACCCCGGGTTCCACGAGGTCCTTTGGTACAGGCGCAATGTCAGTGTGCCGGGCGACCTCGGCCCCAAGCGTGTCATCGTCCACTTTGGCGCCGTCGATTATGCGGCGACGGTCTGGGCGGACGGGCAACTGGTCGGCAGCCATGAAGGGGGCCACACTCCTTTTAGCTGTGACGTGACCGGTCCCGCTAAGGCGGGCGGGGATCTGGTCCTTGTCGTACGAGCGGAGGACGCACCACAAGACCTGACGCAGCCGCGGGGTAAACAATCCTGGGCCGAGCAGCCTCACGGTATCTGGTACCGCAGGACGAGCGGCATCTGGCAGTCCGTATGGCTGGAGGTCGTGCCGGGCCTGCACATCGTCTCCACTCATTGGCAGGCGGATCTCCGCCATGCCAGGGTGGGCTTCGATATCGCGCTCAGCCGTGCGCCAAAGGGCCTTGTGACGGTCCGGGCGCGACTGTCCCAAAGCGGACGGCTCCTAGCCGAACACTCTTCACGCCTTTTCGAACCGCACAGCCACTTGGACATTGCTCTCAGCGCGGTCCCGGGCCTGCGCGAAATAGAGGACCTGTGGTGGTCGCCCAACGAACCGAACCTCGTCGATGCCGAGGTTCGCCTTGTCGATGACGATGGCGCGGATATCGACCGCGTCCGGTGCTATTTCGGCCTGCGCAGCGTCGAAGTTGCGGACGGCAAGTTCATCCTGAACGGGAGCCCCTTTTACCTTCGGCTTGCCCTTGAGCAAGGTTTTTGGCCGGAGTCACATTTAGCAGCACCATCGTCTGAGGCGCTTCGCACGGAGGTGGAGCTGATCAAAGAGCTTGGCTTCAACGGGGTAAGGCTCCACCAAAAGATCGAAGACCCGCGGTTCCTCTATTGGGCTGACCGATTGGGCATCGTCGTCTGGTCGGAAATGCCGAGCGCATATGTCTACTCGAGCCGGGTTGTCGAGCGCGTGACCAAGGAGTGGCTCGAGGTGCTGGACCGTGACCGCAGCCATCCCTCGATCATTGCATGGGTGCCCCTCAACGAGAGCTGGGGCGTCGACGACATCGAGGCTCGTGAAGAAGAGGCGAACTTTGCGCTGTCGCTGTACCACCTCACGAAGGCGGTCGACCCGGCTCGGCCTGTTGTCTCCAACGACGGGTGGGAGCACGTAAAAAGCGACATCTGGACCATTCATGACTACTCCCCGACGGGCGCTGGGTTGCGAGAACGTTACGGGGACCGTGAACAACTCGCCCAGTCCCTCAATGGGCGCCGTTGGCTGCGCCGAGTGCTGCTCCCGCGCTTTGACGCAGACCGCGGCCAACCGATCGTGCTGAGCGAGTTCGGCGGGCTCAGTTATGCACCGAGCGGGGACGAGGAGTGGTTCGGCTACGCCACCGTGGCCTCGCCATCGGAGTTCGCGGCGCAGCTCAAAGATCTGGTTGATGCGATATGTGAGAACGATCAGATCAGTGGGTTTTGCTACACGCAGCTGACAGATACAGGCCAGGAGCGCAACGGCTTGCTCGACGAAAACCGGCACCCCAAGCTCCCCGTTGCCGAGCTTCGAGAAATTTTTAGCCGTGTGGCCAAAGCGGTCCCGCACGAAGAGCTGGAGATCTCGCGCCGGATAATCCGCGACAGCACACAATCAAGAGGTGGTCTACAGTAAGCACATGCGGTCTGCTGGCGGGGCTCGGTGGCGAAGCGGCATCGGCGCCGGCGTCGCTTTGTTTGTCGTCGCGGGCGGGGCCCTAGAGGTAGCTGGGCCTGCCTCCCCGGCATCGGCTTCAGCAACGACGTGGTACGCCTACGTCCACGGAGAGGCCCGGTCGCCGACCAGTTGCCCGGAAACGGGCAACGCCTCGGAGGAATGCACGCTCGGCGAGGCACTCTCCAAGGCCACAGCAGGAAGCAGCGTTGACCTGGCCAGCTCCGGTCAAAGCGGGGTTTACGTGGGCAATTGGACCGTTAGCACTCCGGGCACAACCTCATCGGCGCCGCTGTTCATCCGTCCGGCTGCCGGCGTCAGGCAGCCCACACTGGGCGGCAACCGTGGCCAGCCCGCCGGGTGTGGGACAGCGACCTGCGACGGGCCAGTGCTCACGATCGGACCAAAAGTACACGTCGACATCGAAGGTGTCACTATCCGACATGCCGACAACACCACGGCTCCCGGGCTCGGCGGGGCAATCGAGAATATTCATGGGGGCTTCGTAAGCGTGTCGCGCTCCACGTTCTTGGACGACTACGCCAACGCCGATGGAGGAGCAATCGATAACGCTGACATCACCGGCACCGGCACCCTCATCGTGTCTGGGTCTACGTTCTTGGGCAATTATGCTGAGAACGACGATGGCGGCGCTATCGCCAACGCCGATGTGCACGGCCATGGCAGTGTAATCGTTTCGAGCTCTACGTTTTCGGGCAATAGCGCCATCAACGGCGACGGCGGCGCCATCGACAACGGCGACACACGCGGCAATGGCCGTCTCGTGGTGACGGGATCGGCGTTCGTTGGCAACGTCGCCGCTCGCGCCGGGGCCATCGACAATGCGGACAACGCCCGCGGCACTCTCAGCGTGACGGGTTCCAGTTTCACCGGCAATGTCTCCGCCGCCGACGACGCTGGCGCGATTGACAACGCCGACTGGGGCGGCACGGGTACCCTCATCGTGTCGGGCTCGACGTTTTCGGGCAACAAGACAATCGGCGACGGGGGTGCCATCGACAACGCCGACAACGATGCCACCAGCCGCGGGACGCTGATCGTGTCGACCTCGACGTTTTCGGGCAACATCGCCGACGTGTACGGCGGCGCGATCGACAACGCCAATTTCAATGGTAAGGGCACGGCTGTAGTGTCAGCGTCGACGTTCTCGGCTAACTCTGCCAACAATATCTACGGGGGCGACGACGCCCGCGGCGGCGGCGTCATAAGCACCGGCAGGTACAGCACGATCTGGGTCGTGGCGGACATCTTCAATGGCCTTTGCCGCCGGGTGGGGGGCACCTGGGAGGACGAAGGTTATAACGTCGGGAGCAACGGGAGCTGTTTGGGGCGAGCTAGGGGTGACATTGGCCACGGCGCAAACCGGCTCGGGCCTTTGGGGTACCACGGTGGGCCGACCATGACTATCCTTGCGCTGAAAGGCAACCCGGCGATCGACGCCATCCCGTACCGGACCACGGTAACGCTTTCTCGCCGCCCAGTTGACCTGTGCCCGGCCACCGACGAGCGGGGAGTGCTGACCACCTCGAAAAGGTCCTGCAACGCCGGGGCTTTGCAGTTGTCTGGGTAAGCCTAGTTACACGCTGACGAGGTCGGCTGTGTTGGGCGCGTAAGCCGCGTGGAGCACCAACGACGCCGCCCCCAGCGCGGCACCTTCATTGGCCATGTCCGAAATAGCCACTTCAAGAATGTGGGTCTTGCGCGCCAGAGGACGGGTCCGCAAGAACTCGGTCACTTTGTCTTTGTAGATATCGGCCACATACGCCACGCTTTTGCCACCTATTATCAACAATTCGACATCGAGCGCGTTGGCAATAGTCACCGCACAATCACCGAGGTACTCCGCCACCTGGTCGATCACGCGTCGGGCGAGGGGGTCTTCCTCGACTGCGGCGAGGCAAATTACAGTGTGGTCGACCAGCTCGGGGTCCTTTTCGTACAGGACAGCCAGCTTGCTGTCCCGGCCCATTGCCAGCTCGGCGCGGACATTTCTCACAATTGCAGCCGGGCTGCACATCGCTTCCAAGCACCCGCGATTACCGCAATAACATGGGGTCCCGTTCGGTTCGACGACTATGTGGCCAAACTCCCCGGCATTGCGCGATATACCGCGGTAGATGTGCTTTGACAGGAACATCGCTCCCCCGATGCCAGTTCCCATGTACAAAAATGCGAAGTCTGAAGCAGTGCGCCCATGGCCTGACCAGCGCTCACCGATGGCAGCGGCGTTGGCGTCATTGTCGATAATGACGTCGTACCCGATGTAATGCTTGAGCAGGCGTTTGATCGGCACCTCCGTCCAGCGGTCCCGCCGCGGTGGCGATATGACCAGGCCCTGGCTCTGGTCGATCGGGCCCGGGCAGGCAGCTCCTACTCCCAGGACCCGCTCATCAGCTATGCCGAGATCAGCCAGGTGCTTGCGGGCGACCGTGGCAGCCTCGGCGATTAGGGCCTCGGGCTCGAGGCGCGGCGAGATGGCATGGCGCGAATGGACCAGTTGCTGGCCCTTCATGTCCACGACCACGACCGACACCTCGATCGGGTCGAAGTGGATGCCTATGGCGTAGGCGGCCGTCGGGTTGATGCGCAGCGTCGTCCTCGGCTTGCCGCCGGTCGAGGCCAAAGAACCGCTCTCGATGACGATGCCCTGTTCGATCAGGCGGCGGACTATCACCGACACGGTCTGAGCGGTCAGCCCCGTCTGCTGGGCGATCTCGACGCGGCTGATCCCGTCGGCTGCCTGGACCGAGCTGAGCACGACGTTTAGGTTGTAGGTGCCGACCCTCGGCAAGTTGGAACCGCTGAACATGACTAGAAGACCTCTCCCAGCGACTCTAGGACCTCGGTACTTAGTAACTCAAGATGATGTTCTAACTCCTTTTTACCGCTTGACCGGTTCAGTGAGCTTGTCCTGGTCGGTACGTGGTGGATGGGCCACCACGTACTCGCTCGCGGGTCATGACAGCCATGGATTGGCGTGTTGACGTGCTGGGATGTTGTCTGTCGGCCCTTCGTTCGGAGCGGCCGGGCGACCTTTTGGCCATGCTTGACAGCTAAATCAACTTGACTTAGTATCCACGCAACCGATCCGGGGCAACCAGCGAGACTACTGGTGAGGCACGGGCCAAAGGAGGAACGCGATGCGTCGAAAATTCGTATTAACCGGACTAGCGACAGTAGGGGTGGCCACAGCGGGCATGCTGACCGCAGTAACCCCGGTATCAGCCAGCACGGGGGGCGTGATCACCGTGGTTTACCAAATCCAAGGGAACCCCAGCTGGGTGGAGGTCCTTGTAAACAAGGTAGCGCCCGAGTTCGCAGCGAAGTACCCAGGCTGGACTATCAAAGGCGAGCCGATCACCAACCCCGCTGAGAACGCGTACTACACCAAGCTCGACCTGATGAACGCGTCGGCGTCAACTGCGCCGGACGTCATGTACGAGGACACCTTCCTGGTCAACAGCGACGTCACCGCCGGCTATCTGGCCCCGCTGAACTCGTATGTGTCCAAGTGGTCCGGTTGGAAAGAGTTCTCCCCGGCAGCACAGGATGCCGCCAAGAGCTCCAGCGGCCAGATCTACGGAGTCTCCATGGGCACTGACACCCGTGGCCTGTACTACAACAAGGTGGTGTTCGCCAAGGCCGGCCTCCCGGTCCCGTGGCACCCGACCACCTGGGCCAGGTGCTCGCGGCAGCCGCGAAGATCAAGGCCACCGAACCGGGTGTTACCCCAATGAACGTGTACGGGGGCACCGGCCAGGGCGAAGGTTCCACCATGCAGGGCTTTGAGATGTTCCTGTACGGGACGAACAACTGGCTGTGGGACAGCGCTCACTCCAAGTGGGAGCAGGCCGGAGCTGGCTTCGAGGCTGCGCTCAACGAATACGCGCAGATCTATCACCAGAACAACCTGGGCCCCTCGGTGCAAACAGCCCTCGGGACCACCACCTGGCAGACCGTACAGCAAGGGCTCATGCCCACGAACAAGCTCGGGATCGACCTCGATGGCAGCTGGGTTGTCGGCGACTACATACCCGGCGGGGCCAAACCGTGGCCGGACTATACCAAGGACCTGGGTGTAGCCCCTATGCCCACCGAGAACGGCCAGGGCCCAGGGCACGTGAGCATGTCGGGAGGATGGCTGCTGTCGGTTGGTTCACACGCCGCCAACAAGCAGATGGCCTTCAACTTCATCTCTCTCGCACTGGACCAGCAGAACTCGCTCTTCTACGACATCCACGCCTCGCAGGTCGCCAGCCGCCTCGATGTCGCATCGGCCCCGGCTTACAAGGCGCAGGGCCCCATAACCGCTGAGTTCGCGACGTTCGTCCCCTTCACTCACTTCCGGCCGGCGTTCTCCGCATACCCGAAGCTCTCCACGGAAATCCAAGAGATCACCGGCGAGGTCATGACCGGGCAACAAACCCCGGCCCAGGGCGCAGCGGCATACAACAAGTACCTCATCGCCACCGTTGGTGCCTCTAATGTAGAAGCGGCACCGATGTAGGTTTTGCCGCTGGCATCGGGAGCTGTCGGCCCAAACCCGACGACGTCCCAGTTGTCATGTGAACTTTGACCGCCACCAAGCCCTCCTTACCGGGGGGCTTGGTCGTTCTTCGGAGGGGGAAGTTGGCACTCGCAATCAACGGTCGTAAGCGGTTGCCTATTTGGCAGTGGCTCGGGCCCATGGCGCCGGCGCTGTCGATCATGGTCCTGTTTATTGCGGGCCCCATCATCTGGAGCGTGTACATCGCCTTTACAAACAAGGCGTTGACGGGCGTTGGGGCGGCTCACGCGAAGTGGGTCGGCTTCCTCAATTTCACCCACATGTTCAACGACCCGTTGTTCATTAAGTCCCTGCTCCTCACGGCGATCTTCGTCCTGGGTTCAGCCGTCGTCGGGCAGAACACTCTCGGGTTCCTTATCGCCCTCCTGGAGCGGGGGCGCAACAAGTTTGTAACGACAACTCTCAACGGGTTCATCATGTGCGCCTGGGTTATGCCGGAGATCGTCGCCGCATTCTGTTGGTACGCATATCTCTACCAGGGGGGGACCCTGGACGCCTTCTTGGCCCACCTTGGGCTCAGCCAGGACTGGTTGTACACCACGCCAATGTTGGCGATCATTATCGCTAACATATGGCGGGGCACCGCCTTTTCGATGCTCGTCTACTCGGCAGGGCTCTCCGACCTGCCCAGTGAGCTGCTCGAAGCCGCCAAGGTCGACGGCGCCAGCCAGCTCGCGCTCCTGCGCCGGGTGATCATCCCGCTCATGCGCCGTTCGATAATGGTAAACCTGATGCTTATAACCCTGCAGACGCTGCAGAGTTTCACCCTTATATTCATTCTGACCGCCGGCGGCCCCGGCGAGGCGAGCATGACCACCCCGTTGTACATCTACCAGCAGGCCTTCCAGCTGTACGACATAAGCTACGGGTCGGCAATGTGCCTGGTCCTGCTCCTGCTCGGCGCCGCGTTCTCGCTGATTTACATAAAGTTCATCAAGGTCGAGGAGGTGGCAGCGTGACTACTGCATTACCGGTGGAACTGAACGTACAGGCCGGTACGAGCGCGCACCACCGCGGTCCGTACTGGGCGCTTCCGGATCGATTCACCGCGCAAGACGATCTCCACGATCAGCGTCTATTTTGTCTTGGCCCTGGTGGCACTGTTCTTTATTGCGCCACTGCTTTGGATCGTTCTTTCCTCGTTCGAGCCCGGGGCCGCCATTGGCACCAATGCGCCACTGGTGCTGTCGCTCAGCAACTTCGCGAACGTGCTCAATTGGTCAACGTTCTTTCAACCGCTCATCAATTCGTTGATCTTGTCGGGGTCGACGGCGGTGCTAGTGGTACTTACTTCGCTGTTCGCTGCTTACCCGCTGTCTCGTTACCAGATGCGGTACCGCAAAGCCTTCCTCTACACCATCATCTTCTCCACTGGGTTGCCGATCACAGCCATCATGGTGCCTGTGTACGAGCTGTTCGCCCGGGCCAACCTGGTAGATAACTACCCCGCCCTGATCCTGTTCCTGACGGCGACGTCACTGCCGTTCGGGATATGGCTCATGAAGGGCTTCATGGACGGGGTACCCGTGGACCTGGAACAGGCGGCGTGGGTTGACGGCGCCACCTGGGTGGGATCTTTGAGGACAATAGTGGCACCGTTGATGATGCCGGGCATCGCGGTCATCACAATCTTCACCTTCGCCAGCGTGTGGGGGAACTTCTTCGTCCCGTTCATCCTGTTGACGACGCAAACCAAGTTCCCGATGGCGGTCAGCATCGGTACTTTCTTCGGTCAGTACGGCGCCGTGGAGTACGGGCAACTGGCGGCCTTCTCGATCCTTTATACGTTGCCTGCGCTAGGGCTCTGGGTCGTGGCGGCCCGGTTCTTGCGGGGCAAGTTCACCTTTGCTGGCGCCACCAAGGGCTGAGGGAGGTCCCTGATGCACGATAGTCAAGCCAAGACCGAGGCCCGGGTGAGGACCGCCCTCGAAATGCGGCTCCGCCCGGGTGTGTGGGCGAGCCGCGAGCCCTGTGAGGTGTCCGTATTTGCCAGCGGGAGCCAGGTGACGGTGCAGGACGGGCTCGCTGGCGCGTACGTGCCCATCGACCCGGGGGCGCCCTGGGGAGCGCCCTGGTCGACGACCTGGTTCCGAATTTCGGGGAAGGTACCGCCGGAATGGGCAGGGTCGAGGGTCGAGGCACTAATCGACCTGGGCTTCGATGGAAGAGGCCCTGGGTTCCAAGCCGAGGGTATGGCCTTCGACGCCGACGGCGTGCCGATCAAGGGAATTGCACCGCTCAACAACTGGCTCCCTGTCGGCTCCGAGGCTCGTTCGGGTGGAGCCTGGACATGTTTTGTTGAGGCCGTGTCGATGCCCGGGATCATGGGCGGGACCGATGACAGGTTCCGGGCGACCGATCTTGGAGATGTGGCTACTGCGGGGACCAAACCGCTCTACCGGCTCGGCGGCGCCGATCTCGTGGTGGTCGACGAGGTCGCACTGGGCCTTGCTTTTGACGTCGAGGTGCTCCTCGGGGTTATGCAGCAACTCGACGCCAGGGACCCCCGGCGCCACGAGATCTTGCGCGCTTTGGAACGCTGTTTGGATCTTTACGACATCGACGAGGGCCCGGGCAAGGCTGGCGAGCTCCTGAGGGACGTAATGTCGGCACCGGCCGCCCGTACCGCGCATACGGTCTCAGCGGTCGGGCACGCTCACATAGATTCAGCCTGGCTTTGGCCGATACGCGAAACGGTCCGCAAGTGCGGCCGCACCTTCGCCAACGTCGCCGCCTTGGGCGAGCAGTACCCGGAGCTCGTTTTTGCCTGTTCACAGGCGCAGCAATGGTGGTGGACAAAGCAGAACTACCCGGCAGTCTATGAACGGATGAAGGCTCAAGTGGCCAAGGGCCAGGTCGTCCCTGTGGGTGGCATGTGGGTGGAGTCCGACACCAATGTCACGGGTGGGGAATCGCTTGTCCGCCAGTTGGTCCTCGGCAAGCGGTTCTTCCTCGACGAATTGGGCGTCGAGACCGAGGAGGTCTGGCTCCCGGACTGTTTCGGCTACTCGGCGGCCTTTCCCCAGCTCATCCTGCTCTCGGGGTCGCGTTGGTTCCTGACCCAAAAGTTGTCCTGGAACGACACGAACAAGTTCCCTCACCACACTTTCTGGTGGGAGGGCATTGACGGGAGCCGGGTGTTCACTCATTTCCCCCCGGTCGATACCTACAACGCCCGCCTTACCTCGGCCGAGCTCGCCCACGCCGCGACGCAATTATGCTGAAATAGGCTTTGGTTCGCGGTCCATGGCGCCCTTTGGCTACGGTGACGGCGGAGGCGGCCCGACCCGGGAGATGATGGAGAGGGCGCGCCGGCTCGCTGACCTGGACGGGTCGCCGAAGGTCGTAGTCGAGTCTCCGTCGAAGTTTTTTGAAGCCGCCCACGCCGAGTATGCCAACGCGCCCGTGTGGTCAGGCGAGCTTTACCTCGAGCTGCACCGAGGGACCCTCACGAGCCAGGTCGAGATCAAGCAGGGGAACCGCCGGAGTGAGAACTTGATGCGCGAGGCGGAACTGTGGTCCACCGCCGCATTGATAGCGGGGCGCTCGGCTTACCCGTACGAGGAACTGGAGGAAATCTGGCGGGACATCTTGCTCGTCCAGTTCCACGACATCCTCCCGGGCAGCTCCATCGCCATGGTCAATGACGAAGCCATCGCGAGTTGCGCCGCCAGCGCTTCAAAGCTCGAGGAGATCATCGAAAGAGCGACGGTGGCGCTGTGCGGTCGGGGCTCACTGCCCATTTCGTTCAATGCTGCGCCGCACGCGCCGTGACGGTGTTGCTGCGCTTTCGGCTGGTGCGACGGTCGCGTCGTCCGACGTGGCGCGGGTGCACGACGAGCGCATCCTCGAAAACGACCGCATCAGGGTGGAACTGGACAGCAACGGCCACATTGTCTCGCTGATCGACCGGGTGGCCGACCGAGAGCTCATCCCTCCCGGGGCCCGCGGGAACGTCCTCCAGCTCCATCCGGATATCCCCAACAAATGGCCTGCCTGGGATATCGACCCGTTCTACCGCAATACCAAGACAGACTTGGGTTCTCCCGAGAGCATCACGGTTATCTCGAGCGGGCCGGGCGAGGCGGCCATCCGGATCGAATATCTCTTCGGGGAGTCGCGAGCTGTCCAAACCTTGCGTTTGGCGGCGGGCAGCGAGGCCCTCGTGGTGGAGACGGACGTGGACTGGCACGAGCACGAGCGTCTGCTGAAGGCCGCCTTCCCAATCGACGTCCACGCCGACCAATCGATATCGGAGATCCAGTTCGGGCACCTAGCGCGACCTACGCATACCAACACATCGTGGGACAACGCCCGCTTCGAGTTCGTGGCACACCGCTTTGTGCACGTAGGAGAGGCCGGCTACGGGGTCGCCATCGTCAATGACGGGATATACGGTCACGAGGTGGGAGCGATAGAGCGCGCTGGCGGCGGCCGAGCGACGTTGGCTCGTCTGTCCATCCTGCGCAGCGCCAACTTCCCTGATCCTCGGGGCGAAAATGGGAGGCATCAGTTCCGTTACGCGATCGTGCCCGGGGCCACCGTCGCCGACGCTGTGCGCCACGGGTACCATTTCAACCTGCCTCTGCGAACGGCGATGGCCGAGCGGGTGGCGGAGCCGCTGGTAACCCTGGCCAACCAGGCGGTGGTTGTCGAGGCGGTCAAAGCTGCCGACGACCGTTCGGGAGACGTGGTCGTGCGCTGCTATGAGTCGCTCGGCGGCAAAGCCACAACAACGCTGAAAACATCGTTCCCGCTCCGCCGGGCCGTGGTGACCGACCTGCTGGAGCGTCAATTGGCTGAGCTCGAGATCGAACCTGACAACCAAGCTGACCTTGCATCTCAGACCGTTCCAGGTGCTGACCCTGCGCTTGTCCCGAAAGGACTGACAATGCAAGTCGCCCGCGACAAGTCCACACTGCCCGGGGGAGAGGGAACGAGGTGCGGTCTGGGCTTGGCTTTGGCCGGGTAAAGAGCAGATGCCTTCTAGCCTTTGCCTCGCCCTCGATGTCGGCGCCACGAAGCTTTGGGCCGCCCTGGTCGACCGGCAGGGCGACGCCCGCTACTTCGCCGAGAAGCGGACACCTGAGGGAAATGACCCCGAGGCCTTGTTCTCGGAGGTAACCAAGCTCCTTGACGGCGTTTTAGGCAGCGATGCCAGCACCCCCTTGGCCCTCGGCGTGGGGAGCGCGGGGCCGATGACGGACGGTTCTCAGGTAAGCCCCCTCAATATCCCGGCGTGGCGGGGTTTCCCCTTGCGCCGGCGGCTCGAGGACCGCTACGGCATCGCCACCTTCGTCGAGCTCGATACCAAGGCGCTAGCCCTCGCCGAAGGATGGAGAGGTGCGGCTAAAGGAAAGCGGGACTACCTGGCGATGGTTGTGTCCACCGGGATCGGAGGGGGACTTGTGCTCGACGGACGGTTGGTAGAGGGCCGTACCGGCAACGCCGGGCACGTAGGCCACGTCTTGGTGGCGCCGGGGGGAAGGCGCTGCTCTTGCGGGGGCCACGGTTGTCTTGAAGCGGAGGCTTCGGGGTGGGCCATCGCCGCCATTACAGGCCGCCCGCCGTCTGAGGCCGGGCCGGAGACGATCGAGCGTACCGGTCGGCTGGTGGGCCAGGCGCTGGCTTCGGTCGCCAACCTGTGCGACCTCGACCTGATCACCGTGGCCGGTTCGGTTGCCCTCGGCTACGGCGCCCCATTTTTTCAAGCGGCCAACGAAGCCCTGCACGACAACGCCAAACAGACCTATGCCCAGAACACCCGGGTTGTACCGGCCGGTTTGGGCGCCAGGGCGCCGCTGATAGGGTGCGCGGCCGTGGCCTGGCGAGGCCTCGGTGAGGAACTGCTGGCCACCAACGGCGGGCCCGAAGGGACTTAGGCGACCTCACGGCAATCCCGTTCCGGTCGGGCTAAGAGACCCGTGTTAGGTGCAGGAACATGCTTGCGAAGTCGGACGCGTCGGGAAAGCTGACGCCGATCTCCTCGAGCACGGCACCGCGGTAAGACCGGCCAGTGTCGAGGTCCCGGTAGCGGGCGCCAGGCTCGAGGCCCGCGAGCCGTACTCGGTGGACCGGAAGAGTAGGCCGAAATCGCCGCACACCGGTCCATGCCAGCACAACGACGTCCGTCCCATCGCGGCTTATGTACTGGACTGCGCCGAGCGCTCCCGTGCGCGTGCTCGCCAGCCGGTAGTACCGTCCGTGTTGCACGGTCGGCCGGACCGCCTTATAGGTAGAGACCAGAGCCTTAGCTTCTGCGAGCTCAGCCGTGGACCACTGGGTGAGGTCGCCGCCGATCCCGAGGGAGCCGGCCATGGCGACATGGAAGCGGTAGCGCAAAGGAAGCCGCCGCCCGGTATGGACGTTCGGGCTGTCAGTCACCCACGCCGCCATCGCCATGGGAGCGTGCGCATAAGAAAAACCTTCTTGCATCGCAATGCGGTCCCAGGCGTCGGTGTTGTCGGAGGTCCAGAACTGCTCGGTGCGAGAGAGGATCCCGATGTCAGCCCGGCCGCCCCCGCCCGAACATGACTCGAACGCGACTTGCGGGTGGGCCGCTCGCAGGCGGTCCAAGATCTCGTAAAGGTTGCGGACATGGTCGACCCACGCCCGCTCCGGGTTGCTACCGACCTTTTCTGGCCATCCAGGCTCTGAAAATGGCCGGTTCATGTCCCATTTGATGAAAGAGATGTTCTGTTCGCTCAATAATCGGTCGAGGGTTGCGAAGACCCAATCTGCCACGTCTTGGCGTGCGAGGTTCAAGACCAGTTGGTTGCGGCTCTCGGTGCGCGACCGGTTCGCGAAGTGGTAGGCCCAGTCTGGATGGGCTCGGTACAGATCGCTGTCGGGGTTTACCATCTCGGGCTCCACCCAGAGCCCAAACCCCATGCCGAGCTTGGTCACCCGCTCGACCAATGGTGCTAACCCGCGAGGGAACTTCTCGAGGTCGACTGTCCAGTCCCCGAGCCCTGCATGTTCATCGCGGCGGCCTACGAACCAACCGTCGTCCACCACGAACAGCTCCACTCCCACCTCGGCCGCCAGTTCGGCTAGCTCGGCCTCTCTTTGCTCGTTCACGGAGAACTCCGTCGCCTCCCATGAGTTGTAAAGGACCGGGCGCAGAGGCGGAAGGTCTTGAGTTGGCCCGAGGCCGCCCGGAGACGACGGGCGATGGGAACGATGGGCTGCCGCCAGGGCGGGACCGGTTGCTGAGGACATGGCGGAGCTCATAGTCATGCCAGGTCCGGCTCATCTCCCCGAAGCCCTCGCTGGTGTAGCACCCTGCAAATACCGGTAACACCAGCACGGTCCCGGCAGCGAGCTCGTAGGGCGCATCGAAGTCGTTCAAGCCACCCGAGACGTGGACCTTACCGGTGCCAGTTGCTTCGACGACGATCTTCCATGAGCCGCTCCACGCGAGCTGACCACTGAAAACCTCGCCGTGCACCTCCGTGGCGGCACCATCAGGGTCGAGGGCGAAGAACGGTTGAAACTGATGGCTAGTAACGCCTCGCCGGCTCTCGAGGACCGTCTTACCGGGAGTTATGGCGCCCTCGACAGGCTGAGCCTCCCGTCCCCAGCCGCCGTGGAGGTATGTGAGGCGCCAGTTTCCCCGCTCGGGCATCCACCAGTTGGCAGAATGAGCCTGGCGCAAGACGATCGTGCCCGCTTCCCCAACGTTGACGAGTTTCACCCAGCGCTCGAGCACGTCGCTGCCGTCAAAGACGCGATAGCAGAGCTCGGCTCGTAGAGGGTAAGCCAGGTCGGCCAGTACGAGCACAAGTGTCGACGCATCGTCTTCGCGCCTCACGTCGCTGTCGATGAGCTCCCATTCGGTTGCACGTGTCCCATCGGCGTACTCCACTTTTAGCGAAGGCTCGTCGTAGCGCAGTCCTCCCCAGGCGACGTACTCGAGCGGCTCTTCCTCACCCCAGCCTGATCGCTCCATATCGGTCTCAATTTCGCTGAGGGCCTCGTTGTCGAGCGATCGTCCCCAGTGGAGGTGCCGTGGCAGGCGCCGCTCGCCCGCGAGCGCTATGCCGTAACTCGATCTGGCCATTCGCAACAGCCAGGTGGAACTACGCTCGTCAAAGCTGATCTCACTCATTGGCCCTCCTTGTTAGCAGATAGCACTGAATTTCTCTCACGTAGGAAGACAAAGGACTTGGACACAAACAATTACGCTCGTGATTTCCCCGAGAAGTTGGCGGTGACGATGGCGGCTCGAGCGGCTCACGTTCTCGGCCTCAATTCTGACGGGGACGTTGTCAAACCGGCGCGGGGCCTGTACCCGCACCAGTGGAGCTGGGATACGGCGTTCATCGCTATCGGGTTGTCCGCCCTCGACGTCGACCTCGCCCAGCGCAACCTCGATGCCCTGTTTACCGGCCAGTGGCGCAACGGCATGGTGCCGCACATCGTGTTCGACCCTGACGCCAAGGGCTATTTCCCCGGGCCGGACCGATGGGCCTCTGCCGAGGTCAGTGCCGACGCCCCTGCCACCCCCCTCACAAGCGGCATCTGCCAGCCTCCTGTGCATGCCATCGCCGCACTGCATTCCGTCCGGGAGGCGGCCCGGCGGGACGATCCGACAGCGTCCGCGGCGATCAGGTGGGCAGAGACTTTTCTCCCCAAACTCCTGTCCTGGCACCGTTTCCTGGTCAGGGAACGCACCGAACCCAGCACCGGCCTGGTGCGGATTTTCCACGGGTGGGAAAGCGGCATGGACAATTCGCCACGCTTCGACGGCCCTTACAGCCGCGTCTGCCCCGGGCCTTCGCTCCCCCCATATGAGCGTCGCGACCTCAAGTACGTCGCCGACGCCGCCCAACGCCCTACTAACCAGGAGTACGACAGGTACCTTTGGCTGGTCGAAGAGGCCAAGCAAGCCGGCTACGACCAGCAAGTGCTGAGCCAGTCGTCCAGCTTCAATGTGGGCGACGTCTTTTTCACGGCCCTCTTCGCCGCGGCCAACGACGACTTGGCCGAGCTCGCCGCCCTCGTGGGAGCGCCCGAGGTGGCCGAAGCTCGCGGCTATGCAGAGCGCGCCCGCGCCGCGGTTGCTGCCCGGACGGGGCCGTCCGGCCTGGCCAGCGACATCGACCTACGGACGGGTGAAGATCTCGAGGCCGGCACCATTGCCGGTTTCGCCCCCCTCATCGCCGGTCAACTGGAGCCACACGAATTGGACAGGTTGGTCGGGTTGCTGCAAGGTCCATGCTGGGCCGGTCACCCCGGGCTCAAGTGGGCGCTCCCGCCGAGCACGAGCCCGTGCTCGGCTCATTTCCGTCCACGTTCGTATTGGCGCGGCCCCGTCTGGCCGGTGACCAACTGGCTCCTGGCGTGGGCCCTGCAACGAGCGGGTGCCGACCAAGCCGCTGCCGACCTGCGTCGCACAGCGCTCGATCAGGTCGTGGCGGAAGGTGGGCTCGCCGAGTACTACGAGCCGAATACCGGCGAGGTACTAGGGAGTGTCAACCACTCGTGGACGGCTGCAGTTGTCGTTGACTGGCTTTGTGGTGGTGACTGGCCGCGGCCGGCGACGTGATGTCGAGGTGAGTGACGACCGCCCCACCCTCGCGTGAAGCGACGGGAGAGACGAGCATTAGGAGCCGGTGTGGCCCGTTGCCGTCAGAGACGTCGTACTCCAGACTGAACGACTCCCGGTCGCCGGCCAGCACAGCACGCAGACCTCTTCCGGCCAAAGCCGCGTCCGCGGCGAGCGGGCCTTGCGCTGAGTCGCAGAAGGCTAGATAGTTGCTGCCTACGGCGTAGTTGGACGCGGTACGCCCATATTTCGAGGTGAAGTGTTTCCACGACAGGTTTGTGGCCAGGATCGTGCCGTCGGCGCCGATGACGGCCACCGCCGTCGGGAGTGCGTCGAACACCGCCCAACCCAACTGTTGGTTCTGGTCGGTCACTTGAGGGCTAGGGTCGGTGAGCGCCAGCAACGCGTTGGCTTGGGGAGCCGGAGCCATGTCGAATGAGCTCGGGAACTCCTCCGCGGGCACCGCACGGCTCCAAAAGAAGCCCTGCGCAAATCTACAGCCAAGTTGGCGCAGGATTTCGAGCTGGATTTCGTTCTCGATACCTTCGGCGACTGCGGTCAACCCCAGGGCAGAGGTGAGCGAGAGGATCCCACGCACCAGTGCGGTGGCATTGTCGTCGGCACCCAGGCCGCACACAAAGCTCCTGTCGATCTTGACCACGTCCACCGGGAACATGTTCAGGTACGACAACGACGAGTACCCCGTCCCGAAGTCGTCTACGGCCAAATGGACCCCCAAGCGCCTGATTGCCCGGAGGCATTCGAGGGCCGCCTCGGGGTCCCGCACGAGGCCTGTCTCTGTGACTTCCAGGGCCAGGAAACCTGGCTCCAGGCCAGAGGTGCGAAGGACCTCGGCGACCTCCTCGACCAGGTTCGGGTTTACCAGGTCGTCGGCGCAAAGATTGACTGCCACTCGGAAATCGTCGGCGACCTTGCCTTCTGCCTTCCAGCGGACGACCTGCGCGCACGCGGTGCGCAATACGAGCGAGGTCAGTTCGCTCGACAATCCCAGCGCCTCCACTACTGGGACAAAGACTCCGGGCGGGACCTCGCCATGGCGAGGGTGGCACCGAGCGCGCCAGCGCTTCTGCCCCGATGACCCGGTGGTCGTCAGTGCGCACTACCGGCTGGTAGACGACTCGGATCTGGGCCTTGGCAAGAGCGTGGCGGAGGTCGGTCTCCAGCGTCAGGCGCTCGCGTGCGGCTTCGAGGTCGCGCTCTTCGAAGGCCACAACCTTGGCCCCGCCCGCCGCTTTGGCACGGCTCATGGCCACCTCCGCGTTCCGCACCAGGACCTTGGCCGTGGCACCGGCGCCTGAGAACGCAATACCCGTGCTGAAGGCCAGGTAGAGCTCTGAGCCGTCGACCTCGAACCGATGATGGCTCGCCGAGCGGAACTGGCGTTGCGCCCACTCGACCGTACCAACGACCGCTCCGGCCCCCTCGACCACTACGGCGAACAAGTCACCACCGACGCGGGCGACCGTCCGGTCCGGGACAGCCTCCTGCAAAAGACTTCCGAACTGGGCCAACAGGGCCTCCCCGGCTGAATGACCGAGGCTGTCGGTGACCACTCTGTACCGGTCGATGCCGATGAGGACGACGGCGACCCTGGAGCCGTCCTGGTCGGCTCGGTTCAGGGCTTGGGCGACCCGGTCCTCCAGCATGTTCTGGTTGGTCAAGCCGGTAAGAGGGTTGAATATGGCAAGTCCTTGCAACGCCCGTTCGGTTCGCTTGCGGTGGCTGACGTCCCGCCTTCGGTCGGTCCACGAGCTCGCTCTGCACCGAAGCAGTTCCGGGCCAGCAGCGATGGTCGCCAGCGAGAGCAGAACGACGATGACGACGAACGTCACGGGCTAGACGGTCGTGCAGGAGCGCCGGCCGCGCCGGGGAAGGTGAGCGTCGCAGTGGCTAATCGGACAGTCGGCCCGCTTACGAGCCGAACCGCGGCCTTCCAGGGACCGTCGGGCAACTGCTTGCTGAGTACCGCCGCCGCCAGCTCCGACCGGCCAGGAGCGAGCGACGAGCTCAGGGTCACGGGGTAAGGGCCGCCGCGAACCCCGCCAGGACCGTTCGAGAGCGTCAGACTGCCGCTGATGTTGAGTGGGCCCTCGCCGGTGTTGTGGATGGTCACCGCAACGAACGGCTCCCCTGTCGTGGACCGTTTTGCGGAGAGCGGGCTGATGGTGAAGCTCGGGGGGCGCAGGCCGCCGGCGCCGACCGAGACGTACATCCTGATGCCGACGCGGTTCACGAGCAGAACGCCGCGACGGGTCGACGACGCTGCGGCGACCTGAGCCCAAATGACGGCGTATTTCTCACCCGAGGAGGCGACCTTCGGCAATCTGAGCGTCACTGTCTCCACCGCGTCGGTCCCGGGCCGTAGGCGCAGCACCTCTCGGCTCACCGAGGTCCAGCTGGAGAGCTGGTCCTGGACGCGGCCGGGGGCAAACGTGAACCCCTCGCGGCTGACACTCGCGCCGGCCGCGTACACAGCAACATTGGCTATCGCCCGGGTGCTGTTGCTGACCTGGACTTGCCGGGAGAAACGAGTCCCGGGCGCGAGCCGGTCGATCAGGTACAAGCGCGCCAGCGGATCGCTACTGGGGCCCGTCGGGAGGGCGACAAGGCGTATCCCGATCCCACCTGGCGGTGCTTTGGCCTGGGCCGTCGGTGCCGCGTCGGCTGGGATGGCCGGGACCATAATCGCGGCCACCACGACAAGGACGGTCCACAGGCGGCGCACGTTCGGTCAGGCGACCGAGTGGGTGATGGTGGCGGTATAGACACCGGGAGCGAAGTCGGCTGGCACGATAACCGAAATGGTGGGGTCCCAGGTAACGGTACTGATCCCAGTGCTCGCGCCCGTCACGACGGTTGACACCCCCGTGAGGTCAGCGGCATTGGTTGCAGTCCCGACAACGGTTGCAGAGTCCGTAAGGGGCCCAGCTGCATAACTAACGTTGCTGGCGGGGTCAGCCGGTCCCGCCGTCGGAGTGAAGGCAGTTGAGATCACAGACGCCGTCCAAGTGGTCGCGCCGCCGCGCTGATCGGAGACCGTAACGCTACCGAGCTGGCCGCTCATCGTGGTCGCAAGGACCGAGGCTACCTCTGAGCCGAGCGAAACGCTGAGGGTCGGCGCGCTAATCGAAAGAGTGCCCGTGGTCAGGGTGAAGGACGCCGGAGTGGCAGCGGCGGCCGGTAGTGCGGGGAGTGCTGCGACGGCCGCGAGCGCTGCGAACGCGGCGAAAGCGCCAAGGACAACCATGGCCTTGCCTGGCTTGTGTCCTTCGATCGATGTTGCGAAGCGCTCCATCGCGGCCTCTCTCCTTGACGGCTCGACCACATAAGGGCGAGTACTTCAAAGGAGTCGGTGCCCGCGATGAGCGGTTGATAGCGCGAACGCGCGTTATTGACCGCGCTAATTGCGCTGGTGGGCAGCGAGCGGCCGGCGAAGGCGGTCTAGCGGCTCGGGCGCCATCTGATCGTCAAGCTCGATGAGGCCTGCCCGGACGGCCGTCGCCACCGCTTCGAGCTTGGAGTGTGCGTCCAGCTTGTAGAGGATGCTTTGGACGTGGTTCCGGACGGTGTTGAGGCTGATGTACAGCTCTGCTGCGAGCGCCTTGTTTGGCGTTCCGGCTGCCATCAGTCGTAGCACTTCTAGCTCCCGGGGCCGGAGGTCGGAGCCGAGACCGGGAACTGTCGGACGTGGCCGAATAGCTAAGCGGGGCGTCGATATGACCGCCGAGGGCGCGTCGCCTTCGTGGACTTGGTGGATGGCCTCGACCAATCCGGCCACATTGGCGGTCTTGGGCACGAAGCCCGCGCCGCCACCGACGGCCCCTAGCGGCGGCGGCTGGTCGGTGAGCATGAGGACCTGCGCATCCGGCACGAGCGCCCTGATCGCCTCGGTCAATCTGGCCCCCTCACCGTCCAGCAAGTCGAAGTCGATGAGGACGATGTCGGGTTCGCAGGCCTTGGCCATCTCTTCGGCCTCAGCAGCCGTGCCGGCAGTGCCAGCGATGGTGATGCTCGGCTCGGTGCCGAGGAGCGCTAGCAGGGCCCGAACGAAAATCTCGTCGTCGTCCACGACGAGCACGCGGATGCGGGCCTCATCGGCACGGTCCGGGTTCGCGGCCCTGATCGCCTCTGCCTCGTCCAGCAAGCCGCCGAAGACGTCGAGCAGCCGTGGCTCGAACTGGCGGCCGCGCAGTTCGGTCATGGCGACGAAGGCAGCGTCGGCAGAGAGAGCCGGAAGGTAGACGCGGTGGTTAGTCAAAACGTCGAAGACGTCGGCGACCGCAACGATCCGTGCTTCGAGAGGTATGTCCTCGCCTCTTAGGCCACGTGGGTAGCCACTGCCGTCCCACCATTCGTGGTGACAGAGAGCTATAGACGCAGCAACCCTCATCAACGGGGACGTCGAGCCGGCCAAGAGCTGGTAGCCGACACGGGCGTGGCGCTGCAGGGCGCGGTCCTCCTCGGCGGTGAGCTTTCCTGGCTTTAGCAAGATGGTTTCGGGCACCATGACCTTGCCGACGTCGTGCAGGGTGGCAGCGCGGCGGAACTCATCAACGGAACATTCGGCGAAGCCGACGGCCTCAGCCAGGACGGCCGAGATGCGGCTCATCCGCTCGATGTGGGGGCGAGGCTCGTCGTCGTCCACGGAGAGCGCCCGCGACAGCCGCTCGGTGGCCAGCTTGTCGTTGTCGCTCGAAGAAAGGTAGCGCCTGCTTCGATATCGGACACAACGTCGTGCACTCGCCTCAGCCGGGCCACCGTCCGCTCTAACCCGCGGAGCTCGCTTCGCCGGGCCGCCTCCAGTTCGCTCCTGCGAAGGGCGCTGGCCAGCGTTATGCATATCTCGTTCACCGTGAACGGTTTTATCAAGTACCCGTAGGCCCCGATATCGTACGCGCGCGCCGCGGTCACAGGATCGTCCATGCCAGTGGTCATGACGACGGCGACTTCGGGGAAATCGGCGGCGAGGCTTGCGAGGAGGTCTAGGCCCGACTCTCCGGGCATCGTGATGTCGCAAAGTACCGCAGCGATGTCCCCGTCGTTTAAATGTTGGCGGGCCGCCGCACCGCTGGCCACCGCGCTGCAGTCGTACCCGGCGCCGGCAAGGATCCGGCGCATGCTGCGAGTAAAGGTGATGTCGTCATCGACGATCAGGATTTTGAGCGAGGGGCTCGCTCGGTGGTCCGTCACTTCTCCCTCTCCCCCTTATCCGCTATCGAGAATTTTGCGGATCGCCCTCAGCAGGTCGACGGCGATAAACGGTTTTTCGATCAGGTTCAGCCCTCCAGCAGGTGAAGCTTCGTGGATGAACACTTCGTGGTTGTAACCGCTCATGTAGAGCACCCTCGTACCCGGCCTGAGCCGGCTCAGCTCGGCAGCTAGGTCCTTGCCCGAGCGACCGGGCATGACCACATCGGTCAACAGAAGGCTGATCGTCCCGGCGTGCCCGTGAGCTACCTGGAGCGCCTCGTCGGCGTTGTGGGCCGAAAGGACCGTGTAGCCGTTGCGGGCCAGGATGCGCATTGTTGGTTCGCGCACTATGTCCTCGTCCTCGACCAGCAGGATGGTTTCGCCGAGCGAAATCGTCGGTTCGCCAGGCAGCACCTTCTGCGCTGGCCCGGCAACGTCCTGCGTGGCTGGCAGCTCTACCCGGACGCTCGTCCCGAGCCCGGGCTCGGAGCTGATCACAACCCCGCCGCCGGCTTGGGTCACTATGCCGTATACGGTCGCCAGGCCGAGCCCCGATCCCTCCCCCTTGGCCTTGGTAGTGAAGAACGGCTCGAGCGCCCGAGCTCTTACATCCGGTGCCATGCCGCAGCCGGTGTCCGAGACCGTCAGGCATACACAGTGGTGCGGACCATCACCCTGCTGGCGGGCCCAGTCGCCGTCAGCCTCGCACCCTACGGTCTCGATCCGCAGCCGCCCGCCTCTGGGCATGGCATCTCGTGCGTTGACAGCCAGGTTCATCAAGACCTGCTCGATCTGGCCCCGGTCTACCTTTGTGCGAGGTAGGTCGGCGCCAAGGTCGGTGACGAGCTCGATGGCCTCCCCAAGGGCCTGGCCCAACAGCTTCTTCATATCAGTGACTATCACGTTGAGATCGATGACCTCGGCCCTGGCCACTTCGCGGCGGCTGAAAATCAGGAGTTGGCGTGTCAGTTGGGCTGCTCGGGTTGCCACGACGGTGATTTCAGCCAGGTCCTGGGCCAGGGTTGCGGCGTCTTCGTCCTCAGCGAACCCGAGCCGCGTTGTCAGCTTCTCCAGCCCATCGGAAGCCAGGGCGGCGTAGTTCATGATCCCGGCCAACAAGTTGTTGAAGTCGTGGGCGATGCCACCAGC
Source organism: uncultured Acidimicrobiaceae bacterium (assembly GCA_963834735.1). GTDB lineage: Bacteria > Actinomycetota > Acidimicrobiia > Acidimicrobiales > Palsa-688 > Fen-671. The sequence continues at coordinate 467,211 of CAWICT010000007.1, read as the reverse complement.
CAGCTGGCCGAGGCTCTCCAGTCGCTGGGCCTGGTTGAGCCGGTCCTGAAGGGCGAGAAGCTCGGTTGCGGCCCGGTTACGGTCGCTGATATCTCGCGCCACGGTCGAGGCGCCGACGATGGTGTTGGTCGCGTCCCGGATCGGCGAGATCGTTATCGAGACCTCGACGATCGTCCCGTCCTTGCGGAGCCGCTTGGTTTCGTACTTCTCAACGTGACCGCCGTTGGCGACGCGCTCGAGAATTGGGGCAAGCTCGTCCGGCCGGTCCGGTGGGATTAGCACCGACACGTTGCGCCCGAGGATTTCCCCGGCCCTGTAGCCGTAGAGGCGCTCCGCAGCCGAGTTCCAGCTCGTTATCACGCCGTCGAGCGTTTTGCCGGTCATGGCGTCATCTGACGATTCGACGATCGCGGCCAACCACGCTGCGGCCTCCAGCTCGGGAGTTGCGCTCGGCGCCGGACCGGCAGAGCCCTCGCTCAAATCGACCGTCCGAATGCCGGCACCCACCGGGCCCTGTTCGAGACAGCTGGGCAATGGGCGGCCGGCACGACGTCACCAACTGCGGACTTGAGGATCACCCAAGAGGACGATGCCGGTTTGATCGAAACGGTCGATGTCATGACGCTCTTATGGCTGAGGAGGCGTCGAGCCCGTACGGGGCGACAAGACCGAAAGCGGTCGTCCTGCCCGAACCAGGCGTCTCGTGGACCAATCTGCCAAGCCAGCGCTACCAAGGTCCGGAGAGACGCTCCCGGAGGCTGCCATTAGGTGGAAGCAGGATCCAACACGGCTACGGGACTACCCAAACGTGTCATTATCGATGCTACCAGGTCAAATGGCATATGAGCACAGTGCCCTGGCCGGACTGAGGCGCCAGCTGCTTGGCATTAGGCTTCTTTTGTGAGCGGCGGGATGGGGGAAGGGTCGCATCCGAACTCCTGGTTTCGACGCCGGCGCCCGTGCCGGGCGCGATGGAGCCGGGCGCGCCGTGCCTTGGCGATCGCGGGAGCGACGGTGGTGGCCGGGATGCCGTCAGCGCAGGCAGCGCCGAGGACATCTGGCACGACACCGGTCCCTGCCTTGTTCTTTGCGACATTGTCGGTATCACCGCACGGGGGCCTGGTCGATGGCCAACCGGTGAGGGTGCACATCGGAGGCTCGTCTGGCACGACGTACGCCGTCGCCGAGTGCGACTCAAAGACCGTCCCGCTGCTGTCTGAACCTTCCTCATCGCTCCAGGACGGCTGTGACAGCCGCAATAGCACGGTCGCAACCGTCGGGGCGGACGGCTCAGCGACCGTGTACCTCGATCTGGCGGCGGTTCTCACCACCTCCCTGGGAGCGGAGGATTGTCTCACCCATAGGTGTTTCCTGGCCATCTTCGCTCTGCACTCGACCGGGGGAGGCCCGTTCGCGGTGCAGGGCCTGAGTTTCTCGGCAAAAGCCTGTGCGGCTCCGGGTTCGTGCGTCACCCCGGCCGATGCCTGGGCCCCGTCCCTTGGGGCTGCCCCGTCGATCGGCAAGCAAACTGCGGGGGCCGCTCCTCCAACGAGCGTCGCCACCGGTAGCCCCGGCCATTTGATCAACGTGGGAAAGCCCCTCGTCGTGGCGCTCCAACCGACCCTCGCCGGGAGCCTCACCACGCAGGACTCGGTAACGGGGCCCTACTACGGTCAGGGATTGGTGGGCTCAGGCACAAGCACCCCCACTACCACGATTGCTTCGACCACGACCACGACCACATCATCCTCGAGCACATCATCCTCGAGCACGTCGACGTCGTCGACAACGTCGATGACGTCAGCCGTCCCAGGGCCCGGCGAAGGACTGTTGCGCCTGGCCCTGGACGCGCCCGGCACATCGTGGGGCCCCGGGTCGCCCAGCTCCACGGTGGTGGACGCTGCCGTGACCGACCTGAGCACCCACCAGGTGGTGGGGACGCAGCAGTTCGTTCTGTTCTGGGGAGCCTCGCCATTCGTCTACGCCGGTTTCACGGGCCCGGTCCGGCTCTCCGACCGCTACTCGGTCAAGGTCTCCGTGGAGCCGCCGGCGGCCCTGCACGGCCTGTCCCAGCCCGGCCTGCTGCCACCTCAGGCGGTCCTGCTGGCCAGCGCGCTGGAAATGGTGAGCCCCACCAACCCCCAGTACCTCGCTTACTCTTACGCCCCCGTCATGTACGGCCGGTCCACTTCCGCCCTCCACGACGTGCCGATGCTGATGTACGCCAACGTGGCTCCGGCAAGCGGAGGTGCCCATGTCTTGAGCTACGTCGTGGTCTTCAGCCATGAGGACGGCGGGACCGGGTACTTGCCTTTTCTGGAGTGGGGCTCCTGGGGGCGCATGACTGACATAGACAACGCCATCTCGTTCACCGTGAGCGCGGCAGGCTCGGTGTCTGGGGCGAACTACCTCTGGGGCGGGGAGCCGAGCGGGTTCCCCGATAGCCAAACGTCGCCCCAGGAGGTGCACAGGCCCTTCAACGGCGTTTGGTGGGGCAAGCACCCCGTACTGCGGGACGCCACCGGCAACAACCAGTTTGCTGACTCTGGGATCACTCCGTTCCGGTTCCAGCTGGCCCCGGTCGCCGCGCCTGCACCCGGCGGTGTCCGCGAGGCGGTGATGGATGCCAACCCGTTCACTTACGAGGTGATGGCCGACGAAGTGGGCCGCTGGTACACAGACCTCTCTACCAGCCCTAGTTCCCCTGACCCCGGCCAAGCCGAGCAGTACGCCATAGTCGACCTGGACACCGCGGGCCGTGGGGTGTCTTCAGTAGCCGTCGACGTGCGCCTCTCGGGCTCGGACCAGTGGTTCCGCAGCGACCTGGGCTGGGGCTTCCCGCTCGTCGGCGCCGGTCACGTCCGCACCGTTGTGAAACTACCGCTGGGGTGGGGTTCAAGCCGCATCACCGGACTTCAGGTAGCCGTCGAGCCTCCCTCGGCTGCGTCCACTTTGACGGTGCGCTTCGTCCACATCGAACGGTTTACGGGAGCGCAGGTGCTGCAGGTCCCAGTCCCGAACGCCTCCGTAGTGCCCGAGGCGCTCGCCTTGACTTCGTCATAAAGCCATCCCCATTTCACGGACGGGCATTAGTAGACCCAGACCTCGGTACCGATAGGCATGATGTTCGCGTCCCAGATCCAGTCGATCGCCTCGTCGCTCACGCGAACGCAGCCATGGGAGACCGGGACGGGCGGCACATACGAGTCGCCGTGGACCGCAAAGCCGCCGTAGAAGAACCTCGGCCGCCAGAGTGCTCCGAGTGAGTCGACGTCCAGCCCGTCGATCACGTTGTAAACGTGGAACACGCCGCTGGGCGTGGTTGCGACGGAGGTGACGCCCTGGTCGACGTAGGTGTAGCCGCCGCCCGTCGAAACATTGAGGGTGTGGAGCAGCTTGCCGCCGTCGACGACCATCAGGAGGTCGTCTTGGAGGTCCACCTCGACCACATATCCGGCCGTCGACCGTGGCTTGGGTACGACGCCTGCCGCAAGGGCCGAGACCGTCTTCGGCCCGACAACGCCGCTAGTGCTGAGGCCGGCGGCCTTCTGGAGCGCCCAGACCGCCTGTTGGGTCGAGTCGCCAAAGATCCCGTCCGGCGTCCCCACCCAGTAGCCGAGTGACGAGAGGTACATCTGAAGCGTCGTTACGGCCGGCCCTAAGGAACCGAGCTGCAGCCCTACGAGTGTGGTGTTCGTCACCCAGACCGGCTTTCGGGCGGGCGAATAGATGGTGGCGTTGCCGTTGTCCTGGAGGCTCAGATAGTAGAGGGCATTGCCCCGGCGGTCGGTCCCTGAGCTCCAGATCGGTTTGTTGCCCTGGTAGACGACAAGGTCCCCGTCGGCCTGCATCGCCAGGACTGCCCCGGCGTGCTTGGCGGTGTTGGAAGCCCACAGTGGGTGCCCCTTCCAATAAAGGACAAGGTTGCCGTCGGGCTGCATCGCGAGCCGGTATTGGCCGTTCGACGACTCGAGCCAAGACCCACCTTCGAGCTCGGTGCCAGCCGTGAGCTCTGTTCGCCCTACGCCTACGGCGGTGTTCGTCGCCCAGAGGTGCTTTCGGGCGGGCGAGTTGATGGTGGCGTTGCCGTTGTCCTGGAGGCTCAGGTAGTAGTGGGCGTTGTCCCCGCGGTCGGTTCCCGAGGTCCAGATCGGCCGGTTTCGCTGGTAGACGACAAGGTCCCCGTCGGCCTGCATCGCGAGGACTGCCCCGGGGTGCCTGGCGGTGTTGGAAGCCCACAGCGGGTGCCCCTTCCAGGAGAGGACGAGGTTGCCGTCGGCCCGCATCGCGAGCCGGTATTGGCCGTTCGACGACTCGAGCCAGGATCCGCTCTTGAGCTCGGTGCCAGCCACAAGCTCTGTACCGTGTGAGGACCGCGACCCAGGCGAGGCGGCAACCTGGTGAGCGCCGGTCGCCGCATAGCTTGGCGCTGAGGGTGCAAGCACCGCCAGAGCGAGCCCCGCGACGGCCAGCCCTCGGTACCGCGCCGGTCGTCTTCCATTCTGCGATCGACCCAAGTTGCCTGGCATGCGGCTCTCCACGTTCAAGGTTTCAATACCCACGCAAACACCTGCAGACGCCGCCCTAGGCGTCAGCGTTCCCGGTCCTCGTACCGTTCCGCTGCGCCACCGGCCAGCACAAACGACACAGCGGCGACAATAGCGGCCGGTCAGAGGATCCCGACGGCAAGGCACAACGCGATCAGCGACAAGCCGGGCGACGGCCTACCAGGTTCAAGTCTGAAGCTGAAGCCAGTACGGGGAGGCGCGTCGGGTTCCGCGTTTGACCGAGAAAGACGCAAGCTCAACGAACTCGGCCCTTTTGGGTGGAATATTGTCCACCTGACGGCGGTCATGTCGGCGCAAGAGATGATCGCTGCGGTCCGCTCGCTCCTAGGGCCCACTGGCTCCGCGTCTGGTCCATCCGTATTCGAAAAAACGCGTAAAACTCGCGCCAGGCGGGAGGGCGAAAGTAAAAACATGGACCAGACGGCGCCTGGAAACCCTCCGTCTGGCGCGAGTTTTACGCGGTATGGGCGCGACAGCGTCGGCGGGAGCGCTTTGGTGGCCCGTGAGGCGGTGACAAGTGGCTGCAGAGCCGGCCTGGTTCAGCTACACCGAGTGTTTCCACGCTGTCCGAGATGAATTGACTGATCTTGTTCACTCAGATCCGATGGTTAGAGCCGGACAAACGCAGTTACCTGAGTGATTTTTCGAAGAAGTGCGTAGCGTAGGGGTTGTCGTTGTAGCGGTCGATCGCCCGGTACCCGGCCCCGTAATACATCGCAATCGCTTCGGTCAGCGCTTGGTTGGTGTCAAGGCGAACGGTGACGTGGCCGAGGCCACGTGCCCGAGCCTCGAGGTGGCCTAACAGCCTCGAGCCCAGCCCGGCGCCGCGCCAGGAATCCAGCACCCACATCCGTTTTATCTCACCGAGCATTGGCTCGAGGCTCTGCACCCCGCCACAGGCGACCGGTTTGCCGTCGCTGACGACCAAGACGAAGATGCCATCCGGCGGACGAAGCGCTCGGGCTTCGTCGGGGACGAGCTCGCTATCAAGGAACCCGAACCGCTCTCGCAGCTCGGCGAAGTACCGACCGATCGCCTCCTGGGCCGGCCCGGAAACCGGGTCGGCGTCCTCGATGGTCACCGTCGCGGCTCGCACCAGCAGTTCCGCCTCGCTGAGCGCCGCTGTGAGCCGAGCCCGTCTACTCTCTGGCAGCGGCTCGATCAACTCCAGCGCCCTTCGTTGGGACCGCGAGTCCAGCACATCCCATCGTCGCTGCCCCAGAACGGTCAGTCTGGCCCGACGGCGCCGACCGTCCGCAAGATCCGGCACCACCTCTACGAGACCCTCGGCCTCCAATTGACGCAACAATCGGCTCATGTAGCCCGAATCCAGGCCCAGCCTTGCTCGCAACGCTCGAACACTGTCCGGTGCAGAACCGATCTCGAAGAGCAGGCGCATCGCGCTCAGCGGAAGGCCCATCCCGAGGAAGGAATCCTCCAATGCCCCAATCCGTTGGGTGTAAACGCGGTTGAAGCGCCGAACCGTCTCGACCTGCTCTTCCAGGGCCACTTCGCTGACTTTAGTCAGAGAATTTCTAGGCAGTCAACGTCTCGTGGTGCATTGGAAGGTGGTTGGCGAGACGTATCGCCAACGATAGAACTTAAAGGATGTATCGTCAACGATATGGAAGCTATCGAGCTGGTGGCCCTGGGCCGGCGGCTACAGAAGATCGGTGAAGAAGCCCTACGGGGAGGTCCGGGCGCAGGGATGCCGGCCGGTCCGGCCCTGGTGCTGCGGGACGTGTTCGCCCACCCCGGCACCTCGGTGAACGACATCACCGCTCGGACCGGGCTGCCCCAGGGCTACGTGTCGGAATGCGTCGCAAAGTTGAGGGACGACTTCATGCTGGCCACGGCCACTGATCCTTCGGACCGGCGTCGTACCCTAGTGCGTTTCGCGCCCCAACACGCCAAGCGAGTGTTGGAAGCCGGCGCCGTGCCTGCAGACGGCGCACTTGGGCGCGCCCTCGCTGAAGATGACCCAGCGGCGGTGGCCGACGTCGTACGAGCGTTGTCGGACCTGGCCGGCCGCTTGGGGCTGGCGGCCGAAGGACCGGTCCGCCGCCAGCTCAGAGCGCAGCAGGAGCCATAAATGCTCGGCGGAGCGGGCAGGGGCGTTCGCCAGGTCCTTTATTTCGCCCGGCCCTGGCAGAAGGTTCTTCTTGGCGCTGGCCTCCTCGCTGCAGGCCTGGTGCTCGGTGCGGTCTTGCTAATGGTGCTCGGGGGAGCCGTGATCGTAGCCACCCTGTACGCCTGGGTGCGGGCCCGGCTGTTGCCAAGGAAGGGCCGTGCCGACCAACCAGATGGCGGGACGAACACGTAAGCGAAAAACGTAATTGGCTGCACACATAACAAGCCGAGTCGCGCTGGAATTATCGCCTGCTAAGCGGGCCCTAGGGGACACCCGCGCGGTTGATTGCCGGATTTTCATTGAAAAGCAAGGTGTTCTCGATGGTGCAATAACAGGGCAGTCCGCGGGCATGGACCGGGGGGTTTCCCGAGGTCCGATAGTCCCTCGGCCACAACGTCGGCAAACGGCGGCAGACGTGTACCGCCAAGACCCTCACGGCGGTACCCCGACGAGGTTGGCAGCGATCCGGTGCTGGCGTTCGTACATCGGCACTGCTCTGCGCTGAATTTATGTTCATCCTTGAGCCTGTTCAAAGTAATTGGACAAATCTGGCCATCCTGGCCGGCTGCCGTAGTTGACCAGCAGATGTTTGCAGGCGTGGATTTCGCTAGTGAACTCTGGCGAATTCGGGTCGACGTTTATATTGAAAACAGGACGGCCATGGGGATCGTAGGTCGGGTCGGGCCAGTTCGGCACCCCGTGGTGGCGCATGCACTGGGCAAACTCCACCATGGTGCTCAGGATCTGTTGCCACTGGGCCGGGGTCGGCCCGTTGCCACCGTTCGGGAGCAGGTCGCTGCAGGCGGTCCGGGCCTCCTGGAACTGGTGGGGGTTGCTCAACGAGATTCGTTTCACGCTGGGAGGGAAGTTCCCGTTGCTGTTGGGGTCGGGGAAGTCCGTCACGCCGTGAAGCCGCATGCACCGCGCGAATGCGAGCGCCTGCTGGACTGGCGGGCCCGACGAGTTCGGCCGACGAGCCGGACGGCGTTTGGGTGGTGCTGGTAACCCCCTCCGAGGCCACTGCCGAGCCGGAGTTGCCGCCCCCGCAAGCCGACAGGCCCAGCACCGCGGGCAGGGCTGCGGCGACGATGCCGGCGGCGGTCCGAGCTCGGTGCGGCCGTCCCCGCCGTAGCCCTCCTAAAGCGCGGGCGGTGCCGTCCGGCATGGCCAGCTCAGGAGTCGACGGTCGAGCCTGTGCAGCCGTCTTGTCGAGGTTGACGGTCATACCAGTCAGTGTCCTAGCTCTCAGGAGCTCTAGCCGGGCTCAAATGTGGCCGCCACGCCCTTCGGTACGACCATGCGCCAAGCCTCGAGAACGAGCTCGAGGGCTTCGTCAGGGTCAATCGCGGCCAAGCGGACACGCACCCAGTTGTAGCGCATGTCTGCTTGAAGCGGCATGAGGAACTTGTTCGGGTCGGATGCAACCAAGACAGCACGTTCTTCCTTGGGGAAGGCGAAGCCCATGACTTGCTCATCCCGCGAGAAGGCAACGTAAACGATCCTTCCTACCCTGAACTTCACCCGGTCCTGGACCAAGGCCTCGTACGAGCGGGGCAATCGGCCAGCGATTTCCCGGATCTCACCGATGGTGACCACTTGAGACAGCTTGCCGCACATGCTTGACGTCGCCGAGCTCCGGCCTGATGTTGCGGTTAACTCATGCGGGCGTACTCGTGGACTGTCCACGCGGACCTGTCCGACGCAGGGCCATCGGTCGAGCAGGTAGCCTAAGCTGCCGGATTGCCGGTCAGAAGCTCCTGGAGGGATGCGAGAGTGGCCGAATCGGACGGTCTCGAAAACCGTTGTGGGCTCACGCCCACCGTGGGTTCAAATCCCACTCCCTCCGCTGAAGCACCAACCGCCGACCGATTGGGAGGTTCACGGGGAGCGAGCGTGGTTGCCTCAAACCGTCCCCGTTCTGTTCGGCGGGGACGGGTTGAGGTACCACCCCTCGGCTGGTCCGGTGTGACCACCGTTCTCCTTTGCAGCGTCGTCCTAGCGGCATGCGGTTCGAGCGGCCACCCCACGACCTCGAGAACGGTCACGTCGTCCCACGCAAAGCCCGCCGTCACCTCGACCACCGGTCAAGCTACGACCCCGTCCGGGTCAACGACCACCGCGCTCCAGGCGACAACCGCGCTCCAGACGACAACCGCGGCCCAGACGACAACAGCGGTGCCCACGACCGGTGCCCCGACAACGACAGCCGTTACTGCAAAGAGCACACCCCACTGGCACGCGGCCATTTTCGCCGCCGAAACGGGTGGCATCCTCTCCGTCTCATGCCCCTCCGCGCACCTGTGCATCGCCGTTGACACCGGGGGCCATGCCTTCGTGTCCACCGACCCGACCGGTGGCAGGTCAGCCTGGAAGTGGGTTACGGTCCCTGGGGCGTCGTCCGGCTTCGGCGCCGTGTCATGCCCGGAGGTCAAATTGTGCGTGGCGATCGCCCAAGACAACGTCCTCGCGACCACGGACCCGGCCGGAGGCTCCTCCACATGGAAGTCGGTCGACGTCGGCAACGCCCTGATGGGGCAAGGTGGCGATGAGTTCGAGGCCCTCTCGTGCGCCAGCGCCAGCCTTTGCGTCGTAGGCGACGTCAGCGGCAACGTGCTCGTGTCCACCGACCCGACCGGCGGCGCCTCGACCTGGAAGGTAGTGGACGCCGACGCCCGTGGTTCCAACGCCGGCATCAGCGCCCTGGCCTGCCCGAGCACCCACTTCTGCGTCGCAGGTGACGATGACGGCAACATCCTCACCACCAGTGACCCGCGGGGTAGCGCCTCGGCCTGGAAAATGGTGACGCCGGCCGGTTCGGCCGACGACATCCATACCCTGTCATGCCCGAGCACCCACTTCTGTATGGCGACCGGTTCCGAACTGCTCAGCTCGACCGACCCCGGCGGCGGTGCCTCCGCCTGGTATTCGACCAGCGGTGTGATAAACGATGACGCCGAGGCGGTTAACTGCCACAACCTGCACCTGTGCATAGTCTCCGATGTCGCCCTCGACCTCGCTATCTCTGCTTATCCCACCGACGGGTTGGCCGCCTGGGCCAACATTTATTCAGCCCCTAACGGGCCCGGCAACACGATGGGGATCGGCATTTCGTGCCCGGGTGTCGACCTGTGCGTCGTCACCGGCGATAACGACATCCTCACCTCCACCAGCCCGTCGGCCGGCGCTCCTGCGGCCCCGACTACACCAACCACCATCCCCGCGGCGACGACCATCACCGCATCGGTTGATACGGCGGGCTGGCGGGAGGCAAATTTCCCAAGCGAGGAGAATGGGATCGTCGCAGTGTCGTGCCCGTCGCCCGGTCTTTGTGTCGCAGTGGACAACGGCGGCAAAGCGTTCGTCTCCACCGACCCCGCGGATGGCAGCACCTCGGCTTGGAAGATCTCCGTCGTGGCCGGGGCGACATCGGGGTTCTCGGGTGTGTCGTGCCCCGACATCGAGTTGTGCGTAGGGATAGCCGGAGGCAACATCGTCAGTACGACCGACCCGACCGGCGGCGGCGCCAAATGGAAGTCGCTCGACGTCGGGAACGCGTTGATGGGACAGGGCGGCGACGAATTCGTAAGCGTTTCGTGCCCTAGCGCCACGTTGTGCCTAGTCGCCGACATCAATGGCAATGTCCTCGTCTCGACCAACCCCACCGGTCCGGCGGCGGCCTGGAAGGTAAGCGACGTTGACGCGGCCGCGGCCTCCCCGGAAGTCACCTCGCTATCGTGCCCCAGCGCCCATTTCTGCGTGGCGGGCGACGACGGCGGCCACATCCTGACCACCACCGACCCGACCGGGGGTGCTGAGGCCTGGAAAATGGCGACGCCAGCCGGGTCGAGCAGCAGTATCTCCAGCGTGTCGTGCCCGAGCACCAAATTCTGTGTTGTCGCCAGCGACCAGCTGTTCATCTCCGCTGACCCATCTGGCGGCGGGACCGCTTGGAAGAAGGTCAGCGGTGTGCTGAACGGGGACACCGAGACGGTGGCATGCGCGAGCTCAACGGTGTGCGTGGCCTCCGACGTCGCGCTTGATTTGGCCACCTCGTCCAACCCGACCGGGGGCGCCGCTACATGGACCTCCAGCTATGTCCCCCCTGATTCTCCCAGGAACAGCCTCGGCATAGGCCTTTCCTGTGCCGGCGTGAACCTCTGCGTTGCCACAGGAGACGACGACATCATCAGCTCCACCAAGCCGTAAACAGCCCGGGCTGCAGTGGAAGTGTTAGCTTCGTTCGGGCAACGGAGAGCATTACCTGGAAGGCACCTTGGACCCGGAACCAGCGCCTCAGTCGGTGCTCGCCGCGACGGTCAGCGGCGCGCCGACAGCACCGAGTATCGACCCTGTTGAGGTCCTCGTAGCGACGTCGCTTTTCGCCGGCCTTCCAGCCGACGACCTAGCGGCCCTTGCTGCCCGCTGCCGGCGGTGGGACGTTGCTGCAGGACAACAAGTTCTGCGCGAGGGGGACCCAGGCGACGCGCTTTACGTGCTCGTGCGCGGGCGGTTGCGGGTCGACGCGGGAACGTTGGCGTTACCCGAGATCCGGCCCGGCGACCTGTTCGGCGAGATCGCGGTAGTCACAGGAAAGCCTCGCACGACGAACATTCACGCGCTGCGCGACAGCGAGCTGCTCGTGCTGCCGGCCGAAGCATTCGACGAGCTCGTCGAAGTCAGGCCCGCCATCCTGCGCGAGGTCTCACCGCGTGCTCGTCGACCGGCTCCTCAGCGTCGACCGGCCAGTCGCCGCCGGCGACGGTTCGCTCGTGGTAGCGGTGGTGCCGGTGGGGAGGCATCCCGAGCTCCTCGAGGAATCGCTAAGGGAGCTCCTCGAGGCGTTCGCCCACTACGGGAGCACCGGCTGCGGCCGCCGGGAGGACCTCCCGCAAGGCAACAGCGTCGCCCAGTGGGCCCGCAAACTCGAAGCTTCGAACCGCCACGTCGTCTACGTCGCCGGTCACGAAGATGCCGAGTGGTTCTCCTCCTGCGTCCGGCAGGCTGACCGCGTGCTGTTGCTCGCCGACGCGTCGTTCTCGCCTGGTTCGGCGGAACGGGCGCTCGGGCGAGAGATCTCAGCGCTGGCGCCGTACACACCAGTGCAGGTTGTCCTGCTGCACCGGTCGAACGAGCCGCTCCCGCGCGGGACCGCGGCGTGGGCTTCGGTACTGCGCCCGCCGGCTCGCCACCCCACCTGCCACCACGTGCGGCGTGGGCGCTCCGAGGATTTCCGCCGGGTGGCGCGCCTGCTGAGCGGGCGGGGTTGCGGGATCGTCCTCGGAGGTGGAGGCGCGCGCGGGCTCGCCCACCTCGGCGTGATGGAGGCGATCGACGACGCCGGAGTGCCGGTCGACGCGGTCGGCGGCACGAGCATCGGGGCGCTCATGGGGGTGTTCCGTGCGCTCGATCTCGAACGCGACGAGCGCCGGCGGCAGGCGCTTGAAGGGCTCGTCAGCAGTGGCTTTCTCTTCTCGCCGACCCTTCCGATGATGTCTTTCAGCTCCGGTCGCAAGGTCCGACGCATGCTGGAGGGCGGATTAAACGGCGAGCTCGGGTTGCTGGACGTCCGCGACTGCTGGCTGCCGTTCTTCTGCGTGTCGGCGAGCCTCACGCGTGCAGTCGGCGTCGTGCACGACGAGGGGCACCTGGCGACCGCGGTGCGCGCCAGCCTGTCGTTGCCAGGACTGCTGCCGCCGGTGCGGTACGGAGACGACCTGCTACTCGATGGCGGGCTCCTCAACAATCTACCTGTCGACGTAATGCGTGAGCGGCTCGGCGGCGGGACCGTTATTGCCGTCGACCTTGGCGTAGAGGTCGAGATGCGGCCCCCCGAGGGGTACCACGAGACCCCCACTGGTTGGCAGCTGCTAGCGCTACGGCTCAAGCAGCACGGTCGCGGCGAGCCGCTACCCAGCCTGATCGGAGTCGTCCAGCGTGCAAAGGAGCTCGCCGCGATCCACGCGGAGCGCCAGCAGTCGACGGTGCACCGAGCCGACATCCGCCTCCGCCCGCCGGTCGCCGGTGCCCCGTCGCTCGACTTCGGGGCGGCGCGCGACCTCGTCGAGGTCGGCTACCGCTCTGCGCTCGCGCAGATGCAGGAGGCGGGTTGGACGGACCGTCAGTGGTGACGGCGCCGGCCGCGTTTGGCAGGGGCGGGCCCCGTCAGGTCAGGCGATCGGGCTCGATGACACGAGCAGAGGGCGATGGTGGAGGTCTGCGGGATGACTAGAGGCCGAGCCCGTCGATCACGTTGGCGGCCGGGAGCCGTCCCAGCAGCTCACCCGGGACGAGGATTTTGGAGCGGCGTACCCCTGAGCCGATGACGACCATGGCTTGGGCCGACACGCGTAGGTCGACCAAGAGCGGCCAGTCGGCCGGCAACCCGATCGGCGTGATCCCGCCGTACTCCATGCCGGTCAAGGTGACGGCGCGTTCCATTGGCAGGAACGACGCCTTTCGGACGTCCAGGTAGCGTCGCACCACGCCGTTCACATCGGCCCGGGTCGATGCGAGCACCACGCATGCTGCGAGACGCTCGGTGCCTTCCCGTTTGCCGCCGACCACCACGCAGTTGGCGAGCATGTCGGGATCGAGGCCATACGTTTGTTGCGTCGCTGCAGTGTCCGAGACGGCCGGGTCTATCTCGACGACCCCGACCAAATCGAGCAGGCCCAGGTTTGCGAGTGCCACCTGTGTCGGGGTGGCAAGCAGATCGAGGCGCTCGGACGCCGGGGAACCGGATAGCGCGCCGAGAGCGAACGTTCCCATCGCCGGCATCCTGTCACAAGCCACCAAGGGGGACCAAATAGTTAGAAAAGACGTAGATATTGACAGCGACGAGGATGGCGGGCCAGGCGAAGACCAAGCCTTGCGCAAGACGACTTCGCGTAGCGCCGGGAGCCGTGCCCAGCACGAGCAGTATGGCGAAGCCCACCAAGCCGACGAACGCGACACGGCCCTCGGCTTGGGTTGTCGTCTGGGCGATTATGAGTACCGCGGCGATTCCTGCCAGGACGGCCCCCGCAATACCGCAAAGGGCAAGACGGCTCACTGAAGGGCGTAGGCCCCGCGCCACCCCCTTGTCCGCAGTGCCACCGCAGCGGAGATCATCGAGAGCGCTGCGAGGATCCAAAGGGCAAGGTTCATCCATTTGGGAAGGTCGAACTGGTTCCAGCCTCCGTCGTACCAAACGCTCCTGAAGAGCTGCGACGGTACGAAGTGGAGGAAGCGGCCCGTGTTTGTCCACGAGACCGGGACTATGAGGGGCGGGAGCCAAGCCTTGAGGTACGCCAGGGTTGCCCGCGACGCCAGGAACTGGCCGTACATGACCTTGTTGCGCACGAACCACCACAGCGAGGCCGCGAGAGCCCCGGCAACGGCGAGGGCGCTGTCGGCGAGCAAGCGGCGCCGTCGTAAGGCAGGCACGGCGGTCAAGGACAGTAGAAGCCCCGCCAAGGGGAGGCTGTTCAATTTTGTTATGGCGGCCAGCCCCAAGGTCACCCCCAAAGCGAACATAAACCAACGCCGGCGCGGCTCCTCGCTTTCCTGGCGGGCTTTTTCGGACAGGAGGAATATGAACAGCGCCAGAGCGCAAAGGGTAATGACGAGGGTGTCGTTGGTAACGACCGAATCGACGACGAGCTGTTTTGGAAGGAGCGCCACCAGCAGGCCTACGGAAAGCGCTGTCTCGGCCCGAGCGAAAACGAGGCGTGCGCAGCCATAGCTGAGGAGCACCGTCGCCAGCCCGAAAAGGACCGATAGCAGCCGAAGTTCGTGGAGGTACACAGCATCTTGGTGTTGCACCGGGGTGTAGTTATGCAGGATCTCCAGGAACCGCTGTCCCGCGTTGGACTCCGCAGCGACGTTCGGGTTGGCCACTACCGACGGCTTGAAGGCAGGGATCCCGAGAAGTTTCTGCCACCCGGCAGCGAGGAGGTAGTACAGGGGAGGTTGGTGCGATTCATAGCCATTGAGGCCACTGATCCGCGGGAGCGCGCCGTGGCGGACGATGTACTCGATATAAGTGGCGTGGTCGAGCTCGTCGTTAGCTTCCCAAGCCCTGGTTAGAAAAGTGTAGGGGAGTGCGAGCGCCAGGTATACGCCGCTGATCAGAAGCAGCGCCAGCCGGTTGGCCCGCCTAGCCTCCGCCGGGGGCACCAATGCTCAGGCGCTGACGTTGACGAGCGTACCTATCGGGTCCATCGACCAAACGACTTGCGCATTGTCGATCGGGAGCTCGACGCAGCCATTGCTCTGGGGGTAGCCGTAGCTCGATCGCCAATAACCGTGGACGGCGTCCCCGCCGTTGAAATAGGCGACCCAGGGGACATTCGGTACGTCGTAGTGATATCCGTCAACATCTGTCCCGATCATCGTTGTCGTCCAGAACCGGGCGTAAACGGGGTAGGTGCCGGTTTCGGTCCATGCGCCCGGGACGCCGGTATTGACGGGGGTTTTATACAGGTCGGCTCCGTTCCGCCATACGACGAGCTGTTCTGGGAGCGCCTCGCTCACTATTAGATAGTCGTAGGCGACGGGGTCGGTTGCGCGCGAAGCGACGGCTTCTTTCAGCGCCCTCCAGAGCTGGGGGTCGATCGGGCTGCCCTCGGGCAGGTTCTCGACCGCTTCGAAATGCATGAGCGCGCCGGTCGTCACGACGCCCTCCTTACCTGGCGTCCACAGCGCCCTGAGTGAGGCAGGAGTCGTCGAGAAGCGCCAGGTGAACCTGCCAGGCAGCGTCCTCGGTGAGACCAGGGCCGCTATCGGGGCGGCCGTGGCGAGGCCGGAGACGCCTGGCGTCGGGCCGTAGTCGAGCGGGAGGTACCTTAGCTCGGCCAGCAACTGCTGGACGCGGAGCAGCGGGATCCCGGCGACATGAAAGCTGGAGCTCTCGGGGCCTGCAAGCGCCTCCGGCACCGCGATGTGTTCCGTGGACCAGGGGGCGTAACCGAACGAGGGCGTGAAGACCAGGGTCGAGCCGTTCACCGTCCATTGCCCCTTAGCAGCCGGCACCAGGGCTGGCATCGGAGCGCCGGCGCGCGGGGGGCCTGACAGGACCACCGTCACCGGCATACCCGACGCGACGCCTTCTGCCCCCTGAGCAGGCGATATGGACAGGACCTCGAGCGGAGGCAGGGTAGTTGTCGTGCTCTCGGTCGTGGTCGTGGCCGGCGGCACGGTCGTGGTGACCGGGCCGGCCCCAGGGCCGATGTTGTGCGGCCCGAGCGCCATCAGGTGGTGGGCTTGCTTACCGTTCCCGCTTGACACGACCCCCCCGGTCGCTGCCAGGGCAACGCAGGCCGTCCCGATGAGCGCGCCCGTACTGCGGGCTCTCCATGGCTGCGGTGCCCTGTCTGCCACATGCCGCCCCTGGCGCGCCCGTCGCATCGTCCTCCTCCTGAGGTATCAAACCTTCCGGCGGCGCTTCTTAGTCCCGTTTTTCTGGGTTCGACCAGCTTAACCACCGCGAAGGATAGCTGAACTAAAGGTCCCTCTCCGCCGGCCCGACACCACAGAAGTCCTAACTCCCTGAGTTGGAGGGGCAAAACAAACGATGGGCTTTTCCTTAGCAAGGCGCGCCCCCAAACGCCGGGCTAGCCGCGCGGTTGGGGCCGCCCTAGTGATGTTGGTGGCCGCTAGCGCGGTGCCGTGGTTAGCGCCGATAGCCCAGGCGCAGGTTAGCCGCGCGGCTCTGACCGATCCGCCCGCAAACGTGCCCCGCACTCCGGCGATGGCGCTTGCCTGCAGTAACGGCCCGCAGCCCTGTCAACAAGCGGTCTTGCAGGCCATCGACCAGGCTCGCGTGGCCGAGGGGATCGGCCCTCTCGAGCTCCCTCCCGATTACAACAGCATCAACACTGCCGATCAGCTGCTCGTCCTGGCGAACCTGGAACGGATCGACCGCGGTCTGCCTGGCTTCGTAGGCTTGTCTTCGAAGCTCGACGCCCTCGCCCATGGTGCTGCATCGAGCGACTCTGACCCTAACGGTCCGTCCGGCACGACGTGGGGTTCGAACTGGGCCGGCGGCGAAGCGTCGGCGCTCCTCGCGGACTACGACTGGATGTACGACGACGGGCCGAACTCGCCCAATATGGACTGCACGAGCGCCGTTGCCAACGGCTGCTGGGACCATCGTCGCAACGTTCTCGGCAATTACGGGTCGCGTCCGGCCATGGGTGCCGCCGTGACGACGGTGAAGGGCGTCACCTCGATGACCGAGCTCTTTACGTCGGGCCCTTCCGGGACAGCTCGACTACACAATGAGGACCACTGCGAACAGCCAACTTGTCGTCCCCGGAGCCCTCGAGATCGGCACCACCCCTGGAGTGCCCAACAGCGCCATGCTGACCGTTAGGAACGGCGGCGGCGCCTTCGCGGCGAGCGCCTCTGTGAGCGGGGATGGTGGGGATTGGTCGGTGACCCCATCGTGCAACGTGTCACGGGGCACGATGTGCCATCTGGTTGTCACCTTCTTGCCTAGCCAAGCAGGCCCTGCCGCGGCCACGGTCACAGTTAACCTCGCGGACCGCTCCGACGAGGTGGGCGTCAACGCCTATGCCGGCCACGGCTACTGGGAGGCGACCAAGCAGGGCGAGGTTTTCGCCTACGCCGGTGGAGGGCTCCGCGGCTCAACAGTCGGAGTCAAGCTGGCCAAGCCCGTTGTCGGGATGTCGGCGACCCCGGACGGAGGCGGGTACTGGGAAGTGGCTGCTGACGGTGGCGTGTTCAGCTTCGGCGATGCAAAGTTCTACGGTTCGGCCGCCAATTACCACTTCCAGGGCCCGATAGTCGGCATGGCCGTCACCCCCGATGGGAAGGGCTATTGGTTGGTAGCACGCAACGGTAACGTTTTCTCCTTTGGGGACGCCAAGTTCTCCGGTCCTTCGGCCGCTAGGCCCGTCAACCGGCCGGTCGTGGGCATCATCGCCGCCCGGTCCGGGAACGGGTACTGGTTGGCGACTGCGGACGGCAATGTGTTCTCCTATGGGAGCGCCAAGTTTTATGGCCCTACCGTCCAGCCGCGCCTGGCACAGCCCGTGGTCGGGATGGCAAGGACAGACGACGGGAACGGTTATTGGCTCGTGACCGCAAACGGGACCGTGCTGTGTTTCGGTGACGCCAAGTCCTACGCCCCGGCACCTGGTGCAGCACCGGGCACCACCATTGGCATCGCCGCCCCGGTTGACGTGCCGGGTTATTACCTCCTTCAAGGCGACGGAGCTGTGTTGTCATTTGGTGATGCCCCGGTAGCAGGCAACGCCCTCGGTGCCCTGACGAGCCCGATTGTGGGAATGGCAACCGCTTAGAAATAACCGCCCTTTCGGCTGTGCCCAGCGAGGTAGCTGCCGAGCGCGCTTGCCAACGAGCCGAGGCGCGAATGTTCCGGCACCAGCGGCTGCTTGATCCCGGCGAGGCGTGCCCCTTGGGCACATACTGGCCCGATGCAGGCGGCTACTACTCCGCCAATATTGAAGGCGTCGAGCACGGCGTCGAGGCGACCTTGTGCTTGCGCCACGCTGGCGAGCACTTGGACCTGAGGGGCGGCCGTAAAAGTCACGGCATCGACCCGGCCCTCGACGAGAGCCTCGATGAGGGCCCCGGCTGCGTCGGTTCCACCTCCGCCCATCCTGTAGACCGGCAAGTAGCCCACCCTGGCCGCCGCCCGCTCGAGCTTCGCGAGCACCGGGCCAGCGGGTTCGCCGTGCAGTTGAACGACTACCGACGCGGCGGTCAAGTCCTCCTCGCCGAGACGGTCGACCACTTCTTCGAGGGTTTCACCCGGGGCCTTGTAAACGGCGTCCAGCCCGACCTTACGGATCTCACCGAGAGCCTTGGCACCTCTAACCACAATGGTCGAGGCCGCGCTCAACGCTTCGACAACAGCTTCCTGCAGGCCCCACTCTGCAGATAGTTGGAGCCAGGTGCGCATCCCATAGCCGGTGTTGGCAACGAAGTAGTCGGGCGGATCGTTGGCGACCGTCTCGGTGAGAGCCCTCAGCGCACCGAGGTCGGCAGGTTCGGTGCGAAGGAGCGGGAACATCAGGACCTGGGCCCCCAGGCGCTCGAGCAGCACTGTTTGCTCGTCGCGGCGCCGGTCGGCTGTGACGGCAACCGTGACACCGGCTAGGTCGGTCGGTGCCATAGGCGGCCACCCTATAGGGGGCCGGCAACGGAGCCGCTGAGGAAGCGGAAACGCACGATGGTCGAGCAAAGATTGGCTGCCGTCAATACCAACACGTTGGCGAACAGGCTCGAAATGCCGGCGGCAGAGGTACCTGCCAAAGCTAGGAGGGTGCTCGCCATTGGCAGTAACGCCAAGAACAATCCAACCGAATAGTAATGCCTGCGTCCCTCTCGGCCGCCTCCTGAGAACGTAAGGCGCCGGTTGGCGGCCAGGTTCCCGAGAGCACACAGACCGAGCGCAATGAGGTCTGCGCCCACCGGCCCGAGGGGACCGTAAAGGAGAGCGAACAGCAAAGCAAAGCTGATCGTGCTGACGAGCCCCACGCCCGCGAAATGCACTAGCTGCCCAGCAGGGCTCGATTGCGGCCGCACGGTACGGTCCCGCTGACCTGACAGCTGCGGTGCCGCCGTGGCGCCGGGCGGCTCGAACAGCATCCTGGCGATGCCTTTCAGGTCATCCCTGGCCGTCCTCACGATGTTCACGGTGGAGCCAGGGTCGTCGACCCAGTCAACGGCAACTTCGTGGATCCGCAAGCCACTGCGTTCTGCCACCACAAGCAGCTCGGTGTCGAAGAACCATCCGTTGTCTTGGACGAGTGGGACCAACTCGCGCGCAGCCTCGGTCCGGAGAGCTTTGAAGCCGCATTGGGCGTCAGAAAAGTGGTTGCGCAAGGCCGCCCTCAGGACGACGTTGTACATCCGCGAAATGAGCTCGCGCTTTGGCCCCCGTACCACTCTCGCACCTGGCGCAAGCCTCGAACCGATCGCCACCTCGCTGTGGCCTGTGAGGAGCGGGGCGACGAGCGGCAAGAAGGCGTCGAGATCGGTCGAGAGGTCGACATCCATATAGGCGACCACCGAAGCGCTGCTTTGGAGCCATGCCTCTCGCAGCGCGCGGCCCCGGCCTTTTTGCTCGAGGTGCAGGGCACTCACGCAGTCGAGCTCTTTGGCCAGCTCGCACGCTATGCCCCAGGTGTTGTCGCTGCTGGCGTTATCGGCCACCGTGATGGTCCACGAAAGCGGGAACTTCTCTGTGAGATAGCGGTGCAGCCGGTGAACGGAGGCTGCTAACGCTTCTTGTTCGTTGTACACCGGCACGACGATCTCGACGTCGACGGTGAGCTGGCTGAGCGTCGGCCCCACAGTAAGGGTCATCGCCGGCTACCTCCCACCGGTGGCCAGGTCGTAGACCGTTACACCGCCAATAGTCGTGGCTGTGAAATGACTTTCGACCCACGAGGTGATGAGGGACGCATCGTCACTCGCTCCGTTCGAGCCCGCGGGCCCTCCGCCGAACGAGCCACCCGAGGCGATGAAATAGTGGATCTTGTCTTCGCTCACGTACTTTTCGAACTGGGCCAGAGAGGGCGCCGGGTCTGTCCCGTTGAAGCCCCCGATGGCCATCACGGGCTCTCCCGAGGCCAGCTGGTACCCCGCCGATGCATTAGACCCGACGGCCGCGGCGACCCAGGTGTACGCCGCGGCGTCCGCCTTCAGCGCTGAAGTGATCGCCTTGCTCGGCGTGCTCGAATTGAGCAGCCCACCGACGTTGCCGCCCTGACCGCCCTGACCGCCCTGAGGGATTGGTCCTCCCGGCTGGCCGCCAGCCGGGAAGCCTGAAGGAGCTCCGACACCTGAGGGCGGCGCTATAAAGGCGTTCCCGCCCCGGGCCCGGCCGGATGGGAACTGCTCGGCCCGAGGTAGCCCACGATGAGCCCCGGCGCTGCCGGCCCGGCCCGGCCCGAAGCCCGCGCCGCCATTGCCGAACGGACCTGCTACAGCGGCAGAAGCCGGCCCAGCTGAAGGGATCGCGCCCGTGTGGGGGGTTGCCACGGTCGCCAGGGTGTAAGCAGCCGGAGCGGCTAAGACCGCAACACCTGCGGCACCGAGGGCGAGAGCCTGGGCAACCCGGGCTCGTGACGCGTGCCCGATGTACGAAGAGAAAACGAGCAGTACCGCCGCCATGCAGCCCGCGGCCAGGATGGCCGGGCGCAGCTCAGGATGCCATGTCGGCACCCGGTCGAGGAGGACCATCGACCACACCGAGGTCGCCAGGACGGTCCCACCCATTGCCAGCCTGGCCCAAAGGGCCGAGCGGCGGGACCAGAGCGCGCTCGGTACCTATCCCGACGATCGCGGCTATCGCAGGCGCCAGGGCAACGGTGTAGTAGGGATGGATAATGCCTTGAGCGAGGCTGAAAACCAGGCCGGTAACCACGAGCCACCCACCCCAAACGACGAGCGCCGCGCGTGTGCGGTCGGTACGGGCTCGCCGGAGCGTCATCACCAAGCCAACGGCCAGCAGGACCAGTGCCGCTGGCAAAAGCCAGGAGATTCTGGCTGCCCATCTCTGAGCCGAAGAGACGGGTTAGGCCGGTGGGGCCAACGGCCGCTCGTGCCAGCGCCGCCACCGACGCTGCCGGACTCGTTGCCGGTGAGCCGGCCGAACCCGTTGTACCCGAAGATTAGGTTCCACAGGCTGTTGTCCTGTGACCCGCCGATGTAGGGGCGGTCCGCGGCAGGCACGGCCATGACGACCACCACCCACCATCCCGCCGATACCACCATTGCGGCGCCCGCGGCAACGAGGTGGCGGAGCCGCGCCCACAGCGTGGTAGGTGCAGCCAGGAAGTAGGCGCCTGCCAACGCCGGCACTATCAGGAACGCTTGCATCATCTTGGTGATAAATCCCAGCCCGACAAGGGAAAAAGCCAAGATGAGCCAACGGGTGGACGCCTTGTCGATGGCACGGGTCGTGGCGTAGGCGGCCCCGCAGAGGAGCAAGACGAGCAAAGCGTCCGGGTTGTTGTACCGGAACATCAAGGCCGCCACGGGGGTAAGCGCCATTACGGCCCCAGCCAGGATGCCGGCTCCGGCAGAGGACCAACGACGCACAGTGGCGTACACGAGCGCGACGGCGGCTACTCCTTCGAGGGCCTGAGGGACCAGGAGGCTCCACGAAGAAAGCCCGAAAATACGAGCGGATATCTCCATGACCCAGAGCGCCGCAGGCGGTTTGTCCACCGTTATGAAGTTGGAAGAGTCAGACGAGCCGAAAAAGAACGCTTTCCAGCTTTTGGTGCCGGCCTGCACGGCCGCCGAATAAAAGCTATTGGCCCATCCGGACGTGCCGAGGTCCCACAGGTACAGGGTTGCTGTCACCGCCAGCAGGATGAGCAACGCCGGCCTTACCCAAACGGGGTCGCTGGCCCGGCCGCGGACGAGGGAACGGAGCGCCTCTGCCCTATGCCGGGGATGACGGCGTGGCTCGAGGTCGGTCCCGGTGGGTGTTGTACCTAGGTCAATAGGGGTGGGTTGTTCGGTCCCCCGCTGGAGCGTGGTGATAGCCATGTACTCGAGGATGATCATCAAGCCTTGGCGTTCCCTCCGAATTGCGGCAGCACCGGCTTGGAACCGCCCCCGGCGTAGGATTGGGCCGGGAGGTACCGATGGCAGAGGGCGCTCCTCGAGTGCTGGTGGTCGACGATGAGGAGCACATAACCGAGCTCCTTTCCATGGGCCTGTCCATGAACGGTTTTGAGGTCGAACGGGCATCGTCTGGGCGGGCCGCCCTCGAGGCGATCGAAAACAACCATCCTGACCTTGTCGTGCTCGACGTAATGCTGCCAGATCTCAACGGCTTCGACGTCACAAAGCGGCTTCGCCAGACGGAGAGATCCGGGACGAGGATCCCTGTCATTTTCCTGACCGCCCGGGATACGACCGCGGACAAGATCGAAGGCCTGCGCCTGGGCAGCGACGACTACGTGACAAAGCCGTTCAGCATCGAAGAGCTCGTCGAGCGCGTCAAGGCCGTGCTCCGCCGGTCGGCGGGCATCGGGCCGGGCTCCAACCGCCTGTCTTTCGAAGACCTGGAAATGGATCTCGACACGCGCGAGGTTTGGCGTGCCGGCCGGCTGATAGAGCTGACCCCGACCGAGTACAAACTTCTCCACTATTTGCTGGCGAACGCAAGGAGAGTGCTGACCCGGGACCAGATCCTCGAGCACGTGTGGCAGTACACATTCTCAGGCAACGCCAGCGTGCTTGAGACTTACATCAGCTACCTGCGCCAGAAGGTCGATCCCGAGGGCGCGCCTCTCATCCATACGGTTCGCGGCGTCGGCTACACCCTCCGGTTAGCCGCAGGCACGCAGGCCAGGTGATCGCCGGACCTAGTGAGCGCCGGCCGCACCCGGTCTCACCGGGCCTTGGGCACCAACGGCAAGCGGATGGTAAAGACCGCGCCACCTCCGGGGGCGTTGGCGGCTGTCACAGACCCATTGTGCTCATCGGCCACGGCAGCCACGATGGCCAGCCCGAGCCCAGCCCCGGTCCCTGAGCGCGCTGGGTCCTTCTGCCAGAAGCGGTCGAAGACGTGCAACAGCGCATCGTCATCCAGACCTGCCCCATTGTCCCGCACTTCGACAACGGCCCCACCAGCTTCGAGGCGGGCCGCCACCGCGATCGAGCTGCCGGCGGGGGTGTGAGACAGGGCGTTGGTCAGCAGGTTTGCGAACGCCTGGCGGAGGTGCGCCTCGTCGCCAAGGACGACGACGGGCTGGGGGGCGCTCAAGGTAACTGGCCGGCCCGGGGCAGCCGCTGTGGCATCGCTGCAGGCATCTGCGGCGAGGACCGACAAGTCGACAGGGCAGCGTTCGCTCTGGCGCACCTGGTCGAGGCGCGCCAAGAGCAGGAGGTCCTCCACGAGCCCCTTCATCCGGGCAGATTCCTCTTCGATCCGCCTCATAATCGTCTCGGTGCCCACGGTCGGATTGTCCGCGCCGATGCGGAACAGCTCGGCGAAGCCCTGGATCGAGGTGAGCGGCGTGCGCAGTTCGTGCGAGGCGTCCGCGAGGAACTGGCGGAGCCGGCCCTCAGTGGCGTCCCTCGCGGCGAAAGCGGCTTGGATCTCGTCGAGCATCGTGTTGAAAGCGACTGCAAGTTGGCCAACTTCGGTACCTGATGAGCTCACCTGCACGCGCTGGCTGAGGTCCCCGGCCGCAATTTCTTTTGTCGTGTCTGCCATTCGCTCGAGCGGCGACAGGCCACGCCGCAGGACAAGCCCGGATCCGACCGAGAGCACGAGGAGCACTCCGAGCGCACCCGACAGTTCGATGACGATCAGGTGGTGCAGCGAACTTGTCACCTGGTTGGAAGGCAGGGCGACAATCACCCGGTCACCGTTGCTCAGGCGGGCGCCGATATAAGCCAGCCACCCTGTCCCGCCGTCGATCGAGCCGACGTGGACGAGCTGAGCGCGGCTGCCCTCCGAAACAAGCGCGGCGGGAAGACGAGGCTGGGGGCTCGACGAGCTGACCTGTTGCACGTAGCTCAGGACTTTTCCCGACCTGTCCACGAGTTCGCCATAGGTCCCCGGTGTCACAAGCACCTGCGGTCCGCCTGGGCCGCCTCCGGGCGGTGGGCGTCCCTCCACGGCTCCGCCCGGTGCAGCGCCCGGTGTTGTAGCCAGTTCCTGTGCCGCCACCCCCCGGCCCGCACCCTGACCCCCGACCGGTAGGTAGACCCCCGCGGCCCGGGACAGCTCGCGGGTCACCAGAGGCACCGAGGCCTGCAGTTCGGAGCTGAGCTGGTCGTACTGCGAACGGGAGTAAAGCTCGTACATGGTGACCCCGAAGATCGCCAAGCCGACGGTCATCAGTACGACCAGCCCCGCTACGAGGCGCGCCCTGAGCGTCACCAGGCCCCTGTCCCTCTCCCGCACGAGGCGCCCGGCACGGCCGCGACGTTAGACCTGATCAGGTGGACCATGGACTTACTCTCGTGCACGCGCCTCCGGGACGGCTTCCAGCAAGCTGACGGCTTGCAGCAAGCTGGGTTTTTCCTGAGAAGCCCAGGTAGCCTCAGGCGCCGACGGCACGCCGACGCGGCCTGGAGGGCCAAGCGAACGGCACCAGCGACGGGGGGTTCTCTCAATACACGGACGTCCGCGTCGGGGAGCCGAGACCGGACCGCTCGGACCGTGCGCGCCGCTACGTCCTGGTGCTGCGCCAGCAAACCGCCCGCCAGCACCACCGGCAACCCTCGGGGCCCCGAGCCGCACATGTACTGCTGAGATGGCCGATGCGAGAGCCAGTGCCGTGCGTTCGGCGATCTCGTCCCCGAAAAGGCCGATGGAGTCGAGGACCAATGGCGCCAACGCTGCCCACTCGTCGGGCGAGGGACGGTCGTACCACCGCTGCAACAACGAAGCCATGTCCGGGCAGCGGGCCGCCCCCATGACAGCCGCGCCGAGCGGTCCGAGGGGGGCGTGGGTGTCCTGGCGCAACGCAAGCTCGCGGAGGGCCTCACGCACGACCCAGTAACCGCTCCCCTCGTCGCCGAGTAGATAGCCCCACCCGCCGGCGCGTTCCTCGCGGCCTCCGGCAACACCGACGGCGATCGAGCCTGTGCCTGCTATGCAGGCGATCCCCTCGGTGAGACCGCCGGCCGCGAGCACGAGCCGAGCATCGTTGACGACGACGACCCGTCCTTGACTGGTTAGGGGGAACAGCAGTTCGACGAAGAAGGCGTCGGACTCGGCAGCCCCCGTCCCTGCGGTACCCACGCACACTGCATCGAGACCCGCGCCAGCCCCGAGCGCAAGCTCGCCGAGAAGGGATCGGACCGCAACGCCGGCGCGATCTCGCCCTGCCGCCGCCAGGCTCGCGCTAGGGCCGTTGGCTTCTGCAACAACCGCCCCGTCCCGTACCAGCCGTGCCCGGCTGTGGGTGCCGCCGACATCGAGGCCCAGGACCGCCGTCACGGCGTTGGCGCCGGCTCCGTCGCTCCGTCCGAACTGCGCACTGTTCGGGGGCGAGGATGCCGCCGAGGGAACTGAGCAGGCCGGTCGGGTCGTAGACGACCTGGCCGCCGATGACGGTCGCGACGAGGTCGAGCCGTCGGTCGAGCACGACGAGGTCGGCATCGGCACCGGGGCTGAGACGGCCTTTCCCGATGTTCCCCGAGAACCTTGGCCGGGTGGAGCGAGGCGGCTTGGAGCGCTGTCAGCAGCGGCACGCGTGCAACGTCTACTGCCAGTGCCACGGCCTTGTCCATCGTAAGGACGCTCCCGGCGACCGTCTCAGCGTTGCCGGCGAGGACGGCTCGACCGTCTGTGACAAACACTTCCAGCGGTCCCAGGCGGTGCAGGCCGGGGGCCGCGCCCGTAGCCCCGATCGCGTCCGTGACGAGCACGAGCCGTTCAGGCGCCAATGTGGCTACGAGCGCGATCAGCGCGGGGTGTATGTGGACGCCGTCAGCGATGATCTCGAGCGAGACGCGCTCGTCTCCGAGAGCTGCAGCGATGGGGCCCGGCCGGCGGTGGTGGACCGGCGCCATTGCGTTGAAAAGGTGCGTGGCGTGGCTTGCTCCGGCATCAAAGGCCAGCTTGGTCGTCGCATAATCGGCGTCGGTGTGACCGATCGAGACGACGACGCCGGCAGATCGAGCCGCGGTGATCAGGTCGAGCGCACCTTCGAGCTCCGGCGCGATCGTCACGAGCCGAACCGTCCCGTTGCCGTGGGCCACCAGGTCGTCAAGCTCGGTTAGAGACGGCGGGCGAAGTGCCGGGACGAACTGCGCCCCCGCTCTCGAACGGGCGATCCACGGGCCCTTCAAGGTGGGAGCCGAGCACGACGGCCCCGCCCCTGCGCGGTGCCGATGCAGCCGCGGCGACACCTTCCACCGCCGCCCGCAGTGCCTCTGGGCTGTCGGACACGGTTGTCGCGAGCAGAGCGGTTGTGCCGTGCATGGCGTGAAAACGCGCCATGCTACGCCACGGACTCCTCGACCTCCTCGCGTGTCGCGCAGTTCACCTGGGCGCCGCCGCCGCCGTGGACGTGCACGTCGACGAAGCCCGGTGCGATCAACATGTCGCCCAGGTCCACGGTTGTGGCTGTTGTGGGGGCGCTCCCACAGCCGACCTCGCTCACCGAGCCACCCTCGATGACGATGAACCCGTTTTCGAGGAGCTCAGTGGGGGTGGCAACGCGCGCTGCAGCAAGCACGAAGCGCCTCACGTAGAGGTGACCTTCGATAGCCCTGGCGGCGCGTCCGGGTCGCGCCCAAGAAGCCGAGCCAGCGACAGTGCAAGCTGTTGGCCGCGCACGACAGCCAGGACCGGGGCGAGGATCTCCGGGGCTGCCGCCGGCCAACCCATATCGCTCCCCTCGACCGGTCCCACTACACGGACACTGGCCCCGCTCGCCCTCAGCTCGTTCACGGCATCCGAGCACGTCCGGGCTGGCTGGGCCGGGGTGAGCGAACGCAATGAACGGTGGCTTGCGGGAAGCTATCGCGATCGGCCCGTGCCGGAGGTCCGCCGAGGAGAAACCCGTCGTAAGCATCGACGTAGTCTCCGCTATTTTCAGCGCGGCCTCTCTCGCCGCGCCGAGCAGAAGGCCCCTCGCCAGCGTGACCAGACGGTCGGCATCGGCGAGCCATTCAGCCAGCGCGGCGGCCGGGATTGGGTCGGCGAGCACCTCGGCAACCTGGCGGGGCAGCGCGTCGGCCACCTCGTCGTCCAGGCCGACCTCGCCGAGCGACTGGGCGATTATGGCGAATGCGGCGAACTGCGCCGTTACCGTTTTTGTAGCTGGGACAGCGAGTTCTTGGCCGGCACCGAGCAGGACTGGCAAATCTGCCGCTTCAGCCAGCGGGCTGGCTGCATCGTTCGTGATGGCGACCGTGCGCGCGCCACCGGCGCGAGCGTGGCGAAGGACCTCGACGATCTCCGGCGTCTGGCCCGACTGGCTGACTGCTATGACGAGGTGGCCGGAGTAATCGGTCTTGTGGCGGTATAGCGTGAGCACGCTGGGGGAGGCGAGGGAGACCGGTCTCCCGGTGGCCATTTCGAGAAGGTAAGCGCCGCAGGTTGCCGCATGGTCGGACGAGCCACGTGCGACGAGCACGGTGCCCGCCAAATGAGGTGGCACGACCGACCTGATGTCCTTGGCGATCTCCTGGCGCCGCGAGAGAAGGGTGGCCAGGCGCTCAGGTTGCTCCGCCATTTCCGCCGCCATGATGCTCCCCCTGCGTCACGTGCTCTCCTCGCTCACATCTTCACCGCCCCTGCGGTCATACCGCTGACGATCCGCCTTTGTGCGAAGAGGAAAAAGATCACAACCGGGACGGCCATTATCGTGCAGCCGGCCATCAGGCCTGCGTAGTCAATGCCGACGTTGGTCTCGAAGCTGAAGAGCCACACGGGCAGGGTCTGGTGGCTATTCGTCTGCATTATAAGATTGGCGACGAGGAAATCGTTCCAGGCGGTGATGAACGCGAATATCCCCGAAGAGATCAGGCCGGGGAGGACCAGCGGTAAGAGGATGCGCCAGAAGGCGCCGAAGCGGCTGGCGCCGTCCACCTGCGCCGCCTCTTCGAGCTCGATCGGGACCCCCATCACGAAGCCTCTCAGCACCCAGATGGTGAACGGGAGCGTCGCGCCGGCGTACACCAGGATGAGGCCGAAGTAGCTGTTGATCAGGTGCAGGTTGTCGAGCATGAGGTACAGAGGGATGATCAGGGCTGTGCCGGGCACCATCTGCACGACCAGGATTAGGACCAGGAACGCAGTCGCGCCCCTAAGCCGGAACCGGCTGATGGCGGCGGCGGCAAAGAAGGCGAACACCAGCGTGATCAGCGTCGCAGCTGCAACGACCATCAAGCTGTTGCGGGCGTCGTCCCAGAAGTAAGGTACCCCGCTCGCCCCCGCCGCGCCCCGCTCGCCGCGGAGTGGTTGACGGCGCTGACGAAGTTGTGGAAAGTGAAGTGGACAGGGAAGAAGCTGGGATTGAGCGAAGTGAGATCGCCGCCCGGCTCGAAGGCGGATTGGATCATCCAGTAGACGGGGAAGACGGTCACAAGGCGAAGACGATGGCGACCACGCGCCATACCCAAGTCATGGTCCGGTAACTCGAGCCGCGCGTCCCGGCCATCGCCGTGCCCGTCAGCGACGAGACGATCGGCGGGCGACGGGTCACTGCCGCAGGCGGTCATTTTCTTACCTGGCGGGTGACCTGGCCGATGCGGACCATGATCCGGATGTAGTACCCAGTGACGACGACCAGGAGCACGACCATGATCACGGCGACTGCCGCCCCCAGGCCGTACTGGTTGCTCGAGAACGCCTCTATGTACTGCCAGACGCCAAGAGGGATCACGTTGAGGAGCTGGGCGTTGCCCTGGGTCAAGAACCAGACCTGGTTGAAGACGTTCCCGTCCCAGATGACTGACATCACGCTCATGAGGACGAAGATGGGCCGCACGATGGGCATCGTGACTTGGCGAAAGGCCGTCGCCGCCGAGGCCCCGTCCACCGCCGCCGCCTCGTAGAGGTCGCGGGGCACCAGGGTGAAGGCCGAGTACATCATGAGCGCCACGAACGGGACCGCCCCCCAGACGATGTTGGCGACGATGATGCCGTAGGCGGAGAACTCGCTCCCGAACCAGTTATGGTTGCTGAAACTGAGACCGATATCGCTGAGCACGTTGTTGACTACGCCGTACTGCTGCTCGAACAACCAGGTCCAAACGATCGAGGCCGCCGCGGTCGGCATTGCCCAAGCGAGCAGCATGCAGACTGTGACAAACGTGCGGACACCATGCCGATCCGGCCGAGGATCAGGGCCACGCCGGTGCCGATCCCCATTGTGAGGGCTACGCAGGTGAAGACGAAGACCGCTGTTTGCAGCACCGAGGTCCCGAGGCCGCTGCCGCTGGCTGAAAAGGGTCTTGTAATTGGCGATCCCGTTCCAGTCGACCTTGTGCTGGATCAGCTGGAACGGTCCCATGTTCTGGAACGAAGTCGCTACCAGCCTGCCTATCGGGTAGAGGCTGGTCAAAGCCAGCAGCCCGAGGGCCGGCAGCATGAGCGTGAGTGGGAAGAGCTGGCGCCGCAAGGAGCGGCGCCAGCTGTGACTTTTGGCGCGACGATATGCGCCGCCCAGCGGAGGTAACTGCGACCTCGTCGGGGCCAGTTCCGGAAGTGTCGGCGCAGCCATGTCTGTTGGTTTCTTTGGTTCTTTTATCCTTTTGCCCGTTGAAGCTTATGACGACATGTTCAGCAGGCTGTCGAGCTTCTGGTCGTATTCCTTGGCGATGGCTGGGACATTCTGCTTGCCCTCGGCGACGGCCGCGAACAGATCCTGCATGACGTTGTCGGCCTCGACCGTTGCCCAACCCGGCACGGGCGGCGTCTCGGCGCTCACGGCCGCCGCCTTGAAGTAGTTGGCGACGTTGGCGCTGACCTTGACTTGCGAGACCAGGTTGGTGGCGTTCGGGATGAAGCCCTCGTTGGACGCCTGGAGCAGTTGGTTCTGGCTGCCGGTGAAGATCTTGACCCAGTCCAGCGCCTGCGCCTGGTTGGGGCTGTTCTTTGCTATGGCGAGGTCGGAGCCGCCCATGAAGACCGGGGCCTGCGATCCGGGGGTGACGCCCGGCATGAATGAAGGTGCCGAGGTCACTGGCGGGGAAGGCCTTGTTGTCGGCGGTGACCTCGCCGAGCGTCCAGGTGCCATCGATGAACATGGCAGCCTTGCCGGCCGCCAAGATCCCGGCGTCGGACGGGGTGTTCTCGTTGGTGTCCCGGGAAGCTGGAGTGGACATGAAGTTCTGGAACGCCTGGTACTCCTCCAGACCGACAAGGGACTGCTTGGCTTGGAGGTCGCCGTACCACTTGCCGCCCTTTTCGACGGCGATCTGGCCGCCCTCAGCCCACACGAAAGGCATTTCGGCATACCACTCTTCGCCCGGAAGGTAGAACGCTGAGAAGTCCTTCACATGGGAGTAGTGGGCCTTCAGCGCGGCGCCGTCGCCCAGCAGCTCGGTGAGGTCCGTCGGGAGCTTGGTGATCCCGGCTGCCTTGAACATTGCCTTGTTGTAGAGGACGACGCGGTCGCCACCAAGCTCGGGGATGGCGTACAGCCCGCCGTCGAACTCGGCAGGCCCTTCCAGGCCCGACAACCAGTTAGAGCTGTTCTGGAACTGGCTCTTGTCGGCGGTCAGGTTGGTCAGCCCGCCCGAAGCCGCGTACTCGGCCACATCGGTGTTGCCGAGCTCCATGACATCCGGCGGCGATGAGCTGGCCAGGGAGGTGAGGACCTTGGCAGTTATGCCGCTCCATTGCTGGACCTCGACGTTGACCGTCCAACCGGGGTAATCCTTTTCGAACTGGGCGAGACGGCGTTGGTGACAGTTGTAGTGCTGTCGCCGGTCATCAGCCAGACAGTTAGGGTGCCGCCCGAGGCCGAAGCGGCCGACACTATTCCCGGTACGGCTCCACCGCCCACCCCGGCCGCGACGGCGAGGGCGATAGCGGTGGGAGCGATAAAGCGTTTCTTCACGTGCGCTCCTTGTGCTTGTTCGGGTCCACTCAGGTCTGGTGCACGCCCTTGTGGCCGTCGGGTAATCTGGTCTAGACCAATATGGTCTAGACCAGATGATCGCGCAAACGGCCTACGATGTCCAGTCACATCTCTAACATCGAACAGGCTCACTCAACCACCAGCCGCTGGGCTGGCCAGGAGGCAACACATGAGGACGGCCGAGGCCGGCTCGTCCTCGGCGCCCGCCGGCGCCGAGGACCAACTGAGCAGGCAGTACCCCAAGTACTACGTGGTCAAAGGACATTTGGCCGACATGCTGGCCGGCCTCGCCCCTGGCCAAGCCTTGCCCCCCGAGCGTTTCCTGGCCGAGAGTTTTGCCACAAGCCGCACCACCATCCGCCAGGCCCTGCACGAGCTTACGATCGAAGGGCGCCTCGTCCGCATGCAAGGGCGCGGCACTTTTGCTGCTCTGCCGAAGATCGCTCAGCCGCTCGAGCTCACGAGCTACACCGAGGACATGCGCCGGCGCGGGCTGGCGTCCCGGTCGCAGCTGCTCTCGGTCGGCCAGGTCGGCGCCGACGAAGAACTGGCCCGGCGCCTCGACGTGCGCCATGGAGCGCGGGTCTTTCGCGTCGAACGGCTCCGTATGGCCAGCGAAGAGCCGATGGCAATCGAGACCACGCACCTCGCCGCTGCCCGTTTCCCGGGCCTGGCACGGCGCCTCGGTGATTCGGTCTCCCTCTACGCGTTGCTCGCCACCGAGTTCGGCGTCCACCTGGCGGAGGCGGAAGAGACGATCGAGACGGTGCCTGCGCCCCCGAAGGAGGCCGCGCTGCTCAACACCACCGTCGGTTACCCGATGCTGCTGCTCACCCGCCACAGCCGCGACAGCGAACGACGGCCTGTCGAGTACGTGCAGTCGTTCTACCGCGGTGACCGCTACAAGTTCGTCGCCCAGCTCCAGCCCCCGATCGGCTGACGCCGGCGGCCGCCATGATCGACCACGAGCCCCCAACCGCTAATCAGGCGACTGCTGACAACGTCTTTGCTGTTGCGGCTCGCCATGTCAGCCGCCTGCGGGATCACGAGGCTGCCGTCATCGCCCAGGCGGGGCACGCCCTAGCGGAGCGAATGCTCGGTGGGGGGACCGTGTGGGTGTTCGGCACCGGGCATTCTCGGGCCGTGGCAATGGAACTGGCCGGCCGGGCCGGAGGCCTTTCCGCCATGAAGGAGCTGGTCCTCGAGGACTTCGTGGTCTCCCGGTGGGCCACGAAGGACGACCTTGTCAACGGAGAGCTCGAGCGGCGCCCGGAAGCGGCGGCCACTCTCTTAGAAGGCGCGGCGATCGGGGCAGGAGATGCCTTCGTCGTCATATCCCACTCAGGGTGCAACGGTGCGCCCGTTGAGATGGCTCTGCTCGCTGCTGCTCGCGGCCTCCCGGTCGTTGCCGTTACGTCATTGGAGCACAGCCGGACGGTGCGCTCGAGGCACCCGAGCGGCTTGCGCCTGTTCGAGGTTGCGGCCATCAGCATCGACACCGGCGCTCCCTACGCGGACACGGCGGTCCGTCTCGAGCCTGGGCCGGAAGAGGCCGAGGGGGCGGGGGGGCTCGGAGTTTGCAGCGTCTCTACCTTTGCTGGGATCCTGGTCGCGCAGGCTTTAACTGCCGAGATCGTCGGCTGTTACCTGCACGCAGGCGTTGCCCCGCCCCTCCTGGTGAGCCGCAACCTGCACATTTGACCGTGGCCGCCCGAGGCGACGATAAATCGGCTTGCCCCTGGTCAAGGGCCGACACCTGATCGTTGCGCGCCGCGTTGACAACGACCCACCGAGGAAGTTAGTTTGTCCTAAGGACAAAGTTAGAAGTACTTAGTTTGTCCTTAGGACAAAGGTAGTCAGGCGACAAAGCGCCAGCAATCAGCCAGGGGGTGAAGCGGGTCTCATGACCGGACGGCGATCACGGCGCCCGGGCGACAGCCCGGACGGGACTGGGGACGGCCAGCTCTCCAGGCACGGCATCCGCCGCGGCGACCGCCAGTTGATGGTGGACATGAACCGCAACCTGGTCCTCAATGTGCTGCGTACCGGCGCAGCCTCACGCGCCGACGTCGTGAGGACAACCGGTCTCAGCCCCACCACAGTGTCGGCAATAGTCTCCGAGCTCGTCGAGAGCGGGCTGATCAACGAGGTCGGCGAGGGCAAGTCGAGCGGCGGCCGGCCACCCCTGCTCCTGCGCATCGATGACGAGCGGAACTACATCGTCGGGCTGAAGGTAACTCGCTTTGACATCTCGATAGCGGTGACCGACCTCCGCGCCGAGGTGCTTCATTCGGAGCTGGTCGAGCTGGACGGCCTCGGGGCCGCAGAGCTGAGCGGGCACCCCTTCGGTTCGTCTCACGCCAACGAGGTAGACCCCGCCTCGGTGCTCGACCAGCTTTGTGCTGCCATTGCCGATGCGGTCCGCAAGGCTGGTGTCGGTCTCGACCAGGTCGTTGGTATCGGGATCGGTCTTGCAGGCCTTGTCGAGGCCGGTACCGGGATCTGCCGCTACTCGCCCGCCTTCGGTTGGAGGAACGTCGCCAGTTGCTGGCCCGCTTGCGCAACGCCTCGGCCGCCCGGTCCTTGCGGACAACGACGTGAACACTCTCACCGTGGCCGAGCAGTGGTTCGGCCGGGGCCACGGGGTTGACGACTTCGTCGTAGTCACCGTTGGCGTGGGTGTCGGTGCCGGCATCGTTATCGACGGGAAGCTGTGCCGCGGTTCCAGGGGCGCCGCCGGTGAGATCGGCCACCTCCCCGTCGGCGGGTCGACCGTCCGGTGCCGATGTGGCCAGCGCGGGTGCTTGGAGGCTCTCAGTTCTGACCAGGCTGTCCGGCGCTACATCGAGGAGGCTCTCCAACGGGGCGAGACCAGCTCTGTGGCCTGTCGCGACATCTCGTCGCTGACTATGAACGAGGTGCGCGAGGCCGCCGAGTCCGGGGACTCCGTTGCCGCCAGGGCTCTGGAGAAGGCGGGACGGGCGCTCGGTGTGGGCATTGCGACCCTCGTCAACCTGCTCAACCCGAGGCTGGTCATACTGTCTGGTGAGGGCACGCTGGCTGGCTCTCTCCGCTCGGACGCGGCTCTGGCTGCAATGCAGGAGCGCACCTTTGCTGACCTCGACCGCGACGTCGAGTTCGTAGTCGACTCGACCGACGACGTTTCCTGGGCACGCGGAGCCGCCTGCATCGTGCTCGGGGAGCTCTTCAGCGCACCCATTCATCGCTCCGTCGACCTCGCACCGATTGCCCCCCGGGAGAGAGCCATTGTGGAGAAGGCCTGACCGATGACACCCGAACGGCTTGGCACCCAGGCCAACCCGGAGCGACAGGCGCTGGCCGCGACCAGCATCAGGTCGATGCTTGACAACCAGGTGAGCTCCGGTGCCTTTATTGCAGCGAGAGAGTTCCCCCCGTACCACTACTCCTGGCTCCGGGACGGCTCGTTCATCGCTTTCGCACTTGACCTAGCCGGTGAGCGCGAAGCAGCGGAAAGGTTCCACAGGTGGGTAGCCACCGCGATCGGCCAGATTGCCCCAACGGTCTGCGAGGCCACCGAGAGACGCCTCAGGGGCCAGGAGAACGTGGCATCCGAAATGCCGCCGGCGCGCTTCGCCCTGGACGGCTCGGTGACCTCAGACGATTGGCCGAACTTCCAGATAGACGGTTACGGGACCTGGCTGTGGTCGCTTTCCCACCACATTGGTTGTTGGGATGCCGGCCCGCTCGCCGGCGAACTGGCAGAAAGTGTCGAGCTTGCTGGTCGCTACCTCGAGGCGGTCGGCCAGGACCCCTGTTTCGACTGCTGGGAAGAAAGCGGCACAGACGTGCACACGTCCACGCTTGCCTGTGTCTACGGGGGTCTTGCAGCCGCCGCCGTCCTCACCGGGAGCACGCACGCCCGCCTGAAGGCCGAAGAGGTGGCCGACAACATCGCTTCGCGCGTGAGCAACGGAGGGACGTTCGCGAAGTCGAGCGCTCACGCGGGGGTGGACGCAAGCCTGCTCTGGCTCGCTGTCCCCTTCGGTGCGGTCGAGGTGCAGGACCCTGTCATGGCGGCGACGGCGTCTGCGATCGAAGAGGGCCTTGTGCTCGAGCGCGGGATCAGGCGCTATAAGGAGGACACCTACTACGGCGGTGGCGCCTGGCCGCTCCTCACCGCTTGGCTCGGCTGGTACCGCGCCAGCCAAGGAGACCTCGAGGCGGCGCGCCGGTGCGCCTCCGAGGTTGAGCGGCGTTATGACAGCGCCGGCCGGCTTCCCGAGCAGGTTGGCGGGGAGACCCGCGACCCAGCCAACTACTTATTGTGGCTTGGCCGTTGGGGCGAACCGGCTGCCGACCTCACCTGGTCCCATGCGATGTACTTCGTCCTGTGGGACCAGCTCAACAAACGGGCACCCGACCCGCCCCCGGGCGGCGACTCAACTCGCCGCCCGGCGGGTGCCCCTCACTCCCCAAAGCAAGCAACCAAGCAAGCCACCCCTCAACCACAGAGGGGACCAACAGAGAAGGAAGGGACAGAATGAAAGCTACCAAGGGGACCACCGAGGAAATACCTCGTCAGGGCATCGTTGCTGGCAGGTACCGGGGTCATGACGACGCTCACCGGGATTACTGCCATTGGCGTCGCGCCCGCCTCAGCCTCCACCGTCACACTGCAGTTCTGGAACGCCTACAACACGACAGACAAAGAAGCCACGCCTGCTCGGCGAGCTCGACGGTCACGCTGCAGTTCTGGAACACCTACAACCCGGTACAAAACCATCAGAAGTGAGCACGATGCAAACGTGGTCTCTCAACAAGTTCGAAGGAGAACCGCGGGATCAAGGTCCAGTCGGTCGTTGTCCCTTATGCCGACCTCGAGGCGAAATTCATCGCTGCTGCTGCCGCCGGCAACCCGCCGGCCTTGATCCGCTCCGACATCGCCTGGGTACCTCTCTAGCGCCAAGAAGGAGTGCTGGTCGACATGAGCAAGCAGAAGTGGGCCAAGTCGATCCTCGACGGCGCCCTTCCCGGTCCGCTGTCGACCAACCTCTTCGACGGCAACTACTACGGGGTCCCTGACGATACCAACACTCAGGTGTTGTTCTGGAACAAGGCTGACTTCGCCGCCGCCAACTTGTCCGGGCCTCCGACGACTATCGCTCAGGTCTGGACGGACGCAGCCACGCTGACGAACACGTCCAAGGGCCAGTTTGGCCTGGGCGTCGATGGCACCGACGTCTGGAACATCGCCCCGTATATCTGGAGCAACGGGGGTGATTCACAAACCCGCAGTTGACCACCACCACCGGCTACATGAACGGGACCGCCACCGAAGCGACTATCCAGGATCTCGTGAACTTGACAAGGCAGGCGACATCGGCTCGGACTTCGTCGGAGGGTCGGGCGTCGGTTTCAGGCGAGACCGCTTTCCCTAAGGGTGAGTACGCCATGTACATCGACGGCCCGTGGGCCTCCGACCTACGACGGGGAAAGTTCCGAGCCTCGACTACGGCATGGAGCTCAGTTCCCGGCGGGCCCGGGGGCTCCGTCTCGACCGTAGGTGGCGAGGACCTCGTCATCGCCAAAGACGCTCCAAACTGCCCGACGCCGAGAAACTGTCGCAGCCTTCCTTACTGGCTCGTTCGCGCAGACTGCAGATGGCCAACCAGGGCGACATGGCCGGTTACAAGGCAGACGCCGCCGCCGAGGTCAAGCAGCACCCCTACCTAGCCTCTTCGTCCAGCAGCTCCTCACGGCGAGGGCCCGACCCGTGGCTCCTGGCTACCCCGAGCTCGACGCTGACTTCGGGGCCGAGATGCAAGAGGTTCTGGCTGGGAACCTGTCGGTTTCAGACGCCATGGACACCGCGGCGCAGGAGGCAGAACGCCGCGCTGTCCAACCCGTAGACACTTGACCTTGACTGCAAGCAAACCTTGACCACAACTACGACCCTCGAGCGGCGCCCGGCGGCAGTTTCGCTGGGCGCCGCCTCGCGGCGCTCGCGGCCGCTCGCAGCGTGCCCGACAGGAAGGCGACGCCCTACCTGCTGTTTCTGCCAGCGCTTCGCTGTTTACGCCGTATTTACCGCCTACCCTGTGTTCCGCCAGTTCGAGATCAGTTTTTTCAACTGGCATATTTTCCCCGGAGCATCGAACCCTTTCGTCGGGTGGTCCAACTACACCAAGATCTTCCACGACCCGATCGTGCGCACCGCAGCGCGTAACTCGTTCCTTTGGATCGTCTTCACCGTACCCCTACAAATTTTCCTCGGGCTCTTTGCGGCGGCGGTCCTGGCCGACCGCCTTCCGGGTTCAGCTTTCTGGCGAGCGGCCGTGTACATCCCGGTCGTCACCTCGTCGGTCGTCGTGAGCTGGGTGTTCTCGTACCTCTTCGCCTCACAGGGCGGCATTGCCAACGCCGTCCTCGGGTTTTTCACCGGCCACACCGAGAGCATCGACTGGACGGCGCAAACCTGGACCGCGAACGGGGTCATGTGGCTCCTGACCATCTGGAAAGGCGTCGGCTGGTCGTTCATCATTTTCCTGGCGGCCCTCGACGGCGTCCCGCGTGACCTGATCGAAGCGGCCCGGATCGACGGCGCCACGGAACGGCGGGTTTGGCGCCACGTCGTCATCCCGTCGCTCGCGCGCCGGCCCTCACCTTCGTCACGGTCCTGCTGGTCATTGGCGCCGTCCAGATTTTCACCCAGATATACCAGATCACCAGTGGGCGGTGGGCCCTATAACTCGACGCAGACGCTTGATGACGCTACATGTGCCAGAACGGCATTCATCCATCTTTGCGTTCGGCTACGCGGCCGCGCTGGCGTCGCTGCTTGCCATTGGTCCTCTTCGGCTTCAGTTGGGCCGAGATCCATGTCCTTCGCCAACAAGACATCTGAGGAGCAGCCATGGCAGTCGCTATCGAGCAGAAAAAGCGCCACCCGTGTAGCACGCGGAGGCCGGCAGTGAGCGTGCAACCGGGCCTCTTCGGCACCCGTCCGAGGACCGGCTGCGCTCGTCCTTGCGGTGCGTCCTGGCGCTGATGTCTCTTGGCCCCCTCCTGTACATGGTCATCGCTGTCGTTCCAGAACGAACAACGATATCCTCGGCAACACCGTCCTCATCCCGAACCACCCGACCACCAGCAACTACGCGCAGGCGTGGACGGAGAACAGCTTCGGCCATTACTTCTCCAACAGCCTCGGGGTCGCCTTCGCCACCGTCATTATCACAGGGTATCTGGCTTCGTTGGCGGCGTTCGCCTTCGCGCGCTACAAGTTCCCATGGAGAGAGCTGATCTTCTACATTTTCCTCGCCAGCCTCGCGATACCGAACGTACTGCTCCTGATCCCGCAGTACCTGCTCATGGACCGGCTCCACCTGCTCGACTCGCTCGAAGGGCTCGTGCTGCTCTACGTGAGCTCGAACCTGCCTTTTATGATCTTTTTCCTGCGTGGCTTTTTCGCCGGTATCCCGCGTGAGTACGAGGAAGCGTTCCGGCTGGACGGAGCCAGCACGTTGCGGGTGATCAGCCGCCTGATCATCCCGCTGTCGTTGCCGGCGGTCGCGCTGGTTTCCATGTTCACCTTCAGCGCTGCCTTCGACGAGTTCCCGGTCGCACTTACGATGCTCAGTGACCCGTCCAAGTTCACGGTCCAGATCGGGCTGGCGGACTTCATCGGTAACCACACGACCGCCTGGGGGCCCTTCTTCGCTGGCTCAGTTATCGCCACCGTTCCGGTCGTCCTGGTCTTCCTCCTCACCCAACGCTGGGCCCGCAGCGGAGTATCCCTCGGCGGCCTGCGCTGAGCCACGAAAGGGATCCGGAAATGAGCGTTCAATTGGTGCGGCTTGAAGGCGTGCGCGCTTTTTACCGGACCGGCGACGAAATCACCTTGGCGACCTTGCCCGCAGGCACCTCGCAGGTGGTCGCCCGGCGGGCGCGAGGTGACTTGGTCGAAGCGGAAGTCGGAAAAGAGGCCAGTTTCGCCGGGCTCGTCGGGGGCACGTACTCGATCGAAGCGCTGGCCGCCGACGGGAGCGTGCTGGCCGAAGAACTGACGACGGTCGGCGGCGCACGCGGGGGAGCGCCCGGTGCACGGGTTCGCCACTTCGTTCGATGACGAGAGCATCCCCGCCGTGCTGGATTGGTTGCGAGAGCTGCGTTGCACGGTCGTCCAGATCTACGACTGGATGTCCGAGTACACCGCACCGCTCGGGCCTGAGGATGGTTGGCGAGACCCGTCCGGCCGGCCGGTGTCGTTCCGCGCTTTGCGGGCTCTTGCGGCGGGAATCCGCGAGCAAGGCGCCGTGGCCCACGCTTACGCACCGGTGTACGCGGCCGACCTCGGTTTCGCCGCAGAACACCCCGAGATGATGCTCTACCAAGGGGACGGTTCTGTGGAGCGTTTCTTCGACATGATCAAGATTGCCAACCCTGCCAACAAGGAGTGGCAGAGCCACTTTGTCGCTTCGTACGGTTCGGCGGCCGACCGCATCGGTTTCGACGGCTTCCACATCGACACTTACGGTTACCCGCGCTCACCCCTTGACGCGAGCGGTCAGCCCGTTGACTTACGCGTCGCCTACGAGGAGTTCCTGGCATCGTTCCGGGCGGCCCGGCTCACGGACCAGATCAGCTTCAACCAGGTGAACGGTGTGCCCTCGGCGCTCACGCTGCCAGATGGGCCGGGCTTTCGCTACTGCGAGGTGTGGGCGCCTAACGACGGATGGCGCCACCTGGAGGGCCTGATGGACCGGAGCGCAGGCAGGGCCGGCTTGTTGGGCCCGGTTTGTCGGAGGGCCCCTCATGCGGGGCTCGATCGCCTGCTATCCCCCGGTGTGGGGCACCAACGACCCGAACGGGCCTGTAACCGGGCCGGCTCGCGAGGCGCCGCTGCGCACCGTGGTGTGCACGGAGGCAGTGGCCACCTGCCTCGGCTCCAGCGCGCTTCTCTTCGGCGATGTCCGCGCCGTTCTTTGCGACCCCTACTACCCCAAGCACGAACGGCTGTCGGAGACGGAGGTGGCGACCGTGCTCGCGTGGCACCGCTTTGCGCTGCGCTACCGTGACCTGTTCCTCGAGGGGGAGGATACGAGCTGGTACGACGTGGGCGACGACAACGGCGCGGTGAGGCTCGACTGGGACGGGCCGGTGCGGCCGGAGCCGCTCGGGGGGACCGTGTTCGCCCGGGTCGTGCGCACCGACGATTGCATAGCGGTGGGGGTCGTCGACCTGACTGGGAGCGTGAACGGGTCTTGGTCCGAGCCCACGGCACCTGGTAGGTGCCAGTCGGTCCGAGCGCGCGTCCTGCTCGACGAGCCAGAGAGCTGGAACGCAGACGTAGCGGTGCTCGGCCGCTCAGGCGACCGCTTCACGAGGGTGCCCTTTACGGTCGTAGAACACCGCGAAGGGCGCGCCGCCGAGCTTGAAGTTCCCCTTGGCTCCGGGTGGTCGGTGCTCCGGATGACACTGGTACGCCCTGACCGACGTTGACCCGATGTGACGGGCCTGGACATGACCCGAGCGGTACCACAGGGCCGTGGTTGTGATGGTTGGCTGTGAGCCTCATTCCTCTTCCTGGCGGCGTCCGTACCTCGAGCCGCTCAGTCCAACAAGTTCCTCAGTAGCTTTGTTGCCGAATTGGTACGACCTGAAGCACATAGCTTTACGGGACTTAGAGACTACATGGGCACGGCTTCGCAATACTCAATAGAACGTGGCAGCATTGCTACACACCTTGGTCTTCGTCGCCAGTCGCAGTCCCGCTGGCAGGCCAGATAGAGGAACTGCTGGCACTGCGGGACCGCCTCGACGCAAAGATCTCAGAAGTCTTGAGAGCTTTCGACGCTGAGCATTGCTGGGCCGAGGACGGCTCGCTGTCGCTCACGCGCTGGCTGGCTGCACATGGCAGGCGGTCGCGGAAAGAGGCGCACCGCGAGGCGCTCACCGCCAAGCGGCTTTCGCAGCTCCCCACGACGGCCGCTGCTTGGGCAGAAGGGGCACTTTCTTCGTCCCAGGTCGGCGCCGTGGTGGCAAACGTCTCGGCTGAGCATGCAGGCCTTTATGCCGCCCACGAGGACGAGCTGACCCCGGTGCTGGCGGCCCTGTCGGTGCCGGGCACGGCCGCCGCGATGAGGTCGTGGCGCCTCCATGCCGAGGCAACCTCGCGACGGCTCCGAGCCAGCGTCGCATCCCTCGGAGCTTCACCTCTCTGAGACCCTGGCCGGCAGACGAGAGCTCTCCGGGCACCTGGCGGACGAAGATTCCGCCGTGGTCGAAGCAGCCATTGCAGTTGCCGCGCGTGACTTCGACCCGACCGAGCTCCCCTGCTGAGCGCGGCGGAGCGGCGTGCCGCTGCGCTGGTCGATGTTTGCCGGTGGTTCTTGGACAACTCCACCTCGACTTCTTCGGGTAGCCGCACGCGGCCGCATGTGTCTGTGGTGGTCGGCCTCGACGAGCTCGCTAGCGGTGGCCCGGGCCAATTGGTCAATGGGACGCCGGTACCTGCTAGGACCATCGAGTGGCTCTCGCTGCGACTCAGAGCTGCACCGCATCGTGATGGCTGGGCGCTCTACGGTGCTCGACTATGGCTCTTCGGTGAGGACCATAAGCCCGGCACTGTGGGCGGCGCTTGTAGTGCGTGACCGCCATTGCCGCCACCCGGGGTGTGACCGCCCTCCATGCTTGGTGTGACGCGCACCACGTCGTTCATTTTGCCAAAGGCGGCGCGACACGTTTAGACAACCTCTTGCTCGGCTGCACCCGCCATCACCACATTTGGCACGACGAGGCTGGTGGGAGCTCACCTTGGCCTCTCGGACGAGCACGATCTCACGGTGTGGTTTTCGTCGTGATCGCAGCTTGTACTGACGAGGTTCCTCTTGCCGTCGACCCTCCTCAACTCTGCGTCGCTATCGACCCCCTTCCCATCCTCGCCGCGCTCGGGGAACACGGAATAGGTTCGCTCAGCGCGAGCTGGCTGTCGATCGGCCCCCCGCTGCTGCTGTTCCTCGCCTGGCAACGGGTTTTCCAGCGCGGGATGCTCGCCGGGTCGCTCCTGTAGCCACCGCCGGGCCGCCAGGGACTTTTGCGGGATCAGACGATCCCGTAGGCAAGCATTGCTGCCGCAACCCGCGTGAACCCGGCGAGGTTGGCACCCCGCACGTAGTTGACGCGCCCGTCGGGCTCAGCTCCCCATTCCGCGCATTGCTCGTGGATCCCTCGCATTATGCCCCGCAAGCGGCGGTCAACCTCTTCACGTCCCCAGGAGATCCGAAGCGCGTTCTGGCTCTGCTCGAGCCCTGAGACCGCGACACCTCCTGCATTGGCCGCCTTCGACGGCCCGAACATGATGCCGCTGTCAAGCAGCCGGTGCACCGCCGGGAGAGCGGTCGGCATGTTGGCCCCTTCCACGACCCCCACACAACCGTTCGCAACGAGGGACCCGGCGTCGGCTTCGTCGAGTTCGTTCTGTGTGGCGCAAGGGAACGCCAGGTCACATGGCACGGACCACGGCCGTTGCCCCTCGAGATAATTGCAGCCGTACCGCTCGGCGTACTCGGCAATGCGCCCGCGCCGCTGCTCCTTAAGCTCCGTGACGAACGCCAGCTTCTCCGCGTCGATCCCGTCGGCGTCATAGACCGTGCCATCGGAGTCGCTCATGGTGACGACCCGTGCCCCGAGCTCGGTCAACTTTTCCGCTGTGTATATCGCAACATTTCCTGACCCCGAGATGGCGCACCGTCTGCCCTCGAGGTCCTGCCCGAGATGCTCGAGCATGTTCTGGGTGAAGTAGACGACGCCGTAGCCCGTGGCTTCGGTCCGCACCAGGCTGCCGCCAAACGCAAGGCCTTTGCCCGTGAGCACTCCAGTGAAACGGTTCTCCATGCGCTTGTACTGACCGAACAAGTAGCTGATCTCGCGGCCCCCACCCCGATGTCGCCCGCTGGCACGTCAGTGTCTTCGCCGATGTGGCGGTGGAGCTCGACCATGAGCGACTGGCAGAACCGCATTACCTCACGGTCGGACTTGCCCTTGGGGTTGAAGTTCGAGCCACCCTTGGCGCCGCCCATCGGCAAACCGGTCAGTGCGTTCTTGAAGCACTGCTCGAAGCCGAGGAACTTGAGGATGCTCTGGTTTACCGACGGGTGGAAGCGCAGCCCACCCTTGTACGGTCCGATCGAGTTGTTGAACTGCACCCGCCAGGCCCGGTTGACTCGGACGTTGCCGTCGTCGTCCTCCCACGAGACACGGAAGATAATGATGCGGTCCGGCTCCGTCATGCGCTCAAGGATCTGGGCCTGCTGGTACTCGGGGTGCTCGAGGATCAAGGGCATCACGGTCTCGGTGAACTCCTGGACCGCCTGATGGAACTCGGTCTCGCCAGGGTTCCGTCGGGTAAGGCCGTTCATGAACTGCGTCACGGCCGCGGTGGCCTCAGGCTGAGCAGTCATTACGAACCGTCCCGTAGTTCGGCGAGAGTCGTCGGGCTGAAGCGCACCTCGCTGAAGCGCGCTGTACAACCGTCCCCGAGCGGGGATTGCACCTCGAAGCCAGCCGAGAGCACGGCGCCGTCCCCAAACGCGAAATGGCGGACGAACTGCCAGAAGACGCCGTCGGTAGAGCAGTGAAAGGCGTAGGCACGGCCGATATGGGCGACCCGCAACCATACGTTCGTACCGGCGACAACCATCGAGTTGCAATCGTCGGAGACACCGCGGGTGACGACTGAAACGACCATCGGGTGGCCCTGCGGCGAGTACTCGAAGCAAAGCT
The DNA here is from genome assembly GCA_963834735.1 of uncultured Acidimicrobiaceae bacterium. Taxonomy (GTDB): domain Bacteria; phylum Actinomycetota; class Acidimicrobiia; order Acidimicrobiales; family Palsa-688; genus Fen-671. The sequence goes on along the minus strand of CAWICT010000007.1, from coordinate 423,199 downwards.
TCGCCCAGGTGGCGCCGTCCTGCCAGAGAGCCAGGACGCCGGCGTCGTAGGTCTGCTCGAAGTCGACTTCGACACGCGCGCTCAGGACGAAGTCGCCTTGGGGGTTGCCGAGCAAAGCCGGCGCATTGAGGCTTGGCTCGGTCCCCGCCGGGTCCACGAACCAATCGGTGCGCGGTCCGGACGCGATGGTCAACGTGCCGCCCTCGACGGTCCGAGTTAGCGGCGTCCCTACCCATCTCAAGCTGAACGGCAAGCCCTCGAGGCGCACAGCTTGCTAGGTTACGCGAGGTGATGCAACCAATCGAGCTGGGCCCAAATCAGCCAAGACAGTTTTACCTAGGCGGCCAAGCCATTGCCGAGCTGCGCGGCTTGAGCGAGGGCGACGGCTACCGGCCCGAGGACTGGGTGGGTTCCGCAACTCCCCGCTTCGGGATGGACGAAGACGGCCTTTCCAGGCTTCCGGGTGGAAGGTACCTGCGCGACGCGCTGGAGGCCGACCCCGAGCGCTGGCTGGGGCCGGCGCACGCCGCGTACTTCGGGAGCTCGCCTGCGCTCCTCGTCAAGTTCCTCGATGCAGGCCAGCGCCTCCCGGTCCACGTACATCCGGACCGGTCTTTTGGCTACCGTCACCTTGGCTCGCGCCACGGCAAGACCGAGGCCTGGGTCGTGCTCGGCGTCCGTGGGGCGAGCCCGACCGTCTATTTAGGCTGGTCACGAGATATAGAAGCGGCTGAACTGTCCCGCTGGGTGGCCGACCAGGACACCGCAACGATGCTCGGTCAGCTGCACGAGCTGACGGTTGGACCGGGCGACGCTGTGTTGGTACCGGCGGGGACGCCGCACGCTATCGGCGAGGGAGTTTTCGCCGCCGAGCTGCAAGAACCCACTGACTTCTCGATAATGCTCGAGTTCAAAGGGTTCGACATCGACCCGGCCGGGGGGGACCTCGGGTTGGGCCGAGACCTTGCCGCGTCGGCCGTGAGGCGACGGGCCTTCAGCCCCAGCGAAATCAGCGGGTTGCGGAGGCACGCGGCCGCACGCGGCTCGAGCAAGGATCATGTGGTCCAAGACGTCATGCCGGCAGCGGCAGACCCGTACTTCCGTGCCCAGCGTGTTTTCGGGCGCGGCGCTCCACGCCTGGAGGCGTCCTTTGCGGTTTTGCTGGTGATCGCTGGTGCTGGGTCCCTCGAAGGTGACACCTGGAAGATCCCGGTGAAGCGGGGGAGCACCCTCGTGGTGCCGTGGGCAGCCGGCGAAGTCCGCGTTACGGGTGAACTTGAGCTGCTGCGGTGCCTGCCGCCGTTGCCGAGCGACGCAAAGACCGACGACCCGACCGCATAAACGCAAGGGCGCGTGGTAGGCGCAGGTGCCTATCGCCGTCGGGGATAAGGAACACGAGCGGCGCCATGCAGACAAGCAACGCGGCCAGCACGAAGAAAGCATTCCGCAGCGCCGCCACCTCGTTTCCGGAATGAGCGGCGACTGAAGTGGCTATGGCAATGCCGATGATCGCTCCACCGTTGCGGCATGCGCCCCGGAGCCCGGTGATCGCTCCGACGTCGTGCGGGGCGAGCTCGATGGAGGCGTTGTTCGCCGCTGGAGCCGACATACCGGTGCCAAGCCCGGTGACTGTGGCTCCGAGGGCAAGCCATACATACGGCGATACCCCCAGGACCGGGTGCGTCGCGATCATGACCATGCCTCCAGCGATCAAGGCGATGCCGGCGACAATGGGTACCCGGTACCCCGTCCGGTGGATGAGGACCGAAGCAGAGATGGCCAGCACGATCTCCCCGATTGCCCTGGCGGTCAGAAGGGTCCCTGACGAGAGGGGAGTCAGCCCGTAGCGGTCTTCGGCGAACAACGGCACCAGTGACCCGAAGCCGATGGCGCACGCACCCCACACAACGTTGATCGCATTGCTGGCCGCGAACGCTCGGCCCCTGAGCAATTGGAACGGGATCACGGGTTCGGCTGCGGTGGCGCAATGGCGCAGGAACGCCCACCCGCATAAAACGGCGAATACAAATGGCACCAGGAACGAGGGGGATGTGATCCCGACTGTGCGACTGCCCAGGTCGGTGATGGCCAGCATCAGGCCGAGCACCCCGCCGCCCATGAGCAGGGCGCCCGCCACGTCCGGCCGCCCATGGCGACCCCCGGACGAAGGCAGGTACTTCCAGGCCAGCATTGTGAAGGCGGAGCCGATAGGCACGTTGACCAGGAACACCGCTCGCCAGCTCCAGTGGGTCAGGATGATGCCGCCGACAACGGGGCCGACCAGCGCCCCGAGCGGGAAGATGCTGGAGAAAAGGCCCAGGGCGCGTTGGCGGTTGTCGCCGAAGACGTCCATGACGATCCCGCTTGCGGCGGGCATGAAGGCTGCGCCCCCAGCGGCCTGCAGGACGCGCAAGCCGATCAACATCTCGATGTTGATGGCCAAGCCGCAAAGCAGCGAGCTGGCAGTGAACAACATGGCGGCGCCGACGAACACCCGCTTGCGGCCCAGGTTGTCGGCCACCCGCCCGGCCATGGGCATAGCCACCACGATGCCCAGCTGGTAGGCCGTTATGGTCCAGGCCGTCCAGTTCAGCCCAGTGTGCAGGTCACGACGCAGGATCGGAAGACCCGTGGCAACGATGGTGCCGTCGAGGGAAGACATGAAAAGGGCGATCGACACGATCGCAAAGACGAGCCAGGGCGCCCGTGACGCGCCGGCCTGTGGAGCGGTGCGGGGGGGCTCGGAAGGGGTAGCCGGGCCAGCCAGGACGGCCCCGTCGGCCAGGTCAGGGGGGGTTCGGAGCCTGCGTGCGATAGTCGACGCCCGCAAACGCGCTACAGGTCCTGGGCCCGGCCCGCCAGCCTTGGGAGCGGCAGGTGGACGGGTAAGCCCTCGGGGGCCGCCAGCGCGGGCAGTGCCGGTACCACCTCCGGAATTGGTGCTGACTGTCATTGCCTTAACTATCGTACAGAACCGATGCCCCTTTGAGCAATCGTTTGTTCAGGGGAGGTCTTCCCATTAGGCCCGTACGAAAAGGGTCCCTGCGGAGGCGTTACAAACCCGGGGGCGGCACCGTTGACGAGCGTGTTATCAACAATGGAGGGGGGTCGCGCACGACGATGTCTTCGCTCGGTTTGCCCGCCAGCTGGGCGACAAGCGAGCGCACCGCCTGGACGCCCACTTCGTAGTAGGGCATCTTCACCGTCGTGAGCGGGGGCCACGTATGCTCGGCTACCCATTCGTCGTGATAGGCCACAAGGGACATGTCACCAGGGACCTCGACGCCATGGCGGCGTAGCGCGGTGAGGGCCCCGATGGCCCCGTTGACGTTGGCCACGACGATCCCCGTAGGGCGTGGGGAGCCCTCGAGGAGGCTGTCGATGGCATCGGCCGCTTGTTCGGGCGAGTAACCCAGCCGCCGGACCAGGCTTTCCCGGCGTTTGAGCCCGGCGTCGTGGAGGGCGAGCGCGTAGCCCTGTTCGCGCCTGCGGCCGATGTCACTGGAGGGGATCCCGCCAATCAGCGCGATGCGCGTGTGGCCCAGCGAGATCAGGTGCTCCGTGGCGACCCTGGCACCTGCGACGTCGTCCAAGATCACCGACCCTCGCCGCCCGGGGGTCCGCGAAGTCACCAGGACGATCCGGGCGTCGTTAGCCACCAGGCTCTCCAAGGCTTGGTCGCTCAGGTCATCCGATCGTTGCAGCACGAAGCCATCCACCCTGCCTTCGCCGACGAGGCGCCGGATGGTGTCACCGCCAACGGTCACGCGGTCAGACCGGCCGATCAACAAGGTGTAGTCGGCGGCGTCGGCAGCCTCCTCGGCGCCGGCCAAAAGGTCGGCGAACAGCGGGCTGCTCACCCCTGGCACGATGAGGGCGAGCGCCCGGGAGCGGGCCATTCGCAGCGCCCGTCCCGCATAGTTGGCCGAATAATTGAGGTCTTTTGCTGCTTGCAGCACGCGTTGGCGCGTTTCCTCTCGCACTCGCACGACCGGGTCACCATTTAGGATTCGCGAAGCCACCGAGACGGACACGCCAGCGCGTGCGGCGATCTCGGTCAGCGTTGCCACGGGCGCCAGCCTACGCAGGCGTGGCGATAGCGAAGGGCCGGGCCTTGCGCCTATCCGACCCCAGCCAGCCTCTTGATAAGGTCCTAACGCAATGTCGGGCAAGCCGTTGCAGCTACGGGTGGCGATGATCGGCTACGGCTTCATGGGCGCCGCTCACTCCTACGCTTGGCGGGCAGCAAGCATCGCCTTCGACCTCGGTGCGGTCCCGGTGTTGGCGGTGCTCTGTGGACGCGACCGGGCGGCGGTCGAACAGAAGGCCGCCAGGTTGGGGTTTGCCGAGACTGCCACGGATTGGCGCACGGTCGTCGACCGCAACGACATCGACATCGTTGACGTCTGTACCCCCGGCGATACCCACATGCCGATCACGATGGCGGCGCTTCGGTCCGGTAAACACGTGCTGTGCGAGAAGCCGCTCGCTAACTCGGTCGACGAGGCTGAGACGATGGCCGAGGCGGCTGAAGTAGCCCGTTTGTCAGGCCAACGCTCGATGGTCGGCTTCAATTACCGCCGCGTGCCCGCGCTCAGGTTGGCACGATCGCTGGTCGCGGACGGGCGCATCGGCGACCTGCGCCACGTGCGCGGAGCCTACCTACAGGACTGGCTGGTCGACCCGGCGGTGCCGCTCGCTTGGCGAATGAGGCGCGAGCTGGCTGGTTCTGGCGCAATCGGTGACATCGGTGCTCATGTGATCGACATTGCGCAGTTCCTAACTGGTGAGCGGCTCACTGCGCTCAGCGCACGGACGAGGACCTTTGTGACCGAACGACCGCTTCGGACCGAGGGAGCCGGCGCACCGGGAGGCAGCGGCGGCTCGCGAACGGGGCAAGTGACGGTCGACGACGCCTTTGTCCTGCACGGTGAGGTCGGCCCGGCGCTGGCCACGTTTGAAGCGACCCGGATGGCGACGGGGCGCAGGAACTCGCTCCGCCTCGAGCTCAATGGCTCGGCGGGCTCGCTCGCGTTCGACTTCGAGACCATGAACGAACTGTCGTTTTATGATGCGAACGATCCCCGCACCACGAACGGGTTTCGTCGCATCATCGCCACCGAGCCCGACCATCCGTATATGTCGGCCTGGTGGCCGCCCGGGCACGGCCTTGGCTACGACCACACGTTCACTAACGAGATCGCGGACTTCGTGCGGGCCATTGTTGGCGGCACAGATCCTGAGCCAAGCCTGGTGGATGGGCTGCAGGTCCAACGTGTGCTCGCCGCCGTGGGATCGAGCGCGGCAAGCGGCGGCGCGTGGACGGTTGTCGGTAGCGGTGCGCGCTAGCCGGTCGCGGGAAGTTTTCCTGAGCCTATGACCTCGCAGAGCGCGGAAGAACTCATATCTGTCCTGGAGGAACAGGAAACGCGCCTGGTCCTGGAGAGCTTCACCCACGACGACGCTTGGCGCCTCGGGACGCTCCTGGTCGAAATGGCCCGTGAGCGAGGAGCCCCAGTTGCGATCGATATCCGTTCCGCATCGCAGCAGCTGTTCCATTGCGCCCTTCCCGGGTCGAGCGCCGACAACGACGCGTGGATCGATCGTAAGCGACGAGTCGTGGAGCGTTACGGTGCGAGCTCGTTCCTGGTGGGCGCACGCTTCCGTGCCCGGGGTACCACCTTCGATGAGTCTTCGCGCCTCGACCTCGACCGTTTTGCCGCCCACGGGGGCTCGTTCCCGTTGCGTGCCCGAGCCGTCGGCGCCGGGACCGTCGGTACGGTCAGCGTTTCGGGCCTGCCCCAAGAGGACGACCACGCCTTGATCGTCGAGGCGCTGGAACGGTTCGTCGCCTCGCAGCGCAGCTAGCCCGGGGCCACCCGCCCCGGGGCTCCGAAGAATTCGCTCGATCTCCAGAACTATTCGTAAACTGTTAGCCAGGGACGGCTGTCAGGCCGTGCCGGCTGGGTTATCTTTGCCGAAATGAGGATGCCGGTGACGACGACGGCCCGAAAGCGCGTCACGATAAATGAGATCGCCCGTGAGGCCGGGGTGGCGGCTTCCACCATCTCTAAGGTCCTCAACGGCAACCACGACGTCTCGACCGCCACTCGCCAACGTGTCCAGGCACTCCTTTCAGAGCGCAACTACCAGCGGCGGTCCTCTGCGCCAAAGGCGACCCCCCCATTGGTTGACCTCGTCTTCCAGGAACTCGAAAGCCCCTGGGCAATGGAGATCGTGCGCGGGGCGGTCGAGGCGACCGCCGAAGCAGGTATGACGGTCGCGTTGACGTCGCTTGCTGACGATGGAGGCCAGCGATCGTGGCTTGACCCCATATGCTCCCGGGGCACCCGCGGGGTAATACTCCTGTTGGCAAAGCTCGGCAATCGCGAGAAAGCGGAGCTCCGGTCGCGTGGCTTGCCCTTCGTGGTTGTCGACCCCCGGGGCGCTCCCGACCCGAGCGTGACCACAATCGGAGCGACCAACTGGGCGGGCGGTTACGCAGCCACCCGCCATCTTCTCGAGCTCGGGCACAAGCGGGTCGGGATGATCTCTGGCCCGGCCGACCTTCTTTGCAGCCGAGCCCGTATGGACGGGTACCGCTCGGCAATGGAGACTTCCGAGCTCCCGCTCGACTCGGATCTAATGCAATGGGGCGACTTTCATGTCGACGGGGGCTTCAAGGAAGGCATGGCGATGCTGTCTCTACCCGAGCGGCCAACAGCCATCTTTGCCGGCAGTGACCTGCAGGCGTTGGGCGTGTTGGAAGCGGCGCGGATACTGCACATACGGGTCCCGTCCCAGCTCAGCGTCGTCGGTTTCGACGACCTGCCGTTGTCGAGTTGGACTTCGCCGCCACTGACCACGGTCCGCCAGCCCTTGGCCGAAATGGCGGCGACCGCCGTCCGTTTAGTCCTCGCCGAGGAGCGAGGCGAGACAACGGAGTCGCGCAGCATCGAGCTCGCGACGAGCCTTTTGGCGAGGGAGTCAACGGCGCCGCCCATGGCCGAGGCATTGAAACCGGGCCCCACCAGCTCCGGCGACTAGGCCGTTCTGCTATCGCCTAGTCTGTGCCGTCTTCTGGATATTCCCCTGCATAAACAGTGATTTCGGGCCGCGCAACCCTTTGGAACCCGACGTAGCGCCGTTCGCCCTCGAGGCGGAAGGCCAGAGAGGACCGTGTGTCCTGGCTCGAAGGCCCCACCCGCAAGACCACGTCGCCTTCGTCTACTATCCGCTCCCCCTGCCTGCCAACGTAGGAAGTCAGGTCGGCGTGAAGAGTGAAAAGCACGCTGCGGACCTCGCCTGGTCCGAGCTCCACCCGTTGCGCCGCTATCAGTTGCTGGGTCGGGCGCGCCACCTCGGCTACGGCGTCATGAAGGTACACCTGCACAACCTCGGCCGTAGGCAAAGTCGCGTCATTGTGAAGAGTGACCGATATGCATGCCGTGCCGTCGGTCGCCCACGTTCCCTCCGAGCGGCGCTCGACGCTTAGCCACGTCGGGGGTGCGAAAGAAAGCCCGTGGCCGAACGGAAAAATGGGCGTGGGGTCGACGCTGCTCACTTCGCTGTGCTGGGCAAGAGCGGGCCCGAGGTACGTTGCGGGTTGGCTCCCTCCGGGGGCCGGGAAACTCACTGGGAGGTGGCCAGAGGGATTTGTACGACCGCTCAGGACATTTGCCAAGGCTGGAGCGCCCTCCTCGCCAAGGAAAAAGCCACACACGGCAGCGGCTAAACGGCCTACCTGTCGAGAGATATCGTACGGGCGGCCGACAAGGAGCACGAGCACGACCGGCGTGCCTGTAGCCAACAGTGCTTCCAAGAGTTCTTCCTGGTGACCGGGGAGCCGTAGGTCCACGGCATCGCACCCTTCCCCGGAGGTGCCCCCACCGAAGAGGCCCGCGCGGTCACCGAGGACTGCAACGCAGATATCGGAGCCGGCTGCAACCTCCTGCGCCTCGCGTAGGCCGGTTGTTACCTCGTCGGGTTGACCACCAACCACGGGACAGCCCCGCGCGTAAGAGATCCTGTAACCCCCGGGGTCGGCGGTCATTGCGTCGAGAAAGGCTGGCACGTCGACTCCGACCGGGAGCTCTGGGTGATGCGCGCCGACGTGCATTGGGAACGAATAACAACCGAGCATCGCGTGCGGATCTGAAGCCAGAGGGCCCACCACGCTGACGCGGAGGCCCGGGCGCAAAGGCAGCGAGCCGTCGTTGGAGAGCAGGACTATCGAGCGCTCGGCCAACTTCCTGGCCATTTCGCGCTCTGCTCCGCCATCGAGAACTGCCGCTTCGTGTTGAAGGACGGGAGGTTCCGGCGACCAGTCAGGGTCGAGAAGCCCAAGCTCGCACTTCTGCGTCAGGACTCGCTTGACTGCGCGCTCCACGACTAGCGCGTCGACCTCCCCCGATGCCACCAAGTTCACGAGCACGTCCCCATAAGCGTTGACGTTGGGAAGTTCAACATCGACGCCGGCCTCGATCGCCAACGCGGCCGCCCCTCCCAAGTTTCGGGCGACATGGTGCAGGCTCTCCAGGAAACCGATCGCGTAATAGTCGGAAACCACCGTCCCCGTGAACCCCCAAGAATCTCGCAGAAGGCCCGTCAGCAGCGTCTTGTCGGCAGCAACAGGTACTCCGTCGATGTCGTTGTACGAGTTCATCACGGAGCGAGCCCCGTCCCGTAACGCCATTTCGAAGGGGGGGAGAAGGACGTCCGCTAGCTCCCGGCGCCCGACCGAGACGGGGGCGAAGTTCCTTCCGGCGCGCGACGAGGAATAGCCGATGAAGTGCTTCAGGGTCGCCACTATGCCTTCCGATTCGAGGCCTCGGACGTAAGCGCTCCCGATGGTGCCCACGAGGAAGGGGTCTTCGCCGATTGTCTCTTCCACCCTGCCCCAGCGCAAGTCTCGTACGACATCGAGGACCGGGGCGAGCCCCTGGTGTACTCCGAGCCTTCGCAGCGTACGGCCAATCTGAGCGCCCACCTCTTGGACCAGTTCGGGGTCGAAGCTCGCTCCCCACGACAGCGGCGACGGGTAGATGGTCGCCTTCCAGGCGGTGAGGCCCGTAAGGCACTCCTCGTGCACCATTGCCGGGATACCAAACCCCCCTGCGTCGATCACGCGCCGTTGTATTAGCGCCAGGCGCTGCGCGCCGGCTTCCGGCTCCACCGGGACTGTGCCGTAAGGGCGGGTGAGCTGGCCGAGGCCATCCTTGATCAGCTCCTCCCAGTCGATGGTGGACGAGCCGAAGTCATGTTGGTGAGGAGCCACCTGGCCCGACGTGTCGGTCCCCAGCCACAGGCTGCGCAGCTGCGCGACCTTCTCCTTGAGGGACATCCGGCTCAGCAAATCGGTGACCCGCTCCTCGACGGGCGAGCCGGGACGCCGCCAAGTCTCGATGTCCAGGGAGGCGGCAACCCCAGGGTCGCTCAGAACACGCTCGGCCACGAAAGTAGCGTAACACTTACGAACGCGGCCGCGGCGCGTTGACACGCTCGTGGCATGGGCCTATGCTCACGCTGCTACCGGTTCAAAGCTTCCGGTGGAGACCGTGAAGGGGAGACTCAAATGCGAAAATTTCGTAAGGCTACGACACTTGTCGTCTCGGGTTGCGCCTTAATGACGCTTGTTGCCACCGGGACGACCTCAGCATCTGCCGCCGCTCACAACCCGGCAGCCACCGTCAGCGGGAAGAAGGTCACCCTGGTCTGGTGGAACAACGCCACCACCGGGACACTGCTGAACGTCTTCAACAACGCCATCAAGGCGTTCGACGCTGCCAACCCGAACGTCACCATCCAAAACGTCCCGATCCAGAACGAAGTGCTGCAAAATACCAAGATCCCCCTGGCTCTTCAGGGCAACAACGTCCCCGATATTTTCCAGCAGTGGGGCGGCGGCCGCGAAGCGACCGAGGTGACCTCCGGCAAGCTCATGGACATGACCGCTGCAAGCGCCAGCTGGATAAAGCAGGAGGCGGGTGCCGTCGCGAGCGGTTGGGCCGTCAACGGGAAGCAGTACGGCATTCCTTATGACCTCCACGTGGTCGGCTTCTGGTACCGCAAGGACCTCTTCGCAAAGGCCGGGATCACTTCTACCCCAACCACGATTACCCAGCTCGAGGCCGATGTCACCAAGCTCAGGGCCGCTAATATCCAGCCGATCTCGGTTGGCAGCAAGGACAAGTGGCCTGACGCGTTCTGGTGGGAGTACTTCGCCCTCCGGGAGTGCTCGTTGTCCACGCTCAAGACCGCGATCAGCACGATCAACCTCAACCAGCCGTGCTTTGTGAAAGCGGGCACTGACCTGACCGCCTTCATCAAGACCAACCCTTTCAACACGGGTTATCTCGCGACCCCCGCCCAGACCGGCGCAGGCAGCTCGGCTGGCCTCGTCGCGAACGGCCAGGCAGCCATGGAGCTCCAGGGTGACTGGGACCCAGGAGTCATGCAGCCTCTTACTACCAACAAGAACATCCTCAACGACCTCGGCTTCTTCCCGTTCCCTGCGGTGACCGGCGGTGCCGGCAACCCGAGTGAAGTGCTCGGTGGAGGTGACGGTTTCTCCTGCAGCACCAAGTCCACGTCGTACTGCCCCGAGTTCCTCAAGTACATCGACAGCACGTCCGTCCAAATCGGGATCGCGGGGGCTAACGTTGGGCTGCCGGTCAACACCGGAGCCGTGTCTGCTGTAAAGGTCCCTGCCGAAAAAGATGCGATCTCCTTCTACAAGAACGCCGCTTACTTGCAGACCTACTTCGACGTCGCGTTCCCGGTGAACGTCGGTAACGCTATCGATGCGGCAATCGCCGACTATTTCGCCGGACAAGGCACCCCGCAATCGATCATCCAGGCTGTGGCGAAAGCCAAGTCCCAATAACCCATGTGGCGAGCCGCCCGGTAGTGACCGTCACTGGCAGTGTGACTACCGGCTCACCTCTAGACCCAGCTTCGTCGACCGGCCGCGCCATTTTGGTGCGGCCGGTCCGGCGTTCACGCGACCTCCGCAAGAAACTGGAGCTGGTCCTGCTGTTGGGACCGGCGCTCGTGCTCTTCGCTGGCTTCGTCCTCGTGCCGATCGGTATTGCCGTCCAGTACAGCCTTTACAACTGGAGCGGCATGACCTCCCTGACTGACTTCATAGGGCTGCACAACTATCGCGAGGCCCTCGACGACCCCGTGTTCCGTGGGGCGATACTGCACAATTTCCTGTTCGCCGCCCTGTCGATCATCTTCCAGCTGCCACTTACCCTCGGAACGGCATTGCTGCTAAACCGCAGGCTGCGCTTCCAGCGACTTTTCAGGGTGTTGACCTTCGCCCCTTATGTGCTGTCCGAAGCCACTACGGCCGTCATATGGTTGCTTATGTTGCAGCCGGGAGGCTTCGTCGACGTGCTCATGCACGACGTCGGCCTGGGCGGCGTCGTGCAAACCTGGCTGGCGAACCTGCACCTCGTCCTCTACACCCTTTTTGTGGTGATCACCTGGAAGTACATCGGCTTTGGGATAATCCTTTTCCTCGCAGGGCTCCAAGGCATACCCGTCGAGTTGAAGGAGGCCGCAGCCCTGGACGGGGCCAGCGCTGCACAATCGACGCGCCACCTCGTCCTCCCGCTACTCGGCCCGACGATCCGTATCTGGATCTTCCTCGCTGTGATCGGGTCGCTGCAGCTGTTCGACCTCGTGTGGATCATGACAGAGGGCGGCCCGGCTAACGCGTCGACCACGATGATCACCTACCTCATATACAACGGTTTTGACAGTGCGGAGTTCGGCTACGGCAGCGCTGTCGCCGTGATCCTGTTCGTGATCTGCTTCCTGTTCGCTATTCTCTATCAACGCTTCGCCCTGCGCCGTGACACCGCCGGCGCCCTGACCTCGATGGTGGGGTGACCGCGTGTCCGTGACAGTCCCGGTCCGAGCTCCCGGTGTCGTGACCAGACCAACCAAACGCAGGCGCTGGTCGCTCGGGACACCGTTCAGTTACATGGCAGCCGTGGTCATTGCCGGCATCACGCTGGTGCCGATCCTGTACGTGGTGGTGAGCGGCTTCAGGACAGAGGCGGCCATAAACACTACGCCAGTCGCTTGGCCGCACCCATGGATCTTCAGCAACTACACAGCGATCTTGGGTTCCAGTGCCTTCTGGCATTACGTCGGCAACAGCCTGTTCATCGCCGCCGTCGCGACCGGCCTCTCTGTCGGCCTCGGTTCGTTGGCATCTTTTGCGCTCGCTCGTTATACCTTCAAGGGGCGGGAAGCCTTTTTCGGGCTGTTCATGGTCGGGCTGCTCTTCCCTGCGGGCGTTGCCAGCCTGCCCCTTTACCTATGGCTGCGCAAATTGGGACTCCTGGAAAACCTGATGGGTGTTGCCTTACCCGAGGCGGCCTTTTCGCTCCCGTACACGATTTTCATACTGCGGCCGTTCCTGAGAGCTGTCCCCGGTGAGCTCGAGGATGCGGCGGTGGTGGATGGGGCGAGCCGGTTCAAGTTCTTCCGAATGGTGCTGATACCGCTGTCGCGGCCGGCGCTCACCACAGTCGCAATACTCGCCTTCATTGGCAGCTGGAACGCCTACCTGTTGCCCTTGCTCGTGTTCAACGACCCGATCCACTACACGCTGCCCCTCGGCGTGGCGAGCTTCCAGACCACCTACTCCCAGAACACAGCAGAAATTTTGGCATTCGCCGCACTGTCTATGGTCCCGGCGCTCGCGTTCTTCGTCCTCGCGGAGCGCCGCATTGTCGGCAGCCTTGCGGGTGCGGTAAAGGGCTGACAGGGCCCGACTGCGCGTTTTTCTGCTCTCGCTACTGCCAGCGGTACTTACACCACCGACCGTGCATGGGTGCATTTAACTTTTCGGGCCGCATCACCGACATGATCAAGGAGTAGGTGAACGCACTGAAAGAAGGCGCGACCTGTCATGAGCCCCAAACGCCCTGTCGAAGTCCGGCTCGCAATCGCGGCCCTCGCGTTCCTCGTTGCGGTCGTAGCGGTCCTCGGGACCTGGCAGGTGCTGGCGGCGCGAAGTTCGCAACGCTCCGAGATCGAAGCCGGCGAAGTGAGCGCGGCGCACCTTGCCAGCAGCGCCCTCGCTAGCGCGCTAGCAAGCAGGTTGGACCTCCTGAGCAACTTGGCTGACAACGTGTCCTTGTCAACTATCTTCACCAAGGCCAAGGCTGCGGAGCAGGCCACGATCGCTCGGACACTGCACCTGATCTACCCAGGGTTCGCCAGCTTCGACGTCATCTCCGCCAGCGGCCGCCTGGACGCCAGATGGCCTGCCGAGCCTGCAGTGATTGGCAAAGACGTGTCGTCGCAGGCCTTCTTCGCGAACGTGATGCACAGCGGCAAGCCGTACATCTCGCAAGCGATGCAACAAAACGCCCCGCCCAAGGAGCTCATCACGCTCCTGGCGGCCCCGGTGCGCGACACCTCGGGCCGGATTGTCGGCATACTGGCGGCATCCATCCCGGGCTCGAGCCTTGCGTCGCTAATCGGCGGCACAATGCTCCGCGACGGGGGGGCTCTTGTAGTGTTCGACCAGTTCGGCCACGCCTTCACCGGCCCCGGAGCCAGCGCCAAGCAATCATTCGCGTCACTTCCGGGCGTTTCGAGCGCGCTGGCTGGACGGACGGGTGCTGAGACCGGCACGGTACCCGGTTATTCGGGCCAGCGGTTGGTCGGGTACGCACCGGTAGCATCGACCGGCTGGGTCGTGGTCGTCGAGGAACCCTCGTCAGTTTTGGCCGGGCCGATTGACGCCCTCACGGAACGCCTTGCGGCGATCGGCCTTGCCGTCGCCTTCCTGGCGGCTGGGATCGTCGCACTGGTGGCGTCTTTGCTCAGGAAGCTGATGCGCGAGCGCGAACGCGTCGGCGCATTGATGGCGAGCGTCGGCGAGGGTGTAGCGACGATCGATATGGACGGAGTTGTCCAGTTGACGAACCCCGCCATGGACGCCCTGACCGGTTGGCCGAGCTCCGGACTTGTCGGAAAGAAGTGGGCCGAGGCGCTTGACCTCTATGACCAACGCGGCAACCTCATCCCCTGGGATGACTCGATCGCGGCCCAGGCCGCAAGCCAGGGGAGCGTCGTTGCCACTACCGGTTATGGGCTTCACCTTGCCCGTGCTGACGGCCAACGGTTGCCAGTGGCCATGACCGCGGCCCCATTGCGGGCAGGGAACGACCTCTTGGGCGCTGTCGTGGTGCTCCGTGACGTCTCGAGGGAGCGCGAAGTCGACCAGCTCAAGTCCTCGTTGGTGTCCACTGTCTCCCACGAGCTACGAACCCCCCTCACCATGGTCCAAGGCTTTTCCGAACTGTTGCTATCCCGTCAGGACTTGGGCGAGAAGCGCTCCCGTGAGGCCCTTGAGCAGATCCACGCCTCCGCTCAGAGGCTCGGCAGGTTGATCGATGACCTCTTGTCGGTCTCCAGGATCGACTCCGGCAAGCTCCGAGTTGACCTCGGCGCAGTCGATGTCGGTGGGGTAATAGACGAGGTCGTCAAAGTGACTGGCTCTCAGACGGAAGGGACCCGCGTAGACGGAGTTCTTGTTGCCGACCGGCTGGTGGTCGAAGTGGCTCCTGGGCTACCGGCGGTGATCGCTGACCGCGACAAGTTGGTGCAGGTTGTCATGAACCTCGTCTCCAACGCTCTCAAGTACTCACCCTCGGACGCTCCCGTTCGGATCGTGGCAGAGCGCAAGCGCGACCACGCCGAGATATCGGTGATCGACGCGGGGATCGGGATGACCGAGGCCGAGTGCGTCCAGGTGTTCGAAAAGTTCACCCGTGCAGACCGGCCCGAAGTCCGCAAGGTTAGCGGTACCGGCCTCGGGCTCTACATAACGAAGAGCCTCGTCGAACTGCAGCACGGCCAAGTATGGGTACAGAGCGAACCGGGCAAAGGCAGCGTGTTCGCCCTATCGCTACCACTCACACCTGAGCCAGAACGGGGCGAAGCCTTCGCCCTCCAAGGCACGAAGGAGCCACTTTGAAGAAATTGCTCATAGTCGACGACGAGGACGGGGTGCGCGCACTTGTGCGCATGACGCTTGACAATGGGCAGTACGAGATCATCGAGGCGTCCGACGGTCTCGAGGCGCTCGACTTGGCGAGGGAGCACCACCCGGACCTCGTCCTGCTCGACGTGATGTTGCCGGACCTGTCGGGGATGGATGTCTGCCGGAAAATAAAGGACGACCCGGATCTCTCTTCGACGACGGTGGTGATGCTCACTGCGAGAGCTCAGACGGCTGACCTTGGGGACGCCGAGGAAGCGGGCGCAGACGGTTATTTCACCAAGCCTTTCTCGCCGATCGCGCTCACACGCAAGGTCGAGTCGATCCTCGGGCCGATCGTGTGAAAAAAGTCCTGGTTATCGATGACGAACCTGGTATCGCGAACCTGGTCTCGTGGTGCTTGGACTCACTCGGCGTCGCAGT
Source organism: uncultured Acidimicrobiaceae bacterium (assembly GCA_963834735.1). Taxonomy (GTDB): domain Bacteria; phylum Actinomycetota; class Acidimicrobiia; order Acidimicrobiales; family Palsa-688; genus Fen-671. The sequence continues at coordinate 407,745 of CAWICT010000007.1, read as the reverse complement.
CGTGTTAGCAAGTGGTCTCGAGAGCGCCCTGGATGTTGCTCGGGAGCACGACATCGGCTTGGTGCTCCTGGACTTCGATCTCGGCGCTGAAGACGGCATGGAGATCCTGCCGCGCTTGCGTGAAGCGCCGACCCTACGAACGGTCCCGTTCGTGGCCTTCACGGCTCATGACAGCCGCCGCCAAGAGGCATTCGAAGGCGGCGTTGTCTCCTTCATCGCTAGGCCGTTCGCGAGCGCCGACCTTTGTACGGCGGTCGAGTTGCACCTCGTTCGCTGAACGGGCGCCATACCCAGAACGCCTTGGGCTCGGGCTCGACGTCGGACAATGTCGGAAACAGCTCCAGTGGCTAGTGGTCGTATGCCGACATAGGGGATGACTACCAGTCGACGCTCAAGACACTTTGGTGCCTGGTGGCAACTTGGAGAGAGCGTTGCACGCAGTGTGCTACTCCCGGTTGCAGACCCGCTCCTAACGACTGAGAGTACCCCGTGACAACCCACAACAGTGCCCCGCGCCCGAACTTTCGCACCTTCTCGCTCGGGATCCTTCTCTCTTTTTGCTTGACCGTGGCGCTAGGTCTCACGATTGTGGCTGGGGGTGCCAGCCAGGCGAGTGCCCAGGGCATCGGGCTCTCCGAGTGCAACAACGCCGGCACGGTGGGGGGCAACACGATCACCTGCACGATCACCGTCGTCAACAATTTCACGTACAACGCGGCCACACCCGCCGACCCGACGGGACTGGCCACGATCACGACGCTCATTGCCTGTACGGCCCCCGTGGTGTGTGGGATCTCCACTACCACGACCTCCGTGAACCCGGTCACGGGGATCACCCAATGCAATGCTTCCGGCCTTGGCGGAGCCAGCACGGTTACCTGCACCGCATCCGTTACGAACGATCTCACCGGGTACCCGACCGGAGCGGCGATCGCGCCGACGGTCAGCCAGTGCCTGAACCCGCTTTTGACCACCACACTTACGTGTACCGCCGTCCCGCCCGGCAACACTCAGGCTGGTTCGGGGGGGCCAGGCGGCCAGAGCGAGACACAATGCAATTCGTCTGGCGGACCGGGTGGCACTATGACGTGCACCGCGACTGCTCCTCCTTCCCAGAGCACGGGGTTGCCTACGACCATCGACCAGTGCAACGGGTCGGGCCCCGCTGGGGCTAGCACAGTGACTTGCACCGCGACGATCGTCAACAACTTCATTGGCAGCACGGCTGCGCTGCCGGCCACCACGACCACATCTAGCACCGTCCCGACGACCGTGACCACGACGACGGTCCCAGCCGGCAGCACGAGCAGCACCGTGGCCGCCGGCACGGGGACGACCGTTACTACGCCTCCCCGCACGACCACGACCGAGCACCACAGGACCACCACGACTGGCCCTCCAAAAACCACCACCACTACCCGTCCGAGCACCACCACCACCCGTCCAAGCACCACGACTACCCGTCCAAGCACCACGACTACCCGTCCGAGCACCACGACTACCCGTCCAAGCACCACGACTCACCCGTCCAAAGACCACCACCACCGCAACGACAACCCCTCTAAAAACCAAGCCGACTTCTAGTTCGCACCCGGCCACGACTAGCCCGACCACGACACCCGCGGTCTTCTCCGGTCCCGCAATCACCTCCACGACGGTCTCAGGCACGGCGGTCAGCTCCGTGACGAGCACCGTGCCAGCTACGACCATCCCTGCGGTCACCACCGTCGCAACGACCACCGTCGCAACGACCCGCTCGACTACCAGTGTCCCGGGTGAAGCCGTTGGCTCGGGCACTACAACTACCACCACCACTAGCCCACTCCCCATCCGTTCGCCTGGTACAGGTGGGCTTCCACCTACTGGCCGGAACTGGCCCCTCATCCTGGGCCTCAGCCTCATGCTCCTCGTTTCGATATCAGCGACGATGGCGGGGTGGCGGAGGATGGCTCACTGAGATGCGTCTTCGGCTCCCCGCCGCCGCCGTCCTAGGCGCGGCCGGGCTCGCCTTGTTCGCCTATGGGATCTCGGCACCGCCGCACTTACAACCCCCGATCGCTGCCGCAAAGGGCAGTGGCCTTGCCGAGAAATCACTATCGCCGACCCACCGGCAGATCTCTCGACCGACCTCTTCGAGTTCCACCATCTCCGCCGTCCCCGTCCCCGCCCTGTCCGTCGTGAACGCCCCCACGCGCTTGGCCACAAGGTTGCCCTCCACTCACAAGCCCGCGAGTTCGGCTCCGGTACTGTTGGCGCTGCCTTCGCTTGGTATCGCGTCTTCGCTCGGTCCTGCACGCGGCCTGAACTCCGATGGCACCGTCGATGACGCTCCACTGACGGGCCCTACTTGGTCCCTGCCCTGGTGGTACGACGACGGGCCTTCTCCGGGGCAAGGCGGGTCCGCGGTAATCCTCGGCCACGTTGACTCCGCGCTAGGACAGGGAGGCTTGGGTGTCTTCTTCCGGCTCGGTGACGTCCAAGCCGGGCAGAGGATCGACGTAACCCTCGCCAACCAGACCACTACTCATTGGACAGTCACCTCGGTACGCCTTTACGCCGACGATCTTTTTCCTGACTCTGTCGTCTACGCCCGCACGGGCCCTCCGGTCCTCCGCCTCGTTACCTGCGGTGGGGCGTTCGATTGGTCCACGCACGAGTACGAATCGTCGGTCGTAGTCACTGCCCATCTGGCCATCAGTAGCTGACAACAATTCAAGGAACCTGATCAACCCTGCAGCCCTGGGACTGCGCTCCCGTACGACACCGACATGGCACCCTCGATGGCTGACGAAGGGGTCGAAACGCTCTCACCGCGCTGGTTCATGACAACGCGGATGACCGTTGTCTGCGGCCCGGTGACACCGAGTTTGGTGAAGTTGACCTGAGGACCGTAGTGCGCTAGTGGGGTCGGCCTACCATCAGCCCTTTCGTTAGCCTCGACAACCCATTCGGCGGACGACGATGGGCCTTGGTACTTCTTATCCGTGCTAAAGATGCCTCCGTTTGTATCATCCGTAAGACTGATACTCCAAGCCGAGCCGTTGACTTTGCTGATGGTTACCGTAACCCTGTCGCCCACAGCAACCACGACTCCGGTTGCCTCTTTCTGAGGGGCCGGAAGGATTTCCCACCATGGTCCCACGAGGACATCGCCTGATTTTTGGGGAACTTCATTGACGCCGGCCTGGATGAGGGACCTGTCGGCCCACCCATCGACGCCGACCCATTCCGACACCGTGGATCCTGGCAGGTACTTAGTCACTGAAGGGACGACGAAAGTACCAGTGATCGCCGTGAAGGGCCCGTTCGCTTCAACGTAGCCGGACCAGTTGCTGGAGGTCGTCTCCTCTTGCGTGCTCGGCGCCGGCGAGGCGAGAGTGCGACCCGTCGCTCCCGGGCCCGCTTGAACAAATGCAGTCGTTGTGACCGGGCCCGCGTTGCTGGCGGCACCACCGAGATAAGACGCGCCCGCAGATGGGCTCAGGTAGACGGGCAGAACGGCCCAGGCAACCAAGGCGACCGCACTGAACCAGCGAATATTGGCGCGTTGCCTCTTTGAAGAAACCGTGATGAAACGCAGGACGGAGGCGAGTACCGAGGGATTTACCCTGCGCTCTCCTGCCATGAACTGACGATAAACCAGCTGCTAGTGGCCCATGAGCCGCTTACGGGAAGGCGACGGACAATCATCCGGAGCGTGTCGAGCGGTATGCGGTGGGTGGTCTCTTGGCGGGCAAACACGACACTATGCCGAAAGGAGCTCGTCCTCAGCTGGGCAGGGACCTCGGGCTGGTAACCCTGGCTGCCCCGATCCGGTCGTCGACCGCCCGGCCCCAAGGCCGCCTCCCGTAGCAGGAATGCGACGTCCCGCAGGCGAGCCAGGTCTTCAGCTGGCTGGTACACCGGTAAAAGAATAGGTATTGCCCGTGAGCGCGATCGCAAATACATAGTCCGTCGTTTGCTGGTCCATGCATAGTTCGTACACGTCCATCTCAGTAACCGACGAATAGTCCCCGGGAGCGAGTGGGCCAAAGGCTGCCCGGGATTGGGGCTGCACCACCGGCGTTGAGTACTTCGAGGTGACGAGTACGCGGCCGATGATTTCGGCGCACTGTGCCCCGTACGACCCCGCCGAGAATGCCTGTGAATAGTTGGCTACGTAGAAGTCAGCCGAAGCTTGCAGGCCCGAGCCCTGGTCGTCGTCGTAGCTCTGTCGGAGATTATCGGCGACATCGGCAATCTCTCCGGAGCTGTCCTCCGCGTTAGAGTCCCAGAAATCGCCCTTCGCGGGAGCGCCGGTCTGCCGCTCCGAGGCCAGCAACTCGGCCATGTCGACGAATGGTTGGTCCCCTGGTAGCAGCTGTGGGGGTTCCTGTGAGAGCAAAGTCCCGGGATATAAAGAACGCTGCGAGCCACCGTAACCGGACAAGTACATGATGAGCCATGGGGCGCTCGCCGACTGCTTCCCGAAGACGGCAACCTGGATCTGCGCTCCAGCCGAGTCGTGCTGCTGGTCTATCTCGGCAAGGAACGAGAGAGGGTACGTGGGCTCCAGCGGAGCCGTGACCTCGAGGGAGCTATAGGCAGCAGGCCAGGAACCACATCCGCAAACCTGGCGCGAGATCATCAGGTCCACGGCTCCCGGTGCGGCGATCCTCGACAGCTCGCTCGCCGATGTGTACGAGCCGGCGTTCGCAAAAACGGTCCATTCCTCGTTGACCACAGCGGTCGTGATGGATGGCGTGAGCAGGGAGCCGGACGACCCCACGGCCGATGGGACGGGCTGAACAAAGCCGTTACTCGGCACTATGTAGCGACGGATCTCTGTTCGGACAAAAGACACGGCGACGGTGACCAACGCGACTAAGACAACCACAACGCACAGGGCGCCGGCCACTATGAGGAACGCATAGGTCCGATGCCTCCCCGCTGCGGGGTGCGGCGGCGGGAACGGAACGCCCCAAGCAGGAGCGGTGCGGTAGCCGCCCGCCCCGATCGGAGGACCTGTCTGAATCGGGCCATAAGTGTTCCATGGGCCGCCAGGCCAGATGGGCCCATCTGGGCCGTGCCATCCCCCGCCGTCCGGCCCCATAGTCATTGCTTAACTCTTTCGACCTAAAAAACGGACCGGTTGACAAGAGGTGCGTGGTCGAAGGAGCAAGTTCACTGTGAGCGGAAAGCTCGCCGATATGACTGCGGGCTCGTCCGCGTGGTCGTTGAGAAGTGCTTCCGCAGGTTCGAGGAGTTGGAAAATCCGCTCGATGCGGCCACTATCTCGATCGGATGGTCCGTCGTTTCTAGGAGGAGCTGCGCCATGCTGACTCGGCGCCGAATAAGCCACTGATATGGCGTCGTACCGAGGGCCTGGTTGAAACGCCGTGCGAAGGTTCGCGGGCTCATCGCCGACCGTTTGGCGAGGTCGTCTATCGTTATCCGCTGGTCCAGGTGGCCTTGGGCCCACTCCAGTGCATCAAGGAAGGGTTGGGCGCTGGGGAGGTCGAGGAAGGGTGCTTCGATGTACTGGGCTTGGTCGCCTTCGCGGTGGAGGGGAACGACGAGCTCCCGCGCCAACTTCGTGGCGATATCGATGCCAAAGTCATGTCGGACGATATGAAGACAGAGGTCGATGCTGGCAGAACTGCCGGCCGAGGTGAAGATTCTCCCATCCTCCACGTAGAGTGCCCGGGGGTCGACATCGATGTCGCTCGCCTGGCGGGAAAGGCGATCAGTATCGGCCCAATGCGTGGTCGCCCTGCGGCCGCTTAGGAGGCCGGCGGCGGCTAGGACGAAGGCCCCGGTGCACAGCGACACGACCCTGGCTCCTCGTTCGTGGGCGCGGCGAAGCTCGCTGAGCATCTCGCTTGTGAGGCGGTCGAGCCGCTCGGTCGGCGGGACAACGACCGTGCTTGCGGATCGGAGCGGGTGCAGCCCGTAGGGGGCGACCAATTTCAGACCGGTGTCGGTCGTGACCGGGCCCGGCCGCGCTGCGCACGTGGAGAGCTTGTACCAGGGGCGCCCATATTCCTGGGACCGGTCGATCCCGAATACGTCGCAGGTCACGCCGAACTCGAAGATTGCGAGACCGTCGTAGACCAGCACAGCCACCTTGGGCCTGGCGAAGGCGGTCCGGCTCGGAAGGTCACGGTCGGGCGTGTCGTTGGGATCATTGGCAGGAATTGATCGCACAATGCCTATTATGCCATCCTCGTTGCGGGCGAGGGCGGTGCAGGATGGCCATTATGGAAAGCTCGTTCACTCCCTCCGCAAAGACCGCGGCACTGGGAACCGAGGACCGTGGCCTCCCATATGGGACGCTCACATCACGGCTTACAGAGGTGGTCGTGAGAGCCGTTGTTCTTCTGCGTGCCACCTCGCTGGACGAGCGGCTTGCTCGTGGCACACCTCAGGAAACGAGCAAGGCGCTACAGGCCCGTGCGGTCCTCCTCGGCGACGATCGGGCTCGCCACGCGATGGCCGACAGTTTGATGCGCCTTCTGGACATCGCATTGGGCAAGGAACGAGCTCACCGCGGGACGGTAGAGGCTGTCCCTGATCGCCTCGCAGGGCTTCTGCCGCTCGTCGACCAGGTGACCGCGGCCTTGCGAGAGCCAGGTATGTCTGTGCAGGCGCTCGCTACGGTCTCGCTCCTCCTCACCGACGGGACGGGACCGGTGTACAACCCTCGCTCCACCGTGGACCTTGCGTCAACGCTTCGAGGCACGCTCCCCCCATGAGTTCACCAGTCCCAAACCCTGTGGAGGTCTTGGTGGCGGTGACCTCTTGGATCGAGCACGTCGGCTCTTTAGGGTAAGAAAGAGCCATGGTTGTGGTCAGGGTACTAGCTGCTGCGCTCGGTGCCGTGCTCGTGATATTCACGGGATGGAGCGTGATCGGCACGCTGGTCGTGCCCCGTCGCGTCCGAAGCGCGTTGACGAGGTTTGTGGCGGTGTCCGTGCGTCGGGGGTTCCAGCTCGTCGCCGATCGCTTGAATTATGCGGGTCGCGATCGGGTGCTGGCAGCGCAAGCACCCGTGCAGTTGATCGCGCAGATAGTCGCCTGGTTGGCGAGCTTCGAACTCGGCTTCGGCCTTTTGCTCTGGCCCTTCGTGAGCTCGGGAGGCCTGGTCGCGGCGCTGGTCCAAGCTGGCTCTTCGCTCTGCACTCTTGGCTATGTTGCGCCCGCGCACGCGGGGCCCAGCGGCCCTAGATGACTTGGCTGCCTTGGCGGGGCTCGGGACCGTAGCCCTCCAGATCGGTTACCTGCCCACCCTGTATGCCGCGTTCAATCGGCGCGAAACCCTCGTCGCCATGCTCGAATCCCGCGCCGGCGTCCCATCGTGGGGTCCTGAGCTATTGGCACGCACCCATTACGGAATGGGGACTGGCGTGTCCGGCGTGGACGAGCTGCCCGAGCTGTTCGAGCAATGGGAGAACTGGTCGGCGGATGTGTCAGAGAGCCACTCCACCTATCCGACTCTGATGGCCTTCCGATCGCCAAACCCGCTCGCGTCGTGGATAACCGCCCAGCTGGCTGTGCTCGATGCCGCCGCGCTTTACCTTTCGTTGCTTGCCGAGCCACGGAGAGCCATCTCCGCGCGACTGTGCCTGCGGGGTGGCTTCACGTGCCTGCGTACGGTGGCGCGCGCTGTCGGCGCCGATGTCACTGACGACCCGGACCCGGACCAGGGGATCAACCTGACATATGACGAGTTCGCGCAGTCTGTTGCGCGGCTTCGCGTGGTCGACTTCCCGATCACTCGCTCTCCGGAGGAGGCTTGGCCTGAGTTCGTTGGATGGCGAGTCAACTACGAGGCGGCGGCCTACGCAATTGCCTATCGTGTGAACGCTCCGCCGGCACTGTGGTCCGGGCCCCGGCATTGGCCCGCAGAGCCGATCTCACCGGTTCGTCCTCAAACCTTTCGCGTCACCAAGAAGCGTCCACTCCCGTTAGAGGACTCGGTGGGCGCGTCAGGCTCTCCCAGTGGTGATGCTGCATCGGCGCCCGAAATTCCAGATCAATTGCCATGACCGTCCACTGCCTGCGTGCTGCGTGTCTGTCCGCGAAATGCGTCCGCATGTCAGCCCCCATTGGGACTACATACCCCTGCCACTACGCGCGATTGGCCCAATTTGGCGTAAGAGCGGCGGTCGACCCGATTGAGACCGGAGAGCGCAGCTCGCTGCTCATTCCGGCACAATTCGTGGAGCAAGCGAGCACCCGAGCCCTTTCCAGCGGCCGTCGTCGAAGACCCGCCCCGGCTGTCTAAAGGCCTTACAAAACGAAGCCCCGAGCGAGGCTCGGGGCTGAATAGCACATCAGGCGCCAGCACAAGAACGGGGCCTCAGAGGCTCAGCCGGCGTCCAGGAGACGTGGGGGCTGGCCACTGCCGAGCACCCGCAACGGCAGGCTCATTAATTTCCTTGCTCTGACCGCTTGAATCCGCCAGGCTACTGGTCCAGACCAAATGACAAAAGAGGCTTGTGCCGTGTCCGAACCATTGATTGTCGCCCGCGGGCTGGTAAAGCGGTTCGGCGACTTCACCGCCGTGGACGGGGTCGATTTCACCGTCCAGCAGGGAGAGGCTTTCGGCTTTCTTGGGCCTAACGGTGCGGGCAAGAGCTCGACCATGCGCATGATCGGCGCGACCTCCTCGCGAACCGAGGGCGACCTTTTTGTGCTGGGCCACGACCCGGACCGGGCTGGCCCCGACGTGCGGGCCCGGCTGGGCGTCGTGCCGCAGGACGATAACCTGGACCTTGAGCTATCGGTATCCGACAACCTGTACGTTTACGGCCGCTATTTCGGGATAAGCCGTAGGGAGCTCAAGCCCCGCGTTGCCGAGCTCCTGGAGTTCGCCCGCCTGGCCGAACGGGCCGGTGACCGGGTCGACGACCTCTCCGGCGGTATGAAACGCCGCCTCACTATCGCCCGCTCCCTGGTCAACAAGCCCGAGCTCCTCTTGCTCGACGAGCCCACCACTGGGCTTGACCCTCAGGCCCGCCACCTGTTGTGGGACCGGCTTTACAGTCTCAAGCACGACGGCGTGACCTTGGTGCTCACTACGCACTATATGGAGGAAGCCGAACAGCTCTGCGACCGCTTGGTGGTGATGGACAAGGGCCACATCATTGCCAAAGGGTCACCTCTCGAGCTCATCACCACCTACGTCACCCGGGAGGTCGTCGAGCTCCGTTTCCCCGCCGGTCAGGCCCCCGAAATGGCCGCCAAGGTGGACGGGCTGGCCCAACGGGTCGAGGTGCTGGCCGACCGGCTCCTGCTTTACACCGACGACGGCGATGCCACCGCGGACGAGGTGGCGGCCAGCGGGCTGTCCCCAGCGAGCACTCTTGTGAGACGGGCTGGGCTCGAGGACGTCTTCATGAGCCTCACCGGCCGGGGCCTCGCGGACCAGGCATGACCACCGTCCCTGTCGCTCTTCGGCCCATGACGTATTTCTGGGTCCTCTACCGCCGCACGTGGAAAGCCGACATCGGCACCACCGTCATCACCCCGTTGCTTTACCTTGCCTCCATCGGGGCCGGGCTGGGGTCTCTGGTAGGTCACGGCCGCCCTCTACCGAGCCTGGGTGGCCAGGACTACCTGTCGTTCATCGCTCCCGCCCTTCTGGCGACCACGGCCATGCAGGTCGCAATAGCCCGGGCCACGTACGAAGTGTGGAGCGGCTGCAATGTGTGGAGCGGGGCCTACCGGTCCATGCAGGCGTCACCCATAAATGTCACCCAGATAGTCACCGGGCACATGGCCTGGGTCGCAGTGCGCTTGGTCATCGCGTCGGCCGCCTACCTGGTCTTCAGCGCCGCATTCGGCGCCGTGCACTCGCCCGAGGCAGTAGGAGCCCTTTTGGTGGGCCCGTTGGTGGGCCTGGCCTTCGCTCTCCCCATAAGCGCCTACTCGGTCACAGCTCGCATAGATGCCCCGTTCTCATTGATCTTTAGGCTGGTGATGATGCCGCTGTTCCTGTTCTCCGGCACCTTCTTCCCCATAACCCAGTTGCCGGTCGCCCTTCGCTGGGTGGCCTACGCTTTACCCCTGTGGCATGGGGTCGACCTGTCCCGGCACCTCTACGCCGGGGACCTCGGCCTGCTCCCCGGGCTGGGCAACGTTGCCTATCTGGTCGCCTGGTCCGCCGCTGGGCTGTTCGTCGCCCGTCGCACCTACTCCCGCAGGTTGGCCGGCTGATGTTGACCATGATGGTGGCCAGAGTGCGTCGCCCTCAAGCGCTAGTGGCCAGGAACTTCTCCGTTCAGGTCCGCAGTGTCCCCTACGTATGGGCCACGGGCCTCATCGAGCCCTTCCTTTACCTCCTATCGATCGGCATCGGCATCGGCCACTTCATCGGCGCGGTACCTGGTCCCAATGGCAAGTTGGTCGGCTACGCCGACTTTGTAGCCCCCGGTTTGCTCGCCACGTCGGCTATGAACGGGGCTATTTACGAGTGCACCGTCAACATCTTTGCCAAGCTGCACTGGACCCGGCTGTACTCGGCCGTCCGGGCGACCCCGCTGTCGCCCGCCGATATCGCCATTGCTGAAATAGGTTTCGCCGTTTTTCGGTGCACCCTGTATGCGGGCTTCTTCCTCCTCGTGATGGCCGCCTACGGTGACACGGCCTCTTGGCTAGCAATCCTGGCCCTTCCGGCCGCAGCCCTTATCGGCACCGCGTTCTCCGCCGCAGGGTTCGCTGCCACCTGCTTCATGCGGTCATGGACGGACTTCGACAAGATCACATTGGTGAGCATGCCGTTGTTCTTGTTCTCCGCTACCTTCTACCCCCTGTCACAGCTTCCCCGTTGGCTGCAGTTGGTCGTACAAGCACTGCCCCTATACCCAGGCGTGTCCTTGTGCCGTCAGCTGACGCTCGGCCAGCTCTCACCGAGCTGCTCTTTACGACGTGGCCTACCTCGTCCTGCTTACTATCGCTGTGGGCTGGGTCGGCCGCCGCCGCATCGGCCGCCTCTTGGCGCCCTGAGGCGAAGGCCCGCTCCACGACTTTGTGTGCCGAGGACGTGTCCTCTATACAGGTGTCTGTGTTTGCGGTTATTTATCGGTGGCGCCTGCGTGCGGGTATGGAGCAGCAATTCGTGGATGGTTGGGAGCGTGTGACCCTCGCCATCCGCAGCGAATGTGGGAGCTACGGATCGCGTTTACATTGTGGCGATGACGGGACTTGGCTCGCTTACGCGCGATGGCCGTCGGCGGAGGCCCGCGCCGAGTGCGAGTTTCAAGAGGAAGAAGGTCTACGGCTCATGCAAGAAGCAATCGAGCAAAGGTTCTCCGAGATCACATGCGAGCTTGTGAGCGACCTCCTCAGGGAGCCGGTTGACGGGTAGGCGCGGATAGGTCCTGGCGGTCCGAACGGCGTATCAGGCGCCGGTCCAGGCAAGGCTGCGGGGCGATATAGCTTGGTCTCGTGGTGGTGAATGCGCAGCAGGCCGAGAACTGGAACGGAGCCAGCGGGCGGCACTTCATCGAGCAGCGCGAGCGCGCATGAGCGAATGAGGGGCCGGCTGACGACGCGATTGCTCGACGCCGCGCAGACCCACGACGGGGAGAACGTCCTCGACATCGGGTGCGGCTGCGGTGATACGACAATCCTCGCAGCACGCGCCACCCCCAGCGGGCACGCTCTGGGCGCGGACCTATCCCGGATCCAGGTAGCAGAAGCACGCCGGCTCGCCGCTGCTGCTGGCGTCGCTAACGCTAGGTTCGAGGTCGTCGACGCCCAGGTGCACCGCTTCCAGAATGGGATCTTCGACGTGGTGCTGAGCAACTTCGGTGTCATGTTCTTCGACGACCCGGCGGCGGCGTTCGCCAACATGAGGCAGGCCCTTCGGCGCGGCGGCCGGCTGGCGTTCCTTTGCTGGCGCACCAGCGATGAGAACCCCTTCTTCAGTACCGGGTTCGCCGAGGCTGCGGTCATACTCGGCCTCCGCGACAAGCCCGGACCGAGTGCTGCCTTCTCCCTCGCCGACACCGGTCGGGTAGGCGTGTTGCTGAGGGGCGCGGGGTTCGGCGGCATCGAGTTCACGAAGGCGGACGAGCCGATGCTCATGGGCAGCGACGAAGACGACGTGCTCGAGTACGAGCGCGCCGTCCCCCAGCGCCACCGAGGTCTTGGCGGGGCTCAGCCCAGCTCAAGCCGCCGAGCTGGCCAGGCACGTCCGGGACAGTCTGGTGCCCTACGTATCACCAGGTGGCGTGGCATGCTCGGCGCGGCCTGGCTAGTCACCGCACAAGCCGTCTGAACCGAACCGAAGTCTTCCAGAACAGATCAACGGTTCCGCCCGGTCCGGCTGGGTTGCTCGGCTACGCTTGGGCTAGCAGGTCAGCTATGGAGAGGTGCGAGAGCGGCCGAATCGGACTCACTGCTAATGAGTTGACGAGGGAAACCTTGTCCGAGGGTTCAAATCCCTCCCTCTCCGCTCATGTGTGGTTGACCCTGTTGGGTGGACCACTTTTATCCCGGGCCATCACTTCGAAGGCTTGATCTTCACGAACAAGGTGGCCGACATGGGATAGAGCGGGTTGGAGTACTGCGGTACCCGCTCGGTCCGCTCCTCCTGGAGATCGGGGTCGTCGACCACCGCAGCGTTGGCGGCTACCGCTTCTGCCTCGACCGGTCCGGCGTAGTTCTCGGGCGTCTCACCGCCACCCCAACTGGTCGGGTTGACAAGGAGGACCTGCCCGCCGATCGGAAGGGCCTGCAGCGGAAGACGCAAGTTTGTGGCCGCGTTCGTGCCCCGCAGGCGGGCGGAGATGTCGGACCAGTTCACCACCAGCGGGTCGGGCACCACCCCGAAGGGGGTGGCATAACGGAACCGGTTACCGAGGTCGAGAGCGAGCACGGGAGTGTCGGTGACCTCGCTGGAGATCACGAGAGCGCCCGGGTGCAGGAGCGGGCGCCAGTTCTGAGAACAGGTAGGCGACATCGCTCTTGGACGTCTCGACCGTTACGCCGCGGTCCACCACCATCGGGACCGCTGTGCAGGCGAGGCCGACGACCGCCCCCCAGAGAGCGAGTGTGCCCCATCGTGCTCTGGACAGACCTCCGGCCAGCGGGACCAGGGCCGGGACTACGGCGACCCCTAGATAGCGAGGGTTCCACGAGTTGACGAACTGCCCGACAGTCCAGGCCAGGAGCAATGTGATGAGCGGGACTGCCGCGGCCAGCGCGAGGGGTGAGGTAACGAGCCAATCGCGCCCGTTGGTGTGGACTGCGGGACGAGGCCTGTTGATCACGCAGACGGCTATCGCCACTACGATGCCGGCCCAGGCCGCCGAGGCCAGCGTGTTGAAGGAGTCACCGAAGAAGTCGAGCACCGAGGGGTGGGGCGCCCACGGCGCGCCCGTGTGCTGGAGCTGGTAGAGGAACTGCGGGACCCACGGCGCAAAGGCTGCGCCGCACGCCAAAGCGTAGAACAGCGTCGCTTTCAGCCGCGGCCAAGAGCGCCTCCCGAGCGCCGCAGCCGACCCCGCGATAACGGTTGCCGCGAACAGGTAGAGGCCGTAGTACTGGAGGTACAGCACGGCCGCCATCAGGGCGGTGGCGGCTATCCAGTAGCGGCGCCCGGCCCCCTGGTAGGCCAGCACGAAGCACGTGACTGCGAGGATGGCCGCAAGCACCAGCCACGAGTACATTCGTGTCTCGCTGCTGTAATAGTCCAGGTAGGAGCATGTCGCGACGAGGGCAGCCGCGCCACGGCCCGCCCTACGCCCGAAGAGCTTGTAACCCGACCACCAGCCGGCCGGTATTGCGAGCAGCGCCGCGATCATCGACAGGGCATGGGTTGGCGGGCCGGACCTGCCGAACAGCTGTAGCCAGTAGTGCAACATCGCGTAGTACAGCGGTGGCGCACCGTCGTTGACCAGGTAGTGAGGGAGCGACCCGACAGGATGGGAGGCGATCCCGATGGCTATTGCTTCATCGCCCCAATAGCCGGTCCACAGAGCCCTCCAGCGCAGCCCCAGCGAAAGGGCAGCCAGGAAAACCAGAAGCGCAACGTCGAAGTGCCGCCGGGCTGCCAGGCGCACCGAGACGGCCTGTACCCGCTCGCCTAGCGCCGCCCATCGCTGGCCAAGGCCTGCGGGGTCGCGGGGCCGGGACCTGCGGGGACCACCCGGGAGCTCGGGAGCTGGCGCAGCCGATGGCCCAGTTGGGCGTGGGGCTGGCCTGGTCAGCAGATCTTCCATGTCCTGGTCCCTACCACCCGTGTGACCCGGCCAAGCGTGCCATGGAGCCGGGTGAACGTGGTCTAAGAAGCTGCGGGCGAACGCTTTCTCCAGAACGCTAGTCGCCGACCTCGGCCTGACGCTTCAGTTGACTGAACGTGGAGGCACTGGCGGTTGGCGCACAGGCCCGTCGCCACGTAGCTTCGTTGTCTATGGATGCCAAGGTTTTGCTGTGTGACTTCGCGGAGGTCAGCGGAGGCAAGCTGTTTGTTTCGGGAGCTGGTTTGGCGCTGGTTTCCAGCGCGACGCCGTCTTCGCCATACCGCGTGAACATCACTCTCGCCGTCCTGGGGCTGATCAACATCGGCGACACCGATCTTCAGCACAAGATGACGATCGAGCTGGTGAACGTTGGCGGCAACGGCGAGACCCGGGTGATGCTCTCCGAGGACCTGCCCGACGTGGATACGGCGGACAAGGGGATGATCATCGCCTACTTCGTGGCGCCGCGCTCGCCCCAAATGCTGCCTGCGGACGAGTGGAGCATGCCGATGGCGATCCCTCTGTTCGGCCTTGGGTTACCCGTGCTTGGGCCTTATTACTTCAGCGTGCGGATCGACGGCAGGGAGATGGATAGGACATCGTTCCGGGTGATGCCTTTCCAGCCGCAACAAGGGGCCCGCCCCCGGACATGGCAGGCGCCGGACCTGTGCCGCCCGCCGGCGATGTTGCGGGGGACGGGAGCCAGTCTGGGTTGCCGACGGGCGAGCCGCCGCTCTAACCGGACCGGAGCCGGAGGAACAAGAACCCGTCTTCTTCCAGGACTTGGACCAGGCCGAGCGTCATGAGCCCGGCGACGGGCTCACCGACCGGGCCCGCGGTGTGGTCTTGCAACCAACCGCGGACGAGCCCCTGTACTTTGCCGAGGGCGAGCTTCGGGGACACCGTAAGGCAGAGCTCGTCGACGAGCGATTCGGCGACCAGGCTCGCGTTGAGCTTCGGCCCGCCCTCGCAGAGAATGTGGCTGATCCCCATGTCCCCCAGCGTGGCCAGCGTGGACGGGAGATCCACGGTCCCCGTGCCACTCTCGACTACGTCGGCAACAAGCCGGGCTTCTGCCAACACCCGTGCATCGGCGCCCCCGGGGGCGATCACGATCGGCCGCTCGCCACTCCCTTTGAAAAGGCGGGACCCGAAGTCGAGGTCGACCCGGTGCGTCACCACAGCTAGGCGCGGTAGCGGGCTCTGGCCTCGCCCGACGCGCGTCAACTGCACGTCTTCGGGAAGTTTGACTGGCCCGTAGTTCTCTGCCCGGACTGTGCCTGCTCCGACGAGCACCAGATCCGCAAGCGAGCGGAGCACGAAGAACAGTGCCCTGTCCGCCGGCCCGCTGATTTCTCCGGCGCGCCCGCCGAGTGCAATGGCCCCGTCAAGAGTCGAGACCATGTTGACCCTGACGAAGGGTCTCCCGTCCGGTGGCCGCACCTCGCGCGAGTACATCTCCACGAGGTTGACCTGATCGGTGGCCTCCGGCAGTAACGACCGCAAAGCCCGGCTCAGCTCTCGCTGGCGGGCTCGGGTACCAGCACTTTGCGTGCCCGGTCGCTGAAGCGTTCGAACATCCAACTTGGACCCTATCCCGCAACCCAGTTCAGCCGGGCTGAAGCCCGCGCGAGAGCGGTCTATCGTGGCCCGATATGCGGAAGGTGCCATGACACTGGTGAGCATCGACGATGCGCGCGGCTTCGTTCTTTCGAGCTGCCGCCGGCTGGAGCCGGTGAGCACCTTGCTCATGGAGGCTGTCGGCCATGTCCTTGCCGAGCCGGTGCGTTCCAGCGAGCCTGTGCCGCCTTTTACCAATTCTTCGATGGACGGTTACGCCGTCCGCTCCGTCGATGTCAGAGGTGCGCCAACGAGGCTCCGGGTTACCCGGACGCTCATGGCTGGCGACGACCCCGGGACGCTCGTTGTTGGCGAAGGTGAGTCAGCCCGCATAATGACCGGCGCCGTGCTCCCGCCTGGTGCCGATGCTGTCTGCATGGTCGAGCACACGCGCACCGAAGACGGCTTCGTGGTAATCGAGGAGGCTGTCGGGCCCGGCACCAACGTCCGCCCCGCCGGGAGCGACATCGCAACCGGAGACGAGGTTTTCGCGGCAGGCGCGCAGCTGAGCGCGGCTCATATCGGCGTGCTCGCAAGCCTTGGCATGGAAGAGGTGCTGGTGTACCCCCGGCCCCGGGTGGGCGTTATCTCCACCGGCGACGAACTGACTAGCGGACCGGGCCCGCTCAAGTTCGGGAAGGTACGTGACAGCAACCGGCCCGCGCTTCTAGCCCAACTGAAAGCCGACGGGTTCGCCCCCGTCGACCTCGGCAGCGCCGCGGACGAGCCTGTGGCCCTGACTAAAACTCTCCAGGATGCGGCTCAGGAATGTGACGCCTTGCTGACCAGTGGGGGGGTCAGTGTAGGGGACCGGGACATCGTGAGGATGGTCGTGGAAAAGCTTGGTGGCCAACATGCCCGTTGGCTGCAGGTGGCGGTGCGGCCGGGAAAACCGTTTGTATTTTCTACGCTCCCTCCGAAAGCGACGCCTGTTTTCGGCTTGCCGGGCAACCCTGTTTCGGCGCTCGTTTCCTACGAACTTTTTGCGCGACCCTCGCTGCGGCTCATGGCGGGCCACGAGAACCTGGACCGGCCGCGCCTGTTTGGCCGCGCCGCGGTGGACCTGTTGCGCCGCCCGGACGGAAGGCTCCACCTCGTGCGCGTCCACGCCATTGCTTCGGCCGACGGCGCTTTGCAAGTTGAGCCGTCGGGAGGCCAGAGCTCGCACCAACTGCATGCTTTGGCCAGTGCGAACGCTCTTGCGTTCCTTCCCGATGGCGAAGGGGTCGCAGCCGGCGACATCGTCGAGGTGATGGTGCTCGACGCTGACGCGCTTTAGCTTTTTGGCGCTCTGCCGTTACCGCCCGTGGCGGGGCCGCGACCCGGCACGTAGCCGGCCTTGGCCTTCCACATGGCTTCCCACGCGCTGTTGCCAGGCTGGAAAAGCGGCCTGAACCTGTCGACTCCCGTCGACCCTGCTCCACTTGCCGCGGTGGCGACCGCCACGGGGGGAGTACGGGCGTCCACATCTTCTGCCCGGTCTCCTGCCCGTTCGGCAAGTGCCTGGGCGGCATAGGCCCGGTCGGCCCTTGCGTCGGCCCTCGCGCCGGCCCGTTCGTCCGAGCGGATCCATTGGAGGAAGATCGGGATCACGCCCGCGAAGGTGGAGAGCTCGGTCGCCGACCAGAGCAAACCTCCACCGGCGTGCGTGCTCTGGAGGGAGTACATGGAGGCAATCGGGCTTGCCTGTGACAGGATCACGACGCCCAGGAAAGCTTCGAACGGCACCCCGAGGGCCAGGTTGGCGATCCTTGCCCCGTAGCCCATCCTCCAGTGCAGGTTCGGGTCGAGGCCGACCATGGGCCACCAGTAGAGACACCCTCCGATGAGGAACGCCACGTTGAACACGTCCATAAGGTCCATGTGGTGCATGGCAACGTTTACCAACGGGGTTAGGAAGAAGGCGAACATCGCCCCGAAGTAGAAGAACCAAACCAGCACGGGAAAGGTGAGGACGGAGAACGGGCGCGAGCGGAGCACCGTCAACCATCGCTTCTTGGTGCCCCTGCCCGCTGTTTGCAGCAGCAGGGTGGAGGGCGCCCCAAGTGCCAGCAACGGTGGGGCGACCACCATGAGGAGGAGGTGTTGGGCTACGTGCGCCTGGAAATATGAGCCCGTGAAAGTCGCCACGGGGGACTGGACGGCTAGTTCGATCGCGACCAAGCCCGCCATGAAGGACGCGGTCCGCCGTCCCGGCCATCGCCGGCCTTTCGATGCGAGCCGCCAGTCCGCCCTTAGGTACCAGTAGGCGATCGCGACCAGGGTGACCGCGACGACCAGCGAAAAAGGCCCGGATTGCCAGGCGGTCAGGGCCGTATGAGCGTTGAAATGAACGATGGGCATGCCGCCCATGCCGCTCGCGAGCTCGGTTCCCTTCATAGTGCCTGGTCCTTCAACTCGAGGAGCCGTACTGGATTGCCACCTGGACCACCTGGCTCTTCGCCCATGTTCCCACATCGCTGGCGAGATGCCACACCGTCAGTACGGTGCTGCCGGCAGCTAAAGCGTCGACCGCCGAGCCGGGCCCGAAAGCGACCGTCGTTGTGCCTGGTGGTGGGGGCGGTAGCCGCCGCCAGGCGTGGCTCGTCGGCGGACACGACTGCAAGTTCGTTCTCGCCGCCTGGCTGGGCGACCAAAACGAACAGCCCACCGTCCGGGGGTTGCACCGTAGGAGAGCAGGCGATCGCCCTTGGGTAGCGGCAAGGGGGCCGAGCTTGCCCAGGGCTTCCCGATGACCGCCCAGGCTGCCAGCAGGCTTGTCCCGCCGCTCACCGCGGCGCGGCCCCCGGACAGGCCGATCAGCGTCGCCAGCCTGTCCCCGGTCGGGAACAGGTCGAGGACCTGGGCCTGCCCGGACCCCGGCGGGAGCGTTGGCCCCACGATCGGCCAGGTACCGTCGTGTCCTCCTCGAATATCCCGACAACGCCGGGACGGCGGCAGCTCGTGCCTATCACCGGGCGGCCGCTGGGAGGCGCTGCGAGATGGCGAGCCGCTGGCGTAGCCCGACGGCGGTCAGCGCGCCAGGGTCGCAGGCCCAGCTCGAGCGGACTGCCCGCAAGTGCCTTGCCCGTGACCAGAGGCCGCCACGACGACAGGCTGCCGGTGCTTTCGAGCACCTCTGGGCCGCCACGACCGTTCACAAGGGCAAGCGCTCCACCGCCAGGGCTCATTGCCAGCGCTGTAGGCCTCGAGGCCAGGCCCTGGGAGATGAGCCCCGTCGACCACGAACCACCGGCGTCGGCGGTCGAAATGAGAGGAGTGAAGGTCAGCAGCTGGGAGGGCCGTACGCCCACCAGCAGCGAATGGCCGGCCGGGGCAAGGACGAGCCCGCCGTTGGTGGCGGTGGCGGTGGCCTCGACCTGGTTGGACCAGGTGCGCGCACCGTCTCGCCGGAAGAACAACTGCCAAAACGTGTTGGCCGGTTGTCTCAGGTCGCCCATCGGTACCGTCGCCCAGGTCCCCCCGCCACCCTCGACCGAAGTGGCGAGCGGCGTCGGCAGGGAGGGGGCTGCTGGCCCGCCGGACGCTGCACCAGGAGCGCTCGCACCGCACGAAGCAAGGCAAATTGCGCCGAGAGCCAGTCCTGCCGCGGCCCTTGCCGCAGGGCCCCTGCTCACGCGTAGGTTCACGTTCACCGGGGCCAGGCTCACCGTGTGCGTAGCACCGTTTTCAGGTTTCCCGCGAGCGCCACGGCCACCGAGGTCTGGGTGGCATCCGTCGCCGGTCCCGGGTCCGTGTCTATGTCGTAGCGGACATGTCCCGAAGGGTCGATCACGTACGCGAACTCGCTGTGGTCGACCATCGAACCCCCGGGTAGGTACTGGACATCCGCGCCCAGGGCACGCCATGCATGTTCCAGCTGGGGCAGTGTGCCCGTGAGGAACAGCCAGTTCGGCACCCCCTGGAGGCCTTCCTGGCGGTCGAAGGCGTCGAGGTACTCCTTGGCGATGTACGTGGGGGTTGGCGCAGATCGCGACCAGGTCGACTCGGCGGGCTTCGGCTCCGAGAGCGGTGTCGGCCTGCCGGAACTCCAAAGCGATAACCGGGCAGTCAGTGTGCACACAGGGTCGAGGAACGTGAGCGCGACCGCCTTGCCGCGCAGGCTGCGAGAGACACAGGGTGCCCGTACTGGTCCACCAGGCTCAGCGCAGGTTCAGCGGAAGTCGAAGGTCTCAGGAGTGCCGTCGAAGCCTGAGCCAGGATCGGGTCGGCGGAGTGAGGGCTGGTTGCCGCAAGGGCCATCGGAGCGGTCCCGATCAGCGTTACGCCGAGCGCGCCCAAGAGCCGCTATCAGCGCGGAATGTATAGGCCGGGTTCGTCCGCCAGCCGTTCCTGCCAGCTGCGACCTGCAGCTGGCCGTTGCTGGGCTCGCTGGCCAGAGCCGTGTAGGCAACCTCGTCACCGCGAGGTAACCGGCGATGAATACGAGTGCCATCGGGACCATGCTGTTCGGGTCGGTGCCGACCCCTCCAAAAAAGCCGAAGTCCTGCACTAGCACCCAATCGGCCAGGCAAAGCAGTGTGCCAGCGAGCGACCCCCGCAAGTAGGAGCCGACGTTGCGCGCTGAGGAAAAGCGTCTCCTATCAGCGGCCAGCGCTACGACCGAAAAGAGGTTCACGCCCCAGCCGTGCGCCGCGTCGAACTTCGCCGAAGGCCGTAACCCACGACGCAAGAAGGTGCGGCTGGGGCGTCGCCGCCATCTGCTGGACCATCCCCGTGAGGGATCCCGGCGTCTAGGTACGCGTCGGCTGGCCCTGCCAGAAGCCCCTGCCAGGCCAAGCCTGGAGCAGGGCCATGCCCACGCCAGAAAATGCCCATACATCGCAAGATCCAACGTCCCAAGCGCGGGGTGCTCCAGGCCGTCTCCGGTAGGGCTATGAGCGCGCCGGCTGCGCAGTCGAACAGCACCGCCCCGGGCAGCGCCGAACAGCCAGCTTCTGTCCGGGCGCGAAGATTTGGCCGAAGGCCTCGCCGAACATCCAGACGATCAGGCCCCAGTGTCACTGAGGCGACGCCCTCCCAAGCGCGACCATGTCCCTCTCGGGGCAGCGAGAAGCCACAAGCCGATACCCAACCTGGATCCAAACAGTCGCAGCCGGCGACGGCGACCGGGTGGTAGCTCCAGATCGATGCCATGGTGTTGACGAGGTGTTGCACCCATCCGGGGAGCTGGCCGCCGCTGGCTCGATCACCTGGGGTGCCATCCCTAGCGGCATCGACTCCTGGCCCTGCAGATCCCGTCGAAGATCCAGATGAGCCCGAACGAAACCCTCAACAGCCTCCGGGCGACTGGCTCAGTCCGGGTGAAAATCAGCCAGTGTTTCTCGCGTCGACCTCACCCGAAGCTGCTCGACGGAGCTCGACAGACCGCAAGACGCTCCACGAGATCCCCGACGAACAACAGGATCACGGCCACAACGAGGCCCTGGCGTAGGAGCTCGTTGTAAAACGCAGAGACCACGACGGGTTGTTCCTGCTGAGCCCCGTGCTCATTCCTGGCACGGCTGGCTACCTCCGGGGGTTCGTGACGTTCGTGCACTTGGGCGGTTGGGCACCTCCGTGAGCGGACTTGCTCGCTGGGGCGGCACCGGGTGTACCCCAATCGTGCTGGACAGTGGCTATGAGGTACAAGCCGCCAGCAGGGCTCTGACAAGTGATTGATCACTTACTAACATAGGTCGATGTGACCACTCTCCAACGCATGAGCGCCGAGGAACGCAGGGAAGAGGTGCTGCGCGCGGCGGCCGTTGCTTTCGCAGACGGTGGCTACCAGGGAACGACTACCCAGGACGTGGCCGAGCGGGCCGGCATCTCCCAGCCGTATATCTTCCGGCTGTTCAGTTCCAAAAAGGAGCTGTTCTTGGCGGTCGTCGAGGACTGCTTCAAGCGCACCGATAGGACCTTCGCGAAGGCGGCAGAGGGCTTGTCAGGCGACGAGGCATTGCACGCGATGGGCATGGCCTACATAGAACTGATCCGTGACCCGGTCAACTTGCTCGTCCAGATGCACTGCTTCACCGCTGCTGCCGGCGACCCCGAGATCCGACTGGTAGCCCAGCGCGGGATGCGCAGGGTGTGGGAAACCGCCGCAAGAGCGTCTGGGGCGAGCGACCAGGCTCTTCGCAACTGGGTAGCCATGGGGATGCTCTGCAACATGGTCGCCGCCCTCGGCATCGAAGAACTCGACGAGCCCTGGGCTAAACAGATGGCCCCGAGCGAACAAGGCGGGAGAGTAAACGAAGGCCATTTAGCGGGGCCCTGAGCCCTATTTTTTTGTCCTCTCGAAGTAAGTGATCAACCAATCATTACGCCAACCAAACAAAAGGAGGACTCAATGCAACGCACGGAGACAACAACAAGTAGCGCCAAGCACGCAGGTTGGACATTTGCCATCACATCGACCGCCCTTTTCATGACGGCCCTCGACAACCTCGTCGTAACCACCGCACTCCCCACGATCCGGCGGCACCTGCATGCCACGATCGGCGGGCTCGAATGGACGATCGCGGCCTACACGCTCACTTTCGCGGCTCTCCTGCTGACGGGTTCGAGCCTCGGAGAGCGTTTTGGGCGCAGGCGGATGTTCCTGGTCGGCCTCACGATCTTTACCCTTGGCTCGGCTGCCGCCGCGCTCGCTCCGGGGATCGGGGCCCTGGTCGCCGCCCGTGCTATGCAGGGAATTGGCGGGGCCATCGTTACGCCCCTGACACTTACGCTGCTCGCAAATGCTGTCGCGCCGGAACGGCGGGCCCTCGCTCTTGGTGCCTGGGGCGCCATCGGAGGCCTGGCTGTAGCCAGCGGACCTCTGGTCGGCGGAGCGATAGTCGAATGGGCGTCGTGGCAGTGGATCTTCTGGCTGAACGTGCCCATCGGACTTGTCCTGGTCCCTCTGGCCTATGCCCGCCTCGAGGAGAGCAGAGGCAAGGCGCGTCGCCTTGACCTGCCCGGCGTTGCTTTGGGCACGGCGGGCCTGTTCGGTGTCGTCTTCGGCCTGGTGCGCAGCACCAGCCTGGGATGGTCGTCACCCGAGGTGAGCGGGCCGCTGGCGCTCGGGGTGGTGCTCATGGTCCTGTTCGCTCTCGTCGAGCGCCAGGCTGCCGAGCCGATGCTGCCGCATGCGCCTGTTCCGCAACCGGGCCTTCACGGCCTCCAACATTGCGTCGCTGCTGATGTCGTTCGGGATGTTCGGTGCCATCTTCCTGCTGGCCCAGTTCCTCCAGATAGTGCAGGGTTATTCGCCCCTTCGGGCTGGGCTGAGCATCCTGCCCTGGACGGCGATGCCGATGCTCATCGCTCCGGTCGCTGGCATCATCACCCAACGCATCGGGGGCCGCCCGGTGCTGGCTGTCGGCCTCGGGCTGCAGTCGCTCGGCCTCGCCTGGTTGGCAGTTGTGGCCTCACCGACCGTCCCGTACAGCCACCTGGTACCGGCGTTCGTCCTGAGCGGTATCGGCATGTCGCTCTTCTTCGCCCCGATGGCGAGCACGGTCCTCGGTGCGGTAGGACCTGGCGAGGAAGGGATCGCCTCGGGCGTCAACAACGCCATCAGGGAGATGGGCGGTGTGCTCGGCATAGCCGTACTGGCCTCGGTCTTCTCGGCGACGGGCAGTTATGCGAGCGGCCAAGCGTTCGTTAGGGGCCTGGTCCCGGCGGTGGCAGCAGGTGCCGCGATAGTCGGTCTCGCGGTGGTCGCCGCGCTGGCGATCCCCCGGCGAGGACGCCGTGTGCCCGAGCCCGGCTATGTCCCAGCCAGAGATGCTCCCTGCAGACCTGGCTAGCGAAGACAGGGCCGGAGCCCTGGTTTCCCTCGCATAGGGCCAACCGACGGCCGGACGGTACCCCCGTGGGTTATCCGGTGGCGGCGTGCGAATTGCCGCACGCCGCCGCATAGGTCCGAAGCACGTCACAAACGAGCTCGACCACTAGAAAAAAATGTGGAACCGGACACGTGGAGGTGGCTGCAGTCCCTCAACAATTCAAGCGCTGCCTCAGTCAGTTGGATGTGACCGCACGCGGCTTGTTTGATATTGAATACGAAATCACGTTCCCCGTCCGGTCCGTAGCGTACGAACGCGCTACCGGTCACGTACTCCGGGTTAACCTCGATCGACCTGGTGTCGACACCGTCGTCGGCGAGCCGTTTCACGTTTAGCCGGCCGAAGTCGTCGTCGCCGACACAGCTGACGATGCCGCAGGGTTGGCCAAGTTTGGCGACCTGGTCGATGAAGATGGCCGGCGCCCCGCTCGGGAACGGGCCGAGCAGCCGCAGGGGACGGCGGAACCCGCGGCCGACGTCCTGTGCCATGACCTCGACCAGGATTTCACCGAGAGTTACGACCTTGATCACCTGGCACCTCTCCTGCGCCCTGATCGGGCCCCCGAGCGAGGGTTGCCGGGCACGCTTGACATCGCCGCATAACGCGAGTCTATAGTAGTTCGATATGAGCCCTTTCCGCGCAGAAGCGGACAGTCTCGTTGACGAAGTGAACAGTCAACCGTCTTGTTGGTTGCGCGCCGGCCAGATGGCCGCGGGTGCCGGCCTCCCCGTGCACGGGAGCCGGGTCGCCCTCGTCGGTTGCGGTACGTCGCGCTACATGGCGGAAGCGATAGCGGCCTGGCGGGAAGAAGGGGGTTTTGGCGAGAGCGACGCGTTCGCCGCTTCGGAGATGCCTTCCGGGCGAAGCTATGACGTCGTCGTGGCGATCTCGCGCTCGGGGACGACTACGGAGGTCCTCCGGCTGATCGAGGCGCTTTCCTCACGGACCGAGGTCCTGGCCATCACCGGGGCGGAGTCGACCCCCATCGCCAAAGCGGCCACGCGCAACATCTCTTTGCCCTTTGCTGACGAAGAGTCTGTGGTCCAGACACGCTTTGCGACGAGTGTGCTCGCCTTGTGGCGAAGCCACCTTGGGCACGATATCGAGCACCTCGCCGACTTAGCCCGGGAAAAGCTGCTAGCTCCGTTGCCTGACCGACTGGGTAGCTACAACCAGTTCGTCTTCCTCGGCCAAGGGCCTGGTGTTGGATTGGCCAACGAGGCTGCTCTGAAGCTACGCGAGGCGTCGCTTTCCTGGACCGAGGCCTACCCGTCTATGGAACTTCGCCATGGGCCGATCAGCCTTCTCGAAGCGCACAGCCTTGTGTGGTCACTTAGCGCGCTCCCGGTCGGGCTCGAGGACGATGTGCTGGCCAGCGGGGCGACGCTCGAGCCGCCGAGCCCGGACGGGGACCCGATGGTCGAGCTCGTGCGGGCGCAGCTCGCTGCCATCGCTTTGGCGCACGTTAAGGGGATCGACCCGAGCCGGCCGCGCCGGCTCTCCCGTTCGATCGTGCTGAAATGACACGCGGCATGGGCACAAGGTCCGTGCTGGCGCTCGACATCGGTGGGACAAAGCTTGCTGCCGGCGGCTGTCGACGCCGACGGCAGCGTGACAGGGCGCGAGGAGATCAGCACAAGGCCCGAGGACGGTGCCGAACGCGTCTTCGCACGTGCCCTGGACCTCGTCGCGCACGTGCGCGAACAACAGGGTGCCGGGGAGCATTTGAAGGCTTTGGGCGTGTCCACCAAGGGGCTTACCGGCGAAGACGGGGTTTTGATATCCGGCATGCCGGGTTGGTCCAACCTGCGGATCCCTTTCCGCCTGCGGGACCGCTTCCCTGACTTGGACATCTCGATCATGAACGATGTGAAGGCGGCCACGCTCGCCGAGATGACTTGGGGCGCGCTGCGCGGCGTTATGCACGGTGTCTACATGAACCTCGGGACGGGGATCGCGGCCGGGATCGTCGTCGGGGGAGAGATCCTCGAGGGTGCGCACGGGGCGGCTGGCGAAGTTGGTTACCTCCTGCCCGGGCCGGAGGTGCTCCGGCGCCGCCAGCAGGGAGTGGTAGTTGGCGAAGACATCCCCGCTCCACTCGAGGAACTCGTCGGTGGGCGGGCGGTCCCGGAGCGAGCCCGTAGGGAGCTCGGCTCGCCGCTGACCATGGAGCAGCTCACCGAGCGAGGCAGCCACGACGACAAGGCCGCCGCGTTGGTGGAGGACATCCTCAGCGAGGTTGCGGTTTGGGTCGCCAACATAGCCATCGTCGTCGACCCCCAACGCGTCGTCATAGGCGGTGGGTTCCTGCGCTCGCCGTCCGACCTGTGCGCCAGGGTGCGCAAGGTGTTCGAGCAGACCTTGGTGTTCCCCCCAGAAGTGGAGCCGGCGCATTTTCACGCTGACTCGGCGCTGGTAGGTGCTGGCGCCTTGGCACTGCGGTCCGAGGCGGCCGGCGGCTCCGACGGGGGGCGCCCATGACCAAGATCGCCATTGTCGGTGCGGGCAGCCTGGTGTTCACACGCACCCTTGTCAGCGACCTGTTACAGCAAGATGCCACCGCTGACGCCGAGATCCACCTGGTGGACATCGACGAGCAGCGGCTGCGGGACGCGGTCAAGGCGGTCGAAGCGATAGCGATGGCAAGCAAGCGCTCGGTACCCGTCGTTGCGTCGACCGATTGCGCCGAGGGCGTTCGTGGTTGTAACTATGTGGTCAACACGGTCCAAGTGGGTGGCAAGAAGGCGACCGCTGTCGACTTCGACCTTCCCGAGAAGTTCGGGGTGCGCCAGACGATCGCCGACACCCACGGCATTGGGGGCATCTCACGGGCGCTCCGCACCCTCCCTCCGGTGCTCAGATATCTGCAGCACCGTAGCCGAGCACGCGCCGGGTGCCTACTTTGCTCAACTACACCAACCCGATGGCGATGGTCGTCATGGGGATAGCACGAACGGGTTTTCCTCGTTATGTCGGCCTTTGCCACGGTACGGAGCACACCGCGGCGGATATTGCGCGCTACCTGGATCTCGACGGACCGGAGCGGCTGACCTGGCAGGCGGCGGGTATCAACCACATGACCTGGTTCCTCAGGCTCGATGTACGTGGCGAGGACGTGTACCCACGCCTCCGCGAGTTCGCCCGCGCGGTGGACGTCAACGAGCACCCGGACGGGATCCGCCTCGAGCTGCTCCGGCGTTTTGGCTATTTCGTGAGCGAGTCGAGCGTTCACAATGCCGAGTACTACCCGTGCTTCCTTCGCCAGGGCGCTGAGACCGAGACCCACGGTGTTCGGGTTCGCGAGTACCTGTACCGGTTGGACGACCTCGAAGAGAAATTCGAAGCCGAGCGGAGCGCGCCCATGGAAGCCGGCGCCTCGTCGCTGCCGCCCCAAAGTACCGAGTACGCGCCTCGGGTTATCGCTGCGCTCGAGAGCGGAGCTTCGTACCGGTTCATGGGCAACGTCATCAATTCGGACGAAGTGATCTCGAACCTACCTTCGCAGGCCTGCGTGGAGGTGCCCTGCTTCGTCGACGGCGGCTCCATCATCGCCGGCTCCGTAGGGCGCTTACCTGAGCAGTGCGCCGCTCTCAACCGTTGTCAGGTCAATGTCCAGTTGCTTACGGTTGCGGGGATCCTTGACCACAGCCGGGACACGATCTATCAGGCTGCGTTCCTCGACCCCCTCCTGTCGTCCCAGCTCACCCTCGACGAGATCACCCGCCTCGTCGATGAACTGGTCGCGGCACATGGCAATCCCAGCGGGCTTCGCTAGCCGGCCCATCGGATGGGCTCAGCGAGCGTAGGCCGCGCTCCAACAGTCTCCGAACATCCCAATTATCCAGCAAAATGAGGAGGTACCAAAATGATAGAAAAAAGGCAGAAGTTGATATCTAAGACGGCCGCCTTTGGGGTTGCGAGCGCACTGGTGCTCACTGGCCTCACGGACGCGGCCTCAGCCGCCACAATTGCGATGGCCAACAAGCCCGCCTTGCAGAATGTGACGATCAACGTCGCCATCGCCTATCCGGCGCCGCCGAAAGCCATGCTTGCGGCGTTCACGAAGTCCACGGGTATCAAGGTCAACTACTCGTACATCCAATGGGACGACCTCCAGACCAAGATCGCCGCTGCCGCTGAGGCCCACGCCTACTTCGCCGATGTCGCCGACGTGGACTGGTCAAAGGTCGGCGAGTACTACCAGACGAAGTGGTTTATGCCGCTCAACAAGTACTTCAATGTGGCGTCCCTGCCGGCGCAATACCCCCAGATCGCCTCGTTCATCAGGGACGGCGACCTCATCGGCATGCCGAGCGACGTGTCCCTGTTGGTTACCGACGTAAACACCAAGGACTTTGCCAAAGCCGGCATCAAGGCGATGCCAACGACGTTCAGCCAGTACCAGGCCGACCTGACGGCGCTCCAGACCAAGGGCGTTGTCGCCCACCCTCTCGACATCCCGTTCGCCGCCGCCGAGGGCCTGTCGACCTACTGGTACGAGACGACCGCTGCTTTTGGTGGCCAGGTGCTCAGCAGCTCGTACAAGCCGGAGTTCAGCTCGCCGTCCTCGCCTGGCTACAAGGCGATGGCGTGGATGGTGGCAGCCTATAAGGACGGCCTCGTGCCCAAGGGGAACCTCAGCCTTGAGGACTACCAGGGGTTCAGCGACGACGAGGCCGAGAACCTCACCGCCAGTGTGTTCTCGGATTATTCCGGCGACGTAGGCACTGTCTATGACGTGCCGAGCTCCTCGAAAGTCGTGGGACAGATCGAGTACATCCCCACTCCCGGAGTCAACGGGCCCGCGCCGAACCTGGCCAACCCGGACGGGATCGGCATCCCTTCATCGGCCAAGAACGTAAATGCCGCGGTCGAGTTCATAAAGTGGTACGACGAGCCGGCCAATCAGGCAGCCTTCGCCGGGGCCGCGGGCGCGTCCAACTCCATCAGCGGGTTCCCCCTGCCGGCCAACAATGCGGGACTAGCCCAGCTCGTCTCTTCCGGCAAGGTCCCCGGTGCGGCCGAGCTCGCCAACTTGGCCGAGCACCATTCCCGCGCCATCTTCCCCGCGGGGGCGCCACCTTGGTACCCAGCGTTTAGCAACGCGGTCTACACCAACCTGCACAGCGCCGCAGCCGGCCAAGAGAGCGTAGCCAGCGCCATCAGCGCCATCACTTCGCAGGTCTCGAGCCTTGGCGGTTGAGATGACAGCCTTACGCGCCCCAACGAGATGGGCAGTACCCACCTCATTGGGGCGCGTTCCCCGGTGAGGGGCCTGCGCTGGCAACGGTTGGAGTGGTGAATGCCAACAACTACGACACCACCCGCATTGGTGGCCCCCCGGAAGGCAAAGCGCCGGGGCCGGCGGGACGGCATCCTTCCTTACGCCTTGGTGGCGCCGCTTGTGGTCTTCATCGGTGCGCTGGCGATCTACCCGACAGTTCTCACTGTCATCGAGGCCTTCTTTCATTCTGATCCGCTAACGCCGCCCAACCACTTCGTTGGTTTCGGCAACTTCTCTGCCGTCTTTGCCAACTCTCAGGTCCGGCATAGCATCGAGAACACGGGCTGGTACGCGCTCTTTGGCGTCGTGCTCACCGTTGGGCTCGGTATCGGGATCGCCCTATTGCTGCAACGACCCTTCCGCGGCCGGGGCGTGCTCCTGGCCATTGTTATCCTGCCCTGGGCACTGCCGGGCGTCGTTGAGGGCGTGATCTGGTCGTGGATCTATAGCCCCACCTTTGGTGTGCTCAATTCAGCTCTGAAGAGCCTGCGCCTCATTGGCCAGTACCAGCTCTTCATCGGCTCGCATCAGATCGAGACGATCTTGCTGATCTCTCTCGTGCAGGTGTGGCAGATCACACCCTTGGCGACGCTGCTTGTCCTAGCCGCAATGCAATCCATCCCGGACGAGTTGTACGAGAGTGCGCGAGTGGACGGGGCGCCTGGTACCAGCACATCACGCGGGTCACCCTTCCGCTCGTCCGCCCTGCCGTCGCCATCGCCATGGCCGAGGCGCTGGTGATGTCCATCAACATTTTCGACCAGGTCTACGTGCTGAACGCCGCTGCTAGCACAGGCTCGTCGCTTATGAGCCAGACATACTTCATTACGTTTCAGGATCTGAACTTTGGTCAGGGCTACGCACTTTCGCTGTTCGCCACGGTGGCGACGATCTTGTTGTCCTTGCTGATCCTGAAGGTCGTCTACCGAAAGGTCGAGTACTCATGAAGCGGCGCCTAGGACGGCTGGGGCGTATAGCGGCCCTGACGCTGGTGGTCGTATGGTCGTTGTTCCCCGTCTACTGGGCCTTGAAGACGAGCCTGTCAACCAATGTGGCCTCACAGAGCACACCGGTGCAATGGGTGCCCGGACATGTGAAGTTCACCGCATATCAGGCGCTGTTCGGGGCAGGTCCGGAAAGCCAGGATGCGGCGGGAGGTATCGCCCGGTCGCTCATCAACGTCACCGTGGAGGCCACTGGTGCGACCGTGCTCACCTTGGTTATCGCGGTACTTGGCGCCTACGCGTTCGCTCGGCTCCGGTTCCGCCTGAAGGGTCTCCTGTTTTATGGGGTCATCGCCACCTTGATGCTTCCCGTCTACGCGACCCTGATCCCCATCTACCGGATCATGGCGGACCTTGGGGTTGGTGGACACCTATACCGGGATCATCCTTGTCTACGCTTCTGGCTTTGTCCCCCTTGCGATGTGGATAATGTACAACGTCTTCATGGCGCTGCCTCTGCAGCATCGAAGAGGCTGCGTTCATCGACGGTGCAACTACGATGCAATCGTTTCGTAAAATCGCATTGCCCATGGCTCGGCCCTGGCATTGCCGCCACGGCCATTGTCACGTTCCTGTTTGGTTGGAGCCAGTTCATTTTCCCACTTGTTCTCAGCAGTAGCAGTTCGACTCAGCCATTGACTGTCCTGTTGGCTGCGATCGACAGCAGGAACGTCCCCTACACCATCATCAACGCCGCCGCGATCATCGCCGTCGCCATCCCTGCGGTCATCGTGTTCTTGCTGAACCGCTGGATTGTTACTGGTATTACGGCCGGGAGTGTTAAAATAGGAGCTCGCTAGTTGGTTGCCCGGACGTGAGCCACGAGTTAAACCAACTCGACCTCTGGGCCAGCGTTCTGCAGGGCCTTGACTGCCAGTGGGTCGGCTTCCGCGTCGCTGATAATGAGCGTGACGGCGTCGATAGGGCAGATCCGGGCGAACGTGACGCGCCCGATCTTGGAACTGTCAGCCACTACGACGACTTGGCGGGAGCGATCGATCATTGTGCCGTTGCTGTGCGCTTCGACATCGTGGTGCGTGGTGCACCCGGCGCGGACCTCGATCCCGTCCACGCCAACGAACACGATGTCGAGGTTGAGCATGGCGAGGCTTGCTTCGGCCAGTGGCCCGGATAACTCGTAGGAATTGCCCCGTACCACCCCGCCTGTCACGACGAGTTTGAGGTTAGGCCGCACAGCGAGCTCGGAGGCAATATTGAGGGCGTTCGTGACGATCGTGAGGCCTTCGCGATCGGCGAGTGCCCTCGCCACCTCGGTCGCCGTAGTCCCTCCGGTAAGCCCGACGGCCATCCCCTCTGTGACGTGCGACGCCGCTTCCCGTGCGATCCGGCGTTTTTCATCGGCGTGGCGAACTCCTTTGTAGCGCAGGGGGAGCTCGTAGGACACGGCGTGGGCCACGGCGCCGCCGTGGGTCCGGGCCAGCAGGCGCTGTTGTTCCAGTAACGCCAGGTCGCGCCGGATCGTCGCCGAGGCAACGCCGAGGTCTTTCGCCAGTTCGGCGACGCCCACCGACCCCCCGTTCGCCAGCAATTCGAGGATGGCCGAGAAGCGCTCCTCTCTCCGCATCGTTTCAAATGTACTGCATGTCGGTCCAACTTCTTCTGATCACGCTGGCTCCGAAATAGGTGAGATTGGCTCGTGGCACAAAGACTTTGCGCAAACATTCACAAGATGTCGGCCCGACTGCCGCCTAAGGCAGCCGGAACGTATAGGCTTAGTGGATGAGCAGGGCAGCCGTCCCTGAAGATGGTGGCGGGGCGCGGCCTGGGCCCGTGCTAGTCGTCGACTACGGCGCCCAGTACGCGCAATTGATCGCGCGGCGCGCACGCGAAGCTCGGGTTTACAGCGAGATCGTCCCCCACACCACCCCGGTCGCCGAGATCGTCGCTCGCCGTCCAAGTGCGGTCGTACTCTCAGGCGGTCCTGAGAGCGTCTATGCCGAGGGGGCTCCGGTAGCGGACCCCGCCCTTTTTTTCACCGGGGTACCGGTACTCGGTATCTGTTACGGGCTTCAGGCAATGGCGGTCGCCCTCGGCGGCGTCGTCGGTCACACGCAAAAGGGTGAGTTCGGGCGCACGGAAGCGCACATCGAACCCGACCTCCGAGCTCCTGCGCGGGCTTGCCGCTCGCCAGACGGTCTGGATGTCGCATGGCGACGCCGTCGTTGAGGCGCCCGACGGTTTCCGGCGCACGGCATGGACGGAGGGTTCACAGATAGCGGCCTTCGAGGATCCCGAGCGGCACCTCTATGGAGTCCAGTGGCACCCTGAAGTCGTCCACACCGAACAAGGGCAGCGCGTGATCGAGAACTTCCTGCACCGCTGCGCGGGGATCGCGCCGACCTGGACGACAGGGAGCATCATCGAGGAGTCCGTAAGGCAGATCGCCGCGGCAGTGGGGGAGCACCCGGTGATCGCCGGCCTGTCGGGAGGTGTCGATTCGGCTGTGGCCGCCGCGCTTGTGCAGCGAGCGGTCGGTGACCAGCTGACCTGCGTGTTCGTAGACCATGGGCTGTTGCGTGAGGGCGAGCGTGAGCAGGTCGAAGAGGACTACGTCAAAGCAACTGGTGTAAGGCTGCACACCGTCGACGCCAGGCGTCAGTTCCTGGACGCGCTCGCCGCCTTGCCCGACCCTACGGATCCGGAGTCGAAGCGCAAGGCGATCGGCCGTGAGTTCATCCGGGCTTTCGAGGGCGCTGCAGAAGAGATAATCCGCGCCGAGCCGGCTGGTCCTGCTGGCGAGGTGCGTTTCCTCGTCCAGGGCACGCTTTACCCCGATGTCGTCGAGTCCGGAGGTGGGGAAGGGGCGGCGAACATCAAGAGCCACCACAACGTCGGCGGATTACCCGAGGATCTCCGCTTCGAGCTGGTCGAGCCCCTCCGCAGGCTGTTCAAGGACGAGGTGAGAGCGGTCGGCGAGGAGCTGGGCCTCCCCAAGGACATTGTCTGGCGGCAACCCTTCCCCGGTCCCGGGCTGGCGATCCGGATCGTAGGCGCGGTCACGGAGGACCGCCTAAGAGTTCTCCGCCACGCTGACGCAATTGCGCGCGAGGAGCTATCAAAGGCCGGGCTGGACCGTGAGATCTGGCAGTGCCCTGTCGTGCTGCTCGCCGATGTCCGTTCGGTAGGGGTCCAGGGCGATGGGCGCACTTATGGCCACCCGGTCGTGCTCCGACCTGTCAGCAGTGAAGACGCGATGACTGCCGACTTTTCACGCCTTCCTTACGATGTCCTGGCCCGGGTTTCCACGCGTATCACCAACGAGGTCAAAGAAGTGAACCGCGTCGTCCTCGACATCACCAGCAAGCCGCCCGGCACGATCGAGTGGGAATAACGGGTCTCTAGGGCGCTCCGGGCCAATCGCTTGGTGGACTTTTAGGCGGATTCAGAATAGAACTGCACCAGACGCCGCGCTGCAATCGAAAAGTCCACCAGGCGCGCCTTTTCGGGAGGGGTTAAGCGCGACTTTCCTGCGGGTCACTTCCTTTTTGGGCCGCCTCGAGGAGAGCCACGATGAGCGGGTGGGGAGAAGACACGGTGCTCGAGGCTTGAGGGACGAAGAGCGTACCCATGAAGAAACGTAAACCCGGCAACTCGATAACCCTTGGTTCTCCCTCAGGACCGGTACCCGTCACCTGGAGGCCTTCGGCGACAAGCTCGTCGAGATAGTCGGGGTTGAGCCCAAAGTTGCAGTAATAGCGTTCCAACACTTCGGTGCGGTCGTACGCCACTGCAGCGAGGGAGCCGGGCTCCAAATGCACGGGCAAGGTCTGGCCGACGAGCGAGCATGACAGCGGCGTGATGAAAAGCCGACTTGCGCCAGGGTTCAGCTCGGCGTTCTCGGCGTCTTCGTAACCGAGGACGTCGCGGGCGAACTCGAGGACGATGTGCTGGAACCCGCCGCAGGTGCCGAGCAACGGGATATCGGACGTGCGAGCGTACCGGATGGCCGTGAGGGCGCCTTCTGTGCTGCGGTACGGGCTCGCAGGTGCGATGAGCAGGCAGTCGAAGCCCTCGAGCTCCCCGGTGCCACCGGATCCGACTTTCTCTGTGGCAACCCATTCCCCGGTTGCTGTAGCGCCGAGCGCGGCGGCTGCGTGGACCAGGGCGGCGTCGGTGGCACGGTGGGTCTCGTTGCCCGAGTCGTAATCACCGACTACCCCCACTCGCAGCACGCTGTGGAAGGTAGCCCGTATTGCCGGCCCGCCTCAACCCAAATAGTGGGTACCAGGGCCCATCCCAAATTGTGGGCGCTGCCACTAGCGATATAGACCGATGAGGTGGGCCCGCTTTCCGCACTAGCGATCGCCGGCGCCGGCATGGCTGCCGGATTTATCAATGTTGTCGTCGGTTCGGGGACGCTGATCACATTCCCAACGTTGCTCGCCGTCGGGTTCTCGCCTCTGGTGGCCAACGTGTCCAATACCATCGGGCTTGTCCCGGGGTCGCTCAGCGGCGCTCACGCTTACCGCAAGGAACTAACCGGTCAACGCCGCCGGGGAGTAGTACTGGGCACCTGTTCTGCGCTGGGCGCAGTGATCGGTGCGTTCCTCCTGCTGGAACTGCCCGGGACGGCGTTCCGCCACGTCGTCCCGTTCTTGATCCTCGTTGCCTGCGCCCTGGTTGCCTTCCAGCCGACCCTGTCACGCTGGCTCGCACCTTCTGGCCAGCCCGTCCGGCGCTTCGGGCACCGGGGCCAGTTGCTGTACGTGGCTGTCTTCGCGACGGGTATCTATGGCGGCTACTTCGGCGCGGCCCAGGGCGTGATCCTGATATCGCTGCTGGCCATCTTCATCGACGAACGCCTCCAGCGGCTCAACGCCATGAAAAACGTCCTGGTCATGCTGGCCAACCTCGTATCCGGGGTGATATTTGCGGTGAGCGGGCATGTCTCCTGGGAGGCGGCTGGGATCCTTGCGGTGGGGTCGACTGTGGGGGGCCAGATCGGGGGGCGGTTCGGGCGACGGCTCCCGCAGCCCGTGTTGCGCGTGGCTGTGGTTGTGGTCGGCACCACCGTGGCGGTGGTCCTCCTCGTCTGAGCCCCGTCCAAGCCGCTGACGCGGAGAGCCTCTCGCCCATATCAACCCAGCGGTCCTACGATGCGGCAATGAAGCTAGATCTCCACATCAGCGATTTCACCTGGGAAGGCGGGCCTGCCCAACTTGCCCCCAAGCTCGGCGAGATCGCTCGCCTCGCCGAAGACGTCGGATTCGACCGTATCTCTGTAATGGACCACGTCTGGCAGATCGGCAACCTCGGGCCGCCCGAGCACGAGATGCTCGAGGCTTACACGACCCTCGGTTACCTCGCTGCGGTCACCCAGCGGGCCAAGCTCATGACCATCGTGACCGCTTCCACCTACCGCACCCCGGGCTTGCTCGCAAAGATCGTCTCGACACTGGACGTCCTGTCCGGCGGGCGCGCCTGGCTCGGGATCGGTGCGGCCTGGAACGAGGACGAAGCGCGAGGGCTCGGGCTGTTCTTCCCACCGCTTGCGGAACGATATGAGCGGCTCGAAGAGATCCTTCAGATATGCCTACAAATGTGGAGCGACGATGACGGCCCCTACAAGGGGCAGCATTACAACCTTGTCCGGACGCTCAACTCGCCCCAGACGATAACCCGCCCCCATCCGCCGATCATGATCGGCGGGGCCGGCGAGAAAAAGACGCTGAAGCTAGTCGCCCGCTATGCACAGGCGTGCAACATCTTTGGGTCGACGGATGTCGCGCACAAGCTCGACGTGCTGCGCGCCCACTGCGAGACCGAGGGACGGTCCTACGACGAGATCGAAAAGGGCGTCATAATCCGTTTCGATGTCGGCGAAAAAGGCGAGCGAGCGGGCGAGCTCGTCGAAGAGCTGGAGAAGTACGCCGCCCTCGGGGTTCAGGCTGTCTCCGGCACTCTCGCACGTGTCTCCGAGCTCACCCCTCTCGAGGTGATCGGCAAGGAGGTCATCCCGGCGATCGCCGACATTGTGAGCGCAAGGTAGGGCGCTAAGTGCCTTGGCTCGCGGCGCTGCCGAGGTACGGGGCGTCTCCGTAGGCGTAGACGTCCCCGGAAGCGTCGACGAGGTAATAGCCTTTCCCGTCTGCACTTGTGGCAACGGCGCTAATTGGAGCTGGCGGCCGGTCGGCACCGAAGCTGCCGTAGAAGGTTGCTCCGAACGAGAAAATGTTCCCGTCGCCGTCGACCATGCGGTACCCGCTCCCGTTCGGCGTCGTTGTGAAGCCGACGATCGGGCTGTCCAGGTTGGCGTTGCCCATCGACCCGCGGTATGTGGCGTCGCCGAAACCGAATACCCCGCCGTCTGAAGCGACGAGCCAGTAACCGCCTCCCGTGGGAGCAGCAGCAATCCCGACGATCCGGGCGTTCAGGTGAAGCCCGCCCAGTGAGCCGTAGAACGTGGCGTCCCCGAACGCGAATACCCCACCGTCCGAAGCGACCAGCCAGTAACCGCCTCCCGTGGGAGCAGCAG
This sequence comes from uncultured Acidimicrobiaceae bacterium, assembly GCA_963834735.1. GTDB lineage: Bacteria > Actinomycetota > Acidimicrobiia > Acidimicrobiales > Palsa-688 > Fen-671. Next base: position 371,293 of record CAWICT010000007.1, on the reverse strand, counting down.
CAATCCCGACGATCGGGGCGTTCAGGTGGAGCCCGCCCAGTGAGCCGTACAACGTTGCGTCACCGAACGAAAACACCGCTCCGTTGGAAGCGACGAGCCAGTAACCGCCATAGTCAGGGGTGGGGGCGATGCCCACTATCGGTGCGCTCAGGTGTTTACCTTGGAGCGACCCGTACGCGACGGCAGAGCCGAAGGCCGCGACGTCGCCGCTCCGGGTGACCACCCAGTAGCCGGCGCATTGGCTGCCGTCGCCGCCCTCTGGAGCGGGGTAACCAAGACTGAAACAGTTGCCATTGACACGACGGCGCCCTGGACGGCCTCGTTGGTGGGCTTCACGCAGGCAGCGCCCGGCGTGGTCGCGTGGGGCGCCGTCGCCCCGGGCACTGTGGTCGTTGTGGGCCCTGTCGTCGTAGTAGGCCCGGTGGTCGTGGTGGGCCCGGTGGTCGTGGTGGGCCCGGAGGTCGTGGTGGGCCCTGTGGTCGTCGGTGGGCACTGTGGTCGTGGTGGGCACTGTGGTCGTGGTGGGCACTGTGGTCGTGGTGGGCACTGTGGTCGTGGTGGGCACTGTGGTCGTGGTAGTCGTTGTAGAGGACGTGGTGGTCCCACCGCTTCTGGCGGTTGGGCCGGCCGGTCCGCAGAGCGCACCCGTGGAGAGGTTGACGCCCCCGAGGTAGCCAAGGCCGCCGGCCATCGAGTACGCGCCCGAGGCGGACGCCTCGTACAGGCCGAAGTTGGTCCCCGTGAGGTCGTTGTTGCCTGAGGTGATGGGGCCCGTCAGTGCGGACGGCTCGCTGTAGAGGAGTGGGTTGAGGAAGCCGAGCTTGGTGGAACAGAACTGGGCCGACAGGATCGCCGCTGCACCCCACGAAGGCGCCGCCAGGCTGGTGCCTCCGAAGCCCACCCAGCCCTCTCCGCTGCCGCAGACGCTCAAGGAGCAGTACTGCGAATAAGCGTCTCCAGCAAGAGCGGACACGTCTGGTATCTCGCGGCAGCCCTGCAAGCCCAGTTTGCATTCCGGCGACTGAGCGAGGCTTGCGGGCTGGTAACTCGGGCGTGCCCACACCGTGCTGGCGCCGCCGCCCGAAGCGCCATCGCCGGCGCACCCGGTCCCCAGGCACCCGAGCGGATCGGGCGAACGGCTGTTCCAGATGTACTGCGCCCCGTTCGGGGTGTTGCTCGCCGTCCCGCCGACCGCCGTTACGCCGGGTGTGGTGGCGGGGTCGTCAACAGCCAGCCTTTTGCTGCGAGTCTGGTCGAGGCAGCCCTCTGAGCCGTCATCGCCCGAGGCCACAAAGATCGTCTGACCTTGCGTGGCAGCCTCGTCGAAGATCGATTCTTCGGTCTGGTAGTAGGAGCTCCCCATCCCGGTGTCGGGCTCGCACGAACCCCACGACGACGTGATGACCTCTGGAAGGCCTCCCGGCGCGCTCCCTGAGACCGCCAGCTCCCAGGGCCCGAGGCCCGTGCCCTGCTGGTTGGACTCGTAGACGACTACGGTCGCTTTCGGGGCCAGCGCTGCGAGGACCTCGATGTCGGCTGCCACCTCGGCGTCGGTTGTACGTGGGGGAGCACTGGTCGGGACGTAGTCGACCGTAAGTGAAGCGCCCACACAGCCCTCGAACGTCGTAACGGCGCGTGTGTCTGCCAACGCGTACTCGATCAGCCCGATCGTCTGCCCCTGACCTTGGTAGCCGCTGTTGTAGAGGCCTGAAAGCCCGTACACGTTCCTGGAGCTGGGCCGGCGAGAGCCCGTTGCCGGCCAAGCCACTGCAACCGGTGGCTTGGTCCTGGCCGCTCAGCCTGTGTGAGGGGAAGCGGACCAGGTCATTTGACTGGCTGACCCACGGATCGAGGCCCCCGATGTAAGACACCGAGCTCGCCAACCGGCCTGGCAGCTTCGGTGCGAGAACGGAACCGACCACCAGGCCGCCTGTCCTCGTCCGCAAATTGGTGAGCGGGGTGGCGAAGGCATGTTCGAAGCTGCCAACGGTGCCTGAGACATCCTGGGCCAGGTGATTTGCAGAAAGCGGGCCGACTGACAGGCCCTCTCCGTGCAGGTACCTGTCGATGGTCGCCACGCGGGCGGAGCTCGGCCCGAAACGGGCAGCGAACTGCGAGACCGTAAGAAAGTGGTGGTAAACGGCGGTGCCAGGCGTAGACACTGCTGTGGCGAGGGAGCCGAGCTCGGCGGGATCGGTGGGTTTGAAGAAGAGCTGTAGGTGCAGAGGCGCCGACAGCAACGCCGCGCCCAGCACCTTTGCGCCGAACAATGCGGGCGAAGGGGGCACGGCGCCGGTCAGCATCTCAAAGTGGTCAGAGAGGCCCGGCACGCTGGCCAGGCTCGTGGGTGTTGCTGCCGCCGGGCCCGGGCTAATAGCTGGCAAGCCGATGGCACTTGCCGTCAGGGCTACCGCTGCGGCCCCTGTGCTCGCGACGACAGCCCAGCCGGCCAACCTGGCGCGTCCAGACCTGCGACCAAATGTGAAAGGCCTGCGCCGCCTGTGTTGGTAGGCCTGGTTTGCGCGCTCGCGCTCTACCCCCTGGTTAAACGTGTGGCCCAATGTGCTCCCCTGCTGAGTTGGCACCCTCTATACTGACTCGCACCGTCAGGCTAGATTGCGGCGGTGCCCAGTAACTGGGACCTGTGGTGCAGTCTGGAGTGCACGCCGGCCTGTCAAGCCGGAGGCCGCGGGTTCAAATCCCGTCAGGTCCGCGGTCGGATAGCTCAGTTGGTAGAGCGCGCGCCTGAAAAGTGCGAGGTCGCCGGATCGACGCCGGCTCCGACCACCAGTGATCTAAGCGGGAGCCGGTAAGCGCAGCTTCCCGTCGGAACGCCGGTCCTTAGATGTCGAAGTCGAGTTGGTCCAGGCAGCGACGGATCTCCGTGGCGCGGAAGCGACGGTGGCCGCCAAGCGTGCGGATTGCCGTGATCTTGCCCGCCCGGGCCCAACGAGTGACGGTCTTTGGGTTGACCCGGAAGAGCGCTGCAACCTCCGCCGGGGTAAGAAGCGAGTCAGCTTGCTGTTGATCGGCCATTTCCGCTACCTCCTGAGTGCCCGAATCCTCCCTCAAACGTACGAGTAGGGCTATATCGGCGCTATGGCCTGACTGCGTCATTTGGAGCAGACAATCTACCTAGTGAGGACTGTCTAGTCCGAAATGGGACATAAGGGGCGTTTTGTCATGACACGTCTGGTTCATGACCATCCGGTCCGGCACTCATGTCGCTGCACGTGGGGCCGCAGTGTTGGGCCTCCTCGGGCGCTCCGTGCAATACTGGCCCCGCCAATGGCGTACGACCCCGAAATCTCGCCTCCTTCTGGTGCTCTACCTGCCGTTCAGTACCCGGCGGGCGCGTGCGGCGAGCTCGCTCTCGTCGGTGGCGCCGAGTGGACGCCGGGGTGCGAGGAGATCGATCGGCATCTCCTGGAAGCCTCCGGGACCAGCGAAGTCGTTGTCCTGCCTACCGCCGCGGCGTACTGGCACCCGGACAAGGCGGTCCAAACAGCCGCTTCTTACTTTGCTGGTTTGGGCGCCTCGGTCAAGGCTTGCATGGTTCTCCGGCGGGGCGACGCCGAGGAGCGGGAAAACGCAGGGATCGTAAGAGCTGCCCGTTTCTTGTACCTGGCGGGGGGCTCGGTGCTGCACCTGCGTTCAGTGCTCAAGTCCTCGCCCGTGTGGGATGCCCTCGTCGAGGCGTGGGGGGCTGGCGCCGTGCTGGCAGGGTCATCGGCGGGGGCGATGGTGCTCGGTGATGCGATGGTGGACCCGAGAGGCGGGGCGCTGACGCTCGGGCTCGGGCTCCTGCCGCAGCTCGCCGTGCTGCCACACGCCGGTGATTGGTCGGAGGAAAAGATGCACCGCACCGTCAGGCTGGCTTCGGGCGGTTTGCGGATCGCGGCGATCGACGAGCGCACCGCGTTGTTACGAGCTCCTGACGGGCACTGGTACAAGCGCGGCCAAGGCGACGTGACCATCTGGTTGGACGGCAAGCAGGTGGGCCTGGAGTCCCTCGACCAGCCCGGGCCGTAGCCCGAGCAGCCCGTGGCGTAACCCGAGCTACCCGGCCGTAGCCCGCCGGCCTTAGGAGACGCTGATCGTGACCTTGACGATCTTGTGGACGACCTTCGGGGTCCCCGCCGACGATGGGCTCCCGTCGGCATTGATCTTGTTGACCACGTTCATGCCGCTCGTTACCTGACCGAAGTAGCTGTACAGGGGCTGCAGCTCTGCGCCACCCTTGCCGACCACGATGAAGAACTGGCTCCCGTCGCTGCTCGAACTGCCGGAGTTGGCCATGGCGAGGGCGCCAGCCGTGTAGACCGAGGCGCTCTTGGGGGCACCCCCGTTGAAGGAGTAACCAGGGCTGCCGCTCCCGGTCCCGGTTGGGTCCCCGCCCTGGTCCACGAAGCCGGTCACAACGCGGTGGAAGGCGGTGCCGTCATAGAAGTGATAGCCCGCCAAGAACACGAAGTTGTTGACCGTGGTTGGGTCTTTTGCCGCCAGGAGCTTGATCGTGATCGGCCCGACGTCGGTGAGCATCGTCGCGGTGTACTGCTTGGCGGGGTTTATGCACATCGGCGGCGCGGCGGCAAAGTGCGTGTAATGCGGTGACGAGCCATCCAGCTTGGGGCACCCGGGACTGGCCGGTGCGTCGAGTAGCGGCACCGACACAGGAGGGGGCACGGTCGTCGTCGGCCCTGTCGAGGTCGAGGTCGTCGACCCGACGGTCGTCGAGGGGAGAGTCGTCGACGTCGCGGCCTTACCGCCACCACCCTGTGTGACTGCAATGAGCACGGCGATCAGGGCGACTATTACGGTGGCGGCACCCCCGACCAGCCAAAACCGTTGCCTGCGCTGCTTCCTGACCTGCTCTGCTCGCAGTGACTGCATGCGGCGCTGGTTGGCCTGCTGGCGAATACGTTTTTCAGACGGCACGGCGGCGCAGCGTAGCCGAACTACAAGCGGCTTGGCTAGCGGTCTACCTCGGGCGGTACACCAGTCGGGGAGCTCGCAGCGGCCAGCTCCCGTAGGCCCACCTGGTATCCTGCGGAGCCGTGGCCCTGCTGGTGCAGAAGTTCGGGGGCTCCTCCGTTGCGGACGCCGAGAGGATGCGGAACGTTGCCGACTACATCGCGCGTGTGCGCCGGCGCGGCGACGAACCGGTGATCGTGGTGTCGGCCATGGGCCATGAGACCGACGACCTGCTGGACCTTGCCCACAAGGTCTCCCGGACGCACCCCGGCCGGGAGATGGACATGCTCATCACGGCTGGTGAGCGAAAGGCCATGGCCCTTTTGTGCATGGCCCTCCACGACCTGGGCGTACCGGCAGACAGCTTTACGGGTAGCCAGGCGGGAGTGGTCACCAACGGTGATCACACCAAGGCGAAGATCGTCGATGTCCGCCCCACCCGCCTCCGAGCGGCGCTCGACGCGGGGCGGGTGCCCGTGGTCGGCGGCTCGCAAGGTGTCTCTTTGGACGGGGAGGTCACGTTCCTGGGCCGAGGCGGCTCGGACACGACCGCCGTCGCGCTGGCCAAGGCTCTGGGTGCCGAGACCTGCGAGCTGTACACCGACGTCCCGGGAGTGTTCAGTGCGGACCCGAGGGTCGTACCGGCGGCGAGACGCCTGTCGAAGGTGAGCTACGACGAAATGCTGGAGATGAACGCTGCGGGTTGCCCCAAACCAGCGATGCGTTCGGTTGAGTTTGCGCGTACCCACGGGGTGCGCCTGCACGTGCGGTCAAGCTTCACCTGGGAGCCAGGCACGTCGATCGAAGAGGAAGGCAGTGCTATGGAGCAGGCGATCATCTCAGCTGTTGTCGCTGACCAGTCCGAGGCCAAGTTGACCGTCGCCGGCGTACCCGACCGGCCGGGCGTAGCCGCGAGGTTGTTCAGGGAGCTCGCCGACAAGCTCATAAACGTCGACATGATCGAACAAAACGTGTCCTTGCACGGCACGACCGACATATCCTTCACAGTCCCTCACGCGGACCTCGCCTCGGCAAAAGAAGTGATCGACGACCTGCAGGCAGAGATCGGTGCCAGCGCTACGTATGCGGACCCCGATATTTCGACCGTTTCGATAGTGGGGGCGGGGATGAGGACCCACCCCGGCATTTCTGCGACGATGTTCGAGGTCCTCGCCACGGAAGGGATCAATATCGAAATGATCTCGACCTCCGCGATCCGGCTCACCTGCGTGGTTCGCGCCTCGCAGTCCGATCGTGCGGTGCTCGCCCTGCACAAAGCGTTCGGCCTCGACGGGGAGGCGACTTACTGATGGCGTTGGCGGTCGGGGTTTACGGCGCGACCGGGCAGGTCGGCGAGATGATGCGCCGGGTCCTGAAAGAACGGGAGCTACCCGTCGGCCGTTTGAGGTTCTTTGCGTCGCAACGCTCGGCCGGCCAGGTCCTCGATGGGGTAACGGTCGAAGATGTCGCGGTGGCCGACCACTCGGGCCTGGACATCGCGCTGTTCAGCATGGGGGCGGCTGCGTCGCACGAGTGGGCGCCGGTCGTAGCCGGCACCGGCGCAATAGTGGTTGACAATTCAAAGGCCTGGCGGATGGATCCCGACGTACCGCTGGTCGTGCCCGAGGTGAACGGTGACGACCTTGGCGACATCCGCAAAGGGATCGTGGCCAACCCCAACTGCACCACCATGGTGTGCATGCCGGTACTGAAGCCGCTCCACGACGAGGCGAACCTGCGCAGGCTCGTTATTTCGACTTACCAGGCGACTTCAGGAGCAGGGCGCAAGGGCGTGGACGAGCTGGCCGAGCAGGTCCACGCGGTGGGAGAAAAAGCCGCCGCCCTTACTTTCGACGGGTCTGCTCTGTCCTACCCGCCGAGCCGGGTGTTCCCGGGGCCGGTGGCTTTCAATGTCCTGCCCGTCGCCGGCAACATGGTCGACGACGAGACCGATGAAGAGCACAAGTTGCGCAATGAGAGCCGCAAGATCCTCCACATCCCGGATCTTGCCGTAGGCATTACGTGCGTAAGGGTGCCCGTGTTCACGGGCCATTCGCTGTCCGTGCTCGCCCGTTTCGAACGACCGATAACGCCCGAGCGTGCCAGGGAGCTGCTGGCTTCGGCGCCGGGCACGCGGCTGGTGGAGGTGCCCACGCCACTGGCAGCCGCCGGCAGCGATGACTGCTTGGTGGGGAGGGTCCGTCAGGACCGCTCCGAGCCCGACGGAAGAGGGCTGGCGATGTTCGTCTCGGGCGACAACCTCCGCAAGGGTGCGGCGCTGAACGCGGTCCAGATCGCCGAGGCGCTGATTGAGCGTGGAGTGCTCGCTGGCTGACCTCTATAGCTAGGGGCCGCTCAGCGACAAGCCAAGCAACGGCGTGCTAATGGGAAAGCGTCCAGCTCCTCGTCGCTGAGCGTGTTGCCACACGCCTCGCAGCGGCCGTAGCTGCCGTCCTCGACGCGTTTCATGGCCTCTTCGACCTCGTCCAGCTCCTCGCGGACCTTGGCCAGTACCGGCCCATAACGACCGGGATCGCTGCTGCCTTGCACACCCGCAGACGCTAGCGTCATATCGAGCGACGAGAAAGGAACCTCAAGTGGCGACCAGCTCACCCGGGGCGACGGACCAGCCTTCTGCGGTACTGGTCCAACTTGGGCCGCAAGGCCCGGCCCTGTTGCCATCCCGCTCACCATTTCTACGGGCCGACGACTTGGGCGTGCTCCGGGGCGACGGGGTGTTCGAACGGTTCCTTGTCAACTCCGCCCAACCTCGCCACCTTGAAGACCACCTCGTCCGGCTTGCTCGTTCCGCCAGCTCGATAGGGCTCGACCTGCCGTCCCCGGTCGCATGGAGGGAGGCCGTCGCCGCTGGCATCGCGGCGTGGCTGGGTGGGCAGGAGTGGGAGATGCGCCTCGTGTGCACCCGCGGCCCCGAAGAGGGAGGCCCGCCCACCGCCTATGCGCTCGGCCAGGAGCTGAGCCCGCGCCTATTGCGCCAGCGAGCCGAGGGCGTCTCGGTCGTCACGATCTCGCGTGGCCTGCCGAGCGGTCTCGTCGAAGAAGCACCGTGGCTCCTGCTCGGCGCAAAAACGTTGTCTTATGGGCTCAATATGGCCGCATACCGTTGGGCCGAGTCCAGGGGTGCCGACGACGCTATTTATGTGGGGACGGACGGCACCGTCTGGGAGGCTGCGACTTCGGCTGTCGTTGCTTGTTTTGGCAGGAGCCGTCTCGTCAGCCCGCCAGCCTCGGTTGGGATACTGGAAAGCATCAGCGTGGCCCACCTGTTCGAGGCGGCCGAAGCTTCGGGCTGGGAGGTCGCCCGCGAGGATCTCAGCGTCGACGACCTTTTTGGCGCCGACGGGCTCTGGCTGTCTTCCAGCCTGCGGTTTAGCCGGGTGCATACCCTCGACGGGAAAGGCTTGCCGCCTGTCGCTGTGCATGACGAGCTCGCCGCACTGGCTGCCTCCTGATAGCAGCGCTACTGCAGCCAGCGGCGCTAGATAAGCAGTTCCATACAGACGACGTCGAGCCAGCGGCCGAACTTGCGGCCGACCTCGCGCTCCGTGCCGATCAATTCGAACCCGCACGCCGCATGTAGGGCCACCGAGGCTTCGTTGTTCCCTGCGATCCGGGCGAGGACGGCGTGGAAGCCGTGTGCCTCGGCGAGGCGGAGCAGTTCTTCCAGGACCGCCCGCCCTATGCCCAGGCCCTGGAACTCCTCGGCCACGTAAACCGAGTCCTCTACGGAGGTGCTGTACGCGGCCCTCGGCCGGTATGGCGAGAGCGACCCGAACCCGACCACCTCACCGTCATCGGTGACGGCGGCCACGGCAGGGTGGGCCCCGGAGTGCTCGGCCACCCACTCGAGCTGGTCCTCGAGCGAGCGGGGCGAGATGTCGAAGGTAGCGGTGCCGGACTCGACCTCGCGGTTGTAGATGGCCCGCAAACCTTCCGCGTGACCCGGGGCAACGAGCTCCAGCCGCATCCTCATTGTCGCGGGCGCCGCACCCGGCTCTGACCGGGCCCCGCGGCGTGGGGTAGGGCTCATTGGCCCCAAGGCTAGGCGCAACAGCGTGACGGGCCGGGAACCCCCGCAACGCCTGGTCCAGCGATTTGAAGAGAGCACTCGGCCTCGGCTGGGCCGCTACTATGAAGCCGCAAACCGGTCCCCGGCCGGGCTGCCCCCTTAGCTCAGTCGGCAGAGCACGGCCATGGTAAGGCCGGTGTCGTCGGTTCGATTCCGACAGGGGGCTCCAAGTGTGATCTCTCGAGAGCCTGGTCCTTAGCGCACCTGAACCGCTCGTCGGGAGTGGTGCCTGTACCACCGCGCGAAAACGTGCCTGCCTGCTGGGCAAAAACGTGCCTGCCTGCTGGCAAAGGTGCCTCGGAGCAACGACCATGAAGGACAGATACCGGTCGCTGGACAAGGCTCGGAGAATTCCGCATGGGGTGTCAATCACAAGGAGGAACGTCATTGCATTCGACCACGACACTGGACCAGACGCGCCGTCGCCGTCGCTCGTTGCGCAGGATGGCGATGACCGCCGCCGCCAGCGCCGCCCTGGTTGCCCCGGCGATCGGGCTCGCCGCACCGGCGGCCCAAGGCAGCGCCCGCATCCAAGGCGAGCGTCGTTGCCATGCTCGACGGGCCGTACGGGCCGATGCTCATCGCCGGCTCCGGACAGTCGGCCGGGACGGCGCTCTACGCGATCACGAGCGACACGGCGACGAGCTTCGGCTGCACGGCCACAAAAAAGTCCGTCATCGGGATGCCTTATTTCTGCACAGGCCCGTCGAAAGACAAGCCGGACTGGCCGGCCTTCACGACGACGGGCACGCCGGTGGCCGGGCCGGGGTCTCGCAGTCGATGCTCGGGGAGGTGAGCCGCGCCGGGGTCGGTGAGCAGGTCACCTACAACGGTCATCCGCTCTACCTCTTCGACTCGGTGCCCGGGCTGCCGAGCGGCGAGGCCTACGACGAGTCGAGCATCCCCCCCGACCACGGCGTCTGGTGGCTCCTCTCGCCGAGCGGTGTCTTCGTCGGCTCGGAGGGTACGCTCGCGACGATCACGGTCGCAGGCAAGAAGGAGCTCGCCGCCGACATGATCGATGCTGGCGGAGTCCTCCCCGTCCCGGTGTACAGCTTCTCCAAGGGCACGGCCTGCACTGCCGCCTGCGCCGCCGACTTCTCCCCGCTCTACGCGCAGGGCAGCCCCGGGCTGGCGGCTGGCCTGCCGGCAAGGGCAGGTCTTGCCATGCGCGCCGATGGGACCGACCAGCGCACCTGGGCGGGCAAGGCGCTCTACCTGTACAGCGACGAGGGCTTCGCCATCGGCCTGAGCGGGATCGCCGCCAAGGGCACCGGCAACGGCATGCACTGGGCAGGGGGGACCTTCTACCTTGGTGGCACCCTGACCATCTGGTGAGCAAAGCAGCTGGACGGCCCTGCCCGTCCTGCAAGTGAGCAAGGCCGCGGCCGGTCCAACCCGCCGCGGCCTTCGCCGCGACAAGCGGGCGTGCGGGCGAGCGGAACCGGGTAGGGCACTCGTCTGTGTCCGTTACACTTGCCAGCTATGCGCGGCCGCAGCCGAGGCAGCCGTGCAACCGCAGGGCGGCGTAGCTCAGTTGGCAGAGCACTCGGCTCATAATCGAGTTGTCGTCGGTCCGAGTCCGACCGCCGCTACAAGGAACACAGAGATCGTAGGCAGCAAGAGGAGCAACGCCAGATGGCTAAGAACGAGAGAAGGGTAAAGGTGACGCTTGCTTGCGACGTCTGCAAGCGGCGCAACTACATCACCACCAAGAACAAGCAGAACGATCGCGACCGCATCGAGATGAGCAAGTACTGCCGCTGGGACAGGCAGCACACGCTCCACAAGGAGACCAGGTAGGGCATTTGGCTATCTCCCGCCGGCGTGCCCACGCCCTAGGCGTCAGCGGGCTCGGCACCGAGCGTTCGCGGGGACGACAGGACCAGTCGCCGTCGGGAGCAGCCCTGAAGTCACTCGTCGATTCGGCTCGCCGCGGTGACCGTGCCGCCTTCGAACAGCTCGTCCGGATGACTTGGGCGGGCACCTACACCCTCGCTTACCGCCTCACCGGCAACGAGGAAGACGCCCTTGACGTAGCCCAAGAGGCCTATCTGCGTGCGCTCCGCGGCCTCCCGCGATTTCGTGGTGAGGCCCGCTTTTCGACCTGGCTCTACCGCGTGACCGCCAACTGTGCGAGCAACCATCTCGCCCGTTCTTCGCGTAGCCAGCACGCCCAGCTCGACCCAGACCGGATGGACGAGGCCAGCGTCTTCGACCGCCGTCCCGAGCACGACCCCGAGGCGTCGGCGTCTGCTGGTGACGAAAGGCAGCTGCTAGCCGGCGCGCTCCTCCGGTTGCCGTGGCGACTTCGTGAGGTCGTTGTGTTGAGAGACGTCTACGACCTCACCAACAAGTCGATAGCAGCCGAGCTCGGGATCTCAGAGGCTGCCGCCAAGGTGCGGCTGCAAAGAGCCCGCAAGCGCTTGCGGGAGGACCTGGTGCTGCACATGGCCGAGGCGGAGGGCCTTAACCAGCGTTGGCGCAGAGGCCTCGGGAAGAAGGTCGCGCATGCCGATGGAACCAGTATGGGCGCCAAGCCAGTTGATGGTACGGATGACGATGCCGTGGCCAGCTGAGCTACCGAACAGGCCCCCCAACCCCCGGCACCTGCGAGCGCTGGTGAGCTGCGAGGCTGTAGCCGATGAGCTGCCGCTCGTAGTCGACGGGGCTCGGCGGCCCAGCGCGGCGATGGCCGAGCACCTGCAGACGTGCCTCGCCTGCCAGGCAGAGGTGGCCGGCTACCGGCGCCTCCTGCGAGTGCTGCGAAGCATGCGTGAGAGCCAGGTCCCTCTGCCTTCGCCCGAACTGGTCGGCAGCACGCTGAGCATGCTTCACCAGCACCCCCTCTGGGGGCGGAGGCGTTCAGTCACGCCGTGGCTCGTCGCGGGTGCATTGGGCCTCGCGGGTGTGGCTGCGGTGAGTGCCGGCGTCGTTTTGGCGCGTTCGGGCCAGCGCTCGCCGTTCAACGGCGCAACCTGACCTGGGCTGCCGTCGTCGGCCACGCCAGGCACGCTGGGGGCGAGCGACCGCCGACCGCGTGCGAGCGCGGCGGTGCTATCCTCGTCCGGTCGGGGTTCGAGCGCGGGCCCAGGCGGCCTGAGGGCTATGGCTCTCTAGGGCAGTAGCTCAATATGGCAGAGCACCGGTCTCCAAAACCGGGGGTTGGGGGTTCAAGTCCCTCCTGCCCTGCATAAGGTTTCGCTATGGAAGGTCACTGACGTGAGCACTAACGAGTACAACCGGGAACAGAAGCGGCTCCTGCAACGTCAGGGCACCCTCGACGCGGACGGCATGCCTGCTGCAGCAGTTCGCCCTGAGCGGCGGCCGGCCGAGCGGCTCATCGAGGGGTGGTTTCCACCCGCGCCAGTTCGTGGACGAAGTAATCCTCGAACTTCGCAAGGTGATGAAGCCCAAGCGGCCCGAACTGATCAACTACGCCACGGTGGTGTTCTTCACCCTCGCGTTCCTCATGTCGCTCGTCTACGCGCTCGACTACGTGTACTCCCTGGGCGCCTCGCACATCTTCAAGTAACCCGGTACCCAGCCGGTCAAGCACCCGAGCAGCAAGCGCCAGAGGTAGTTATGCCTGATGATCCTGAAGCACCCATCACCGAAGAGAAGCCACCGTCTGGTGGCAAGGCTTCCTCGCGCAAGCGCCGCAACGGCTGGGAGGCAGCCGCGCCCGCCGGTGGGGAAGGCCAGGTAGTGGCGGTGCTCGTAGAGGGCGCGGAAGAGATAATCGCCCCGCCCGAGAGCCCTTACGACAAGCCCGGCAGTTGGTACGTCGTGCACACCTACGCCGGCTACGAGAACAAGGTCAAGTCCAACCTCGAGAGCCGGATCTCCTCGATGAACATGGAGGACCGGATATTCGAGGTCGTCATCCCGCTCGAGGACGTCGTCGAGCTGAAGAACGGCAAGCGCCAGGTCGTCTCCCGCAAGGTTTTCCCTGGCTACCTCATGGTCCGCATGGCCCTGGACGACGACTCCTGGTACGTGGTGCGCAATACCCCGGGTGTTACCGGGTTCGTCGGCCTAGGCGCCCGGCCAACGCCCCTGTCGCGGCGCGAAGTCGAGAACATCCTGGCAGTGAAGGTGGAAGGCGCTGGCCCCGCCAAGAAGACCCGTCCTCGTCTCGAGTACGAAGTCGGCGAGTCCGTCCGGGTGAGAGAAGGGCCGTTCGCCGATTTCAGCGGCACCATTGCCGAGATCAACGAGGACCAGCTCAAGCTCAAGGTACTCGTCAACATCTTCGGCCGAGAGACACCAGTAGAGTTCGAGTTCGCCCAGGTGGCGAAGCTCTGACGCCTCGCAGGCGACAGAAGCCAACCGGCGACAGTTAAGGAGCGTTCCCATGGCCAAGCGCCAAGTCACAGCGATAGTCCGTATCCAGCTGCCCGCGGGCAAAGCGACCCCGGCTCCTCCGGTTGGCACCGCCCTGGGGCCTCACGGCATCCAGACCATGGAGTTCGTCAAGCAGTACAACGCGGCGACCGAGGACAAGGTCGGCCAGATCGTCCCGGTAGAGGTGACGATCTTTTCCGACCGCAGCTTCAGCTTCGTCCTGAAGACGCCGCCGACAGCGTTCCTCATCCGCCAGGAACTGGGCATAGCCAAGGGGTCGGCAACGACCGGGAAAGAAGTCGCCGGCACCCTGACCGACGCCCAGCTGACCAAGATCGCAAACGTCAAGATGCCGGACCTCAACGCCAACGACCTCGAATCGGCGAAGGCCCAGGTAGCCGGGACAGCCCGTTCCATGGGCGTGAGAGTTCCCTAGGGAGGGCGCAATGCCGAAAAAAGGAAAGAAGTTCACCGACGCCGCCAAGCGGGTCGTGCCAGGGCGTCTCTACGGGCCGATCGAGGCCGTCGACCTTGTAAAGGAGGTCGCCCCGGCTGCGTTCGACGAGTCCGTGGAACTGGCGGTCCGGCTGGGCATCGACCCCCGCAAGGCCGACCAGTCACTGCGCGGGACCGTCTCGCTGCCATCTGGCACGGGCAAGAGCGTGCGGGTCGCTGTGTTCGCCTCAGGCGAGGCGGCCGACGCCGCTCGCGCTGCCGGCGCCGACATCGTCGGCTCCGACGACCTGATCACTCGCGTCGATGGTGGGTTCATGGACTTTGACGTTGCGATCGCCACCCCGGACATGATGGGCCAGGTGGGGAGGCTTGGGCGCAAGCTCGGGCCGAGAGGCCTGATGCCCAACCCCAAGACGGGCACGGTGACGCCCGACGTTGGCCGGGCTGTGACCGACTTCAAAGGCGGCCGGGTCGAGTACCGCGCCGACGCCCGGAGCCATGGTGTGGTCCAGGTCCCGATCGGCAAGGTGAGCTTCACTCCCGAGAAGTTGCTGGCCAACTTCAGGGCGGTCCTCGACGAACTGCAGAGGGTGAAGCCCTCGTCGGCGAAGGGGCGTTATGTGAAGGCGGTCGCGGTGTCGTCCACCATGGGGCCCGGGATCGACATCGACCCCGCCCGCCTCCGGGTGACCGAAGAGGAGCTGGCCGCCGCCGCGGCACAGGCCAGCTGAACCTCGAGGGCCCACAGGGCCGCACCTGATGAGCCGGCACGCTCCCCGGCCAAGGCGACTTTGCTGGTAAGGTTCTCGACTGACATAACGCCGTAGAAATCTGGCGCGCCGGCGACGGCGCTAAGTGGGCGGAAGCCCAACCCGACGAGGCGAGCTGGTGCTCCTGGTCTGGTGCGCGCGCTCGCATGTAAGAGCTGAAGACCTAAGGAGTGCCAAATGGACAACCCCAGGCCCGAGAAGGTGGCGGTCGTAGACGAGGTGCGCGCACGCCTCCAGCAGGCAGACGCAGTCATCGTGACGGAGTACCGCGGCCTCAAGGTCAAGGATCTGGCGGCGCTCAGGCGGAGCATCGCCCCTTTGGGAGCCGAGTACCGGGTTTACAAGAACACCCTGGTCCGCATAGCTGCGAGCGATGACCTGGAGGGTTTCGCCAAGCTCCTCACAGGCCCAACAGCCCTCGCTTTCGTAGATGGGGATGCTGCCGCAGTCACCAAGACGCTGCGTGAGTTCTCCAAGGCCAACCCGCTCCTGCTGATCAAGGGCGGCCTCCTCGGCAGCTCCGTCCTCGGGCCGGAAGCGACCGTGGCCCTGGCAGATCTCCCATCTCGCGAGGTCTTGCTAGCCCGCTTGGCTGGCGCTTTAGCAGCGCCCTTGCAAAACCTCGCCGGCCTGTTCGCCGCCGTCCCCCGCAACTTCGCCTATGGCCTCTCGGCGCTGAAGGACAAGCGCGCCGCCGAAGGCAGCTGACCAGGCTCGCCCATTACCGGGCGGGCAACCCCAACCCATCTACCAGTACCAACGACCCAGGAGCACAACAAAGATGGCAACCACCACACTCAACAAGGACGAGATCCTCGAAGCGATCTCCAATATGACAGTCCTCGAGCTGTCTGAGCTGCTCAAGGCCTTCGAAGAGCGCTTCGGCGTAACCGCAGCGGCCCCGGTTGCCGTCGCGGGGGCGGCTGGCCCGGCTGCCAGCGCCGCAGAGGCACCTGTCGAAGAGGAGCAGGACGAGTTCGACGTCATCCTCACAGGCGCCGGCGACAAGAAAATCCAGGTCATCAAGGAAGTCCGCGCTCTCACGAACCTCGGGCTGAAGGAAGCCAAGGATGTGGTCGACGGTGCCCCCAAAGCTGTCCTCGAAAAGGTCAGCAAGGAGGACGCCGAGAAGGCGAAAGCGCAGCTCGAGGCGGCTGGCGCAACTGTCGAACTGAAGTAGCGCCTGGTCCGCCAGGCCGCACGACAGGTCGTTCCCGGGCTGTCGGCCCTTGTGCGGGCGCCAAGCCCGCAATACAGGGCCCAATAGCTTGACCGGGTGGCTTCGCTGGCTTACCCTTGTCCTAAGGGCCGCGAGGTGACCTGTGAGCGCGTGTTTGCCGCGTCAGTGTGAGAGGTTGTATACTGATCAGTTGCCGTGCCCTGTCCGTTCGCGTCCTTAGTCCTTAGGGCGGCGGCTTGGCGCGCCTCTGTGGCCACCGCATCTTCCGAGGAGTAGTCCTTGCCGTCTCGCCCCGCAACCCGGGAGCGCTTTTCTTTTGCGAACCTCGATGAGGTCCTGCCGCTCCCGGATTTGATCTCAGTCCAACGCGATTCTTTCCAGTGGTTCCTCGATAAGGGTTTGGCGGAAGCATTCCGCGACATCAGTCCTATCGAAGACTTTTCTGGGTCACTTAAGCTCATTTTGGAGTTCGACCCCGTCGACCAGGACCTCCGGCCCCCGCCGAAGTTCTCGGTCGAGGAGTGCAAAGAAAAAGACATGACCTACGCGGCGCCGATCTTTGTGCGCGCGCAGTTCCAAAACGCCAACACCGGCGAGATCAAAGAGCAGACGGTCTTCATGGGGGACTTCCCCGTCATGACCGACCGGGGCACGTTCATCATCAACGGCACAGAGCGGGTCGTTGTCTCCCAGCTCGTACGGTCCCCCGGGGTCATCTTCCAGCCCGGGCGCGACCTGAAGACGATCGTCACCGGGACAGTCCATCCCTACCGCGGCGAATGGATCGAGTTCGACGTCGAAGCCAAGCCGGGCAAGGACATCAGCGCTGGTTCCCGCGTGGCTCGCAAGAGGCGGCTGTCCCTTTTCACGCTGCTGCGCGCGCTCGGCTACGCAGACGAGGCG
This sequence comes from uncultured Acidimicrobiaceae bacterium, assembly GCA_963834735.1. GTDB lineage: Bacteria > Actinomycetota > Acidimicrobiia > Acidimicrobiales > Palsa-688 > Fen-671. Next base: position 354,573 of record CAWICT010000007.1, on the reverse strand, counting down.
TTCCTGGAGCGCTTCGTCCGCCATTTCGAGTTCCTCGAGCCCCAGTGGGACCGGGAGCGCGAGCTCGCCCCGAACCAGGAGGACGCGCTCCTGGAGATTTACAAGCGTGCCCGCCCGGGGGAGCCCCCCTCGGTCGAATCGGCGCGCGCCTATTTCGAGAACGCTTTCTTCAACCCGAAACGCTATGACCTGACGAGGGTTGGGCGGTACAAGCTCGACCGGAAACTAGGCCCTGAAATAATAAAGATCGAGTCCCTCTTCGGCATCGAACTGGACCGTCCCGTGCCGGGCCAAACCGTGCTCTCCAAGAGCGAGGTGCTGGCGGCGAGCACATACCTGCTCCACCTTGCGCAGGGCGAGGCGGGCTACCGCCTGGACGACCAGGACCACTTCGCCAACCGCCGTGTCCGCTCGGTTGGAGAGCTGATCCAGAACCAGGTGCGAGTCGGGCTTTCCCGTATGGAGCGTGTCGTGCGGGAGCGCATGACGACCCAGGACGTCGAGGCGATCACCCCGCAGACGCTCATCAATATCCGCCCGGTTGTGGCGGCGATAAAGGAGTTCTTCGGGACCAGCCAGCTGTCTCAGTTCATGGACCAGACAAATCCGCTGTCGGGCCTGACTCACAAGCGCCGGCTTTCTGCAATGGGCCCGGCGGTCTTTCCCGCGAACGTGCCGGGTTCGAAGTCCGCGACGTCCACAGCTCCCACTACGGGCGCATGTGCCCCATCGAGACTCCCGAAGGCCCGAACATCGGCCTTATCGGCCACCTCGCAACCTATGGCCGCATAAACGAGTACGGCTTCATCGAGACCCCTTATCGCCGTGTCACCGAAGGCAAGGTCACGACCGAGATCGTTTACCTTGCGGCCGATGAGGAAGAGGAATATGTCATCGCGCAGGCGAACGCCAAATTGGCGCCAGACGGGACTTTGACCGACCAGCGCGTGCTGGTGCGGCGCGCCCCTCAAGGCCCTGGCGTACGCGTCGGCGCCGGAGGCACCACGTACGGGACCACCAGCGAAGTGGACTTCGTGCCACCTTCGGAAGTGGACCTGATGGACGTCTCTCCCAAGCAGATCATCTCGATCTCCACGGCTTTGATCCCCTTCATCGAGCACGACGACGCCAACCGCGCGCTCATGGGCGCCAACATGCAGAAGCAGGCGGTGCCGCTCGTGCACCCGGAAGCGCCGTTCGTCGGTACCGGGGTAGAGGGCCGGGCCGCACGGGACACCGGCGACGTCGTGATGGCTGAAGGCAACGGGACCGTCGTCGAAGTTTCCGGCGAGCACGTGATAGTCGAGTACCGCGAAAACCAGTCCGATCGATGGGGCAAGACGCTCGGGCGCAAGGTCTACCCCGTCTACAAGTTCCGCCGGTCAAATCAGAACACCTGTTTCAACCAGCGGATAGTTGTCGACGAGGGCCAACCGGTCGGCCCGGGGGACATCCTGGCCGACGGGCCGTCGACCGAAGGCGGCGAGCTCGGCCTCGGTAAGAACCTGCTCGTAGCGTTCATGCCCTGGGAGGGCTACAACTACGAGGACGCGATCATCCTGTCCGAGCGGCTCGTGCGCGACGACGTCCTGTCGTCGGTCCATATCGAGGAGCACGAAGTCGACGCCCGCGACACCAAGCTCGGCGCAGAAGAGATCACCCGTGACATCCCCAACCTTTCCGAGGAGATCCTGAAGGACCTCGATGACCGGGGCATCATCCGCATCGGCGCAGAGGTCGGTGCTGGCGACGTCCTGGTGGGCAAGGTCACACCCAAGGGCGAGACGGAACTGACGCCGGAGGAGCGCCTCTTGCGGGCGATCTTCGGTGAAAAGGCGCGCGAGGTCCGCGACACGTCCCTCAAGGTGCCCCACGGCGAATCGGGCAAGGTCATCGACGTCCGGGTGTTCTCACGCGAGGACGCCCACGAGCTCCCGCCCGGCGTGAACCAGCTGGTGCGTGTCTACGTGGCCCAAAAGCGCAAGATCACCGAGGGTGACAAGCTCGCCGGCCGCCACGGCAACAAGGGCGTCATTTCGAAGATCCTCCCTGTCGAGGACATGCCGCACCTCGCTGACGGCACGCCCGTCGATGTGATCCTCAACCCCCTCGGCGTGCCTTCACGGATGAACGTCGGCCAGGTGCTCGAAAGTCACCTCGGTTGGGCCGCTCGCTGGGGATGGGAGATCGACGGGAAAGGCGAGCCACGCAACATCGCCAAATCTCGCAAGACGACCCCTGTATCTCGGCCGTCCAGCTATCTCGCGACGCCGAGCTTCGACGGTGCCCACTGGGACGAGGAAGACCAGGCCGGCAAGCACCCGACCATCAGGAAGATCTTCGAGAACCTGAACCCGGAATCACCGGGCACCGAGTACGGGGACCACGGTCGCCTGATCGGGCCCGACGGCAAAGCGGTCCTTTACAACGGGCGCAGCGGCGAGCCGTACGACAACCCGATTTCGATTGGCTACATATACATCTTGAAGTTGGCCCACCTCGTGGACGACAAGATCCACGCCCGGTCCACTGGCCCGTACTCGATGATCACCCAGCAGCCGCTCGGTGGTAAAGCGCAGTTCGGTGGCCAGCGCTTCGGTGAAATGGAAGTCTGGGCTCTCGAAGCCTATGGCGCGGCGTACGCGCTCCAGGAACTGCTCACGATCAAGTCCGACGATGTGCTTGGCCGGGTCAAGGTCTACGAAGCGATCGTAAAGGGCGACAACATACCCGAACCCGGGATACCTGAGAGCTTCAAAGTTCTCATCAAGGAAATGCAGAGCCTGTGCCTGAACGTCGAGGTGCTCTCCACAACAGGGGAGCAGATCGAGATGCGCGACCTTGACGAGGACGTGTTCCGCACGGCCGAGGAGCTCGGGATCGACATCAGCAGGCCGGAGCGCGGTTCTGACGAAGAGGACGCGCGGCGCGCGAGCGAGAGGAGTTTTTAGGCGATGCTGGACGTAAACAATTTCGAACAACTGCGGATTGGGCTCGCAACCGCCGATGGCATCCGGACATGGTCCAACGGTGAGGTAAAAAAGCCGGAGACCATCAACTACCGCACGCTGCGCCCGGAAAAGGACGGCCTTTTCTGCGAGAAGATCTTCGGTCCTACCAAGGACTGGGAGTGCTACTGCGGCAAGTACAAGCGCGTTCGTTTCAAGGGCATCATCTGCGAGCGCTGCGGCGTCGAGGTAACGCGTTCCAAGGTCCGGCGCGAGCGCATGGGCCATATCGAGCTGGCTGCGCCGGTGGTGCACATCTGGTACCTCCGGGGCACCAGGTCGTGGTTGGCGTACCTGCTCATGGGGACCGAGGCGCGCGAAGAGCTGAAGGCGAAGCAGCTCGAAAAAGTGATCTATTTCGCAGCCAACCTGGTCACCTGGGTCGACGAGGACCGCCGCCACACCGATCTGCCCAACCTCGAGGTGGAGCTCAATGAGGAGCTGGCGGACATCGTGCGGACTCGCGACCTCGATATCGACCGGCGTTACAAGGAGCTCGAAGAAGAGCTGGCAAAGATGGAGGGCGAAGGCGCCAAGGACTCCGAGCTGAAGGCGCGCCAGCGCCAGGTCGAAAAAGAAGTCGGCGCCATCCGTGATCACGCCGACCAGGAAGGCGAGCTCGTGAAGCGCGCTTTCGACGAGTTCCGCGACCTGCACGGCCGCAAGATCATCGAGGACGAAATGCTGTGGCGGGAGCTGCGCGACCGCTTCGGCGATTATTTCCGCGGTGGGATGGGCGCCGAGGCCATCGCCCAGCTGATCGAAGAGCTCGACCTCGACGAAGAAGAAGTCAAGCTGCGCGACGTCATCGAGCCCGACGAGGGCAAGCGCCATCTTTCGGTGCAGCGCAAGCAAAAGGCCATCAAGCGCTTGAAGATCGTTTCCGCTTTCAACCGCCGCGATGACTCCGGCCGGCGGGTCAACGACCCGCGGGCGATGATCCTCGATGTCGTCCCTGTCATCCCGCCCGAGCTGCGACCGATGGTACAGCTGGACGGCGGCCGTTTCGCCACCAGTGACCTCAACGATCTTTACCGCAGGGTCATCAACCGCAACAACCGGTTGAAGCGGTTGCTCGACCTCGGTGCTCCCGAGATCATCGTCAACAACGAAAAACGCATGCTCCAGGAAGCGGTCGACGCCTTGTTCGACAACGGCCGCCGCGGGCGGCCGGTGACCGGTCCCGGGAACAGGCCTCTCAAGAGCCTTTCCGACATGCTCAAGGGCAAGCAGGGCCGTTTCCGCCAGAACCTGCTCGGCAAGCGGGTCGATTACTCGGGCCGCTCGGTGATCGTGGTCGGGCCGCAACTCAAGCTGCACCAGTGCGGCTTGCCCAAGCAGATGGCGCTCGAACTGTTCAAGCCGTTCGTAATGAAGCGTCTTGTCGACCTGGAACTTGCCCAAAACATCAAGTCCGCCAAGCGGATGGTCGAGCGCCGGCGTACCCACGTCTGGGACGTGCTCGAAGAGGTCATCAAGGAGCACCCCGTCCTGCTCAACCGTGCTCCGACGCTCCACCGCCTCGGTATCCAGGCCTTCGAGCCGGTGCTGGTCGAGGGCAAGGCGATCCAGATCCACCCGCTCGTTTGTACGGCCTTCAACGCCGACTTCGATGGCGACCAGATGGCAGTGCACCTGCCTCTTTCTGCAGAAGCTCAGGCAGAGGCACGGATCCTCATGCTGTCGGCGAACAACATCCTTTCGCCTGCGACCGGCCGGCCCATTGTCACGCCCACCCAGGACATGGTCTTCGGTGCGTACTACCTGACGCTCCAAAAAGACGGTCTGAACGGTGAGGGCCGCGTGTTCCGCCATCTCTACGAGGTGCGCCATGCGCTCGAATCCGGGGCAGTCGACCTGCACGCCAAGGTGACGTGGCGGCGCCCGATCGTCGAAGTGGCGCCTCAGGAAATCGAAGACGAGCTCGCAGAGGGGGTCATCGAGACGCCGGTTGCCACAAACGGGGCCGAGGCCGTGCCTTACGAGACGATCGAGACGACGCCGGGCAGGATAATTTTCAACACCGCGTTGCCGGACGACTTCCCCTTCGTCAATGACATCGTCGGGAAACGTGCTCGCAGCATCGGTTCCATAGTCGAGGTGCTCGCCAGCAACTACCACCGCGTCGCGGTTGCCGACAGCCTCGACAAGATCAAGGAGCTCTGCTACCGCTACGCAACTCAGTCGGGCCTCACGATCTCGATGGAAGACGTCAAGGTGCCTGCCAGCAAGGCGGCGATAGTCGCCCGCCACGAGGCCGACGCCGAGAAGGCCGAGAACCAGTTCAAGCGGGGCATCATCACCGACGACGAGCGGCGCCAGAAAGAGATCGAGATCTGGACCACCGCCAACTCAGAAGTCGGCAAGGCCATGGAGGAAACCCTCCGCAAGATCCCCTTCAACCCCCTTGACATGATGGTCGACTCGGGCGCTCGTGGTAACCCGCAGCAAGTCCGCCAGATCGCCGGTATGAAGGGCCTGGTTTCCAACCCCCGAGGCGAAATGATCCCTCGACCGATCGTCTCCTCGTTCCGAGAAGGCCTTTCGGTGCTCGAGTACTTCATCTCGACTCACGGAGCCCGCAAAGGCCTCGCTGACACCGCCCTGCGTACCGCTGACTCTGGTTACCTGACTCGCCGGCTCGTCGACGTCGCCCAGGAGCTCATTGTCCGTGAGCTCGACTGCGGGAGCACTCGTGGCATCTGGGTCCGCAATGTCCGCCCGGACGACGAAAAGGCCCGTCAGTACCTGGAAACTCGCCTCGATGGGCGGGTAATCATCCGCGACGTGACGCTTTCGGACGGCACCGTGTTGCCGGCCCAGACCGAAGTCAGCGTCGAGATCATGGCGGCGCTGCGCGACGACCCGGCCGTCACCGAGGTGATGGTCCGGTCGGTGCTGACTTGCGAGTCCAAGCAGGGGATTTGCTCCTCGTGCTACGGGCGCTCGCTTGCTGCCGACCAGCACATCGAGCTCGGCGAAGCCGTGGGTGTCATTGCCGCGCAGTCCATCGGGGAGCCCGGTACGCAGTTGACGATGCGTACCTTCCACACCGGTGGTATCGCCGGCGAGGACATCACCCACGGCCTGCCCCGCGTGGTCGAGCTCTTCGAGGCCCGCACTCCAAAAGGAGCGGCCGTGCTGGCACGCACCTCCGGGGTCGTGCGCATAGTCGAAGAGGACAACAGCCGCCGGGTGGCGATCATCGGAGATGACGGGAGCGAGGACGTCTATACGGTGGCGCTGCGCGCCAAGCTGGCCGATGGCATCAGAGAAGGTGTCGAGCTGGCAGCCGGGGACGCGATCATCGAGGGCCCACGGGATCCGAAGCAGTTGCTGGAGATCAAGGGTATCCGCGAGACCCAGCAGTACCTCGTCGAAGAGGTCCAGCAGGTCTACCGCGACCAGGGCGTGTCGATCCACGACAAGCACATCGAGCTCATCGTGCGCCAGATGCTTCGCAGGGTGCTCGTGGCCGAGCAAGGCGAGTCCCCGTTCTTGCCGGGCGAGCGTGTCGATGCCAGGTTCTTTGCGGAGGTCAACCGCCAGCTGGTCCAGGAGGGCAAGCGCCCCGCCGAAGGCCGGCCGGAGCTCATGGGCATTACCAAGGCTTCTTTGGCCACCGACAGCTGGCTGTCGGCCGCCTCGTTCCAGGAAACGACCCGGGTGCTGACCGAAGCCGCCATCGAAGGCAAGTCCGACCTGCTCTTCGGTTTGAAAGAGAACATCATCATCGGCAAGCTCATCCCTGCCGGGACCGGCATGCCCCGCTATCGCGACGTCGTGGTCGATGCGCCCGAGGTGCAGCGCATGACGTTCTGGACTTCCGACGAGGAGCCCGGCACCGAAGACCTTGCCGCCTGGTTGGCGAGCATTGGGAGCGGTACGGGTACCGACGGAGGGGCAAGTTTCGACCCGGGCGGCGACTATCAGGATCCGTACGTGTACGGGGCCAACTACGACCAGGTCCCCGATGTCCCTTACGACAGTGGGGACGAGGCGGCCCCGACCGGCTGAGCAACATCGCCCAGTGACCGCCGCAGGACGTTGCCCTGCGGCGGGCGCTGCCGGGTAAACCAGGTTTTGGTAAACGACGGAGAACGATCCTCCACGTTGAGGAGGCAAAGCTCTTCGGCGGGTGCTTAGTCAACTTTAAGCCGGCTCTCAGCGCGGGCTGAGCCGGTCGGCTTATGGTTTGCACATCATGTCCTGGAGGTCTGCCCGTGACCATGGCACCTGAGGAGCGCACAGCGCTCGGGTCCCAATCGTTGCCCTTTGCTCAAGAGAACGGCGGGATCCCCGGTCCTGATGGCGCGGCCGGTCCTGAGTATTACGGCCAAGACGAGTTCGAGCAGGTCCTGCCGCGCAAGCCATGGTTGAGGCGGCGCTGGAAGACCATCGTCGCCCTTTTGGTGGTTGTCGCGCTTGCCGTTGGAGCGGGCATCTACTTCCTGGGGGGCGGCTCAAGCTCGACTACCTACCGGACCGAGGCGGCCACCATCGGCGACGTGCGCGAGACCACCTCTGCTACGGGCACTATCGAGCCGGCAACCCAGGCCACGGTCAACTTTGCGGTGGCCGGCACGGTCAATTCCGTCAAGGTCAGCGTCGGGCAAGTCTTGAAGGCCGGGGCGGTGTTGGCGACGCTCCAGACGCCCACCTTGCAAAGCGATGTCGAGCAAGCCCAGGCCACCCTGGACACGGGCGAGGCGAAATTGGCTTCCGACCAGATGGACCAGACGGTTATGCAGGCTCAGGACAGTGTCGCCAACGCGCAGCTCACCGTCTCCCAGGACCAGGAAAGCGTCACGAACACACAGAGCTCCAACGCGATGGCCCTGACCCAAGCCAAGCAGGCCGTCACCCAAGCGCAGTCGCAGTTGGCGAACGACAAGTCCACCGGCGAGCAATCGGTGAGCCAAGCCGAGACGCAGTTGGCCGACGACAAGACGCAGGGCCAGCAGTCAGTGAGCCAAGCCGAGACGCAGTTGGCTGACGACAAGACCACGGCGCAACAATCCATCAGCCAAGCTCAAACCCAGCTGGCAAACGACACGGCCCAGGGCCAGCCGAACATCACCGCCGCTCAAACCCAGCTGGCAACCGACAAGGCTCAGGGCGAGCCAAACGTCACCGCCGCCCAAAGCCAGCTGGCAACGGACAAGGCCCAGGGCGAGCCGAACGTCACCGCCGCTCAAAGCCAGCTCGCAAACGACAAGTCCACAGGCCAGCAATCGGTCAGCCAAGCTCAAAGCCAGCTGGCGACCGACAAGTCCACAGGCCAGCAAGCCGTCAGCCAAGCTCAAAGCCAGCTGGCGACCGACAAGTCCACGGGTCAGCAATCTGTCAACGAAGCTCAGGCTCAGCTGGCAAACGACAAGGCCCAGGGCGAACAGTCCGTCAACGAGGCCAAGTCCCAGCTTGCAACCGACCAGGGCACTTTGACTACGGACAAGGCGACAATGGCCTTGGACCGGTCCTCGTTATCCGCTGACCAGGAAAAGGAAGCGGCCGACTGCAAGGGCAACGGGGCAGCGGGCGGTGTCATCGCCAACTCCAGCGCGAGAGCTTTACCGTCCGCCACGAGCGGCTCGGGGGGCTCCGGGACCTCGGGTGGGACAGCGAGCGCAAGTGCTTCGGCATGCAGCGCCGACGAGAGCGCGGTGACCGCTGCCCAGCAAACCGTGACGTCCGACCAGCAGAAGATCGCTTCTGACAACCAAGCTGTTGCCAAAGACCAGCAGGGGATCACGACGGCTGAGCAGAGCCTGGCCACGACCGAGCAGAAGGACACCGACGCCCTGAAAAGCGCCGAACAGAGCCTGGCCACGACCGAGCAGAAGGACACCGAGGCCCTGAAAAGCGCCCAGCTGAGCCTGGCCACCACCGAACAGAAGGACACCGACGCCCTGAAAAGCGCCGAACAGAGCCTGGCTGCCACCGAGCAGAAGGACAACCAGGCGCTCAAGTCCGCCCAGCTGAGCCTGGCCACCACCGAACAGAAGGACAACCAGGCGATAAAGAGCGCCGAGCTGAGCCTGGCTACCACCGAACAGAAGGACAACCAGGCGATTAAGACCGCCCAGGAGAGCCTGGCCACCACCGAACAGAAGGACAACCAGGCGATAAAGACCGCCCAGGAGAGCCTCACCACTGCTGAACAAAAAGACGAGCTGGCGATAAAGACCGCCCAGGAGAGCGTGGCCACCACCGAACAGAAGGACAACCAGGCGATAAAGACCGCCCAGGAGAACCTGGCCACTACTGAACAAAAGGACGAGCAGGCGATTGTCACGGCCCAGGAAAGCCTTGAGTCGACTCAACAGAAGGACGCTCAGTCCCTCCTGCAGGCGCAGGACGCGGTAATCTCGGCAACTTCCCAGCTCAGCCAGGCGCAGGCGACGTTGGCGGGGGACAAGGTCGGTCAGCCTTCCACGGTGACCTCCGACGAGGCGACCATAGCTGCCGACGAAGTGGCGCTCACCGAGGCGAAGAACAACCTGTCAGATGCCACCCTCATGGCTCCGGTGGGAGGCACGGTCGTTTCAACCGACCTCTCGGACGGCCAAACGGTCTCGGCCGGCAGCACGACCGTGACCGGCGGCGCCTCCTCCACCGGCTCCGGCAGCTCGACTGGCAGCTCCACTGGCAGCTCCGGCACAGGGAGCGCCGGGAGTTCGGGCACCGGTAGCAGCGGCACCGGAAAGGCCAGTTCCGGGACCGGCTCCAGCTCCACGGGCTCCAGCGGCACCGGGTCCAGTGGCACCGGCGCCAGCGGCACCGGATCCAGCTCGACCGGCTCCAGCAGCTCCAGCTCGAGTTCCGGGCAGGTCGTGATCGAACCGCTCAACTCGTTCATCGTGAGCGTGGACGCGACGACGTCCCAGATAGCCGATATCCAGGACCAGGAGCAGGCGGAGATCACCCCGACCGGGACCAGCACGATCGCCTACGGCATCGTCACGACCATCAGCAGCGTGGGGACCACGACCAGCGGCGTGACAACCTTCCCAGTAACGATCACGGTCACAGGGAGCACCGCAGGGCTTTACGCCGGAGCCTCGGCCGCTGTCGAGATCATCGTGCGCCAAGCCACCAACGTCCTGGTCGTGCCGACCACGGCCGTGCACACAGTGGGGACGTCCTCTTATGTCGACCTCCTGAAGAACGGGAGCGAGGTCGAGCAGACGGTGACCGTTGGGGCCGTGGGCAGCCCTTACACCCAGATAACCTCCGGCCTGAAAAGCGGCCAGGAAGTCGTCATCGCCTCGCTTTCCTCCGCCAGCCTCTCCACCGGTAGCGGGGCCACCGGCACCGGCAGAGCGGTCTTCGGAGGCGGTGGCCTCGGAGGCGGCGGTGGCTTCGGTGGCGGCGGTGGCTTCGGAGGCGGCGGCGGCTTCGGTGGCCGCGGCGGGTGATGGTCCCGATGACCCAGGGCCAGCCGGCCGTCGCCCGACGACCGCTAGTGCAGCTCGTGAACGTGTGGAAGACCTACACGCCCACCTCAGTCCCAGTGCATGCTCTCCGGGGCGTGTCGATCTCGGTCTTCCCCGGGGAGTACATCTCGATCATCGGGCCGTCGGGCTCCGGGAAGTCCACGTTCATGCACATCCTGGGCTGCCTCGATGTGCCGACATCGGGCCAGTACTACCTCGCCGGCACGGACGTGAGCCAGATGGACGAGGAGCACCTGGCCAAGGTACGGAACCGCCGGATCGGGTTTGTCTTCCAGCAGTTCCACCTGCTGCCCACCCTCAACGCCTGGCGTAACGTCGAACTGCCGCTTATTTACGCCGGGGTGGACCGCAAGAGCAGGCGGCTGAAGGCGCTCGAAGCGCTTGAACAGGTCGGGTTGGCCGACAGGGTCGACCACCTCCCGAACCAGCTGTCCGGTGGCCAGCAGCAAAGGGTCGCCGTGGCGCGTGCCCTTGTGACAGAACCCGACCTTCTGCTTGCCGACGAGCCGACGGGCAACCTCGACTCTCGCTCGAGCGCCGATGTGCTCGGGATGATGGATGCTTTGCATAAGCAGGGGCGCACGATCGTGTTGATCACCCACGAGCAGGACGTAGCCGAAGCCGCCGAGCGCATAATGCGTTTCCGTGATGGCAAGTTCCTCCCGGGCAGTGGTGTACCCGGCCGAGAGGAGGCCGTGGTATGAGCTGGTGGGAGACGCTGCGTTCGGGGATGCAATCGATAACGAGCCACAGGTTGCGTTCCTCGCTGACGGTTCTCGGGATCCTCATCGGTATTGCGGCTGTGATCCTCACCGTCGGCTTCGGCGAAGGTGCGACTTCTTCGGTGAACTCGGCCATCAGCGCGCTCGGTACCAATTTGTTGATAGTTACGCCCGGGAGCACGACAACCGGGTTGGTGCGGGGCGGGTTCGGCTCGTCGTCCACACTCACCTACCAGAACGCCGTTGCCCTAGCGAACAAGATCGATTGCCCCGACATTGCTGCGGTGGCTCCCCAGGTCTCGAGTAATGCGAGCCTGGTGGCTGGTAACGCGAACTGGACCACCAGCGTCAACGGCTCGACTCCCGCCTGGCTGTCGGTGCGCGGCCGTTCGATGGCGGAGGGCTCCTTTTTCACCCAGCAGGAGATGAACCACGACGAAAACGTGGTCGTCCTCGGCCAAACGACCGCCGAGGAGCTGGGCCTATTTTCCCCCGTTGGCGAGACGGTGGACATTGGCAACATCCCCTTCACGATCATCGGGGTCCTCAATAGCGCAGGGAGCTCGTCGTCGACCAACGAAGACGACCTCGCGGTAATCCCGATAACTACGGCGCAAAGTGAGTTCCTCGGTACTTCCTCCGTGTCGACCATCTACCTCGAGGCAGTCCTCGCAATCGACAATGGGCGCTGCCGACTCCGAGGCGACCGACGAACTGCTGGCGCTGCACGGGATTACCGACCCCGCCGAGTGCCGACTTCACGATCACAAGCCAGACCACGATCGAGGCCACCTTCACCTCAGTCGACAAGACCCTTACGATCCTGCTCGGAGGGATCGCGGCGATCTCGCTCCTGGTGGGCGGCATCGGGGTGATGAACATAATGCTCGTTGCGGTCACAGAGCGGATCAAAGAGATCGGGCTCCGAAAGGCGCTGGGCGCAACGCCTGCAATGATCCGGCGCCAGTTCCTCGTGGAGGCCTCTGCTCTAGGCCTCGCGGGCGGCGTGGCTGGCGCCGGTTTGGGGCTCGTTGGCGCTCTGGTGATACCGGACTTCGTGAGCAACAAGATCGCTATTTCCTGGCCGGCAACGGCCGGGGCCATTGTCGTAGCTATGGGTATCGGCGTGATCTTCGGCGTTTACCCGGCCACTCGTGCAGCCCGCCTCACGCCAATAGAAGCGCTGCGCAGCGAATAATTCTCAGCTCATGGATATAGGAGGAACAACCAGGTGACAATTTTCGAGATGCCTTCCGGCAGGACGCGCCGCTTTGCGTCTGCCGCTGGCCTGTTGGCAGTCATATCCTTGCTGGCGGCGGCCTGCGGCGGGGGAGGCGCGAGCGCTGCCAAAGCGCCAGCTACCACAACGCCACCCGCTACGACGGCCACCACGGCCGCTGCCAACGCTGCTGCCAAGGCCGGGCTGCTGCCGGCGGCGGCTGCCGTAGCCGGGCGGGCGCCGCGGGACGGCCACTTTCGGGCCCGGCAGCTACAGGCAAAATTGCCAGCATTACCGGCAACACCCTGGAGGTACAGAACACCTCGACGGGCCAGACGACTGTTGACCTGACGGCTTCGACCACGATCACCGCCAGCCTGACGGCGAGCCTCAGCGAGGTGAAAGTCGGCGTATGCATTACAGCCACCGGCTCGAAAGGCTCGGCTGGAGCAGTGAAAGCCACGAACGTGACGATCTTCTCGTCGACGAGCGGGACCTGCAACCGTGGCTTTGGTGGCGGTGGCGGTGGCGCCGGGTTCGGCGGCGGCGGCGGTTTCGGCGGGTCGCACCGGCGGCACCTTCCCTGGCGCCGGCACCCGACCTCGCACGACGGTTACACGGCCGGCCGGGACCGTCGCTTTTGCAATCGGCAAGGTAACAGCGGTGTCGGGGTCGACCATTACGGTGCAGGGCACGCGCTTCGCCTTCGCGGGTGGCCGTACATCCACAACGACCGGGGCGCTCAGCACAACGACGACCGTCAGCCCGGGGCCCGAGGTCGTGACGGTCAGCACGGCGACCAAGTACCTGAAGACAGGAAAAGCCACCGCCGGCCAACTGACTGTGGGCGAATGCGCTACCGCAATTGGCTCCACGAACAACATCGGGGTCGTGACGGCCAGGGCCCTTACGATCACCCAACCCACGTCCACCGGCTGCACTGCCGGCTTCGGCGGCTTCGGCGGCGGTTTCGGCAGGGGCGGCGGTTTCGGTAGAGGCGGCGGTGGCGGCGGCGGCGGGGCGGGTGGTGCCGGTGGGGCTGGCGGTGCCAGCGGAGGTGCAGCATGAACGGGCCGACGCGCGGCTCAGCCCGCTGGGTACCGGCGCTCGCCTTGCTTGCAGCCCTGCCTCTCGCAGGTCTCGGTGTTACAGCTGCTTCCCTTCCTTTCGCGGCCGTTGCTTCGGCTAACCCCGGCTGTACGGGCACGCTCGCGGGCCTCCAGGTGACCGCCGGGTCCCCACAGTTGGCCAAGGTCGGCACGGCTTTTGCCGATCCCCTGGAGGCTACGGTCGTTGACACCGGAGGCTGCCCGTTGGCGAACGAGGACGTCGTGTTCACTGCGCCCGGCACCGGGCCGAGCGCCAGCTTCGCAGGGAGGCCTGACCGCCGACACAGTGACCACCAACACACAGGGCATAGCGACGGCCCCTGCGCTCACCGCCAACGACATCAGCGGGTCCTTCACCGTCACGGCACAGATCCAGAACACGCTGTACGCAGTCAGTTACGACCTGACCAACACGACTACCGGGGTAGCGACCACGGTTACCTCCGTCTCGGGTAACAACCAGTCAGCAGGCGTAGGCGTCCAGTACAACGCTCCGCTGGAAGTGTCGGTGACGGACGCCTACGGTGCCGCGGTCCCCGGGGCCACGGTCAACTTCACGGTGGTCACAACGAGCGGGGCGGGCGCAACCTTCGTCGGTGGCGGCGCCAGTGCCGCCGTCCAAACCGGCACCGGTGGGACCGCCACGAGCCCGCAGCTCGTTGCCGGCTCGACTGTCGGGACGTTCACGGTGACAGCGACCGTAAGCGGGGTGAGCGCGCCGGTCACGTTCACCCTCACGAACGTTGCTTCGGCTCCCACCACCATTACTGTCGGGGCGGGTTCTTCCCAGAACACGGAGCTGGGCACCGCATTCGCGATCCCGCTCGCAGTGACGGTGACCGACACCAACGGCAATGACATTGCCGGCGCCAGCGTCACATTCAGCGCTCCAAGCAGTGGCCCCAGCGGCGTATTTGCTGGTTACGGAGCGACCGCTGTGGTCTTGACCGACTCGTCGGGTGTTGCCACCGCCCCCGACTTTTCTGCCAACCAGGTAGCAGGCGGCTACATCGTCACGGCCACCGTTGCCGGCTTGTCCACCGAGGCGACCTTTGCCCTCGTAAATACCTCCCGGACGACCGCGAGCGTGACCGGCCCTGCAGGCACGTACTGGCTTGCGACCAGCACCGGGCAGGTCCTGCGATCTGGGGACGGCAGCGAACTACGGCGGGGTGACCAAGAAGCTCTCGGCGCCTATCGTCGGGATGGCCGCCATGCGCAACGGCGCGGGTTACTGGCTGGTCGCTTCGAACGGGGACGTCTACCCCTTCGGCGGCGCCGTCTCGTACGGCCCGAAGGCCAAGCTCCATCTTGCCAAGCCGATCATCGGCATCGCCTCGACCGCTGATGGCAAGGGTTACTGGCTGGTCGCCTCGAACGGGCAGGTCTTCAATTACGGCGACGCGGTCAACTATGGGTCCCCGTCGAAGCTCCACCTGACCAAGCCGATCGTCGGCATCGCCGCCACACCCGATGGGAAGGGCTATTGGCTGGTGGCGTCCGATGGGGGCATATTCAATTACGGTGACGCTGCTTTCCACGGTTCGACGGGCAGCTTGCACCTCAAGAAGCCCATTGTGGGCATCGCAGCAGCTCCTGGCGGCGCGGGCTATTGGCTCGTTGCTTCCGACGGAGGCGTGTTCGGCTTCGGGCGTGCCGCCACCTTCTTCGGCTCTGGGGCCAGCCTGTCGCCCAAGCCGGTCAAGGCGATAGTGCCGACGTCGGACGGCGATGGCTACTGGGTGATAAGCGCCAACGGCACCGCGGCGGGCTTTGGTGACGCCGGGGCGCAGGGGTCGCGTTCGAGCGCAAAGACAGCGGTTGTGGGCGGCGCATCGTAAGGCGCGCCGCCTCCTCCCGTCGTTCGGCTTCCTGGCGAGCGACTACGCCTGCTCCACGCGTTCGGCTTGCTGCTGCGCAACTATGCACAGTTCGGCTGCCTTGAACGCGTGGGCCTGCGTCATGGCAAGTTCCGTGCGTTCCAGGCAGTCGCGGACCAGCTCCCCAAAGTACGGGTAGCCGACTTTCCCATGGACTGCCAGGTGATGTTCGCCGTGGCCGTCGACCAGGTAGACGTGGTCACCCTCATTTTCCCTGGCCACGTCGAGGTACTTGCGCAGCTCTATGTAGCCCTCGGTGCCGAGTATGAAAACTCTCCCGTCCCCCCACGCGCCGAGCCCTTGCGGGGTGAACCAGTCGACCCGGAAGTAGCCCGAGGCGCCGTTGCCTCCTAAGAGGCTGCAGTCGCCGAAATCGTCGAGGCCGGGGTGGTCCTTGTGGGCGTAGTTGGCTACCCGGCTCGATAGAACGCTGGCATCGGCGTTGCCTGTGAAGTACAAGAACTGTTCAGCCTGGTGGCTCCCGATGTCGCACAGGATGCCCCCGTAGCGTTCACGTTCGTAGAACCACGCAGGCCGCGAACCCAAGTTGGCTCGGTGCGGGCCCATGCCGAGCACCTGCACGACGCGCCCGATCGCCCCCTCGTGGACAAGCTGGCCCGCGAAAACAGCGCTCTCGACGTGCACGCGCTCGCTGTAGTACACGGCGTACTTCTTTCCTGTCTGTCCTACCAACCGCCGCGCCTCCGCCAGCTGTCCCAGGGTCGTGAGGGCGGGCTTGTCCGTGAAGTAGTCCTTTCCGGCCAACATGGCCCGGGCCCCCAGGCTGAGGTGATCGGAAGGCACGGTGGCGCCGGCGACCATCTGGACATCGGGGTCGTCGAGCACCTGAGCTTCGCTCGCCGCCACCTCCACTTCGGGGAACCGGTCCACAAAGCTGGCCACCTTGTCCAGGTCGGGGTCGTATACCCATTTGAGCTGGCCGCCGGCCTCTGTTATCCCGTTGCACATCCCGTAGATGTGACCGTGGTCCAACCCGATCGCCGCGAAAACGAACTCGCCTTCGTCACAGACAGGCGCTGGCCTGCCCTTGGGGGCATAGTTGATACCGTCGGCGGTAGCCACTGAGAAACCTCCTCCCAAGCCGGTGTTGTCGGTCTCCATCTTGCCTCTGGGCGACTTGGGAAAGTCGCTTCTCGTGCTAACATGGCCCCTCGTCCCACGGGGCAGCGCCTAGGTTGTACGCGCCTCCGTCCTAGTAAAACTCTTCTCTCTAGAGGTCCAGTGCCCACAATCGCTCAATTGGTTCGCAAGGGCCGCCAGCAGAACGCCAAGAAGACCAAGACGCCCGCTCTCAAAGGCGCGCCACAACGGCGTGGCGTCTGCACGCGTGTCTATACCAACACGCCCAAGAAGCCGAACTCGGCTCTCCGCAAGGTTGCCCGTGTCAGGCTCTCGAGCGGGTTCGAAGTGACCGCCTACATCCCTGGCGTTGGCCACAACCTCCAGGAGCACTCGATCGTGCTCGTCCGCGGAGGTCGTGTCAAGGACCTCCCCGGGGTGCGCTACAAGGTCATCCGGGGCACCCTGGACACCGCCGGTGTGCGGGACCGCAAGCAAGCACGCAGCCGCTACGGCGCCAAGAAGGGTTAGAAAGGTCAAGATCAGAAATGCCGCGCAAAGGACCTGCTCCGCGCCGGGAGCTATTGCCCGACCCGATCTACCGCTCCGTCTTGGTGACCCAGCTGGTCAACAAGATCCTGTCCCGGGGTAAGCGGAGCGTCGCCGAGAGGATCGTCTACGACGCTCTCGACAGCATCAAAGAGAAGACGGCCGCCGAGCCGATCAGCACTCTCAAACGGGCCGTCGACAACACAAAGCCGCAATTGGAAGTGAAGAGCCGCCGCGTGGGTGGTGCTACCTACCAGGTCCCCGTGGATGTCAAACCGCGCAGGGCCACGACGCTTTCGGTGCGTTGGCTGGTAGGATATTCGAGGCAAAGACGCGAAAAGACGATGTCAGCGCGCCTGGCCAGCGAGTTGATGGATGCCTCCAACGGCGTGGGGGCAGCCGTCAAGCGCCGGGAAGATATGCACAAGATGGCCGAGTCCAACAAGGCCTTCGCCCACTACCGCTGGTAAAACCAGCCACAGTTGTTCAACTGGCGTTCAACTGCCGAATGGTGCCGCTAGTCAAAGGTTGGGCCACGCGCCGGCTCAGCCTTCCATAGCGGCGCTGGCCCCCCTGGACCAATTGCCAGGCGACATCGCTGGCCGGCGATAAGTTGGAACCAGTACAAATAACAGTCACCAGATTTCGAGGCACGAATGGCTGACGCCACCAACAAAAGAGAGTTCCCCCTCGCCAGGACCCGCAACATCGGGATCATGGCCCACATCGACGCGGGCAAGACCACGACTACCGAGCGGATCCTGTACTACACGGGCGTCAACTACAAGATGGGCGAAGTCCATGAGGGCAGCGCCACGATGGACTGGATGCCCCAGGAACAAGAGCGTGGCATCACGATCACCTCGGCGGCGACTACGTGCCAGTGGGCTGATCACCGCATCAACATCATCGACACCCCCGGCCACGTCGACTTCACCGTCGAGGTCGAGAGGTCGCTGCGCGTCCTCGACGGGGCGATCGCCGTCTTCGACGCGGTAGCCGGTGTCGAGCCCCAGACCGAGACCGTCTGGCGCCAGGCCGACAAGTACGAGGTCCCTCGCATCTGCTTCGTCAACAAGATGGACCGGATCGGGGCGAACTTCTCCAGGTGCGTCGACATGATCGAGGACCGCCTGGGAGCGACCGTAGCGGTAATACAACTTCCGATCGGCGTGGAGAGCAGTTTCGTCGGCGTCGTGGACCTGATCGAAATGAAGGCGCTTGTCTGGGGGGAGGAGGGCTCCTCCCGTGGCGAGTCCTACACGACCGTCGACATCCCGGCCAACCTCACGGAGAAGGCCGCAGCTGCGCGCGCCACCCTCATCGACGTCCTGGCCACCTTCGACGACTCCATCACCGAGAAGTTCCTGAACGAAGAGGAGATCCCTTCCAGCCTCCTCCGTTCGGCGCTGCGACGGGCGACGATCTCGGGCCAAGCGGTCCCAGTGCTCTGCGGGGCAGCCTTCAAGAACAAGGGCGTCCAGCCGATGCTCGACGCCGTCGTCAACTACCTCCCGAGCCCTCTCGACGTCCCGCCCACCAAGGGCAAGGACCTGAAGGGCGAGAAGGACATGGAGCGCCTGGCGGACGACAAGGAGCCGCTTTCTGCCCTCGCGTTCAAGATCATGGCCGACCAGCACCTCGGCAAGCTCGTCTTCGCCCGCATCTACTCGGGCATGCTCGCCCAGGGCGACACGGTCCTCAACTCGACGCGCGACCGCAAGGAGCGCATCGGGCGGATCGTCCAGATGCACGCCAACCACCGTGAGCCGCGCGACGTCGCTTACGCCGGCGACATCATCGCTTTGGTCGGGCTCAAGCACACGACCACCGGCGATACCCTCTGCGACCTGCACGACCCGATCGTCCTGGAGCGGCTTGACTTCCCCGAGCCGGTCATCCACGTGGCGGTCGAGCCGAAGACCAAGGCTGACCAGGACAAGCTTTCGCGTGCCCTGCAGACGCTGTCCGAGGAAGACCCGACGTTCCGCGTGCACGGGGACGAAGACACCGGCCAGACGATCATCGGCGGCATGGGCGAGCTGCACCTCGAGGTCCTCGTGGACCGGATGCTGCCGCGAGTTCCGTGTGGACGCCAATGTCGGCAAACCCCAGGTCGCCTACAGGGAGACGATCCGTAGCCCTATCGAAAAGGTGGAGCACCGCTACGTCCGCCAGACCGGCGGCCGTGGCCAGTACGGCCACGTCGTGCTCAACCTCGAGCCCACCGGCCCCGGGGGCGGTTACGAGTTCGTCGACAAGATCACCGGTGGCGTGATACCCAAGGAGTACATCCCGGCGGTGGACGCCGGCATCCAGGACGCTATGCAGTCTGGCGTGCTGGCCGGGTTCCCCACCGTGGACCTCAGGGCGACACTCGTGTACGGCTCGTACCACGACGTCGACTCTTCGGAAATGGCCTTCAAGATCGCAGCCTCCATGTGTTTCAAGGAGGCTTGCCGGCGCGCCCACCCGGTGCTCCTGGAGCCGATCATGGCCGTCGAGGTCGTGACGCCAGAGGACTACCTTGGAGATGTGATCGGAGACCTCGCATCCCGCCGCGGCCATGTCGAAGGAATGGACCAGAGGGCGAACAACCAGGTTGTTCGCGCAGAAGTACCGCTGGCCGAAATGTTCGGCTATGCGACGGACGTGCGCAGCCGCACGCAGGGTAGGGCAACCTACACCATGCAGTTCAGGAGTTACCAGGAGGTACCTGAGCAGGTCGCCAAGGAAATAGTGGCGCGGGTGCGCGGCGACTGAGCCGCTCCGCCCACTTCCGCCACCTGCTAGGGTACTAAACCGCCTCCGGCCGAGGGCCGGATTCGCACAGGGAGTATTTTTCAATGGCCAAGCAAAAATTCGAGCGCACCAAGCCCCATCTCAACGTTGGCACGATGGGACATATCGACCACGGCAAGACGACCTTAACCGCGGCGATTACCAAGGTCCTCGCGAAACGCGATCCTAAGCACAACTCGAGCGTCGCCTTCGACCAGATCGACAAGGCGCCCGAGGAGAAGCAGCGCGGGATCACGATCAACATTGCCCACGTCGAATACCAGACCGACAAGCGCCACTACGCGCACGTGGACATGCCTGGCCACGCCGACTACATCAAAAACATGATCACGGGTGCCGCTCAGGTCGACGGCGCGATCCTTGTTGTCTCCGCCCCGGACGGCCCGATGCCCCAGACGCGGGAGCACGTGCTGCTCGCACGTCAGGTCGGCGTGCCCTCGATCGTCGTAGCCCTCAACAAGGCCGATGCGATGGACGACGAGGACCTGCTCGAGCTGGTGGAGCTCGAGGTCCGCGAGCTGCTCACCTCGTACGAGTTCCCTGGCGACGATACGCCGGTCATCCGGGTGTCGGCCCTCAAGGCTCTCGAGGGGGACGCTGACGCAGAGGAGGGCATCCTCAAGTTGATGGACGCGGTCGACTCGTTCGTCCCCGAGCCGGTCCGTGAGATCGAGAAGCCCTTCCTGATGCCTGTCGAGGACGTCTTCACCATCTCAGGCCGTGGCACTGTGGCGACGGGCAAGGTGGAGCAGGGCATCGTAAAGATCAACGACCCGGTCGAGATCGTGGGCCTGCGCCCGACGGCAAAGACAGTGTGCACGGGCGTCGAGATGTTCCACAAGCTCCTCGACCAGGGACAGGCCGGCGACAACATCGGCGTCCTGTTGCGCGGCACCAAGAAGGAAGAGGTCGAGCGCGGCCAGGTGCTCTGCAAGCCCGGGTCGATCACGCCTCACGGCAACTTCGAAGCCAACGTCTACGTCTTGACCAAGGACGAAGGTGGGCGTCACAAGCCGTTCTTCACCAACTACCGGCCGCAGTTCTACTTCCGGACGACGGACGTAACCGGGACCATTACCTTGCCTGAAGGCACCGAGATGGTCATGCCCGGCGACAACCTCGTGATGACGGTGGAGTTGCAAAAGCCGATCGCCATGGACGAAGGTTTGCGCTTCGCCATCCGCGAAGGTGGCCGCACGGTCGGTGCCGGTGCTGTTACCAAGATCCTCAAATAACTGAGAACCTGAAAAGGGACGGAGAGCTCTCGTGGCCGAAGGTGCCAAGCAGCGTATACGTATCCGGCTGAAGGCTTACGACCACGAGGTCATAGACCAGTCGACCAAAAAGATCGTGGAGACGGTCCTGCGCACCCAAGCGAAGGTGCGCGGCCCTGTCCCCCTGCCGACTGAGATCAACCGTTTCACGGTGATCCGCAGCCCTCACAAGTACAAGGACAGCCGCGAGCACTTCGAGATGCGGGTCCACAAGCGGCTCCTCGACATCGTCGAGCACACCTCGAAGACGGTCGACTCGCTCCAGCGCATCGAGCTCCCCGCCGGCGTCGACATCGAGATCAAGATCCAGAGCGCCTAAGCCTTTTTTGGGGCTGGCAAAATGGCCGGGCGTGGTAGCCCGTCCCCTCACGCCGAAAGAACGATGAGGGGCCGTGCCACCACGTCCGGCCATTTTCATTTAGCCGCCGCTGGGGCGGCCCTAGCGGGGGCCAACACGTCGCCGGTGCCATAATCGTGGGATGACGGGGGCGTTTGACGAAGCGGACCGCGCAGAGCTCCTCGAGGCGCTCGCCCACCAGCGCTCCTCGGTGCGCTCGATCGTGGACGGGCTGGACGAGGAGGCCTGGCACACCTCGGTCGTCCCATCCGCGTGGACCCCGGCCGGGCTTGTCGTTCACCTCGGCGACGCCGAGCGGCACTGGACCGGAGTGATCGTCGACCACGACCCCGGTCATCCCTTCGACGAGGAGCGGGTGTTCGACCGCAACGCTGCCTTCGTCACTGACTGGCCGTCGACGAAGGTCCTTGCCTACTACCAGGACCAGACAAATCGCACCGACGAGACGCTCGCGGTCACGGCGCTCGCCGCGGCTCCCCTGGGCCACCACGGCGGGCCCGACAGTTACCAGCCGCCCAGCGTCCGAGCGATCGTTCTCCACCTCATCGAGGAAACGGCGTCCCACTCGGGGCACCTCGAGATCGCTCGCGAGCTCATCGACGGACGCACCGGGCTGGGCCTGCGCTAGTAACTGCCGACAACTACTCAGCCGACGGCCGGCTCGGAGCTCCAGCTTGACCCCGGCCTGCTCCGGTCTATCCTGGCCCAGGCCGGGCTAAGCCGAGGCGAGTTCCGAGACGACTGTGAGAGGATGAGAACGTTGCGTACTTACACAATCGTCGTCGAAGCCGATGAGAGCGGCTTCGGACGCCCTCAGGAGTTCACCGGTCATCACTACCTCCGGACGAGTGCTCAAAAAACCCAGCTTACGGCTGAGGACCGCGATCTTTTGCGCTGGTTCGAGCCAAGTAGGCAGTACTTGCGGGAGGGGACTGGTGGTGTTTCTCGGGGGCCTCGTGGTGCCTGGCCCCCGACCTACTCAGTGCTGTGACGCTTGCTGCTCAGGCGGTCCGCCTGCGGCGAGCGAACAGGAGGCCTCCCCCGGCGGCCAACGCCGCGATCGGGATGAGCGCAACCATCGGCGCTTCCGGCAGTGCGGCCGGCAGGGCCACGTAGAGGGCGCAGGCCTCGATCGTCGTCGTTACGGTGCCCCCGACCAGCCAGCTCGTCGTTGCTGTTTGCGTCTGTTCGTCATCGTCGATAGCGGTCAGCGAAACGTTGCCTGGCCCCTCGTAAGAGCCGAGACTGGCGGCTGGGACAGCTGCCGCCTGATTGGGGGCGGTGGCGTAATTGAGGCTGCCACTCGCCGAAACGGGCGCTACGGCGTTGGCCACGAAGGGAAAGCCGAGAGCCGCCCAGGTGGAGGGAGCGGCGGGCGCAGTTGAGGTCCCGGCGGCCCCTAGTGCCTCAGTCGCCGCCACACCCGACGGGAGGGCAGGTTGGGCTGTGCCAACGGTAAAGCTGTTGGGGCCAGAGCCGCCGTAGGCGATCCCTGGAGACGCCACGTCTGCGAGCGCGCCAAGTCCCGGGCCGCTGGCCTGGAGGACCTGCGCCTCGCCTATATAGGCGGCTGTGGCATCACCTAGGCCGGGCTGGAACGTCGTGGGATTAAGGAACTCGTTCTGGAAGCTGTTCGCCGTGACCTCGATGGAGATGGAGGCTGACTGCAGCGTGCCGGGCCCGGAGTACTGGGGCACGGTCAAGGAAAGCGGGCTGGACGAGTTGTTGGAGGAGCTGATCGGGACCGCGGGGCCGCATACCGGGGGGTCGGCGGCAAGGGCCGCGGTCGTCGGACCACCAACCACCACAACGGCGCAAACCGATGCAGCAGCGGCGGAGACGAGGAGGTTTATCGCCGCCCGGTGGCGCTTGGTGCCATCCTTGTTGCCTCCAGCCAGCGTGCCGGTCGGTAAGGCCGATGGGGCCGAGCCTCTGGTGGTCATTTGCGCGTTGCCTCCTAGATCGTTCGTTGCGGCGATCATACGGAGCGGGAAATGGCCGGTCAGGGTGTTCGGGAAAGCTTGGTGACCTCTACACCACTGTGTCACTCATCGTTCGCCAGCCGGTAAGCAGCCCCAACTGCGCGGCTCTCAATTGCGGGTCTTGTGAGAGGTGCCCCGGCGGCTTCACGGGTCTAAAGTCCAGCGCACAGGTTAGGTGTAACAGATGCCTGGCTCGGCCGACTGCGAACACGCCAGTCCCTACCATGGCTAACCTGCAGAGCGACCCTAGGAAGGTACCAGTGAGACCTGAGGAAAGTAGCCGTTCTTTGCACGCTGTCCGCCGCCCACAGCGGAACACCACCACTGCCGTTGGAGCCTTCGTTCTGGCGGCCGTCCTCGCGGCGACGCTCTCGGCCTGCGGCGGGGCCAGCTCCTCAATCAAGGTGTCAGTCTCCTCGGGGCAGCCCGGTACGGTCGTCACCCTGAGCGGCAATGCAGGCTCAGGTTGCGTACCCGGGCAAAACTGGTTCGGTTTCAGCTTCCAGCGCGCCGGGGACCAGACGACCGGCCCAGCAACTGCGCTAACCGCTCCTGTCGCCTCTGCCGGTTCGTGGTCGGCGAGCTTTGTTATTCCGTCCTACCTGGGCGGCTCCACGTCGCGTGGACCAGGCGCACCGATCGCTGCAGGCAGCTACCAGTTTGTGACGTCCACGTGCAAGAGCCATAAAGTACTTAGCACGCCGTTCCGGGTTACTACGACCGTGCCGGCCCCAGAACCAAAAAGCGCCTTCGTCGGCATCGCGACCACAGCAGACGGCCAGGGCTACTGGGTTGTCCGGGCTGACGGAGCCGTGCTCTCCTATGGGGACGCGGAGCCGCTAACGTCCCTGCCGGCCGGGGCCGTCAGCCCGGCTGCCCCGATCGTGGCCATGGCCAGGACCTATGACGGCCACGGCGCTTGGGTGGTCAACTCCCAGGGCCATGTGTACGAGCTGGGCGACGCCCGGTCCTATGGGTCGTTGTCCTCGGCCAAGGCCGCCCAGGCTCCCATAACGAGCATGGCCAGTACCTCTAATGGCCGTGGCTACTACTTGTTGGCGGCCAACGGGAAGGTCTACGGGTTCGGCGATGCCCACCTGCAGGGGATGCCGAACACCTACTCAGCTCCTTACGATGCCATCATTGCCCGACCCGCGGGTGGCTATATCATCACAGGGGCCGACGACGCCGAGAACTACGCCTACCCGGGGGGTTTGGTGCTGGGAGGGGGGCCTGGCTACACGATGTCGGCCACCCTCGTGGGCGGGGCGTCCACGCCTTCGGGCAATGGCACCTGGCTGACCGGCCGTGATGGCGGTGTCTACACATTTGGGACAAGTACAGGGACCGCCGCGGTATCGTTCTACGGCTCGGTGCCAGGTGACCCCAACGTCACCCTCAAAGCACCCATCACGGGCATGGTTGCCACCCCCGACGGGCTTGGTTATTGGCTCGTCGGCGCGGACGGGACCATCTACTACTTCGGCGACGCTCACTTCTTCGGCGACCCGGTTTCGCCCTAAGCCTGGCAGCAGTCAGAACTGGGAACACTCAGCGGCGGCACCCGCTCCCTCACGCCAAATTTGCATGGCGGTGACCGATCCGCCTCCGCAACGTGGCCGACACTGAGGCTGGTGAAAAGAAAGCACGATTTCGGTGCCCGACCGGGCGATCGCGCACCCACGTTTGCGGTTTTCGGCGCAGGCCGCCTCCATTTGCTCGTGGCACAACGAGGTGGTCCAACCACGCCCGGCTAGCCCAACCGAGTACCCACCGAACCGGACCTCCGTCGAGGGTCAGCCCGTCTCTCTTCTGCTGGCTCCTGTTGTTAGGAGCCGTGATGGTGCTTGCCACCACCGGGGCCGCCACCACCGCCGCCGCCGCCGCCGCCGCCGCCGCCGCCGCCGCCACCGCCGCCACCGCCGCCACCGCCAGTACCGCGGGGAGGCTCGATGAGCACGGTGATGGCGTTGAGAGTGAGGGCGCCAGCTTGGCTGCCTACGACGATCACGTGGTCGCTGGAGCTAAGACTGTTGAGCGTGAGAGTGGACGAGGCTACGCCTCGTTCGTGGTAGGTGGTGGAGCCCGAGACGTCGATGGTCCAGGCCGTCGCAGTCCCGGTGAGGGTCGTCGCAGTGCTGGTGCGCGACCACACCGACCTAATCGGGACGGTGAAGCTGCCGGCCCCAACCGTCCCGACAGCGCCCGTAACCAGCTCGAGAGGTATCACGACAAGGTTGGCGTTCACCATGCCAGCCCCGGCCCGCCTACCCGTCACCGTTACCTTGTCGCCGACGAGGACGTCGGTCAGGTCGGGCGAGGTCGCGCCCGGCACTATGAAATGCGTGTACTGCGACGAAACGTTGATCGTCCAGCCTGTAGCGGTGCCGGTGAGAGTGGTAGCCGTGCCCGTGAGGGCGAACGGCATGATGGGCCCGAAGCCGCGCGTGAGAGTGAAGCTTGTCGTCCCGACTGACCCGACCGTGCCGGTCACGATCACCAGGTGCCTGAAACCGCCCAGGCCTCCACCGCCAAAACCGCCCCCGCCAAAACCACCGCCACCTTGGTTGCCGCCACCTTGGTTACCGCCACCGCCCGGGCCCTGATGAGCGGCTGGCACCACGCTGGCGCCTGCAGTTGCGACCCCACCGGCAGGCGTGACCACTGCCAAACCGGCTGCGAGCCCGACGGTAAGAGCGAGACGAGTTGTCTTTACGATCAACCGGCTCCGAAGCCTGTCGGCGCCGTGGGCGCGGGCTGGGACCCTAAATGACATGTCGTCCTCCGACTCGTCTGGCGGGTCGGCAAGACGCGGGCAACAACCGTCCCCTGGCCGACTGCCTAATCAGCCCCAAGCGTACCGGAGGTGGCCAGCCCTGGACAATGGGCCGAGGCCCAGAGCACTTGGCCGGCGACAGCCGAAAAACGCGCAAAACGAGAAGGTCAGTTGCGCGTGCGCACGAGGGCGTCCGCCTGCTCGTCCCAGGCCCATCGCGGCGCGTCGCCCCATAATTGCTCCAGGTCATAGAACACGCGCGCCTCTTCCAAGAACACGTGTACCACAAAGTCCCCGTAGTCCAGCAGCGCCCAGCGAGCATCGTCCAGGCCCTCTACCCAGAGGGGCCGTCCGCTGCCGTCGAGCTTCAGCTGGCGTTCGACTTCGTCACAGATCGTGCGCACTTGGCGAGGGTTGGCACCGCTTGTGACCACGAAGGCGTCGGTCAGCCCGAGAAGCTTTTCGACGTCGAGCACGACAGTGTCGCGCCCGAGCTTCGAAGAGGCTGCTCTTGCTGCTACCGTCCACCGGTCCCGTGCACGTTCGGCGCTCTTGTCGCCCACAAGGGCAACGGTACCCTCCCAAGCTCCAGGAGCATTGGGGGCAAATGTCAAGAAGGTTGCACCTCACTGATAAGGGAATGGGTTGTCGAGATGGGAGCGGAGCTTACTGTGCCCTGATTGCCGAGCCATTGCAGCCCGAGCAAGAGAACCGTTACCAGGAACGCCACCAGCAATACCAGCCCTGCCAGGATCTTTTCGGTGGTGCGCTGGCGTCGGTCGGACCGTTTGTGATTGCCGGTATGAGGGCCGGGCGTAACGGCTGGCTCTGGGTGGGCCCCGAGGGCAGAGGTCATCCGCCTCCAGAGTACAGCCCTCGCTCGCGGATGACGCGGACTGCTGGCCCGGGGATGAGGTAATCGAGAGGACGGCCGGTCATGGCCCTAGCCCGAAGGTCGGTGCTCGAGATCTCCAGGTTCGGCACCGCTACCTCCTCCAGGCGCCAACCCTGCTGCAACAACCCAACTGGGGGCGGGGTGCCGGGACGGTTGACGACCACCAGGCTGGCAAGGTCCCGGACCTCGTTCAGGCGTTCCCACGTACCGAGCTCGGCGCTCACGTCCCAGCCGACTATCACGAACAGCTCGGACTCTGGGTAGAGAGCCGCCATTTCGGCGATCGTGTCCGCCGTGTACGAAGGCCCGCCCCGGTCGATCTCCATCCGGCTCGCTTCGACTCCTGCCACACCGCCAACCGCCGCTTGGACCATTTCGAAACGGTCCTCTGCCGGTGTCACTTTGCGTGCCCCGGCTTTCTGCCAGGGCACGTTTGCCACCATCAGGACGACCCTGTCCAGCGCCAGTTCGTGGCGCGCGTTGACTGCGGCCACTAGGTGGCCGACGTGGATGGGGTCGAAAGTGCCTCCGAAGATCCCGATACGCTCTGCCATCTGCCTGTGCAACTTAGACCTGCAGGCCGATAAGGACCCGGCACAGCCGCCCTAATCGACTTGCCATACCGAGCGTGGCCTGCCACGGTTAACGCCGTGAACGAATGGGGCCAACCTCGTGGCGGGCCTGCCCGCGGAGCAGCAACCCGAATGGCCTGACGAGCACGCGCTCGAACAGTCCTTGAAGGTGCTTTCCACGCTTCCCCCGCTGGTTTTTGCCGGGGAGGCTCGCGCCCTGCGCAGCTCCTTGGCGGAAGTCGCTGCTGGTAGGGCGTTCCTTCTTCAGGCGGGCGACTGCGCGGAGTCTTTCAACGATTTCACCGCCGACAGCATCCGGGACAAGCTCAAGGTCATCCTGCAGATGGCCGTGGTGCTCACCTATGGCACCGGGACCCAAGTGGTCAAGGTGGGCCGCATCGCAGGCCAGTTCGCCAAGCCACGTTCGTCGCCCTACGAGATGGTCGACGGGGTGCAGCTTCCCGCCTTCCGCGGCCACATCGTCAACGACGATGCCCCTACCCTGGAGGCTCGCCGCCCTGACCCCCAGAGGCTGATCGCGGCGTACCACCAGTCGGCATCGACGCTCAACCTGCTGCGGGCGTTCACCAAGGGCGGTTTTGCAGACCTCGCGCAGGTGCACATGTGGAACCAGCAGTTCGTCGCCTCGAGCCGCGAAGGCCAGCGCTACGAGAACATCGCCGGCGAGATCGACCGCGCCCTTCGTTTCATGGCGGCTTGCGGCATCGACCTGAAGGCCGAAGAGAGCCTGCACCAGGTCGACTTCTACACGAGCCACGAGGCGCTGATCCTCGGCTACGAGGAGGCCCTGACTCGCAAGGACTCCCTCACTGGGGGCTGGTACGACACATCGGCGCACCTGGTCTGGTGCGGGGAGCGGACCCGTCAGCTCGACGGTGCACACCTGCACTTCCTGTCGGGGATCAACAACCCCGTCGCAGCCAAGGTGGGGCCGAACGCCACCCCTGAAGATCTGCTCGCCATCTGTGACATCCTCGACCCCGAGCGCGAGCCGGGCAGGTTGACCCTTATCAGCCGTATGGGTGCCACCAAGGTCGAGGACCGCCTGCCGCCGCTCCAGCGCGCCGTGAAGGAGTCCGGGCACCCGGTCGTGTGGGTTTGCGACCCGATGCACGGCAATACGTTCACTTCGGACGGAGGCCGCAAGACCCGCCATTTCGACGACGTGCTCAACGAGATCTCCGGGTTTTTTGCTGCTTGCCGGGCGAGCGGCACGTGGCCGGGCGGGGTCCACGTGGAGCTCACCGGCGACAGCGTCACTGAGTGCCTCGGCGGCGCTGAGGAGATCGTGGAGGACGACCTCGAGCTGCGCTACACGACGACGTGTGACCCCCGGCTCAACGGCCGGCAGTCGCTCGACCTCGCTTTCCGCGTCGCTGAGCTGCTCCGGGCGGGCTGACCCACTCGTCCCACGCCCGAGGGGCCCCGAGAGCCTCCCGCGCGTGAAATGGGGCTCGGGGATAAAAGTTGACTAAAGCGATCGGGAATGATAAGAATAGGCCCGGTGACTGTCGCGATCGAGACCCGGGACATCTCGAGTGAGCTCGAGGCCGACATTGCCAAGTTCGACAGGATGCTCGCGTCCTACCTCGACGGCCAAATGGACGAAGACCAGTTCAGGCTGTTCAGGCTGGGTAACGGCATCTACGGCCAGCGACAGGGCGGCCGGAGCCAGATGGTGCGGATCAAGGCGCCTTACGGCTCGATCACACCTCTGCAGCTGGAAGCCTTGGCCGACATCGCCGACGGTTACAGCCGTGGCTGGGGCCACCTGACAACCCGGCAGAACATCCAGTTCCACTTTGTGGAGCTCGAGCGGGTGCCTCAGCTGTTACGGGACCTCGCCAAGGTCGGGTTGACGACGCGGGAGGCCTGCGGCGACACGGTGCGCAACATCACGGGCTGCCATCTCGCAGGTGCCTGCCCGTTCGAGGTCCTCGACATCAGCCCCTGGGCCGAGGCGGCGTTCAGGCATTTCCTTCACCACCCGTACGCGCAGCGGCTGCCACGCAAGTTCAAGATCAACTTCTCGGGCTGCGTCACGGACTGCGGCCAGGCCATGTTCAACGACGTCGGTGTCGTAGCCGTTGCTCGCCCGCTCCCTGACGGCAGCACGGAGGCCGGTTTCCGGGTGTTTGTGGCAGGCGGGCTCGGGGCCAACCCCCACCCGGCCCAGGCGCTCGAGGAGTTCACGCCCCGCGAGGAGCTGCTGGCCACGCTCGAAGCGGTCCTGCGGACCTTCGACCACTACGGGAACCGGGACAATAAGCTCCGCGCCCGGCTGAAGTGGCTGGTTGACACAATGGGGATCGACGAGCTTCGCGAGCGCATCCTGAAGGAACGCAAGCTCCTCCTCGCTTCCAGCACCTGGCCGGGAGGCATTCCCGCAGTAGTGCAAGAGCTCGGAGATGCGCCTGCGGGCGTAGCCGACGGATTGTCCCCTACGCCTGTCGGTACCCCGGTGACCCTGCGCCTCGGCCCGGGTGACCCCTACAAGCGCTGGGAGACCGCCAACGTCGTGATCGGTGTGGCCAAGGGCACGGTTTCGGCGATCGCTTACGCCCGGTTGGGTGACATCACCTCCAACCAGTTCCGCGAACTGGCATCCATACAGCGTGACCTCGGGGCGAGCGTGAGGGTTACCAACAGGCAAAACCTGGCTTTCCGTGACTTGACTGGCGACCAATTGCGCGTGCTCTACAGCCGCCTGGAGGCCATCGGGATGGCCGAGCCCGGCGCCGAACTGGCCCGGGACGTGGTTTCTTGCCCCGGCGCCGACACCTGCAACCTGGCAGTTACTCAGAGCCGCGGCCTCGCTGACGACATCGGCAAGGCTCTTGAGAAGGCCGGCCTTGCCGACGTCGGGGGAGTTCGCATCAACATCTCCGGGTGCACGAACAGCTGCGGGCAGCACCACACAGCCGACATCGGCTTCAACGGCGCTGAGCGGCGGGCGCACGGCAGGCCAGCTCCGGGGTACCAGCTCCTGCTCGGAGGGCACGTAGGCAAGACCGAGATCGAGTTCGGCCAACGTGCCATGCGGTTGCCGGCCAAGGCCTGCGCCGAGGCGACTGTGCGGGTGGTTGGCCGCTTCGCCGAAGAACGGCAGGCCGGCGAGGACTTCTCCGGTTGGCTCGCACGCGTTGGTGGCCCGAAGACGATAGCCGCCGAGCTGGCCGACCTCGACGACTGGCCGTCGCCCGAGGAACGGCCCGACTACTACATAGACTTTGACGAGACGGGGCCCTACGTGGCCGATGTCGGTGTTGGTGAGTGCGCAGGCGCATGAGCCCGGCCAGTTGCCAGGAAAGGTAATGTAGTGACTTTGCTCGACGCCCCCAGGACCCAGGATCTCACCGAAGGGGCGCTAGCGGACCTCAACGCGAAGTTCGAGAGCGCATCAGCGGGAGACATTGTGGAGTGGGCAGTCGCGCGCTTCCACCCTCAAATGTGCTTGACGGCATCCATGACCGATGCGGTCCTGATCGATATCGCAACGAGGGTCGAACCGTCCATCGAGGTTGTGTTCATCGACACCGGTTACCACTTCCCTGAGACGCTGCAAACAGTGGAGCTGGTGCGCAAGCGTTACGGCCTCAACCTGCGGATCATGACCGTCCCGCCGGAGCCCGTGCCTGTGTGGAAGACCGATCCTGCCAACTGCTGTACCTTCTCCAAGGTCGCCCAGCTGGAAAGGGCCCTCGCCGGCAAGTTGGCCTGGATGAGCGGGCTGCGCCGGCAAGAGGCGAGCACCCGGACCGATGCGCCGATCGTTGGGCGCGACCGTCGCGGCCTGGTGAAGGTCAACCCGATCGCCAACTGGACGGACCTCGATGTGGCGGGGTACATCGCCGACCACGACGTCCCGGTCAACCCGCTGCTGAGCAAGGGCTATACCTCGATCGGTTGCTGGCCCTGCACCCGGCCCGTGGCTCCTGGAGAGCACTCGCGGGCGGGCCGCTGGTCTGGGCTCGACAAGACCGAGTGCGGGCTGCACGAATAGCCAGCACCGACTGCAGGCTGCACGACTAGTTCTACGACTAGCCGGCTTTGACCCCTGCGGTAGCCGCTGCCGCCTGATGCATCGCGGACGGTAAGGTCACGATTTACCCAGGCAGCCGCTGGCGCGGTTGCCGGCCTGACAGGGTCGTGGTCTTGTGCCGGCCCCGATTTCTGCCGATCATGTACAGGACACCGGAGAAGCCGTGCGGACATTTGACCGAGCTGTGACCTGTCGGCATAGCCTTCGTGGCATACCGCGCGCGCCTGGGTCGGTCGGCGGGCCTGGGTCGGTCGGCAGTCCTCGTCGTCGCGGTGACCTGGGCGGTGATCGCCTCTTCGGCGAGCCCGGCAGCCGCGGCAGCCCCGCCCAATCCGGCAGCCGCGGCAGCCCCGCCCAACCCGGCAGCCGCGGCAGCCCCGGCCAACCCTCCGGTCCCGACGACTTCGGTCACAACGACTTCAGGTCCCGCGACACCGGCAAAGACAGGAGCCCCTGGGTCAAAGGCCAGCACCTCAACCCCGGCGCCGTCCGTTTTCCCCCCTCCGATCGTGGCGCCGCCGGGGGCGGCCCAGCTCCTGGCCAACTTGCAAGACGAGAAGGGACAGCTGTTGTCGGTCGCCGCGTACGAGGAGGCACGGTCCTACCTCAGCCGGGCAAACGTAGGTGAGGAGGCGGCGGACCGCTTGGTCAGCGAGAACCTGGCGGTATGGACGTGGGCCAAGGCTGATTTGCGGCAGGCCGTTGCTACCCGGGTAGCGGCCCAACTGGTCGTGAACGCCTACAAAGAGGCCCTCACTCAATTGGCGATGGCCGAGTACACCGGTCAGTCGCAGGTGTCGAAGTCGAACATCGTCAGCCTTGAGCTCCAAGTCTACAAAGGAGAACTCGCCACCTTCGCTGCAACCGATACAACCGCCGAGTTGCTCAGGGCCGAGGCCTACCTCGCTGCCTGCAAGAGACAGGTGATCGCAGCCCGCGCTTTGGTCGCCATGGACTGGGGGCTTGTACAACAGGCTGACGGCGTCTGGGAGGCGGCCGTCATTCAGGTTTCCGAGTCCACCAACGCGCTTTCGATCGCTCGTCGCTGGGTACTGCAAGCAGGAGCCGCACCGGCTCGGCCGGCGGCGGCCGTGATGGCTTTCGAGGGGCAGTGGGCCCCGCCTCACTCTGCGCAGCCCAGGCGGGCCGCCAGGGTTGCCCCGACGACTACCTCGTCTCTCCCGACCACAACCTCGCCTCTCCCGACCACGACCTCGTCGAGCGGGGCCCCTCCGCCGGAGCCTCCTCTACCACGACCGGTGGGGCGGTGGCTCTGCCGGCCGGGCCTGATTGGGCGACCATGGGGCCACAGATTTTTGGGAGCTCGCTCCTGTCTGCATCCCAGATCGCCGCTTGGTACGCATCGACCGGGGCAGTCCCGCACACGACGATCCCGCTCGCCAAGGTCATCAGGGACTACATGAAAGCCGGCAAGGTGACGGGCGTAAGGCCTGACATCGCGTTCGCCCAGTCGATGGATGAAACTGCTTATTTGTCCTTCCCCGGATATGGTCAGGACCCTCCCGGCTACAACAACTTCGCCGGAATAGGCGCGTGCAATAAGTGCAAGCACGGATGGAGCTTTCCCAACGCGATGTCGGGTGCCCTCGCCCAGGACACTCTCCTGGAGTCGTACGCAACACCTAGCCAATTGTCGAGCGCTGACGAAGGCGAGACGCAGTCCCCCGGTGTCGCCGGTTGCTGCAGCACATGGGTAGCTATCAGTGGGATCTGGTCGACGAACCCTTCGTACGGCTTCGAAATCCTGGCGATATACAACGAAATGTTGGCCTGGGTCCTTTCGAACGAACTCCAGCAGCTTCACCTGGTGCCGCCGGCGAAGCCCGAGACGGCAGGCGGCTCGGTGCTACCCGCTAGCCAACCTGAGAAATCCGGGCAAGCACCCAGTCATAGTCCCCCGACATGATGCTCGCCTTGCAGTAGCGACAAATACCCGCAAGGTCAACGTCGAGCGGCGCACCACAGTTGGGGCATTTCGAGCCGAGACCTGTGCCGCCATCTTTTGTTTGGGCCTTCGATGACCGCTGGAACGTCCAGTCCTCTGCCCAGGACTTGACCTCCCGGTCGCCCCTGAGCACGCGACCGCCTTGGTCGTCGACGTCGTAGTCCGCGGAGGCGGCCATGATCCGGACCGTTATCGTGTCCCAGCGGTTGTCGGAGTGGGCTGCTACCGGCCAGATGTTCGAAACTGTGAGGTTGTCGAGCATGTTGCGCTTGTGGCCGTCTATGTAGCCCTGGACCTGTTGGCGTTGTTCCAGCCACAGCGCATCCGCCATCACCTGGCGGCTCGTCTCAGGTTTGCGTTCGCTCCAGGCCGTCTCGACAATGAAGAAAACGCGCTGGACCTGCTGGGTGAACTGCTCGAGCTCGAAGCCCGGGTCGTGCGCTTTGATGGCTGCCAGCCCGACGTCCACAGGGCTCGCCGCTTGCATCGCCCTGGCGTGGGCTTCCGGGAACAGCTCACCCGGGATGCTCGCCGACGCCGGCCGGTTGTCGTTCATCCAGTCCTCGGTGCTCTCTCCGGGCCACATCCCGCCACTGCCCGACAGATGCCCACCCGCGCCATGACCGCCCGAAACTGGCACGCCGGCGTCTCCACCGGCGCCTCCGCTCGCCCAGCCGCCTCCGGCTGGTCCACCGCCCGCTGGTCCACCGCCGGCTTCCCAACCGGCCTCCCCGCCTGCGGGTGCACCCGCGCCGCCGGCCCCGGGACCACCGCTAACCGGTGGGGGGCCGCCTGGCTGGCCGCCTCCGGGCCAACCAGAAGGGCCTCCCTGTCCACCGCCATAGGGACCACCCCCGTAGGGACCACGTCCCCACGGGCCGCGTCCCCAGGGGCCACCCCCGGAACCGCCGCGCATCGACCGCAGCATGATCGAGATGACGACGATGAAAACGATGAAACCTATCGAGCCACCGCCGTAGAAAATGGGGGAACCTCCTCTGGGGCGGCGATCAGGGCTGGGCCCACCCTCGGCGGCTGGCGCGGCAGGAGGTGCTGGGGCTGCCGGCGCCGCTGTCGCGGCGGGTGCAATTGCCGTCCCGCAGGACGCGCAGAAGCGCGTGCCCGGCCCAGCCTCGGCACCGCAAGACGGGCAATGGACCGGCTGAGGGCCGACCGGTTGGCCGCATTGGGCGCAAAAGCGTGCGCCGGCAGCATTGTCGAAGCCGCAGGCGTTGCAGTGCCCAGCAGGAGGCGGCATCGCTGTACCGCACGATGCGCAGAACTTCGTCCCGGCTGCTTGGGAACTTTGGCAGCTGGGGCAGGTGACGGTAGGTGCCGCAGCCGGCGCGGCGGCGCCAGCGGGGGCCGGGCCTCCGCCGGCAAAGCCGGCGCCTCCGCCCGCAAAACCAGGTGCGGGGGGTGGGACAGGGCCTTGCTGCTGCGCGGCCGCTCCGCCACCAAGCTGGCCCCCGAGCCCGAGCCCTGCGGCCAGGAAGACCCCCGAGTCGCTACCGCCGCCCTTGGCCATCCCTGCTCCAGCACCGAGGGCCATTTCGCCAGCCGCGTACTGGTTGAAACCGCCGGCGAGGCGGCTGTACGCGGTGTCCTTGGCCAGGTTCTTCAGCTGCGCCTCGTCCTGCTCGGAGAGGTTGACGTCGAAATTACCCATCCGTACTAGGGCTACGCCGTAAGTGACTAGCTGGTTGTTGCCCGCCTCGATGATGGCCTTTTCAATTTCGGGCGTGTAGGCGGACAGGCCCAGGATCGGCCAGCCATTGCGGACGATCTGTCTCGTGACCTCGGTACGCATGACCTTGAGGAGCTGGTCGCTCACCCATCCCGCCACGGTTTCGTTGTTGGTGACGTCCACCGTCCCGACCAGGTTGGTGATGAGGGCGGCCGGGTCCTTGACCTGGAGGGAGTAGTCGCCGAAAACGCGAAGGGTCACGATCATCCCCGTCTGGGGGTCCTGCACGTCGTCGATACGGCCGCCGAAGGCGAAACCGGGGTACTCGCGGGTCCCTACGAAGTACAGCTCGGAACGGTAGGCATTGCCGCCGGTCGCAGCGTCGATGAACATCCCGAGGAACGGCAGTTCCTGGGCGTCGATCTGGTGCCTGCCGGGGCCCATCGTCCCGACGACCTGACCTGTATTGACGAAAAGGGCCATCTCGTCGGCGTCGACGATTGCCCGCGTGAACTTACGGATGCGGACATCTGGCCATTTGAAGACGATCTGCTTTTTCTTGTCGTCAGGTACCGCTATGAACTCACGGCTGAGCAGGACCATCTGCGGGAGCCTCCTGTGCTGGGTCTCCCCTCAGGGTAGCGCCACTGCCGGCGTGAACGGAGCGCCTCTGCGCCATAAGCGGAGCCTCAAACCTTGGTGAGGAACAAGGCCTTGTCAGGCCGGCCCTGACGGTGTAAGGTCAAGCCTGACAGATCTTAGAAGTACGAGGGGGGAGGCAAGACCAGATGGTCCCAACAACAGAGCGGACTGCGGTTGCGGCATGTTCGTTTTGCATGAAGCCGAACACAGATGTGGTGCGACTGGTCGCTGGACCAGGCGTTTACATATGCGACGGCTGTGTGGTCCTGTGCCAACAGGTGATCGAAGCCTCGGCGGGATCCCCAGGGTTCCCGCCCGCCCACTGGGAGCAGACGGCAGACCTGGATGCGGTACTAGCGCACCTGCCGCTCGTTGCACGAGCCGGCGCGCAGGTCGAGGAAACGCTGGTCAGATGGGTGCGCCGGGGCCGCGAGCTGGGGGCGACGTGGGCGCGGATAGGTGAGGCTCTCGGGATGACCCGCCAGTCGGCGTGGGAACGCTTCTCCGGCGAGGAGTAGTCCTGCGGCGGACTTAGGGGAGCTGCTCGACGAAATGGCGCAGTTGGCGCAGGTTGCGGCATTCGGAAACCCCGGAACAGTGTGCGCCGTACTGAGCCAGGACCGAGTCGCCGGTGTCCCAGTATGCGCGGGGCTCGGGGTTGAGCCACCAGACATGGCGAGACCGCAGGGCAATCTCGGCCATCGCCCACGGCTGCACCGAGTGGTAGTTGTTCCGGGCGTCGCCGAGCACCAAGACCGTCGTACGGGACGTGAGCTCGCGGCCCCAGCGCTCTGCGAAGTCCGCTAGGGCGTGGCCGTAGTCGGAGTGGCCTTCCGCCCAGATCACATCCGCCTGAGTGTTTATGGAACGTACTGCCTCTGATATGTCGTCGGCGCCCTTCAACAGGTCGGTCACCTCGTCAATACCGTCGATGAACGCCCACGCCCGCGTCCGCGAGAACTGCGATGACAGAGCGTAAACAAGCTGCAGGGTGAAACGGGCGAAGGCGGCTACCGAACCGGAGATGTCGGCCAGGACCCAGAGCTCCGGTTTGGACCTGTGGGGGGCCTTGAACCGCGGGTCGGCAGGTGCACCGCCGAAGGAAAGAGAGCGCCTCATCGTGGCACGAAAATCCAGGCGCCCTTCGTCGCGATGGCGGCGTTTGCGCGCCAGGTGCACGGCCAGCTTGCGCGCCAAGGGCTGGACAGTTCGTTGCAGGGCCGCTAGTTCGTCTTTGCCAAGGTGCATGAAATCGACGTCCTCGGGCAAGGGGCGCCTGAGCGCCCTCGCGACCACCTTGGCGCCCCGGTCGGCGACCAACCTCCGGCGGACCTCCGCCTCGACCTCATCGCGCATGTGCTCGTAGCGCGACCGGTAGTCCTGGGCCAGGTTCATCCCTTCAAGTCCTCCAACTTCTTGGGCGGCACCGAGCAAGCGCGCAAGCATCCCGTCGGCCTCCAGCTGGCGAAGGGTCTTGAACACGTAGTAGCTCCCTCCGACAGGGCGTCCCGGCTCCATCCCGGCGAAGCGGTCAACGGCACCTCGCGCGAGAGCCGCCATCAGTTCTGGGTCGCCGTCCATGAGTGCCTGGTAGGCAAGTTCGGCAAGTTCCCTGGCGCTCATGCCTTCGCCGTCGCCGGCGCTAAGCTCGCCGGCCGCCAACGCCGACAGGTCCCCAGAACCTCGTCCCTGCAACGAGAAAAACAACTCGAAGAGCATTTCGAAGGTCCGCCAATGCCCCTCTTCTTTCACCAGGGACGCCGCCAGGCCGAGCTTCAGTGCTTGACGGTCCTCGAGGGGTAGGTGGCGCAATGCCTCGGTTGCGTCCAGGACTTCTGTCGTGCTGACAGGTACGCCGGCGGCCCGCAGTTCCTCGACGAACTCACCGAACGTGCTGAAAAGACCGCCGCCAAGCACAAGTTCCGCGGCCCGGGTACCGGGTTGGGTCGATGTCAAGACCGGTCCAGCCCCGCGGTCATGCCTCGGCGGCCACGAGCTCCTTGGCCGCCCGTTCGATGTCGGAGCGGTACTTCAACAGCACGTTGAGCGTGCTCTTGGCTGTGGCGGTGTCAAGGTGGGCAACCCCGAGCAGGACGAGCGTGCGTGCCCAGTCGAGTGTTTCTGAGACCGAGGGGGCCTTTTTCAGCTCGAGCGCCCTTATGAGCTTCACCGTGCGCACCACCTGGTCCGCCAGCGACTCCTCGATATCGGGAACCTTGGTAAGGACGATCTCTCGTTCCCGTTCGACCGAGGGGTAGTCGAGGTGCAAGAAAAGGCAGCGTCGTTTGAGCGCTTCCGACAGTTCACGGGTGTTGTTGGACGTCAAGAAAACTAACGGGATCTGTGTAGCTTTGACCGTGCCCATCTCGGGTACAGAAACCTGGTAGTCGGACAGGACTTCCAGGAGAAGTGCCTCGGTTTCGACTTCGACGCGGTCGACCTCGTCGATCAGCAGCACGACCGGGTCGGTCGACCTGATGGCCTCCAGCAACGGCCGTGGCATCAAGAAGGGCTCCGAAAAGATGTCCTCTTCGAGCTCCTGCCAGGTCTCGCCCTCTTGGGTCACCTGTTCGGCCTGTATGCGCAGCAGCTGCTTCTTGTAGTTCCATTCGTAGAGCGCTTTCGACTCGTCCAGGCCCTCGTAACACTGCAGCCTGATGAGCCGCGAGCCGGTCATCTCCGCTACGGACTTGGCGAGTTGGGTCTTGCCCGTGCCGGCTGGCCCCTCCACCAAAACGGGCTTGCCGAGCCGGTCGGCAAGGAACACCACCGCTGCGATGCCCTCGTCGGCAAGGTAGCCCACCCCGCCCAGCGCCTCGTTGACAGCCTTCGGGTTCTCCCACCGGGCCCCTGAGCTGCCGGTTGTCGTCATCCAGCCATCTTACGGGGGCACCCGGCCCCGGCGCCCTCCAATATTCGCCCAGCCCGCCCTCCAATATCCGCCAGGTAATGCCCCGGGGACTCAACCGGTGTGACGCCCAGACCCGTGTGACGCCCAGACCCGTGTGACGCCCCGAACGGTCGTGGCGATTAGCCTGGCACGACGTGCAGATCGGTGTAACCGGGGGCAGAGGGCTACTGGGCAGTGCAGTGGTAGCGGAAGGGTGCCGGCGCGGGCACAAGGTCGTGAGCATCGACATCCGCCCCGTGACCGCAACCGAGCCCGTTGCTGCTGCCCCGGGGGTGGATGTCGCGAACCAATTACAGGCAGACGTGACGTCTTACGAGGAATTGCGGCGGGCCGTGGCCGGGTGCGACGCGCTCGTCCACTTGGCAGGCTATCCCAGCCCGCTCGGTGCACCGCCGGAAGTGGTCCACAACACAAACGTGGTCGCGAGCTACAACGCCTTGCGCGTGGCGTCCGAGGTCGGCATAGAGCATTTCTGCTACGCGTCAAGCATAAATGCCCTCGGTGGGGCCTTTTCCAAGCGGCCCCGCTATGACTATTTCCCGCTGGACGAGGAGCACCCGACATATAACGAGGATCCCTATGGGCTCTCCAAGTTCATCGGTGAGGTCCAGGCGGACTCTGTATGTCGGGGCAACGGGAGCCTCTCAGTAGGCAGTCTGCGCATCCACCACCTCGTTGCCTCCCCGGCTGAACTAGCGGCCAAGATCGCAAGCAACGTCGGCCGTTACAGCCGCGACTTGTGGGGTTACACGACTCTGGACGCGGCAGCGAGTGCCTGCTACGCCGTCCTTGATGCCAACTGGAAAGGGCACGAGGCATTCTTTGTGGTCGCGCCCAGGACTGCCGCCAACGTGGCAACAGCGGAGCTTTGCGAGGAGTTTTACCCTGAAGTGCCCAGACGCCACGAGCCTGTTGGCGACGAGGGCCTGTACTGCTGCGCCAAAGCGAAGCGCCTCCTTGGATGGGAGCACGACATCGTGGAGGTCGGACCGAAATGAAGATAACTGCACTGAAATGTGCGGTAATCGGGAAGAACCCAATCGTCCGGGTTGTCACCGACGACGGTACGAGCGGCTATGCCGCGGTCGAGTCGTTCAAACCCTACCTTCGCTCGCACGTGTTGTACTACGAGCAGTTCATCATCGGGGAAGACCCGACAGATGTCGAACGGGTGATGCTGAAACTGCGCCACCGCGGTGCCTTTAAGCCCTGGGGAAGCGCAGTTAGCGCCATCGAGATGGCGCTTTGGGACCTCGCCGGGAAGGCCGCTGGCGTCCCGGTTTACAAGCTCCTCGGGGGCAAAGTGCGCGACCGTGTGCGCGTTTACAACGGGGCCGTGCGGTTCCCTATGGAGGGCGTTTCTCCGGAGGACCATGCAGAAAATGTGTTGAAGATGAAAGCGTCCCCCGAAGGTTTCAGCATCATCAAGCAGGGCGTCGCGTTCCACAGCATGGCGCCCAGGGAAATGACGGGTTTTTCGTACGGGGACCCGGTCCTCGCTGGGCATGGGAACTACGGGCGGGGGTTGCTCACCGAGCGCGGGCTCAGGTATGTGGTCGACTGCGTGGAAGCAATGAAGGAGGCGCTGGGCGATACGGTCGGGCTGGCCCTGGACTGTGGCCCGGGTTGGACGGTCCCTGACGCTATCCGTTTCGCCAAGGCGATCGAACACCTCCATGTCCTCTGGGCGGAGGACCTCATAACCGGCGACTACACCCAGTACGTAAACGCCGACGTCTACCGCGAGGTAACCAGGGCTACCTCCACGCCCATTCACACAGGCGAGCAGATCTACCTCCGCCAGAACTTCAAGGACCTGATCGAGCGCCATGCCGTCGATGTCATCGGCCCGGACCCATGCGACGTAGGTGGGATAGCCGAACTGAAATGGGTCGCCGAGTACGCCGACCTGCATGGAGTGCTCATGGCGCCCCATGGCACGGGCGACGGCCTCCTCGGCCTGGCCGCCCTCGTCCAGGTTTGTGCAACGCTGCCCGCAAATTACATCGCTTTCGAGTACCCGGTTGGCGACCCTTCCTGGTGGTACGACATCGTCGACGGGCTGCCCGACCCGATTGTCAAGGACGGGTTCATCGACGTTTGGGACCGCCCGGGAATGGGGGTCGAATTCAACGTCGCCGCAGCTAGAGGGCATCTAAGCGCCGAAGACAAGGACTTTTTTGACTAGCCCCGGACCGGCAGCCACGGCTGCAGCGTAGCCCCGAGCGTCTCTATGTCTCTCCGGGCCGATCGGTTTTTCCAGCGAACGCGCGTGGATCTGACGTAAAGTTACGTTCTTGAAGCGCAGTCTGAGTGCGGTGGCCGACAAAGTGGGAGTGAGCGAGGCAACGGTGAGCCGCGTGCTCAACGGACGGCCCGGGGTTTCGGCGGCAACTCGTACGGCGGTGCTCACCGCATTGGACGTGCTGGGCTACGAACGCCCCACAAAGTTGCGGGGCAAGCGGGCCCGCTTGGTGGGCCTCGTCCTCCCGGAGCTGAACAACCCCATTTTCCCGGCGCTGGCCGAGGTGGTCGGTGGCGCGCTCGCCCAACTCCATTTCACGCCGGTCCTGTGCGCCAGCGGCCCTAATGGACTGTCCGAGCCCGAGTACGTGACGATGCTCCTCGACCAGCACGCCTCGGGGGTGATCTTTGCCGGCGGCAACTTTGCCGAGGCCAACTCGTCACACGAGCACTACCGCTTGTTGCACGAGCGCGCCGTGCCGGTCGTGCTCGTCAACGCTTCGAGCGAGGACTTGACCTTCCCGCAGGTTGCTACCGATGACGCCGTTGCCGCCGAACAAGCCTTCAGTCATCTGCGGGCGCTAGGCCACGACGAGATCGGGATGATCCTGGGCCCCGAGGACCACATGCCCAGCCGGCTCCGGTTGGCTTCGTTCCTGGCCGTGGCCAAGCGGGCCGGTATCAAGGAGGTAGGGCGCGTCGAGCATGTGCCGTTCTCTCTGGAAGCTGGTCACGCTGCCGCTACCCGGTTGGTCGGGCGCGGGATCACGGGCATTATTTGTTCGAGCGACCCGTTGGCACTCGGGGCCATCAGGGCGGCACGGCGCCTCGGGCTGCGTGTCCCCGACGACATCTCTATCGTCGGTTACGACGATTCCGCCCTCATGACCTGCACCGACCCGCCTCTTACGACGATCCGTCAACCGATAGAGGCAATGGGCCGGGCAGCCGTGAAGCTTTTGTCCAGCCAGATCGACGGCACGATGGTCAATGGCGAACGTTTGCTTTTCGAGCCCGAGCTCGTTGTGAGGGGCTCAACAGCTCCCCTTCGGGTTCGCGTCTAAGGTCTTCGGGTTCGACGTCTAACGTCCTTCGCCGGCGCTTCAGCCCGGCCCGACCGGCCGGCCGAAGCTCATTTGCGGCGCAGCCATACGGCCGTCACCGGCGGGACGCGGCCCCACAGCTGCCCGCTGGCGATCAGGACCTTGTCGTGCTTAGGCAGCGCCACCGGCTTGGCGGACAGGTTGACCAGTACTACGACGTTGTCGCCGCGTGAATAGCAAAGTACCCCGTCGGGTGCGTCTTCCCAGGCGAACGCGCGTGTCTGCAGCGAGGGCTCGCGCCTCCTGATCGCCAGTGCGGATTGGTAGAGGGCGAGCATGGAGGCTGGGTTCAAGCGTTCCGTCTCGACGGTGAGAGCCTTCCAGTCCTGGGGTTGAGGTAGCCACGACGTTGCCCCATTGTCCGTGAAGCCGAACGGTGGGGCTTGACCCGACCAAGGAATCGGTACCCTGCAGCCGTCCCTGCCGCGGTCGGTCTTTCCGGACCGTTGCCAAAACGGGTCCTGTAGCAGTTCTTCCGGCAGGTCCTCTACCTCCCAGAGGCCGAGCTCTTCGCCTTGGTAGATGTACGCGGTCCCCGGCAGGGAGAGCGACACCAGGGCGGCGGCGCGGCCCCGGCGCGTCCCGAGCTCTATGTCGCTGGCCTCACCTATCCGCCGGTCGTCCATTTTGAACGCAGTTTCGGCGCGCCCGTAGCGGGTCACGTGCCGCACGACGTCGTGGTTGGAGAGCACCCAAGTGGTGGTAGCGGCAAGTCGTGCGTGCGAGGCGAGGGTGTCGTCTATCACTCGCCGCAGGGCGGGAGCCTCGAGAGCGCAGCAAAGAAAGTCGAAATTGAACGCGGAATGGAACTCGTCGTCGCGCAGGTACAACGCGAAACGTTCTTGGTCCGGTAGCCATACCTCGCCGATCAGGGCCCGCTGGTCGGGGTACTCGTCAGCAATACGACGCCAGCTCCTGTATATCTCGTGTACCTCGTCGCGGTCGACGAAGGGGTGCATGCCCGGGCCGTAACTCGTGGGCGTCTCACCGATATCCGATAGCCCGGGGTCCTTTGCCACCAATGCCGCCGAGTCGACCCGGAAACCGTCGACGCCCCGGTCGAACCAAAAACGCAGGACCGCCTCGAACTCCTCCCTTACCGCAGGGTCCTCCCAGTTGAAGTCCGGTTGTTCGGGAGCGAACAGGTGGAGGTACCAGTCCCCCGGCGACCCGTCAGGCCCGGTCGTACGGGTCCAAGCCGAGCCACCGAACTCAGACTGCCAGTCGTTCGGCGGGAGCTCGCCGGCGGGGCCTCTGCCTGGACGGAAGTAGAAGCGCCGGCGTTCAGCCGAACCTGGCGCTGAGGACAGGGCCGCCAC
Source organism: uncultured Acidimicrobiaceae bacterium (assembly GCA_963834735.1). GTDB lineage: Bacteria > Actinomycetota > Acidimicrobiia > Acidimicrobiales > Palsa-688 > Fen-671. Next base: position 310,955 of record CAWICT010000007.1, on the reverse strand, counting down.
GAACCAAGGGTGCCGGTCCGAGCAATGGTTCGGGACAATATCCAGTACCACCCGGATGCCTAGAGCGTGGGCCTCGTTGATGAGCGCCTCCGCATCGCTCAGCGACCCGAACTGGGGGTCGATCTGGCGGTAGTCGGCTACGTCGTAGCCCCCATCGGCCATCGGGGACAAGTAAAACGGGTTGAACCAGATCGCATCGACACCCAGTTCTGCCAGGTATGCAAGGCGCGACCGGCAACCGGCGAGGTCTCCGACGCCGTCGCCGTCGCCGTCAGCGAAGCTCCTTAGGTACACCTGGTAGATGGCTGCCGCGGTCCACCAAGGCACGCTTTGCTCTGTGGTCGGTGACGAACGCACCTTAAGGTCCTCCGGCATCTACCGTGCCCAGGTCGGCGGACCTGAAGGCCTGCCGTCCCCTCGACGGCATGTCAGGGAGCATAGGGGTTCCGCGTTCCTCATGCAAGAACTTTAGGTCGACTTGTCGATATTTTGCAGGCAACGGTGGAGTGGCTTGCACTGAACAGTCGGCGAGCGTACACTCGCACCAAGCCGTCAAAGGGGCGGCGGGCCGTCCCGGGTGCACGAGCCCGGTAAGGGGGCGCAGACGTCCTCGTGGGGAGTGCAGAGCTTGTCGGCGGCACGTTGTCGCACGACACCAAGGTCTGGCTCGTCCAGGCCACAGACCGGGCTGCGTCCGACCCGGAACCTACTCGGACGCGACACAGTTTCCTAGTGAGGGAGAGGAGAAGGCAATGAGGTTCAAAACCAGGGCAAGGACGTCCATCCGCATGGGTGGAGTCGTCGCCGCCGCGACCTTGGTGGCTGTTGCTACCAGTTCGATTTCAACGGCCGCCGCGAGCGTGCCGGTAGTCAAGATCAGCGTCGCTTCGTTGATCCCGGGTAGCACCGCGGCTGCGACGGCGGCGTTCAACGCGCAGATCAAGCTGTTCGAGCAGGAAAACCCGGGCATCGAGGTCACGCCGTCCACTTACCAGTGGCTCGGCTCGACGTTTGCCGCGAAGCTGGCGGCGGGGACCCTGCCAACGATGTTTACGGTCCCGTTCACCGACGGTCGTGCGCTTGGCGATAACGGCCAGCTCGCCAACCTGACGCCGTACGCCGACGCGCTGCCGTACTTCAACAGGTTCAACCCGGCCGTCATCGCCGAAGGTACCGACTCCAAGGGTAACGTCATCGCGATCCCAGAGGCGTCCTACGCCCAGGCACTGAGCTACAACCGTCAGCTGTTCACCGAGGCGGGGCTCAACCCGAACGACCCTCCCACGACCTGGGCGCAGATCGAGGCTGACGCGAAGCAGATCTCCGATAAGACCGGCACGGCCGGTTACGCGGAGATGGGAGCAAACGACAACACCGCCGGTTGGATCCTGACCACGCTCGATTATGCCCTTGGTGGCCGTATGGAGTCCGGTATCGGCTCCAAGGCGAAGGCGACGTTTGACAACCCGCAGGCGGTTCAGGCGCTTGACTTGCTGAAGACGATGCGCTGGACCGACAACTCGATGGGCTCCGACTTCGACTGGGGTTGGAGTGACATCAACCAGGCGTTTGCAGCCGGCCAGGTCGGGATGTTCATCAGCGGTTCTGACGTGTACACCAACATGGTGCAGTCCTACAACATCAAGTCGAGCATCTACGGCCTTGCGCCGATCCCGCTGGCGAACAACAAGAACGCCGGCGTGCTCGGCGGCGGCACGCTGTGCGCGGTCAGCCCCGGTGCCTCAGCGGCGCAGGTTGCGGCGGCGGTGAAGTGGATCGATTTCTACTACCTCCAGAAGTATGTGAACCGCAACGCCGCGATCGCTTGGGCAAAGACAGAGGCAGCGTCCAAGCAGCCGGTCGGTACCCCGGAGGTCCCGATCTTCAACCAGACCCAGGAGAACCTCTACAACAGCTGGATCAAGCCCTACATCAACGTCCCTCTCAAACAGATGGCGCCCTTCACCACGGCCATCTTCAAAGACCAGATAATCCCCGAGCCAGAGTCGGCCACCCAGGCCGTGTACGGCGACCTTGACTCGGTTGTCGAGGCTGTCCTGACCGAGCAGAACGCGAACCCGTCGAGCCTGCTCTCTGCGGCCAACTCCGTGGGCCAGCACTCAATTCAGTCAGGATCGTAAGACTCCTGGCTTGATCGGGCATGGGTGGTCGTGCTGGTATAGCGCGACCACCCGGCCTCCCGGCCGCAGGCCCAGACGGCACGATGTCGACGATCAACCCCACTAAACCAAACCTGGAGCTGATGGAGCCCGCGCCTACAACGCGGGTTCCGTCCGCAGGACGTGGCCGCCCTCGGCGTACGCCGCTGACCTGGATCCGCCACGGCGGCTTGTCCACGCTGTTGTTCCTGCTGCCGCTCCTCCTCGTCTTCGGGGCCTTCTCGTGGTACCCGATCGTGCGCCTGGTGCTGATGGCGTTCCAGCACACGAACCTGGTGCAACCGGCGACCTGGGTCGGGTTCCAGAACTTCAGCGAGGTGGTCCACGACCCGCTTTTCCCGATCGCCGTCAAGAACACCGCCGAGTTCGCCGGGCTCGCGCTGGTCTTTGGCTATCCTGTCCCACTCGCGGTCGCAGTGCTGATCAGTGAGGTCCGCAAGCGGCGGGGCCTTTACAGCGCGCTTGCGTACCTTCCGGTCGTGGTCCCGCCGGTCGTCGCTGTGCTGCTTTGGAAGTTTTTCTACGACGGCGGTCCGAGCGGGGTATTCAACACGATGTTGCACTGGGTCGGGATCGGCCCACAGCCCTGGATCCAGTCCGAGAGCCAAGCGATGCCTTCCCTGGTGCTGGAGTCGACCTGGGCGAATGCCGGCGGCACCGTGATCATCTACCTCGCCGCGTTGACGGGCGTGAACGCGGAGCTCTACGAGGCGGCCGCGGTCGACGGTGCCGGGCTCTGGAAGAAGATCGCGAACGTCACCCTGCCGCAGATGCGCACCATCCTGCTCGTCACCTTGATCTTGCAGATCATTGGTACCGCACAGGTCTTCCTGGAGCCGTACCTGTTCACCTCGGGGGGCCCGGACAATGCAACGATCACGGTCCTACTTTTGATCTACAACTACGCGTTCGGCAACTCGCTCGGCGCGAGCTACGGGGAGGCCGCTGCGCTCAGCCTGATGCTTGTAGCGTTCTTGGCGGTCTTCTCACTGATCTACCTGCGAGCCACGCGCTCGTGGAGCACGGGATGAGCGCCCTGCAATTCCGGCGCAAGCCCGGCCAACGGTCCGAGGAGACCCCACAGGGCCTCGTATCCTTTACCGACTGGAAACGGCCCAGTGTCAAGTACGGGCTCGGGACCGCGCAGGTAGCGTTGCTTGTCCTGCTCGTCGTTGTTGGGCTCGGCCCGATCCTGTGGCTCGCCAAAGCCGCAATCACCCCGACCCAGGACACACTTATCCATCCGATGGGGATCTTCCCGCACGGGACCGCCTGGAGCAACGTCTCGGATGCGTGGTCGCAAGTGGATATCGGGCTCTATCTGTGGAACACGATCGCTATCGCCTTCGGCTCATGGGTCGCGCAGATCATCGTTGCCACCACCGGGGCATACGCGCTCTCGGTACTCCGGCCCAAGTGGGGCAACCTGATCATGGCTGCGCTGCTCACGACGCTGTTCGTCCCCACGGTGGTGCTGCTGGTACCGCTCTACATAGAGATCGTTCACCCGCCGCTGATCGGCGGCACGTACGTTGACAGTTACTGGGCGATCTGGCTGCCCGAGGCCGCGAGCGCGTTCAACGTGGTGCTGATGAAACGCTTCTTCGACAACCTCCCACGCGAGATCTTCGAGGCGGCGCGCATCGACGGCGCCGGCAAGCTGCGCCTGTTCTTATCGATCGTGCTGCCGATGTCAAAGCCGATCCTCGGTGTCGTGTCCATCTTTGTCGTGCTCGCCTCGTGGAAGGACTTCCTCTGGCCGCTGCTCGTCCTCACTGACACGAACCTGCAGCCGCTATCGGTCCGGCTGCCGGCGATCCAGGGTCAGACCGAGCTCGGGGTGTTCCTCGCCGCGATGCTTGTCGCCTGTCTCGTCCCGATCATCGGCTTTCTGTTCTTGCAACGCCGGGTCCTGCGCGGGACCGGGCTCAGCGGAGCACTGAAAGGGTGATCGGCTCGCCCTGCGCCAACCGCGTGGGTCACAATGCGATGCGCCTTTAGACGCGGATCTGGCCGTTGCCGGTGATGACGTACTTGATGGTCGTGAGCTCGCGGAGCCCCATCGGCCCGCGGGCATGCAACTTCTGAGTACTTATGCCGATTTCCGCGCCGAAACCGAACTGCTCCCCGTCGGTAAAGCGCGTCGACGCGTTCACAACTACCGCTGCGGCGTCGACCTCGTGTGTGAAGCGCTGCGAAGCCTCCAGGTCGCGGGTGACAATCGCCTCGGTGTGGCCGCTCCCGTAACGCTGGATATGGGCGATAGCGCCGTCGATGTTGTCCACCACGCGAACGGACAGGACGAGGTCGAGGTACTCCTTGCCCCAGTCTTCCTCTGTGGCGGGCTCGATCTCCGCCACGATCGCCCGCGCACTTTCGTCGCCGACAAGACGGACATTCTTCAGCGCTTCTGCCACAGACGGCAGGAAGGCCTCGGCCACATCTCGGTGCACGACCAGGGACTCCGTTGCGTTGCAGACACTTGGCCGCTGGGTTTTCCCGTTGACAAGAAGGGAAAGTGCCATTTCGAGGTCGGCCGACGCATCGACGTACAAATGGCAATTACCGTCCCCGTCGATGACATAGGGGACTGTGGCGTTCTCCAGGACGGCGTTGATCAACGAAGGCCCGCCACGGGGGATCAGGCAGTCGATCGTCCCGCGCATGCGCATGAACTCCCGGGCCGATTCGTAACTGGTGTCCTCCACAAGGACAAGGCAGTCCTCGGGGAGCCCAGCCTTGGCGAAGCCCTCGCGAAGGACGGCGGCGATCGCCTGATTTGACGTCAAAGCGCCCGAACTGCCCCGCAGGAACGCCGCGTTGCCCGACTTCAGGCAGAGCGCGGCCGCATCGCTCGTCACGTTGGGCCGGTTCTCGTAGACGATGGCGACGACGCCGAGAGGTACTCGCACCTTGTCGATGCGGAGCCCGTTAGGGCGTACCCAACCCTCGACGACTTCTCCGACCGGGTCGGCCAGGCCGGCAACCTGGCGCAGCCCGCCGGCCATGGAGGCGATGCGGGCATCGGACAGGCGGAGCCTGTCTACGATCGTCGCCGAAACACCTTCAGCCTTGGCGCGTTCCACGTCGGCACCGTTTGCGGTCAGGATTTCGTCCGACCGCTGCAAGAGGAGGTCGGCTGCGGCCCCGAGGGCTGCGTCCTTTGTGTCGGTCGAAGCCAGCGCCAGAGCAAGGCTCGCCGCCTTGGCACGCTGGCCGAGCTCACTGAGCGATGTCATAACCGAACGCTACCTGACCCGTTCACTAGCGTACCGAGCAGGAGCCGTTCGATCAGGAGGTACGCGTTGTGGCTACCACGATGGAAGCGCCTAAAAGCGCAGTGCCCATCCCCACAGATGACATAGAAGAGCCGCCGAAGCCGGACGCCTTTCTTCGCTTCGCCAACTGGGTGTCGGAGGCCATGGGCCGACCGACGAACATCATCTTCTGGTTTGTAGTTGTCGTGGCATGGACCTTCGTTTTCGCCTTCGGAGGTCACAGCGTAGCCAGCGGGTCCTGGCTCCCCTCCTGGTTCACGAGCGAGGGCTTCAACTTCCCGCTCAACCTCATCACCACGGTCGCCGAATTGTTCATCGGTTTCCTGGTCGCAGCGGCGGCCAACCGGAGCCAGACAGCGCTGACCGCCCTGCTGGGCCACATCCGCGCCGGCGTAGAACGCGACGTCGCCATGGAGAGCCAGATCGTCGACGTGGAGAACAACCTGACCGAGCTGCTTCAGGAAAATACGAATCTCACCAAGGTGGTAGCGGCGAACACGGCGAGCATCAACGAGCTGCATGCCCATCTGAAGGCTTTGTGTGCCCACTTCGGAGTCACCGTGGACGGCGATCCAGTGACACCCCCGGCTGGTACTTAGCGGGCAGCGCCGGGGGCCTCGAGCCCGTCCCACGACCAGTGAGGCACGGGTAGGGATCCCGGCACGATCGAGTCGCGTGGGGAGTAGACCATGACATCGCTCACGGCCCACTCCATGTAGGCGCGCAGAGCCGATCGGAACTCAAGGTCGTCCGGGAGCCCGGCGTCGTCTGCTGCCTTGACGAAGCACTCGACGAACCTGCTGCCCAGGTCGTCCTCCATCTCGTTGCGCGCATGGATGTCGAGCATCGCCGACTGCCCGCCGCACGAGGTCGAATAACTCGGCGGCCCGCCGAACACCTCGCCCCAGTAGCCGGCCAGGCGCTCGACGTGCTGGGGGTGCCCGGGGTGCGAAAAGGGGTGGTTCAGGACGGGGTCGTCCAGGCAGCGCTGATGATGGGCCGCCGCGAGCCGGAGCAACCCAGGACCGCCGCCGGCAAAATCGTAAAGCGAAGAGCGCTCCACCCTTTCAGCTTTGCACAATGGTTGCGGCGCTACGCACCGTGCGCTCGTGGTCAAGAAGTAAAGCTTTGCGGTCAAGCCCTCCGCCGTAGCCGACCAGTGACCCGTTCGCCCCTATCACCCGGTGGCACGGGACGATGATCGCAACAGGGTTGCGGCCGTTGGCCAGTCCGACCGCCCGATAGGCGCGGCTGCTGCCGATCTTCGCGGCGAGCTGAGAGTAGCTCCAGGTCTCCCCGTACGGGATCTGGCACAGCGCTCCCCAGACCCTGCGTTGGAACTCGGTACCGGCAAGGTCCAGGTCCACGTTGAACTCCGTGAGCTCACCAGCGAAGTAGGCGGCCAACTGGTCGGTGACGTCCCGAAAGGTCGCTGCGTCGTCGGCCCAGCCCGTTCGGTCGGCGGGCGCGTGGGCTTGGTCCGCCATATGAAGCCCGGTAAGCCGGCCTTCGTTGGAAGTCAGTGTCAAGGGCCCGACCGGGCTGTCCACTGTGGTGGTAAGGGTGATGGCGCGGGGAGAGGTCATGCGAAGCTCCTTTTTAGGGCAGGTTGTTGATCGGGTGGTCGAGCGTGGCCCACAGGTACTGGGTGGCATAGGCCCGCCACGGGCGCCAACCCTCGGCGCGCGCTGCGAGCTGGCTTGGGGCCTTGGGCAAGCGGGCTGCGAGCGCTGCCCGGCGAACTCCGAGGTCGGTGAGAGGGAAGGCGTCGGGGTCGCCGAGCGCACGCATCGCGATGATCTCCACCGTCCAGGGCCCTACGCCGGCCAACTGGCCCAGCTGGGCTCGCGCCTCCTCCCAGTCGCCGCCAGGGCCGAGGTCGACCTTCCCGTCGGCGAGGGCAGCGACAAGGCCGGCGAGAGTCGCTTGGCGAGCCCTCGGCCCGGCCAGCAGCGGGACGACACCGGGCTGCGCTGGTGCCGATAAAGCCTCGGCGAGGGCGATCGCGCTCGGAAAGGTCCGGGACAGGCCTCCGGCCGGGTCGTTGACAGGTTCCCCGTACGCCGTGGCGAGCCGCCCTGCGTGGGTACGTGCCGCCGCGGTGGACACCTGTTGGCCGAGGACGGCTCGGACCGCCATCTCCGGCTCGTCCACCGTGCGGGGCACCCGGCGCCCGGGGGCCGAGCGGACCAGCCGCGCCAGCGCAGGGTCCTCGCACAGCCTTTCGTCGGTCGCTTGTGGATCGGCGTCGAGGTCGAGGAGCCGTCTGCAGCGCGCCACGGCAGACGTCAGGTCGCGGAGGTCGGCCAACGACAGCGAAGCCCAGACGCAGTCCTCGGCAGGTCGGAGCGCGACAAGGCCCACGCCGTGGGGGAGCCGGAGAGTGCGGCGGTAGGCACCGTCTCGCATTTCCTCCACCCCCGGTACGGCCGTGGCGGCGAGGTGCCCGAAGAGGTTGTCGACGCAAAGGGGGGATCGGAAGGGAAGGCGCAGCGTCAGCGTCTGGCCAGGGGCCTGGACCGGCGGGCCCGCCTTACGCCGCAGCTCGGTGGCGCTAACTGCGAACACTGCCTGCACTGTGTCGTTGAACTGGCGGACGCTGGCGAAGCCGGCGGCGAACGCAACCTGGGCCATCGGCATCCCTGTCGTCTCGATAAGCACACGTGCAGCCTGTGCCCGCTGCGCCCGAGCAAGGCCCAGCGGGCCAGCGCCGACTTCCGCCATAAGTAGGCGCTCAACCTGGCGGGTGCTGTAACTGAGACGGCTCGCAAGGCCGCCGACGCCCTCCCGGTCGACGACGCCATCCGCGATGAGGCGCATGGCACGGGCAACCAGATCGGCCCGGCTGTCCCATTCAGGAGAACCGGGGGTAGCGTCGGGCCGGCAGCGTTTGCAGGCGCGATAGCCCGCTCGTTGGCATGCCGCTGCCGTGGGGTAGAAGGTGACGTTGGTTTGCTTAGGCGTTATCGCCGGGCAACTCGGGCGGCAATAGATGCCAGTTGTCCGCACAGCCGTGAAGAACCAACCGTCGAAGCGGGGATCTCTCGGATTTCACGGCCTGATAACAGCGCTCGAAGCTTTCGATCACGAGCTCAGCCTGCCGCACCGCCCACGCTTAATCTAGCGGTTTTGCGACATCACCATCGGATACTGGGTCGCTCACTCGGCTCGCAGTACGAGAGCGGTTGGCGTCCGAGCAGCTAACCGGCCGGGAATTGCGGCGACGATGTTGGCGAGTACAAGGGCACCCAGCGCTATCAGGACAACCTGGGACACCGGGACCACTGGTGTAGGAACGGCGTTGATCTCTTGTGCGAAGAGGTCCCACAGCCAACGCCCGGTCGCTATTCCGAGGGGCACTCCGAACACCACCCCGATGGCCACGGCGGTGGTCGCATGCCAGGCGACGGTGGCGGCCAATTGCCGTTCTGTGAAGCCAAGTGTTTTGAGCAGCGCGAGGTCGCGCGCGGCGCCGGCGCACCGAGGCGATGAGGGTCAGGGCCAAGGCGACGACTGCGCCGGTTGCCAGGCCCACGCCCAGGTAGACGGGCGTGTTCCCGAGCGAGCGGTAGTTGAGGATCTCGGCCGGGCGCTGGACCGCGATCACGCCCACGCCGAAGTTCTCGGGGTTCGTCGTCTCCTGAGCGATCTGCTCCAGCGACCGGTACGCTGCGGACCGGTCCACGTGCGGGCGGAGCCGGACGAGAGCAGCCGCCGGGCCGGGGAGCGCGGAACCGAAGGGGTTGAGGTCCACCGCCGGGAGCAGCTTGTACGAGAGCACGGCCCCGACCCCCATCTCGAGGTGTAGTCCCGATCCCCCGATCGCCGGCAAGGTGGCTGTCCCGACGATCCGCAGGCGTTCGGGAGAGGTGGCGTCGGAGCTCACCTCCACCGTCCCGCCGAGATGTTCGCCAAGTTGCTTGAGGGTGAGCGAACCCAGGACCACTTGCCCGGCCGTTTGGACGTTATGCCCCGAAAGCAGCGCTGGTGCCACCGTCGTCCCCGGGGTCTCCCCGAGCACCGGGACCACCTGGCCGTTTATCTGCAAGGTTGTGGTGTAGACGCCCGACCACGCAGCCACATATGGGTCATGGTCCAAAAGCGAAGTCACCTTCTGTTGGGGAAGATCACCTCCTGCGCTCAACATGTAGTCCCAGTTCCAGCCGTACAGGGACGGGTGCGAGACGAGGGAGCTGAGGCTGGCCCCGAAGGTCACCGTGCCAACCAGCACTATCACCGCCATCACCGCCCCCAGCACGGCCGAGCGTACGGGGACCGCGGTGCGGCCGCTCCCGGGTACAAGGGCGAAGCGCACACCCGTGAGGGCGGGAGCCGGCAGCCTGGCCGCCGCAGCCGCCGACAGGAGGCGCGAAGGCGGCTTTTGCGATGCGACGTCGTCAGTGGACCGTCGTGGGCACCCATCGAAAGCTGATTGCGGCGGATACGGCGCTCAGCGCCAGGACAAGGACGAGCAACCCGAGCCCCAGAACTGTCCAGTCGAAGTTCAGGCCCGCGCCCGGGGTAGACCGGGCGCACCGGCCCGATGGGAGCAATCGGTGAAAGGCCCACTGCAACCACGACTGCGAGCAGGCCTCCCAACACCACGCTGCCCACTAACCCGATCATCCCGTCGGCCCAAATCTGCCCGGGGCTGGCCCCGAGGGCCCGGAGCGCTTGCCTTTCGTCGGCGCCCAGGCGGATTCTGGCGCCCGATCAGCTGAGCGGCGATCAGGAGGCATGCGAGGGCAACGATGCCCCCGAACACACCGAGCGCAAGGGCCTCGGGTTCGATCGTGCGTTGCGCCTTGGGCAGCACCGTCGGGGCGACAGCCTCGAAGGCGGGCGCGCCCTTTGGGTAAAACTGGTTGATCTCAGATATGACCACGGAGTCGAAACGGGGGTTGCTCACCTGCACCCCGCTCTCGCTGTAGTTGACGCAGCATTTGAGCAGCGGCCGCGTGAGCGCCGGGGTGAACAGGTTGTCCGGTGCCGACCCCTCGTCGGACTGGTCCTGCACGACGCTGGAATTGAAGGCCGCGATCCCCACGAGCGTGGCTTCGATAACGCGGTACGGCCTTACCCGTGCCGAGCCGAAATCAGCTAACTGGATCTGCGCGTTCGTGTAGATGCCGAAGCGCACTTTGTCCCCGACATGCAGGCCCATCGACTGCGCCTGTGCCGCGGTCAGCATGAACTGGTCGGGCGCCGCAGGATCGGCCATCCGGCCGGCAGTCACGGTGACTCTGTCCTGGTTGAAGTAAAGCCCGTCCACGCTCCCGTACCCGTTGCCAGGGCCGGGAGAAAATTCGGTGACGTTTTGCTCGGGGGCGCCGTCAGGCTGCAGCGGCAGGATATTGATGCCGGACTGCGTCTCCACGCTTTTCACGTGGGCGAGGTGCGAGATCTTGGAAACCGAGAGGCCCGTCGTAAGGCGAAAAGGGAAGGCTCGGGTTGAGGATCCCCGTAATGCCGACTAGGTCAGATGGGTTGGTGCTCTTCCAAAACACGGTGAACGACGAGTCGGTCCGCCTCGCGCCTGCGATGGACCCCATCGCCAGGCCGCCCACCAGCCCGATGAGCAACGCCAGGCTCAGATAGCCGGGCCAGCTCCGCCGGAAAGTGGCACCGAAGCGGTACCGCGCCAGCCGTATGGCTTCGCCGGTCACTCGCCGGACCCTCGGGGCACCATTGCGCCCCATTTTCCTACCGCGCTGGCGAGCTGAGCCATCAGGCAGGCACGTTTCTCTTCGGGGGTGCTGGGACACCCCCGCGTGCCGGCCAGCACCAGTGCCCTGCGCCGGAGGGCCCGCTACCGTGCCAATGGTGCCCCCGCTCGATGCTGTCGTCATCGGCTCCGGCCCGAACGGGCTGGCCGCCGCGCTGACCCTGGCTCGCGCCGGTCTTTCTGTCGAGGTCTACGAAGGAGAACCGGCTCCTGGCGGAGGGTGCCGCTCGGCCGAGCTGACGCTCCCAGGCTTTCACCACGACATTTGCTCGGCGGTCCATCCGCTGGTGGCGGCCTCGCCTTTCTTTCGAAGTGTCAGCCTGGCGGCACGAGGCGTCAAGCTGCTCACACCCGAGGTGTCCTTCGCCCACCCTCTCGACGGAGGGCGTGCGGGTGCGGTTGTGCCTTCAGTAGACGAGACTGCGGCGAGCTTGGGCGACGACGGGGCAGCGTACCGCCGCCTCTTCGGGCCGCTGGTGCGAGACGTCGACAAGGTGCTCCCCACTCTCCTCGGGCCCTTCGGGCCCCGCCGAGGCACCCGCTCGCGATGGCACGTCTCGGGCTCCCGGGACTTTTGCCGGTCACCCGTCTCGCCGCCCGGTTCCAAAGCGAGGAGGCGAAAGGGCTCCTGGCGGGAGCAGCCGCGCACTCGATGCTCCCGCTGAGCACACCGTTGACCGGCTCATACGGCCTGCTGTTCATCACCCTTGGCCATGCCTACGGTTGGCCGGTCGTCGAGGGCGGCAGCGAGCGGGTCGTGGAGGCTCTGGTCGCCGAACTGGCTGACCTGGGTGGGACCATTCGGCTCGACCGGTGGGTCAACAGTTGGAGCGAGCTGCCCGAGGCCAGGGCCGTGCTCGCCGACACCTCGCCTCGCCATCTCGCGTCCCTCGGTGCGGACCGGCTCAGCCCTTCGTTCAAGAAGGCGCTGGGGCGTTTCCGATATGGCCCGGGTGTATGCAAGGTCGACTGGGCGCTCAGCGGCCCGGTCCCCTGGGAAGCTCCCGCCTGCCGGAAGGCTGGCACGGTCCACGTGGGCGGGACGCTGGAAGAGGTGGCCACCAGCGAGTCCGAGGTGGCGGCGGGCCGCCACGCCGAACGGCCCTTCTGCCTCGTCGCCCAGCCCGGTGTCGTCGACGTCACGCGCGCCCCTGAGGGCAGTCAAACCCTGTGGGCCTACTGCCACGTGCCGTCGGGATCGACAGTGGACATGGCCGAGCGGATCGAGGCGCAAATCGAACGCTTTGCGCCTGGTTTTCGGGACCTCATCCTGGCTCGGGCGACCAAGACGGCGGCACAGGCGGAGGAGGCAAACCCCAATTACGTCGGGGGAGATATCACGGGGGGCATGGCCACTTTGCGCCAAACCCTCTTCCGCCCGACGCTGCGCTGGGACAATTACAAGACCTCGGCACCTGGCTTGTACCTTTGCTCCGCCTCGACGCCCCCCGGCGGCGGCGTCCACGGCATGTGCGGCTATTGGGCCGCGAGAAGTGCGCTGAAGGGTCTTGGCAAAAATGCCTGAGCGGGTTCTCCTGGTGGTGCCAGCCTCCCCAACGGCCACGAGTACCCACCCGTCCGAGACACCGGCTCTCACCCTTGGTGACGGCCTGCCCGCGGACCTACCGTATGGCTCATGAACATAAGAGGGGCTGTCACATCTATCTCATGGATCCCTTCGGAGGCGATCGCCGGCGCTACGAAGCTCCCCTTCGAGACCGGCGTCGCCCACTACGACCCGCCGCCGCCCGACGTCATCGAGGACCTGGAGGAGCTCCGCCGGGGTGACCGGTTCCGCTTCGCCAACGAACTGCACGGCTGGGTCGAGGTAAAAGACGGGCGCATCGTCGGCTACGGCCAGTCGGGTAAAGGCCTGATCGGCTCGACCACACTGCAGGTTGGCCCGAAGAAAGCCGTGTTCCAGGCCGTGGCGCTGCCCGACCTGCAGCCGGCACCAGAGGTGACCGAGACCACGGTGACGTTCTTCCAAACCTGTGGGGGCCGTACCGGGGTGCCTGCGCCGCGCCGTGTTCGAAGGGCACCCTTCGTGCAGTTCTCGGCCCCGCTTGCCTGGACGACGCTCGCACTGGAAATGCATGCGGACGGTACCTGCGAGCACCATCTGATCGGGGCCAGCCCATTCCCGTCGCCACTGGGTGTACGACACCAGCGGGAAGTTGGTGAAAAAGAGCGGCCTGATCGACTTTTCGACTTGGTACCGCAGCGCCTTCGGCAAGCACAGCCCCTGGGGCGACCAGGACTCGCCGGCGCTGGCCACCGAGGTCGAGACCGCCCTGGAGCGCCAGCTGTCCGCCGAGTTGATGCGGGGAGACGCCAAGCCACGGGTGATCAAGGTGGCAGCCAGGCACCGCGATCGTCGAGCAGGGCGACCCCGGGGAAGAGCTGTTCTTGGTGCTTGACGGCGTCGTGCGCGTGGAAGTGGACGGAGAGCGCATCGCCGAGTACGGGCCGGGGTCGATGCACGGCGAGCGTGCTGTACTAGAGGGAGGCCTTCGCACCTCGACCGTGCGGGCCGTAACCAAGTGCAAGCTTGCCGTCGCCAAGGCAGACCAGGTCGACCGGGAGGCACTGCAGCAATTGAGCGCCGGCCACCGCCGGGAGGAGCAGAACTGAAGTGCAACAGGGCCAGGGCCTCCAGTCTTCGACGATCAGTGTGTTCCTCGCGGACGACAACTTGATCGTGCGAGAAGGGGTCCGCGCTTTGCTCGCGCTCGAGGACGATTTCAGCGTTGTCGGTACCGCTGCTGACTACGACGAGCTCGTGACCCGGGCCTCCGAGCTCAACCCTCAGGTGGTTGTGACGGACATCAGGATGCCTCCGACGTTCCAGCAGGAAGGCATCCAGGCGGCCCACGAGATCCGCAAGCGCCACCCTGGCACCGGGATAGTCGTCCTGTCGCAGTTCGACGACCCGGAGTACGCCATCTCATTGCTGGGTGAGGGCTCCGCCGGCTATGCGTACCTATTGAAAGACAGGATCGCCGAGGGTGACCAGCTCGCCCGGGCGGTCCGGACGGTCGCCAGCGGCGGGTCGGTGCTCGACCCGAGCATCGTCGACGCAATGGTCAACCCTGTCACCGGCAAAGGCGAGCTCACCCGCGCCGAGGAGGACCTGCTCCACCTGGTGGCCGAAGGCCGCACCATAAAGGCCATAGCGGTCGCCCAGGGGATCACGCCCTCTGCAGCTGCCGACGCAGTCGAAAAGCTGTTCCTGCGGATGGCCGCTGACGCAAGCAGCGGCGGCCAGAGCTCGCTGCGCCGCCTGCGCAGCCTGTACGAGGCAATCGTCAACCGGGAGGAGCAAGGCGAGTCGCTCAGCAGGCTTTTGCCGAGCGGGGTGGCCGACATGATGCGCGAGCAGGGTGCCCACGCGGGCGAGACGAAGGAGCTGGTTGTCAGCGTTCTTATGTCAGACATCCGCGGGTATACGACCATCGCCGAGAAAGCCGACCCGAGCGTGCTCGCCAGGCAGTTGAACGTCCACCGGGCCGAGATGAACAAGTCGATCGTCGCCGCCCGGGGCACCGTCATGCAGTTCGTCGGCGATGCCGTGATGGCGGTGTTCGGTGCGCCAGTTGCCCTGGACGACCACGCCGGGAGGGCCGTGGAAGCGGCCGTCGCCATGCACGCCGCCCAGCGAAAAGTGAACGCGCGTTGGCGCGACGAGGGCCTCCCTTTCTTCGAGCTCGGGATCGGGATAACCACGGGCCCGGTGGCGGCGGCGCTGCTCGGCTCGGACGAGCACCTCGAGTACACGCTCGTCGGCGACACGGTCAACCTGGCGCAGCGCCTTCAGCAGTGGGCGTCGCCGGGCCAAACGGTCCTTTCTGTGACCACCTACGAGTCGCTGGCTGACCCGCCCTCTGCCGAGGAGCTACCGCCCGCGCTCGTGAAGGGCCGGGACACACCTGTAGGAGCGTGGCGGCTCAGCGCCGTCACGGACGAACAGTGAAGTTGAACAAGGAGCCGGAGGACCAATGACAGTTATGGAGGCCAGGGGCCTGAGAAAGACCTACGAAGCCGAGGGAGCGCCGGTGCGGGCTCTGCGTGGCGTCGACATGACCATGGAACAAGGAGAGTTCGTTGCCATCATGGGCCCGTCCGGATGTGGCAAGTCCACGTTGTTGAACCTCGTCGCCGGCCTCGACGTGCCGAGCGAGGGAGAGATATTCGTGGCGGGCGAAGCTCTTAGCGATATGGACGAGAGCGCGCTGGCGAGGATGCGGAGGCGCCACATCGGGATCGTGTTCCAGTTCTTCAACCTCCTGGAGGGGATGAGCGTCCTGGAAAACGTAACGTTGCCGGCCGTTATTGCGGGCACCGGGCGCAAGAAGGCAGAGAGCCGCGCGCGTGACCTGCTCGATCTGCTCGGTTTGGCGGACAAGGCCAAGGCGGCGCCCGGTGTCCTGTCGGGTGGGCAGCGTCAGCGCCTGGCCATCGCCCGCGCCTTGGCGAACGCCCCGACGCTGTTGCTGGCCGACGAGCCGACCGGGGCGCTCGACTCCGAGGGTGGTCATGAGGTCCTCGAGCTGTTCCGCAGGCTCCATGCCGGGGGCCAGTCGATCCTCCTCGTCACCCATGACGAGTCGGTTGCCGAGCCTGCCACCCGGATAGTGCGCATGCGCGACGGTCGTATTGAAGGAACCGAGCCTGGCGCCGGCGCCTCGGCCGCAAGCGGAGCGGTAGCGACAACAGCACAATGAGCGCCCCGATCATCGTCAGCCAACTGGGCGATGTCCGGGAGAGCGCTCGGGAGAAGGAGAAGAGGCAGGGGTTACCGCGCACAGCCGGGCCCCGGCCGCTCCCTGCGGTGCTTTCGGTCGGGCTTGCGCTGGTGGCTGTCGCGGGCGGAGTGGTGGCGCCTATTGCAGACTCGAAGGGGGACCTGGCCACCCAGGTGGTGCGGGCGGCTGTGGTCGTGGCCTTTGCCCTCGCCGGGGTGACCGCCCTCTCCAGGCGCCCTTCCGAACGCCAACCCCTCGTGGTCCTGCTCGGTGCGGCCCTGGGGGGGATCGTGGCTGTAAGCGGCTCCCTGGTCGATGCGCACGCGCACGGCACGGCCGTCAGCGCAACGCTCCTTTCCCTGGCACGCTTCGGCGAGCCCTTGGCCCTTGCGCTCCTGCCGATCGTTGCCATGCACGTCCTTTTCGGGATCCCGGACGGGAGCTGCCGGCTCAGCCGGCTCGTCGTCGCCGGCGGCTACGTCGTGGGCGTGGCGCTCGGCCTCGCCCTATGGGCACAGCGGCCATCGCTGCCGCTTTGGCCGGTCGGGACCGAGGCTGTCTTGGCGGTCGCGATCGGTGCGGGCGTCTCCCAGCGCCGGTACTCACGGTCGTCAGGCCTCGAGCGCCAGCGCATGCAATGGTTCGGGTGGGCCGCGGCCGTGGCGGTGGAGGCGCTGCTCGTGGCGCTCGCACTGCGGGTGTTGCTCGGATGGCCGACGCGCGCCGGCTTGGTCCTGACGGTGGCCCTGCTCCCCTTTGCCGCAGCCGTCGCAATGTGCAGCACCAGGCGTTTCGCCGCCAGGATCGACCGGATCCTCGCTCATACCGTCTCGATCGCCGGCCTCACGGGGGTGGTGGCCGGTGTCTACCTGGTTGTGGTCGCCGGTCTCGGCAATACCCCGACCCGCTCGGAACGGTCGTTGCTCGTGCTTTCGATGGTCTCCGCGGCGGTCGCCGCTGTTTTGTACGGCCCGGCGCGCCAGCGCCTCAGCCTCTACTCCAACCGTCTCGTCTACGGGGAACGTGAAGCACCCGACGCCGTCCTGCGCACTTTCGGCAGCCGCCTCTCCCGCGCCATACCCATGGACGAACTGCTGCTGCAGGTGGCGGAGTCGCTGCGAAAGACGCTGGCGCTCAGTGTCGCAGAGGTCTGGACGGGATCCGAGGGACATCTCCAGCGTTCGGTCTCGTCGCCGGACTCCGCCGCGACGAGCTTCGTTCTCAAGCCCGAAGAGGAATCTGTGGTCGCTCGCGCCGGCGTGACCGGGACGGCCTGGCTCAGCGTGTGGATGCCGGCCATCGTCGCCGGACGGGAAGGGGCCGTATTGCGAGTGGCACCCACGACCCACTCGGGCCGCGTGCTCGGGTTGATCGTCGCGGTGCGCCCTGCCGGCTCGGACCAGTTCACCAACGACGACGACACGATGTTGACCGAGCTCGCCCGCCAGGTTGGCCTCGCACTGCACAACGTCGAGCTGGACTCGGCCCTGCAAAAGTCGCTCGAGGAGCTGCGCGAGAAGGCTGAGGAGCTTCAAGAGTCCCGGGCGCGCATCGTTGCTGCGTCGGACGCGGCCCGCCGCCAGATAGAGCGCAACCTTCACGACGGTGCCCAGCAGCACCTGGTCGCGCTGGCAGTCAATGTCCGCTTGGCGCGCAGGCTGGCCGAAAGCGACCCCGAAGCCTCGCTGGAGATCCTGGACCAGCTCGGCGAGGGCCTGCAAAGTGCGGTCCAAGAACTTCGCGCGCTTGCTCATGGCATCTACCCGCCCCTGCTGGCCGACAGGGGCATCGAAGAGGCCCTGCGCTCCGCTGCTGGGCGCGCCGCGCTGCCTACCGAGGTGGATGCCGTTTCGCTCGCCCGCCATTCACCCGAGGTGGAGGCGGCGGTTTACTTCTGCTGCCTCGAGGCGCTCCAGAACGCTGGCAAGCACGCCGGCCCGGAAGCCACGGTCAAGATCCACGTCTGGGAGGAGACAGGCGTGCTCTTCTTCGAGGTCTCCGACGACGGCGCGGGCTTCGAGTCCAACGGCAGCAAGGGCAAAGGCGCCGGCTTTGTAAATATGGGCGACCGGGTGGGGGCGATGGGAGGGAGCTTGAAGGTCCGCTCCGCACTCGGCAAGGGCACCGCGATCACAGGCCGCATCCCTCTCAACTAGCGCCGCCCCTGTTTCGGGGGGCGGCTCGAGCAAAACTGGCCAAATATAAAGGTGGACCAGGCCCGGACAGGCCGGCGGCGTTACGACTGGTCGGCGAGGCGCTTGGACCAGGTTTCTTCCAGGATGTCCGGGCCGAAGCTCTCCTTGTGGACGTAGGCGAGCGCACCGGCCGTGCGGGCGTCGGCGGGCAGGTCGTCCTTGTCGTAGGTGGAGAGAAGTACCACGCGGACCTCTGGGTACTCGCTGCTTATGCGGCGAGTTGCTGCGATACCCCCGATACCCGGCATGTTGATGTCCATGAGGACGAGGTCGGGCCTGAGAAGCTCGACCTTTTCGAGGGCCTCCTCCCCGGACTGGGCCTCCGCGATTACCTCGAACCCGCGGGTGGCTCGGACGACAAGTCGCGCAGCGCTGCGAAAGGGTGCCTGGTCGTCAACGACCAGGACGCTTACTGGTCCCGCAGCCATTAGGAGGATCCTGACAGAGCAGGCCGGCCTCGCCCACTTGGCCAGCACCACCCGCGCTGTGGTGGCAGCACCACCATGAGGCTCAGTTTTGCGCTGCGAGGAACAGGAGCACGGCCTTCACACGACGGTGCACGTCGGGCTCCTCGGTCAGCCCGAGCTTGAAGAAGATGGAGTTGATGTGCTTTTCAACCGCCCGTTCCGACAGCACAAGCGAGGCAGCGACGGCCGCGTTGTTCTTGCCCTGCGCCATCTCGCCGAGGACCTCCACCTCGCGGGGAGTAAGTGCGCGCAGCGGTGAGCGGGCACCCCTGGAGCGTGCTGTGACCAATTTGTCGACCACCTCGGGGTCGATAACGGATCCTCCCCGTGCCACTTCGCGGATGGCGGACGCGAGCTGGCCGATGTCCGATATCCGCTCCTTGAGCAAGTAGGCCCGGCCCTTGGAGCCGCTTTCCAGGAACTGGAGGGCGTATGCGGGCTCTGAGTACTGGCTCAACACCACCACTCCCATGTCGGGGTAGCGGCCGCGTAGTTCGTTCGCAGCACGGATCCCCTCGTCGGTCCCCGTTGGCGGCATGCGGATGTCGGTCACGACGACATCGGGGACCTCTTGCTCGACGGCCTTCACCAGCGAGGGGTAGTCGGCGCAGACAGCCACCACTTCGAGGTCGTCCTCCAAGTCGATGAGCTTGCCCACCCCTTCTCGGACCAGGTAGTTGTCCTCGGCAAGCACGACGCGCAGAGCCACGTAGAGAGCCTAATAGGTGCCGGATAGCCCGCTCGCGTCTTCGCCGCGAGTGGCAGGATAGCCAAGATGACGAATTCTTCCTCTGAACCTCTAGTCCTGCCGGACGGGCGGCTCCTCGACGTCAGGGTGACCGGGCCCGCAAACGGCGTCCCTCTCGTGTTCCATCATGGGACACCCGGTTCCTCCGTGCCCTTCCGGGCCATGGAACGGGCCGCTCACGAGCGAGATTTGCGCTTCGTCACGTCGTCGAGGCCCGGGTACGGAAGCTCAACCCGCCAGCCCGGCCGCAGCGTAGTCGACGTGGTCGCGGACACTGCGGCCGTGCTGGCTTCGATCGGTGCTGAGCGTTGCCTGGTGGCCGGATGGTCCGGCGGAGGCCCTCATGCCCTCGCTTGCGCCGCACGTCTGGAGGCAGCCTCAGCCGTCCTGGTGATCGCCGGGGTCGCCCCCTACGAGGCTGACGACCTCGAGTGGACCGCCGGCATGGGGCAGGAAAACGTGACCGAGTTCGGGACCGCGCTGCAAGGCGAGGACCAGCTCCGGCGTCTGATTTCCGAGTGGCGCGACCATCTGAAGGAACCGACAGTCGAGATGATCATCTCCTCGCTCCGGACGTTGCTGCCGGATGTCGACCAGGCAGTGTTGACCGACGAGTTTGGTGAGGACATGGTTGCCAACTTCCGCGAAGCCCTGCGGACCGGCGTGGACGGGTGGGTGGACGACGACCTTGCGTTCACCCGCCGCTGGGGGTTCGGGATCAAAGAGATCTCGGTCCCTACCGCGATCTGGCAAGGTTCCGCCGACCTCATGGTGCCGTTTGCGCACGGCGAGTGGTTCGCGGCGCACCTCCCGGGCGCGACGGTCCACCTCGAACAGGGAGAAGGCCATCTTTCGGTCGGGATCGGGCAACTTGACCCGATGCTGGACGAGCTTGTCCGAGCTGGAAAACCGTAGCGGTCGCCCGTTCACTGCGCCCGCAGGAGCTCCTTCGGCTTTGAGCGCGTTGCAACTAATGCCGGTCCGATTGCGATGAGATTGGCGACAACGACTACGCCCGCAAGAAGTGCGACAATGAACCAGATCGGTACGACCGAGACGGGCACGGCCCCCAGGTTGTTGGCGAACGCCCTCCACACCACCCGCCCGATTACTACTCCGAGCGGGGTGCCGACGATTATCCCTATCGCCGCCAGGGTCGTCGCCTGCCAGGCCACGACGGAGCCGACCTGGGTGTTGACGAAACCGAGCACTTTTAGCAGGCCGATCTCTCGACGGCGACGCGCCACGCTTACAACCAGTAGATGAACCAGAGTCGCGGCGCCGAAGGCGGCCAAGATCGTGCCAAAAATGAGCGGGAAGTCAACGGCTTCGCCGAAATTAACGAGTGATAGCGGAGTTGAAGGAAGTGCCGCAATTGATTGGTAGTTCTTGAGGTACCGGCTAACGTCTTGTTGACCGCGCGGGCCCGGGACGACGCTCACCATGAGCGCTCCACCACCGGTATTGAGCCCTTCGTTGATCTTTTGGCGACAAAGCGTCTGAAGCCGGCCCCGAGGGCATTCTGCAGCGAGGAACCCTGCAGTGCTGAGCAATGCACCGTTGCCAAGGCTGACCGAGCCGGCGAGCAGCACCGGGAACGACACCTCGGCAACCACCCGCAAGGGCACAGTCCCGTTCCTAGTTGCGAAATCAACAACGGAGCCCACGTGGGCGCCGACTTGGCGCATCGTCGTAGCGCCGAGGCCGATCTGGCCGGCGCCTGTCGGAAGGTGGCCGCTGACGGCCGAAAACAGGAGCTGGCCTCGCATGGCGGTCCCCACGATGACACCCACCGACACGTTGTTGATACCGGTAAAGCCGGCGATGCCTTGGGTGATGCCGGAGACCCGCTTGTCCTCTGCGAGCCGTTTGAGGACTGCGGGTTCCCATCCTCTGTTCCCCTCATTGATGGGGAAGTTGAGCTGGAAGTCGTCTCCGTACAACCTGGGCGTGGCGGTCAGGTGGGAAAGGCTGGCGCCGAACACCGCAGTCCCGCAAAGGGCGATCACGGCGAGCACCGATCCAAGGAGGGCGCTGCGCACCGGTACGGAGGCTCCGCCGCTCTTGTTCCCCAGCGCGTGGCTGACGCCGATGACGGCGCTCGGCGGGGCACCGGCCGCCGCCAGCCGAGCGACTGTCACCGAAGGGCGAGACGCATCGTCCAGGTCGCCCAACCACAGATTGTGCGAGGCGCGCACAGCGGGCCATACGGCGAGGGCAAGCACGGCGAGGACCGTAATGAGAGCGCCGAGCGGGAGGACGGAGACATCGAAATGCACGCCGGTGGAGACCTCGGCGGTGCGGGCCTCGCCGAGCGGCGCGACGTCGGAGAGAGCGGTGGCTAAGCCAACAGCGCCCGCGGCACCTAACAGCCCGACAGCGAGCGCCCTGGCCAGGCCAAGGCTTACCAGCAGACGGCGGTCGGCCCCGATCGCCGACATCGTGGGGAAGTCCTCCCTTTCAACGTTGCTCTGCCGAAAAAGAGCCTGGCCTACGACTGCTAGGCCCACCAAAGCCGCCAGGACAGCCAGCACCCACCAGCCGACCGCTTGGGGATGGACGGACTCGTCGACCGACGCCGCCACTGCGTCCAAACTGGAGGCGCCGTTGAAGCCCGGCACCGACTTAGCGGCCTCGGCTTCCTGGTCAAAGCGGTTGATGTCGGCGGCACCGTGGCGCAGGCGTACGTAGTACGTATAGGTGGGCTGAGTCCGCTGGTCCACGGTGCGCGCTAGCGCTTGGGTACCCCACAGGTCGTAAGTGGGCCCCGACCCGACGGGGAACTCGCTTTCGCTGGCTTCGAGCCCGACCACGCGGAAGGCCACGGTTGGGCCTTCGGGCTTCGGCAGCACGGCGGTGGAGTTGTTGTAGGCCGAGTTTTGTGACGTCGAGTAGAAGGGAACGCGGATCACGTTTCCTAGGCGCACACCATCGTCGCGTTGGAGAGTGAACGACGCCAGGACCTCGTCAGGAGCCGACTGGTCGGGAAAATGCCCGGAGAGGAGCTTGAAAGGCGTCGGCCCGCCGGGCCTGGCGATGACGACCTCGAAATACGTATTGTTGATCTGATGGGGGCAGCTGCAGACCGGCTGAGCGGTGTCGGGAAGGTCGACCACCTCGGTGGATGAGACGACCGTAGGGAACAACTTGCCGAGCGTGGGTAGCGGTTGGTTGGTATAGACAGCAGCGTCAAACCCGTGCGCCGCCACAAAGTTTGGGAAAGCGGAAGCGGTGCGGCGGCCAGCTGCCGCAGCCGATAGGACCAATCCGCCGACGAGCGCAATCAGCGCCGCCATTACCAACCACGAACGCCAACGCCGGCGTGCTTCGGCGGCAAAGACCATGCCCAGGGCTCCCAAGGCCACCTCCTCAGCGAAGTCTGGCTCAGGAGGCAACGCCGGCCAAGGTAGTCAGCCTGCGTAACGGGCTCGTGCTGGCACCCCGCATTGGCCGGGCGCTGGCCCCAGGCCCGCCTGATGACCTCGTCTACGTGGCGGCCAATTCGATAACCGATCCGCCAATTGCAGCTTCGACCCGCACTGCGGCGCCCTGATAAAGCGAGAGGATCGTGTCGATTTGGTCGTCGGTGCGTTGTGGGTCATGGTGGTAAAGCACCAGACGTTTTACCCCCGCCATTTCCGCCAACCGGACGGCGTACCCAGCCGACGAATGGCCGAAATAGGCCCTCGCCGGTAGTTCCTCGTCGGTGTACTGGGCGTCGTGGAACAAGATGTCGCAGCCGTTGACGAGGCTCAGCGCTGCTTCGTGGTACTCGCCGAGCCCATCCGGCCCGGGGCCGAGACCGGTTGGGCAGTGATCGGATATGTAGGCGAGCGTCACGCGCCCGTCGGAGATCCGGTAACCGAATGTCCGGCCGCCCTTATGAGGTACCTCGAGGGCGAGAACGCTGAAACCTTCGAGCTCGTAATCCCCCGGTGCGAGCCCCCGGAACTGCCAATTACCACGGAGATCCAAGGGAGTTATTGGGAAATGCGGCGGTGACATCGCCCTGGCGAGCACTGTCACCAGGTCCGTCCCATCGCCTCCATCACCTTGCTCCGGAGCACAGAGCGTCACCATCGACCCGGCCATGTCGCCTGACGAAAAGAACGGCAAACCCTGTGTGTGGTCCCAATGAAGGTGCCCGAGAACTATGGAACCCTTGAACGGCTGCCCCCCCAGCAAGGCGCTGACCGCTCGTACGCCGGTGCCGGCGTCAACGATGAGGCTCGGTAGTTCCCCGTCATGGGCGAGAGCCAAGCAAGACGTGTGCCCTCCGTAGCGCGCGAAATCGTACCCCGGTGCCGGGGTCGACCCTCTGGTCCCGAGGACGTGGATCCGCATCGAGCCATTCTGACAGGGCCTATGGCACCAGGATGATCTTGCCGTGGGTATGGCCCGAAGCCAACGCCTTGTGGGCCTCGGTCGCCTCAGAGAGGGGGTAAGTCGCTGCGACGAGGACCCGGAGCTTGCCTTCGCGCACAAGCCGGAGGAGCTCCAAGCCTGCGACCGCACGTCCCTCTGGGCCGGGGTCGGTGACGACTTGAATGCCTAGCTCGGTTCCTCGTTGCCACGCAGCAATCGTCGCGATCCGCTCACGATCGGCGACGACTGCGAGCGAAGTGCCGATCGCCTCGTCGGTCCCGACCGTGTCGACCGCCACGTCGACCCCCTTTGGAGCCAGGGAACGGATCCTTTCGGCGAGCCCGCTCCCGTAGGGCACCGGGTCGGCTCCAAGCTCGCGTAGCTCGGCGTGGCCGCTTTCGCTTGCCGTGCCTATTACACGGGCTCCCGCGGCGACCGCCAGCTGGACCACCATCGAGCCGACGCCGCCCGCGGCACCGTGCACCAAGACAGTTTCGCCCGCAGCGACGTTGGTGACGTGGAGCGACTGGTAAGCGGTTATGCCGGTGAGCAACAGGCCGCCGGCTTGCTCGAAAGAAAGTTCGGCCGGTTTGGGCAGCACGTTCGACGCCTTTGTCACCAGTTCGGTCGCGTACGCCCCTGGGACCGGGTACGCAATGACCGCGTCGCCGGGGCGGACCGCACCCGCGGGACCCTCGGCGCCCTCGCCTACGGCCAGCACCACTCCGGATGCCTCATAACCGAGCCGCATCGGCAGTTTGGAGGGGTCCCCGCCCGAGGCGCCGGTGTAGCTCTTGTAGTCGATCGGGTTGACACCGGCAGCTCGCACTTGGATCTGAACTTCGCCCGGGCCGGGCGGCCGAACAGGCACCTCGATGAGCGACAGCACTTCGGGACCGCCAAAGGCGGTCGCCACAACCGCTCTTGCCATGCCTGCTGCAACCAGGACAGGCAGGCGCGATATTCCATGTGGCCCCTCGTGGCGCTCGGCGAGGCGCTGTCCCGTCACCAGCCCCGGCACCGACCACCCGGGACGTACCCTTTAGGCGTGCTCGAAAAGAGGCGTGAGACAAGATTGCCGACTGTCGCTCAGGCGGCAGCGTCACCGACGGCGATCGTGCTCGCGGGTGCCGGCGTAGCGGTCGGTGAGCTGGCGCACCTCGGCCTAGTCGTGGCGATTGTCTTCGGAGGGGTCGCCTACGGGGCGAGAGTCGGCTACGCCGCTGTCCACAGGCGCTTAGCTCTTCAGGGCCGGGCCCGCCGCCGGCTCGCCCGGATCGACCCCTGGTCGGTGCCCGAGCCATGGAGGAGCTACACGACGAGGGCTCTCGAAGCCCGTAAGCGTTACCGCCAGTTGGCCGCAGACTGCCCGCCTGGGCCGGTGGCGGACTACCTCGCCAACTCGGTCGCCAAGGTGGACGCGGCAACCGAAGAGCACTGGGCGCTCGCCAAGAGCGGCGCCGGGCTGGTCGACCCGCCCGGCCGTACCGAAAGGGCGGCCAAGTCACTCGAGGAGGTCCAGGCCGAACTGTTGCAGGCTCGTGGCGCGAACCGTGCCCAGCTAGAAAGCCGCGAGGCGGAACTTGCCTCCCAGCTGCGGTCCTTCCGGCACCTGGAGTCTGTGAGCGGGCAGATATCGAACCATCTGTCGGAGCTGAGCGCCCAGCTGGAGGGCGTGGTCGCATCTGCTGGAGAGCTTGTGGCGAGCGCCGGCGCGGCCGGCGCCGACCTGTCCACCCTTTCCTCCGAGCTGAGCTCGCTCACCGGCGCTCTGGACGAGGCGAGGCGGATCATGGCGTCCCCACCACCTTCATAGCGCCCGCTGCAGCGATGTACGGTCAGACCCGCTCGATGGCCCTAGCATGCGAGCCATGTGGAACGCGATAAAACGCAGATGGAAGTACCTGACCGCGAAGCTGTCAGGGAGGTGGGAAGAGAACGCCGACCCGAAGGTGCAGCTCGAGCAGGCCATGGCGGAGGCCCAGGAGCAGCACCGGCGTCTCGTTGAGCAGGCGGCCAGCGTGATCGCCAACCAGAAGCAGACCGAGCTCCAGCTCAACCGTTCAATGCAGGAGCTCGAGCGGACCAATTCCTCCACGCGGCAGGCTCTTTCGATGGCCAACGACGCCGCCAAGCGCGGTGACACGGCCAAGGCCACGGAGTACAACCAGACCGCAGAGGCCTTTGCGAACAGGTTGATCGTCACCGAAAAGCGGGTCGAAGACCTGAAGAACATGCACCTCCAGGCGACCCAGGCCGCCCAGCAGGCCAAAGCTGCGGTCCAGCAAAACGCCAACCTTCTCCAGTCGAAGTTGGCGGAGCGCCAGAAGCTGCTTTCGCAGCTCGACCAGGCACGCATGCAGGAGCAGCTCAACTCGGCCATGACTACCCTTTCCCAGACGGTCGGCCAGGACGTCCCCACATTCGATGAGGTGCGCACCAAGATCGAGGCGCAGTACGCCAAAGCCCTAGGGACCGCTGAGCTGTCGGGCCAGGGGGTTGACGCCCGCATGCTCGAGATCGAGCAGGCCAGCATCACCACCGAG
Organism: uncultured Acidimicrobiaceae bacterium; assembly: GCA_963834735.1. Taxonomy (GTDB): domain Bacteria; phylum Actinomycetota; class Acidimicrobiia; order Acidimicrobiales; family Palsa-688; genus Fen-671. The sequence goes on along the minus strand of CAWICT010000007.1, from coordinate 284,706 downwards.
GCGCAACTCCGGCTCGAGCACATGCGCGGCCAGATGGGCTTGCCGGCGGGTGACCAGGCTGGTGCGCCGGCCCTGGGTGCTGCTCCTCAGCCGGTGGTCCGCCGCCCAGCCCGCCCCGGCACTGCCCGCCCCGGCACTGAGCACCGGAGCCGTCACCACTCCCGCCGACGCAGAAGTCCAGGTGACCGACGCAGAAGAGGTCGCTGAGCCCGCCGGCCCAGGCGACGCCTGAGACCACTTAGCTGAGATCCCAGGCAACCCCAGAGTGACCGATGTTGTCGTAATTGGGGGAGGTCCGGCCGGGAACCAGGCCGCAAGCCGCGCCGCGAGCCTTGGCGCCCATGTAACGCTCGTGGAGCGAGACATAGTCGGGGGAGCGGCGAACCTCTGGGACTGCATCCCTTCCAAAGCGATGATCGCGACTGCCGGGGCGCTCAGTTTCTCACGCCGCATGGAGGGCCTTGGCTTCTCGCCCAACGGCTCTCCGAGCCAGGTGGACTACGAGGCCCTCCGCGAGCGGATCGGGGAGATCAGCTCGCGGCTTGCAAGCGTCCATCGAGCGATTGCTCGCTTCGCTCGGCGTCCGGACGATCGGGGGCGAGGCGCGCCTTCTCGGCCCGCATACGGTCGCCGTGACTGGGGCCGCCGGCGAGGAAGCGGAGCTGAACGCTGACGCTGTGGTTGTCTCGACGGGCAGCCGGCCCCGTGTGCCGGACTGGGCCGTCCCTGACGGTGACCGGGTACTGACGACACGGCAGGCCTACCCGCCGCCCGAGCTACCCGAGCACCTCGTAGTGGTCGGTTCGGGGGTGACCGGGGTCGAGTTCGTGCACATGTTCAGCTCGCTCGGCTCGAAGGTGAGCTTGATCGTCAGCCGCCAGCACGTCCTGCCCCACAAGGACGCAGAAGTAGCCGCTGCCCTGGAGGACGAACTGTTGCGCCGCGGGGTGCACCTTTTCAAAGGTGCCCGCGCCGAGAGGCTGGAGTACACGGGCGGGGGAGTGGCCATCCATTGCGACGATGGCCGCGTCGTGCGCGGGAGCCACGTCCTGCTGGCGATCGGCTCGGTCCCTAACTCCGACCACCTGGGCCTCGAAAAGGCCGGCGTGGAAGTCGACAAGTGGGGCTACATCCCGATCAACCATCACTGCGAGACCAATGTCGCCCACATCTACGCTGCCGGCGACGTCTCCGGGAAACTGCCCCTATCGTCGGTCGCTGCGATGCAGGGCCGTAAGGTCGCCGAGCACATAATGGGCCTCCACACTCTCGAACATCGCCACATCGACTACGACAAAGCGGCGTCCGCTATCTTCACCGAACCTGAGATCGCCGACGTGGGCCTCGCCGAAGCCGAAGCATTTGCGACGGGCCGTAAAATCCGAGTCACCAAGGTGCCCTTTGGCGCCTCCGCCCGGGCGCTCATAAACGACGACCCCCGAGGCTTCGTCAAGATAATCTCCGACCCAGCCACCGGCGTCGTCCTCGGGGGCTGCGTGGTCGGCAGCCAGGCGTCCGAGCTCATCTCCGTGATCGCCCTCGCCGTCACCGCCGGGCTCAAAGTCCGCGACATCGTAGATAGCTGCCTGGTCCACCCTTCCTTGTCCGAGGCGCTCGCTGAAGCGGCTGAGTAACTCGCTCCAGACGATTCTGGGGAGATTTTGTGTTGTCTATCGACCGTTTTGCTCCCCAGATCGCCCTTTTTACCGGTCGGATTGGCCGTCACCCGTTAAATGACTGCTGAATTCGGGGCCACCAACCCGTCGACGCCCGATCTGGCGGGTCTGGTCGAGGCTGGCAACGACGGTGCGGTGCTCCGCGTCCACGTGCAGCCGGGCGCGCGCGGCGAAGGCATTGCCGGCATGCACGGGAACGCCCTCAAGGTGCGAGTGCGGGCACCGGCAACCTCGGGCCGAGCCAATGAGGCCGTGCTCACCTTGCTCGCCAGGGAACTAGATGTGCCCGCGACGGCGCTCACCCTCGCGGGCGGCGCCTCCTCGCGGGACAAACGTGTTCGCTTCGACGGCCTGTCGGCTGCCGAGCTCGAAAAACGTCTCGCGGCCACGCTGTAGCTGTCTACGTGCAGAGTTGCGGGCCACGGCAAGGGGGGCCGGCTCATGGAAGCGCGCGGTTGATGCCGGCCTGTGAAGCCAACCAGTAAGGTGCGGCGTACTGGTTCTCGCAGAAGCTGTCGTTCCAATTGAAGCCCGGCGAACCATCTGACCCGGTGAAGTAGAAACACAGCTGCGCCTGGATCCCGTGCCGGTTCTCGACCGCGATGCTCGACTGGGCGGGCAGGTGCTTGTAACCCGGGCCGCATACCGGGTAGCTCAGGCTGCAGTGGGACACTTCGTACACTTTGAGGCTGATGTTCTCGGCTGGGGTCGCGGCCCCTGCGCGCACATGCTTTTGTGCCTGGCTCAACGCTTGCGCATCGGACCACAGGATCCCGCTCGGGCCTGTACTGGGCAAGCCAGGCACGACTATATTGCCCAGGCCGTCAAGGATGTGCCCCGTGAAGTATGGGCTGGGATCGAGGGGGACCGATCCGGCGTACGCCTCCTCACCGAGGCCGAGCGTGGACAGGGCCCTTCTGCTTCAAGGAGCGTCGCGATAAGACCTAGCTGCTCGCCGTACTTTGTGTACGCCTCATAGGCGTGCACGGCCGTCGAGACCACCAAACCCGCTACACCAGCGATCGCCGCGGCATGGTGTTCGAACAGTTCCAGCGTGGTGAGGGCGTGCTCTATCAGGTGTTCGGCGTAGTGGTCGGCAGCCAGATCTACGACGAAATGGTTTGGTTCTTGAGCCAACTCGACGAGCAGCCCGACCTCTTTCGCCGCCAGGACGCCCGTGTGCTGGTAGACGAGGTAGGGGTGCACGGTCAGCTTCGTCGGCGGCACTGCCGTGTCCTTCTTCAACGCGCAGGTCCCCTGACCGCATGTGTCAATGCTGGCGGAGACGTTGAGCGTAGTCTGCGCGACGTCGACTAAGCCTGGGCGCCAGTAGATCAGGTACGCGTGGCCTTGTTTGTCAGTCGTCAAGCCCGACAGCTTGGTGCCACACCGGGGAGCCTCGCCCGGGGCCAGGTCGGACTGGACGCACAGGAACTGGTCGTCGTGGGACGCCTCCGCAAAATCCCCCATATCCCGCTCGGAAATCGGGTCGATCGAGGCGGTAACCGTAGCGCCCTTGACGGGCCGTTGCGTAGCTGGGTCGATAACGGTGATTAGCACGTTGGCGCAACCAGAAACGCACTTCTGCCCCTCCTCCAACGGCCCTGCATAACGAGAGCCGTCCTGACCGCCGTAGGTGGGTACCGTAAAGTTCACGGGCCAATCGCCTGGGACCTGGTTGTCCACCGCCAGGCCCGAGCGGAGGCTCTGGAGAACATTTACGTCCACGTCCAGCGGGCACGCCTGCCCCGGCGGCGTGTTCGGCTTAGGCGCCTGGAGTGCCGGGCGGTCGTCCTTAGAGGAGCTGCTCGACCCGAACCGCCTTAGCGCCGAGGGCCCACCGCCCGGTCCCTGATCAGCGGTGTTCGTCGTTGTGGGAGGCGCAAATACGTATGCGGCTCCCTGCGACGAGGCAATGGAACCGAGCCTGTGGTGGAACGCAGCACCGACGACGACGGCGCTGCCAGACAGGGCGACATCTGAGCCAAATCCGTCCGGGGTGGCCTCGTTCGAACCTACCAGCTCGGCGCTCTCCGTCTCGGGCCCGGACCAGCCCGCCAAAGGCTCGCTGAAGAGATAGACGTGGTTCAAACTACCGGGATTACTATTTCGCTCGCCTACCGCGATGGTGCTACCCGATTCCGCTACGGCCGACCCGAAGGAGTTGTCCGGGGTGCCGTCTGACGCGGTCAGCTTCGCGGCTGGGCTCAGGACTCCTGACCAGCCCGTCACGGGCTCGCTGTACACGAAGACAGCGCCCTGGTCCGTGTTCGAACCAACCGTTTCGAAGGGTGCGCCCGCGGCAACGGTGGTACCGGAGACTGAGACCGAGGCGCCGAGCTCCCCGATCCCCGCGCGGGCGGGGGGAGTCAGCTCGGCGCTCTGGTTCATGGCCCCATGCCAACCCCCGGCCGGCTCCTCGAACACGTAGGCGGCGCCATGGCCCGATCCCCCGAACGGGGCGCCCAAACCCGCCGCCCCGACGACCACGGTGCTCCCGGATAAGGCGAGCGCTGCAACGCCGAAGTACTCATTGTTGGCGGGGTCGGTTGGGGTCAGTTCGGCGTCCTGGGTCATAGACCCTGACCAGCCCCCTGCCGGCTCCTCGAACACGAACACCGCGCCTGCGTTGGTCGATCCGACGGGCTGGCCGTCAGCGCCGACGACGATCGTGCCGCCCGAGATGGCGACCGCTGACCCGAACAAACCCGTCGATGAGTGTGTCGTTGGCTGCGTCAGGACCGAGGAGGTCAACACGGCGTTCTGTGTGAGCGTCCCGGACCAGCCGCCTGACGGCTGCTCGAACACATAGGCGGCGCCCTCGTTCAGACAAGGCGAGGAAATGCTTGCCGCTTTGTTGCACTTCGCTATGGTCCCAGCCACGATCGTGTTGCCGGACATGGCCAGTGACCAGCCGAGGCCGGTTAGGTCCTGGGGATCCGATGCGACGAGCTCGGCGGTCTGGGTCATGAGCTCCGACCAGCCGCCCGTCGGTTCCACGAACACGTACACTGCTCCCGCCTCCTGGCGCGAGCCAACCGTTTGGTTGTCGGCCGCGACGGCGACGGTGTTACCGGACACCGCCACCGAGCGACCGAAGTAGCCGCCAGGAGTGCCGCCCAAGGAGATCAGCTCGCCGGACTGCTGGAGCAAGGGGTCGACCCGCACTGGATAGGCCGCCCCTTGGTCATCGACTTCGATCAGCGCCCGGCCGTCCACTAGGGCGAAGCGCGCCGCGCAGGCCCGGCCCCGGGCGTCGGTGGCAACCAAGTCGTCATAGCGCAGAGCCCCCCCGGGGCTGGAGAAGTACAGCCCACCGCCTCCGAGCCGGGCCGGAGATTACCGCTGAGCGCGAGCGAGAAGGTTAGGGGGCCGGTGCCCACGCCCGGGGGCGAGCTGACCGTGAAGCCCTCTTCCAAACCGGCCGGCCCGTTGGCCCACCATTCGTTCAGCGCGCCATGGGCGTACACGACCCGGTTGGCGCGTGTTACCGGCGGTACCTGGGTTAGTGAGGGGACGGTTCCCGATGCGCCGGCGTAGCCATAGCGGACTAGGGCGATGCCAAGGCGCAGCCGTCCGGACACGACCGTCACGCCCCGTGATGAAAACACGGCCCGCAGGTCCTTCGCGACGTTGGTTGTGGCCAGGTCCGCAATCCGATAACTAGGCAGATCACTACCCAGCACGGCCGATATGGGACCAACGGCCCCCATCGGCACGATCTGTATCCCAGGACCGGCCACCGGCTGTAAACCAGGACCGGGCACCGGCGCCACAACCCCGCCTCCACCGCTCCGTCCCGCCACCGAGGGCGCCAGCCCGAATGCCGCCACGACGGCCGCGCACAGGACGGCCACCATCGTTGCCAGGCGCACGGGCCTGACCCCGGGCACGATGCCGACGAGCCGGGCCGGGACGAACTCAACGCCGTAGTGCGGCCCCGCCCTGACTATTGCGCTCCGACTGGTGACCGTCACAACGCTCATGCACAGCCCTTTTCGGTCGATATCGGCTCCCGTGCCCGCCGAGTTATAAGAGGATACCTAGCTGCCCGTCACAAAAACGTTAGGGTCTGGCTCGTTACGTCGACACCAGGCCATATCACGCCGACGAGAACTCGACCACGCTGTAGGCGTCTAGGCGCCAAGCCGACCCGGTCGCCACGTTTCGACCCCCTGTCAGCTGATCTCGGCGTATTGTCTGTCTAGCTTCCCCACTGGGAGCGGATGGGGGTGCATGATGGACACGGTCGAACACGACACGCAGGTGCGGAATTTCGTCCAGGAAGTATGGAATGGCCGCAACCGGGCCCTGTTCGCATGAGGTTCGGAGGTGTTCCGCCAGAACCCGCCCGTGTACGCTGACATCGTGGACAAGCAAGCCTGACGACAACCTTGATGCCAGACCGAAGTCGGCCTGGGGAGGCGCCGTGATGAACCCTCTGTGGCGTGAACCGACCGTAGTGCCGTCCGCCACGATCGCTCGAGAACGGGGAGCAAGGACACTGCGAACCCGGGTCGGTCTGCTGGCTTTGGCGTTGGCCGTAACGTTATCGGTCGCCATATCGAGTTCGCCCGCCAGTGCCGCGGCGGCGGCGAAGACCGCGCCGCCCCTCACCTCGCTGCAGGTCTGCACCGCGTTCCCGTCGAAAATTGTTGCCAAAGAGCTCGGTAAGCACACTCAGCCGGTGGCGTCTGCCGGCTATTCGAGCAAGTTGACGAGCGTTGACTTCGCCGTCTATTGCTCCTACCGCTTCTCGAAGGCGTCCCTGCTCAACATCGTGTTCTATGGCCCTGCTCACGTAGTGGCCGAGGCTGCCGGCAGCAAGGTCCCCGCTCTTGGGCCGACAGGCCGGTTACTGGTCAGCACTCCGCCGTTTCCTCCTAGCGCGTTCGTCTACTGGCTTTCTCACGGCTACAGGATCACCGTTGGCGGGCCAACAGCCTTCAGCCAAAGTTCATTGATCGGCCTGGCCCTATACGTCACGCGGCACATACCATGACCGGCGACGTCCTCGCCATCTCGCAGAGTTCCGCGACCAGGCCGAGGCGGTCACCGAGATTATCCGAGCAAATGGGGGCCAACGTCCGGTTGTTGGGGCGGCGGGTGGCGCTGCGGCGGGTGCTCGCGCTCTTAGTCGGGTGCGTGACCGCGGTGCTCGCCCTCCTGGTCGGTTGTATAACGGTGGTGCTCGCCGCCCCCGACGTCGCTGCGGCGTACACGCTCGTACCGCTGACCTCCACCAACGTGAACTGCGTCCACGACGTGTCGGATATAAATTCGAGCGGCGACATCGTCGGGCTGGCGGACTTTTCGAGCCTGCCGTTCTCGCCGCACCCGACCGCCGGCGATGACGGGTTTTTCTGGCATAAAGGCTTGTTCACGCCGCTGAACGTGGAACCAGGCTGGGGCTCGGACAATCTCACCGGGTGCAGCAGCGGGTATACGAACGCCAACGCGCTGAACGACAGCGGTCTGATCGTCGGAGTTGCGACGGACGGCGCATCTTTCCGGAGTCGATCCTGGCGGCGGAGTGGAGCGGCTCGGACGGTTCGCCTGTGGTGCTCGGGTCGCTGTGCGCGCCACATCCTTTCAACCGGCCGACGTCGGCGGCGTACGCGGTCAACTCCGCCGGCGACATCGCAGGCGAGTCAGTTACCCAAGCCGCATGCGATGGCAGCTTTGGCAGCGGGATCACTCCTACCGCTGCGGTCCTGCGCCGGGCCGGAGCCAACCAGTTCAGCGCGATCGCGGTGAAGGGAACAGCGGTCAGCGGCGGGGGGACGCTCGAGGACGGCACGATTTACGCCCAGGCCATCAACGCCGGTGATCAGGTCGTGGTGATCGACGATAACGCCGGGACCGCTTCGACGTTGCCGAGCGCGTACCTGTGGACGCCGAGCAGCCCCGGGCCGCTCCCCGGCAGGCTGACTGCGCTACCCATCTTCCCGTTCGCGCTGTCGCCGCTCGGCCCGCCCCGGCCGGCTCGTCGCCGGCTAACTCCTCCCCGATGGTGCTCAACGACGCAGGTGTCGTCGTCGGCGCGCAGGTCGAGCCGTCCGGGAGGGGATTTACCCCCGCCTACTCCCAGAACGGTGGCGCCGCTGTGGCGCTCACCACGGTGGACGGGCTGCCTGACGGGACCGCGTCGGCGATCAACAACGACGGTGAGACGGTTGGCACGTCGTCCGACAGCTCCGGCGAGAGCGTCGCGACGCTGTGGCGGGGATCGGGTGGCGTCCCAGACCCCGCCGGCACGGACCTGAACACGATGCTGCCGAAGGACAGCGGCTGGAAGCTGTCGGAGGGCGTCGGGATCAACGCAGGCGGCGACATCGTGGCGTACGGATCGCTGAATGGCGGCGCCGGTCAGTACGTCGAACTCGAGGGCACCGAGCAAATCTCAGTGGACGCCGTCAGCCCGCCCGATGGGTCCCCGGCCGGGGGCGTGGAGGTGGAGCTGAGGGGAACGGGGTTCGAGGTGCACGGCACCACCGCCCATGTCGAATTCTGCTCGCCCGAGGACCCAAGCCACTCCGCGGCCGGGACCGACGCGCTGGTCAGTAGCGCCAACACGATGCTGGTAAAGACGCCCGCGTTCGTCATGGACCGCTTCGGTGACCAGCCCGTCAACGTCATCGCGTGGCTCACGAGCACGAGCGGTGACATCGTTGCTGAATCCACCGACCGCCCCGCCGTCCCCCAGTACCACTACGCCGTCGCCATCAGCGACGTCCACCAGATCACAGACCTGGAGGAGCCGCACGACGTCGTCCCCGGGCTGTTGAGGTTGCCACCACAGGGTCAGAGAGACGGCAACATAAGTTTGCCTCCCTACCTCGCCTATACCGGCCAAGGCTTCGGCTCTCCCGCCAACTTCGTAACGCCCATTTTCTGCCCACCGCACCAGTACGAGAGCCCAAGCGCTCTTCAGGCGGCGGTCAGTGACGGCGTTTGCACAGGGCTAGGTGCCCTCCATCCTTCCGATGACTCGCTCGTGTTCGAGAGCGGAGCAAGACAAGAACTGGCCGATGGAGCATCGACAATTCCCGAACCTATCGAACCGCCGGCCTGGGACGTCCTCAAGGACGGAGCGGCGGTCTGGAGCTACGTCGAGGTGAAGGGCTACGCGGATTCGGTCTCAGACCTCGTCGTAACGCTGGGCCTCAGCAAGCCATACCTGCTGATGTACGGCGCCTCTCTCCACAGCAGCGAGCCATTCGAGGGGCCATCATGGGGGGGACCAAGGTCGTTTTTCATGCGACGAACTTCCGCGGCTTCTTACACGGAAAGACCCTTATGACGGAAGGGAAGGAATCGGACCCCAACGGGTTCTTCGTGATCTATTTCTGCGACAAATGGCCGCGTGCTCTCGACTGCAAAGACGCGGCTCCCGCCCTGGAGGTGGACGGCCCTTATGACATCACGGTCGACACGCCGCCATGGGATCTGGGCGGGGCCAAGACAAAGACCGTGAAGGTCATTGCAAGCCTGTACGACGGGTTCGATCGCCACGTCTACGACACCGCACCCTTGGCGTTCACGTACACGGCCTCGAAATGAACGCCCGCGGGCTGCCTCAGAACCTCGGTGGCTGCGTGCAACCTATGTAAGTCCCCTCAAAAACGCCAAGGGAGAGTTTGCCGGCGCCAGGCGAGCGGCACGTCGCAGCTACGCCGAATCGACGGATCGCAAAGCCGTCGGCCACCGTTTAAGGACGTATATATGCGCGCTCCCGCCCGGCCGTCGATTTGGCGAGCTAGGCAAGAGGCAGAACGCTCAGGCGCATGTTCCTCGCCACCGACGCGCTGAGCAAAGCGGAGATCACGGCGGGTGCTGACGCGCGCTCAGGTACGACGGCGATCTTGGCAAGCCCGCCTCGCCTTCATGGGGCGGTCCGACGCACCAACCCAGGACATGTTCTGCGCGGAGGCTAGAGCTTCACCCGGTACAAATCGCCGCCCGTCCCTCCAGGCCCGGGAACGACAAGGTAGAGACAGCCCCCGTAAATCACTGCGTCAGCGGGCCCCGTGTTGTCAGGTCCCTGCCAGAAGGCGGGGAGCATGAGCTCCGCGACGTCGCCGATCCCGCCTGAGCGTGGGTCGATACGGATGACCTGCCAGTTTGTTGTGATAGCCCCCGGCGCTAAGGTGCCGCTGGCCCAGATGCTCGAGTAGAGGCCGGTCGCTTCGTCCCCAAGCACCCAGCCGCCTGTTCGCCCGTGATCGGAAACATTGAACACCGGCGCGAGGTCTGGCCCATGGAACCCCCGAATCTCGCATGGCGCACCTGCCGGACGGTGACAGATATCGGCCCAGACGTCATCTCCATCGCTTGTGACCCAGCTGACGAACTGGGCGTCGGCCTGTTTGGCGCTGTAGACGACCTGGGGCGACTTCGCGCCTGGGGCGACACGGTACATGAGCATGCTGCCGGTCCCGCCGAATGACCCCGCCCCAGCGACGTAGAGCCCGTTGGCGTCGGCTGTCATGAGCGGGCGCACGAAACCGGGGACATGCGTCGACTGAAGAAGCTGGCCGGTGGTACTCGAGACACGGAAGACTCGTGGTCCTCGAGCAGTCCCTTCCTCGTAGAGCCAGAGCGAACCCGGCCCGTAGACCCATTCCGGGTCGGTGCCCGAGTCGAACTGGTAGCTCGCGAGGACCGGGCCCAGCTTTACGGCCCCGGCCCGAGAGACGCGGCGACCGATGCGGAGTTCCCCGTAACCGACCTTGACTGTCGACACGAACGGAGCGACGGTTGCCCCATCGAGCACTACATTGTCACACGCTGCCAGGCTGGCCTTCGACAACTGGAGCGAGGAGGGGTTCACCCTGGCCTCGTAACAGTTCGTGACGGAGGCAGCGCGCGAATATTGGGAGCCCGTCAGCACGAGTTGGCCCCCGGCTACGAAAACCTGGCTGAAAGCAAAGGCGGTCGGGAGAGAGACCGACGACACGAGGGGGGCAGTCACTGCTTGAGGGATGTCCCCGAGCAGGCTGGTCAACCCGATGACCAGCACGACGGCAAGACGCTTCGTCCGGACCGAGGCTCCTCGTCGCATTGTCAAGGTCGGTCCAACAGTCTTTCCAACCGGTCGAGGCGACGGATGGCGTGGTCAGCGTAATAACCCGGGTCCCTCGGCACATCAGGGTCGACCGTGCCGGCGGCGTCTCCGGCAGCACGCCGCACCCACCGCTCGACCCACCACAGTGCGGAGCCCAACAGTGTCACCGGCTCCCACCAATCGACGCGGCGAGTGATGTGCTTTAGCGGTGATTGAATGCTGGCGCCCTCGTTGTACCCTCGCCAAAATGCCTCCCGCTGTCCTGGGGAGAGATCGTTTTGATCGAGCAGGTACGCGATCTCGTCCGCTGGGTCACCGAGGCGGGCATATTCCCAATCGATCAGGACAGGGCCTGGCGCCACAGGACGTTCCCGGGACCGGGATCTCCGTGCAGTAGAGCGAGTGTCGCGCCAGTGATGAAGCTCTGGTCGTCGCGGGCTTTTTTCCAGCTTCTCTCCACCGAGTTGGCGGCGCTCCTGAGGCGAGCTTGGACCGCGGCGGGAAGAGGATCTTGAGCCCAAACAAGCGTCGAAATGATCGATTGCAGCCGCCCTTTTGCGTATGACACTAAGTTGTCGGGCTCAGATGACCCATCGACGAGATCGTCGACAGGCCGACCGTGGACCCAAGCGACGACAAATCCAAGCCGCTCGATTTCGGCGGCTGTGGCTGACCTCAGCTCTTTCTGTTGCCCTGGAACGAATTGCATGCACATGCTTGGCGTCTCGAACCACGGGCTCGTACACCGGAAGTCGTACAGCAGTGGTGCAGCAATGCCACCCACCCTCTTGAGCACCCTCGCCTCTTGCTCAGCTTGAGCCCAATCGGCCGGGCCGCCACCGTAGGAGACCCTTACAACCAGGTCTTCGGTGGCGCCTGCGGGACCGAGATAAGAGACCTTGTACACCGCGTGACGGTTACCGTCTTGGAACCGGCTCGCCACCGTGATGCGGTCAGAAGAACAGCCGACGGCGGCAGAGGCGTATGCCTGAAGACTCCTGAGGAGACTTCCTTCCGGGATCGCCGCCATCAAAACCATCATGCCCGGTCTGTTGGCTGAGGCGGGCGCTGAGCGGCGCAGGACCGGGTCTACTACCTGCCTTCAGTCCTCACCCCTTCAGGGATCGGGCTCCGGGTTCCCGCCTTACCGGCAAGTCGGCCGGCAGCAACTTTAGAAGCCTGCCTCGGCCTGAGCGAGCGAATAACGCCGATTGTGAGCTGAGGGCAGGTGTCGCTCTTCTACACAATCCGGCTTTGGCCCATCTCCGAGGTCACCCGCTCGAATCGAGATGGGATGTTCCGACGCGGCCGACTGAGCCTGCTTGGCCGAGGAAGAGTTCGCCGTCGGTGTAGTCAAGGAGCACGGGGTTGTAGTTGATCAGGGTCCCGGAACCGAGCACCCCGACCGTGCCGGGGGGAACGAAGTTGCTGCCGACTGTCTGCTCAGGAAGCTGCACCTTTCCGAGCATGGCGGGCCCCATCGTGTAATGGTTGACGACGACGGGGCAGTCAAGCCCGGCGTAGGCGGCGCCGGGTGCGCCCGCCAGCGCCAGCCGGAGCTTCTTGACCACGCTCGGCCCGAGGTTTGTGGTACCTGCGCCGGTGTCGAGCGTAAGGGTGAACCGGTTTGTCCCGAACGACAGATCAACGGTCGGTCTTACCTCGATCAGTCGTAGGTGGTGGGGGGAAAGAGTTTCGCTGACGACCTTGACGGGCATCGGACTGGCGAACGATGTGCCCTCTGTCAATGACGCAGAGACCGACGGGGGCCTCGAGCCACCCGCTACGTCTGATCGAAGGGGAGCGCTTTGTGGCCCGACTGTGAGGGTCTGTTGGTAGTAGTCGATCCTGACCGCACCGAAGCTGCTCAGTGTGTCCGACCCGAGCACCCCGTCCAGGTTCGGCAGGGCCGGGGACTGTACGGTCCCAACTTCTACGGTCTGCGGGAGCAATGTCGTGTTGCCTACAGACCATCGTGAAACGGCTGCGAAGGAGATCTGCCGCTTGCAGGTGAATGACGTAACGGTCCGAGGCCCGTCAACGAGGTCGAGGTGAAGCCGTGTCGCAAGGCTCGAATCCACGAGCGTTGTAGATCCTCCGGTATCCACCAGGAACGGGAACGGCCCTTCGCCGGCAATGCAGACGTTGGCGACGATCGCACCGCGACCGACGACCCTTATCGGCACAATCGACGGAGGACCGGGCTGCGGCGCACAGGATTTCTCGAACACTGGCAGTTGTATGCCTGGGACCGCAGGCGGCACTACCGGCTCTTGAGGCTTGCTGCTGCTACACCCAGCGATGAGGGCAACGACGGCGATGACAACGAGCGCCCGGCGAACCCTCAGTCCACCACTCACGACCTACGCTCCCCCCTCCGCAAACCCCCGAGACACGTCCGTTAGGAACCGAAGAAAGTAAAGAGGAAAGCATTTACTACCCGCCATTCTCAATCTAGCGCATAACAGGCGCTTGCAGCAAGGCCCTCGTTGGTGCACAGAATTTCTTTCTGGCCTAAACAGAACATACGAAAAGGAACGGTGGCATATGGCGGAACATGCGGTGGTGATCGCCGGAGGCGGTCCGACCGGGATGATGCTGGCGGCTGAGTTGGCGTTGGCGAACGTCGACGTCGCGGTCGTCGAGCAGCGTCCCGACCACGTGCTCGTCGGTTCACGGGCCGGCGGATTTCACTCCCGCACGATTGAGGTGCTGGACCAGCGGGGGGTGGTTGACCGGTTCCTCGCGGAGGGCAAGGTGGTGCAGGCAGCGATGATCGGTCCGACCGTATTGGACATGAGCGACTTCCCGACGCGTCATCCGTATACCCTCGGGATCTGGCAGAACCAGATCGAGCGGATCATGGCGGCGTGGATCGCCGAGCTGCCGGTGCGGGTTTACTACGGACGTCAGGTGACGGGTTTCATGCAGGACGGGGGCGGCGTCGACGTCGAGCTGTCCGACGGCGAGGCGCTGCGGGCGCAATACCTCGTCGGGTGCGACGGCGGACGCAGCGTCATCCGTAAAGCAGCGGGGATCGAGTTCCCAGGGTCGGGCCCGACCAGGAGCAACCTGATCGCGGAGGTCGAGGTGACCGAGGAACCTCCGCTGGGCATTCGGCGTGACGCCACGGGCATCCATGGTCTCCACAGGATGGAGGATGGGCGGACGGTGCGGGTCGTGGTGACCGAACAGCACCTCGGGCCGAGCAGCGAGCCAAGCCTGAGCGATCTGCGCGAGGCGCTCATCAGCGTTTACGGCACCGACTTCGGCGCCCACAGTCCCACGTGGATCTCCAGGTTCACCGATATGACACGTCAGGCGGCGGCCTATCGCGCCGGACGAGCCCTACTCGCCGGCGACTCGGCACACGTGAATTACCCGGCCGGTGGACAGGGCCTCAGCCTCGGTGTACAGGATGCGGTGAACCTGGGATGGAAGCTGGCGCAGGTGGTCAGCGGGATCTCCCCGGAGAGCCTCCTGGATACCTATCACGACGAGCGCCATCCGGTCGATGCTCGCGCGCTTCAGTACACGATTGCTCAGGGCGTGCTCCAGAGCCCGGACGAGAGGGTCAAGGCCGTGGTCGATATGGTGTCGGAGCTGGCGACCATGGGCGAACCTCGCAAACGGCTCGCCGGGATCATCTCCGGGCTGGACGTTCATTACGACCTCGGCGAGGGCCATCCTCTGCTCGGCCGTCGCATGCCTGATCTGGACCTGGTGACCGCCGTCGGCCCGCTGCGTGTCTTTACCCTGCTTCACGAGGCCCAGCCGGTACTGCTCAATCTTGGCAAGCCAGGCGGGTTCGACATCGCTCCTTGGGCTGACCGAGTCAGGCTGATGGAGGCTAAATATGGCGGCCTGTGGGAACTTCCGGTAATAGGCGCCGTTACCGCTCCTGCTGCCGTAGTGGTCCGGCCCGACGGATATGTCGCCTGGGTGGGCGACGGCACAGGTACCGGGTTGCGCGACGCCCTGACTAAGTGGTTCGGGACACGGTGACGCGGGCGCTCTACGTTATGATCCCGAGTCCTCTATAGCCCTCACCGAGGCGAGTACTCGACACACGTCCACAAGGTGGTGCTCGCCCTCGTGGACCGTGTGCCGTCCGAGCCATACGAGGTCATTTTCGGCTGCCGCAGGCCAGTTATAGACGAACCGGCGGCCCCACGTCGGCCCTTCGACCCGTTCGAACGCGAGAGCGCAGAGGTCCGCAGCAATTTCGACCTGAGTGAGCGTAGCCGCACTCCTCGCAAGCAGTCATGGGCAGAACGCTAACCGCCAACAAGCGGGTGTGCCGGAGCGGCACTCTCCACCCGTCTTGCGGCGAGCGACGGTGCTCGCGCCAAGCTCCGCAGTTCAGTCGGGAGCCACCTGCAACACTCAATTTCGCTAGTCATTTGGCGGGTGATGGCCGAGCCGAGCGGTACCTCCGCAGCGCGACCAAGCACCAGACCGCCTCGACGGTGCCGAACGGCCAGGTGCCTGCCAGGAACCCGTAGCTGCTCGAGAGAGCGCAGCCGAGCGCGAAGGCGGCGATGAAACGCCGGCTCCTTGCCTCAAGGGCGTACATCGCCATCATGAAGGTGAGCGCGACGACCCCGTAGATAGTGACAGCCATCAGCCGTCAATCGGCTCGGGCCGGAAGCATTTGGCTGCCGAGCGGTCCAATACCGAACGGCTTTCGGCAGGGTACCTCTCCTTCCAATCAGATGTTTGTAAGGATGAGGCCATGAAAGCCCTGAAGCGGATTGCGCCGATCTTCGCCGTTCGGGACCTCGACGCAGCCATAGCCCACTATAAACGACTCGGTTTTTCGACCAGGATCTACGAAGGCGGTGGGTACGCGTTCGCCTCCCGTGACCGCATCGAGATCCATCTTGGCGTGGTACCCGCCGGAGACCACCGAGTAGGGTCGGCGTACCTGTTTGTCGACGATGCAGACCGACTTGCGGAGGAATGGTTAGCAGCAGGCGTCGAGGTGCATTCGCCGGAGGACACCGAGTGGGGCCAACACGAGGGGGCTGTCGTTGACCCAGACGGAAATGTGATCCGTTTCGGCTCGCGGATGTCAACGACCCGGAGCGAACCGTAACCTCATCAAACTAGGAGCATGAGCAACGACAGCCCGTTATATGGCGCCTGCCCTAATTGCCTGCAGCGTGTAGCTGTGAGCCAGGCGCCATGGACGGTCCGCCAAACGGAACTCACCCATCTCCAGCCTCTCCATCTGACCGGGAAGCGCATCCCAAGGGACGCTGTCGTGTTCGATTAGACCGATGATGCGTAGGTCCCGGCCGAGGAGCGCGGTCAATATCTCTCCCAGGCCGTGGTTCCACTCGAGGGTGGTGTTGTGCTCGAAGGTAGCGTCGGTCTGGACGTAGGTTCCTCCTTCTGTCCACACGCAAGGCTCCTCTCGCTGAAAGTACGGGTATTCGAGCACCAACAGCCCGTCCTGGCGGCGTTCCTCCACTGCCCACAGCATCGGGTGCCCTTCGCGGATGAAGAGACGGCCGCCAGGCCTCAATAGCTTGGCCACAACGTCAGCCCATCGGTCGATGTCGGGAAGCCAGCACAGAGCCCCGATGCCCGTGTACACCAAGTCAAACTGTTCGGCTCCCAGGGCTTCAACAGCGTCGTAGAGATCGGCTTGTACGAACTCGACCTCGGTGCCGGTAGCGGAAGCCAAACGGCGGGCTTCGTCGAGCGCCGGCGGCGAGAAGTCCAGCCCGCTCATGCGGCCCCGAGACGAGCCAGCGATATCGTGTCGGTGCCGATATGGCACTGGAGGTGCACTCCTCGCTTTCCCTGAATGTCGCCGAGGAGCGGAAGATCGAATCGCACGACGTCGCTGATGAACGCGGGGTCTTCGAGGAAGCGGTCCACGGCGTAGTCCGGTGACTTCACATGAGCAGGGGCCCGCTCGTCCCAGTTGGCACGGTTCACGGACCGGTAGTCGTCCATAAGCCCGATTGTCGCACGCCTCCGACTTCGTTGTTGGCGGCGTCCCTGCAACCGCCCTCAAACATGACCCATATGTTTCGGGGCGGTTCCTTAGGCGCCTATCTCCACCGGCCCATGCCCGGGAGGTCGAGGAGCGCCTCGTAGTGGTGCAGCTCGCCGTCGGTGCCCACGAGGCGGAACCCGGCCCGGATGAGGGACTGTTGCGAAGCGATGTTGTCGAGAGCAGTGTCGGCGATCACCTTGGGCACTCCGTGGTCGGCAGCAATGGCCAGCAGGGCGACGACCGCCTCTGCGGCGTAGCCGTTGCCGCGGGCCGACGGAGCCAGGCCGTAGCCGATCTCGACGCACCCGCCATCTGGCTGGCCCTTGAAGCCGATCCCCCCGACCGCCCTCCCGTCCGCCAGGCGGGTGATCCGGTAGTAGCCGAACGGCCGTTGCTCTCCGCGCGCCGCGGTGGCGCGAAGGAATGCCCCGACTGCGCCAACGTCTCCCTCGAAAGGGAAATCGTCCGCCCAAGATTCGCCGGGCCCAGCACTTCGAGCGACGATGCGTTCTCCCTCTGCGACATCGATCGCGTGCAGCTGTAGGCGCGATGTCCAAGAG
Source organism: uncultured Acidimicrobiaceae bacterium (assembly GCA_963834735.1). GTDB lineage: Bacteria > Actinomycetota > Acidimicrobiia > Acidimicrobiales > Palsa-688 > Fen-671. Next base: position 267,393 of record CAWICT010000007.1, on the reverse strand, counting down.
TCGGTCACGGCGCTAGCTAAGCAGCCCCCATCGCTAAGCACCACCGAGTTTCACCACCGAGTTTCACCACCGAGTTTCACCGCCGAATTCCACCGCCCTGCGGCTTCGTGCCTATGGTGTAGCCCTCGACCCAATAAAAGAAAGAGGAAGGGCCCATGTGGGCACAGCTGATCTCCACGCGCTAGCGGGACTCCGCCTCCACGGCAAAGCCGATGATGGTGCCGACTAGCAGGATGGCGCCGATAGCCCAGAACCACTTGCCGAAGGCGAGCCCGATGGCTAGGGAGATGGCCGCGAGGCCCAAGGCGACGGGCCAGATGCTGTTGTGGGGGAAGAAGTTGATCTCGCCGGCGCCCTCCTCCATGGTGGCGTCAGGCCGGTCCTCTGCCCGGGGGACGCGGTGCCCGCGAAAAAAGACGAGTAGGAGGAACCCGCCGAGGAGCGCATAGGCGAGGCAGCCGAAAATAAGCATGACGGTGCCGGATGTTTCCCCGCTCCAGGCGAAGTAGACCACGGCTATGAGCGCGAGGAAGAACGAGGCTCCGAGCGCAAGGATCGACTCGTGCTTCATCGTCTAGCCACCTTCATCGTCTAGCCACCTTCCGCGTTCCCGTTGCCCACGTCGCCAGGGGGTGGGCCGCCGTTGCCGTGGCCATTGCCATGACCGTTCCCATAGCCATTGCCCTCAGTGGGTGGGCTGCCGTCGACCACCCGGGTGGCGTCGCCCGAAGAGGCAGCTGCGCGGGCAGCCCGGGCGGCGAGCTCGCGGGCGTGGCGGCCGTGCGGAATTGTCCGCTGGTCGGGATGATTGAGGTCCCACACCGGTCGCTCTGAGCGGATGGGCGGGATGAACTCGAAGTTGTGCTCGATGGGAGGCGACTCGGTGACCCACTCCAACGTCATGCCGTCCCAGGGGTTGGGGCCGACCTTCTTGCCGTTGCGCAGAGTTAGGTAGACGTTCAGCAGGAACGGCAGCATGGAGAAGGCGAGGATGAACGCTCCTATCGAGGAGAGCATGTTGAGGAAGTTCCAGCCCTGGTCAGAAGGGTAGACGGCGATGCGCCGCTGCATGCCCCGCAGGCCGAGGTCGTGCTGGGGGAAGAACGTGAGGTTGAAGCCGATGAACATGATGACGAACGTGATCTTGGCCAGCCGCTCATCGAGCTTCTTGCCGGTGAACTTCGGGAACCAGTAATGGATAGCGCCGAACGCCGCGAAGACCGAACCCCCGAACAACACGTAATGGAAGTGCGCCACGACGAAATATGTGTCGTGCAGCTGGAAGTCGAGCGGCGGCTCGGCGAGCATGATGCCCGTCAAACCACCGAGCAGGAAGCAGGTCAGGAAACCGAGAGCGAACAGCATCGGCGAGTCGAGCCTCACCGACCCCCGGAACATGGTGCCGATCCAGTTGAAGAACTTGATGCCGGTGGGCACCGAGATGAGCAGGGTCAGCACCGTGAAGAACGGCAGCAGCACGGCGCCGGTGGTGTACATATGGTGAGCCCATACGCCCATTGACAGGCCGCCGATCGACAGGGTCGCGAAAACCATGCCCTTGTAACCGAAAACAGGCTTGCGGGAGAAGGTCGAGATGATCTCTGTGGCCATCCCGAAGAACGGCAGCGCCAGGATGTAGACCTCGGGGTGGCCGAAGAACCAGAACATGTTCTGCCACAGGATCGGTTGGCCCCCGTGAGTCGGGTCGAAAAAGTGCGTCCCAAGGTGCCTGTCCGCCCAGATCAGCGCCAGGGCCGCCGTGAGCACGGGGAAGGCAAGCAGGACCAAGAAGGCGGTAACGAGCTGGTTCCAGACGAAGATCGGCATCCGGAACATGATCATGCCGGGCGCCCGCAGGCAGAAGACCGTTGTGATCAGGTTTATCCCGGTGAACATGCTGGAAAAGGCGGCCAGCGCCACGCCCACGATCCAGAGGTCGCCGCCGACGCCAGGGGAGTGGATCGCTTCGGTGAGAGGGGCATAACCGAACCAGCCCCAGTCGGCCGCACCGGAGGAAGTGAGGAACCCGGAGTTCATGGTGATGCAGCCGCCCAGGAACAGCCAGTACGAAAAGGCGTTGAACCGCGGGAACGCCATGTCGGGAGCGCCGATCATGATCGGCACCAGGTAGTTGGCGGTGCCGAAGGCGAACGGGCCCAGGAAGAGGAACAGCATGATGCTGCCATGCATCGTGAAGAGCTGGTTGTAGGTCTCCAGGCTCAAGAAGTTGTTGTTCGGCACGGCGAGCTGGATCCGCATGAGGACCGCCATGGCGCCGGCCAGCAGGAACATGATGAAGCTCGTCACCATGTAGTTGATGCCGATCTGCTTGTGGTCGGTGCTCGTCAGGTAAGCAAGGACACCCTTGTTCTTGGCCCTGGGATTATCTCGACCAGTCGGCGTTCGGGGGCCTCAGAATGAGGGGGTCGTTCTTGGACAAGCGTCATGGTTGCGTTTACCCTTCCTCTGCTACCGAGGAGAACTTCCCGTGGCGGCTGGCGAGCCAGCTGCTGAACTCCGATTTAGGCATTACCTGCAACCAAAAGCGCATGAACGGGTGATAAGTGCCGCAGAACTGTGTGCATTCCCCGATGAAGCGTTGCCCGGCGACGCTCGGGTCGATGTTGAAGTCGAACGAGTTGTTGATCCCCTGTATGGCGTCGCGTTTGAACAGGAACGCCGGTACGTAGAACGAGTGGTTGACGTCGTCGGAGAACAGGTTTATCTGCACCGTCTCGCCCGCCGGCACGGTTAGGACCGGCAGGTTGGGGCTCTGGATGGTCGGCTCGCTGGCGACACTGCCTTCCACCTCGTAACCGTTCGGGTACGTGAAAGCCCAGCCCCACTGGAAGGCGTCCACCCTGACGATCAGCGCCGGGTTGGGCGCCACGTTGTCCTCGCTGTCTTCGGCCTGGTACGTGTAGACGAACAGCACGGTCACCAGGATCAGCGGGACCACCGTGTACAGCATCTCCAGCGGGAGGTGGTACTGGTGCTGGGGCGGGATGCGCTCCTCGCCCTTGTGCTCGCGGTAGCGGACAGCGCACCACACGATCAGGCCCATGACGAGGGCGCCGATCGGGATCGCGATGTAGTAGGTGACGTCCCAGAGCTTGAGGACCTGCTTGGACTGCACGGTGACGCCGGGGGGCGAACCCCATTGGAACACTGTGGCGAGCAAGTTAGACACTGCGCCCCACATTAAGCTGGCAGCTGCGCGCCGGACAAACCGGCCCTTGCCGGCCTGGCCGGGAGGCCCGGGAGCGGCCCGGCTGGCCATTACGCTGCGGGCCCTCTAAGCTGGTCGGCCCGTGCGTACCTACTCTCCCAAAGCTTCCGAGATCAGCCGCGAGTGGCATGAGGTCGATGCTACTGGTGCCGTACTTGGCCGATTGGCGACCGAGGTCGCGCGCGTCCTGCGTGGCAAGCACAAGGTCATGTTCGCCCCTCACATCGACACCGGCGACCACGTGATAGTGGTCAACGCGGCAAAGGTGGTGCTGACCGCCAACAAGGGGACCCAGAAGTTCTATTACAGGCACTCGGGCTACCCCGGTGGCATCAGGGCCCAGGCCTACGGCGACATGCTGGCCAAGAAGCCCGAGGAAGTCGTTCGCCTTACGGTTAAGGGCATGCTCCCCAAAGGCCCGCTCGGGCGGCAAATGCTCAGCAAGCTCAAGGTCTACGCCGGCCCCGAGCACCCTCATGCCGCTCAGACCCCCAAGCCCATGGCGCTCGACCACTCAGCGCACCGCGTAGCCTGACCCGAGGAGAAAACGGCCCGTGCCCAAGCCCCTATCGCAGACCACAGGCAGGCGCAAAGCTGCCATTGCCCGCGTCCGCCTGCGTCCTGGTGACGGGGCGATCACGTGCAACCGCAGGCCCGTCGAGGAGTACTTCCCTTCTGCCACCCACCGCATGGTGCTCACCGAGCCGCTCCGGCTGGTCGACAAGGCAACCGATTACAACATCGATGCGACCCTGGACGGGGGCGGCATTTCCGGGCAGGCTGGAGCGCTCCGCCTCGGCATCGCCCGTGCCCTCGCCGTACTCGAGCCCGAGCTGCGTGTGGCGCTGAAGCGCGCCGGCTTCCTTACCCGTGACCCACGGGAAAAGGAACAGAAGAAGTACGGCTTGAAGAAGGCCCGCAAGGCGCCCCAGTACTCCAAGCGCTAAATCAGCCTGGCGCGAGGACTGCTGCCCGGACCGACTGGATGCTCCGCTTCGGTACCGATGGCGTAAGAGGCTTGGCGAACGTCGAGCTGACACCTGAGCTGGTGCTGGCCCTCGGCAGGGCAGCGGCCCGTGTCCTGGCCAGCCCCCAAGGTAGCGACAGGCGGTTCATCGTCGGGCGCGACACGCGCCTGTCCGGCCCGCTCCTGCAGGCCGCGCTATCGGCCGGCCTTGTGAGCGAGGGCGTCGATGTGACCGATGTCGGGGTCCTGGCCACGCCTGGGGTCGCCTACCTCTCGGCGGAGCGAGCCGCGCCAGCAGCCGTCATCTCTGCCTCGCACAACCCGTTCTGGGACAACGGTGTCAAGTTCTTCTCCGCCGGCGGTTCCAAGCTGCCTGACAGTGTCGAAGATGCGCTGGAGGCCGAGCTCGAGGTCCTCCTGTCCCACCCGTACGCGGCCTCTCCCTCGCAACCATCGAAGGCCGGCGGCCCCACCGCAGCGGTGCACTCGCTGGTAGGCCGCATGGAGACCGACGCCGATGCCCTCGAGCGCTACGAGCACCATGTGCTCTCCGCTCTCGAGGGCCGACGCCTCGCAAGGCCTGCGGGTGGCGGTCGACTGCGCGAACGGCGCAGCGTTCGCAAGTGCGCCGGCGGTATTCGAAAGAGCGGGCGCCGAGCTCGTAGCCGTCCTCGGCTCAGAGCCGAACGGCACGAACATCAATGAGAACTGCGGCTCCACGGACCCCGGCCAGCTGGCCAGGGCCGTTGTCGCGGAGGGCGCTGACCTGGGCCTGGCCTTCGACGGCGACGCCGACCGGGTGATCGCCGTCGATGCCAGCGGCAACGTTGTCGACGGCGACCGTTTGCTCGCCCTTTTCGCGACCGACCTGGCGGGCAGGGGCCTGCTCTCCGGCGGGACCGTTGTGGTCACGGTGATGACGAACCTCGGCTTCCATCAGGCGATGAAGGCCGCTGGGGTGAAGGTGGAGACGGTCGGGGTCGGCGACCGCAACGTCCTGGAGGCGCTCGATTCGCACGGCTGGACGCTTGGCGGCGAGCAGTCGGGGCACATCGTGTTCCGTTCGTTGGCCACTACCGGCGACGGCGTCCTGTCGGGCCTGCTGCTCGCCGACTTGATCAACGAGGCAGGGAGCTCGCCTCGAGGACATGGCGGCGGGGGCGTTGCAGCGCTGCCCCCAGGTGCTGCGCAACGTCGCCGTCGCCGACCGCGACGGTTTGGACGAGGCCGAGGCTGTCTGGGGAGAGGTCCGCAAGGTCGAAGCCGAGCTCGGCGCAGGCGGCCGCGTGTTGCTCCGCCCAAGCGGCACCGAGCCACTAGTGAGAGTGATGGTCGAAGCGCCGTCCCAAGTTGTGGCCGAAGCCGCCGTAGAGCGCATCGTGGCAGCTCTTCATGCAACCTTGGGCGCCCCGGGCCACGCCTAGGCCACCGCGCCGCCGGTCCCGGGCCCCCTCAGGCCCTAAGGGCTGCCCGCGCCGCTACCCTTTGTTACATGTGTGGCATTGTCGCCGTCCTCGCGCGGCCGTCCCTTCGCCCGCCCCCCGACCCTGCCGAGGTGGCTGCGACCCTGGGCTCCGTCGCCCGCACGCTGGGAGCAGTCAGTGCAGGTCCCAGCTTTGCCGGCCAGCTGGAAGCCGTGCGCGCCGCCAGCGAGGCACTGAGCGGGCTCGACGCATCGTTGCGTGGTGTACCCGGCCTCAGGTGCCTGCTCGGGGCGCCCGAGGCGGCCGAGGCTCTCACAAGCGGCACGGCCCGCATCGAAGCGGAAGTGGCAGATTTCGAGGCTGCGCTCGACAAGGGCGATGTCGAACTGAGCACAGCCCAGCTGGAGGAACTGAACGCAGCGCTGGTAGTTCTCCACGACGCCACCTGGGCTCTCAGCCATGACCGGCTGGACGCGGTGAAAGGCGTCTCCGCCCTGGCAGAGCCGCTCGGCTTGACCGTGACAGGCTCGCCGCCAGGCGCGGCGGCGCTCGGTGTGCTCTGGGCCGCCCACGTCGCCTTCAGGTCGCTCGACCGGCTGGAAGTGCGCGGGAGGGACTCGGCGGGATTGCACCTGATGCTTTCCGGCCATGGGCTCGACCTGTCGGATCCTTCTGTCCGGGCGCTGATCGGGGAGCGGGATGACCCGTTGTTCACCTCGATGGCGGTCCGCGCCGCCGATGGCTGCCTTTCCATCGTTTACAAGGCGGCGGCGGAGATCGGCGAGCTCGGTGACAACGTCGCCGCCCTTCGCCGAGCGATGAGCACGGACGCGCTTCTCGCAAGGGCGCTGGCTTCGTCCGACGTGCGCGCAACGGTCGTCGCCCACACCCGATGGGCGAGCGTCGGATTGATCTCGGAGCCGAACGCACACCCGCTCAACTCTGATGAGGTAGGTGCCGGGGCCCCTGCCCTTATGTCATCGGCGCTTTGAACGGCGACGTCGACAACTACGCCGAACTGGTCGTCTCCGAGGACGTTGCGGTACCGGCCGAGGTCACCACCGACGCCAAGCTCGTGCCCACGCTGGTCGCTCGCTCCATTGCGGCCGGGTTGGCCCCCGGCGAGGCGTTCCGCCAGGCCGTGGGCCGTTTCGATGGGTCCGTCGGTATCGCCGCTAATGCGTCGGGCCTCCCGGACGAGCTCTACCTTGCGCTTCGTGGAAGCGGTCAGAGCCTCAATATCGGCCTGGCTGAGGACGCTTTCATCGTTGCCAGCGAACCGTACGGCCTTGTGGAGGAAACGAGCCGTTACGTTCGCATGGACGGCGAGGGAGGCGGCCAGGTGGTCACCTGCTCGCGAAGCGGTGCCGGCACCCTCGCCGGGCTTAGCCCGCCTGAGCTACGACGGCACCGCACAGCCGATCGGTGAGGCGGAGGTCAAAGTGGCCGAGATCACGACGAGGGACGTCGACCGCCGCGGCTTCCGGCATTTTCTGTTGAAAGAGATCTCCGAGTCGCCGTCGTCGGTACGCAAGACCCTGCGCGGGAAATTGGTAACGGGAGAAAATGGCGCCCTTGTCGCCCGCTTGGGGGACGACGTCATACCTCGGCCGCTCCGGGAGGCCCTTTCGTCCGGCCGGATCCACAACATTGCGGTGATCGGCCAGGGGACCGCTGCCGTGGCCGGGCAAGCGATAGCCGCTGCGATCGACAAAGCGTTGCCGGATATCCCGCTCGCGGCGATGGTCGCGACGGAGCTGTCGGGTTGGGGCCCTCCGGTGCCGGGTTGCCCGACGACATGTCGGCGATGCTGGTGGTAGCGATCAGCCAATCGGGCACCACGACAGATACGAACCGGACCGTTGACCTTGTGCGAGGCCGCGGTGCCCACGTGGTCGCGATAGTCAACAGGCGCAACAGCGACCTCGTACAAAAGGCGCACGGGGTGCTCTATACCTCCGATGGGCGCGACGTCGAAATGAGCGTCGCCTCCACTAAAGCGTTCTATTCGCAGGTTGCGGCCGGGCACCTCCTGGCGCTCGGCTTGGCGGCTGCCGCGGGCGTCGCAGCTTCCCCACGTTCAGGAGAGATCCTCGAAGCCCTGCGCGAACTGCCATCCCTGATGGAAAAGGTGCTTGCGCAGCGGCCAGAAATTGCCAGGGTAGCGGCGGCCGTCGCGCCGCCTCGTCGTTCGTGGGCCGTTGTCGGCAGCGGGCCGGACCATGTGGCGGCTGCCGAGATCCGTATAAAACTTTCGGAGCTGTGCTACAAGGCGATAGCCCTCGACGTCATCGAGGACAAAAAACATATCGATCTTTCGGCCGAACCGCTCATCATTGTGTGCGCACCGAGCGTGAGCGGGCCCAACGCCCGCGACATCGCCAAGGAAATAGAAATATTCCGTGCCCACAAAGCCGCGCCGGTGGTGATAATTACCGAAAGCGAAAGGGATCTCTTCAACCCAGGTGTCGACATCCTGGCTGTACCGGCGGGCCATCCTGAGCTCGCCTTCGTGCTGGCTGCGATGGTTGGCCACATTTTCGGCTACGAGGCTGCGTTGTCGATAGACGCCCAGGCCCGGCCGCTCCGCGAGGCGCGGGCGCTCCTCGAGGGCGCGGGACGGGGCCACGACGGCGCCCTGGTGCTCGACGAGGTAGCGCCAGCGCTCGAGATGGCGGCGGCGCCGGCGTTGGCCGGCCTGCGCTCGGGTGCCTACGACGGCCACCTCAACGCCTCCGACCGCTGCCCGCGTGACGTCGCTGTTGAGGTACGCGACCGGCGCATTGCCCGTGGAGGGCTATGAGGCCGAGATGGGCAAGGTGGGCACTCCGAGCTCCATCGCGGCTGACCTCATCGACGCGCTCGGCACCGCCATTGACGAGCTGACCCGGCCTGTCGACGCCATAAAGCACCAGGCCAAGACCGTCACCGTCGGCATCTCGCGAAGCGAGGGCACGCTGCTGCGCGCCACGTTGGTGGCCGAGACGCTTTCTGCCGGCGCCACCGTGGAGTCGCTCGGCTACCGGGCGTTGCGCACGCTTGCTGCTCTCGGGCCGGCCGTCGAAGAGGTCCTCGGCTACACGCGATATGTCATCGAGACCCCTGCGGTCCCCGTCCTCGCCGGCGCTGGAGGCGTAGGCGGCCTGGAGGGCGCAACGATAAGCATGGTCGACAGGGGCGGGATCGCCACCTCGATACCGTCGCGAACTTCTGCCGATAACGCCCTGCGAGGCACGAAGCACCGCGTTGCGGAGAAGAGGGAGGTCACCGTTTTCGAGGGCCTTCACGACGGCCGCACGGGCGTGATGATCCCGGAGGTCAAGGACACCCACGTCACCGGCATCACCCTTCTCCATGCCCGCTTCGCCCGGTTGCTCAGCCCCGAGGAGGCGAAGTTGGTGCTCCAGGCCTACCAGGGCCGCTATACCGCCCTCGTGGACGCCGTGACAGAAGCCCAGCCCCGCTTCGACGACCTGGTGCTCGGGCGGGTCCCGATGATCGAGTTGTTGACCCAGCCGGTCGCCGTGCTCGCCCGGCACTGGTCCGCCTGAGCCGTGCCGCCTGCGACCGTGCCGCCCGCCACCACGCCGGTCGGGCTCGGTATCGACCTGGTCGACGTGGCCCGCTTCGCGAGCGTGCTCCTTCGCAGGCCCGCTATCGCCGAGCGCCTTTTCACCGCCGGCGAGCGCTCTTACGCTGCCACGCTCGCCAACCCTGCCCCGTCGCTGGCGGTCCGTTTTGCAGCAAAAGAGGCGGTGATGAAGGCACTGGGGGTGGGACTTGGGGCGTTCGCTTTCGCCGATCTGGAAGTGCAGCGCGAACCTAGCGGCGAGCCGCACCTGGTCCTTACCGGTCGTGCCGCCGAGCTGGCTTCGCAGCGCTCCGTGCGGACGTGGCTCGTTTCCCTGACGCACACCTCGACCACCGCTGCGGCCGTGGTGGTTGCCCTCGCGTGATCCCGGTCCTGACGCCGCAGGAGATGGCGGGCGTCGACCGCCAGGCTCCCGAGCCTGTCGAGGTGCTCGTCGGCCGCGCCGGCGCTGCGGTGGCCAACAAGGCCGCCCGCCTGCTCAGCGGCGTCTATGGCAAGGCGATCGTGGTCGTGGCCGGCAAAGGCAACAATGGCGCCGACGGCCGCGCGGCGGCGGCACTGTTGGCGGCGAGCGGCGCCCGGGTGAAGGTCTTCGAGGCCGCCGACCTGGCACCTGGCCAAGCCCTGCCGCCCGCCCAGCTGGTCATCGACGCGGCCTACGGGACCGGGCTGCAGCGGGCGTACCTCCCACCGTCTGCCGGAAGCTCCCCGGTCCTTGCTGTCGATATCCCGTCGGGGCTCTCCGGCTCGACGGGCGAAGTGCTCGAAGGGGGAGGCGCGCTAGGGGCAGTTGCGACCGTCACGTTCGCATCCTTCAAGCCGGGCCTTCTTCTCGGCTCGGGCCCGGTCCTGGCCGGCGACATCGAGGTGGCTGACATCGGCCTCGGCAAGCTGGCCGGGGCGGCGGCAAGGTGCTGGCTGGTCGACGACGGCGATGTCCGCGCCCTGGTCCCGGTCCGGGCGCGTGAAGCCCACAAGTGGCAGACGGCGGTGCAGGTCGTAGCGGGCTCGCCCGGCATGACCGGGGCGCCATGGCTCGCCAGCCGGGCGGCGCTGCGGGCGGGAGCTGGTTATGTGCAGCTCTCCATGCCCGGGGTCGACCCCTCGGCCCTGCCTCCCGGAGAACTGGTGCACCGTCGGGTTGCCGCTTCGGGATGGGACAAAGAGGTGCTCGAGGGGCTTTCCCGGGTCAAGGCGCTGGTAATAGGACCGGGCCTGGGGCAGGCTGAGCGGGGGAGAGGTCGGCCTGGTTGTCGCCTCGGCCCCGGTGCCCGTCGTGGTGGACGCCGACGGCCTCAACGCCATCGGCACCCTGGAGGGCCTCCGTGCCATCGTCGAACGCCGCTCGCAGCCCACCGTCATCACCCCCCACGTGGGAGAACTGACCCGCTTGGCTGGCCACCCACCCGGGCCGGACCACCTCGCCGCGGCGCGCGACGCAGCTGCTCGCAGCGGTGCCATTGTCTTGCTGAAGGGCTCGACGACGGTGGTGGCCATGCCGGACGGCAGGGCCCTGATGTGTTCTTCCGGTGACCCACGGTTGGCCACGGCCGGCACGGGGGACGTGTTGTCAGGCATGATCGGCGCGTTTATCGCCAGGGGAATGCCGGCGTTCGAGGCGGCAGCGCTCGCTGCGCACGTGCACGGCAGGGCGGCCCGTACCGGGTACTCGCAGGGCCTCGTGGCGAGCGACCTGCCCGACCTGGTGGCCGGCTGGCTCTCGGCTCTCCTCGGGCAGGGCCGAGGTGGATAGCTACATCTCCCCCGTCAAGCGCGTGACGGGGTGGCTGCGGCCGGCCTGGGTCGAGGTGGACCTCGCCGCAGTGACGGCCAACGTGGCCCATATCTGCGAGGTGGTTGCCCCCTCGGCCGTGTGTGCTGTCGTAAAGGCTGACGGCTACGGCCACGGTGCGGTCCCGGTCGCTCGGGCCGCCATCGCCGGGGGCGCTGTTCGCCTCGCCGTGGCTCTCGCCGAGGAGGGCCACGAGCTTCGCCAGGCCGGCGTCGAGGTGCCGGTGATCGTGCTGTCGGAGCCGGCGCCCGAAGCCATGCAACTCGTCGTCGAGGACAATCTCACTCCGACCATCTACACCGAGCGAGGTCTCGCGGCGTTGCTCGACGCCGTCGCCTTGCAGGGCCGGGCCACGGCGGTGCCAGTCCATCTGAAGGTCGACACCGGGATGCACCGCGTGGGCGCGAGCCCGGCCCACGTCCTCGAGCTGGCCCGTGCCGTCGCCGCCAACCCGGCGTTGTCCCTCGAAGGGCTGTACACCCATCTGGCCGTGGCGGACGACCTTGCTGACCCCTATACCGAGGAGCAGCTGGCCAGTTTCGACGGCGTTATCGGTGCGCTTGCTGCCGGCGGCACCCTGCCTCGCCTCCTCCACGCCGCCAACTCCGCCGGGGCTCTCGTGCACCCCGCCTCGCGCTACCAGATGGTCAGGCCGGGGATCGCCATCTACGGCCTGGCACCGTCTTCTTCGATGCGAGGCCACCCCGCCGTCCAGCCTTTGATGCCGGCACTGTCCTTCAAGGCCGAAGTCTCTTATTCCAAGGAGGTCGCCGCCGGCGAGGGCCTCTCCTACGGCTTGCACTACCGCCTTTCGGTCTCCTCGGTCATCGCCACCGTCCCGGTTGGTTACGGCGACGGGGCCCCACGCCGGCTCTCCCAGGTGGGCGGTGAGGTGCTGATCGGTGGCCGGCGATGGCCGATCGCTGGTTCGGTCACGATGGACCAGATCCTCGTCGACTGCGGGCCAGGTGCTGAGGTGAAGGCCGGAGATGAGGTTGTCCTGATCGGCCGTCAGGGCGACGAGGAGGTTACCGCCTGGGAGTGGGCCGAGCGCCTCGGCACCATCGCGTACGAAGTAACTTGCGCTCTTTCGCCCCGGCTGCCTCGCATCTATACCTGAGCCCGGGAGGGTGCCGGGTCAGGAAAGCGCGCTCACCACGTACTCGATGCAGCCGGTAAGGGCGGCGATGTCGTCGGGGTCGATCGCCGGGAACATGGCCACACGGAGCTGGTTGCGGCCAAGCTTGCGGTAGCTCTCCGTGTCGACGATGCCGTTCGACCGTAGGACTTTGGCGACAAGGTCTGCGTCGACGGACCGGTCGAAGTCGATCGTGCCTACGACGTGCGAACGCTCGTCGGGCTTGGCGACAAACGGCGTGGCGTACGCGCTCGATTCGGCCCACCCGTAGAGGATCTCAGCCGAGCGGTCGCAGCGGCCGGCAGAAAACTCGAGGCCGCCGTTGCCCAACATCCACTCGAGCTGGTTGACCGCGAGCAGCAGCGTTGCGACGGCGGGCGTGTTGTAGGTCTGGTTGAGCCGGCTGTTGTCGAGCGCGATCGAAAGATCAAGGAACGCCGGCATAAAACGGCCCGAGGCCTTTATCCGCTCGACCCGGGCAACGGCCCGAGGCGACAGGACCGCCAACCAGAGGCCGCCGTCGGAAGCGAAACCCTTCTGGGGGGCGAAGTAATAGACGTCGAACTGGGAGGGTTCGACGCGCAACCCCGCGGCTGCCGAGGTGGCGTCGACAGCGACGAGGGCACTGTCCTGCGAGTGCTCGGGCCGGCGGACCTCCATCATCACGCCGGTCGAGGTCTCGTTGTGAGTAAGCGCGTAGAGATCCGTCCCTTCGCGGCCCTCGGCAAGGGGGTGCGTACCAACGGGGCTTTCGATGATTTCTGGATCCGATAGCCAGGGGGCGGCTTTGGCGGCGGCGGCAAACTTCGCAGAGAACTCCCCGAACACGAGGTGCTGGCTCCGTTGTTCGATCAAGCCGAAAGTCGCCACGTCCCAGAACGCCGTCGTGCCGCCGTTGCCGAGCACGACCTCGTAGCCGTCGGGGAGGCTGAACAGCTCTCGCAGGCCCGAGCGGAGGCGGCCGACGACGGCCTTGACAGGCTGCTGGCGATGGCTCGTGCCGAGGAGCCCGTTGGCCGGTGCCACCAGAGATTGCACGGCCTCTGAGCGGATCTTCGAAGGCCCACTGCCGAAACGGCCGTCGCCCGGCAGCAGGCCGGTGGGGATCACGATCTCAGGATTTTCTGTCGCGGGCATACGGCCAGTCTGCCAGTGGGGACAAGGATCTGCAGCGCAAATAAACATCAGCTACGGTGCTGCCATGCAGACAGGCCGAGACGTGCCCAATGCTGGCGCGTTGGCCGAAGTCGCCAAGGTCGCGTCGACCTGTACGCTTTGCCGCCTTGCGAGCGGGCGGACCAACGTCGTGTTCGGGATGGGGAACCCCGCGGCCGACCTCATGTTCGTGGGCGAGGGGCCGGGCGAACAGGAGGACCTCCAGGGCTTACCCTTCGTCGGGCGCTCCGGGCAGCTCCTGGACCGGCTGGTACTGGAAGAGATGGGGCTCACAAGGCAGGACTTCTACATAGCGAACACGGTCAAGTGCCGCCCGCCCGGCAACCGTGACCCTCTTCCCGACGAGATCGAAGCCTGCTGGCCGTACCTGGAAAAGCAATTGGAGCTGATCAACCCGAGAGTGGTTGTAACGCTGGGTAATTTCGCGACGAAATTATTGCTTGTCACCGCAGAGGGCATCAGCCGCTTGCGGGGCCGGGTCTACCCGTACCGCGACGGCCAACTTGTCCCGACTTTCCACCCCTCTGCTGCACTTCGGGGTGGTGGCCAGGTCGTAGCTCAGATGCGAGCCGACCTCGTGCGCGCCAAGGAGGCCCTCGGCGCGCCCCGGCCTACCCGTGCTCAACCGTCGTGAGGTCAGCGATGCAGCACCAGGTCCCCACCGGTGCCCTCGTTGCCCTGGCACCTGGTGCAGCCGACATGAAACGCTTGGGCGCCGCGCTGGCAGCATTGCTGCGCCCCGGCGACACCGTGTTGCTGGGCGGCGACCTCGGGGCAGGCAAGACCACCTTCACCCAGGGCTTGGCTGGCAGCGCTCGGGGTTGCCGGGCCGGTGACCAGCCCGACCTTCGTGCTGCTGCACAGCTACCGGACGAGTGCCGGATGGGACCTTTTGCACGCAGATGTCTGGCGGCTCGAGCAGCTCCAGGAGGTCATCGACCTGGCGATCCCCGAACTGCTCGAGGAAGGTGCCGCGGCGGTCGTCGAGTGGGGAGAGCTGGCTGCCCCTGCCCTGGCGCCTGACTACCTGCACGTGGCGATCGACTTCGAGCCCGGCGACCCAGACGGCGGTGCAAGCGGCGGGGCCGACGGCGCGCGACGGCTTGTCTTCACCGCCCTGGGCCCGAGCTGGCTGGCACGGATGGCCGAACTGTCAACGGTCCTCGCCGAGTTCGGCTAGGCCGATGGGCGGGAAATGAAGCTGCTTGCCATCGAGACAGCCACTCGTTTAGTCGGGTGCGCATTATGGGATGACGACGGGCCGATTGCGTCGAACCTGCTCGTCGCGGGCCAGCGCCACGTCGAGGTCCTCATGCCCGCCATCGACGAGCTGTGCCGTCAGGCCGGTATTTCGGTGGCCGACCTGGACGGGGTGGCCGTCGACGTTGGCCCGGGCTTGTTCACGGGCCTGCGCGTGGGCCTGGCAACCGCGACCACGATCGCGACTGCGCGTAGTATCCCGGCGGTGGGGGTCACGAGCCTTGAAGCTTTGGCTCACCCGCACCGGCGCCGGCAGGGCCTGCTGGCTGCGGTCGTTGACGCAAGGCGCGGCGAGGTTTATTGGGCGCTTTTCGAAGGCGACGGCCAGCGCCTGAAGGAGCTCCGTGCTCCCGCGGTCGCGGCCCCCCAGGACGCAGCACACGAGATTGCCAACGTCCTTGCGGTCGGGGACGGGGCGGTCCGCTACAGGGAGATATTCGAGGCGGCCGGCAGCGAGGTCGCCGGTCCGGGTGACATGTGGCCGTCCCCGTTGGCGGTCGCCGAGCTGGGTATGGAACGGATCGGCGGCGAGGTTTTCGAGAGCTGGCTCCCTGCCAGCCCCCCTCTACCTACGCCAGGCGGACGTGCGGATCGGCTGGGACCAGGTGGACGGGCGAGTGGGAGGCCCTGCCGGTCCCCCCCCGGCCGAGCCCAAGATGGCCCGATGAGAGCGCGCACCTCCGAACTCGGGAGCCCGCAGGTGATGATCGAGCCGATGCGGCGACGTCACCTCCCCGCGGTGATCCGCATCGAGCACCGCGCGCACCCAAAACCCTGGTCGCTTGGTGTGTTCACGAGCGAGCTGGCCCAAGGTGATGCTCGTTATTACGTAGTTATGCGGGTAGATGGCAAAGTTGTGGGCTACGGGGGGCTCATGTTCGTGGTGGACGAAGCCCACGTGACCAACCTCGCCATCGCTCCGTCGATGCGCCGCCAGGGCCTCGGTACCGTGCTCCTGGCCCACCTCGCCCGCGAAGGTTCCCGGCGCGGGTGCACTGCGATGACCCTGGAGGTCCGCGTCGGGAACATCGCCGCCCAGGACCTCTACCGCAAGTTCGGCTTCGAGATCGCCGGCCTGCGGCGCAATTACTACCTCGAGACCGGCGAGGACGCGCTGATCATGTGGCTCTACCGGCTGCGCTCGCCCGAAGTTCAGGCCCGCCTGAACGCCATCGAGGAGCTGTGAAAGTACTTGCGATAGAGACCTCCTGCGACGAAACCGCAGCCGCGGTTGTCGAAGACGGCCGCCATGTGCTCTCTTCGGTGGTCAGCAGCCAGACCGAGATCCATTCCGCCTTCGGCGGTGTGGTGCCCGAAATTGCCAGCCGGGCGCACCTCGAGCTCCTCGGCCCGGTTGTCAGCGAGGCCATGGCCCGGGCTGGCACGAGCCCGCAGGACCTCGACGCCGTGGCGGCCACGGTGGGGCCAGGGCTTGTCGGCTCGCTCATCGTGGGTGTCAGCGCCGCCAAGGCGTACGCCTGGTCATGGGGCCTCCCATTTGTCGGGGTGAACCACATGGAAGGCCATCTTCATGCCGCTTTCCTGGAGGACCCGGCACTGTCGTTGCCGACCGTGGTGCTGCTGGTCTCGGGCGGCCACACGATGCTCATCTGCATGGAGGGCTCTGCCGGCGAGGTCGAGTACCGCCTGTTGGGCCAGACGATAGACGACGCGGCCGGGGAAGCTTTCGACAAAGTCGCAAGGTTCTTGGGCCTCGGCTACCCCGGAGGCCCGGCGATCGAAAGAGCCGCCCGAGAGGGCGACCCGAGGGCGATCGCCTTCCCGCGTGGCCTGGCCACGGGCGGGTACGATTTTTCGTTCAGCGGCCTGAAGACTTCCGTCGTCCGCTACATGAAGGCGGGCCCGGGCGCCGGGTTGGCCGATGTTGCAGCCAGCTTCCAGGAGGCTGTTGTGGACGTCCTCGCCACCAAGACGAGGAAGGCTGCGGCAGAGGTCCAGGCCAAAGCGATCTGCATCGGTGGCGGCGTGGCGGCGAACACGTCACTTCGCGAGCGGGTAAAACAAATGTGCGCGGAAGATGGCCGCACGGCCTTCATACCTTCGCGTGCGATGTGCACCGATAATGCCGCGATGATCGGGGCGACCGCCTGGTACCGCTTGAGGCAGGACGGGCCTACCCCCCTCGACGTCGCAGTCGACCCCAACCTCGCGCTCGATTTCGTGTAGCCGGACGTTGTTGTATAGTCGCCCGTAAATGGGCGCCCCAGCCGTTTCTTTTCCACGCCAGGAGGCACGCACCCGCCGTTTTTCTCTTGGTGCGCCACGGAGTTTTACTGTTTCGCCCGATGGAGAACGTGTAGTTTTCCTGCGCTCCCCGGCGGGCGACAACCCGGTGACCTCGCTGTGGGTTTTCGACACCACGATGGGCGTCGAGCGCGAGGTCGCAAGCGCAGCGAGCATCCTCGGTGCCAACGAGGAAGAGCTCCCGGACGAAGAGCGCGCCCGCCGGGAACGCAGCCGGGAACTTGCCGGTGGGATAGTCGGGTACGCATGCGACGAGGACGTTCGCCACGCCGCGTTCTCCCTGGGCGGGAGGTTGTGGTGGGTGGCGCTCGGCGACAGCGCAGGCGCCGGAGGGCCGCTGGAGCTCCCGGCTCCGCCCGGTGTTGTCGACCCACGCCCCGCGCCGACAGGGCAGGCCGTCGCGTTCCTATCGGGGCCGGGCCTTTACCTCGTCCCTACACCAGGCGGCCCGGGGCCTGGGCGGCGGGGCGACGCTCGCTCGCTGAAGAGGAAGGCGAGGTGACCTGGGGAGCCGCCGAGTTTGTGGCTGCAGAAGAAATGGGCCGGCCGCGCGGGTTCTGGTGGGCGCCCGATGGGCGTTCCCTGCTGGCAGCACGCGTCGACAACAGCCCCCTCACCAAACTGTGGACGTCGGACCCGTCGGCGCCGGCCAGCAAACCGCAGCCCCATTACTTTCCCCTTGCCGGTACCGCCGACTCTGTGGTCAGCCTCTGGCACCTCGAGGCGTCCCCCGGCGGGGGCCAGCGCACGCAGGTCTTGTGGGACGCCGAGCGTTACCCGTACCTCGTCGACGTGCATTGGAGCCGCTCGGGCCCGCCCCTGCTCCTGGTAGAGCAGAGGGACCACAAGGCTTGTGCGGTCCTCAGCGTCGACCTGGCAGGGGGCCTGACGTCACGGCTGGTCGAGGCGAGCGACCCCGCCTGGGTCGGGTCACCTCCCGGGGTGCCGGCGTGGCTCGAAGACGGCCAACTCCTGTGGGCGGTCGCCGACGCCGACACCTGGAGGCTCAAAGTTGGCGACCTGCTGGTTACCCCGCCCGGGCTACAGGTACGAGGTGTGACCCACGCAGGGGACGTCGGTGCTGTTCACCGCGTCGAGCGATCCCTCGGTCGTAGAGGCCTGGAGCTGGTCCAAAGAGGCGGGCCTCAGCCAGCTGACCGATCTCGGCGGCGTCTCGAGCGCCATAGGCGATGGCGGCGGTACAGGTCGTGGTGTCGCGGACCATGGCCCGCCACGGAGTGCAGGCAGTCGTCCATATGGACGGCAAGGAGCCGCGGGCCCTGGTCGACAGGGCGGAAACGCCGGTGGTCGACCCGGTCGTCCGTTTCCTCAAGGTGGGACCTCGCCAGCTACGTGTGGGCGTCCTACTGCCGTCCAGCCACGCAGGAGGCAAGCTGCCGGTCATCATGGCGCCCTACGGGGGCCCGGGGCACCAAAAGGTCATGGCGGCGAGGTCTGCCTGGTTGGAGGCTCAGTGGCTTGCGGACCAGGGTTTCGCCGTCGTGGTGGCCGACGGGCGCGGGCACACCCGGGCGCGGGCCGGCCTTCGAGCATGAGGTTTACCAGGACCTCGCCAACCCGCCGCTGGAAGACCAGGTCGAAGCCCTCACCCTCACCGCGGAGGAGGTCCCTGAGCTGGACCTCGGGCGTGTAGGCATCGTCGGGTGGTCGTTCGGCGGGTACCTGGCGGCCCTGGCGGTGCTCGCCCGCCCCGATGTCTTCCATGCCGCAGTTGCCGGCGCCCCGGTCACGAACTGGCGCTGGTACGACACGTACTACACCGAGCGCTACCTGGGGCACCCCGACAGGTCGCCTGAAGCCTACGAGCGCAGCTCGCTGGTGCCCCTGGCAGCCAAGCTGGCCCGGCCGCTGCTGCTCGTGCACGGGCTGTCTGACGACAACGTGTTCGTGGTGCACACCCTCGAGCTCTCGAGCGCCCTCCTGGCAGCCGGCCGCCCCCATTATGTGCTGCCGCTGTCAGGGGTGACTCACGTAGCCGCGAGAGAGGACATCGCCGAGAACCTCCTGCTGAGCCAGGTCGACTTCCTACGCTCGGCGCTGGCCGCCCCGGTCGCACCGGTGCCCTCCGCGGGCCTGCCGGCAACGGGCTAGACCGGCTCCCCCAGGCTGCGCGAGGTACGCAACCTCCGCCGCTCGGCGCCAGGGCGGTCAAACGCGCACCACTTCTGTCCAGGAAGTTTGCTATTAGCGCCCACAGGTCGCTATCGTTAGCAGTCGACCGGTGAGAGTGCTAGCCGGAGAACCCTGTCCGAAATACTTGCCACGGAGGCGACGACATCATGAAACTGCA
This sequence comes from uncultured Acidimicrobiaceae bacterium, assembly GCA_963834735.1. Lineage (GTDB taxonomy): Bacteria > Actinomycetota > Acidimicrobiia > Acidimicrobiales > Palsa-688 > Fen-671. The sequence continues at coordinate 248,239 of CAWICT010000007.1, read as the reverse complement.
CCCCCTTGACGATCGAATCGTTGTCCGCCCGAACGAGGCGGAAGAGAGAACTGCGTCCGGCCTCGTCATCCCCGACACCGCCAAGGAGAAGCCCCAGCAGGGCCACGTCCTGGCAGTAGGCCCCGGGCGCCGGGCCGACAACAGCGGCGAGCTGATCGCCCTCGACATCAAGGTCGGCGACACCGTCCTTTACTCGAAGTACGGCGGCACCGAGGTCGCCGTCGACGGCGAGGACCTGCTCGTGCTGAGCAGCCGTGACGTCCTGGCGAAGGTGACGAAGTAGTGCCCAAGCAGCTCCAGTTCGACGAAACCGCGAGGAGAGGCCTCGAGGCAGGGGTCAACAAGCTCGCAGACGCCGTCAAGGTAACCCTGGGCCGAAAGGGCGCAATGTCGTTATCGGGAAGCGCTGGGGCGCTCCGACGATCACCAATGACGGCGTGACGATCGCCAAGGAGATCGAGCTGGAGGACCACTTCGAGAACATGGGCGCTCAGCTCGTGAAAGAGGTGGCCACCAAGACCAACGACATCGCAGGCGACGGGACGACCACCGCCACGGTCCTGGCCCAGGCGCTTGTGCGCGAGGGCCTCCGCAACGTGGCAGCCGGGGCCAACCCCATCGCCCTCAAGCGCGGCATCGAGCAGGCCGTCAAGGCGGCGGTCGAGTCGATCCGCAAGCTCTCCAAGGTTGTCGATGACAAGGCCGAGATCGCCCAGGTGGCATCCATATCGGCGGCCGACCCCTCAATTGGCGAAGTCATCTCCGACGCCATCGACAAGGTCGGCAAGGACGGCGTGGTGACGGTCGAGGAGTCGAACACCTTTGGTGTCGAGCTCGAGTTCACCGAAGGCATGCAGTTCGACAAGGGCTACATTTCGCCCTACTTCGTGACCGACCAGGAGCGCCAAGAGGCCGTCCTGGAAGACCCCTTCATCCTGATCGCCAACCAGAAGATCAGCTCCGCCCACGACCTCATCGCGGTCCTCGAGCGTGTCATGACGGCCGGCAAGCCTCTGCTGCTCATAGCCGAAGACGTCGACGGCGAGGCCCTTGCCACCCTGATCGTCAACAAGCTGCGGGGCACGTTCCAAAGCGTGGCAGTCAAGGCACCCGGTTTCGGTGACCGTCGCAAGGCCATGCTCGCCGATATCGCGATCCTGACCGGCGGCCAGGCAATTTCCGAGGAGGTCGGCCTCAAGCTCGAGAACACCGACATCTCGCTTCTCGGCCGTGCCCGCAAGGTCGTCATCGCCAAGGACACGACCACGATCATCGAAGGCTTCGGCCCCGAGGCCGACGTAAAGTCCCGTATCGCCCAGATCAAGCGGGAGATCGAGGACACAGACTCCGATTGGGACCGTGAGAAGCTCCAGGAGCGTCTCGCCAAGCTCGCCGGCGGTGTGGCCGTGATCCGTGTGGGAGCTGCGACCGAGATCGAGCTGAAGGAAAAGAAGCACCGGATCGAAGACGCGGTTTCAGCGACCAAGGCCGCCATCGAAGAGGGCATCGTCCCCGGCGGTGGTTTGGCCCTGCTGCGCTCCCGCGCCGCGGTGGACAAGCTCGTCAAGAGCCTTAAGGGCGACGAAGCCACCGGGGCCACGATCGTGAGCAAGGCTCTCGACGAGCCGATGCGCTGGATCGCCTCCAACGCCGGCCTGGAAGGCGCCGTGGTCGTCGAGCAAGCCGAACGTGAGACCGGCGGTGTCGGCCTCAATGCACTGACTGGTCATTTCGAGGACCTGCTCAAGGCCGGTGTGATCGACCCCGCCAAGGTGACCCGCTCCGCCCTGCAGAACGCGGCCTCTGTTGCCGCCCTGCTGCTCACCACCGAGGCGACGGTTGCGGACAAGCCTGAGAAAAAGGACGCCAATGCCGGTGCAGGCGCTGGCGGCGGTCGCGGCGGCGGCATGGGGATGATGTAGCCCTGCCGTTACCACGCACTCGATGTTCTAAGATAGGCCCGGCATTCCTGCCGGGCCTATCTTTGTGGTCGCCAGTGCCACGACAGGCAGCGAACGTTCCTGGAGGCAGCACTAAAGGAAACCGTCGCCTATCTCCAAAGTGTATTAACCCCGTGAGCAGCCCCGCCCCCAAGCACAGCGCGCAGCCGCCCGGCGGGCCTCCCACGCCGAAGTCCTCTGGCAAGAAGCCCAAAGTGCGCGTCAAGGCGCACTGGCCTCGCCGTACCCTCATTGTCGCCAACGTTGTCGTCGTCGTGTGCCTGATCGCCATGGGGGCGGCCTATGGGTACGTCCGCTACAAGATCGACTCCATCGCGACGGCCCCTAGCACCTACGAGACCCCTCCCGGGTGCTTCGACGTGGCGTGCGAGATGCAAGATCCCGAAGAGCGAGACCGCGCACGGCGACCCCGAGAACATCCTTCTGATCGGCAACGAGACCCGCCAGGGCCTCACCCAAGAGCAGCAGCTCCAGTTCGGCTCGTCGCTTACCTACTCCGGGACGCTCGCCGACATCATGATGGTCCTGCACCTCGACCCCGTCAACCACACCGCTTCCATACTGTCGATCCCGCGCGACCTGTTCTCACCGATGCCGGCGAACAGCCCAGTCGGCTCCTACCAGAAAATGGACGCCGCCCTCAACGACGGTTCCGGCGGGCCGGACAACCTGCTCCATGCGATCGAGGACGACCTGGGCATCCCTATCAACCATTTCATTGAGCTCAATTTCAACGGCTTTATCAACAGCGTGAACGCCCTCGGCGGGATAAACGTCTATTTCCCCGACCCGGTGTTCGACGCCGAGTCCCTCCTCAACATTGGCAACGGCGGTTGCCATCATCTCGACGGTTTTGAGGCCCTCGCGCTAGTGCGCGCGAGGCACCTCCAGTACGAGCCGAAGGGCATGGACGCCCCGAGGTCCGACTGGCCCTTTGACCCGGAGTCGGACCTCGCCCGGATCGTGAGGACCCATACGTTCCTAAAGATCGTTGCGCAGACGGCAAAATCCAAGGGCCTGACCGACCCGGTGGCGGCCGCGAACTTCTTGAGCGCGATCCTTGGCCAGATGACGGTGGACGCCCCCCTGAAGGGCCAGATGCTGAGCCTCATCCTCTCGTACAGCCACATCGACCCTTCGACAGTGCCCGAGACGACGTTGCCGACAACCGGGGTCAACGACTATTACTACGGCGGCTACGGGATGGGCGACGTGCTTTTCCCCGTCCAGCCCGCTGACAACAACGTGATAAAGGCTTGGGCTGGCAACGTGTTCCCGACGCCTGCCGCCCCCAAGTCGGTGAGCGTGGTCAGCATCGCCGGCAGCTACGACGCCGCGCTGGCGGCCGGGCAGGCTCTGGCGACCCACGGGCTCAAGGTGACCAATGAATCTTCCGGAGAGGTCCCGGCGAACGTCTCCGAAACCCTCGTCAACTACCGCCCGGGAGACGTCGCTCAGGCGCTCGACGTGATGAAGTACCTCTCGGGAGCGGTCATGTTGCAAGTGGACCCCTCCCTCGCAAAGGTGACATTGAGGTGGACCTCGGCTCCACGGTCGACGTCTCGGCCAAAGCTGCCACGCCGACCACCGCCTCGACCACAGCCGGCGCCCCGACGACGGCCGCCCCGACGACCGCGGCGCCGACGACACGCTCTCCGGCAGTCCGCAGCACCACCACCATCGCCCCCGCCACCACTGTCCCCACCCCGGGGGGTAACCCGGTCAGCAAGGCTGCCGACCAGGAGCAACCCTGGGACCCGCGTGCCTGCTGAGGCCCCGGTACCAGCTGAGAGCGGCACAGAAGCACCAATGGTTAGGGCGGTCGGCCTGAGGCCCGTGAGCGGTAGTCTGGCGGCCGTGGAAGTCCCCGCTCCCGACGCAAACAAACTGCTGGCTTCCTGGATGGAATGGGAACGAGGCGACGTCACACCCGGGCGCGTGATGGCCAATCTCAAAACAGGCGGGCTCCGCGAGTTGCTGGAAAGCCTTTCGTCCCAAAGTGGCGCACCTGCGCATTGAGATCCCGCGGCCGAAGGGCTTCCTGCCAGGTGCCCCTGCTCCATGGGAGCGCCTGCCTGAGAACGACCGTGCCGGGATAACGGTCGACGAGGTCTGCCGGGCACTGGCGGCAACAGCCGGCCTTCCCGCCTTCGCCCATGTCCCGAGAACGGTCATGCCGGCAGAACTGCCGCCCCAAGCCGACCAGAGGCCCGCAGCGGTCCTGTGCCTGCTGTTCGAAAGCGCCGGCGAGGCGAACGTGGTCCTTACCAGGCGCCCGGTGCATTTGCGCTCCCACGCCGGGGAGGTGTGCTTTCCGGGCGGGCGGCTGCGGCGCGGCGAGATCCCCGTCGAGGCGGCGCTGCGGGAAGCGAACGAGGAGATCGGAGCGGTTGTGGCCGACATCGATGTCATCGGCCAGTTGACACCGCTCACGACGTCCCGCAGCCCGGCGTTGGTCCATTGCTTCGTCGGCAAGTTGTCTGGGCCGGCACCCGAGGGCCCGGCGTTCGTCCCCGACCCGAACGAGGTCGACAAGGTCTTCTGGGTGCCACTGGCGCAGCTTGCAAGGGGCGGGGCATACCACGAAGAGCTGTGGCCCTCGCGCCAGGCAGGCGAAGGGACGCCTTTCCGGGCGGTCCCATTTTTCCGCCTCGATGAGGACACCGTGTGGGGAGCAACGGGCCGCCTGCTTGCCGAGCTGCTGGGGGCTGTCCTGGGCCGCCGGGGGCAAACCGGGGTGCTCGAGGACGCTGGGGGCGCCCTGAGGAGGCACAGCGGCTCGCGGGACGGTACCCTGGGCAAATCATGATGTGCCCTCGCTGCGGCATCTACAACCAGTCTGGTCGCTCATCCTGCTCCCGTTGTTCGGGCCTGCTCGCTCCCGCTCCGGTCGGCGATGGCCGCCCTCTTCCTCCGGTGCTGCCTGTAACCAAGCGTGCGGAGCTGGCAATGGGCCGGGCTAGCTCGGGTGCCGCGCTGGGAGCCCCTGGTGATGCGGCCTCTGTGCCGAGCCCGACGTTGGGCGCGGCACTGGAGACGGCGGCGTTACCCCTGACCGAGATCTACTTGATGGAGATGGACCGCTCAACGGGACAACCGGCGCCGCCTCCCTCGCCGCACGGGCAAGGAGAACCGGCCCGCGCGGACCGCCCCACCCGCGTCGCAATCGGCCTGTCGCGCGCCTGAACCCGAGGCGCCCAATCGCCCGCCCAATCGCCTGGGGCCTGGCTCGAGCGTGGCGCAGATCCGCCCCAACATGCCTCGGGGGCCGGCCGCTTCCCAGTAGGCTCGCGTGTTGACAGCACCGTGACGCGTACGAGAGGCAGGCACCGTGGAAATCGAGATAGGTAAGGGCAAAACCGGGCGGCAGGCTTACGGCTTCGACGACATTGCGATCGTCCCGAGCAGGCGGACAAGGGACCCGGAGGACGTGGATATCTCGTGGGAGATCGACGCCTTCCGCTTCGAGCTCCCGTTGATGGGGGCAGCTATGGACGGCGTCGTCAGCCCCTCCACGGCCATAGAGATCGGCCAGCTCGGCGGCGTCGGCGTCCTCAACCTCGAGGGCCTCTGGACGCGCTATGACGACCCGGACCCGTATTTCGAGGAGATCGCCCATCTCTCCGCCGATAAGGCGACGGCGCGGATGCAGCAGATTTACTCCGAGCCTATGAAGCCCGAGCTCGTGACTGCCCGGATACGCGAGATCAAGGCGGCCGGTGTCGTGGCTTGCGCCTCGTTGACGCCCCAGCGCACCACCCAGTACGCCAAAGCGCTGCTCGACGCGGAGCTGGACCTGTTCGTGGTCCAGGGGACAGTTGTATCGGCCGAGCATGTTTCCAAGACGGTCGAGCCTCTCAACCTGAAGCGCTTTATCCGCGAGTTCGAGATCCCTGTCATCGTCGGAGGTTGCGCCTCCTACCAGGCAGCCCTCCACCTGATGCGTACCGGCGCTGTGGGGGTCCTGGTGGGAGTCGGGCCAGGGCACGCCTGCACCACCCGCGGGGTCCTTGGCATCGGCGTGCCGCAGGCCACTGCCATCGCCGACGCAAGGGCGGCGCGGGCGCAGCACCTCGACGAGACGGGTGTCTACGTCCACGTCATAGCCGACGGCGGGATGGGCACAGGCGGCGACGTCGCAAAGGCGATCGTTTGCGGTGCCGACGCTGTGATGTTGGGCTCGCCTCTCGCAGCAGCCGCTGAAGCGCCCGGCCATGGCTACCACTGGGGCATGGCCACTTTCCACCCGACGCTCCCGCGCGGTGCCCGGGTCAAGACCGACATGCGTGGCACGCTGAGGGAGATCCTGATCGGCCCCGCCCACGAAAATGACGGCCGCGTCAACCTGTTCGGAGCGCTCAAGACGTCCATGGCCACTTGTGGTTACGGCAGCGTGAAAGAGTTCCAGAAAGCCGAGGTGATGGTGGCGCCGGCACTGCTCACGGAGGGCAAGTCGCTCCAGCGTTCCCAGCACGTCGGAATGGGGCACTGACGCCTGCAGCCGAGGATGCGCCCGGGCCGCGGAGGCGCCTGGAGCCGAGGGTGCGCCTGGAGCCCAGGGCGGCAGCCACGAGGGGCCAGACCGGCACCGGCCCCTCCTGGAGGGACTGAACCCCTCCCAGCTCGAGGCCGTCACCCATGTCGGGGGGCCACTCCTGATCGTGGCCGGGGCAGGCTCAGGCAAGACGCGCGTCCTTACGCACCGCATTGCCTGGTTGGTCCGCGAAAAAGGGCTCTCCCCGTTCGCGATATTGGCGATCACTTTTACCAACAAGGCGGCCGACGAGATGCGCCACCGCGTCGCGAGCCTCGTCGGCCCGGTGGCGGAGCGCATGTGGGTGTCGACGTTCCACGCGGCGTGCGTGCGGATATTGCGCCGGGAAGCCGCTGCGCTCGGTTACCAGCAGTCGTTTTCGATCTATGACCAGTCCGATGCCGTCCGCCTCACCGGCTACGTGGTACGGGATCTGGGCCTGGACACTAAGAAGTTCCCTGCCCGCGCCATCCACGCAGCGATCTCCAGCGCGAAAAACGAGCTCCTCAGTACGACCGATTACTCGGAGCGGGCACGCCGCAGCTCGCTGTTCGAACGCAAGATCGCAGAGATTTACGAGGAGTACCAACGCAGGTTGGTAGCGGCGAACGCCATGGACTTCGACGACTTGCTTGGGGTCACCGTCCGGCTGTTCCGGGACCACCCCGACATCCTGGCCGCATACCAGGAGCGCTTCGAGCACATCCTGGTCGACGAGTACCAGGACACCAACCGGGCGCAGAACGAGCTCGTGCTCCAGCTTGCCGGAGCCCATCACCAGGTAACGGTGGTCGGCGATTCCGACCAGTCGATCTATGGTTGGCGGGGAGCAGATGTGCGGAACTTCCTCGAGTTCGAGCGGGCGTTCCCCGACGCGTCCGTCGTGGTCCTGGACCAGAACTACCGGTCCACCCAGACGATCCTTGATGCCGCCAACGCCGTAATTTCCAACAACATGACGAGGAAACCAAAGGACCTTTGGACCTCGCGGGCCGGCGGTGAACAGCTGGTGCGGTATGTCGCCGACGACGAGCACGACGAAGGTTCGTGGCTCGCCTCAGAGGTCGTTAAGTTGCGCCGGGAACACGGTTACCGCTGGGGAGATATTGCAGTTTTCTACCGCACCAATGCGCAAAGCCGGGCCATCGAAGAAGAACTGGCCCGCCAAGGGGTGCCTTACAAGGTCTTCGGCGGACCACGGTATTACGACCGCAGGGAAGTAAAAGACATGCTCGCCTACCTGCATGTGATTACGAACCCCGGCGACGAGGTGTCCTTGAAAAGGGTCCTCAATGTCCCACGCCGGGGGGTGGGCGACACGAGCATGGCTCGCCTGGACGCGTGGGCTGCTTCCAAGGGCATACCGTTCGCCGACGCACTGGCACACGCCCGGGAAGCTGGGGTCGCGGGTAAAGCCCTCGGGGGTATCGCCTTGTTCACCGAGCTGATAGGGGAGCTCAGGGCTCTGCTCAACGGAGACGAAGAGGCCGGGACCGAGCCGGCGGGGCCGGCACGGCTGCTGCAAGCCGTCGTCGACCGCACCTGTTACCTGGACGAGCTGCGGGCGGAGGATGCGACCCAAGTCGAGATCGACACCCGAGTGGAGAACGTCGAGGAACTGCTCGGGGCCGCCATGGAGTACGGCACGCTCGCCGACTTCCTGACCTCGGTGAGCCTCGTGTCCGACTCGGACAAGGTTGGCCTCGACGACTCGAGCGTAACCCTGATGACGCTGCACACCGCCAAGGGCCTCGAGTACCCGGTCGTTTTCATCGCCGGCATGGAAGAGGGGGTTTTCCCCCACCTCCGGTCCCTCGGTGAGCCTCACGAGCTCGAAGAAGAACGGCGGCTCTGCTACGTGGGCGTCACCCGCGCCAGGGAGCGCCTCTACCTTTCCAACGCCTGGTGCCGGAGCTTATGGGGCGAGGCGCAGTACAACCAGCCGAGCCGTTTCATCAACGAGATCCCCGAGAACCTGGTACGTGCCAGCGGGGCCCGCCTTCGCCGCCTTCGCCCGAGCCGGGAGGAGTTCCGCGGGCAGCTGGTCGAGGCGGCCATGCGCCACGGGCGAGCCGGGTCGCCCGTTCACGGCACAGGAGCCGAGGAGCTCGGTCTCGAAGCCGGCGACGCCGTGATGCACGCCCGCTACGGGGAGGGCGTGGTAACCGACGTGACCGGGGAAGGGACCAACGCCGAAGCGACGATCCGCTTCCCTTCCGCCGGCGACAAGCGCTTCAGCCTCCACCTGGCACCTATCAAGCGCATCTAACGCTGGCGCTGCTCCCTCTGCGTGCAAAGGGGCCGGACGTGGTACCCACTTCCCTCACGCCTGACGGAACGATGAGGGAAGTGGGTCACCACGCCAGCCCTTCGCACCCCCCGGGGCTCGTGAGCGAGCTTGCCGCTTGGCTTTGGTACCCAAGTGCCTTTTTCTGCGGCATGAGGAAGTAGCCGAATGTTCACCAAATACCTATTGTGCTTCCCGTGACTTGCTCTTAAAATCACCCCTTGTCCCCCCTGTTAGAGAATGGCGAATTGGGTGGGCCGATTGAAACTCTGAAAGTGGCGCAAAAGGCGAAAAGAAGGAACTAGCCAGATAAATCGGCTGGGTCACGTGTCCGGCATCCAGACGTAGCCGCGCTCGGACCTCGCGCGACAACTTGATCAGGTTTGTTATCCGGGGGTTTGCAAGACGTTCTGCTCATTTTTGTTGCTGTCGCGTCTTGGCATCAATGTCGGCAAGAAGTGATGCAGTCGTCGCCCCACACGAAGTCAAGGTGTAAGGAGAGATTTATCATGTACATCCTTCCGAAACGCGCAAGTTGCTGGCGCGGTAAGATCGGGCGCTCCTTGGTAATTGCCCTCGCCGCAGGGTTCCCAGCGTTCGCTGGCACCTTGGCAGCGACCGCTACGACAGCCGGTGCTGTCACGCCCCCTCCCACGGGGCCGTTCAACGAGTGCCCTGCGATCGGTGCTGACACGGGCTGTGCCATCCTCATCGTGATCAACAACACCGGCGCTCAGGTGCTGACTGATCCGAGCCAGGGAGTCTACGACGGTATTGAGGACACCCTCGTCGGCGTCCTCAACAACACTACGAGCACCACCGTTAACGACATACCCCTATCGGGCGGCTCGAACGACATCTTCGGCTTCGATGGGGACGGGGCCTGCGATCCCAACAACGGCACCACGCCATTTTCACCCGCGCCCCCTGACGCGAACACCGCAGACACAGGCACAAGCGGGGCTCCCTGTACCGATAACTCGACGGACACGACCGGGTACGGCGGACCGGACTCTTACTTCACCAACATCAATAGCCCGACAAATACCACGGGCACGGTCAACTTCATCAGCCCGCTAACAGCGGGGCAGACGACCTGGTTCTCGCTCGAGGAAGCCATCACGGGTGCGGAGCTCAACGTCGTGACGGCTAACGCGTCATCGATTAGTGCCGTCGAGGGCAATTCTTTTAGCGGACCGGTGGCGACGTTCTTCTCATCCGATACCACGACCCTGGCCAGCCAGTACACGGCCACCGTCGACTGGGGGGACGGTACCCCAGCGACGGCGGGCGTGGTCTCGGGAGGCAGCGGGAGCTTCACCGTGACCGGCACGCACACATATGCCGAGGAGAACGACGCCAACCAGGCGACGATAACGATCACCGACACGAGCGACGGCAACACTTCAACGGTCCAGAGCCCCGTCACGGTCACCGACGCTCCGCTTACCGCCGTCTCACTTACCCTGAGCGGCGGTACCGAAGGTGTCACTCCCGGCACCGCATCGTTCATCTTCACTGATGCCAACCCGGGAGCCACGGCAGCCGACTACACCAGTGGCGGTGGCTCGGTGACGGTCAACTGGGGTGACGGCTCCCCGGTCGACACCTTGCCGGCGAGCGACCTGAGCGGGCCGCAAAGCGTGGCCGGAGGCGCCCAGTTCACGGTCAACGCGAGCCACCAATATGCCGAGGAGGGCACGTACACCGTGACAGTGACGGTCACCGACGACGGCGGTAGTACCGCCTTTGAAAATGGGACGGTCACCGTCGCAGACGCTCCGCTCATGGGCGGCACGAACGCCTTGTCGGGAGGCGTCGAGTATGTCACTCCTGGCACTGCATCGTTCACCTTCACTGATGCCAACCCGGGAGCCACGGCAGCCGACTACACCAGTGGCGGCGGCTCGGTGACGGTCAACTGGGGTGACGGCTCTCCGGTCGACACCTTGCCGGCGAGCGACCTGAGCGGGCCGGTAAGCGTGGCCGGAGGCGCCCAGTTCACGGTCAATGCGAGCCACCAGTATGCCGAGGAGGGCACGTACACGGTGACAGTGACGGTCACCGACGACGGCGGCAGTAGCACCACTACGACCGGTCCGGTGACCGTTGCCGACGCACCGATAATGGCGGCGTGCGCAACGTCTGCCGTCTCGCTGCAGTCGTTCAATGGCACAGTCGCCACCCTCTCCGATGCCAACAAAGCAGCCTCTGCGGCTGACTTCATCCCGGTTATCAGTGGAGGCAATGGCGGTTCCACGACCATCAACTGGGGCGACGGCTCTGCCAGTACTGCTGGTACGGTCAGCGGAAGCGGCGGCTCCTACAGCATCACCGGGAGCCACAACTACACCTCGACGGGTTACTACACGATCACCGTTACGGTCAAAGACGATGGCGGGAGCGTGTCCACGGCGTCGCCTTGTACTGTGCTCGTCTACGCGTTCGCCAAGGGCGGTAGCTTCGTGATCGGCAACGGCAACAGCGCAAACAAGACGGCGGTGACGTTCTGGGGTGCCCAATGGGCCAAGGACAACAGCCTCAGCGGCGGTTCGGCGCCGTCATCGTTCAAGGGGTTCGAGGACAGTGCTGCCCCCCCCGCATGCGGCACCAGCTGGACCGCGGACCCAGGCAACAGCACACCGCCTCCGAGCTGGCCCCTTCCGGCCTATATGGGGGTGATCGTGTCCAGCTCCATCACTCAGTCGGGTTCCACCATCTCTGGCAACACCCCGAACATCGTCGTGGTGATGACCAATTCCGGTTATGCGCCCGACCCAGGCCACGCCGGGACCGGCACGGTTGTCGCACAGGCCTGTGGTGGTGGCGTAATAGTGGGCTAGCGAGAGGTCCGTCCTTGATGGCAAGCAGGGGGCGTCCTTCGGGCGCCCTCTGCGGTTCTGAGGTTCGTTCTTGCCAGCATGCCGCTTGACTTTTGTTACCCAAGTGCCATCTACGGACCGAAAGGCGCGGTACGCAACAAAACGTGTCACTAGAACGGGCAGCAGAGCCCTCCGGGGCCCCGGGTCATGTCCAAAAGGCCCGTCACTGCGTCGCATGACAAGATTGGCGAGGCGTACCGCTCACCTTCTCGGCCCTTCGCGACATACAGTTCCGTCGTGCGGAGCGTCCGATTTCGCCCAGCCGTCGTACTGACAGCGATCGGGATCTGCCTGCCCTTTCTGACTGCGTCATCGGTGCACGCCGCTTCGCGCCCAACATCGCTGCAGGCCCAGGTCGCGCGAGTTGCGACGGTCGATCTCAGCCAGAGCGACAAGTACTCCGAGATCGCCGTCGTCGGCGACCGGATCTTGCTTTACGGGTCGACGCGCGAGTCGAACTACCTGGAAGTCACGGACACCTGCTATTCCGCCTGGGTCGACCCGTCGTCGCTCGTCTTGGGCGACGAGCGCTCTGGCAGTTGCGCCGATCCGACGCTGCAGGGTCGACAGGTGTTACCCGTGTTCGCGATCGACAAGGACTCCTCGCGAGTCTTGGTGCACCAAAGCGCGGTCGTGCGCATCGCCCACATCGTCCCGCACTCCCCGGGGTACGCGCTCGGTCCCGTCGTGATGAGCTTTTCGGCGTTTGCATGGGGCGACTCTGCGCCGACATGGATCTACGGCGGCGGGGACCTCTGGCTTTACGAATGGGATAACCCGGGCGGCGTCGACCTCATGCGCATCTCGGCGACGACGGGCGATGTCCTCCAGCGGCTGCGGGTGCCCAAGGTCTGGCACCCGGTCCTCGCCTATAACGACGAGGGGCTTTGGGTCGCGCCGTCGGGCCAGTCCGGTTCGTCTGAGCTGTACCTCGTCGCGCCCGGAGCCACAGCAGCGAAGCCGGTGTTCCACTTCCCCGACCACGGCTTAGCGAAGTGGATCGTCGGGTCCGGCGACGGCCTTTGGCTGAACGCCCAGCCTCAAGCCGTGAGCGACGTTGGCGTGGTGTGGATGCTGCGAGGTCCGGAGGCAAAGCCGGTTTGGCACGTTCCCGAGAGCGGAGCCTCGTCCAGGTCTTCGAGACGCTTGGGGATTCTGGCATGGTCGGGGACGCAGCTGATGGGTTGTGGGCCGCGCCTCCGACGGCGTATGACGAGCAGCAGGTCGTGCGCATCGACCCGATGTCGGGGGTCCTGAGCATCGAGGCGACGTGGAAGGCCGGGTACCCGGGATCTGTCAAGTACGCCAAGTACCTCTACATGTCGCCGATTGCCTCATGGACCGGCGTAACCCTCGCGGGATCGTTTTTCCTCCTCGACCCGCCGGTCCAGTGCCAGTGCGGTACCCAGCCAGCCGGGCGCTTCAGCGCTCTGTACCGGGTTACCCCGTCCGACTGAGCAACGGCGGGGCAGCGGCACTACGCCTGGTCCGTAGCCATCGGCCCTGGCGTAGCTAAGCGCCGGGCAACGCCGCCCCATGTCCCATTTTCGCCTATGACGGCCCTCAGAACGGCGTCCGCACCAAGCATTTGCTCGTCGGTGACGCGCTGATAGATCCCACGGTTCAGTTCGTCGATCACGGTCACCACGGCCCGGGCGTAATCCTGGCCCAGGGGAGTTAGTGCGGCATTGAGCTGGCGGGTGTCGTGGGCGTCCCGCTCGGTCCTGACGTAGCGGCGCTGCTCCAGGCCGTCGACCACCTTCCGGGCGGCTTGACGGGTGACGCCGAGCGACGCTCCCAGCTTGCCGATCGGGACCGGTGCCCGAAGAAGCATCCGCACCACGGCTGCATCTGTGCGGCGATAGCCGCTGAACCCAAGCTCGGCCAGCTGCGTTGCCATCTGGTCGACCCAGCTCTGGCGGGCCATGGCCAGCAGGTCCCCGAAGAGGTAGGGGCGTCGTGAGGCACCGGCGCTTGACCAGCCCGCGATCATGCTCTAACTTTACTAGATAGGCAACCAGGTTGCCTATGTGGAAAGGCAGGCGTGGTCGAGATGAAAACGGTGCCCGCATTGGTTCCTGCCCGTTTCGCGCAAGGTTGGCCCACACGATGAGCATGCGGAGGTCTGGGTTAGCTGTTTGCGCACTTGCCGCGCTGACTTCGTTCTGCGTCGGTGTTGCAGATGCCGGTGCCACGCAGGTCCCGTTGTCGAGCAGCGCAGCCGTCTCCAGGGGGGTTCCGTCGTCGGGCTGTGGTGCCGTGGCGCAAAAGGGCTCGACGACGCTCACGCTGGAAATCGGCGGGCATCAGCGCACCGTCATCGTCCACGTGCCCGCGGGGTACAACTCATCGCGCGGTGTAGCTCTCGTCCTGAACCTCCACGGGAGCGGCTCAACAGCCGCGGCCCAAGAGATCTTCAGCGGGATGGACGCGACGTCCGATCAGGGCTCGTTCATCGTGGCCTATCCGCAAGGTCTCATTTCCTCCGGCACCGGCTTTGACTGGAACATCCCCGGAGTGCCGCTGTTCGGCGGTGGCAATGCTCCCCGGGGCTCGGCAAACGACGTGGCCTTCCTTACCCAATTGGTCCCGGTTCTCGAGTCGAAATACTGCATCAACCCAAGGGAAGTTTTCGCCACCGGCATGTCCGGTGGTGGACGAATGACCAGCCAACTTGCTTGCGACGCGTCGACCATATTCGCAGCGGTCGCACCGGTTGCCGGCCTTCGGCTCCCAAGTCCCTGCCCAGCCACCCGTCCCGTGCCGATAGTCGCTTTCCATGGGACCGCAGACCCCGTCGACCCCTACGACGGCAACGGCCAGGCGTACTGGACCTATTCGGTCCCGACTGCGGCAGCTCGCTGGGCGGCGCAGGACAAGTGCGCAAAAAGGGCCACGTCAGAACACCACTCCGGGTACACGCTCACCAGTTACCAGGGTTGCGCTGGCAATACGCTCGTCGAGTTGTACAGCGTCACAGGAGAGGGCCATGAATGGCCAGGCGGGCCCACCATGCCGCGCTCGATCGCCCGGCTGCTTGGCCCGCAATCGAACGCCATCAACGCGAACACGGTTATGTGGGCGTTCTTTTCCCAACACCCGATGCCATCGCGTTAACCAGGTGCGTGATATTGTTCGCCGCACCAGGCTGAAAAGGGCTGTTATCGCCTTGTTACCCCAGCTGGCGTAGAACGTGGTTCATGGCACTTCACCAGTTGCCACCCCACCCTCGCCTGAAGCGGCGTTTGGATTTGATCGCCCCTCTCACCCTCGTCCTGGTCGGCTTGAGCTTGCTGGTAGCCGCCTGCGGAGCAGCGGCGTCACCGTCTTCCGTGGCTAGTATCGGCAAGACGACGGGCACCACTGTTGCCGACATCGGCGCCGACGTTACGACACCACCAAATCCCGTGATTGCGGCCAAGCAGTACCAGCAGGCGGTTAAGTTCACCCGGTGCATGCGCGCCCACGGCATCGCAGACTTCCCCGACCCCAGCGCCGGCGGGGGGATCCAGATTTCGGGCGGCGGTCCCAACAGCGACCTCAACCCCGGCAACGCCACCTTCGTGGCAGCGCAAAATGCCTGCCAGAAGTACTCCCCGGTTCAGCAGCCGTCGGCGGCGGCACAGGCACAGATCCAAGCGCATGCGCTGGCGTTCTCGGCCTGCATGCGCAAACACGGCGTGCCCAACTTCCCCGACCCGCAGTTCCTGTCCGGCGGCCGCGTCCTTGAAAAAATAACCTCCGGTGTGGACCCCAACTCGCCCGGGTTCCAGGCCGCGCAGCAAAAGTGCAGCGGCAGTGGCAAGGGCGGTGGGGGTATCTTCACCTCACCTGCCCCTTGAGGGGCCTCAGGGTTCGACCGGGCCAATCGCGCTGGGAAGTAACCTCCGTCCGGCGGCTCGCCCCGTCCAGACCTCCCCATATCCGGGCGAGCAGCTAAACGGCACAATCTCCCAGCGAACTGTTGGGCCCCATAGGATTCCTATCATCTATGAGCAATCGCCGGGTGGTCGTCACTGGTATGGGGGCGATCAGCCCCCTTGGCTTGGACGTCGAGCAGACTTGGAAGGGCCTCGTTGCGGGCCGGAGCGGGATCAGCAAGATCACCGCGTTCGATGCCTCGACTTCGTCCGTGCGTATCGCGGGCCAAATCCCTGGCTTTGATGGGGGGGACACCTTCGGGCGGCGCCGAGCCAGGCACCTCGACCGCGTGGTCCAGCTTGCGCTGGTGGCGACCAAGGAAGCCATCGAGAGCTCCAAGCTGGACCTGGCTTCGACCCCCGAGCGCATCGGTGTCGTCTACGCCACCGGCATAGGCGGCATCAAGACCCTGGAGGACGGTATCCGTGTGCTGGTCGGCAGGGGTGCCGAGTGGGTCAACCCTTACGTCGTGCCCATGATGATCCCCAACATGGCCGCAGGCGAAATCGCCATGGAATGGCAGTTGCTCGGTTACAACTGCTGCACGGTGACCGCGTGTTCCGCCTCGGCTCACGCAATCGGCACCGCTTTCGACGCGATCCGCCTCGGACGGGCCGACGCCATGGTCTGTGGGGGAAGCGAGGCCGCGGTTACCCCGGTCGGCATCGCTGGGTTCGCCGCGATGAAGGCCCTTTCGACCCGCAACGACGAGCCCGAACGCGCCTCTCGGCCGTTTGATAGCGAGCGTGACGGTTTCGTGATGGGCGAGGGCGCCGCCACGCTGATGATCGAGGAAAGGGAGTTCGCCCTGCGCCGGGGCGCGCCGGTCCTCGCCGAGCTGGTCGGTTACGGCGCAACGGCCGACGCCTACCACATAACCCAGCCGCACCCGACGGGGGACGGGGCTGTGCGCGCCATGCACGCTGCGATAGCGGACGCGGGCCTCACACCGGCAGACATCGGCTATGTCAACGCGCACGGCACGTCGACTCCCCCGAACGACAGGATCGAGACCCTCGCGCTAAAGCGGGTTTTTGGCTCGCAAATGCCGCTCGTGTCTTCGACGAAGTCCATGACTGGGCACACCCTCGGCGCAGCGGGGGCGCTCGAGTCTGTGATCTCGATCCTCGCGCTGCAGACCGGGATGGCGCCCCCGACGATCAACCTCGAGAACCCGGACCCCGAATGCGACCTCGACTACGTCGCCGAACGTGGCTCGCCGCGGGCAGTTCCGCTATGTCATGACCAACAGCCTGGGCTTCGGGGGCCACAACGCCTCCCTCGTGTTCGGGCCGGCCCTCGGGGGGCGGCCCCGCCAGAAACAGCGGCTCGGACGGATCAGGCGGGGAAGGACCCGCAAGAAGCCCGCCGCCAGCTAAGCCGGCCGGAACGACCAACCCTGTCGACGCCCTGCCTGCCCCGGCCGGGCTGCGTGGGGCATAGCGGTGGCCGGGAGGTCATCGAATTGGCGACGGGGCGACTATTGCTCCTCGGGCGAGATCAGAGGCATCCGCACACCGCGGCGATCATCTTTGTGCTGCTAGCACCTCGAGCACGGAGCTCAACCAGAGGACCGAGACGGTCTCGAACATCCCTTCAGGTACCGCATTGGGGTCGAGCAGCCGGATCATGCCGAAGCCGATCCCGGCGGCATCGGCCAAAGCGGCGAGCTGGGCCACTTGCTCCTCGTCCAGCTCCACACCAACTTGGCGTGCCGATGCCCGGGCCATTTCGGCAAAGCCAGACCTAACCAGCCGGGAGCGGGCTGCCAGCTCTTCTCGCAACGGGGCCCCGTTCCGGACGGCGTGCGACCACAGCTCCACCCATAGAAGGAACAATTCAGGGTTCCCGCTGACTCCCTCCATCCAGTCGCGGGCGATGGTCGTCACCTGTTCTTGCAAGCTCGTTCCCTCTTCGAACCGGCGCATGAACAGGCTGGCCCAGTGCGCCTGGTTATCCTCGGCGGCCGCCAGGAGCAGCTTTTCTTTGCTCTCAAAGTTGGAGTAGAGCGCGCCCACCGAGTACCCGGCGTTCTCAGCGATCTCATCGACGGAGGCGTTATAGAAGCCTTGGCGGGCGATGATGGCGGCCGCAGATCGGACGAGGGCGGCGCGGGTGGCCGCTTTCTGTTCCTCGCGAGAAAGGCGACCTCCGGACATAGGCCGATCCTATTTGGCGGTTAAGTGAGCGATGGCTATACTTATAGCGAGCGCTCACTATTCGGGCCATGCTGTACCCCAGAGGAGGGCACCATCGCCATGAGGACCCAAGACCCGATCGCCGAGGTGGAACGCATGGCCGAGCAGGCCCCAGCGATGCGCATAGGCGACGCCGAACGGTCGGCTGTGGTAGCGGAGCTGAGCCGGCACACGGCTCAGGGGCGGCTAGACATCGACGAGCTTGAAGAACGGTTGGGCACCGTGTACGGAGCCAGGACGGCTCCGCAACTGGTGGCGGCGCTGGTCGGTCTGCGAGCCGGGCAGCCCCCGATGCGGCCGTCCCAAGGCGTTGCCCGCGCTGGCGCTCAGCGCACAGCGGCTTGCGCCGCCTCGGTCCCAAGTGCCATTGCGGTAGCACCCACCCCGCGGGCACCGCGGGCTCGGCACCGTTCGGCGTGGGTACGAGCGGTCGGCGGCCTGCTCGCTATCGGCCTAGGGCACTGGGCCGGGCTGGGATTGGTCGACGCGGCTGCTCTCTGGGGCGTTTTGGTCTTGACCCGGTCCCGGGCTATCACGGTGGTAAGCGTGTTGGGTCTTCTGGGCGGCCACAACAGCGTCGGTGGCTGGGGCCACTTGGTACCCATCGTGTTCGTTTTGCTGGTGTTGCTCCACCGTCTCGACAAGGCGCACCAGCAAAACCTGACGGCCTCGAAGGGAAAGGCGATCACGGACGGAAGCTCTTCATCGGGGTTGGCTGGCAGTAGGTGGTGCTGACGATCAGCTAATGCTCGACCTCGATGTCCCACAGACGAACAGAACAGCAGCTCACCCGGTCGCCGCGAAACGAAATGCTCGGTCATCTGTGAATCAAACGCAGTAGCTTCGGGCCCGTGGCGATTGTCTGGTCAGGTGTGACAATTGACTGTATTGACGTCGAGCGTGTCGCTCGGTTCTGGAGCGCTCTGCTCGACCGCAGACCCGGGCCCACCCATGGCGACTGGATCTACTTGGGTGACCGAAGCGATGTTTTGCCTCGTCTCGTGTTCCAGCCCGTCCACGAGCGAAAGGAGGGCAAGGTCAGGGTGCATCTGGACCTTACCGTCGACGATATCGACGAAGGAGTCGAGTCGGTGCTCGCGCTGGGAGGTCGGTCCACCGGTGAGCGGCACGACTACGACGAAGGTGTCGTCGTCGTGATGGCCGATCCCGAGGACCACGAGTTCTGCCTGGTTCAGTATTTTTGATGCGCTCGCCGCGGGACCGACAGTGCGGGTCAGCGGCCGTCTAATCCCTCCGGCGCTGTCCAGTCGAGGAGCTCCGCCAGTGGCAAGGTGTTCACGATGGCTTCGGCGCCGATCGCCGCTTGCGCGGCCTGCTCGCAGCCCAGGTGCAGCCAGGAGAGCTGGCCAGGGGCGTGGGCGTCCGAGTCGATGGTGAAGCGGCACCCAGCGCGAGCCGCCGCCCGCAGCAGTGCCTCGGGCGGGTCCCGCCGTTCGGGCCGGGAATTGATCTCCACCGCCGTGCCGTTGGTGGCGCAGGCGGCGAAGACCACTTCGTGGTCGAACGTCGACGGTGGCCGGCCGCGCCCAACCAGGATCCTGCCGGTGCAGTGGCCGAGCACATCGACGTGAGGGTTGCTTACAGCGGCAACCATGCGCCTGGTCATCTCTGCCGGCCCCATGCGTAGTTTCGAGTGCACGCTGGCCACTACCACGTCCAGCTCGGCCAGGAGCTCGTGGGCCTGGTCCAGCGAACCGTCCTCCAATATGTCCACCTCGATGCCGCTCAACAAACGGAACGGGGCGAGTTCCTGGTTCACCCGGCACACCACCTCTAATTGGCGGCGCAAGGCCTCGGCGCTCAGGCCGTGGGCGACGGTGAGGCGCGGGCTGTGGTCAGTAAGGGCGAGGTAATGGTGGCCCAGGGCCGCTGCGGCCCTTGCCATCTCCTCTATCGGGCTGCCGCCATCGGACCAGTCGGAATGGCTGTGCAGGTCGCCGTGGAGCTGGCCGAGGAGCTGCCGCGTTGGCTCAGTTAGGCCAGCCAGGGTGCGCTCTTCCAGGGCCCGGAGGTACTCGGGCACCGACCCGGCCAGGCACTCCGAGACGACGGTCGCCGTGGTCGGGCCTAACCCGGGTAGTGACGCTAGCTGGTGCCGGCTGCGCAGCTCTTCCAGCTCGGACGGTGCAACGACCTCTACAGCCTCTGCGGCCCGGCGGAACGCCCGTGACTTGTAGCTCGCCTCGCCCTCGGCCTCGAGGAGGAAGGCGATCCGGCGCAGCACTTCGGCGGGCAGCACGGAGGTCGAGGCTACGGCGGCGGCGGGGAGGCGGGCCAGTGGCCCTAGCTCGGAACCTCCCGACCCAGGCGGGCCGGCGCCCCTGCCTCGTCATGCACGTCTTCGACGTGGTGGCCAACGGGGCCATGCGCGCCGTATGTTCTGGGGGTCGATGAGGGCTCGCTTACCCGAAGTTCGTGGTGGCCGAAGGGTCAGCGCGCCAGGTGCTTTGCCAGCCATGCGAGAGAAGGCGGGCTGCGCCGCAGGGCTCGGCGGAGCCACAGGTCTTGACAACTCATTGGTGCTATTACGCCTAGTGCCATGTTGAAGGTCAAGGTTGACCGCGCCGACCCCGCGCTGCTTCACGACCAGGTCGCCGGTGAGATCCGCCGGGCGATTGCCGAAGGAGAAGCGCTCCCCGGCCAACGGCTTCCACCAGCTCGCGACCTTGCCGCCGTGCTCGGCGTGAACACCAACACCGTGCTGCGTGCTCTGCGGCTGTTGCGTGACGAGGGCCTGCTCGAGTTCCGGCGCGGGCGGGGGGTCACGGTGGCGGGTGGCGCTGTGGCCAGGAGCATCGTCCTGTCCAAAGCCGAGGAACTGGTGCGGGTAGCCCGGGGGCAGGGCTACAGGAGAGACGACCTGGTCAAGCTCATCGAGAGGCTCGCGTAGGAAGGCCCGTCATTGACGACCGCAAGGGCCCGAACTCGGAGCAGGGATGCAGGCGTGTGGACCTGGTCCGGCACCGAGCCAGCGGGTGAAGAAGAGGCCGCATGCTGGTTGTGACCGAACGTCCCGAGGAGCCGGGAACCCCGCCGGCGGAAGCGCTCATCGAGGAGGCGCGCCAGCGCCAGCGCCGCCGACGTCGGCGGCTTTCGGCCCTCGTCATCGCCCTGGTCATCGCTGGGGTGGTTGTCCACGCATCCGGAGGGCTGGGAGGTACTAGGACTCAGGCGTCTCGCGCTGCAGGCCATGGCGGCGACCCTAGCGCCGGTCCGGTTGACGCACCCGAACTGACCGGGGCCCACGTCTTTGGATGGGGTTTTGGCTCTCCCACTGGAGCGGCTATAAGCGGGGACGAGCTGTTCGTGGCCAACTTCGGCGCCAACTCGCTCACCGAGCTCAAAGCCTCAACCGGGGCGCTCGTACGCGTGATCGCAGGCTCGCTGGGCAGGTTCGAAAACCCAGGTTCTGTAGTGGCCGCCAATGGTGAGGTGTTCGTGGCCAACTTCGGCGCCAACTCGCTCACCGAGCTCAAAGCCTCAACCGGGGCGGTTGTGAGGGTGATCTCGGGGCGTCAGTACGATTTCGACGAGCCGAGCGCGATGGTCGTGGACCGAAACAACCTGTTCGTGGCGAATGTCGGCGGTGGGTCGATAACTGAGCTCAATGCCTCAAATGGGGCGCTAGTGCGCGTGATCGCGGCACACACGCACCCCGACGGTGGCCCGGAGACAATAGCCCTGGACGGGCCGGACCTCTTCGTCGCCAACGTGCCCACACGGAGGACGCACAAGATCTTCTTCGTTGGACGGGGCTCGATAACCGAGCTCAACACGACAACCGGGGCCCTCGTGCGGGTCATCTCGGGACGGTCAGGGCACCTTGAGCTCCCAGTTGCCTTGGCCGTTTCGGGCCACCACCTCTTCGTCGCGAACAGCACCAACGGCCCCGACGAGAGCCGTTCCGTCGCCGAGCTCAACGCGTCGACGGGCAAATTCGTGCGGGTGCTATCGGGTAGCGAAATTGATGGGCCGTTGGCGTTATTGGTGAGCGGCAGCAGGCTCTTCGTCGCCAACGCGTATTCCTCAATGGCCCCTTACCATTCTTTTATTTCCGAATTCAACGCGTCGACCGGCAAACTGACGAAGGTAATCTCGGGCTCGCGCTACCAGTTCAGCCTCATTGACGGGATTCTCGCGGACGGGCACGAACTGTTCGCATTGAACGGCAGCGACTCGGTAACCGAGCTCAACGCGTCGAGCGACGCGCTCGTGCGGGTGATATCGGGCTCTCCGTACCAGATCAAGGACCCCGGTGCCATGGCAGTGAGCGGCGAGCGCTTGTTCGTGGCGAACCTCGTGGGGAACTCGCTGACCGAGTTGAGCGCGTCCACAGGCGCGCTGGCCCGGGTGATCTCCGGGCCTTCCTATCAGATCAGTGACGCAACTGCCATGGCGGTGAGCGGGGAAGACATCTTTGTGACGAACTTCGGCGACGGCTCGGTCACCGAGGTCAACGCCTCGACCGGTGCGGTGGTGCGGGTGGTCCGATGCCCGCATCCCCGCGCCATTGTGGCGGGCAGAGGTGAGCTGTTCGTGGCCAACGGCGGGGTCACCGAGATAAGTGCGTCGACTGGGGCGACCGTACGGGTGATGACGACCGGTTACGGGTTCAACTTCCCCGACGCCCTGGCCCTCGACGGGCCCGATCTGTTCGTCATGAACAATGGCGGCAACAGCAACTCGGTAACCGAGATAGACGCCGCGACCGGAGCGTTCGTGCGGGAAATCTCGGGCCCGTCCTACCAATTCGTTCCGATCGGACCTCAAGATGCCATGGCGGTGAGCGCCGGGGACCTGTTCGTAGCGAACACGGGTGGCAGGACGGTCACCGAGATCAATGCCTCCACCGGGGCCTTTGTGCGAGTTATCTCGGGCCCCGCGTACCACTTCGACGGCCCCTATGCCACGGCCGTCTCCGGTGATGACCTGTTCGTGGCAAATAGCGGCGGTAACTCGGTCACCGAGCTCAACGCCTCGACCGGGCGGTTGGTAAAGGTGTTCTCTGGCCAGGCGTACGAGCTCAGCGCCCCTGTCGCGCTGGCGCTGAGCGGTAGCAAACTGTTCGTTGTGAACGGTGACGGCTCGATAACCGAGCTCGCTGCAGAGTAATTGCGAGGCACAAGCAGATGGAGGAAGAGTCCGCCGACGCCTGCGCCGGCCCTTACACTTCTCTGACGCACGGTCTCGGAGCCGGAGCCGGAACCTCGGCAAGCGGCTGAGCAACGCTAATTGGCGGCATTGCACGGTCCCGTCACTTGCTTCGGCGCGTGAGCTGGCCAGGCTCGACGCCAATTAGACGGGAGGTCCCCCGATGACCTCAAGGCTCGTTATGGGACGTAGTGGCCGGAGTTGCAGTGAGCTCCTTGGTCGACACTGCAGCCCTGGTGGAGCGGACTGCCTCGCACTCAGGGCTTCGGCTAGCCGAGCCGTGGCAACGGATGCGCGTGCGAGTGGGATGACCGAAACGCCCGCGTCGTCGTCTGTGACGTTCGCGGTGCCGACTGCCGGGTCGACGCTGACCCATGCCGGGTAGTCGCCCGTCGTGGCTTCAGCAACGTTGTCTTATATCGCTGAATGATTTGATAAACGACAGACAACGCCCTAACCGCTTAGGCCATTATTCCCTTGGACCAGGCGCGCCTGCACCGTGTGCAGGCGTTGTTCCGCAAGGGCTAGTGCCTCCTCGGCGTCGGCGAGGCGCCGCTCGGCTTTTTTCGCCTCCTCTTGGGCGGAAGCCAACTGCTTGTCCAAGTCTGCGACCTTTCGACGCCAGATATCGCGATCCCGCACCGCTTCCTCAACGCGCCGCTCGCTCTCGTCTGCTTCTCGCTCGGCTTCGGCCAAGTGAGCCTCTACCTCGCGTTTCGCCTCAACGGCATCCAAACGTGCATCGTCGGCCCGAGGCAAACCCGGACGGGTTTTCTCGGCTCGGCTCACCATCGTCGCTGGCTCCGAGTTGTTGCCTGAGCCGGAGGGCTCATCGGTCGCCAGGTCGCCTCCCAAGCCGGCGTAGCGGAGCCCGGTCGTGAGAAGCCCCGCCTTCAGGACGGCAGCAGCCTCAGGGTCGAGCAAAGCGGCCTCAAGGGTCGCTTCCAATTCCCGGGCGACGGCGCCGCTAATGCTCTCGCCACGGTCGCGCGCCAGGTTGACGGCGTCGTCCAGGAGTGCGGCGATGGCAGGACGACGCTCCTTCTGCAGCTTTTGAAGCTCGTCTTTGGACAACTGAGCTTGGGCCCGTCGGATTGCTGCACCAAGCTCGAGCATGCTTCGGACCTGGTCGAGACGCTCTCGGACTAGGAGGTTCGCCAGCCACGCGCCAACGTTCGGCCGCCTGAGCTTGCCGATGGCCCTGGCCAGTTCTCGGTCCCCATCCCTTTTGGCGTCAGATGCACGCGCGTTCGTGTGTGCGCGAAATCGGCCGGAGCAAGTCCATAGAGTTCGGTGGCGACGGTGTCAAGGTCCATAGGCCAATTCTGCCGGTAACGGAGGACAGTATCGTCGGCCTGTGCGGGGGGCCTGGACGGGCGAATCAGCCATGTCACCAGCCCTCGTAACTCCCGCTCGGCCCGGTCGATGAGATCCGCGTGCAACGTGATCCCGGTCCTGCTCGGCGGGAGCACGCCTCTGTTCGGTGGCGCTGGGCTCGCCGATCACCCTCGAACGTACCAACGTGCTGGCGACCCCTGCGGCGACGCACCTTGGGTTTCGGTCAGTGCCGTATGCCGATCGACGTAGGCAGACCTTCCGGTGGTCCCCCCTGGGCTCTGGGCATGGCGACCTCTAACCTCCCCGGGCCGATCCCCCGCCAGACGTGCCTACCGAAATTTCCGGCCGTTATGACCGAGCGCGAAAAGATCTTGTGGAACCTGTCGATTTCTTGCGCCCTGGTTCGACGTATGAGGAGAAGGCAACAGCCGTTCGCAAACGATTCGGAGGACAACATGCGGAAACTCACCCTGCACATGATCATCTCGACCGATGGGTTCATTTCGACAGAAGACGGCACCGTTAACCCCGCGGCGCACTGGTCAGAGGAGATACAGCACCACTACACAGACCTCTTCGATCGGGCTGGCGGTGTGGTCTTTGGCCGCAACTTCTACGAGCAGTACGTGGGGCATTATTCGAAGGTCGCCGCTGGCGAGATCCCGTCCGAGACCGACCTGCCTCGCGAGCAAGCGCATAGCGAATACTTCGCCGCCTGCCATCTCTTATGGACCAAGCGCCTGATGGACATGGACAAGTTCGTCGTGTCGAACTCGCTCCCCCCGACCACACCGGGGATCAGCGTCATCTCGGACGACATTGCCTCCCAAATCCGGCAGCTAAAGCATCAGGAGGGAGGGGACTTGCTCCTGATGTGTGGGCCCAGCCTGTTTGCCGTGCTGACCGCCAATCAGCTCATCGACGAGTACATGTTTTACGTCTACCCGAACGCACTCGGTCACGGCAAGCATCTGTACAGGGACATCGCCTCGCCCGTCAGCCTGACCCCCGGACGGACCGTCCCGTTCGCCGACGGAATGGAGCTTCGCGAGTATAAGCCGGAGTACGCGGTATGACTACCATGCACCAGCAGCACCCTCGAAAGGACTCAACTGCACCGAGTTGTCGGCCGTAGCCACTAGCCGTAAAGTAGCTCCCCGATGACTGGTGGAAACCGGTAGGTGAGGTAGGGGAGCATTCCGCTATGGAGGTCGTCGGGCTTGTGCACTCGATCGGTGGACGCCCGGTCCCCGGCGACATTCTCGTCGCCCGCGATGCCGCCATTGACTGCGTGATCCAGCACATATCTAAGAGCCCATATGCGACCCGCGTTAGCGTGGGACGCGAAGAGGCCGGCAAGTTGCTCGACGATGATTATTACAACATGGAACCGTGGCCGTTTTCGAGCCTGACTACTTGACTGCGTGAAATGTTGCTACAAGGAGTGGGCGCACGACGACCCGGACGGTCCCGCACCTATGACCAGGACGTCGCAGTCGATGGGGGCCATCTTCGAGGAAGCCCGCACCTGGGCCGCTATGTCCATGGCCTGCGCTTTTGTAAAGGGCTCCGATGAAGAACCGCTGATCTCGGCCGACCCGGGGAAGTTTTTGGAATCGACCGAAGGCGCTGACAGGACGGTCCCGTTCACGTCGATCCCTTGGAGTGAGCAGTATGGAGGATTCGACGGGTCCTTCTCGTAGCAGAGGTAGTACTGCGCCGTATACCTGTTGAACTCCGTTGAGCCTGCAGCGGTGAAATCCAGGACGACTTCCCATTCGTCGGTCTGGCTGTCAAGCTCGGCGTGTGCCGTCTTGATGATCGAACCGCTCATTTGCGCCGGGCCGAGCACATAGCGTCCAGCCGCTAGACCAGCGTAGGACGGCAGGACGACGGCGAGCTTGGGGTTATCGTTGCCCGGAGCTGTCGTTGTGGGAAATCGCACTTGCTGTAGCGGGCTCGAGTTGCAGAGCTTGCTGGCCTCGGATGTCGAAACAGCCGAGGTGGACGCCGACGAGCGGCTGCCTGAGTCGGGCGCGATTATGCAATCCACAGGCCGGAAGTACAACTGAGCCTGTCCAACCGCAGCGGACGACAGACTGTACTGAGCTTTCGTCCCGGCAGGGCGCGATTTCGCCGAGGCAAGGCTGGCCCCTGCGACGACCAACGCGACGACGATCAGAGCGGCCATGAGGATAGCCACACCGATCGTCCAGCGGCGCCTGCGCAACCGACGTGCCTCAGGAAAGAGAACTTCTGTCTCGAGGTCTTCGGCAGCCACTGTCCTTTCCTGGCTATCGCTGAAAGGGCTGCCGCGACGCGACCCACTGCTTCGGTTGTCATCGGCTGATGGGCCCGACAAGCCTGTCGTCGCCCCGGCTTTACGGGCCTCTTCTAGTTGCCTCGTAGGACTTATGGTGCTATGCTAACAGGCACTATGTCGTATTACAAGATCGACCCGTCACAGCGGGAGCCCCTCTACGAACAGGTGGCGGCGGAAATCCGGCGCGCGATAGCTGAGGGCGAGGCGGGTGCTGGGGAACGTTTACCTCTCGCCAAAGATCTGGCGACGGTACTCGGAGTAAATAGGAACACGGTGTTACGAGCGATGCGATTGCTCCGCGACGAGGGGCTCTTGGAGTTCCGTCGGGGTAGAGGCATAACAGTCGCCGGCACGCCAGACCGAGGCGCTTTGCAGCGCAAGGTCAACGAGCTTGTTCGGTTCGCCCACGACCACGGTTACCGCCGCGACGAGTTGGTGCGGCTGATCGAAGCCGCGCCCTGAGAGCAGCAGACCCAGTTGGCCGAACTGGCAGGCACGGGGGAGCTGGACCTAGCTGAGTTCCGAGCAGCGAAGGCGACCAACGACCGGGCAATGCAGGCGCTGAGGGAAACACTCGCCCCGTCGGCCGAGGGCGAAGCCATGCAGCGGGCGCGGGCTGAGGCGGTGGACCTCCGGGGCAAGTGGGACGACCTCGGCATCGAGGATCGTCGACGCGTTGTCCAAGCGCTCGCCGAACGCATCGAGGTTGGCCCAGCGGTGAAGGGAAGGAACTTCTACGTGCCGGACCGGGTGAGGGTTACGTACCGGTAGTTACCCGAGTGCGCGTGGCCCAGCCCCAGAGGTGGAGTTCACCCGAACAGACTGAGCATGAGAGCGAGATCGTGTAAGCAAAGACCGGCGTCGGCGACAATGAGCAGCAACGCGACTGCGGAGATGATCCGGTCAGCGACAAAAGGTGTGAACCGCGCGGGCTCGGCGTAGGCAGGCTGCACGGTGCCCCGCCTCTCGACATTGAGAGCAGGCGCACCGACGGTAACGAGGGCACGGGGAGCGAAGGCCCCAGCGGTCGCAGAGGCGAGGGAGTTGTCGGCAAGGCGACGCTGCTGGATTGACCACATGGCTCCTAGCGCCACTAGGAAATAACCGAGCACCCAGCCGGTGTCCAACCCGTTACCGATCCCGTAGCTGTTCGTCGCCGTAAAGTAATCGAAGGAGCTGTCCGCGATCGTAAAGCACAGGATCCCCGCCAGGACCAACCCCAAGCTCACCCGGTCTCGTGTGGCCCGCCGGAATGCCACCATCACGATGGCTGCTATCACTAGGTCGCTCATTGGGTAGGCAATCCCTACGACGGGCGCAAGGACAGCGTTGACAGGCCGGTGCGCGACAAGGCCGGCAAGCGTTGCCCAGCCCGCAAAGAATACGCCAAACCCGGCGAACATCTCCGCGGCGAGTCTCAGCATGTGCCTGGTGCTGCGGTTCGTCCCGCCGGAGAACTCCAGGAGGCCCACCACGGTCAACGGCACGGCACTAAGGAACCCGATGTCGGCAAGCGACGGGAAAGGGACCTCGACCCCGCGGACGAGGTCGTAGTAGCACCACATCGCCTCCCCACATGCCCAGGTGAAACTGGAGGCGGCCAGAAAAGCCCACCCGGTTCGATTGCGGCGCTGCATGCGCGCCGCTGCCATGCAAGCGGCTGCCGAGACCAACGCCGCGACTCCTTCTCCCACATCATCCACCGCGTCAGCTGTTCGGTCGCCGCCGACGCGGAAGGTCACGCACGCCAGGAACGCCACCGTCAGGGCGGCGAACAGCCACGCGACCAGGCGGAAACCGCGGTTGCTCTCGGCTAAACGAATCATGATCCCACTACACGACCCCTCGGGCGATTGGCACCCCGAGTCGAGCGCGTTAGGCCGGATTGTGACCTTCGGCCCTAGCGGCTAGAGCGTTTTTCTGCGCCACGAGGCTCTTGCCTTGATCGCGCCCCAGCGTGCCCGCGGACATGGCGATAGCAAGTAGCACCTGGACCCGCCGGCACCACACGGGGATCGGTGCGGGCGCGACCGGAAGCCGGTTATCAAGGCATGGCGCGATTAGCGCTACGTTCCGCAGGCGTGAGGATCCGGCCCGGCCTCGTTCTGGCCTGCCGTAAGGGGGCGGAACTTCTACGTGCCGGAGCGGGTGAAGGTTACGTACCGGTAGTTGGCTCGGTAGGGGACGGAAGAGAGCTTGTCCTCAGGGTCCGCACTGCGCCGGCTCAGAATCATGATCGCGGTTTTGGCACCCTTCACCTTCAGCTCTACTGAATAACTATCGGCGGCCCAGATACTATTCGGACGTGGTACCTGAGGAGGTACCGAAGCGTAGAGGCGCACCCAGGTAAGTCGAGGCCGTTTCGACACCATGCCCGGACGGGGGGCAATGACTTCGGTGCCTTAACCTTGCGGTAGTCTCTAAGTCTCCAACGTTGTAAACTACTCGCCGTATGCGATTTATTGATTGCGGTAGTAACCTCCGGAGCAACAGCCGGGCTTTGCTCTGGACAGCCCTTTCAGGCTTAGATTACGGCCGACCTGGGAGGAAGTATGCCGGTTACGCTCAATGATGTAGCCCTCAGAGCAGGGGTCTCTATCAAGACCGTGTCGAACGTCGTCAATGGCTATCCGCACATTTCTCCGGCGACGCTGCAACGGGTAGAGAAGGCTATCGCCGAGCTTAACTACCGGCCGAACCTGTCTGCCCGGAGCCTCCGGCGGGGACGATCTGGTGTCATCGCTCTGGCGGTGCCGGAGCTTTCCTCGCCATATTTCGCCGAGCTCGCTGAGTGCGTGGTACAGGCAGCCGACCGGCACGGGTTCATGGTCTTCATGGAGCAGACCGAAGGCAAGGCTGCCCGCGAACGTTTGGTTCTTGAGGGTATCCGGGCCCACCTGATTGACGGACTGATCTTTTCACCGCTTGCGTTGGAGGCCGATGAGCTTGCGGGACGCACGGACACCACGCCCCTGGTGCTGCTCGGCGAGCGGGTCTCCGGAGCATCTATGGACCACGTGGTCATCGACAATGTCGCCGCTGCACGAACTGCCGTCGTCCACCTCGCCGAGCTCGGAAGGAGCCGGATCGCAGCCATCGGCTTACAGCGCTCGAGGAGCCGCGAGACGGCGCGCCTGCGCTTGGCTGGTTACCGAGAGGGGCTGAGCGCCGCAGGCCTTTCTTACGAGGCCGAGCTGGTTGTCGAGACTCGGGCTTTCCGCCGAGAAGACGGTGCCACTGCGATGGCAAAATTATTAGAGGGGCCAACCCTGCCCGATGCCGTCTTCGCCTTCAACGACCTGATAGCGCTCGGCGCGTTACGTAATTGTTATGAGCGAGGCCTCCGGGTGCCGGAAGACATAGCGATCATCGGCATCGACGACGTGGAGGACGGGCGCTATTCCGTGCCTTCGCTCTCTACTATCTCTCCTGACCGAGAATTCATTGCACATACCGCCGTCAGCTTCCTTGTAGACAGGATCTCATCTCCCGTCCCAGCGACCGACGGTGGTCCGGCTTCTACAAACGGCAGCCGGTTCCAGCCGCGCCATGTGGTCGCCCCTCATAGGCTGCTCGTGCGGGAAAGCACCGCTGGGCGGGGTGCACGTTGAGAGACGGCTTAGAGACCCCTTGACGGGTCCTTTACAACGTTGTAAAGTGACCCGAGAGTTCTAGGCACAAGGGAGTGGACCAAGCCAGCAGGCGCGAGTTGCGTCAGGTAAACGGCGTATAACTCGGTAGACGGCTGCCAATGGCTCATGACGTCATGTGTCGAGACGTCGAGGTTTCCTGAAGGAGCGACAGGTGGCTGTAATCGGGGTCGATCTCGACCGAGAGCTGGCGCAGGTGGACCGGCGAATATTGGGGGGCTTTGTCGAACACCTCGACCGGTGCGTCTACGGTGGCATTTACGATGAAAAGTCGCCGCTTTCTGATGACCGTGGCTTACGCAAAGATGTCTTGGAGGCCGTGCGCCGTTTGCGACCCCCCGTGCTTCGTTGGCCTGGGGGAAACTTCGTGTCGGGTTACCACTGGGTGGACGGTATAGGGCCGAAGGAACTACGACCGCGACGGATGGAACTCGCGTGGCACGTCGAGGAGTCCAACCGCTTCGGCACCGATGAGTTCATGACGTTTTGCGAGGAGGTCGGTGCGGAGCCGTACTTCTGCCTGAACATGGGCACCGGCACGGTGGACGAGGCGCAAGCATGGGTCGAGTACTGCAACGGTACCGGTAACACGGAGTGGGCCAATCGGCGTAGGGCCAACGGCCGCGAGGCGCCCTACGAGGTCCGTTACTGGGGCCTAGGCAATGAGATATACGGGCCGTGGCAGATCGGGCAGCACTCCGCCGAGGATTACGTGAAACAAGCCCGGCAGTGGGCAAAGGTGCTGCGTTGGACAGACCCAACGATCCAGCTTGTCTCCTGCGGGGAGAAAGGTTGGACCGACTGGGACGAGACCGTGATCCGCGGGCTCGCCGAGTTCGTTAATTGGCACAGCCTGCACCTCTACACAGGAAGCGACGACTACTGGCCCAACGTGCTTAGCCCTCATGCGGCCGAGCGCGCATTGCGTGTCACGGCTGCCCTTATCGAGAAAGAACGCTACAACCAGGGTATCAACCATCCCATACACGTTGCGTATGACGAGTGGAACGTCTGGCTAGCGGGGCGGAGCGGTGCCGAAGGTCACGGAGGGGTGTACAATCTCGCGGACGCGCTAGCAGTAGCGACTTATCTGCATGCTTTCGTGCGCCACGCCGCTGTGGTCAAGATGGCCAATCTCGCGATGCTCGTCAACGTGATAGCCCCGATTGTCACCAACGAGGACGGCCTTTTCCTCCAAACGATCTATCATCCACTACGTCTTTTTGCTGACCATCTCGGCACGTCTTCTATCGACGTGCACGTGAGCAGCGACCGGCACGAGTACGCTGACCCAGAAACTAACGAGCGGGACCGCGTCGCGGACCTTGGGCCGTTCCCGGTCCTTGACGCAGTGGCAACACTTTCGACCTCGAGGCAGAAGCTCATGTTGAGTGTCGTGAACCGCTCACCGGACGCTGACGTCACCGCAGAGCTGCACTTTCACGGTGCATTCGATCCCGTCGGAGCGTGCGTCGAAGAGGTGAACGGTCCGGACTGGACGGCGAGGAACTCGTTCCAACAGCCGAATGCCGTGTCGGTCGAGCAACGACAACTTGGCCCCGTCACGAGCGGCATGACGTATCGCTTTCCATCGCATTCACACACCATGATAACGGTCGACCTTCGCTAGCCGTTCATGCGACCGTGCAGTCGTGAGGAACACGTGTCCATCCCAGAACTGATGACAACCAAACACGAAGGAGATAAATAAAACATGGACCAACACCAACAGCCTGTAAGTGACGAGAATGGGGCAAACGCACAGGACGAGGGTACAAAGCCGAATCCTCTGAGCAGGCGGAACTTTCTTGGAGTAGCAGGGGCCGGCATATTGGGAGCTTCATTGGGCGGCTCGAAGCTGCTAGGGGGGGCGGTGTCCAGGGATTCTAACGCGGCGAGAACGCTGCGTAGCTTCGTAAAGCCAAAGCCCGTGACCCTCACGTTCTGGAATTCTTACACATCGACAGACAAGCCATTTATTGAAGCAATCGTTGCAAAGTTCAATGGTATGCAGTCGAAGGTGTATATCGACATGACAATAATGCCCGGTAACGTTCTAGCGGAGAAGCTCGAGGTAAGCATGGCAACTGGGGTTGGCCCAGCGATCGCGCAGACAATAAACGGGGCGGTCCAGTCGATACCGCAGTTTGCGGAAGGGGGCGTTATCCAGCCGCTGGACGCATTCTACGGTAGCGGGGGCATCGACCGTGGCGTGTTGCCGCCGAATTTTTTCAACGGAGTGACGTATAAGGGCCACCTGTGGGGTTTCCCGCTAACGATCCAGCCGGCTGGCCTTTACTACAATACCGTGATCTTCAACAATGCCGGGATTGCGCCGCCAACGACAATGGAGGAAATGCAGGCCGCGCTTATCAAGCTGACTGGTAAAGGGATTTCCGGGGCCCCGCTCGGGACCACGAGCACGCTCGACTGGTGGTCGTTGTGGATGTGGGCGTATGGCGGCGACTACACGAATGCTCCCGCGACTGTCTCGCAGCTGGCGTCCAAGGGTACGGAAGCCTCTTTCGAGGCGTGGGGCGGGCTGGACCAGAAGTACCACATCAGCCCTCCAGATCTGACCGGTGCCGGGGGGGACTCGCTCTTCTCGACACAGCGGGCGGCAACGGACGTAAGCGGCCCATGGCTGGTGTCGGGCTTCCAGCAGTCCAAGCTTCCCTTCAACGTGATACCGTTCCCAGCCGGTCCGGGCGGCTCCCACGTTTTGGGTACGGGAGGCACCGCGATGATCAACAAGAGCGTTACAGAGCTTGAAGCAGTCCGGGACTTCTTCAACTTCTGGACTAGTCCGTGGGCCGCACTGGAGTACGCGAAATCGGGGTCTAATTCAATGCGGCTCGATCAAGATGTTGAGGTTGCGAAGTTGAACCCATTTTCTGGAAAATTCCAGAAGATGCTGTCTCGCATCGAGTACAGCATGACCGGTATTGTCAAGTACACCCCGGCTCTTGCTGTAGTTACGAACGCCGTTGAGCAGGTCGAAGCAGGACAGGCTGTCCCGGGCGTGCTTAGCTCAGCGAGTGGCAAGCTTCAGGCCTTGCTGTGAGATAGTCCTTGCTGCGGCTGGGGGTAGTCGGTTTCCGAGGGCCGCGCTTCTACGGAAAGGGATAGTGGAAGCGCGGCGTGGGGTGATGAGAAGGAAAGAGGTGCGATGTATGCGAAGGTACTGGGCATTGGGTGTGGTGTTGTCGAGGGGCTGTGATCTTGTCGTGAGCCCGGGGTTCCAAGAGGTTTTGGAGGTGCTAAGTCGCTAATGTCAAGGAATACCGCCAATTCCCCGGTACTGTCAGGACCAGCTAGGTCCTCTATCGCCACTCCTCATAGGAGCGAAACGAGGCACGCGGGCCGTGGGTTTCGGTGGTACCGCGGGTCCAGGAATCTTCGTAGGGCGGCGACCGGTTACGCATTCGTGGCCCCAGCGATGGTTATTTTGTCCGTGTTCGTGATTTGGCCCATCATCCAGGTGTTCTGGCAGAGTGCCCGCGGCACGACATTCCTGCCCCCGGCGAGCCCCTATGTCGGGTTCGGCAACTTTCGCTCGCTTATTCACGACCCACAATTCTGGATCGACCTCCGCACAACGATCATCTACACCGTGGTGACTGTGCCGGTTACCATGGCATTGGCGCTGGCGGTTGCGCTGGGCCTTCGGCACAATAACTTCATGTCGAGGTTGCTGCGTACCGTGTATTTTCTCCCGGCCCTGTCATCGTTGGCAGTGATGGGCTTGATCTGGAGTTTCTTGTTGACACCAAATATTGGTGTGTTGAACGTCTGGCTAAAGAAATTGGGAGTGTCGGCCCCCGACTGGCTGGGTACCACCACGTGGGCGCTTCCCTCCGTGATAGCCGTAGGGGTATGGGTGGCACTCGGGTATGACATGGTGATCTTCCTGGCAGGACGACAGGGAATCCCAGAGGAGTACTACGAGGCAGCGCGAGTCGATGGAGCTACGCCGAGACAGCAGCTGCGGCACGTGACTCTCCCTCTGCTCGCACCGACGACCATGTTCGTGCTCGTGACTTCTGTGATAGGTGCATTCCAAGCGTTCGACCAAATTTATGTCATGACAAATGGCGGCCCAATATATAGTACCGAGACACTCGTTACATACATGTACCGCTATGCCTTCGAGAACTTCGAGCTGGGTTATGGATGTGCGGTCGCGGTCGTATTGTTCACAATAGTCCTCGGGTTCACAGTAATGGAGGTGCGGATGTTCCGGCGCATGCAGCGGCAAATATATTGAGCGAGCAAAGGGTAACCAGCCAAATGTACAAAACGTCGCCGAGTTATGCGGGGCTGAACCGGTACGCACGCGCTCTGATGTGGGTTACGCTGTGCGTGGGTGCGGTCGTGTTCATCTTTCCCTTTGTGTGGATGATAGCGACATCGCTCAAGCCTGAAACCGAAGCGATAACGTACCCCCGGGACTCTTGCCCAGGTCGCTGGACTTCTCCGCGTACGTTAACGTGTGGTCTGATATCGGTCTAGCCCGCCTGTACCTGAACACGGTTGTGTTTGCGGGAGCTGTAACCGTAGCATCGGTTACGCTGGACTCGCTGGCTGCATACGCGTTCGCTCGACTACGATTTCCGGGGAGGGAGTTGCTCTTCTGGATAGTCTTGATCACGCTCATGGTGCCGCTGGCAGTCCTGATTGTGCCGTTGTTCTTCGAGCTGTACCATTTCCACTGGCTGAATACGTACCAGGGCTTGGTAGTCCCGTTAGCTGCCAATGGTTACGGTATCTTCCTGTTGCGACAGTTCTTCAGCACATTGCCGCTCGAACTGGACGACGCTGCGAGAGTGGACGGTGCCAGCGAGTTCTACATCTACAGGCGGATCGTGGTCCGGCTTAGTGGGCCGGCGCTGGCTGCGCTGGGTATATTTACCTTTTCGTTCAACTGGAACAATTTCTTGTGGGTTCTGGTCATGACTAGTACAACGGCGATGAGGACACTGCCCGCCGGGCTCGCATTGTTCAGCGGAGAGCACGAGATTATCTACGACCTGATGTGTGCAGGCGCTGTCCTGGCTATGGCGCCCCTGGTCGTGCTGTTTTTCTTCCTACAGCGGTATTTTGTTCGCGGGATCGCGTTGGGTGGCTTGAAGTAGTGTTGAATCGGTCGGTGTTGCCGTCTACGATTAGCCACTCCGGAAAGCGGACGGCGGCGCCGAGTTATGAAAGCGTCTGTGATCGTAGGCGGGGCTGCCCTGCGGTAGATACGGAAGGCCTTGAACGCAGTTGCGCTCGCCGTCTGAGAACTCCGATGGACTGGGCAAAACAGTCGCATAGTTTTGCGGACGCATCGCGTGGGCGGCTGCGTTCCCAGAGATGCCGAGGAGGTACGAGATGGTGATGCAGGTAGGAGCGGTTGGCGTAGTGCGGGAGACCGGCAAATCGATCGTCGTGTCGGCCGGGCAGTCGGGGGCACGCAGGGGCACGCTCGGCAACGGGGTGGGGCAGGAGCCAGTGACCATCGGCGAGAAGCTCGGCTCGGGGGGCGTCGAGCCCGAGAGGTTGAGCCAGCTAGACACGTACAGGCCAGAGTTGGGCGTCGGGATGGCCGGAGAGGAACAGGGGACGGAGGTGGCTGTCGTCCACCCTCGCCCGCAACTTGTCCGCGACTACTGGATCGAGCTCAATGGGACTTGGGAGTTCGCCTACGACGATGCCGATCGTGGGAAAGAGGAGGCCTGGTACCGGCCCGGCGCGCAGGTGTTCGAGCGCAGCATCACTGTTCCGTTCCCACCCGAGTCAAAGGCTTCGGGCATAGGCGAACCGGGGTTTCACCCCATCCTGTGGTACCGGCGCGTTCTGCTCGTGGCCGCGGAGCTGGGCGAGAGCCGGTTGATCCTCCACTTCGGTGCCGTTGACTACAGGGCTGCGGTGTGGGTCAACGGCCAGCTTGCGGGACGCCACGAGGGCGGGCACACACCGTTTCACTTCGACATCACGACCGCGGCACGGGCCAGCACGGAGCTCGTCGTGGTGGTGCGCGCCGAGGACCTGCCAGAGGACGTGAGCCAACCCCGCGGTAAGCAGGCATGGACTCTTGAGCCGCGGAAGATTTGGTATGGGAGGACTAGCGGCATATGGCAGACGGTCTGGGCAGAAATTGTACCGGAGCGTCACGTTGCGAGCCTCAGCTGGCAACCGGATTTGGAGCATGCTCGCGTCGGTATGGAACTCGAACTTAGCCGGCCGCCTTTGGGCCTCCTCCGAGTAGTCGTTCGTATCCTGCTCGCCGGGCAGCTTGTTGCCGAGCACAGCGCGCGTCGTATACGAGCGCGACAGCCACCTTGACATCGCGCTTCCCGCTGCCGAGAACCGACAGGGCTTGGACGAGCTGCTGTGGTCCCCAAGCTCGCCAACGCTGCTGGACGTTGAGATAGAACTGCTCGCCGACGACGGCGACACGATCGACCTAGTCCGTTCGTATTTCGGCTTTCGCAGCATAGAGGTAGCTGACGGCCGGTTCGTTCTGAACAGTGGTCCGATCTACCTTCGGCTGGCACTTGAACAGGGCTTCTGGCCGCAATCGCACCTGGCCGCGCCTTCTTCGGAAGCGCTGCGGCGCGAGGTCGAGCTCGTCAAGGAGCTGGGTTTCAACGGGGTGAGGGTCCACCAGAAGGTAGAAGATCCGAGGTTCCTGTACTGGGCAGATCGACTGGGTATTTTGGTGTGGTCGGAGATGCCGAGTGCCTACGTCTATTCGAAGCGGGCACTTGGCCGGACTGTGAGAGAATGGTTAGAGGTCCTAGAGAGGGATCGCAGCCATCCCTCGATTGTGGCGTGGGTACCCATCAATGAGAGCTGGGGGGTCGATCACATCGCCAATCGTCAGGATCAGTCGCAGTTCGCTTCATCGCTATACCACTTGACGAAAGCAGTTGACCCGACGCGTCCGGTGATTTCGAACGATGGTTGGGAACAAGTGACAAGTGATGTCTGGACTATCCACGACTACTCGCCTACCGGGCAAGGAATTCTCGACCGCTACGGTGGGGAGAAGGAGCTGCAGCGCTCACTGGGTGGCCGCCCGTGGTACCGGCGAGTGTTGCTCGACCGTACCACGGAACAACGCCGGCCGGTTGTGCTGAGCGAGATTGGCGGTTTCACCGATGCGCCGGCGCCCGGCGAGACATGGTTCGGCCACTCTACAGTGACATCGCCGGTCCAGCTGGCTGAACGTCTGCAGGATCTTATTAGTGCCATTTGCGACAGCGCGGAGATAGCGGGGTACTGCTACACCCAGCTCACGGACACAGCCCAAGAGCGCAACGGCTTGCTCGACGAGCATCGCCAGCCAAAGCTCCCAGTCGCACAGTTGCGGGAGATTTTTAGTCGCATATCCAAGGCCGTCCCCATCGAGGGAGTCCGATATGACTCGTGGGATAACCCAATAAAAGCATCGAAAGAAGGCCCGCGTCCAGCGCAACAGCCGCCCCAGGAGCATTCACTCGGGCTGGTGACCGAGCGATCACGACAAAACCACTAGCCGAAATACAGGCTAGGTGCCCGTTGGAAGACGAGGATGTCTTTTTATGCCATCAGATGCCCGTGTAGTCCGGATCGAGTGGGCCGTCCTCGAGGGGAAGCGACCGCTCTCGCTCGGGAAAAATGCCCGATTACCAGCGCACGGGGCCGTTGTCGGCGTTCCGCTCTGTCGGTTGACGACCGACGATGGCCTCGTCGGCGTGGGACCGGCGCGGGTTGATATCGAGGTCAGCTACGAGGCACTGGGGTCACCCGTCTCGCGGATGTTCGGCGAAGACGGTACCGGAGCCCATTGGGCCGCGCTCGACTATCCCCTTTGGGACCTGGCCGCACGTCGGGCTGGAGTTCCTGTCTACCAACTTGTCTTCGACAGCCTCTCTGGAACATCGCGCGCTACTAGTAGACCCGAAGTCGACTGCTATGACACTTCTTTTTACTTTGACGAGCTGGAGCCAGTAGGGGATGAACCACAGCGGCTCGCGGAGCAGGCGGCGGCAAGCTATGAGCGGGGCCACCGTGCCTTTAAAGTCAAGGTCGGCAGGGGAGCGCGGTGGATGGGGGCTGCTGAAGGCATGGACCGCGACGTGGCAGTGATCGAGGCGGTGCGCGGGGCGATCGGACAGGAGTGCACGCTGCTCGCCGACGCCAACAACGGCTACACGTTCAATGGTGCACGGGAGTTCCTGCTGCGGACCGCTGAGGCTCAGGTTGGGTGGCTCGAAGAACCCTTCGGCGAAGATAGAGTCCTTCTGGCTGCTCTCCGTGAGTGGGTTGCCCACGAAGGTCTCGGCGTCCTACTAGCTGATTGTGAGAGCGCAACAACTGGCGAAGCCTACGAACTTGCTTCCGGCGGCGTCCTGGATGTAGTTCAGTGTGACGTTCTCGAGGCCGGGTTCACCGGCTGGCTGAGGCTAGGCCTCGCCCTCGATGCCGTCGGGGTCGCCAGCGCTCCGCATCACTTCGGGCTTTATATAGGCAACTATGTTCCGGGGCACCTTGGCAGCGTCGTCAAGAACCTGCGGTACATCGAGTGGGATGAGGCATTGGTCCCCGGCGTGACTTTGCCTGGCTACCGTTTCAGCGATGGGCGCCTTCGAGTGTCCGGCGAGCCTGGGTTCGGGATCGAACTCGACGAGGATCTGTTCGCTCAGGCGATAAAGTCGAGCGGCTTCGATCTGCGTATCACTCAGTCTATCTAAAGCCGTCATCACCGGAATAGTCTTGCGCTGCCGCTGTTGACAAATCGGGTCTCGACTCGCAGGATAGGTGGGCGAGTCTTCGAGCTGTTGTGGCTCCACTCGGTCCCTTATGGCGCCAGTGCCGGCGGGCGCCGGTACAACCTGCGCCACTCCAACCAACCAGGTGACCTCGTGAGCAAGGTCACTGCTTTTCGGGAGGAGCGTCGCCTCGGGCCGGGCGCCACGACAGAAAAAGGCCGCCGGCTCTTCCCAGCCCAAGTGGCAGCATTGGAGGTCCAGGTGGCGGAAACTGTTATCCGCATGCGGCTGCCCAGGCTCCAGCGCTTCAATACGGCGGCGGGGCCGAGCGAGGACCGGTTCTTATATGACTACGGCTGGTCAGACCAAGTGTCGGCGAGCCGCGTGCGCTCAGCCGGCTTTGACGACACCCTCTACCTGAAGCCGGGCGTGGGGGAGTGGCTGGTACGAATGGCGGGGGCGCTCCCGCCTATCGTCCAGCAACGCTGGGCCACCTTCGTAGCCGAGCGGTCGCGCGACCTGGTAGACGTGGTCCACCTGGACGCCTTCCTTTCGGGTCGGTCCGGGCCAGCCTGCGAAGCGTGAAGGCGCCTCTGCTCGAGGTCCAGGGCGGCTTGCGGGTTACAGGTCGGTGTCTCGAGGACCGATGAGACCACTTCATCCCCTGGTCCCGTCGCCCTGACAATGGGCTGCACAACCTGGTGGCAGCCCACACCGATTGCAACAACGCCAAGCGCGACTCGCTCGCCGGGACCAAACACTTGGAGCGCTGGCTCAACAGGTTGGCCGCCGGCCGAGGCGACCAACCGGCGCTAATGGAGGTGAGCGAAGCGCTTCGCTGGCCGGCCGACCCTGCCCGGGGTGTCGGCAGCGCCCGCGCTGCCTACCTGTGGCTCCCCGAGGGCACTCTTTTGTGGCAACCAGCAAGTGATCACGCTTGAGCATCGGGGGTCATAGTTGGGCTCGGCGCAGCGCGGGCGGCCTGTTCCAAAGAATGGCACTCGGTCGGCGTCATAGGGGCGAACCGTGCGGCTGAGGGACGGACCTGTTCCTTTCGGCAGGGCCGTCCTCAGACGTGCGGTGTCGGCCCTTCAGCTCGGTCGCCTGATCGTCAGTCGCCGCCGTAGAAGACGCGCTCGGTTACGCGGCGCGCTCGGCGGGTGAGCCGGCGGTATTGCTCGCGCAGTTCGGGGGCGGTCATGCCGAGGCTGCGTGCCAGGGTCGTGAGGTGGTGCCCGGGGGGCGGCAGGGAATCGCCGGGCCGGCCCCGGACGAGGTAGAGCCGGTTGCGAGCCTCCTCGCAAAACCTGTAGGCCTCTGCGAGCACCTGAGCGTCGCCGGCGTTGAGCGCGCCGGCCTCGGCGAGCGCGTCGACCGCAGCGAGGGTGCCCTCGGCCCTCACGCCGCTACGGAGCTGCAGGAGCTGGACGGTCCACTCGACGTCGGAGAGCGACCCAGGGCCGAGCTTCAGGTGGAACTCGGGGTCTTCGCCAGCCGGGACCCGCTCGCGCTCGACGCGTGCTTTCATGAGGCGGATTTCACGGACCTCGGTGTCGGACAGAGGGGCGCCCCAGAGGAAACTTTGCGCCAGTTCCCGGAAGCGGGCGCCGACGACGGGGTCACCGGCGACGAAGCGCCCGCGGGTGAGAGCCTGGCGTTCCCAGACCAGGGCCCAGCGGTCGTAGTAGCTCTCAAAGGCATGGAGGCTGCGCGCCAGCGAGCCTTGTCGCCCCTCGGGCCGCAGCGAAAGGTCCAGCTCGTAGAGCCGCTGGACCGGCGTCTCGCCGTTCATCAACTTGAGGAGCGCCTCGGCGAGGGACTCGGCGTCCTCGGCGCTCACCTTGTCGTCGTCGAAAACGAGCAGGACGTCGAGGTCGCTCGAGTATGCGAGCTCCGCCCCGCCGAAGCGGCCCATGGCCACCACCGCTATGCCCTCGGCGTGCGTGAGGCCCTCGGCACGCGCCCCGGACAGCACGGACAGGGCCACTTCCAGCACGGACTCTGCCAGCCGGGTGAGCGACCGGGCGGTCTCTGGCAGTTCGGCCAACCCGAGGACGTCGCGCGCTTGCGCCCGCAGCAGCTCCCCTCGCTCCAAGCTCGCCAGGCCCCGCCACCATTCCGACCGGTCCCGCCAGGCTATGCCCTCGCCGGCGCGGCGTTCGAGGTCCGCCCTGTCGGGCAGCGGGGGAGGCCCGCTTTCCAGGAGGGCGAGCTGGTCGGGGTGCCGTTCGTAACCGCCGGCGTAGAGCGGGCTGGTCCCGAGCAGGAGGCACAGGTGCCGGGCTGCCTCCGGGGACTCCCTGAACAAGGCATTGAGCTGCGCCCTGCGGTGGGGACCGGTGGCGAGCCGGCGCAGGCCGAGGAGCCCGAGGTCCGGGTCGGGGGACTCGGAGAGCCAGTCGAGCAGCAGCGGCACAAGCTGGTGCATGAGGCGAGAGGTCCTGGAGAAGCCTTGTGTCAGTTCGAGAACTGCGGCGCGCGTGCGCGTGGCATCCGAGAAACCGAATGCCGCCAGGCGCTCGCTTACGAGGCGGTCCGCCCCGAGCCCTTCTTCGGCGGGCGGTGCGCTGAAAACCTCCAGCAGGGGCCGGAAAAAAAGCCGCTCGTGGATCGACCGGGCGGTCGCCTGGTGGCGGGCCAGGTCGGTTTCGAACAGGGCGAGGGCCGTGGCGCTTGGCCCGTCGCGGTAACCGAGCACGCGGGCCAGGTGGGCTCGCGCCGCGGTGCTGGAGGGCAAGGCATGCACCTGGCGGTCTTCCACCAGCTGGAGCCGGTGTTCGGCGGCCCGCAGGAACCTGTAGGCGTCCGCAAGGCCATCTGCGTCAGGTCGGGCGACATACCCGCCTGCAGCCAAAGCCTCGAGCGCAGCCAGCGTGGCCGGTGCCCGCAGCGTGGCGTCGTCGCGACCGTGCACGAGCTGCAGCAGCTGCACCGCGAACTCGATGTCGCGGATGCCGCCGCGGCCCAGCTTTATTTCGCGCTGGGAAAGGCCCTGCAGTGCGACCGCTCGCTCAGTGCGAGCCTTCATTGCTCGCAGGGCCCGCAAGTCGTCGGCACCCAGGGGCCGCCCCCACACACGCGTCGCGGCCTGTTCTGCAAAGGCAGCCCCGAGCTCAGGGCTCCCGGCGGCCGGCCTGGCCTTGAGGAGGGCCTGGAACTCCCAGGTTTGTGCCCAGCGGTCCCAATACGCGAGGTAGGAGGCGAGGCTGCGCACGAGCGGGCCGGAGCGGCCTTCGGGACGGAGCCCGAGGTCGGTCCGCCAGGCCTGGCGGACGAGGTTGACCAGCGGCTGTGGGTCGCCACCGCCAACTAGCACCACGTCGATGTCGCTGCCGTAGTTGAGCTCCCGCGCCCCTAGCTTGCCCATCGCGATCACCGCCAGCTCGGCCGTGAGGCGGCTGGTCGTGGTGGCTGCACCGAGCAGCCCGTCGGCGAGGTCGGCCAACGAGGCACCAACCGTCTCGAGGGGGGTTTCGCCCAAGAGATCGAGCGCCGCGATGCGCAGCACCTCGAGGTCCTTCCAACGCGACAGCGGCTCCATCGGCTCG
Source organism: uncultured Acidimicrobiaceae bacterium (assembly GCA_963834735.1). Lineage (GTDB taxonomy): Bacteria > Actinomycetota > Acidimicrobiia > Acidimicrobiales > Palsa-688 > Fen-671. Next base: position 205,687 of record CAWICT010000007.1, on the reverse strand, counting down.
ACCGGCCGGTCGAGGGCCGAGAGCACATCCAACGCCATCGGGTCGGTCGTGCACGTGCGGGTGAGAAAGGGGCTCGCCGCCATGACGGTCACGACGGCCTGTAGCAGCGGGCCTCCTCCGCGCAAGCGCTCCATCGGCTCCGGTGCAGCGTCGGCCAGGCGTGCAAGCCCTAGCTCTGCCTGTACCGGGTCGGCCGAGGCCGCCAGTTCGGACGCCAATGCTTCGCGGTAGGCCGGCATGGGCCTACGCTCGGAACCTATGACCTGGTTGCGTGTCGCCCTCTGCCAGCTTGACACGGTGGTTGGCGACCTCCCCGGCAATGTCGAGCGGGTGGTCGCCGCCCTCGGCCGCGCCGAAGAGGCCGGTGCCGACTTGGCGGTGTTCCCCGAGCTGGCCATTACGGGTTACCCACCCGAAGACCTGCTGCTGAAGCCGGGGTTCGTCGCCGACAACCAGGTTGCTCTTGCCAAGGTGGCCCAAGCTACCGAGCGGTGCGCGGCCATCGTCGGCTTTGTCGACGAACGGCTCGATCTTTATAACTCTGCGGCTGTTTGTGCCGGCGGCGAGGTACGAGGCATTTACCACAAGGTCAACTTGCCCAATTACTCGGTGTTCGACGAGCAACGTTACTTCCTGCCTGGTGACGGCGCCGAGAACCTCTACATCATCGGCGGGGCCCGCGTCGGGGTCTCGGTCTGCGAGGACGCCTGGGACCCGACTGGCCCGGTCAGCGCTCAGGCCGCGGCCGGGGCCGAACTGATCGTCAATATCAATGCATCTCCCTACCACGCCGACCGCCTTGGCGAGCGCCAGCGGATGCTGGCAACCAGGGCAGCCGATGCTTCGTGCGCCCTTGTGTACGTGAACACGGTAGGTGGCCAGGACGAGCTCGTTTTCGACGGCGCATCGATGGTTTTCGACGCCGAAGGCCGCCTGGTTGCGGCCCTGCCACAGTTCGAAGAGTCCGTGTCAATTTTTGACCTGGAGGTGCGGCCCACATATCGCAAGAGGCTTCTCGACCCGCGTGGTAGGCACCGCGCCCCGCCGCTGCCCGAAGTGACGGTGAGCACGGCCCCGCGCCGGGCAATCTCCGCCCCCCGCATCGAGCCTCCGAACGCTGAGCCTCTGGAGCGGGAGGAAGAGATTTATAGGGCACTCGTCCTGGGCACCTCCGACTACGTACGCAAGAACGGTTTCAGCGAGGTTGTCATAGGCCTCTCCGGAGGGATCGACTCGTCTCTCGTGGCGACCATTGCAGCGGACGCCCTTGGTGCGGGGGCCGTCCACGGCGTTTCGATGCCATCGCGCCACACGAGCGGACCTTCCAACCAAGACGCGGCCGAACTCGCCGCCAGGCTCGGAATTGATTATCGGACAATATCAATCGAGCCTGCCCACGCCGCTATGCTCGAGATGTTGGCTGGTACGTTCGCAGGGAGCGTTGCCGGTCTGGCCGAAGAGAACATCCAAAGCCGGTTGAGGGGGGTCGTTCTCATGGGGCTGTCCAACAAGTTCGGCTGGCTGGTCCTTACGACAGGCAATAAAAGCGAGCTCGCAGTTGGTTATTCGACGCTTTACGGGGATACGGCGGGTGGCTTTGCCGTCATCAAAGATGTGCCGAAAACTCTCGTTTACCGGCTCAGCAGGTGGCGAAATAAAACCGGCGAAGTAATCCCAAAGAGCGTGCTCGACAAGCCACCGTCGGCAGAGCTGCGCCCGGGGCAGCTCGATACGGACAACCTGCCCCCCTACGAGCTTCTCGACCCTGTGCTCGAGGCGTACGTCGAGGGCGACCTCACTGCGAGCGAACTGGTCGAAGCTGGCTTCCCCCCAGAGCTCGTCGAGCAGGTCGTGCGCCTGGTTGACCTTGCCGAGTACAAGCGCCGCCAGAGCCCATTAGGGGTGAGAGTCACGCCCAAGGCCTTCGGACGGGACCGTCGGATGCCCATAACGAACGGCTACCGCTGAAGCTCATGGGACCATTCTCAACAACCCACGTCGCCGACGTGGTCCAAGCCGGGCCGCCCCTCACCATCGAGGAGTCCGCCACCCTGGCCGGGGGTTGGGCGTGGGCCGAGGCGTCGCTGTACGAGGTGGTCGGGGGCTGGGCCGCTCCGCGACCCACCCGTCCAGCAAGGTTTACTTCGATGCCTGCAGCCAGCATCACGCGTGGCGGGCACAGCTTTGGCAGGAGCGCTTGCCGGCGCGCCTCGTGGCTACCCGCGCGGCTGCCAGCGATTTGTTGAAGCCTGTATCGGACGGAGCGACACATCTGATGAAGGTTCTCTCTTGCCTGGAGGGCGACGTGGAGCGACTGGCTGGATATTGCAGGGTCGTCCTGCCAAGGACGGTCGTCGCGTACCGTTCTTGGCAAAGGCGCTGCACCGACGCGAGCGACCGGCCTGTTGCCAGGGCGCTCGGTTTTGCCACCGACGACACGCATCGCCGATTGGGAGCGAGGGTCCACGTTGTTGGTCGATCTGCTGGATAATGCGAGTGCCGCAGACGCGGCCGATCGTGCGGCGGAGGCGACAAGCGAAGTGGAACGCACGCTTGTCGGCCAGGGGTTGGCTGCGCGTGGCTAGCAAAAGCCGGACGGCTCCGGGGACCGGCGCGGCTCGCTTGGGCGCACCCCCAGAGCACGACGGTGTGGTGGACGGTGCGGACGAGGCGCTCGCCGAAGTCGCGGAACGTTATTTCTGGCTCTTCGAGGACAGCCCGGCGGCGAAGTACACATGCGACCTGGACGGCAAGGTCCTCGAAGTGAACGCCGCCCTTTGCCGCCTGCTTGGCCGGGCTCCCGAAGAAATAGTGGGCCAGACCATAAGCAGTTTCTCAGCCGACCCAGCGCTGCAAGCTGATGAGCTGGGGCCGTTCCTTTCGGGCCAGGCGCGGACCTACACCGGTATGAGGCGTTACCGCGGGCGCGACGGAGGGGTGCTCCGGGTCAGGGTAAGCCTCGGCGCCATCAGGGATCCCGGTGGCAAGGCCCGGATTATTTTCGGGGAGCTGGAGGACCTGACTGCTCAGTACCTGGCCAGCAGCGAGCTCGACCGCCAGCGCAACCGCCTCGAGATGGCGATCGAGGCTTCCGGGATGTCGGTCTGGGAGCTGGACGTCGTGTCGGGGTTCCTCACCGTCCAAGCACGCTCACCCGGCGAGGCCGAGTTCCACGAGCAGAACATGACTTACGGGCATTTTGTAAGGACCTTTTATCCCGACGACCGAGGGCTGTTGCCGACGATCAGGGCGATCCGGTCGCATGGTTGCGGGGAGCTGGATGTGGAGCTGCGTGCCGGGACGGCGTTAGGCGCTGTGCGATGGGTGCACCTGAAGGGCAGGGCTGTGAGCGACGACGAAGGCAGGGTCGTCCGCTTCGTGGGGACCACGGCAGACGTCACCGAGCCGCGTGCCCAGCGCGCCGAACTGTCAGCACAGCGCGACCGCCTCGAGCTGGCGTTGGAAACGGCGGGGATGATGGCATGGGAGCTGTGCCTCGGGGCAGAGGGGTCTTTCAGTTCCTTCCATGCTGACCTGTTGGGGCTGGACATCCCCGCCTCGCTCCCGGCGAGCGGGCCGTCGGACAGCCCTGTTTTCGGCGAGAGGGTGTTCGGCGCCGACCGCGACGCGGTCAGCCAGGCATTGCAGGACTGCCTCGCCCGCCCGGGCGAGGTGCTCGACATTGAGTACCGCCTGCGGGACGACGCTGGTTCGGTCCGCTGGGCGCACACCCGGGCGCGCGCTGATCATGAGCCCTCGGGCCAGGCGCTGCGGGTTAGTGGCACTACGGCGGATGTGACGGGAGCAAGGATGGAGGTCGCCGCCAGGCTGCGCGCCGAGAGGGTCCTTTCGCGGACCCTGGAGGCGTCGCAGGACGCTTTTATCGGGGCGGACGAATCAGGCGTAGTCACCGACTGGAACCCCGCTGCAGAAGCGATGTTCGGCTGGTTCCGTGACGAGATCATCGGCCAGAGCCTCGTCGAACGGATCTGCAATGGCGACGCGACCGCCCTTTCCGAGATGTTCTCCGACGTCGAGCCCGGGGCACATGGAACGGCCGGGCCCGAGGGCGCAAAGGTGCGAAGAGAGGTGGAGGTCTACACGCGCGACGGCCGCCATTTCCCTGCGGAAATTTCTGCGGTCCGTGTGGAGGACGACGGGTTGCCGTTCTGGCGCCTCTTCGTGCGCGACCTTTCCGAGCGCAAGGCCTACGAGAGCCAGCTCATCCGCAACGCCCTTTTCGACCCGCTCACCGGGCTCCCCAACCGCGCACTGCTGCTCGACCGCCTCTCCGGCGCGGTCCGCCGGCTCAGCCGGGTGGCAGGTTTGCTGGCAGTGCTCTTCATAGACGTAGACCGCTTCAAGCACGTGAACGACAGCCTCGGCCACAGCTCCGGCGATGACTTCCTCGTCGAGCTGTCCCAGCGCATCCGGTATGTCCTGAGGCCGGCCGACACCGTCGCCCGCTTCGGCGCTGACGAGTTCGTGGTGCTTTGCGAGGCTCTCGAGGGGGAGCGGGAGGCGATGGCCCTGGCGCTGCGGATCGAGGGCATTTTCGCCACGCCGTTCGTGCTCGATGGACCACCTGGTCGGGAGGTCTACGCCTCGGCGTCGGTGGGCATCTCGCTCGCCAAGGATGCGTCCACGAGCGCCGAAACCCTGGTGCGCGACGCCGGCACGGCGATGCACCGTGCCAAGGAGCACGGTGGTGGGCACGCCGAGGTCTTCGACGCCGAGATCCGCCGCCGGTCGATCGCCCACCTCGAGACCGAGTCCGAGCTGCGCCGCGCCCTGGAACGGGAGGAGCTCTGCCTTTACTACCAGCCCGTTGTCGACCTGACGGGGCGTCTTGACAAGGTAGAAGCGCTCGTGCGCTGGCGCCATCCCTCCGGCCGCGTGGCGCTGCCGATGGAGTTCGTCCCCCTCGCCGAGGAGACTGGCCTCATCGTGCCTTTGGGGGACAGCGTCCTCGAGATGGCTTGCCGCCAGGTGGCCCAATGGAGAGACGACTACCCGTCCCTGAGCGAGCTCCAGGTCTCGGTCAACATCTCGAGCGCTCAGCTGCGCGCCAAGGACGCGGTCGAACGGATGGAAACGATCGTCGACCGCACCGGCCTGTCCCACGATGCCCTGATACTGGAGATCACCGAGACCGTGTTGATGGACGAACGGACAGGGGCGGCGAACAAGTTGGCGGCACTCCGTTCGCTCGGGGTGCGCCTGGCGGTCGATGACTTCGGGACGGGGTACTCGTCGCTCCTCTACCTCCGGCGCTACCCGCTCGACATGCTGAAGATCGACCGGAGCTTCGTAGCAGGCCTGGTCGACAACCCCGAAGATGCCACGATCGTCGACGCGGTCGTGAGGCTCGCGCATTCCTTCGGCCTGCAGACGGTGGCTGAGGGAGTGGAAACGGCGGACCAGCTCAGGCTGTTGCGGAGCCTCGGTTGCGATATGGGCCAGGGCCATTTCTGGGGAAGGCCGCTGCCGCCGGAGACTCTGCTGAGCCGTTTGCTGGCCGATGGGCCGTCCCCCTACGTGGACCTCACGCCCTGGGGCAGCTAAGGCCGGTTGCCGGAGAAGCTGGCGCTAAGCACCTTGAAGGTAGCGCTAAGGCCCTCAGGGGCACTACGGTGGGGGGCATGTTCAAAAAGCTGCTATTCCTCGCCCTCATCGTCGGCGTTGGCTTCCTCGCCGCGAAGAAACTGCGGGCTGCATAACTGAGGGCCGGCCGAGGTCGTCGAACGGCCTCGGCAAGGTCCTTTTTCCTCAGAGTTCCACTGGCGCCGCGGCCGAGCGACGTCTGGCGATGAAAGCTATGCCCAAGAGCAGCCCGAGGAGCAGGACGGCGCTCCCCGCACCTACCAGTCCCGCACGCAGTGGGCGGTGCCCGTCCGGGGTCACCACCATCACCTCCGAGAAGCGCAGCACCGGCCAGCCTCGCATCTGAGCTATCCGTCTCAGGGCGCGGTCGGGGTTCACGACCACCGGATGGCCAACGGCTTCGAGCATCGGTAGGTCGGTGGCAGAGTCGCTGTAGGCCCAGCTCTCGGTCAGGTCGAGGTTGTCGCGCTCGGCGATCAGGCGGATCGTCGCCGCTTTTTGCGGCCCGTAGGTGTAGTTGAGCAACTGGCCCGTGTAGCGGCCCGCGCTTACCGCGGCCTGGCTGGCGATGGCCTCCTCGGCCCCGAGGTAGCGGGCCAAAGGTTCGACTATCTCTTCGGGGGCCGCCGACACGATGTACACCGGGCGCCCCTCTTGCTTGTGCTTCGCTATCAGTTCGACGGCTTCTTTGTAGGTGATCGGCCCGACCACCTGGTTCAAGGTGTCGGCCACTATCCGCTTGACGCGCTCTTGCTCCCAACCCTCGGTGAGGCCCAACATCCGCAGGCGCAACCGTTCGAGAGCCTCCGGGCGCGCCCCGAAGCGCAAGAAGAGCGCCTGGCCCCACAGGCCTTGCGCCAGGATGCGCCGGGTGACCAGCCCCTCCCGGTAGAACGGGCGGGAAAAAGCGATCAGGGACGCTTTGGCAATGACCGTCTTGTCCAGGTCGAAAAAAGCGGCCGCCCGCGCCGTGCCGTTTTTTTCCGTACCTCCCTGGGGCTCTATACCGGCAGTCTGCCACCCCGGGGCGCGGTTGTACGGGGAGTGGTGGGACTAGCATCGGGGGGTGCGTGATGAGCGGGGCCGGCCCAATACCGACCTCGAGCAGATCGATGGGAAGATGTTCCAGCTCTTCGCGTTGGTCGTCGAAGCGCTTGCGGCTGCCACCGATGCCCTTCTTTCCGGCGACAAGCATGTTGCGGCCGTGCTGTCCGGGCGCGACGAGCTGGTTGACAACGTCTACAACGACGTCGAACGCCTGGTCAACCGCGCAGTGGCACTCGAGGCCCGCGACAAGAAGGACCTGCGCTTCCTCCTAACCGCGCTGCGCGTGGTGCCCGAGCTCGAGCGCAGCCACGAGCTGGCCGAACACATAGCTCGCCGGGCTGCCTACGGGCTCGGGGCCGAGCTCACGCCGCGGGCCAGGGGCCTGATCGACCGTATGGGCAAGGTGGGCATGACGATGTGGCGCAAGGCCGCTGACTGCTGGTACGACAAGGAAGGAAAAGCAGCCGACGAGCTCGCCCAGCGCGACGAAGAGATGGACGAGCTGCAGACCGTGCTCGTGAGCGAGGTCGCCGCGTCCGGGGCACCCTCCTCGGTCGCGATGGAGCTTGCTCTGGTTGCACGCTTCTACGAACGCTTGGGCGATCACGCCGTGAATGTGGCCCGTATGGTTTCCGCCCTTCACGAAGACTCGGACCGCCAGCGCGATGTCGACACCGGTTCGGGTAGAAGGTGAGCAAGTAGCCACCAGGTAGTAAGCAGGGAGAAGGTCGGCAGTTCGCCAGCCCAAGCTGCTACGGTGGCCAGGTCATTAGTAGGCCACAGCCAGTTGGGCCTCAGCTAGATAGGCAGGACGGGGAGGATCTCGGTCGATGGAACTCGGTCTCGAGGTAGACGACAGCCGGCGACCTTATACGGTCCTAGCGGTCAAGGGGGAGGTCGACGTCTATACGGCCCCTCGGCTGCGGGAGAAGCTGGTCGAGCTGGTCAGCCAGGGCAAGCACCAGATCGTGGTGGACCTCGAAGGCGTGGACTTTCTTGACTCGACGGGCCTGGGCGTGCTGGTCGGCGGCCTGAAGCGGCTGCGTAGCCACGACGGGGACCTTACGTTGGTCTGCACCCACCAGAGGATCCTCAAGGTCTTCGAGATCACGGGCCTGACCAAGGTCTTTTCGATCTACGGCACGGTCGACGAAGCCGTCGCTGAGTAGTCCCTGCATTGCCGGCTCCAGTCATGCAGCGCGCTTTAGTGCTGGAGCTGGACGTCCCGTCCAGCCCCGAGTACATCGCGATCGTCCGGCTGGTTGTGGCGTCGGTGGCGTCCTCGCGGCGTGCGCTGGCTGACGAACGCATCGACGACCTGAAGCTCGCCGTCTCCGAGGCGTGCACCAACGCGATCGAGGCCAACAGGTCCATCAGGCCGAACGCCCCGGTACACATCGAGATCTGGGAGTCGCCCGACCGTCTCGAGGTGACCATCGAGGACAATGGGCCGGGCTTCGACCCCGACAAGCTGGAGTTCCCCCCACCCGTCACCGACCCGGAGCGGCTCAATTTCGAGCGGGGCCTCGGGATCCCGCTGATCAAGACCCTGGTCGACTCGGCGAGCTTTATCCGCACGGAGAGCGGCACGTCGGTGCGGATGACCGTCTTCGGCGGCCCGATGAACGGGGACGACACCGCCACCATCTACATGGACGTCTCCCAGCTGCCCGGCCTCCCAGACGCCGAGTGAGGCTCGTTTGGCGGTGCTCTACGTCCTCGAGCCAGGGAAAACAGCTGCTGTCGCATTGTCGAGCTCGGTGAGCCCCGACTATGGTCCGTATGCCCTCCCGGCATCTCCGGGTGGGACTGTAAAGGAGAGGTTCTGATGCGTCAATTGTCGTCGCCAGCACAGGGTCTGGTGGCTACCTGGCGTTCCATTTGAGAGGGGTCGAATGGGCCTGGCTCTTTTTCGCCCTGGGATGTGCGCTTGTATCGCTCGTGACGGCGCTCGTGCTGATGCGCAAGGTCCTGGCTGCTGACGAAGGGACACCTGCGATGCGCGAGATCGCGCACGCTATCCAGGAGGGCGCTTCGGCCTACCTGAAGCGCCAGTACAAGACGATCGCCCTGATCGTGGTGCCCGTAGCGGTTTTCGTGTTCGTCACTTCCACCAAGGTGGTCGACACGCAAACGCATCACACAGTGCTCGGCTTCGTGCCCTCGGGCATCTTCAGGACCATTGCGTTCCTCGTGGGTGCGAGTTTTTCCGGCCTTACCGGGTTCATCGGGATGAGCACGGCGGTGAGGGGAAACGTGCGTACTGCAGCGGGAGCCCGTTCAGGGTCGCTGCCCGCAGCGCTCAAGGTCGCCATCCGCACGGGCGGCGTCACCGGCCTGTTCGTGGTGGGCTTCGGCCTTCTCGGTGCCACCGTGATCGTCATGTTGGCCCAGCACTCGGCGACCGCGATCCTGATCGGTTTCGGCTTCGGAGGTTCTCTCCTTGCGCTGTTCATGCGTGTCGGCGGCGGCATTTTCACTAAAGCGGCCGATGTCGGGGGCGACCTTGTAGGCAAGGTCGAAGCGGGGATCCCTGAAGACGACCCCCGCAATGCGGCCACGATCGCCGACAACGTCGGCGACAACGTCGGCGACTGTGCCGGGATGGCAGCCGACCTCTTCGAGTCCTACGGCGTGATCCTCGTTGCGAGCCTGATCCTCGGGAACTTCGGTTTTACCAGCATCCACAAGTTGCCCGCTCTTGGGATCACTTTCCCCTTGATCATTATGGGGATAGGGATCCTCGCGTCGATTATCGGTATTTTCATGATCCGGGCGACGCCGCGGGACCGCACCGCGATGGCGCCGATCAACAGAGGGTTTTTCCTCGCTGCGGTCCTCACCGTCGTGGGGACGTTTTTTGTGGCCCAGTTCTACGTCCACGACCTGAAGGTCTTCTGGGCAGTCTTTGCCGGCGTGGTCCTCGGCCAGGTGCTGTCGAAGGTCACCGAGTACTACACCTCGACCGAGACTTCGCCCGTTGCCGAGATCGCCGAGTCCACCCTGACCGGCCCTGCTACGACCGTCCTGGCTGGCATCGGAGTGGGCCTCGAGTCGTCTGTGGCCGCCATTCTGGCCATCATCCTTGCCCTGGCGGTTGCGGTAGGCCTAGGGAACGGCAACCTGCAGCTGTCTTTGTACCTGGTGTCCCTGATCGGGATAGGCCTCCTGTCGACGACGGGGATCGTCGTTTCCCAGGACACGTTCGGCCCGGTTTCCGATAATGCGGCGGGCATCGCAGAAATGAGCGGGGAGTTCGAAGGCGAGCCGCAAAAGATAATGGTGAGCCTCGACGCTGTCGGCAACACGACCAAGGCGATAACCAAGGGCGTCGCCATCGGCTCGGCTGTGATAGCTGCCGTGGCCCTGTTCGCCGCGTTTATACAGACGATCGGCGAGCAGTTGAACATCCACGCGACCGGGAACCAATTGTTCCAACAGGTCGCGACCGAGATAAACGTCGCCAATCCCAAGACGTTCATCGGCATGCTGATCGGGGGGTCGATAGCGTTCCTCGCCTCGTCGTTCTTGATCCGCGCCGTCGGCCGCTCCGCCGGGACCGTGGTGGAAGAGGTGCGCAAGCAGTTCCGGGAACACCCGGGCATCATGACCTATACCGAAAAGCCCGAGTACGGCCGTGTCGTCGACATCTGCACGGCAGCTTCCTTGCGTGAGCTGGCGACCCCGGCTTTGCTTGCCGTGCTCATGCCGGTCGTCGTCGGCTTCGGCATCGGGTACCTGGCCCTCGGGGCCTTCCTGGCCGCCGCCATCCTTACTGCGCAGCTGATGGCGAACTTCCTCTCCAATACCGGCGGCGCCTGGGACAACGCGAAGAAGTACATCGAGGAGGGCCACTACGGAGGGAAGGGGTCCGATTCCTTCAAGGCTGCCGTCATCGGCGATACCGTGGGCGACCCGTTCAAGGACACCGCCGGCCCCGCCCTCAACCCGTTGATGAAAGTCATGAACCTCGTGAGCCTGCTCATTTTGCCCGCCGTCATCACGACCCAGCACGACACTGCGGAGCGCTACGCGGTCGCCGGGGTCGCCTTGCTGGTAATACTGGGTGGCATAGCGTTCTCCAAGCGCAAAGTGAGCAGCCTGGCCGGTCCCACCGGTACCGGCAGCGTGCCGGCGACCGGTTCGCCGGCGGTAGGGCCCGAAGCGGTCGGTGGCCCAGCGGTGGTCGGCGCCTCGGCCGCACCGGCCGCAGCGGCTGCAGGCGCGCGTCGCGCGCCCCCGCTGCAGGCCCGAGGTAAGGACTAAATGCCCAAACCGCTTGTCATCGTCGAGTCCCCCGCAAAAGCGAAGACGATTGCCGGCTTTCTCGGGAGCGGCTACATGGTGGAGCCGTCCATAGGTCACATCCGTGACCTGCCGAGCGATGCCGATGAAATTCCCGCATCGTTCAAGGGGGAGCCCTGGGCACGGCTGGGGGTCGACGTCGACAACGGTTTCAAGCCTCTCTACGTGGTCGTCCCCGGCAAGAAGGACCGGGTCACCAAGTTGAAGGCTCTCTTGAAGGACGCTAGCGAGCTGTACCTGGCGACAGACGAGGACCGCGAAGGGGAGTCCATCGCGTGGCACCTCCTCGAGGTGCTCAACCCGCGTGTGCCGGTCAAGCGGATGGTGTTCCACGAGATAACCCGCGAGGCCATCCAGCGGGCCGTGGACAACTGGCGCGACCTCGACCGCCGTTTGGTGGACGCCCAGGAGACCAGGAGGATCCTCGACCGGCTCTACGGCTATGAGGTGAGCCCGGTCCTTTGGCGCAAGGTGCTGCCCCGCCTTTCCGCCGGGCGGGTGCAGTCGGTGGCTACCCGCCTTTTGGTTGAGCGCGAGCGGGCCCGGATGCGCTTCAGGGTTGCCTCTTATTGGGATATCGACGGGCGTTTCCAGGCAACAGGCGGTGGCTTCGGCGCGATGCTGGTCGCACTCGACGGCGCACGCCTGGCGACGGGCCGCGACTTCGGCGAAACCGGCGAGCTAACCAGGAGCGACATCGTCCGCCTCGACGAGACCGGCGCCAGGGGCCTCGCAGAGCGCTTGGCGGATGCGAAGTTCACGGTCCGCACCGTCGAGGAGAAGCCCTGGCGGCGTTCGCCTTATGCGCCGTTCCTCACGTCCACGTTGCAGCAGGAGGCCGGCCGCAAGTTGCGCTTTTCGTCGGCGAGGACGATGCGTGTCGCTCAGGATCTCTACGAGGCCGGCCATATCACCTACATGCGCACCGACTCGACGACGCTTTCGAACGAGGCCCTCTCGGCGGCTCGGCGTGTCGTAAGCGAGCTTTACGGGGACGAGTACCTCCCGAAGAGCCCGCGCCTTTACGACAAGCGGGTGAAAAACGCCCAGGAGGCCCACGAAGCTATCCGCCCGGCCGGCGACCAGTTCCGCCACCCCGAGCGCAGCGGGCTCTCGGGCGACCAGTTGCGCCTTTACGACCTCATATGGACCCGCACCGTCGCTTCGCAGATGGCGGACGCCCAGGGCATGGCCGTCCAGGCGCGCCTGGGAGCGACCAGTTCTGCCGGCGAGGACGCAGAGTTCGCTGCAAATGGCCGGGTGATCAGTTTCCCTGGTTTTCTGCGGGCTTATGTCGAAGGTTCGGACGACCCCGAGGCGGAGCTGGAGGACCGCGAGGTGCGGCTCCCACGCCTCGTGCCCGGGGAGGCGCTGACGGTCGAGGAGCTGCGTCCCGAGGGCCACAGCACGCAGCCGCCGGCCCGCTACACCGAGGCGTCGCTCGTCAAAGCGCTCGAGGAAATGGGCGTCGGGCGGCCCTCGACGTATGCAACGATCATGGACACGGTCCAGACCCGTGGCTATGCCTGGAAAAAAGGCAGCGCACTGGTCCCGTCTTGGACCGCGTTCGCAGTAGTGGGCCTCCTGGAGCAACATTTTGCGAACCTGGTCGATTACGGTTTCACCGCTCAGATGGAGGAGGACCTCGACGGCATAGCCCGCGGGGACGAGGAGCCGCTGCCCTGGCTCACGCGCTTTTATTTTGGGCACGTTGGCAAGGGCGGCAAGGACACTAAGGCTGACGGGCCCGGCCTCAAGCGGATGGTGGCCGAGCGCCTTGCAGATATCGATGCGCGGGCCGTCAACTCGATCTCGATAGGCGACCCGAGCGACGGAGTCGTCGTCCGGGTCGGCCGGTTCGGGCCTACGTTCAGGAGGGCGAAAAGAGGGCCTCGGTGCCTGAGGATCTCGCCCCTGACGAGCTGACCGTCGAGCGGGCACGGGAATTGCTCGACGCTCCGCCGGCCGAACGCGCCGACCGCGAAATCGGTGCCGACCCTGAGAGCAAGCTCCCGGTCCTGGTCCGCGCTGGCCGCTACGGCCCCTACGTTCAGCTCGGGCGTGCGGAAGAGCTAGGCAAGGCCAAGCCGAAAACGTCGTCGCTGTTGTCGGGGATGGTGCCCGAGGAAGTGACCCTGGAGGACGCACTGCGGCTGCTTACGCTGCCGAGAACGCTCGGCCGTGACCCGGTGAACGGGGAAGAGATAGTCGCCGACAACGGCCGGTACGGCCCGTACGTGCGCAAGGGCACCGACTACCGCTCACTCGAGAACGAGGACCAGCTGTTCTCCGTGAGCCTGGAAGAGGCTGTCGACCTGCTGTCCAAACCGAGAGCACGCCGTGCCCGCCAGGCCGCACCTCCGTTGGCCGAGCTCGGCAATGACCCGGTGAGCGGTGCCCCGATCGTTGTAAAAGAAGGGCGTTTCGGCGCGTACGTCACCGACGGGGTTGTCAATGCCTCACTGCGACGGGGGGATGCGGTCGACACGCTCACCACCGAACGCGCAGCCGAGCTGCTCGCCGACCGCCGTGCCAGGGCAGAAGCTGAGGGCGGCTCTGGTGCTGGCCGCCGGCGAACCGGTGGTGCTGGCCGCGCCCGCAAGGCCGCCCCTGCCCGTAAAGCCGCGCCGGCGCGTAAAGCCGCCAGCAAGAGCGTGGCGAAGACCAGCGCCAAGGCCGCACCGGCCCGGAAGGCGGCGAGCAAGGCCGCCCCGGCCCGCAAAGCTGCCAGCAAGGCTGCACCTGCACGCAAAGCTGCCACCAAGACGGTTGCCAAGGTAGCCGCCAAGGCCGCGCCGGCACGCAAGACTGCCGCCAAGCCAAAATAAGCGGCGCGCGCGAGGCGGAGGCGCGGTCGGCTGACGAAAAGCGAAGGAAACTCGCACCTTACTCCCCGTCCGACCGGCGCGTCTGGCCGTTTTTTATACCGTCGCCCGTCGCCTGGCGCGAGTTTTATACGTTTTTCAGAATACAGATGGACCAGACGACGCTGGCGACCGGTGGCCCGGTCGGTCCATCCGGCCCCGTTCGCAGCCGGCAACCTTGCGTCCCCGAACTACCTTGGGAGCGTGGGCCGGTTCATTGTGCTGGAGGGTGGCGAGGCTGCCGGGAAGTCGACCCAGGCTGCACTTCTTGCCGAACACCTGGGGGCGGTGCTCACCCGCGAGCCGGGCGGCACAGCCATTGGCGAGGCGCTGCGCCGCCTACTTCTCGAGCAATCCCTTGTCGCACCGGTACCTCGGGCCGAGGCTCTCCTCATGTTGGCTGCCCGCGCCCAGCACGTTGCCGAGGTCATCGAGCCTGCACTGGCTCGAGGCGATGACGTTGTCTGCGACCGTTACTCAGGCTCGACGCTTGCCTACCAGGGCTACGGGCGCGGCCTGGATGTCGACGAGCTCCGGGGGCTGGACAGTTGGGCCAACGGTCACCGGGTACCCGACGTCGTCGTGCTCCTCGACCTTCCTCTTGAGATCGCCCGCGAGCGCCTCGGTGGGAGCGATCGCGACCGGATCGAAAGCGGGGGCGACGATTTCCTCGCAAGCGTCCATGCAGGCTTCCGCCTGCTTGCGGCACAGGACCCGCTGCGCTGGCGCGTTGTCGACGCTTCCGGCACCGTCGACGAAGTCGCCGCCCTTGTGAGGAAAGCCGTTGACTGACCGGACCGGCGTCAAGGTGAACGACAAGGAGAAAGGGTTGACCGGGTTAGTGGGCCAGGACCTCGCGGTGCGGGCACTGCGAGCGGCGGCGGCCAAGCCGGTCCATGCTTACCTGTTCGTCGGTCCTGCGGGGAGCGGAAAGCTCGCCGCTGCACGGGAGTTTGCCGCGATGCTGCTGTGCCCCAACGGCGGCGAGGACGCTTGCGACACCTGCCGCCGTGTGAGGGAGGGAACACACCCCGATGTCATCTTTTTCGAACGGGAAGGCGCTGCGTTGTCCATAGACCAGGCCCGTGAGGTGAGCCGCATTGCCGTCCGCAGCTCGCTCGAAGGAGGGCGCCAGGTCGTAGTGCTCCCCGACCTCCACCTGGCGCGCGACGCCGTCCCAGCGCTGTTGAAAACGATCGAAGAACCGCCCCTCCATACCGTGTTCATCGCGTTGGCGGAGTTTGTCCCGCCTGAGCTCGTGACCATCGCCAGCCGCTGCGTGCGTGTGGAGTTCCGGCCCCTGACCGACCAAGAGATCGCAGGGGCCCTGGTAGCGGACGGAGTTCCTGAGGAGCGAGCCGCGCTGGTAGCGACCCTTGCGGGCGGTCGCCTGGACCGGGCACGGTTGCTGGCTACCGACGAAGAAGCCGAGTCGCGTCGTCGTGCCTGGGAGACCCTCCCGGCCCGCTTTGACGGGAGCGGTGCAACGGTCGCATTGCTGGCCGAAGAGCTGGTTGACATGTTGAAGCGGAGCGCCTACCCGCTTACATTGCGCCAGGAAGCCGAGGTAGCGGAGCTGACGGAGGCCAACACGGTCCTCGGCCACACAGGGCCGGGAAGGGCGGCTCAGGGCCGGCCAAGGCAGTCGCGCGCGAGCTCGAAGAACGTCACCGCCGCGAACAGCGCCGGCAGCGGACCGATGAGCTCCGCACGGGGCTTGCTGCCCTCGCTGGGGCCTACCGGGACCGGGCTGTCAGCGGCGCCCTGCCCATCGGCCAGGTTGCTGACGCTGTGGCGCTGATCGACGGGCTCTCAGCGGACCTTGCCTTCAACCCCGGCGAACTGCTCGCAATCCAGGCCCTGTTGCTGCGCCTGGACCGCCTCGGCTGAGCGCGCTACGAGCTCACTGTTCGATGAAGGCAACACGCAATTGAGCCTGTGCGT
Source organism: uncultured Acidimicrobiaceae bacterium (assembly GCA_963834735.1). Taxonomy (GTDB): domain Bacteria; phylum Actinomycetota; class Acidimicrobiia; order Acidimicrobiales; family Palsa-688; genus Fen-671. Next base: position 189,923 of record CAWICT010000007.1, on the reverse strand, counting down.
CCGGCCGTTTCTCACCATGGCAACTGATGCGGACCTCGACAATGTCACCGTTGAAGTCGAGCGGGCCGGCGTAAGACGGCCAGACGCCAGGTAGGCCGGACCCCACCTGCAGGCCGCGCCCGCGGACGTCGTAGCTCACCGGGTTTGCGCCCGCCATCTCGACAGGGGGGCCGCGTACACCGTCCACAGCCAGAGTGACGAGAGCCCGACCCGGGACCGGTACCGCGACGTCGGCGGTGACTGTCACCCGCCTGCTCGGCAGGTCCTGTTCGGACCTCGCCACGCTGATCGTCCTGCCGAGCAGGTTGGTGACGTAATGCGCCCGGCGGCCCGAGACCAACAGCACAAATCCGCCCTCTGGGCCACCGCTGGAGACAATGACGCCTCTCGCCCCTTCGGGTGGGACGTCGAGCACCGCGATGATGGTGTGGGGACGGTCGTGGAGGTCGGGGCTCGCCGCCTCGGGAAGCTGGAGCGGGCCGTGGTAGACGTACTCGGCCCGTCGTTCGAAGGCGCCCCCTGGTCTCTCCCCGGGCGAGAGCTGCTCGCTGAGCGGGAGCACCTGGTTACGCCGGGCTTCGTCCCACCAGAGCTCAACCAGCTCCGCCACCTTGTCGGGCTCGACCTGGGCGCGGTCCTCGCACTCCGAGAAGTCGTCGTCGAGGTGGTAGAGCTCCCATTGGTCAGCCTCGAAGTCGCCGTCGTGAAGGTCGTGCGAGGTCTCGGGGACGAACTGGAGCATCCGGGCCGACCAGTGCGTGGCCACTGCCTTCCAGCCGTCTGCCCAAATTGCGCGGTGCCCCAGCATCTCGAAGTACTGGACGCGTTTGCGGGTCGGCTCGCCGGCAGAGCGAAGCGTGTAGGCGAAGCTGACCCCGTCGAGGGGGCGTTGGCGGTGGCCCCCGAGCTCGTCGGGCATGGCGGTCCCGCTTGCCTCCAGCAAGGTCGGCATTATGTCGACAGCGTGGTGGAACTGGCTCCTCAACCAGCCCGGTTCGGCCGTGCCCGCCGGCCAATGCACAACCAGCGGCGCCCGTGTCCCGCCTTCGTGAGTGAACTGCTTGTACCAGCGGTTGGGCGTGTTCCCCGCCATCGCCCAGCCCGCTGCGTAGCAGGGCGAGGTCGCCGGGCCGCCCCACTCGGCGAGGGCGGCGAGCTTGGCGTCGGTGCCGTCCGGCATGCCGTTTTCGGCAGGCACTGGAGAACGAGTGCCGAGCGGGCCGCCTTCAGCGGTGGCGCCGTTGTCAGACAGGACCATGATGAGGGTGTCGTAGAGGGCTCCTTGCCGGCGCAGCGCCTCCACAAGCCGGCCTATCTGGTGGTCGGTGTGGGACAGGAAACCGGCGTAAACCTCGATCTGACGCTCGCAGAGACGGCGCTCAGGCACTGAAAGGTCCGACCACGCCGGTACTCCGGGGTTAGCCGGCGGCAGGACGGTCCGCGCTCGGGACCACCCCGAGGCCTTTCTGCGTCTCGAGGCTTTGGCGGCGCACCAACGTCCCAGCCATCTGCGAAAGCGCCCCGGTAACGGTCCGACCATTCAGGCCACACCTGGTGGGGCTGGTGCATGGCGCCGAAAGCCAGGTAGCAAAAAAAGGGCCGGCTAGGCGCGACCGCCCGGTGCTCGGCGACCCAGGTGATGGCGTGGTCGACGAGGTCCTCGCTCAAGTGGTAGCGCCCCCCTGCCTCTCCGAAGGGCGCGGCAACCGAATGGTTATCCTCGGTGAGCTCCGGGCGGTACTGGTCCACTTCGGCCCGCAGGAACCCGTAAAAGCGCCCGAAGCCCTGGCCGAGCGGCCAGAGGTCGAACGGGCCGATCGGCGTGATGTCTTCGACAGGGGTCAGGTGCCACTTCCCGAGAGCCATCGTGGAATAGCCCTCCGAGCGCAGCACCGCCGGAAGCATCGCCGCCTCCTTCGGGATCCGGCCGTTGTAGCCGGGATAACCCCTGGCGAGCTCCATGATCGAACCAACCCCGACCGAATGATGGTTCCGGCCAGTCAACAGCGCCGCCCGCGTCGGCGAGCACATCGGGTTGACATGGAAGTTGTTGTAGACGATCCCTGACGTCGCCAGCTGGTCGATGTTCGGGGTCTTGACGCGACCCCCTAGGCCGCCGTAACAGCCGAGGTCACCGAAGCCAGTGTCGTCCAGGACAACGACCACTATGTTGGGCTGCGCTACGGAAGGTACCTCATTTGACCGCGCCGGCGAGCATGCCACGGACGAAGTAGCGCTGGAACGACAAGAACACCGCTAGCGGGATCACGATCGAGGCCATGGACCCGGTGGCGATGATCCAGAAGTTGGCCGCCAGTGCCCGTTCCTGGTCGTAGATGAACAGCGTGATCGGCACGTGCGGGTCCGCCCCCAGGATGACCAGCGCCACCAGCAGGTCGTTCCAGGTCCATATGAACTGGAAGATCGCCAACGAGGCGGAGGCCGCGATGCCAATGGGGGCCACGACACGGGCGAACAACGTCCACTCTCCCGCCCCGTCCACGCGTCCGGCTTCGATCAGGTCCTTCGGGATCCCCTGGAAGAAGTTGCGCATCAAGAAGATGCCAAAGGGCAGGCCGAAAGCGACGTGGAAAATGACCACGCCCGGGATCGTCCCGTAGGGGTTCCAGACCCGAATACCACTTGCCCATGTCGTCGAAGCCTTCGACGACGGGCAGGATCGCCACCTGTAGCGGCACGACCATGAGCCCGACGATCGTCAGGAAGATGAAGCTGCGCCCCCGCCACCGCCCGAACACGAGCGAATAAGCAGCTCAGGGCGGAGACGAGCGTTACGAGGATCGTCGCCGGGACCGTGATCTCGAGGGAAGTCCTGAGCGAGTCGAGCGCACCTCCCGGCAGCAAAACCTGAAGGCACGGTCCCGCCCTTCGGCCCGGCGAAAAGGTTCTTGTAGTTCGAGATCGTGAACTCAGCGGGGTTGGTGAACAGGTGCCACCAACCGGACTGCTCGAAGAGGGCCTCCGGGCGGAAAGAGATGACCAACATGGAGAAGCTCGGCAGGAGCCACAGCAGTGCGACGACCACGACGAAAATTGTCAGTAGGTGGCGGGATAAGTGGAAGCGTGCCAGCGGCCCTGCAGCGTTCGGGAGGACCTCCCCCATCATCGCGAGGTCGGGATCGGCGCTGATGGGTACTTCTGTGGCGGTCATCTCTTGTGGCCCCCCGTTCGGTCAAATTGATCTGAATATGGTCGGGCGTGCTCGCCCGTGCAAGCGTGTCAATTGCCGCCCCCCTTGATCCTCTTGAGGTTGAACAGCATCGCGGGGACAACCAATAAGAACAGGACGACGGCGAGGGCACTGGCCAGGCCCGTGTGTATCCCGTCGGTGAAACCCTTGTAATAGATGTCGGAAGCCAAGGTGCTGGACTGCTGCGCCGGGCTCCGAGGTGTCGGCGCCCAGGTTGATGATTATGTCGAAGATCTTGAGGACGTTGATGATCATCGTCACCAACACGACAACGAGCACCGGGGCGAGCATGGGGATCGTGACACGCCGCAGCGTCTGCCACTCGGTGGCCCCGTCGACATGGGCCGCCTCGAGGGCTTGGCGGTCAAGCGCGGCGAGCCCAGCGCCCACGATGACCATCGTGAAGCCCGCCCAGATCCACAGGTAGGCGACGATCATCGATATGTCGACGAGGGGGACGCTGAGCAACGCCTGCTCGGTCTGGCTGAGGTTCGCGGTAGGCGTGAGCGATTGGCCGCCCAGCCAGGAAGTCCCTACACCTCCGGCGCCGAACCCGGCTGTGAAATTGGACGACGAGACCCGGACATGGAAGGTGCCGGCACCCACGTGCGAGAAGCTGAAATACCCGGCGGGGTTCGTGGTCGTGCTGGCAACCGTGCTGCCGGAGCTGTTGACCAGCGAGAGATGGAGTTGCGGGTAGCCGTCCTCACCGGAAAGTACGGAGGTCGCATCCGTCGGGTTGTTCGGCGAAAAATCACGCCAAACCAAGCCCGAAACGCCGCCCGGCGACGACCTTGGGCACGACCGCCTGCACGGCCCCGAGCGCCTGGAAGGTCGTCGGCGGGAAGCCGGTAAGGCCCATCTTCACCACCCCGCCCGCTTTTACCGCAGCCGGTGCTCTGGACGGTCCCGTGCGGCCCAGCCACGGCGCCCGCCGAGGCCAGCGACGCAGCTGTTTGGCCCGGCTGGAGCGGGTAGGCGCCGGGAGGGTTGAAGACGTCCTCTACGACCTGAGTGAGAGCGTTCACCACCCCGACGTGCGGGTTTACGTCGAAGATCTGGGCGAAAACCATCGACGAGGCCGTCACGCTGAACACGACCGGCAGGAAGATGACGGTCTTGAACGCGGTCGCCCAGCGGATGCGCTCCGTGAGCACGGCCAGTACCAGGCCGATCGTGGTCACGACGAAGGGGAAGACCAGCACCCAGATGACGTTGTTGCGGAACGCGATCAGCGTCTCGGCCGTCGTGAACAAGTCCTTGTAGTTGGTGAGGCCAACCGCCTTGGTATCGGTTTCGTTGAAGAAGCTGTCCTTGATCGTGACTATCGCTGGGTAGATCACGATCGCAAGTAGCCAGATCGCACCCGGGACCAAGAACGCGATCGGACTGGAGGTGGTCCTTCAGGGCCCCGTGCTCGATACTCCCCTTCTTCTTGACCGGCGGAGCACTTTCTACCGGGCCAACGGTTACTGCTGCCATTTCCCTGCCATTTCTCCCGTCCTTACTGTTTGTTGGCGTCCCTCGCCAGTCTCTTGGGGAAAAACGGGGGGCGTGACCGGTAGCTCCGGCCACGCCCTCGTCTTTTGTTCAGAGCCGTTGAGCCCCCCTAAAAGGTCTCTCAGGCCCGGTACACAATTACTAGTACTGTTCCCAGCACATTTCTACTGGTAGTTCCTACTGGTAGTTCTCAGCCGCCCATCGCAGCGGTGGCCTGCTTCTGCATGGTCGCCTCGATGGAGCTGATGTTCGACGAGCTCGGGTTCTTCACGAAGTTGAGCATGTCGGCCCACAGGTCGGGCTCCCAGCCGGTCTGGAGGTCGTCGAGGCTGAACACGAAGCCAGTGGCGTGCGCCAGCTCGGAGGCGTCAGCCTGGGTCACGGGGTCCGGGTAGCTGCTCAGGGGTACCAGCTTGTTGGGGGACGCGAAGCCCCCGAGGTGGGCCCATATTTCAGCGGGCTCGGGGCTGGCGATGTACTTCATGAAGGCCTTGGCCTGCGGCGAGGCGTGGAAGAGCATCGCCACGTCGCCCGCACCCTGAAGTGCACTGGCGTTCTTTGCGTCCGCAGCGGGTGCCGGGAACGGGAAGAAGTCGTAGCAGGGGGTGTCCGGCCGGGTTGAGCGTGCACGCCTTGCCGCCGGCAGCCTTTGTCCCAGCGGTGGCGTTGGGCTCGTTGCCGGTGATCTCCGACACGACGAAGTCAGCTTCGATCACCATCGCGGCCTTTGGCATCGCCCCAGACTTCGGGAACACCTGGTCCGCGCAGCTCGGGTAGTTGCCGCCGCTGCCAAGGGCGCCGGAGGTGCCGCCGAGCAGGTTGGCCGGCGCCGACCAGCGGTGCCAGCGTGTTGAAGGCGGTCGTCACGGTCGGGTCCTGCCAGGAGAGTTTGTGGGCGGCCAGCTTGTCGTAGTCGGCGGGCCCAGCAGTCTTCAGGTAGACGTTCTGCCAGAGGTCGGCGACCGGCCAGCCGATGTCGCCGCAGAGCGAGAACGGCGTGACACCTGCTGCCTTCAAAGTGGCAGCGTCACCGATGAGCTGCTCCCATGTCGTCGGAGTGCTTCTTGATGCCGGCTACGGCGAACTCGGCCGGGTTGTACCAGATGGTGTTCTTGTTGGCGGCCTTGAACCAGACGCCGTACAGCTTGCCGTTATAGGACGCGAGCTGGTTCCAGACCGGCCCGTAGTCCGAGGCCTCGTTCCCGATTACGGAGGAGGTCAGGGGCACGATCGAGCCTTTTTGCAGCCAGTGCGGTCAGTGCCGCAGGCGAAGGCACGAACGCGACGTCAGGTGCTTTGCCACCGGCGGCCGCGGCTTCGACGGCGGCGGCGATGTTGCTCGACTTGCCCTCGTAGTTGATTTTGATGCCGGTCTCGGCGCTGAACGGAGCGTACGCAGCCTCGAAGTACTGCTGCTCGACACTCGTCCATTCGGACCATACGGTGAGCGAGCCACCGATGTGCGACAAGGAGGCTGTCCTCGTTGATGCGCTCGCTGGCAGGCTGGGGCCGACAACAGTGGCCCCTACCACCAACATGCCCGTTGCCGCTGCTACCGAGAGCAGCGAGGTAGATCTGCGTGTCATAGTGCTACTTCCCCTTCTAATTGTGGGCTTCATTGCTGTGTCTCTCTCCTTTCTGTTGTTATCCCGGATCGGCGGTTTGACCGGCGTGTGCCGGTTCAAATAGCCAGCGATCGCTGGCAATTTGACCGCCTGCAACGCGCGACGCCGAAGCGGGCCGTTGCTCTGTCCCAAGCACAGCGGTAGTGCTCCGCACGACTAGGCGAGTGGGGGCGTGCAGTGCCACCGGCGGTGCTTCACCAGGTCGGACCACCGCGCCAACCAATTGCTGTGCAATTTGGCGGCCTTGGTCCCGGACGTCCTGGCAGATCGTTGTCAGGTCAAAATATTGGGCCATCGGGTGGTCGTCGAAGCCGATCACCGACATGTCGGCGGGCACACGGAGCCCCGCGCGGGCGAGGGCGCGGAGCGCACCGAAGGCCATTTCGTCAGACTCTGCAAAAATTGCGGTCGGAAGGTTGCGCCGGCCGAGCAACTGGACCGTTGCTTCGTCGCCACCCTCGACGGTGAAGGCGCCGTGGCCCTCGAGGTCCCGGTCGGTCGGCAAACCTGCCGACTCCAGGGCGGCCCTGTAGCCGGCGTGACGGCCGAGCGGGGCCGTGAAGTGCTCGGGCTCGCGGGGGTCGCCCGAGATGATCCCGATCCGTTCATGGCCCAAGTTGATGAGGTACTGGACCGCCTTGCGGGCGCCGTCTGTGCCGTCGATGCTGATGCTCGAAAAGCCCGGCACTTCAGCTCCGACCATGCAAACCGGGACATCGAGCGCACGCAACGCGCTCACCTCCGGCTCAGTCAGGGCCAGCGTGACGAGCAGGACGCCGTCGACCCGCTTGCGCAGGAGCCCGGACGAGAAGTAGCGCTGGCGCATTTCGGTGTCGCCTACGTGGTACAGGATCATGTCGAGGCCGGCTTCTCTCACTACCTGCTCCGCCCCGCCTAGTACCTCGGCGTAGAACCACCTGGTCAGGTACGGCATGACAACTGCCACGGTGCCGGTGCGCCCGGTGGCCAGGCGGTAGGCGGCAGGCGAGACGCTGTAGCCAAGCTGCTCGGCGGCTTCCCGGATCCGTTCGGTGGTGCTCGCCGAGATGCCGCCGACGCCGCGAAGCGACCGTGAGACGCTCGAGGGCGAGACCCCAGCCAGGTCTGCCACCTCTTTGATAGTCGTCTTGGCTTTGATCGGCGTCTCGGCCATTCCCCCACCTACCTCGGGTTTCCCACCCGTGACAGGGCCCTTCCTATGGACCAGCGTGCGACCTTCGGGATCGTAGCGGCGCAACCTTTGTCGCGCAAGCGGTTGCGTAGGGTTTTTTTCCAGCGCAGCCGTTGCAGGACAGTCCGATAGTGCGAGATGAACCCAAGCGGTTGCGGCAGCCCGGACCTTGTTGCGCCAGGCTCGGTGCGGTCACGTTCGCAAGGGCACCCACGGGGCCGATCTTGGCACCTTGTGCCCGTCTGTGGTTGGCATGCGGCGCTCGGTGCCGGTGTGGGACGCTGGCCACATGCGCTACGTGTTCCGGCCCCCGGCGGACGTAGCGTCCGGCTTGCTCAGCTTGCCGTGGGGCCTTCCGTTGGAGGAGTGGAAGGACGACCGGCTGGTCGAGATCCGCAATCGCGGTGCCTCTCGCCACGTCGTGCGCTTCGTCGCCGAGCAGGGCGGGCCTGTTCGCTCTCAAGGAGTTAGAAGAGGGCCTCGCCCGCCGGGAGTACCGGCTCCTACGCCGGCTGTCCGATATGGGGATCCCTGCGGTCGAGCCTCTCGGGATCGTCGTCGACCGGGACGTCTACAAGGGCACCAAGCTGGACGCGGTCCTGTGCACCTACTTCCTCGAGTACTCGACGACGTACCGAGCCCTCTACTCGGACCCCCACCGGTCCCGCCCGACCGACCGGCTCCTCGACGCCCTCGTCGAGCTCCTCGTGCGGCTGCACCTCGCCGGCTTCTTCTGGGGGGACTGCTCCCTGTCGAACACGCTGTTCCGGCTGGACGCCGGCTCTCTGCAAGCCATCTTCGTGGACGCCGAGACGAGCGAACTGCACCCAACCCTTAGCGACGGCCAGCGGGAGTACGACGTCGAGCTCGCCTTCGAAAGGGTGGGTGGGGAGCTCCTCGACCTGGCCGCCGCCGAGCTCCTGCCAGCCGACGTCGAACCGCTCGACCTTGCCGAGCAAATCCCCGAGAGGTACCAGCGGCTGTGGGCCACCCTCACAGAGGACGTCATAATCCACCCTGAGGACCAGCGCTACCGCATCGCCGAACGGTTGCGCCGCCTGAACGACCTCGGCTTTGACGCCGATGAGGTCGAGCTGGTCAGCGCCGCCGACGGGTACCGGTTGCGGATCCGGACCCGGGTGGCCGAGCCGGGCCATCACCGCCTCGTCCTTCGCACGTTGACCGGCCTGGACGTCCAGGAAAACCAGGCTCGCCGCATCCTGAACGACATCGCCAGCTTCCGCGGCTACCTCGAAAGGAAAGAGGGCAAGCGCGTGCCGATGACCGCTGCGGCGAGCCGATGGCTCACCGATGTGTACGACAAGGTGATGAACCTGAGGCCGCCCGAGCTTGCGACCAGGCTCTCACCTGCCGAGATGTTCCACGAGGTGCTGGAGCACCGCTGGTTCCTTTCGGAGAAGGCCGGCCGCGATGTGGGCACGACGGCGGCCGCGCGCTCGTACTTCGACAACGTGCTGCCGACCGTCCCGGAGCACCTGGTCGCGGTGTCCCCTTTGGAAATGACGCCTCGGTTCGGAGAAGACACCGGCAGCTGGATCCTGGACGACCCGGTCCTCGGGACGCCCTCCAAATCGGACAGAGGCGCCGAGCCCAACAAGAGCTAAGAAGGGCCGTGGAGGGCCCCAACGAGCCCTACGCGCTTTCGTTTGCCCACAGGCGCACGCCATGGTGCATAATCTCTAGCTAACATCTCTCGAGAGAGAGCCGGCTCGGCCGGCGGCAGGAGGGGATCATGGCAGAAGTTGTCCTGGAGAAGGTTTCCAAGGTTTACCCGAACGGCCTGCCGGCGGTGTCCAACTTGGACTTGGACGTGGCCGAAGGCGAGCTGATGGTGCTGGTCGGGCCGTCCGGCTCGGGCAAGTCCACCGCGTTGCGCATGGTTGCGGGCCTGGAGGACATCACGTCGGGGACACTCAAGATGGGCGGGCGCGTCGTCAACGACCTTGCTCCGAAGGACCGCAACGTAGCCATGGTGTTCCAGAGCTATGCCCTGTACCCGCACATGACAGTGGGGGAGAACATCGGCTTCTCGCTCAAGCTGCGCAAGGTCCCCAAGGACGAGCTCAACCGGAAGGTCAAGGATGCGGCGGCGTTGCTCGGTCTGACCGACTACCTCAACAGCAAGCCTGGCCAGTTGTCTGGTGGCCAGCGCCAGAGGGTCGCAATGGGCAGGGCCATCGTGCGCGAACCGTCCGTGTTCTTGATGGACGAGCCGCTGTCCAACCTCGACGCCAAGATGCGCGTCCAGATGCGTGCCGAAATCTCCCGCATCCAGCGCCGGGTGGGCGTGGCGACGTTCTACGTCACCCACGACCAGACCGAGGCGATGACGATGGGTGACAGGGTCGCCGTGCTCCACAAGGGTGAGCTCCAGCAGGTCGGCACCCCCAAGGTGCTCTACGAACACCCGGACAACCTCTTTGTGGCTGCCTTCATCGGTTCGCCGGCCATGAACCTGTTCGAGGCGATCCTTTCGCCCGACGGCACCGAGCTCAAGCTGGGTTCGCAGTCATTGACGCTGCCGGAAAAGGTTTCGCAGGCCCGGCCTCGCCTGGCTGCCTACCGGGACCGCAAGATCATCCTCGGCATCCGCCCTGAGAACCTGGCCGATGCGGCGATCTCGCCACCTTCTCCTGGCAACACGCTCAACACCGAGGTCGAGCTCGTCGAAGCGCTTGGCAACGAACTTCAGGTCCACTTCCTGATCGACGCCACCCGGGCCCACTCCGAGGACACGGCGGCCGCAACGGGGGAGGCCGAACTGGGCGAGCTCCAGTCGCTCCACCTCGGCGAGGCGCACACTGAAGGGGTCGCGAGGATCTCACCGTGTTCACAGATCACGGCCGGGTCGCGCGCTACCTTCGTCGTCGATACGGACTTCCTCCACTTCTTCGACCCGGACAGCACTCTCGCCGTCTGGTCTTAGCGCCGCGCTCGGAACATCGGGCGGGGTCGCACGTCTGAACGACGTGCCCGCCTACGGAACGGGCCCGTCGTTCGGGCGCACGTCCGCTCCGATGTTCCCAACGGGCTCGGAGGGCTCATGGCCACTTCAGCGGGGCACAGGCCCCTCAGTGCGGATGATTTGAAGACCTACAGCGAGCGCGGGTACCTGCTGTACAGGGACCAAGTCTTTGACGAGGGCGACCTTGCCGAGCTGGAAGCCATTTTCCAGGAGCATCGAGCTAAGGACCGAGACAAGCGGGGGGACGAGTTCGACACTCCTCACTTCCAGGACCCCCGCCTTCTGAAGTTCTTGTTTGCTCCGGCGCTCCTCGACCTCGTTGAGTGCATCGTCGGCCCCAACATCGTGCTGTGGTCGAGCCATTTCATCTGCAAGGACCCGTTGGTTGGGCGGGCAACCCCGTGGCACGAAGATTCGTCCTACTGGATGGGACGCCTCAGCCGCTACGACAAGATCGTTACCGTTTGGCTGGCGCTCGACGACGTGGACCGAGAGAACGGCTGCATGCAAGTCATCCCACGCTCTCACATTGAGGGCGGGTTTTCGGCCTATAAGGGCGTGGATGAATCGGTGAACACGTTCGCGACCGAGATCTCCGACATCGACCTCAGCGATGCGGTTGCGTTCGAACTGCGGCGTGGGCAGTGCTCACTGCACGACGGGAGGATTAGGCACGGGGCTGAGGCCAACACGAGCAGCCGCAGGCGCCTGGGGTACACGATGCGGTACCTCTCCGCGGAGGCAGAGGTGTTCCCGGAGCGGAACGTCGGGCACAGGATATGGTTGGCTCGCGGGGAGGCGCCTCCTAACGAGCTCTTTCAGACCGTCTCTCCTCTTTAGCTGGTTAGCGCCCCCGGCAGGGTTCGAACCTGCGACCCGCCGCTTAGAAGGCGGCCGCTCTGTCCACTGAGCTACAGGGGCCGCCTTCGACCGTAGCCGACGGTCACGGGGCGACAGGGCATACGGCGCTGCCGCCTCTGTTAGCTGGCTCAGCTAGCTGGCTCAGCTGGCGAGGAGGCTTCGGCTGTCGGTTTTCGCTGAGGGGTGGCGAAGCTTGGAGAGGGCGGCCCGCTCGATCTGACGGATCCGCTCCCTGGTCAGATTGAGCTCGTTACCCACCTCTTCGAGGGTGCGAGGGTCCCCTCGGTCGAGGCCGAAGCGGAGGCGGAGGATCTCCCGCTCCCTTGCGTCGAGCGTGGAGAGGAGCTTTTCGATCTCGGCACCGAGCATTGCTTCGGTGACGACGTCGAATGGTGAGGGTGACAACACGTCGGCGACGATGTCACCGAGCTCGCTCTCTCCCTCGGGGCCGACCCTGGAGTCGAGGCTGACAGGTTCGCTGCCCTGCTGGAGCAGCTCGATCACCTGGCGTTCGGAGATGTCCATGGCTTGGGCGAGCTCGGCGAAGGTCGGCGTTCGGCCGGTTTGGCCCTCGATCTGACGCTTGGTGCGCAAGAGCCGCCGTACCTGGTCGCCGGCATGGACCGGGAGGCGTATCGTCCGGCCGGTGTTGTCTATGCCGCGGCTGATGGCCTGCTTGATCCACCAGGTCGCGTACGTCGAGAACTTGAAGCCCTTTCGCCAGTCGAACTTGCTCACCGCGTGGATCAGGCCCAGGTTGCCCTCCTGGACAAGATCGAGAAGAGGCAGCTCAGAGGACTGGTACCTCTTGGCGATGGAGACAACGAGCCGGAGGTTGGAGTTGATGAACTGCTCGGTGGCTGCGTCTCCGAGCTCGACGGCAGTGAGGAGCTGGCGCTTGCGGGGTGCCTTCAGGTCGCCCCGGGCCATCTGTTCCTTGGCTTCTCGGCCCTCGTGGATGACGCGGGAGAGGTCCCACTCCTGCTCTTTGGTGAGGAGCGGGTACCTTCCTATACTGTCTAGGTACAGGCGGACAAGGTCTTCGTCTTGGGTCTCGTTCCGGACTTGAACGCCCATATCATCCCTCCGGGCCATGCACTAACTATCGGCGCAAACGAGGTTGCTGATTAGTTCCGTCGTCGGCTGTCTGGTCCCTGTGTCAAACTAAGAAGTCTCGTGGTGGCCGTAGCTCAGTTGGTTAGAGCGCCAGGTTGTGGCCCTGGAGGTCGGGGGTTCGAGTCCCCTCGGTCACCCCAATCCGCATTGCCAGTTCTGGTTCTCAAAGAGCTATACGTTGCCGATGAGCTTATGGTTCTCACGGTCCCTATTGAGTGACGCAGACATCCAGGGACGGCGGCCCGAACAGGCACTCATCGTGGTGCTCGACACTCGTGGTACCCGCGGAGCGCCCCGCCGGGTTCACAGAGACGGTTTGCGCCCGCCCACATCGATCTTGCCGTTGGACACCAGCCAAGTGACCGACTCGAACACTGCCTCGAGGGAGGTATAGCGCGGCTTGTACCGAAGGAGCCTCTTGGCCTTGTCGATGCTCGCTGAGGGGGAGCGGGACACGTGTTCCCAGGTCGCGCCAGCGTCGGCTTTGTCCCAGCCCGCAGCCCAGGTCTCCCAGGGTTGGAAGGAAAGGCTCGCCGGCTGGCCGAACCATCGATAGACGGCTTCGGCATAGCCGCGCAGCGTCAACGCCCGTTCCGAGACGACGTGAAAGGCCTCGCCGGACGCGAGCGTGGGGTGTAGCAGAGATTTCGAAAATGCCTGGGCGACGTCTTCGGCGTGCACGTGGTGTACCGTCTCTAGCCCGAGGTTGGGCAGCGTCAGTTCCTCACCATTGGCCAGGCTCTCGAACACCTTCAAGTTGAAATTGCCGGCAGGGTTTACCGGCGACCAGCCGGGCCCGACGATGTGGCCGGGGTGGAGGACGGTACAGCGGAGGGTGCCGCGCCGTGCTTCGGCGAGCAAGAGCTGTTCTATTGCAGCCTTTTGTGTCCCGTAAGCGCCAAAGGGCCGGCGTACAACCTCCTCGGTAACCGGTACCTCTACGGCGGGCCCATGTACCCAGATCGTGCCACAATGCAGCAGGTAGGCCTTTATCGGGGCTAGAGACGCTACGAGCTGCTCGGCTGACGAAGTCGTGAAGCAAATCAGGTCGACCACGGCGTCGGGGCGTTGCGCCGCAACCTTTTCGGCGAAAGTGCCAGCCTGGTCCTCCGCGTCGCGGTCAGCGTGCAGTACCTTTACGTGCCGCCAGGCATTATGGTCCACGTACGGCTGCCGGTCGCCGCGGCTGATGGCAACAACTTCGTGCCCTGCTGCGACCAGGCTGGGCACCAAATAGCTGCCAATGTGGCCGGTGGCACCTACGACGACGACTCTCATCCCCTAATCCAGCCTTTCGTATGCAATCAGGGTGAGGAACTCTGTGAACTCGTCCGATAACGCCAAAGTTTCGAACAGTTCTGCCGCCTCCTGCGAGCGTCCCTGACCAATCCCGGCTTTGCCCAGTTCGTCCTGCAGCGCCGTGAGCTCGCCAGCGCCGATATGACGAACGAGCTCGGCAGTGACGGCACGTCCATCGTCAAGCGTGACGCCATGGTGGCGCCACTGCCAGACCTGCGCCCGCGCAATTTCGGCTGTTGCAACGTCTTCCATGAGGTTGAACACAGCGACCGCACCGGTCCCACGTAGCCAAGACTCGAGGTAACGAAGCGACACGGCGACGTTGTTGCGAAGCCCGGCTTCGGTTATAGAGCCGCCGGGCACCGCGACGTCCAGGAGGCGGCTGGCATCAGCCACCACGTCTTCTCTCAAAACTGAAACCTGGTTCTCTCTGTCACCGAGCACGCTATCGAACACCTCGGTCGCCACAGCGACCAGGTCAGGGTGAGCGACCCAGGTACCGTCGAAACCAGCTGATGCTTCGCGGTTTTTGTCCGCCCGCACGGCTGCCAGCGCGCGTTCGTTCGCGTCGGGGTCGCGGCGGGACGGGACGAACGCCGCCATCCCCCCGATAGCGTGCGCGCCCCGGCGGTGGCAGGTACGCACGATGAGTTCGGAATAAGCGTGCATAAAAGGGGCCGTCATGGTGACTTTGCCGCGGTCCGGTAAGACAAAGGCCCGGTCGTCGCGGAACTTCTTTATGATGCTGAACATGTAGTCCCACCGACCGGCGTTCAGCGCGGTGGCGTACGGGCCAAGAGCGTACAATATTTCGTCCATTTCGAACGCGGCCAAGATGGTCTCGATCAGGACGGTCGCTCGGATGCTTGCTGGGGGAAGTCCCAGGCGACTTTCGGCGATCTCGAACGCCGACCTCCACAGCGCCGCCTCCGCGGCACTTTCCAGTTTTGGCAGGTAAAAGTATGGTCCAGACCCTCGCTCGAGCAATTCGGCGCCATTGTTCGCGAGGAACAGCCCGAAGTCGAACAGACTTGCCGACACAGGGGCGTCTGAAACCAGGAAATGTCGCTCCGCGAGGTGTAAGCCCCTCGGCCGTACGACAAGAGTTGCCAGTTCGTCCTGGAGGTGATAGCCCTTTCCCTCTGGCGACTCAAAAGATAGGTTGCGACGGACCGCATCTGAGAGGTTCGCCTGACCGTCAACCATGTTTGCCCAGGTGGGGGTGTTGGCGTCTTCGAAGTCGGCCATGAAGACCTTCGCTCCCGAGTTGAGCGCGTTGATGATCATCTTGGCATCGGTCGGGCCGGTGATCTCCACTCGCCTGTCCATCAGGTCTGGCGGGGCAGGAGGCACGCGCCATGCTCCGCTGCGGATATGGGCCGTCGAGCCCGAGAAGGTCGGGCGTTGGCCACGAGCGAACTCCGCCTGTAATTGCTGTCGACGGTCCAGCAGCTCTGCGCGAAGAGGCCCGAGTTCCGCCTCAAGTTCGGCAACGAGAGCGGTTGACGTGTCGTTGAGAACTTGCTCGCGACGCGCCGTTTGCTCGCCGCGGACCTCGATCGGGATCCCCATCGTGGCCTACCTTCCTACGAACCTGGAAAATTCCGTGATACGAAATTATAGACTTGCCATATCGGATCAACACTGGTGGAACCGCGATGAAGATCTTCAGGACGGGTAGGCGGGGCCACAACGCAGGGCCGAAGACGCGTGCCAGCGAAGCGATCGATCTCCTGGTGCCCATCGTGGGGCCTGATGCCATCATCTGTGACCCGGTTGAACTGGCAACCTATGAGTGCGACGGGCTCACCCACTTTCGAGTTCGGCCGGCGCTGGCAGTGCTCGTGAGGTCGAGCCACGACGTCGAGGCAGTAGTTGGCACGTGCGCGCGTTTGGAGTTGCCGTTCGTGGCCCGCGGCGCCGGTACGGGCCTGTCAGGGGGAGCGGTCCCGGACGGCGAAGGCGTCTTGCTGGTCACCAGTCGCATGCGCGCCGTCCTGTCGGTGCAGGCCCACAACCAACGAGCTGTTGTCGAGCCCGGGGTCACCAACCTCGAGGTGAGCAAGGCTGCCCTACCCCACGGCCTCTTCTATGCCCCCGACCCGTCCAGTCAACAAGTCTGCTCTATTGGTGGCAACGTGGCCGAGAACTCCGGTGGTGCTCACTGCCTGAAATACGGTTTCACCACCAACCACGTTACGGAGCTCGAGGTTGTCACCCCCGACGGGGCGACGGTGAAGCTCGGGGGCATGGTCGGGGAAACCCCGGGCTACGACCTGGTCGGCGCCTTTGTCGGATCGGAAGGCACCTTGGGAGTGGCTACCAAGGTGACCGTAAGGCTGCTGCGTCTTCCTGCGGCTGTGCAGACGGTCTTGGCTGCCTTTCCTGACACCGACAGCGCGGGTCGAGCCGTGTCCGCAATAATCGCCGCCGGATTGGTCCCGGCCGCAATCGAAATGATGGACGCTTTGGCCATCTCCGCTGCCGAGAAAGCTGTGCAGTGCGGCTATCCCAAAGGGGCGGGCGCAGTGCTCATAGTCGAGCTGGACGGGCCGTTGGCTGAGGTCGAGGAAAGCCTTCTCGACGTGAACCGCCACTGCCTGGAGCAGGGCGCCTTCGAGATGCGGCTAGCCGTCGATGACGCAGACCGGGCGCGGATCTGGCGTGGGAGGAAGTCGGCGTTCGCCGCCATGGGCCACCTGAGCCCTTCTTACATCGTCCAAGACGGGGTAGTCCCTCGGACCGCCCTCCCACAAGTGCTCAAAGACATAGCAAAGCTTTCAGAGGAGACCGGGATAAGGGTCGCAAACGTCTTTCATGCAGGGGACGGCAACCTACATCCCTTGGTGCTCTTCGACGAGCGGGTTGCGGGAGAAGCGGCACGCGCCGAACAACTATCAACGCAAATCCTCGATCTCTGCATTGCTCATGGGGGGTCGATAACGGGCGAGCACGGTGTGGGCCTGGACAAACTGACAGCTATGAGCAAGATGTTCAGCGATGACGACCTGGCAACTATGCAGCTGCTGAAAGCCGCCTTCGACCCCGATCGTATTTGCAACCCCGGCAAGGCCGTTCCTACCCCACGCCTTTGTGGCGAACCTCCGCGGCCTCGCCGCGGCACCCAGCCGCTCCAGGAGCAAGGCTTGGCGGAACTGTTCTGAGATGAGCACCCTGACAGAGTTGGAAGAAGCCTGCCCTTCTGGCGTGCGGCAAGGTCAGGGGCTCGATTTGATCGACGGGGTGACGCCAGGACTGGTGGCCAGCCCATTGGGTACGGACGAGGTTGCGGCGGTTATGCGGGTCGCCGGCTCCGAAGGACTGAGCGTTGTTGCCAGGGGCGCGGGCACGAAATTGGACTGGGGCAACCCGCCGGCGTCTGCTGATCTCGTGGTGGATCTCTCCCGTATGAACAGGGTAATCGAGCACGAGGCCGGCGACCTCGTAGCCCGCGTAGAGGCCGGGACGACCCTCGCTCGGCTCTCTGAGGTGCTCGGCTCGAAGGGTCAGCGGTTCCCTGTCGACGAGGTCGTGGCCGGGTCCACGGTCGGGGGTGTGGTCTCGACGGGACTGTCAGGGCCCTTGCGCTACATGTACGGGGCGGTCCGGGACCTAGTGCTTGGTATTACCGTCGTCCGTGCCGACGGCGTGGTCGCTCACGCTGGTAGCAAGGTCGTAAAAAACGTGGCCGGGTACGACCTGGCGAAACTTTTCACCGGCTCTTACGGGACGTTGGGGATCGTGACCGAGCTGGCCCTGAAATTGAAGCCGGTCCCAGTGGCGCGGAGCTTCGTGGTCGCTGATTTCCCCAGTCCGCGGGAGCTAACCCCCTTCCTTTCCGCCCTATTGTCGTGCCAGGCGGCGCCTACTGCTATTGAAATAGAGCGGACTGCACCAGGTTCGCCTGTGCAGCTGAGCGTGCTCATCGAAGGCCGCCCGCGGTCGGTGGAGCTAAGAGCAGCGGAGGTGGCCACTCTTCTGGGTGGAGGCGAGCTTTTCATGACGTCACCTCCCGGTTGGGGGCAGTTACCAGGCCCCGTGACTTTGAAGCTAACGGCCGTGCTTTCGGCAGTGCCGTCTCTGGTGGAGCAGGCGAGTTCCATCGCGCTGCAACTTGACCTACCGGCGCGGGTTACCGGCTCAGCGGGGACCGGTGTGCTCTTTATGGGCCTTCCGGACAGCGTGCCGGCGGCGGTACTGGCCGCGCTGGTGGCAGACTTGCGTGCTGTCTGCGATGGCCTCGGTGGCCACGCGGTGGTGCTCCGGGCGGCAGCTGCCCTGAAGTCTCAGCTGGACCCATGGGGGCCAGTCCCGGGCATAGACCTGATGCGTCGGATAAAGGAGAGCTTCGATCCCGACCGACGGCTCGCTCCTGGCCGTTTCATTGGAGGTATTTGATGCCCGAGGGTCACGACGAGCGGCTGAAAGACCTAGTCGGTGATTGTGTACATTGCGGTTTTTGTTTGCCCGCCTGCCCAACCTACGCACTATGGGGCGAAGAGATGGACTCTCCGCGTGGACGGATCCACCTCTTTGGACAGGTACTGTCGGGTGGCCCAATTGAGACCGCCACAGTGAAGCATTTTGACAGCTGTTTGTCGTGCATGGCTTGCGTGACTGCGTGCCCCTCAGGAGTCCAGTACGGCGAGATAGTTGAGGCCGCGCGCGACCAGGTCGAGCAAAGTGCAAAACGCCCGCTCCCTGAGCGCCTGTCCCGTTCAGCCATCTTCGCCCTCTTCCCATACCCACGTCGACTTAGAGTGGCTCGCCTCTTTCTCGTCGCAGCGCAAGCCAGTGGCTTGCGTGCGCTCCTGCGGCGGCCGAGCGTCGCGGCTCGCGCCCCGGCGCTCTTGCGAGCAATGGAGTCTGTCGCCCCGCCAATTTCGCCTATCGAGCGCCTCCCTCCTCGCGTGCCGGCCGTCGGCAACCGTCGGGGGGTTGTCGGACTGCTCACGGGGTGTGTCCAAAGCGTGTTCTTTTCTGAGATAAATGCGGCAACTGCTCGGGTGCTTGCCGCGGAGGGCTTCGAGGTAGTTATCCCTAAGGGCCAGGGTTGCTGTGGGGCGCTCTCCGAGCACGTCGGCCGTAAGTCGGAGGCACTCCGTCTCGCCAAAAAGACCATTGAGGTCTTCAGGGCCGCGGAAGTCGACTTTGTCGTGGTCAACGCTGCCGGCTGTGGGTCGGCAACGAAGGAGTACTCCAGGCTCTTCCGGGACGACCCGAGCTTCAGTGCCGAGGCGGACTGGTTTGCAAGCCGCACCCGCGATATCTCCGAACTACTCGCGTCGGTTGGCTCGCGTGCCAAACGGCACCCCGTGCGAGCCAGGATTGCCTACCACGACGCGTGTCATCTAGCTCACGCCCAAGGCATCCGTCTCCAACCAAGAGCACTGTTGCAAGAAATACCCGAGTTGGATATGTGCGAGATCCAAGACACGATGTGCTGTGGCTCCGCTGGCATCTATAACCTCGTACAGCCTGACGCCGCCAACGAGCTTGGAGATCGTAAAGCTGCGGCGGTAATCGCCGCGGAGCCAACGATCGTGGTGACCAGTAACCCGGGCTGCCTTATGCAGATCCGAAGTGCGCTCGAACGGTCCGGATCCAAGATCAGGACTGCCCATATTGTCGAGGTTCTTGACAACTCGATTAGGGGCGGGTGAGATTACCCCGGGCACACAGTCGTCGCGGCGGGGTCACAGTCCGAGAAGCCTTATGAGCCTCCGGGACGCCAACTGCTGGACAGGCCCGGGCGCGCCGTCGAAGGCTGTGGCATGACGACCTCACAAGACGCCGGGCCGCGAACGCTCTCGAGCTCGGAGACACCAAGGCCGAGGAACGCATCCACGGCTGATGGCCAGAATTGTCCCCCGCTGCCCCTGTAAATCTCGCGCCGGGCGTCAGCTATTGAAGATGCGTTCCGGTACGGTCGGTCCTGGGTCATAGCGTTGAAGGAATCACAGAGCGCCAAGATCCGAGCTCCAACCGGGATGTCATTACCAGCAAGGCCACGCGGGTAGCCCTTCCCGTCCCATCGCTCATGATGCGCATGGACAATGTGACGTGCGTCTTCGAGGAACGGGATCGGTCCGAGCAGCGACCGCCCGAACTCTGGGTGCCCCTTCATAAGCGCCCACTCGGGGTCAGTTAGGGAACCGGGGTTCATCATCACGCTCTCCGGAACTGACAGCATCCCGACATCGTGTAGGAGGAAGCCGTACTCGAACTGTGGGTCGTCTGAGTGTTCCGGTGCCACGACCGCTGTCAGCATCGCCGCATAACGGCAGACTCGACGAAGTTGACGCCCATCGCTCTCTTCCCGCTTCGCAACCGCCTCGGAGACCGTGGCCGAGACATCGCAAAGACCACTTTCATTGGCCATATAAGTCTCTTCGAGCTCGACCAGCTCGGCAGCCAGCTCTCGCGAGCGGTTTAGGTCGGCGACGTCGGTGCAGTTGACTGCGCTAGCGTCGATGCCCCGTCGAAGGGCCGCTATAGCGAGAGACAGTTCGATAGAGGGAACATCGCCCATAATCGGTACTGGCCCCCGGTCGAAGTGGTGCTCTGCTGCTAACGGCGTGGCCAGCACGCTTTCAGTCCTCATGATGTATGCCATTTGCAGCTCTTCTTCCTTAGGTTGAGATCGTTACCGAGGTCACCCCCGTCTCTGATTACGGGCCTCTCGTAAGTCAAGTTCAACCTTGTTCGACGTCTATGCCCGCCCCTGACTTCCCACCGCATCCTCAATTGGCTTACTTCGGAGGAGCGCGTCGGCCCGAACCTGTCCATTGGCCGGGGACCCGCAGCTATCGCCAACTAGCCCGCCCTCATCGGCGGTGCGCCTGAGGGAGTACTCAGCGCATGAGGTTCGCTTCGACCGTCGCAGACGGCTTTTCGTGTCCTAGCTCCCAAAGCCTGACTGTGGCCAGCGAGCTAAGCTGCGGCGCCGTCGGTTCGCCCTTAGACGACGTATCGGCATATATCACAGGGGAGTTGAGCGCCGTCTCGGGCGGATTAGTGCGGCACCTACGACCACGGAGATGGCCGTGACGATCAACAGCGTACCGAGCAGGGCATGAAGGGTGAGGCCAATAGGACCGTGGGTCACCGCGCCTGCGAACGCAGCGAAGGTCGCCTTCCCGTGATCTGATGCGGGCAGGTTTGCGTACAGATTGGTCCATATGCCAAGGCCGTATTCGAGGACCAGCATGACCAGGCCGGCCAATACGTTGTTGCGCAACCCTCGAACTTTTGCGAGCAATTGGCTCACCGAGATCGCAGGACTGGTCAAGCGGCTCTCCTTCCGAGAATATTCATTCGGCCGATCGGTCTGATTAAAACACCGGGACGAGTACGCTGTCAACTGCGATGAGCCCACGCCCTTACCAGCTCGGCAAACGCCAGGACCAGATCGACGACGGCCGGCGCCGGGTCATCGATGCGGCGCGCGCCCTACTTGGCGAAACGGGCAGCTACCGCGGGTTCACCGTCGATGCCGTTGCCAAAAAGGCGGACGTGGCCAAGGCGACGGTCTACTACCAGTTCGAGTCCAAGACCGGCCTGCTCGAAGCGGTCTGCGATTCCCTGGCCGATGCGGGCGGGATGTCAAAGTTGGCGGCCGCGTTCGGCAACCCCGACCCGGCGGCGGCTTTGCGGTTCTTCCTCGAAACCTTTGGTGGCTTCTGGGACGTCGACCGTGCCGCCATGCGAAGGCTTCGGGCCCTTGCTGCCCTCGACCCAGAGGTGGGGGCTGTCATCTCTGCACGAGACGACCGACGCCGCATAGGGCTGGGAGTCCTTGTCGGGCGCCTGCTCGAAGCGGGCGACAAAGCAGTTGGGGAGAGCCCTGAGGACCTCATGCGAGTGCTCCACGTCCTCACCAGCTTCGAGACCTTCGACGCGCTTGCCAAACCCGACGAGCCACTAACTGACGTCGTTGCCGACGTGGTCCGTCTCGCAGAAGCGGTTGCTGGTCGAGCCTTGGGTTAGGTCACCCACCGGCGCGAGACCTCCGGGACGCCGGCAAGGCTCACCTCGCCCGTGATGGCCGCGGCGGCGCCCGAGATGAGGATGTCCGCTCGGACGCGGAACTCGCCGCGGGCCGTCCCGGCGCGGACGGTCGCCCTCCCGCTAACTACGGCGGCGTCGGGCCGTTCGGCGTCGACGGTCGCGGTGGCGAACCAATTCAGCTCGATCGTTGCCATCTGGTCGGGAGATTTCATAAGAATGTGGTCACCGATCGTCACCTTCACCTGGTTGGCGACGGTGTCGCGAGAGACCCGATAGAGAGGGTCCGCTCGCAGCACCAAAGACAAGGGGGTACGGGCTGGCACCGGCATCGCGGTGCCCGTGGGCAGCGCCACGGTGACCGGGAGCTCGAGCTGAACCCCTTCGACGGGACAAAGGACCGCGACATCTCCTGTGCGCTCGGGCCAGAGCCGAGGGAATTCGCCTCCATGGAGGCGCAGGCGAAGCTTGTGACCTTCCGGCACCTCATAGGCGGTTGGGGCCATCTCAACCGGGACGGTCTCGTCAAACAACCCGTTTTCTGACAACCCGTTTTCTGGCAGTCCGTCCGGGTCGTGGGCCGCAAGCGCTCTCGCTCCCCACGTGATGAGCGAAGACGAGCCATCGGGGGCCACGTGCAAAAGCTTGGCCACGAAAGTATGGCCAGCGCCTATGCCGCACCGGACCACGGCCGTGACCTTCGGACGTCCGCAGATGACGAGGGCACCCCCGAGCAACTCGCTCGTAAACGAAAGTGACCGACCATTCTCTGCGTTTTGGTCGGACGGTAGGGCGAGGCCTCGCGCCTGATGGTAACCCAGGGCGGTGGCCGCTCCAACAGTGGCGTCAGACGAAAGCTTCAGGCTCGGCAGAGCCGGGCCGGTGCCGGCGGTACAACGTTTGTCGGGGCTCAATTGCATGACGAGCGGGCTTGTGCCGGGCACCGGCCAGGCCGGGACCTGGCACCACGCGCCTCGTCCTTCGAGGTACAGCTCGACGGGAACCTCCGCAGTTGCCTCCCCGGCGCCAGTCTCGCCGGCGCCGGGGTGCAACCATCGGCGCCACCAAGACAGGGCGAGGGGCAGAAAATCCACCGGCTCGAACGAGGACTGGTCGGGCTCCGTGTGCATCCAGGGCCCGACGAGCAGCTTTTTTGGTCCTTTGAGTTGCTCGTAGGCACGAATGGTGCTGTCGCAGTCGACATCGCGCCACCCTCCGATCAAAAACGTAGGCACGGTGATGCTGGTTGCGTCGATGGCACGCGACCGCCACTCCTCGGCCCCAGGCCCAAGTCGAAGGATCTCGAGGAGGTACGGCTCCGCCTCCAAACGCTGGCGCCACCGGCGTTCCCAGGTGCCGGCGACATCCTGGTGGACGGGAGGCATCAGGTGCTGGACCAGGGTGGTGAGGCCGAACACGCCCAGCGGGCCCAGACACCCACGCAAGCCGCTTGGGTGGATCAAATCTCGCTCGGGATCGATGAGGCCCATTACCGACAAGACGGCACGCAGGGGCGCTGGGCTGAGGGAGGCGGTGCGCAACGCGACGACCGCTCCGTACGAGACGCCCCACATCCCGACGGTACCGTCACACCAGGGCTGGGTAGCTGCCCATTCCACAGCCACCGCACCGTCTTCGGCCTCAGCCGGGTCGAAAAGCGGCCGGGGCCGCCCGCCCGAGGCCCCGGTGCCGCGAAAGTCGATGAGCACGGTGGCATAGCCGCGCTCAGCGAAGTAATGGTTGGCGTCCCAGCTAGTGACGCCCCCGATGGCGTCCTTGTGGTAGGGCAGCATCGTTATGAGCACCGGGCAAGGAGGCGCGCCGCGTGGCCGGTATATGTCCCCGGCCAGCTCGGTGCCGTCGGGGCAAACGATCACGCAATTGTGCTCTATATGGACCTGGTAGAGGCCCTTACCCTCCAACTTGCCCGCCCCCCGCCTGGTCTGTGGCCGGCCCGAACTCAGGGCCACCATCGTACCCCGGGCCCATTGGGCCAGCAGTGCGTCGCGTACACTAGTGGGCGATGCAGATGCCTTCGCCTGCGGCAGCCGAGTTGCCGCGGCTCTCCGACCGCGAGGAAGAGCTCATCCGGGCTACCTACCAGGTCATTGCCCGCGTCGGCAGCCAGCAGCTCTCGCTGCGGCCCTTGGCGAAAGAACTCGGCGTCAGCGCCCAGCTCTTCCTTTATCACTTTGACTCCAAGGACAACCTGCTCCTCTCCACAATGCGCTGGGCCGTGCTCGACCTCGTCGAGCGCATCCGCCAACGACTTGAGGATATTGACGATCCGGAGCAAGCGTTGGTCGCTCTTGTCGACGCTATCTTTGCCGATCCCCAGGCAGCCCGTGATTTCTACCTTGTGTACCTCGACCTCGTGCAGTACTGCGCCCGCAATGCTTCCTTCAGCGGCCTGGCCGAGATGCTCTGGAAATATGTCAACGGCGCCTATGCCGTTGTTATCCAGCATGGCGTGGCTTCGGGGAGCTTCGACATCGACGATATAGAGCAGGCCGCCCGCCAAGCGCGAGCGATTGTCGAAGGCAGCGTGGTCCAGTGGCTCCAGGACGACCACTGGGAGAAGAGCCATGCTGCTTTGCGGGCCGAGTGCTACCAGGCGCTCGTCGCCCTCCTCAACGGCTCGTCGGCGCAGTCGGCATGGTCATTGTCGGCCCGGTCCTCTTGATGGGCACCTTCTTCGCCCGGGCTATGGCTGGTCAGGCCCAGCCCGCCTCACGGCGCCTTCCTAGTCGGCTGGTCGGAGAGTCGCTGTTCAGGGCCTAAGCTCGGCCCTTTTGAACCGGGCCTACCAGTAAGCGAGCACCGAGTAACCGAAGCCTTCGTCGGACGCCAGCCCTCGTCATTTCGGGTGCCCGGCCAACGATGCTCTCCCGCCTTCGAGCGCCTTTGGGAGCCGCCCACAGGGTGGGCGCAGCATCCTTGACGACTGTTCAGGACCCCTGCTACTGTTCCGGCAGCAGCGCCTGAAAGGGATTACGGAAATCGATACCATGCCCCAACGCGTCCGACGGGTGTACCCCGCCCAAGAACATGGTGACCGGCAACTTGCGTGACATTTGCCGCACTGGGGGGTCGCTCAGGTGACCGTGTCAAGCCCGACGACGTCGACGCCTCGGCCACGGGGGAGGTTTTTGCCGATCGATGCCGGTCAGACCTCCACGTCCGGCCGGTCCCTCGCGGGTGAGGCCTACGACCAGGGCCCCCGACGCCGTCGTAAGGGCCGCGCCCGCCTATCGCCTCGCCAACGTCGCGACGCATTAGCCGCCTACTTCTTGATAAGCCCGGCCCTACTGCTTTTCATCTGTTTTATCGCCGGGCCGCTGATTGGGGCCATTGTGCTGAGCCTGTTCAACTATGACCTCCTCAACCCGCCGAAGTTTGTCGGGCTCGGCAACTTCCGGTACCTATTGCACGACAGTGTGGCCTGGAAATCGCTGTTGGTAACAACCGAGTTCACGATTGCCAGCGTCGTACTCCACGTCCTGGTGGGGCTCGGCCTTGCCTTGGCGGTAAACCGGAAGATGTCGACCGCGTTACGTTACGGGCTGCGGACCGCGATCTTCTTTCCCGTGCTCATCTCATGGGCCGTCGTCTCACTGATAGCCGAGTACACCCTCGACCCGAACTTCGGCTTCATCACCTACTATCTCGGCCAACTCGGGATCCACAACCTGAATGTTTTCGAGAATTCCAACACCGCCCTAGGTGCCATCGTCGGTGTGGACCTCTGGCACACCGTCGGGTTTTCCTTCATCGTGCTCCTGGCCGGGTTGCAAACGATACCGCCCTATCTTTACGAAGCCGCCCGCGTGGACGGCGCCGGCACCTTCCGGGTCTTTCGGACCATGACGCTGCCGATGCTGTCGCCTTCGTTGTTCTTCGTCATCGTCATCTCGTTCATCGGGGCCTTCCAGATATTCGACCCGGTGCACATCATCACCCAGGGTGGGCCAGGCAACGACACCGAGTCCATCGTGCAGTACATCTACCAGAACGGGTTCACGGACCTGTATATGGGTTATGCCGCGGCATTGGGGCTCGTCGTACTGGTCGTGCTGCTTGTTGCCACCTTGGGCCAGTTCGGCCTCGCCCGGTTCTGGGTCCATAACGAGGCCGCGGACTAACACATGAAGACCGCCCACGCACCTGCATTGGCCAAGGTCGCCCGCAGCGCCCGAAGGCTCAGCGCCAACACGGTCCTGTTCCTCATGGCCCCCATCTTCCTGGCCCCGGTTATTTGGACGGTGGTGCAATCGTTCCTGCCGGGCAGCGGTGCCCTCAAGATCCCGCCGGTCTGGGTCACTGCCCACCCCACCATCGCCAACTACTCCTCGGTGTTCAACCTGATCCCTTTCTTTACGTTCTTGTTCAACAGCATCAAGATCACCCTGATCGTGACCTTTGGGTCGCTCGTGACAAGCGCTCTGGCCGCTTACGCGTTCGCCCGGCTCCGGTTCCCAGGCCGCAATGCCCTGTTCTTCATGTTCCTCGCCGCGTTGATGGTGCCCAATGTCGTGACCGCGGCCCCTACGTACGTCCTGATGCACTCCCTGCACCTGGCTACCAGCCAGACAGCGGTATGGCTCCCTGGGTTGATCAACGTGTTCGGGATATTCCTACTGCGCCAGTTCTTCCGCGGGATACCGCGTGACCTCGAGGACGCCGGCCGGGTCGACGGCCTTACGACTTTGGGCGTGCTCCGGCGAGTAATCCTGCCGCTGTCGAAGCCGGCCCTCGCCGCACTTGCCATTCTCATCGGCACGACGACATGGAACGACTACTTCTGGCCGAGCATCTACCTCACCAACCGCAGCCAGATGACGCTGACGGTCGGGCTCGTATCGCTGCAAGGTGAGTACAAAGAGGGCTCACCGCTGGTGATGTTCGCTGCGGTATCAATGACTGTCCTGCCACTTCTAATACTTTTCCTCTTCACCCAGCGGGCAATAACTCAAAGCCTCGCAATGACTTCGTTCCGCTAGTCCACAGGTCTCCGCAACCCGACGCTTACGGGCCTCCCGTCCTCGTCGGAACCACAAACAAGCCACAATGACAGACAGAAAGGTGAACCTAATATGGACCGTCGTGAGTTCCTAAAAATAGCAGGGGCCACCGCCGCCATCGCCGGCACTTCGCGGCTACCGAGCCTCCTCGGCAGGAAGAGCGACCTGGAACCCGATGCCAGCGTGACAGGGCATTTCACGTTGGCCTTTTATGGGGCTTCAGACATCATCAAGGCATGGGACGTGATCTTCGCCGACTTCAACAAGGTATACCCGAACATAAAGGTCGACGCCGTGCCGATAGCAGCTTCCACCTGGACCACCTACGCCGACGCTGCGATCCTGCAGATGGCCGGCGGCCGCCAATTCGACGTTCTCCAGTCAGCGATCAACGTCCAGCGCCTGATGGTAACCAAGGGTATCGTGGCGCCGCTCGATGAGTTCATTGAACGTGACAAGGCTCAACTTGCCCCGTATTTCGCGGACGAGAACCCGAAGTTCCTGGCTTGGAACAAGTCGCTCATCTCCAAGGGTGGCCCCACGTACTACCTACCCGCCGACTACAACACCTACTGCTGCTGGGTCAACACCGAGATGTTCGAGAAAGCCGGCGTCCCTGTGCCCTCCGACGGTTGGACCTGGGACGACCTGATGGCGGCCGGCGAGAAGATTTGCACCTCACCGGGTACGTACCTCATCCACTGCGACCCCGGCGATATGTTCTTCTTCCAGCCATGGGCGCTAACCAACGGCGGGACATTACTGAACGCCGATTGGTCGAAGTCCACCCTTGCCAGCTCTCAAACGGTCGAGGCGGCGGCATTTGCACAATCGCTTTGTCTCAAGGGTTACTCTCCTAAACCCGGGGGCGCATTCGACGACGTGGTTGAGTTTGTAGATAACAAGCTGGCAATATTCGGGTGCGGTATGTGGCTGAACCCGGGGATCGTGGCCGCCAAAGCCGCCGGGAAGGTCAAGATCGTGGCCTGGCCCCAGAAGGTGCAGAAGGGGACTTCTGTCGGGTGGAACGCGTACCCCATCGTCAAGTCGTCAAAGAACAAAGAGGCGGCGTGGGCGTTCCTGAAGTACGTCGCGTCGACGCGGGCCGTGGAGAACCTGACGGCGACGGCACAGGCGACGCCGGGCCGCAAGTCCGTGTTCTTTGCGGACCTGCACAAAGCGGCTCCTGAGCAAGGGATCGACGAGTTCTGGAACGAAGTGGCTTACGCCACACCCGTTCCGTCCCCCGACGCCTCGGACGCGGTCAATGCAGCGATCATCAAGACCGTCACCCAGTTGTACTCGTCGAGCGCCGACCCCAATACCCTCATGAAGGCATTAGACGCCGAGGTCACCGGTTATCTCAACAACAGCGGTCCCGGAGGTATCTGAGGTCTCGAGCGCACCATGCCGGCACAGTGCCAGTGCCAGCATGTCGTGATCGCAGATGAGCTTGGCCGAGCCCGCACCTGGCTCCTGGTGGTCGGGGCGGGCTCGGGGCCGCTAGTGCTCCGCCCGCGGGGCGGCGCGTCAGGGTCGGCCACGGTGACACAACTGACATCTCGTGGAACTTTAGGAGCGACCTCATGACTCTTGGGTGGGTCCCACGCCATCGGGCGGCCCCGGTGAGCCCCCGCGATGCCCTGGCATCCGCGCCCGGGCGCGCCTTCGGGGCGCAGACCTTGCGACAGATCGTGCACCTGCAGCACGGCGGGGATGCCCTTCGGCTCCACCTGTGCAACCAGTTTGGTCAGGAAGCGCTGGAGGTGGGCGAGCTGCGCGTCGCCCTTCACGACGGCAACGGGAGGATCGACCCGGCCACCGACACCGCGGTAACCGTGGGCAACAGGACATCCTGGCAGCTGCGGGCCGGTCATAGCGCCGTCAGCGACGCCGTGGCGCTCCCGGTCGCTAGCGACTGCGAGCTGGCCGTGAGCCTCTATGTGCCGAATGCCAGCGGTGCCGCCACTGTGCACCCCGAGGCCCTGCAAACCGGCTACGTGACGGCCGGTAATGTCACCGCCGCAGTGGAGGTTCCCGAACCTGAGGAGATCGGCTCGCTGTACTGGGTGATGGGTGTGGACGCCCTGGCCCCCGTCGGCAGCGAACCGGTCGTGGCAGCCTTCGGCGACTCGCTCACCGACGGCACGGGGACGACCAACGGAGCGAACGGACGCTACCCCGACTACCTGTCCCGGCGGCTCGGGGCCAGCGTCGCCAACCTCGGGATTTCCGGCAACCGCCTCTTACGTGACGGGTTCGGTACGGCCGGTATTTCCCGGTTCCGCCGGGACGTCCTTTCTTTGTCGGGAGCGACCCACGTCATTATCGAGCTGGGGACGAACGACATCGGCTTGGCCACGATGTACGGCCTTCCTCAGCCCGGCCCCGACGAGATCATCGCAGGCCTCGCCTCCCTGGCCCGCATGGCCCGAGCGGCGGGGGTCGTCCCTATCGGGACGACGCTACCGCCCACGGGGGGTACCCAGCTTTCGGGGTTCTACTCCGAGGCGGGCGAGGCGGTCAGGTCCGCGGTGAACGATTGGGCCCGGGCCACAGCCGAGTTCCACACCGTACTGGACATCGACAGAGCGGTCCGGGATCCTCGTCGACCGAGCTTCTACCGCTCCGACCTCGACAGCGGTGACCACCTACATCCCAACGACAAAGGCGCGTCGGCGATTGCGGAGGCCATCGATCCCGACGTGTTCCGCCAGGTAGGGGTGCCATTACGGAACGTGGCACCGACCGACAAGTAGGGCTCACGACAGGCCGCAACAGGCGGGCCGTGAGGTTGTTGACGCGTACGTTCCCAAGAGCGGGATTGAAGTTTGCCTCCGCGAGCCGCCGGTACTCCTCACTTTTGTAGAGGGTGCGGTGTGGGCTATGTCGCATAGCCACCTCTCTACCAACTCGCCTAGAGTGACCGGGTGCGACGCGACAGCTTGGCCGCTCTCCACCTCGGTCACCAGCCTGGCGAGCGACCGTAAGCAGAGCGGCAGGTAAGACCCCACAGGCGCCTCTAGCTCAATGGCAGAGCAACGGACTCTTAATCCGCAGGTTCTGGGTTCGAATCCCAGGGGGCGCACGTTCTCGCTGTCCTAGGAGGCACGGGAGACCTGGAAGCTCTGTCTGAGCGGCGCCGCCGCTTTGTAGGTGGCGTCGCCAGCTTGGGTCGCCCGGACAGTGCAGGTCCCGGGCGTGACCAAGGCGATGGTCGCCCCGTCAGTGCCACCCGAGGTGCACACCGAGGGCGTGGTCGTGGTGAAGCTCACGGTGAGCCCCGACGAGGCGCTGGCGCCGACCGTCAGCGGTGACTGGGCCAGGGTCGCGTCGGCCAACGCCCAAAAGGTGACGGTCTGGGAGGCGTGGGAGACCTTGAAGCTCTGGCTGAGCGGCAGAGCCGGGTTGTAGGTGGCGTCGCCGGCTTGGGCCGCCTGCACAGTGCAGGTGCCGGGTTTGGTCAAGGCGATGGTCGCCCCGTCGGTGCCACCCGAGGTGCACACCGAGGGTGTGGTCGTGGTGAAGCTCACGGCGAGCCCCGACGAGGAGCTGGCGCCTACCGTCAGCGGTGACTGGGCCAAAGTCTTGTTGGGCAGCTCCCAAAAGGTGACGGTCTGGGAGGCGCGAGAGACCTTGAAGCTCTGGCTGAGCGGCAGAGCCGGGTCGTAGGTGGCGTCGCCAGCTTGGGTCGCCCGGACGGTGCAGGTCCCGGGCGTGACCAAGGCGATGGTCGCTCCGTCGGTGCCGCTCGAGGTGCACACCGAGGGGGTGGTCGTAGTGAAGCTCACGGCGAGCCCCGAAGAGGCGCTGGCGCCTACCGTCAGCGGTGACTGGGCCAGGGTCTTGTTGGGCAGCTCCCAAAAGGTGACCGTCTGGGAGGCGCTGGAGACCTTGAAGCTCTGGCTGAGCGGCAGAGCCGGGTTGTAGGTGGCGTCGCCGGCTTGGGCCGCCTGGACGGTGCAGGTCCCGGGCTTGGCCAAGGCGATGGTAGCCCCGTCGGTGCCACCCGAGGTGCACACCGAGGGCGTGGTCGTAGTGAAGCTCACGGCCAGCCCCGACGAGGCGGTGGCGCCCACCGCCACCGGTGACTGGGCCAGGGTCGCGTCGGCCAACGCCCCGAAAGTTGATCATCTGGGAGGCCCGAGACACCTTGAAGCTCTGGCTGAGCGGCGCCGCCGCTTTGTAGGTGGCGTCGCCAGCTTGGGTCGCCCGGACAGTGCAGGTCCCGGGCGTGACCAAGGCGATAGTCGCCCCGTCGGTGCCACCCGAGGTGCACACCGAGGGCGCTGTCGTAGTGAAGTTCACAGCCAGCCCCGACGAGGCATTGGCGCCGACCCCCACCGGCGACTGGGCCAGGGTCGCGTCGGCCAACGCCCCAAAGTTGATCGTCTGGGGGGCCGCGAGAGACCTTGAAGCTCTGGCTGAAGGGCGGAGCCGGGTTGTAGGTGGCGTCGCCGGCTTGGGCCGCCTGGACGGTGCAGGTCCCGGGCTTGGCCAAGGCGATGGTCGCCCCGTCGGTGCCACCCGAGGTGCACACCGAGGGCGTTGTCGTAGTGAAGTTCACAGCCAGCCCCGACGAGGAATTGGCGCCGACCGTGACTGGTGACTGGGCCAGGGTCTTGTTGGCCAGCGCCTCAAATGTGATCGTCTGGGAGGTCGGGCCAGCCGCGGCGAGGACCACCTTCGAGGTGGTCGCGCTCGCGCCTGATGCTGGTAAAATCGCAGAAACCGTGAGGGCACCGGCGGCCACGATGGCCGAAGCCCAAGGCATTTTCTGCCGAGGGAATGGAGGCAAAACCTTACGGTGGAGCTCACTATCTTGCCGGTCCACAATGGCCTCTTTTCGTATGGGTGCGACGGCTCCTGGTAGCGTACCAACAGCGTGGGTGCCAGCCGCCGTCTGGACCGTGGAGCGCGGTCGTTGCACCGCTTCACTCAGCTAGGAACTGGTCAACGCCGGCCGCCTGTAGCGCTCCTGCTATATACCTGCGCCCGCTGCGGAGGCCCAGTAAGCAACCCGCGCCACGTACCACGCGCTCGCTGAGCCCTCCGAGCACAGTAGGTAGGACCTCGAACAGGACGGGCCTTCCTGGCCCGCTGGCAGTCCGCGGTCACCAGGTTTCCTGCTGAGCGCGGCTGTGAAGCTCCTATAGCTGTCAAGTCGACGGCTGCCAACAGGATTAGCCGACCGCGTGGGGCGCCTAGTGGTGCTTCGGGTGCCGGCTTCTCTTCGAAAAGAGAGCTGGCGCTCATATCGGTCGGCGAAGTGGGTGTTGTGAACAAGGCCACGCTCGAGCTGCGACAACCCCCTGGTACCGACATCGCGGAGCCATAGAACGCTTACACAGGCGAACAGCTATGAACGCCCCTGAACAAGAAACCCAGTAACCACAGGCATTTTTGAACAACCATGTACGCCTACGGACACCCCATGCAGACTCCGCAGGTTCTGGGTTCGAATCCCAGGGGGCGCACGTCTCCGCAGGTCAGAGGTCATGTCGTTGTCGGGGTGCAGCGCTAGCGGGAAGAAGCAACTCGCCCCCGAGTTCGTCAAAATGTTCCACCAAAGTTCCTCACGCCCGGCGGAGGGGTCCGAGGTCGCGACGAGGCGACCCGAGCCCCTTTTTCGGTTGGAGATAGCGGTTTGCTCCCGGCCTGCCTCGCCCGTCGCGGTCCCGCCGGCTCCCGGCCTCTCTTCCTGTCAGCGCTCCTGGCGTTCCCCCTCTCTCCCGACGGAGCATTTTCTAAGGAACGAATGAGGGTTCTCACAGCCGAGTGCCCGAAGCTTGAGCCCATGACATTCATTTCGGAACGGGGCCACAATGTCGCCCTCTCGTGAACACCCGACGGGCGCCAGCCGGCGCCGGGGCATGCGGAGGCCCGC
This sequence comes from uncultured Acidimicrobiaceae bacterium, assembly GCA_963834735.1. Lineage (GTDB taxonomy): Bacteria > Actinomycetota > Acidimicrobiia > Acidimicrobiales > Palsa-688 > Fen-671. The sequence goes on along the minus strand of CAWICT010000007.1, from coordinate 157,239 downwards.
GCCCTCACATTTTGGCTGGCTGGTGGGTCGGTGATCGGGACCCTCGGCTTAGCCGAAACGGCGGGCAACACTGTGTTGGCCTCTTCTTCGACCATTGCCCAGACTGCCCCTGCCAGCACCGGCACCACGGTCACTACCTCTACGACTGCTGCATCTACGACTGCGGCAGCAAAGTCGGCCCCGACGTCCTCCACGACCTCGTCGACTAGGACGTGGACGTCGACTACGCACGCAGCATCGACGGCCGGCTCGACGTCGACGGCCAGGAAAGCCGCAACTACGACCACGGCGGCGCCAACTACAGCAACGACCGTGGCGCCCACGACCACGACGACGAAGGCTTCGGTCAGTTCGGGGGCCTCGTCATGACCACAGCGCCCGTCTTCGAGTGTTCCAGGGGCCTCGGCTGCTCGGTGGTAGTCGGCGTTACAGCCCCCGAGCTCCTGCTGGTCGCGTGCGAACGGGCCGAAGCCGAGATCGCCGCATGCGACCTGGCGTGCAGCCGCTTCCGAGCCGACAGTGAACTGTCCGCCCTCAATGACCCAATCCGGCAGAGCACCGAGGTGGCCGTGTCGCCGTGGTTGGCGGACGCGTTGGCCACGGCCATCCGGGCCGCGGCCGAGACTGACGGGCTTGTCGACCCCACCGTGGGACAGTGCATCATCGACTTCGGTTACGACCGCAGCTTCGAGTTCCTGAGTCCCGACCAGCCGCTGGTAGTAACGGCCCAACACGTTGCCGCCTGGGAACGGGTCAGGGTTTGGGGCCTCAGGGCAACGGTGCCGGTAGGGGTACGCCTCGACCTGGGCGCTACGGCTAAGGCGCTGTGTGCTGACCAGGCAGCCCGTGCGGCGGCGACGTTGGCCGGGTGCGGCGTGCTGGTTAGCCTGGGCGGCGATATTGCCGTTTCCGGTCCAGCGCCCGAGGAGGGATGGGCCGTGTACGTAACCGACCGGTCCGTCACTGCCCCCGGGGCCGGGAGCAACGGCCAGATGGTAGCAATACGCGAAGGGGGCTTGGCAACTTCGGGCACCACTGCTCGGCGCTGGGTGCAGGGTGGCCGGGCGCGTCACCACCTGGTGGATCCCCGCACCGCCGAGCCGGCCGCCGAAGTCTGGCGCACTGTAAGCGTCGCCGCCCCGAGCTGCGTAGAAGCGAACGTCGCCTCCACCGCCGGCGTCATCCTTGGCGAAGAGGCCCCGCGGTGGTTCAGCCAACGGGGCGTCCACGCCCGGCTCGTGGCTGCTGATGGCGAAGTCGTACTGGTGGGCGACTGGCCCCCCGACGACATGGCCGGGACGGCCGTGAACCTTACGCTCGGCCAAGACCCGGGCACGGCGCGCGTGGGCGGGGCGGCGGCGGCATGAACGCCCTCATCGGCGCCAAGGCTGCCTGGTACTTAATGCGGGCCAGCGGGTTCGTCGCATTCGGCCTCCTGACGCTCACCGTTGTACTCGGCATCGCCAACGTCGCCCGCTGGGAGCGAGGCCGTTGGACCCGGGCTGTGGCCGCTTTGGTGCACCGAAATGCGTCCCTGCTCGCGGTGGTGTTCCTTGTCATCCACGTCCTCACGGCCATTAGTGACAAGTACGTCTCGATAACGCCTTTGGCGGTTTTCGTCCCAGGCCTGTCCGGCTACGACCCGCTTTGGACAGGATTGGGAGCGTTGTCCCTCGACATCATGGTGGCCCTTATATTTACCAGCCTGCTTCGTGCTCGGCTGGGCCACCGCACCTGGCGGGCCGTGCACTGGCTCGCCTACGCGTCCTGGCCGGTAGCTCTGGTGCACGCCGTTGGGGCCGGTAGTGGGGCCGGTGTCGACACCGGCCACCTTTGGTCCACCGCGATTTACCTTGGGCTCGGCCTACTGGTCGCGGTCGCTATGGTCGTCCGTCTTGCCACTAAGGCACAGTGGCTTCACGCCGCCCCGCACCACCCTCGGCTGGGCGCTGCGCGCCGCCCTCTGCCAATCACGCCGGCCCAGCTGGCAGTTCACCCCGCTCCCGAAGATGACCAAGGTGAGGGGGCACGGCCAACCAGGTCGCATATCCCGGTCCTGACCACCATGAGGAGGCTCTAATGACCGCCACCACACTGGCCCCGGCGCTCGTCAGCGCGAACCCCGGGGGGTGACCTGCCCCGGCTCTTGGGCCACGCTGCCGACCTGTCGTCCCACGTCGCTCGTTATGGCGCGCTCCCGTCCTCGTGCCAGGGCCTCCTCCGCGCCTTGGAGGAGGCAAACCTTCGAGGAAGGGGCGGCGCGGGCTTCCCGACCGCCCGGAAGATCGCCGCGGTCGCCGCTGCCGAGCACGCGGCCTATGGGGCCGCCAAAGTTGTTGTCGCCAACGGGACCGAGGGAGAGCCGCTTTCCCTGAAGGACAAAACCCTCCTCGCGGTGTCGCCGCACTTGGTACTGGACGGCCTCGCGCTGGCCGCCCTGCTCGTTGGGGCCACCCGGCAGGTTATTTGCATCGAGAGGGGGAACCGCACAGTCGAGGCCGCCGTACGCGGTGCCCTCCTCGAGCGGGGCGATCAGACAGTCGAACTCGTCACGACTCCTCGCCGCTACGTCTCCGGCCAAGAAACCGCCCTGGTGAGCTTAATAAACGGCGGCCGAGGCAAACCAACCCTCGAGCGACCCTTCCTCCGGGGAGTTGCGGGCTTCCCGACCCTGGTCGACAACGTCGAGACACTTGCCCACGTTGCTCTCATCGCCCGCTACGGAGCGTCGTGGTACCGAAGAGTTGGGACGCCGGAAGATCCAGGGTCCAGCCTTGTGACCGTCGCCGGCTGCGTTGCTAGGCCTGGCGTTTACGAGGTAGCAAACGGTTCGAGGTTGGACGACCTGCTGGCGCAAGCTGGGGTCGGGCAGGCGGGCCCAACGCGGCCACGCGCCCTGCTCCTCGGTGGGTACTACGGCAGATGGGTCCCGGCCACCATCACGAACCGGCTCGCGCTCAGTTCCGTCGCACTGGCCGGTTCGGGGCTCTCGCTCGGGTGTGGGGTCATCGCCGTGCTTGACGACAACACGTGTGCTGTCACCGAAGCGGCCCGCGTCGCTGCATGGTTCGCGGCAAATAGCGCCGGCCAGTGCGGAGCGTGCACTTGGGGCTTGCGCGACCTGGCTCACACGACGAGGCGACTTACCACCCCCGGAACCGGCGCCGCGGAGCTCGGCCAGCTCCACCGGTGGGCCAACATGATTGAGGGCCGCGGCGCATGTCGGCTTCCTGAGGGCGCCATTGGTTTCCTGCGGAGCGCGCTCGATGTGTTCGCCGATGAGATCGACGAGCACATGGAGGGAAGGTGCCTCCGCTCCGGCGCAGAAGTCCTGTACACCCCTATCCCGGAGGCCTGGGAATGAGCACTTACTTGACCGTTGACCCCATCGCCTGCGATGGCCATGGGATTTGCGCCGAGCTGCTGCCCGAGCACATAACCGTCGACGATTGGGGTTTCCCGGTCATCGCTGCCGGCGCCGTGCCCGAAGAGCACCTGGCCCATGTCCACCGGGCCATAACACACTGCCCGACCCTCGCCGTCCGCCTTCGCCAGACCACCGATAGCTGAGCCAAACCCGCCAAAAGCTAAAGCGAGGCCGGCGGGTTCAGGGCCGCGAAGCTTGTGTGGCCACCGCTCGGATGATGACGATCTCGCTTGAGTGCAAGGTATCGATCTTGCACCCCTATCATGTCGCTGTGAAGGGCCGGCCACGTCTAGTTGCATGTGCAGCACTGAGCATGGCGATCTGCGTAATCTGCAGCACGCAAGCCGGGGCGTCGATCAAACACGCGATCGAAATTCCGGACAACGCGATGACTGCTCAGTACGACATTGCAGTAGATGGAGCAAAAGGCCTGATCGTCGTGAACGGGGAAGGCGTATTCCTGACCCAGGACGAAGCGGCACACTGGACACAGATCACGCCGAAACTCATTATCGGATGGGAGGAGCACGTCTTCAAAGTCGATGTTATCGGCGACCGGATTTGGCTCGATATGGAGGGAGCGTCCGTCTGGGGCTTCGTTCCATATTCATGGCACGGCGGCCTGACATGGAGGACGTTTAGATTTCCTGACTGCTCTTTTGTCAGTGGACTGACATTTGCCAATTCGAACTATGGGACGGCGACAGTCACGACTTGCGGCGGGGTGACCAAGTTGTGGGATACGACCGACGGCGGAGCTTCTTGGAATATCTCGTCGTCCAAGGTCGCTGCAACAGGGCCGAGCGATGGCACTCCAGTCACTCCAAAGGGAACTCTGCCACGAGGTTTGACGTTTCGGTCTGCGCTGAGCGCAGGGCGAGGTCTCATTTGGGCTCGCGCCTGGGGACCAAGCCGCGGAACATCGACTCCGACGTACCTGCTCCGATCGACTAACAACGGGACCACGTGGAACTGGGCCCTAAGCTAGGTGGAAATCGGGTTGTTCGGGACGCTTACCTGAGCGTGGATTGCGTCGCGCATGTCAGGGGATCGGCCCGAAGCGACCCCTGCCAGCCCGTGGGTGGTCGGACGAGAAGCTGCTGCTGGGGCTAGCCCGAGCCGGCGTACCTGTCGGCCCGGGATTGGAGCAAACGGAGCAGCCGCCCTTCCAGGCTAGGCCCGGGCACCACAAAACCCCCGGGCGAGGATTGGCTTGCCGAAAGTCCGACCTCTGTCTCGCCGACCAGGAACCCGTAGAGGTCACTGACCACGTCCTCAATAACGGTGGCGCCGGAAGCAGCCTTCGCAGAGATCGCCTCGCTGACCCGGTAGCCGAAGGAGTACGACGGCAGCCAGCTGGGAGCCAAGGCGCCTATCTTGAACCCCGACGCCGTAACGCCCTTCGGGAGTTGCGTCTTCAAGTAGGGGATCAAGATCTGTTGCAGGCACGGCACCAGCTTTTTGCCCTTCAGGCCGGCGAGGTCCTGCAGTGCGTCGCTTCGGTCCCGGACCACTGTCACTTCGCTGGTGACCTCCGCGTTGCCCTGGTCGAAGTACGGGGAGTTGATGTCGACGACGTCGATCTTCGGTGGGTCTTGTGCGCCAGAGCACAGGGCGAGCTGGTTGTTCATGGCGTCATCAGAACTGGTGTTGACGTTGGGAGATTGCGTCCAGCCCGGCAGGTCGCTGCCGACCAGGTTGATCCGGGCCGCCTCCGCCCGTGCCGCCGCTACCGTCAGGGCGGAGGTCGAAGTTGCGAACGCCGGGCCGGCGGCTCCAACTGTAAAAGCTAGAGCCAGCGCCGAAACCTTTGTACCAACCGAGCTGCCAGGTCTCAACTTACGGACCTCCTCTGGGAGAAGAGCGACACCACAAGCCTCGGCCGGAAGGCCACTGCCCTTTAGGACGGCTACCGGCTACCGGAGTTCATCCAGGTTTCCCCGCTGTGACACCACTGTGACGTCACTGCGCAACCGCCAGTTCAAGGGCCCGGTTTATCGTCCGTCCATGACCCCTGTACGCCCAGCCAGCGTGCGCCGCTTCCGGCGTGCCGCCCATCTAGCTTCGGCCACCGCCGTGTGTGCCACGTCTCTCATGCTCGCCTCGCCCGGCCTCGCCTCGGCGGGCCCGAGCCTGGTCGCCGGCAACCTGCTGGTGTCGACGAGCGAGTACACGGATCTGCCGACCATCACCGCCGGCAGTACGACGCTGCCCATCTCCGGGACAAATTTCAACATCTCGGCCGTGACGTCGAGCGGGAGCGGGCCCTACACGGTGACGATCACCACTGGTACCAGTAAGAGCGGGTATGTACCTGGTCAGACTGTCGTTATATCCGGTGTGGGGGGTGCAACCTCGGTCAACGGGACACAGGTCATCGTTGCGACCCCGAGCACTACCACCTTCACGATTTCGCTTCCCGCGGCTCCGGCGGACCTATACAACTGGGGGCACCGTCGTTGGCAACATCGCCATCGCCGGCAACCAGTACCCTCAGGTGTTCAACAACGATCTGGTGGACGCCAACTTCGGGATCACTGAGCCCATTTTCCTCGACCAGATACCGGCGACCACCTCGTTGGTGACCACCCCGATCAGCACTATCGAGGTACCCAACAGCGACACCAACCCTACCGGCGACCAGCTGGTCACGAGCTTCTCGTCGAAGTCGGAACTGGCCCTTAACCAGTCGACCGACGGTCAGTACGTGAGCTTCATGGGCTACCACGCGCCCACCGCAGCCATCGACGCCTCGAACGCCAACACCCCCAGCGAGCAGGACACAACGAACACCGACACCGCCAATGGTGGCGCCGGCTACTACCGGGACGCCGCAGTGATGAGCGACAGCGGCAACTTCCAGTTCACCGAGACTGGCGCGTACGGAGGCAACAACGGGCGGAGCGCCATCTTCAACCCGTCGAACAACACGATCTTCACGGCCGGCAACGCTGGCAACGGGGGCAAACCAAGCTTCCAGGGGTGGTGATCGGCTCGGGCTCGCAGATCATGGCCGTGGCGTCCACCTCTGAAGCCACGCAGGACGCGAGCATCGCCGCCCCGACGCCCTATGGCAACTTCAATATCACCCAGCTGGGCGACGCCGCCGACAAGGCTACCAAGGACGACAACTTCCGTGGCCTCTCCGCGTACAACGGCGTGATCTACATGTCCAAGGGAAGCGGCAGCAACGGCATCAACACCGTCTACTTCGTGGACACGACCGGTAACGCCTGCCCCAGCGGCGGCATTGGCGTCCCGCAGACGGGAGCCAGCCTGCCCTCCGCATCGTCGTGGGCCCAGACCTCCAACCCTCTTTACGCACAGTTCTACAACGGCTCCACCACTAACGCCCTGGGGGAGAACACGGCCAACCCTGGTCTGACGCCAGCCAACATGTGCGTCCTCAAGGGTTTCTCGACGACGCTGGCCGAGCGCAACGACCGGCACCGTCTACTACCCGTTCGGCCTGTGGTTCGCCAACCCGACCACCCTCTACGTGGCCGACGAAGGAAGCGGCGCGGGGGGCTCGACCGACACGACCGGTGGCCTGCAGAAGTGGACGCTCAACACGTCCACCAACCCCCCCATTGGAGCCTGCAGTACACGCTCAACAACGGCCTCAACCTCCAGACGACCTATCCGTCAACTCCTCGCCCGCCGGGATCAATGGCGGCGCCGCCGGCCAGACCTACCCGACCGGGACCAACTCCGTCGGCGGTAAGTCCGGTAACTGGGCGCCGGCGACCGACGGTCTCCGCAACATAATCGGCCAGGTCAACGGTGACGGCACCGTCACCATCTGGGCCACAACCTCAACGATCAGTGGCAGCGGCGACCAGGGTGCCGACCCCAACCAGGTCGTCGCGGTCACAGACGCACTGAGTGCTACCGGGCCGACCGCGCCGACGAGCGAGACCTTCAGCCAGGTCATGGCCCCAACCGACGGTGTCGTCTACCGAGGTGTCTCCTTCACCCCGACCACATCGGTTCCCAATGTCCTTCCCGAAGTACCTTGGGTGCCGCTGATCCCGGTCGGAGCGGGTGTCATCATCGGCGGCTACCTGTGGGTGAACCGTCGCCGGAAGACCTCGCTCGCCATCAGCTAATCCCAGCCAACAGCCCCGCCCGCCGGCCCGAACCGTGCGGGCGGGGCCGAAGCGCTGTTTTGCCCATTCCTTGGCTAGGTTCGACAGGCGCTGGCCGGATAGCAGAACATCCCGCTAGGTTTTTGGCGTGTGAGAGGCGGGTCCTCCGGGTACCACCAGAGATAGCAAGTTCCGCGCCTCGCGACGGTCATGGATCGTCGGTCTCGGCGGCCCGATTGCCTGGTCGCTGACCAGCCAGGGGTTTGCCGGTGGCGCGAAATGGTAAGCAAAAGGAGGCATTTATGGCTACGACGAAACGAAGCGAGGGCATGAGCACCGCCGAGAAGGACCGCCTAGCGGACAGCAAATTTGCGTTCCCTGACGAACGCAAGGAGCCGCTGAACGACGCCGCTCACGTTCGAAATGCCATTGCCCGGTTCGATCAGGTCGAAGGCGTGAGCGACGCGGAGCGGGACCGAGCCTGGGAGCGCATCGTGGCGGCGGCGAAGAAGTTTGACGTCGAAGTCTCCGCCACCAACTGGCGGGAGTTGTCCGAGGGCGGCAAGGCCAAGAAGCGCTGATATCCGGGACGCGGTTCTCTGCTGGTGACCGCAGCAATCATCCTTCGAGGTAGCGCAGCACTGCCAACACCCGGCGGTGGTCGCTGGAGGTCGCGGGCAAGTCCAGCTTGGAAAAAATGTTGGCCACGTGTTTCTCTACCGCCCCCTCCGAGATTACGAGGCTGGCAGCGATGGCCGAGTTGGTCCGCCCTTCCGCCATCAGAGCTAGCACCTCCCGCTCCCGGCCGCTCAGCCCGGCCACGGTGTCGATGCGGCGAGAGGCACCCATCAGCTGGGTCACGACCTCTGGGTCGAGGGCGGTGCCCCCCGACGCTACCCGCACCAGGGCCTCGACGAAGTCGGCGACATCGGCGACCCTGTCCTTGAGCAGGTAGCCGATCCCGGACGCGCCTCCGGCGAGCAGTTCGGCCGCGTAGCGGGTCTCTACGTACTGGGAGAACACCAGGATCCCGACGTCGGGATGGCTCCGGCGCAGCCCGATGGCGGCCCGCAGCCCCTCGTCGGTGAAGGTCGGAGGCATGCGGATGTCGACCACTGCCACGTCGGGTGGGTCGGTAGCGACCGCCTCCTCCAAGCTCATGGCATCGCTGACCGCGCCGATGACAGCGAAGCCCCTGTCCGTCAGCAGCTGTACCAACCCGTCGCGCAGGATTGCGGAATCCTCAGCGATCACAACCCTTATTGCATCGACAGCTGGCATGTTCAAGAGCGTGAGGGCAGGTCGACGGTAACGGCCGTCGGCCCCCCTGGTGGGCTGGCGATGCTGAGGTGCCCGTCGACTGCGCCAACGCGGTCCGCCAGCCCGGCCAGCCCGCTCGAGGAGGGCCCGAGCCGGTCGAGTGCCGCGCCGCCTTGCCCGTTGTCGCGCACCACGATCCTCAGCCACGGCCCGTGCTGGGCGCAGGTGAGAGAGGCTCGGGACGCGTGGGAGTGCTGGGCGACGTTGGCGAGCAGCTCAGCGGCGCAGAAGTAGGAGATTGCCTCGATCGCCGGGCTGGGCCGGGTCAGGATCGACACCGTCACCTCAGTGGGCACGGCGCTGCGCGAGGCGAGGGTGGCGAGGGCGTTTTCCAGGCCGGTGTCGAGCGCTGGAGGATGGATCCCCCGGGCCAGGTCGCGGAGGTCGGTGATGGCATCCTTGGCGCCGCGATGAGCTTCATCGACCAGCCGTCTGACGGCCGCCAGCTCGGCCGGGTCATCCCCGCCACCTAGGTGGTCGAGCTTGTCCTTGGCCTGGCCGAGCCGCATCGCCAGAGCAACCAGCTGGGCTTGGGTGCCGTCGTGGAGGTCGCGCTCGATACGGCGGAGGGTCTCGCTGGCGGCTTGGAGGGTCTTGGATCTCGACTCCTCGAGGCTTCTAACCCGGGACGCCGCAGCCCCGCGCCCGAGCATGAGTTGCATCATCCCCCTGTCCAGGTAGACGACCAACCTCATCGTCCACGGGGCGACAAATAGGAGGACGAGGCCTGATACGAATAAGGCGACGTGGGTAGCGAACCCGGGCGGCGACCCGCCGTTGCCGGGGTCGAACGGCCGGCCAAATAGGCCGAACCTGGCTTGCGCGCCGCCACCCAACAACGGGGAAGCGATACCTGAGAGCGCTTCGAGCCAGACGCTTAGGGCGAACCAGACGCCAAAGACCGTGAGCGGCAGCTTGGCCACGAAGTAACCCACCGCCCGCCAAGCCGCCCGGTCGCCGAGGGAAGCCCGTAACCATGCGAACAAACCCGGGCGGGGGCTGAGCGGCTCGGGTTCGGAGATCTCCTCGCCCAGCATCCGTCGAGCGAGCGCCCGTTGCCAGCGGGCGAGCCCTCTCGCCACCCGCAAGTCGCCGGCCAAGACAAGGACGCCGACCAGCACGACCGCGAGCGCCAGCCCGGCCATCCCGAGCGCAGCCAAGATGAACACCGCTGTACAAGCCAGGGCGGAGCTGGCGAGGAAGAACCCCAGCTCCGCCCAACTGCGCTTTTGAAAAGGCTCCCGGGCGACCAACCGGGCCAGGCGTTTGACCTGATCGGCTCGCTGCTCGGGGATCCGGACCTGCACCCAGCGTCCCTCGGCGCCGGCCAAGCTCAAGCGTCTCGGCGGAGGAACAGCGCCCCGCCGATGGCGAGGGCGATCCCGGCGTAAATGGCCATCAGCAACAACCCTATGCCCGGCGAGAGCGGTTGGAGTACCCCTCCGGGCCCTCCTTGGTTGACCGTGGACATGATCGAGTTGGTCAGGATGTTCGTTGGCACGTAGCGAAGGTCAGGTTCGGAAATGCCGTGCATCACGAGCGGCAGGACGAACACGATGCCGACGAAGGCCGCGATCGCCGCGGCCGTGTTACGCAACATCAACCCGAAACCGAACGACATGAGGGCCATAAGTGCGATGAACACGCCGGTCATTACGACAGCCCGGAGGGCGCCTGGCGACCCGAGGCTCGCCGATGGAGCACCGCCACCGGAAAGGATCGCCTGGCCGAGGAAAAACGCGGCGAAGCTGAGAAGCTCGCAGAAGACCGTAATGGCCACGGCCGCTACGCCGATCTTGGCTGTCAGCAGGATGGGCCGCCTAGGAGTGGCCGCAACTGACGGCGCGGATGGTGCCGCTCGAGTACTCGCCGGTAATGAGCAACGCCCCGAAGACGCCGCCGGTCAGGCCGGCGACGATCAGGCCGACCAGCGAGTTTTGTGTCGGGTCGAAGCCCTGGTAATAACCGGGAAATTTGTGCAACTGGCCGTTGGCTACAAGCCCAGTCACCAACAGGCCTGCGACGACTGTGAGGCCGACGGTGATTGCGGTCGATCGCAGGGTCATGATCTTGAGGACCTCGGACTTGACCACGTGCTTGACGCGGTAGTGCCCTAGCGGGACGCTTTGGATGGCCTGGGTCATAACTATCACTCCTTCGCGCCGGCGGCAGCCGCCCCGGCCATCGTTGAGGGGCGGTACTCAACCTCGTCTTGTGTCAGTTCCATGAACGCGTCCTCCAAGGACGCAGTGATCGGCGTGAGCTCGTAGATCCGCAGGCCACCTTGTGCCGCCACTTCGCCGATCTGCGGGGAGGTCAGCCCCTCGACTGTCAAGGACCCACCGTCGCCGTCGGACACATTGCCCCCGATCGCGGTGAGCGCCGACGTGAATGCGGCCAGGTCGGGCGTGACCAGCTTGACGGTCCCGCCCCCGCTCCTGGCCACGAAGTCTGACACGCTCGTCTCGGCGATCAGCCGGCCCCGGCCGATCACAACCAGCCGGTCGGCGGTCATGGCCATCTCGCTGATGAGATGGCTCGACACAAACACGGTCCGGCCCTCCGCAGCCAAGCCCCGGAGGAAGTGGCGGACCCAGCGGATGCCTTCGGGGTCGAGACCGTTGACCGGCTCGTCGAAGAGCAACACTCCCGGGTCGCCCAGCAGGGTCGCTGCAATGCCGAGCCGCTGGCCCATGCCGAGCGAGAACTTCCCGGCCCGCCGGTTGGCGACAGAGCTCAGGCCCACCTGGTCCAGGACCTCGTCGACCCGGCGCAGCGGGATGTCATTGGTGAGGGCCATCCAGCGGAGGTGGTTGCGGGCGGTCCGAGCCGGGTGGAATGCTTTCGCCTCGAGCAGGCCGCCGACCTCCCGCAGGGGCCACGTCAACTCGGAATATGGTTTCCCGCCGATCAGGGTCGACCCCGAGTCCGGGTAATCGAGGCCCATTATCATGCGCATAGTGGTCGACTTGCCAGATCCGTTCGGCCCCAGGAAACCTGTGACCATACCAGGCGGGACCTCAAAGGTCAGGTTGTCGACAGCCGTCGATGCGCCGTAGCGCTTGGTAAGTGAGTGTGCAGTAATCATTACAACAAAAGCTAAACCGTCGCCCCGGTCGGCGAAATACGGCTAGTCGGCGTCTTTTAGGGTGCGCTAACCCGCCGCGAAGGGGGGCTAACCCCAGCGAGCCCCGGCCCGGCCCGGCAGACACCGACGACCGCTCCGGCCCATCATCAGGTGGTTTCCCGTCGGTACGCGGCTCGGAACCGCCGCACGGTGGGCTCCTCGGGGTCGGGATAATCCTCGAAGGCGATGTTGGTGAACCCCAGGTCTTCGAACCTCATCATCTCCTCGGAGGTCAGCGGCCACGGCATCGAACCTGGGTCGTCAGTCGGCTCGCGACCCCTGGCTATGACAAAGAGCGTGTCGCCGGTGACGGAAGTGAGGGCACCGAATGAGGCTGCCCGCTCTGGACTTTCGGGAGGAAGCACCTGGACCGTGTAGGCCTCAACCACGAGATCGAACCGCTGCTCCGCCCATTCCCTTGGCAGGTCCAACAGGTCGGCGACGATGTAGTTGACGGAGCTGCGAGGGAACCGTTGACGGCATGCCGAGACAGCACTAGGGGCGATGTCGAACGCCGTGACTGCCAATCCGCGACCGGCCAGCCACTCGGCGTCGTCACCGAGCCCGCACCCGACCACAAGCGCGCTTTTGGGATGCCGCTGGTCCAGGAGAGGCCACGTAATAAGGTGCGGGTTCGGTCGCAGGTCAGCCCACGGCACGTCGGCCTCGCCCGCAGAAGCCGCCGCGTACAACTCCTCGAACCACCGCAGTGGCTCACCGTTGGCGACTGCATCTGCCGCATAGGCTCGTGCGCCGCGCTCGGTCGACAACCACTGGTGCAAACTACCTAACGTGAGTAACCGACCGGGCTAGGTGCGCGAAGCGGCCGCCGGCCGCAAAGGGGGATCCCATGTGAAAGTACCTTCTCGAGGTCAAATACACACTGGACGGCGTCCGGGGAGTCAAGGCGCAGGCTGGCTCGGCGTGTGTCGCTGCCGCAACCGAACTGATCGAAAGCGTGGGTGGCAAGCTCGACTGTTCTATTTGGCCTTTCGGTGACACTGACGTCTACGTCGTTGCTGATTTTCCTGACAACATCTCTGCCGCAGCCAGCCGCCCAGACGGTGAGCGCTGGAGGCGGGGCCACGGCGCGGACGGTGGTTCTCCTCACAGCTGCCGAGATCGACGCCGCGGTTCCAAGGCTCGACCTACCGACCTCCAGCAGCTGAACACGGGAAGCTGGGCCCGGTCGGTTCAGGTTGCAAGCCGTCCAAACCCGAGGCCCACGGTCAGAGGGTTGCCGCCGGTTCTCTGGCGCAACGATCAGGGGGTTGCTGGCGGCCCGTGCCGGCTGGCTCGGTTTGCTCTAGGGCTCCAGCGCGCTTCGGCGTTCTCGCAGGCGCTTAGCACTGGCGGCGCGTTCGGTGCGGAACGCCCGAATGTGTGCCAAGGTTTCGTCGAGGCGGGCAATTAGTTGGTCGTTGGCGACGATGGCCTCGTCAAGCAGGGCTCGTTGCCTTTCGGGAGACGGGTCCCCCGAGCGCAGTTCGGATTTGACGCGGTCGAGGATGTCTACCTGCTCGACGTCCAGCACCACGCGGACTTCGGCCAGCGAAAAGCCAAGCAACTTCTGAAGGTCACGGATCCGCGTCGCTCGCGTAACGTCTGCGCGTGAGTAGAGACGTTCACCGGTACTCCCGTGCGAACTTGGGCGCACCAGCCCAAGCTCCTCCCAGTAGCGCAGTGCCCGGGTCGTAAGGTCGGTCAACTTCGCCACCTCGCCGATACGGAACGCGACGGGCTTGCGCTCCGCCGTCGATGGGAGCGCTGCCATCAGGTGCTCACTTCCTCGTCCCCGATACGGCCTCTGCTCGCTCGCCGCCATTGAGCTCGCCTTCGCCTCCGTTGGACGGCTGCCCGAGACCGGGGCCAACTGGCATTTGCGCGCTGTCTAGTGCAGCTGCCGACGCGACGGTGTGACGGCCTCGGCTCCACGACGCCAGTGCTGCCAGCAGGCTGGCCCCGATGGCGAAGTCGAGGGCGGCGTGAAGCCCAGCGCGGAACGGCACGGTAATTAGCTTCGGAAAGAAGCCCCGGCCGATCAGGACCGCCTGCTGGGAAGAGCTGAGGTGGGACAAGACGCTTTGCCCGACCAGGTGCTGCACCGGGTTGTAGCCCAAGAAGGCGGCGAACAGGGTGGAGACCGGCGGCAAATGGGAAACGTGAGCTGCCACGGTCAAGGGCACCCCGTGGGCCACAAGGCCACGGTACAGGTTCTCGGGCAGGGAGGAGGAGAGGCCCACGATCAGCAAAGTGAAGAAGATCCCGATCGAGAGCACCTGGGCAGAGTTCTGAAAGGTGGTGTTCATTCCCGACCCCGCGCCGCGGTGCTCGGGCGGCAGGCTGTTCATCACCCCGGCCCGGTTCGGTGACCCGAACATGGACATGGTGAGCCCGGTAGCGAAGAGAAGGAGAGCGAAGACCCAGTAGGAGAAATCAGTCGGCAATAGTTCCAACAAGCCGAAGCAGACTGCGGTGCCGACCATGCCACCGGTCGCAAATGGCCGGGCACCGAAGCGGTCGGACAACATGCCCGAGAAGGGCCCGGAGACTAGGAACCCGGCGGTCAACGGGAGCATGGCGAGCCCTGCCCACAAAGGCGTCCGGGCGAAATCGTAATCGTGCAGTGGCAACCAGATCCCCTGCAGCCAGATGATGAGAATGAACATGAGCCCGCCGCGGGACAACGCAGCGAGGAAGCTGGCGAACACCCCGGCAGTGAAGGCCCGGATCTTGAACAGCTGGAGCCGGAACATCGGCTCTTCTGATCTGAGCTCAATTATGCCGAAAACGACGAGCAGGGCGGCGCCGCCTACGAGGCACAACACGACAAACGGGTTGGCCCATCCCATGGTGTCGTGAGCGTAGGGCTCGATCCCATAGGTGATACCCACCATGATCAAGACCAGCCCCACCGCAAAGGTGATGTTGCCCGGCCAGTCGATCTTCGCCGGTCGCCGCGCGCTCAGTTCGCGCAACTTCATATAGCCCCAAACCGTCCCGAACAGGCCAATGGGCACTGACACCAAGAAGATGAGGCGCCAGTTGATCGGGGCGAGCACCCCGCCCAGGACCAACCCGATGAACATCCCGCCCATGGCCGCAGCCTGGTTGATGCCCATAGCCGTCCCCCGCTGCCCACGAGGGAAGGCGTCGGTCAGGATGGCACCGGAGTTCGCCATCAGCATTGCCGCTCCCACCCCTTGGAAGATCCGCATGACTATCAACCAGATCCCTGCGGCTTCGCCTGACATCCACGTGATGGTGAGCAGTAGCGAGAAGAACGTGTAAACGGCGAAGCCGAGGTTGTACATGCGGACCCTGCCGTATATGTCGCCCAGGCGGCCAAGGCTTGTCACGAGCACGCTGGTTACCACGAGGAACCCTAAGATCATCCACAACAAAAAGAAGCTGTTCCCGGCCTTTAAGGGGTCGATACCAATGCCCCGGAAGATATCCGGCAACGCGATCAGGGTGATGGAGCCGTCGATTGTCGCCATCAACATGCCGAGCGTTGAAATGAAAAGCGCCGTCCACTTGTAGTTGTCACTAACCGCACTTCGGCTGGGGCCGTTTACTACCGACCGCTCCAGGTTCGTCATTGCCCTCCGTTGCCCGCTCTTAACGTTAACGTCAGGATAGCTTAACGTTCACGTTAAGTGCCAGCCACTGACCCCGAGCAGTCACCTGGCAACTCCCGGAGGGGCCCCGCCCGCGAGGGATAAGATAAGTCTCCTCAGTTGTGTACTTGGGCCGGGCGCCATTGGTCTAGCAGTGCCCGTTCTTGCGGGAGCAGGTCGAGGCCAACTGACGCAACTGAGTCGAGGATCGTCGAAATCCTGCTCGAACCTACGATCGGCAAGATTGTCGAAGCCTGTGAGCGGAGCCAGCTGAGGGAAACCTGTTCAACGGAGACTTGGTGGCTACGCGCTGCCGTGAGCCGTGGGTCGTCGGGAGATGGCCCAGTACGTCCTGCGCCCCCTAACGGCGTGTAGGCGAGGTACGCGATCCCTAGTTCCGAACAGAGCCGGGCCATTGGAAGATCGGACCGGTAGTTGAACCCCAGACGGTTCTGCACTGATGCGATAGTGGCGCCGGTGCGCGCAAGCTGGAGCTCAGGGATTGATATATTCGACAACCCGATATGAGCGATCTTGCCCTCGCGTTGGAGCTCCACGAGAGCCCCCACGCTGTCGAGAAGCGGGACCTTGTCGTCCACCCAGTGGAGCTGGTACAGCCCGATCCTTTCGGTACCGAGAGCGCTCAGGCTCGCGTTACAGTCTTGACGCAGTGCTGCTGGCCGGGCGTCGATGGGGAACTTGTCACCTTCGCGCCAATGCCCCCCTTTAGTGGCGACTAGTACATGGTCGGCGAAAGGACTGCTCACCAAGGCATCCCGGACGATCATCTCGGCGTAACCTTCGGCTCCGGAGAGCGTGTAAGCGCGCGCTGTGTCTACGAGCCGCACACCGTTCGCTATAGCAGCGTGTACCACATCTATGGCCGATTCCCGAGCCAGGCCCGGTCGGAACGCAAACTCTGCCGTGCCAAGGCCGAGCTCGCCAACGTAATCCTCCCCGAGGCTAACCATCGAAGCGCTCGGCCCAAGGAACAATAAGCGGGAGCTTGGGGGTGGCGGCCGTCACAACGCGGACGCGCCAATGAACCATCGACAACAAATCCAGCGACGTCGACCAGGCGCATCTTGTGCGTGCGGGCGTAACTGCGCAGACGCGGAGAAAGCCTGTTGCATGTTGAGGCTCTCCCTCTCGGCGACCATCCCCTTGGCTTGTTCGATCACGATACGGCTGTTGAGGGCGTGCTGCAGCTGCTCGTTCAGGACCTGGGATTGCTGCGATTTTCGTTGCTGGAGGATGGCGATGGTGGCGACATCGGCAAGGGCCTGGGCGCTCTCGATATCCACCCTTCGCATTTCGTCTGGGTCGGCGGCGAAAAGGTTCAGGGCACCTATGACGGTGCCCCGCAGCCTCATGGGCAAGGCCTGGACGGAGCGAAAGCCGGCGGCGAGCGCTTCGGCGGCGAAATGGGGCCAACGGGAGCCCATGACGGCGAGGTCGGCTCCCAGGACCGGGGCACCGCTGCGGTAGCATTCGAGGCAAGGCCCCTCCTTGGCCTGCAACTCGAACAGTTCCAACATTCGCATGGTCTCGCTGGAGGAAGCCATAACCCTCAGTTCGCCGTCGGGCCCGGCCAACATGAGGCCGGCCGCCCCGACCTCGAGCACTTCGACGCAACGGTCAGCCAGCCGGGTCAGGAGCTCGACCACGTCGAAGTCGGCGACCAGCGTGTCAGCCAGCTCCACTAGCGCCCTGGCCAGCAGCGTTTCTCTCGGCACCAGCCCTCCGATCACCCCGATGTTGACCGCGTCATCCTCTCTGGGCCCTGGTCGTGACCCTTTGACACTGGTACGAGTCGTGATCGTGACCCTTTGGTACATCGTACGACGCCGCGAGCGCCGCTGCTGGTAGCGCCCTAACGGAGCACACCGCCGCGACCATCGGCGGAAAGCACTGGCGTAACGCCGACGGAGCCGGTCAGCGCGTCGAGCAGTCGGGCGACGTCCACCCGTGCGAACCCAACGGCGCTGTCGGAAAACCCATAGGGCAGCACCAGTGCATCGCCGTGGACGAGCGCTCCGCACGAGTAGACGACATTCGGGACGTACCCCTCGCGCTCCTCCTCGTTGGCTTCCAGCAACGGGTAGGGGAGGCTGCCGATGACGCGACGGGGTCGTCGAGGTCGAGAAGGATGGCACCGATGCCGTACACCCGCATCGGCCCGACGCCGTGGGTCAACACGAGCCAGCCCGCGGGGGTCTCGACCGGTGACCCGCAATTGCCCACCTGCACCAGCTCCCACGGTTGGGGGACTAACTCCAACGTGGTGGCCTCGTCCCATTCGCTCAGGTCGTTGGAGGTCGTAACGGCTAGGTTCTCGCGGTCCCAGCGCGATAAAGCGGTGTACCGGCCCCCGATCTTCCTGGGGAACAATGCCATGCCCTTGTTCGTAGCGAACGGCCCTGACAGCTGGGTGACGGCAAAGGTTGCGAAGTCGGTTGTCTTGATCAGATGTGGTGCGATGTTCACCTGGTCAAAAGCGGTATAGGTGGCGAAGTAGGTGACGGTGCCGTCGTCGTCGACGAAACGTACGAAGCGGGCGTCTTCCATGCCCTGGAGCTCGGCCGGGCCGTGCGGCCATAGCACGCGCTCGGCAATTTGCCTCGCCGGGGGGAACTCGACGGTGTAATTGTTTGCTGCCACCCAGTGGATGCCGACGATGGCCTCCCTTACAGTCGCCCTGGCAAGGAGGTCGGGGTGGAGAGCCTCGAGAGCCGTTTCGAGTTCTGCCGGCCCGAAGACGGGATCAAGGCGGTCCAGGACCTGGGCGGCCGTCTGATTGTCGCATCCTCGTTCGGCCAACTTGGCGTGGAACAGCTGCCGACTGTAAGGGCCGGGCGAATAATGGCCGCACTCCGGGAACTTTCCCGGGCCATCGAGACGAACTGTGCCATCCGGATCCACGGTGCCCGTGCGGAACTCGATGGACGAGATATGGCCTTCGCCGACCGCCCGCAAGCTCATGACGAAACGGGTCTCACCCGGGGCCAGGCCGCTCTGGTCGGGGTGGGCGACCATGGACGGGTTGAACAAGGCGGCACCTTCGAGCGAAACCTCGCGGGTGAAATAAGCGCCGATAAGGAGTGCTCTTTCAAATGGGACATCGCCGACCTGAGCGAGACGCTGAGTGGCCAGGCGAAAATTGTCCGACCATGTGGCCTCGAGGTCCCGGTGGCGGTGGGCGAACCGGCTCGTGACGTCGGCGAGCGTGGCCGTGACGTCGGCGTCGTCCATGGCCAGGATGCGTTCGACCACCGATGGGGCGCGGGAGTCGCCGCCGTACATCTCCTCGCCTGGGACGAAAACGACCGTGATGGTCCGGCCGGCGTCGGGGCAAAGCCGGAGCGAGCCCCGGGACACGATGTTCTTGACCTGCACCGGACCGGTCACTGGAGGGACCGAGCCAGGCGGCGGCCGTGTTGCAACGTAGAGATCAAGGCCAATGTCGACTCCGCTCCTTGGTTGAGGTTCGGCCCGTCGGCACGGAGCCCGTCGTAGCCCCCTCCGGTGGCGGGGTCCCACATGGCGGCCCCTGCGTCGTTGTCACCCTGGAACCAGGCCACAGAACTGTCGATACCGCGCGCCCAACCGTCATCGGGCACGAGACCGGCGGCGCGTGCACAGGCGTCGGCCAATGCGGCAACCTCGATCGGCTGTTGGTCGAAGGCGGGCCGCTCGCTCCCGAGGTCGCTCCCGCCCACAGGCGTCACGGACAGGTGCCCGTCGTTGGTCTCGTGGTCGAGAAGCCACACCAGCAGAGCGGCCCCCTCGTCGACGAGGCTCTGGCGGCCCAGTGCGGCGCCCGCCGCCATCATCGCATCGGGCAGCACGGCGTTAGCGTAGCGAAGGCGAGCCTCGGGCCAGGGCCACGAGGAGCCGCCGCTGGCGCCGTGGCCCACGACTTCGGCCGCCGCACCGAGCAAGTCGAGGGCGGCACGGTTGTCTGGACGGGCGACCAGGACTTCGTGCGCGCCCAAGGCGGCGAAGGCCATTGTCCGTACCCATGGCGAACGCTGACGGGCGCCTCGCTCGAAGTGGGCGAGGGCAAGCTGGCGCACCGCCTCGTCGGGGCTGCGAGCGGCGGCGGTGCCTAGGCCCCACAGGCCCCGGCCCCAGCAGTCCTCGACGCTGTAATGGCCGAGCCAATGCCCCTGGCAGTCCCGGCGGTTCAAGCAGTCGCCCGCTCGGCCCCTGAGCTTCCACCACGAAGCGGAGCGCCTTGGCGGCGAGGTCCAAGACCGACTGGCTGGGCTCAGGCTCGCGGCTTGCAACGACCAGGACGCGGGCCATGTCGTCGGTGCAATAGCCGTGCTCCCTGCGAGGACTGGCGTGGTCTGCATGCTCGAACGTGGCGTATGCGTCGGTCATGCGTTCCAGGTGGGCAAAACTTGGCGGGGGGGAAGTCAAACGGGCAGAGCCTGGGAGCGGGTCAGGATCCGATCGGGGGCGAGGGCCTGGTCGGCGAGGATCTGGTCGGCGAGGCGGGCGTACTGGTCGGCCACCGAGGACCAACTGAAGGCGGGGCCGAGACGAGCCGCCTCGCGCTCCATCGACCCGGCTAGACCAGGCTCGGTAAGGACCCGCCGCAGCGCGGAGCTGAGAGCGTCAGCGTCCCCGTGGGGGACGACGAGCCCCGCCCCGCTCGCCAGCAGTTCCACGGCGTGAGGGAAGGCGGTCGCCACTACGGGCCTGCCGGCTGCGAGGGCGTCGACGAGGACACCCGAAGTCACCTGGTCACGTGAGTCGTACGGCAGCACGACGACGGTGGCGTCCTGTATCAGGTGCGTTAGTGAGCGGACGTCCCTGTAGGTGGAGTCAAAGGTCACCGACGCGGCTACCCCTTGCGCCCAGGACCGTGCCACCAACATGTCCCGGTACACCTCGCCTTGCGCGGAAACGACCTTGGGATGAGTGCGACCGGCGACGACATATCGTGGCCGAGGCGAAAGGTCCTTCAACTCCGCCATGGCGTCGATGGCCCATTCGATCCCCTTGCCCGGGCCGAACAGCCCCCAGCTCAGCAACATGGGGCGACCCATGCGGTCCGGGCGATAACCCGGGTCCGGGCTGGCTGCCCCGTGGTTGATAACGGCCACTTTCGAGGGGTCCACGTCGAACCGGTTGCACAGCCGACGGGCCGCCGTCTGGGCCATGACGACCACCGCGCTGGCCGCATCGACGATTTCTTCCAGCACTTGTCTTTGATGGTCGGTCGGTTCGACGAGCACGGTGTGGGCGACGACGATGGACGGGACGGTGAGCCCACGGACGATCTCGAGGACCTCGTCGCCATCGGCGCCGCCGTACAAGCCGTAGTCGTGCTGCACCATCGCAACGTCGCAGTCGTTCAGGGCCTCGGCCGCCGCCGCCACCGAAGCAGGGAAACCGTTGTCCAGCTCAGCAACTACTCTCGGGTCCAGCGAGATCGTCCCGTCCGCCACCCGCACAACACCCACGGCGGCACCGTTCATTTCCAGGCCCCCGGTCAGGGCGGCGCTGAAAGTGGCCAGTCCGCACGGGGTGGGCGGGTAAGTGCTGAGTATGCCGTAGAGCCGCGCTTTGCTGCTCGGGAAAGCCACAACACCGGGAGTTACGGCCACGCTCACGTACGGGGGCTCCTCGCTGTGGCTCGGTAGAGTCAAAACTAACTGGGTGGCCGCCGCCACCCAGCGCAGTTAGGGCCCTACCGAGGATGTCCGACCAGGCTACCCGAGCGGGCGGACTTGGCGTTCCTATGGCCACGACAGCTCACGCCGGCCTATGGCCCGACAGCTCACGCCGGCCCCGACCGAGCGACCGTCCCCGGGCGCGCAATGGCGCCGTCCCGCTCGTCCGCGTGCTGGCGGGACCACGTTTCGAACATCTCGGCGTAGCGACCTCCCGCCGCCACAAGCTCGTCGTGGGGCCCGACCTCGACGATTCGCCCATCGTCGATGACGACTATGCGGTCGGCCCGCATGGCGGTCGTCAGCCGGTGCGCGATCAGGATCGCCGTGCGGCCCTGGAGAAGCACGGTCGAGCGCGCGCTCGACCTTCACCTCGGACTTGAGGTCGAGGTTGGACGTGGCCTCGTCCAGGATGAGCACTCGCGGCGCAGCCAAGAACGCCCGTGCCAACGCCATTAGCTGGCGTTCGCCTGAGGAGAGCGACTGGCCCCGCTCGTGAACGGTGGTCTCGAGGCCGTCCGGGAGCCTGTCCACGAGGTCTGTCAAGCCGACGGCATCGACAGCTTCCCGCACTTGCTCGGCCGTAGCACCTGGTCGCGCAAAAGCGACGTTGTCGCGGATGGTGCCCGTGAACAGGAAGGGCTCCTGGGGTACGACGCCAAGCTGGCGTCGGAGCGAGTCCATCGTCACGTCGGTGAGGTCGTGGCCGTCGATGGTCACTCTGCCCTTGGACGGGTCGTAGAAGCGCGTCACGAGCTTGGCGATCGTCGACTTACCCGCACCGGTGGCGCCGACGAAAGCGACCACCTCGCCGGCCCGGATGTCGATGTTGACGTCACGCAGCATGAGGTCGCCGGGGACGTAGCCGAAGTCGACGTGCTCGAACCCGATGGCTCCCTCGATCGGCGGGAGCTCGTACGCCTCTGGCTTCTCGTGCACCGAGGGCTGCATCGCCAGCAACCCCCGCAGCTTGGTGACCGCCGCCTGGCCCTGCTGGTAGGTGTTGTAGAGCTGGACGAGCTGCTGGATCGGCTGGAAGAACGAGCCCAGGTAAAGGATGAACGCAGTCAGCTGGCCGATGGTGAGCTCGGGGTGAAGGTCCTGCACCAGGGTGCCGCCTGGCCCGTGGTGCCAGGAGTGCAGCACCATCGTGCCGCCGATGAGCAGCAGGGAGAGCTGGCCCATCAGGCCGATGAAGTCGCTCGCCGTCGAGTAGTTGGCTGTGACCCGCGCCGTCTTGAAGTTGGCGGCACGGTAGCCGCCGAGCACGTTGCGGTGATGGACGACGTTGTTGCGTTGCCGGTTGTAGGAGGCGACCATGCGCACCCCGGAGAGGCTCTCAGCGATGTCGGCGATCACGCCGGAGAGCGTGTCACGCACGCGCAGGTAGGCGCGCTCGGACGCAGCCCGGAACCACAGCGAAGCGACGATGAGCGCAGGCATGACGATCGCGATGGTGATCAGCGCGAGCTTCCAGTTGTACGTGAAGAGCACCGCCGTCACGAAGACCATCGTGAGCCCCTGGATGGCGAACTGAGCGAGGCCGTCTTGCAGCAGCTGCTGGAGGACCTCGATGTCGCTCGTCATACGGGTCATGATCACGCCGGCCTTCTCGTCGGTGAAGTAGTCGAGCGACAGGCGCTGGATGTGGGCGAAAACCCTCACTCGCAGGTCGTTCATGACCTGAGCGGCAAGCTTGCCCGTGTTGCGGACCCTCGCCCGTTCGACGAACACCGTTAGGACCACCGACACGAGGTAGACGAGGCCGCAGATCACGATGACGTCCAGGTGGCGGTGCTGCCCGACGAGGCCGTCGTCGATGCCGATCTGGGTGAGGTAGGGGCCGGTCTGGAAGCCGACCGTCTCGATCGCTCAAGAAGATCACCGACAGACAGGGCGACCCGCCAGCGGTCCTCGATCATCCGCATGAGCGTGAGTGGCCGAGTGTCGCTGACACGTTGGGTGAACACGGCGTCCGGCTCGCCGTGGTCCGGCTCGGTCGCGACCAGCTTGGTGACGGCGTCCGCCAGTTCGGGAGGGATACCGGCGAACGGCGCCCCGCCCTGCGTAGCGTTCCCGGCGCCACCCCAGGCGCCGGCCCGGCCGCCACCACCGCCCAGGCCACCTCCGCCGGCGCCGCCCCACATCGGCCCGCCGCCGAACATGCTCATCAGCCCGGCTCCCCCTCGGCCCCTGGCCTGCGTCTTCGACGACCCGCGCCAGCACCTCGGCGTAGCGAGGGTCGTTCTCGAGCAGCTCCTGGTGGCGTCCCGAGGCGATGACGTGGCCGTTTTCGACCAGCACGACGCGGTCTGCCAGGCTGATCGTGGCGAGCCGGTGGGCGATGATCAGCGTCGTCCGGTCCACCATGAGCCTCAACAATGCAGGCGTGGATCCGCTGCTCGACCTGGACGTCGATCGCGCTCGTGGCGTCGTCGAGCACGAGCATCGGCGGGTTGACGAGCAACGTGCGGGCGATCGCCATGCGCTGGCGCTGCCCGCCCGACAGCGTGTAGCCGCGCTCACCGACGACCGTGTCGTAGCCGTCGGGGAGCCGAACGATGAACTCGTCGGCGTCGGCGGCCTTGGCTGCGGCGACGACCTCCTCGATCGTCGCCGTCGGCTTTCCGTAGGCGATGTTGTCCCGGATCGAGACCGAGAACAGGAACGGCTCGTCGAAGACGAACCCGACCTGTGCGCGCAGGCTCTCCAGGGTGTACTCGCGCACGTCCCTGCCATCGATTAATAGCCGGCCCTCGGATACGTCGTAGGAGCGGTTGAGCAGCCGGCCGGCGGTCGTCTTACCCGAGCCGGTGCGGCCGACGAGCGCGACGGTCTCCCCCGGCGCGATGTGCAGGTTGAAGTCGTTCAGCACCCGGGTGCCGTCCGAGTAGTCGAACCCGACGTGGTCGAACTGCACGTCGCCGCGGCACTCGACCAGGTCGACGGCGCCCGGCGTGCTCGTTACTTCCTGGGGCTGGTCGAGGATCTCGTAGATCCGCCTGGCGGAGGCCGAAGCCCGCTGGCCGTTCATGATCACCATGCCGAGCTGGCGGAACGGCGGCTGGAAGATCAGCATGTAGGCCTGGAACGTGAACAGCGTCCCGACACCTAGGTGGTCGTGCAGCACCAGGATGCCGCCGTAGAGCAATATCACCGCAAGCCCGACGCGGGGCAGGTTCTCGAGCGTCGGTGCCCATGTGCCCCGGATGTTGGCGTCCTTGATGTAGGCCCACTGGAGCTTGTCGGCTGCCCGGGCGAGCGTGGTCAGCTCCTTTTGCTCCGCGGCGAACGACTTCACTACCCGCACGCCGGAGACGTTCTCCTCGACGAGCATTGCGATGTCGGCGAGCCGGGCCTGGATGAGCCAGGAGACCGGGTAGATCTGCTTTCGCATCGCCACGCCGACTACGAAGGTGATCGGGAGCGAGACGGCGGTGACCAAAGTGAGCTGGACGTTGAGGGAGAACATCTCTGCGAAGGCGACGAAGACGACGGCGCACTGGACGATCACCGTCGGCGCCATCACGAGGTACTGCTGCACGGCACGCACGTCGGAGTTCGCCCGGGAGATCAGCTGGCCGACCGAGACGCGGTCGTAGAAGGGGAACGACAAAGACATGTAGTGCTCGTAGATGATGTGGCGGAGGTCGTACTCGAAGCTGTACGCCGTCGTGAGCAGTAACCGCCGGCCGAAGTAGTTGCAGACCTCACGGACGGCTATGGAGACGAAGATCAATGTCGCGAACCCGCTCAAGGGCTTGAGGTCAGCCGTGCGGCCCGCGATCGGCAGGCTGTCGGTAATGGCATTGCCGATGAGACGAGGGATCTGTACCTGCGAGAGCAACGCAAAGAACGACATCAGCAGCGATAGGGACCAGATGCCCTTATGGGTCTTGATCACCGGCCACGCTCGTAGCAGCCAGCTCTTCGACGGGGTCGGGGTCGATCGTCGCTCGGGGCGCTGAGTAGGGCGAGGTCTCAGCGATAGGTTCGAACGGGTGCTCTTCGAGCTCGGTGGCCAAGTCGGCGTCGTCCCGCCCGAGCAGCAGGGTGCGCGCCGTCAATTCCCCGTCCCCGAAGTACCCGGGGGTTTTGCGGCGTGGCGTCTGCGCGGGCCCGGTCGAGCGCCTCGCCCCATAACTTCAATGCGTCGAGGGCACTCGCGACCGAAGCCTCGTCGGTGAGCTCGCCGGCGATCGAGCCCAACTTGTCCTGTAAAGCCTCTTCAGCAGACGCGAGGAGGGTACGGCCGAGCTCGGTAAGAGCGAGGGCAATGAGGCGACGGTCCTCTACCGAGTGTGCCCGCTCTACCGCACCACGCAGTACAAGTCCCTCGACAACGGCGGTGACGCTCGGTGCTGAGACGGCGAGCTTCTCGGCCAACCTGCTCGACACGTCCGGGCCCCTCACCAGCTGGACGAGCATCCGGTACTGAGCGGGCGTCAGGTCGAGCGGCGCGAGCGCCACCTCGACCTGCCGGGCGAGCCGGGCGGCCGTCCAACCGACAGAGGAGTAGTTAAGTTCGTTCACCGAATAGTTAGTCTACCAAACTTGTCTGCTCCATCCCTGGCGGCTCGGGGGGCCCTTCGAGCAATTCCATAGCGATAGTAGAACACCCCGTCCAGCTTATAACGGGTACAAAGCGCTCTCCCTATTGACACAGCGTATACACTCAGCGTAGTCTCTCGGTATGAGCGTTCCTGTTACCCTTCTGGGCCTTCTCGAACGGCAGCCGAGCCACGGCTACGAGCTGAAGCGCGAGTACGACGCCTATTTCGGCCGGGGCAAGCCGCTGCCTTTCGGCCAGGTCTATGCGACGCTGTCACGGCTCGTCCGGGACAACAAGGTCGAACCCGGCGAGGTGGAGCCCGGCGACGGCCCCGACCGCAAGCGCTACGCCATCACCGAGTCCGGCAAGGCTGAGGTAGAGGCGTGGCTCGACGAGCCGGTCGACGCCGAGCCGTACCTGCAGACCGTGCTCTTCGCCAAGGTCGTGCTGTCGCTCATGCTGGGGCGGCCGGCGACCCGCTACCTGGACGCCCAGCGGGCCGCGCACTTGCAACGCATGCGCGAGCTGAGCGAACTGAGACGGAAGGGGAGCGTGGTCGATGCCCTCCTGGCCGATCATGCCATGTTCCATCTGGAGGCCGACATCCGCTGGATGGACGTGACCGAAGCCCGGCTCGGTTCCCTGGCTGAAGTGGTGAAGCAATGAGGGCGGCGGCTGACCTCAGCAGAGCTGTGGCGGTACCGACCAACTTGATCGAAGCGCGCGACGTCGTGCGGTCCTTTGGCGAGACCCCGGCCCTACGGGGCGCCAACCTCGCAGTTGCCGCCGGCGAGATCATTGCGATCATGGGCCCCAGCGGCTCGGGCAAGTCGACCCTGCTCCATTGCCTCGCCGGTATTTATCGGCCTGACAGTGGGGAAGTATGGTTCGACGGCGAGCGGGTCGACAACTGGAACGAAGACAGGCGCACCAAGTTGCGGCGCACCGCTTTCGGTTTCGTGTTCCAGTTCGGCCAGCTCGTCCCGGAGCTGAGCACGGCTGATAACGTCGCCCTACCCCTGTTGCTCAACCGTGTGAGCCGAAAAGAGGCCTACGCACGGGCGTTTTCCTGGCTGGCTCGACTTGGCCTCGAGGGCCTCGAAGGTCGCCGATCGGGTGAGCTCTCGGGCGGCCAGGCCCAACGCGTGGCGATCGCCCGGGCTCTGGTGACAGGTCCCAAGGTCGTGTTCGCCGATGAGCCGACCGGCTCGCTCGACTCGCTGACGGGCGAGCAGGTTATGGACCTCTTAGTCGACAGTGCCCGAGCAGAGGGCACCACCGTCGTGCTCGTCACCCACGACGCCCGGGTCGCCGCCTACGCAGACCGGGAAGCGATGGTGCGCGACGGCATTGTCGTCACGCACCAAAGGGTAGGGGCGCAGGCGTAATGGTGAGGCTCGGCTTGCAGTTGACGCTGCGTAGCGGACGAGAGGCTTTAGGCCGGGCGCTGATGATCGCGGTCGCGGTCGCCATCGGCGTGACCGTGCTGCTCTCTGTCTTTGCCGACTACCACGCTTATCAGGCTGTGACCAGCAGGCAGTGCTGGGAGTGCACCCAGGGGGCGCCGGGCCAGGGCCCGGCAGCGAGCTCGGAGCTGTGGAACTACAGCGAGAACATATATGAAGGCCGGTTCGTCGAAGTGCTCGACGTGGCTCCCCTCGGCGCCGACGCGCCAGTAGTGCCCGGGTTAGCCAGGCTCCCGGGTGCCGGACAGTTCTACGCCTCGCCGGCATTGGCCAGCCTCACTAAGGTCCGTCCCGGGCGACGAACTGGGCGACCGTTTCCCGGGCACCGACGTGGGGACGATCGGCGCACAAGCTCTGTCGGGGCCGAACGAACTGGTGGCGATCGTGGGGTACCCGAGGGCCACGTTGGCCGCGCATGCCGGGCACCATCACGGTCGACCATATTGCCACCACTCCTGATGTCCAAGGGACGACAGCCCTCTACCGCGAGGCGTTCTGGATCGCGCGCAATCGTTGTCCTGTTCCCCTTGCTCATCTTGGTGAACACGGCCACCCGCCTAGCCGCTGCCCGGCGCGAGGAGCGCTTCGCCGCCATGCGGCTGGTCGGCGGCACCGGGCCGCCAGGTCAATGCCGTGGCCGCAGTGGAGTCGGCGGTGAGCGCCGTTTTCGGCACCCTCCTCGGCATCGGGGCCTTCCTGGCCGTTCCGCCCTGCACTGGCCCAGATATCGTTCTCGGGCGCCCGGTTCTTCGACGCGACGGTCACACCGACGGCGGCAGGTTACCTCGGCATGCTCGTTGGTGTCCCCGTCGTCGCAACCCTGTCGTCACTGTGGTCCCTGCGCCGGGTAAGGATTTCGCCTCTCGGGGTAAGCAGGAAAGTGACACCGCCGCCTCCCCGCGCGTGGCGAGTACTTCCCTTGCTGGTCGGCATCCCGCTTTTCGTGGTACCCCTTCTGGGTGATACCGACCTCAAATCACAAACGCTGAAAACCAGTCCCACCACTCCGCTTCTCTACGTCGGCACGTTCCTCATAATGGCCGGCCTGGTGCTCGGCGGCTCGTGGCTGACCATGCAAGTGGCACGAGGTTTGGCCCGCATCTCGCGGGGCGCCTCGTCGCTCCTGGCGGCCCGCCGCCTAGCCGATAACCCAAAAAACGCGTTCAGAGCCGTTAGCGGGTTGGTCCTAGCCGTATTCGTCGGCTCGCTCTTGGCATCGATCGTCCCGGTCATAAACGCCGCCCAGACGAGCTTGGGTGGCAACGCCAGCTCCTTGACAGACGTGCTGCGAGCTCCCTACAGCGCCGGGCCCGGTTCCGGCCTGCCCGCCGGGGAAGCGGCCAAACTAATAGCTAAGTTGCGGGCTCCCGGCGTGACCGTCCTGGCCGTTTACGACAACCCGAGCTTCGATCCCAACCCCGGCCCGCCACCTGGACCGCTCGGGCCCAGCGCTGGGCGGGGGCCGCGTTCGGTTCGTACCAGCATCTTGGGCCAGTACGACAGCATCGTCAGCTGCGCCGGCCTGAGCCAGTTCCCCGCTTTGGGCCACTGCGCCCCTGGGGAAAAGGCTGTGCAGGCGAACATAAGCGGCGACCTCCAGACGGACAACCCGTTGACGATCACCCTTCCCGTCGTCACCCAGTCCAACCCGACGGCGCCCGCCCACACCGGGATCTTGTCCCTTGGGGCACTGCTGGTGAAGACGGACAGTGTCGCCATGCTCGAGAAAGTTCGCACTTTGATAACCCTTTTCGACGCCAACGTGGTAGCGGACAACGGGCTTACTAATTGGCAGATGGGCAACGCGGAACCGGAGACCTTCGGCGAAATTGCCCAAATACGTAACCAGGACGACAACAACGCCGAGACGGTGGTACTGGCCATCGTCGCGTTGACATTGCTCATGGCGGCGTGCAGCTTGGCCGTCACCGTGGGGGGTGGGATTGTCGAGCGCAGACGGCCCTTTACCCTGTTACGCCTGAGCGGGACCCCGAGTGCCACCCTCTACCGCGTCGTGGTGCTCGAGTCAGTGCTGCCGCTGGTGAGCGCGTCACTGGTGGCGGCCGCCACCGGCATCGGGGTCGCCATACCCCTGGTAAAGGCGCTGCCAGCATTGAGGAACGAGCCCAGTGTGGCCCACCCGGGCGCCGTTTACTACTTCGCTATGGGAGCCGGCTTGTTGGTCGCCCTGATGGTGATCTCCTCCGCATTGCCCCTTATACGGCGGGTAACCCAGCCCAACAGCGCCCGTTTCGAATGAGCCGCACCATTGTCAGGGCTGCTTTTCTTCGGCGACGACGGTCTGGGCGCCCAGCTTCCCGGCTTTGAGGATGCCGATGTACTGGTTGCTAATAGTGACCGCATAAGTGCCGGTCGACATAATAACCGGAGGTGCCCGTGGCGGTGTCATAGGCGCCGCAGCCGAACGTCTCGACGCTTTGGTTGTCGATCGGCAGCGCCCCACAAGCGAGGTGGGTACCGCCGACGATGACGTGCTCGTGCTTACTCAAGAGATAAGTCGTCGGCTTATGTAGTGCGTTCGCGAACTCCGGGCCAGGGATGGCCGGGTTGAGGTCGCGGGCGATGACCTCCTGAGACCCGGTGGCGACAAAAATTGCCGCACCCTTGTCTGCCACCGTGAAGGCGAAGCTCTTGGGGAGCAGGGATTTGTGACCGATCCCACAGACCATGGCCCGTGGCCCCGACGTTGACACGACGCATTCGATGTCCGATCCCTGGATGTCGACCCCGTCGCCAGGGCCCACCGTTATCGTGGGGGCACTTGTCGCCGGCGTGCTCGCCCCACTCGTGTTGGCGAAGGCAAGGACCGGGAGCAGCGCAACCACTAATGCTGGCGCGAACTTCATAAAGGTCGACCCCCTTTCCCTTGGTGAAACCCTACTCCTACTTCACCACAGGAATGGGGTGCTCCATACAGGAACGGGGCCCACGCTTCGGCACATCGCGAGCCGGAGCCGATCGGCTGGTACCTCGTCGAACAAGTGTGCGTTGGGGACCTCCCGAGGGCGGCGACATCCCAGCTCATTAGCGCCAACCCGGTTGCTGAGGGGCTCCTTGCAACCGGGTACTGTTAGCGCTAACGTACCGCTCGACGTGCCCCCCGTCGGGGGACCGTCGACCAAAATGGGCGAGCGCAGCGGGCCAAGGTGGCCTTGTTCCCCATAAAGGGGGGCAGCTCGTGGGAAAGGGTAGGTACATGGCATCAGAACCCCATGAAGTTAATCCTGTCCAATATGACGTCTCGAGGAGGCGGTTCCTGCGCAATGCGGGTATCGCTGCTGCCTCGGTGCCGTTCCTCGGTGGCCTTGTCGACGTCCTGACTGAGCGCGGTGCCGCGGCGCAGGAGTTCCGCGACAGCAATCACCCCTTCTTCGCGAGCCACCCGGCTTACAAGTTCACCTTCGTCAACCATGTGACTACCAACACGTTCTTTACGCCCACGATCTACGGGCTCCAGGATGCTGCCGCGATCCTCGGCATACCGGTGCCCTCGTGGACCGGTTCGACGACCTCGCTCGCTACGGACATGGTCACCGCGATAAACGCAGCCATCGCCTCCGGCACCAAGGGCATTGCGACCACCCTGATCGACCCCACGGCGTTCAATGCGCCCGTCGACAGTGCCCTCTCGAAGGGTATCCCGGTAGTTGCCTATAACGCCGACGAGCCGGGCAACAACCGGATGTGCTACATCGGGCAGAACAACCTCACCGCCGGCGCGGCTGCCGCCAAGAACATCATCGCGAGCGGTCTGGTGAGCAAGGGTGAGCTCGTCGCCGGTGTCATCGCCACCCCGGGGACCGGCAACATCCAGCCCCGGATCGACGGAGCGAAGCCCCTCTTCGTCGCCGCCGGCTACGACTTCAAGGAAGTGGGCACGAACGCGACCCAGGCCCTAGAGCTGGCGCCGCTGGAGCAGTGGTACCTGGGCAACAAGGACGTCAAGGCCTTCTACTGCGTCGACTCTGGTGACTCGATCGCCGCCGCGACCATCATCGCGAAGTACAATCTCGGGGGCAAGGTCGGCGGTTCCGGGTGGGACATCGGCCTCCCCGTCCTCCAGCAGGTGCAAAAAAAGAACCTCCTGTTCACCATCGACCAGCAGGCGTACCTGCAAGGCTTCGTCCCGACGATCCAGCTGTTCCTCTACAACATCTCGGGTGGGTTGATGAAGCCCTGCAACACCGACACCGGCCTCGGTTTTGTGACCAGCGCCAACGTGGGGCCCTACCTGGCCACCTCAAGCCGCTTCGAAGGCAGCAGCAAGGCTCAGGTCGTTCTGAAGCCGCCTGCCTCGATCGCTTAAATCTTGGGGCAAGCGGTAGGTACTACAAGCGACCGTTCGCCTGGTCCCCCCGCCCCGCCCGTCGAGGCGGGGCGGGGGGTTACGCCCGCCACCATGTTGAGGTGGGTCATCCGCCAACGCGAAGCAACGGTGATCGCCATCACGATCTTGACGATCATCTACTTCGCCCTACGCAGCTCAGCCCTCTTCACGGTCGACAACATAATCGCCACCATGCAGTACGTGGCGCCGTTCATCGTGATCGGCGCAGGCGAAGTCCTAATGCTGGTACTGGCCGAGATCGACCTTTCCGCCGGCCAGGTGTACCTGACGGCGCCGTGGTTCGTCTACTGGTTCTGGAGCTGGGGCGTCCCTGTTGGCTGGGCGATCGTCATCGCCCTGGTGTTGAGTGCTGTCATCGGCTTGGTCAACGGGCTGATCACCGTTTGGCTCCGCGTGCCGTCCCTGATCGTGACGCTGGCTATGACGTTCCTTCTCTACGGTTTAGTGTTGGTTGGCTCCAGTTACACCCAGGAGCAGATGACCTGGACGAAAGGCACCCCGCCGGCTGCGCCCACCCAGACCCCACCATGCCACGGCTATCCCCTCCCAGCGTCGTGCCTGCACGCGCCGAGCTGGTCCCACCCCTCTCCATATTTTTATTACAGCAATCTGCTTGGCATCGGCAGTTGGGCCACCATCCTTTGGGCCCTTGGCGTGCTGGCCGTGATCTGGTTCCTCCTGAAGCACACCCGCTTCGGCGTTCATGTCACAGCCACTGGTGGCAATATCCTGGCTGCGGCTGAGGCCGGCATCCCAGTGGCTTGGGTCAAGATCCGGTGTTTCATGATCATCTCATTGGTGTCCGGCTTGATCGGGATCCTTGACCTGATCAGGCTCGGGAGCATGGACCCGGGCGACTACGGCCTCAACATTGTGCTGCCGCCGATAGTGGCGGCAGTCATAGGCGGTACCGCCCTCACCGGGGGGCGGGCAACGGTGCTGGGCACCTTGATCGGCGCTCTCTTCCTCGGGATCCTCGAGGACGGGCTCAGCCTCACCGGAGTCAGTGCGAACTGGTTCTTCTTGCTCGAAGGGATCATCATCATCATCGCCATGGTCCTCAACGGCCAACTGAACCGCCTTGCCGTGAGGTTCCGACGATGAGCACAGCCCCTGAAGGCCCCGGCCCGGCACCGGCCGAAAGGCTCCCTGGCGCGGCGGTCACCGATGGCCATCCGACGACGCTCGATGATGTGATCCTGCGGGTGGAGCAGATATCCAAACGCTTCGGCGCGGTTGAGGCTCTGCGCGGCGTCGATATGCACCTCAACCGGGGAGAGGTGCTCGGGCTCGTGGGCGACAACGGGGCCGGGAAGAGCACATTGGTCAAAATCCTCAGCGGCTTCCAGCGGCCGGACAGCGGGCGGATCTTCGTCGAAGGCCGAGAGGTCCACTTTCACTCCGTGAAAGATGCCCGTGCTGCTGGCATCGAGACCGTTTACCAGGACCTCGCGCTGGTGCCTCAGCTAACCGTTTATGAAAACCTGTTCCTCAACTGCGAGATCACCGGCCTCGGCAGGGTCGGCGTCCTTTCGCGGCGACGGATGCGGTCGCTTGCCAAGCGTTACCTCGATGACATCAAGGTGCATGTGCCGGACGTCAACGCTGAGGTCGAGATGCTTTCCGGCGGCCAGCGCCAAGCCATAGCCGTGGCCCGCGCCACACGGCTCAACGCCAAGATCCTCCTGCTCGACGAGCCCTTGGCTGCCATGGGCGCCAAGGAATCAGCGCTGATCATGGACCTGGTCAAGGACCTCTCGGCGAGAGGAGTGTCGATGATCGTCATCGACCACAATTACGCGCACCTCTTTGCGCTCTGCGACCGGCTCAACATCGTCCAGCAGGGCAAGGTGACCGTCGATATTCGTGTTTCCGAGACAACAATTGAGGAGCTGACCGAGCTCATGGTGACTGCCTTCCGTCGCCAGCTCTTGGCCGGTCAAGCTCAACTCGACGCCTGACCACTTCGCCCCGGTCCGGCGCACCTGTGTTATGGCCGGGAGGCGGCGACCTCGGCTAGGCGTCGGCGAGCCCGCTTAGCCTGTTGGCAAAGATCGGGAGCCGGCAGCACCCGTTTCATCGGGAAGGAGCTCGCTACGAGCGCCCGCATTTCCTTTCGGTCCGCCAACTAGGCCGGCTGTGCGCAACTGGACGAGTAGGTTGCCTATCGCCGACGCCTCGACCGGCCCAGCGACCACCTCCAGGCCGGTGGCCGCGGCGATCAGCTCGAGGAAGAGGTCGTTAGCCGAACCGCCACCGACAACGTGCACCACAGAGGCGTGCCGCTGAGCGCACCGTTCGGCAGTCTCGAGGGTCTCGGCGATGGCAAGCGCCATGCTGTCGACAACGCAGCGCACCACAGCATGCGTCGCTGTCGGGGACAGGCTCGCCCGTCTTTGCGCACGCGGCACGGACCAGCGAGGGCATGTTCCCCGGTTGGGCAAAGTCGGGGTCGGCGGTATCGACGAGAGAACGGAAACCCGGGCAATTGGCCGCTTCGGCAAGCAGCTTCCCAAGGTCGCGCGTAACCCCCGAGGCCGCCCACGTGCGTTCGCACTCCTGGAGCATCCAAAAACCCATGACGTTGCGCAAGAAACGGATGGTGCCATCGACGCCGACTTCGTTGGAGAAGTTGGCGTGACGGCTCGCCTCGTCGATCACCGGGCGGTCGAGCTCGAAGCCGACGAGGGACCAAGTGCCGCTCACCACGTAAGCGAAGTCCTCGACGGTTGCCGGCACCGCGAGGACTGCAGACGCTGTGTCGTGGGAGGCCACGGCGACGACAGACAGGGGGGACCGGAGCTCGACGCTGGAGGCCACGTCGGCGAGCGCCGGCCCGAGCATCTCGCCGGGGTCGATCGACGGGGCGAACAGCTCAGGGCGCAACCCGAGGGCCCGGGCCATCCAGTCGACGACCTCGCCGGTACGCACGTCGACCAGCTGGGTCGTAGAAGCGTTGGTGCGCTCGAAGCGGCTCTCCCCGGTGAGGAAATAAGCGAGGAGGTCGGGCACCATCAGGAGCTGGGAGGCACCGGCGTAGGCGGCGCTCTGACGCTCGGCCATGAGCTGGTAAAGCGTGTTTATCTTCATCTGCTGGACACCGGTGGCTTCGTAGATACGGCCCTGCCCGACCACCTCGTCGGCCGCCCGGACGTAACCCGACGTCCGCTCGTCCCGGTAGTGGAAAGGCTGGCCTAGCAGGCGGCCCGCCTCGTCGAGCAGGCCGTAGTCCACGCCCCAGCCGTCGA
Source organism: uncultured Acidimicrobiaceae bacterium (assembly GCA_963834735.1). Lineage (GTDB taxonomy): Bacteria > Actinomycetota > Acidimicrobiia > Acidimicrobiales > Palsa-688 > Fen-671. The sequence continues at coordinate 122,338 of CAWICT010000007.1, read as the reverse complement.
TCCCCGCCCACATTGGCTCCCCGTCAACCTGCCGCGAGAGCTCAGCCAGCCCAGCGAGCATGCCCTGGTGGATGCGCAGGATGTCCCAATGCCACCCGCCGGGCAGGCGCACCGGGCCGTTGGGCAGCCTGGTGACCTCCGAGGCGACCAGGCGGCCCCCGTCGAGGCGACCGCCGAAGAGCCGGGCACTGGACGCGCCGAGGTCGATGGCTGCGTGGAGGTAGGGCGCAGTCATCCGGCCCCCGGCCCCGGCCGGTAAGAGGAGAGGAACCCGGCCGGGGCGGGAGCGGTCATCGCAGGAAGGCCGCAGCCACTCCGGCGTCGACAGGGACGAGCAGCCCGGTGGTGTGGGACAGCTCGCGGCTCGCTAGGACGAACACGGCATTGGCCACGTGCTCGGGCAGGACCTCGCGCTTCAACAATGTCCGCGATGCGTAGTACTCACCGAGCTTTTCCTCGGGGACCCCGTAGACGGCAGCGCGCTGCGCCCCCCATCCCGACGCGAAAATACCCGAGCCGCGCACGACTGCATCTGGGTTGACCCCATTTACGCGGATGCCGTGCTCACCCAGTTCGGCTGCCAGCAGGCGGACCTGATGGGCCTGGTCGGCCTTGGTGGCACCGTAGGCGACGTTGTTGGGCCCGGCAAAGATGGCGTTCTTGCTCACGATATAGATGATGTCGCCTCCCATGGCCTGGGGCACCATGACCCGCGCCGCCTCGCGCGATACGAGGAACGAGCCTCGGGCCATCACTGCGTGCTGGCGGTCCCAGTCGGCAACGGTGGTGTCCAGCAGAGACTTGGAAATGGACATCCCGGCGTTGTTCACGATGAGGTCCACCCCTCCGAAGGCCAGCACGGCGGCCTGCAAGGCGGCGGCGACATCGTCCTCCCGGCTCACATCGGCCCTTACTGCTGTGGCGACGTCGGGGCCACCGATGCCGGAAGCGACCGACTTGGCGTTTTCCTCGTCGAGGTCGGCACAAACGACGCATGCCCCCTCCGCCGCGAGGCGCCTGGCTGTCGCCGCACCGATCCCGGACCCGGCGCCGGTGATGAACGCCACCCGTGTGGCGAGAGGTTTAGGCGGAGGTAGGCGCCGCAACTTCTGCTCCTCGAGTTCCCAGTACTCGATACGGAACTTCTCTGACTCCGGGATTGGCTCGTACACCGAGATGGCCTCGGCGCCGCGCATGACGTTGATGGCATTGACGTAGAACTCGCCGGCAACTCTGGCTGTTTGTTTGTCCTTTCCGAAACTGAACATCCCGATGCCAGGGACGAGGACTATGGCGGGGTCGGCACCGCGCATCGGTGGGCTGTCCGGCGTGGCGTAGCGCTCGTAATATGCGCGGTACTCAGCCCGGTACAGCTGGTGCAATTCGCGCAGGCGAGCCACTGCCTGATCGAGCGGGACGTCGGGCGCCAGGTCCAGGACCATCGGCTTGACCTTGGTGCGCAGGAAATGGTCCGGGCACGACGTCCCTTTGTCGGCCAGGACGGGGTGACGCTCCCGGGCCAGGAAGTCGAGGACCGCGCCGCGGTCGTCGTAGTGGCCAATTTGGCGCACATCGGTGCTGGCGAGACCTCGCAGGACCGGGAAGAGCGCTGCCGCTCGGGCGTGGCGTTCCTGATCGGGGAGAGGGGCATAAGAGGCAATAGGGGCACCGAACGGGTCGGGCCGCCCGTGGGCGTCGATGTAGGCCTGGGCGGTGCGGATTATCTCGAGTGAGCGAGCTTCGCACTCGTCGCTGGTATTTCCCCAAGCGGTGATCCCGTGGCCGCCGAGAATGACGCCGATCACCTCGGGGTGACCTGCTGCCACTTCGGCGATGTCGAGGCCGAGCTGGAAACCAGGCCGGCGCCAGGGGACCCAGACGACTCGCTCACCGAAGCAAGCCTTGGTGAGCGCTTCCCCGTCGGCAGCGGTCGCAAAAGCGATACCTGCGTCGGGGTGAAGGTGGTCGACATGGGCCGCTTCAACCAGGCCGTGCATGGCGGTGTCGATCGACGGCGCCGCACCACCCTTGCCGTGCAAGCAGAAGTCGAACGCGGCGACCATCTCGTCTTCACGTTGCTCGCCCGGGTAAACCGCCACCAGTTCACGCAAACGGTCCAAGCGAAGAACGGCGAGCCCCTTGTCGGTCAACGTGGCCGAGGTCGCCGCCCGACCCTTTTACCCAAATGAGCTCGACCTGCCCCCCGCTAAGAGGGTCTGTGGCGTGGGCCTTGGCCGAGGTGTTCCCTCCGGCATAATTCGTATTTCGGGGGTCGCTCGCCGAGCCGGTGGGAGCGGTCCAGGAGCTCAGTTACGGCGGCGGGTGCCGCTGCGGCGTCCGGTGACGTCATCGCTAACCCCCCCAGCCTTGGCCTGCACCGCCGGCGCGCTCTGCCGCGCACCCGCTCGGCATAGCCTGAGCGTGCGTAGGCGGCCAAGGGGTCCGGGCCCAGGCCCATTTCTTGGCGCATTTCTGCCAGGAGCGGGCGCACGTCGGAACTGAACGCGTCGACCAGTACCGCGTTGGCTGCCATGACGTCTCCTTCTGCCTGTGCTGAGCGCAGCGCTTCCCGGTCAACCAGCAGTGCCTTGGCCGTGGCCTCCTGGACGTTCATGACCGAGCGGAGCTCGGCCGGGACTTTCTCCTCGACGTTGTGGCACTGGTCGAGCATGAACGCGACTCCCGAGCCGGGCAGGTGAGCTCCGGCGGCCACGATCTCGTTCATGATGCGGAACAGTTGATAGGGGTCGGCAGCACCTACCAACAGGTCGTCGTCGGCGTAGAAGCGGCTGTTGAAATGGAAACCGCCCAGGCGCCCGAGGCGCAGCAGCGAGGCGACGATGAACTCGATGTTGGTCCCAGGGGCGTGGTGGCCGGTGTCCACCAGCACGTTGGCCTTGTCGCCGAGAGCCAGGCAATGGACGAGCGAAGTACCCCAATCAGGCACGTCCATGGTGTAGAAACCGGGTTCGAAGAGCTTGTACTCGAGCAGCATGCCGATGCCCTCGGGCAGTGCCGCATAGACCTCGCCCAGCGCCTCGGCCAGGCGTTGCTGGCGCGCCGTTATGTCGTCCTGGCCCGGGTAATTGGTGCCGTCAGCGAACCACAGGCTCACCGTTGGCGAGCCCGTGGCCGCCGCGATCTCGACGCATTCCAAAAGGTGGTCGGTCGCCTTGCGGCGCACGGCCGGGTCAGCGTTGCACACACTGCCGAGGCGGTACTCGTCTTCTTGGAAGACGTTGGGGTTGATGGCCCCGATGCGCAGCCCCGCGTCGGAGGCGTACTTGGCGAGCTTGCCATAGTCGTCAACCCGGTCCCAGGGGATATGGAGCGCTACCGATGGGGCGACCCCGGTCAGGCGGTGGACCATGGCGGCATCGTCGATCTTTTCGTACGGGGTCCGGGCCGCACCAGGGTTCCTGAAGACCTTGAAACGCGTCCCTGTGTTGCCGTACGCCCAGGACGGTGTCTCGATCCACTGCTGGCGCAAAGCTTGCTTGATCTCACTGCTCGATGCCATTGCCTTCTCCTCGGGTCATCTCGTTATATTGCAGCCTAAGGGCCATTGTCGTTCCGTCCGCTCCGCAGCTATTTCCCCGGAGCCACTTCCACCACCTGAATGCCCAGCAGCTCGGCAACAGCCGACAGATCCTTGGCCCGGTGACCGGTCCCCAGTGCCCAGTGGTGAGCAGAGTGGGCCGACCAAGAATCGCACCACAGACCGGGATCGCAGCCGAAGTCGACCCGGGATGTCGTATTGCCGATTTGCAGCAGTGGGCCGGGCCGCACCTCGCCCTCCGACACCACAAAACGCAGGTCGCCTTGACGGCCTTGGCTGATGCCGAAGGCGGTAACGGGCCCGTGGGCCACGTCGAACTCCACCGAAACGCCCCAGCCTCTTTTGCCGTGGAACACACCTAGGCCCCGCAGCAGCGGGCGCGCCTGGCTGATGGCCAGGTGCGCAGGGCCGTCGTGGCCCATTTCAACCACTCCGTCATGGAAATTGAGGGCCTGCATTTCGGTGAAGGAGCCGCCGGCACCCAGGTGGTCCATGATCAGCATCGCAAGTGAGGTGCGTAGTTCGTACTCTCCGCAGGCCGGCACGCCGGCAGCGGTGAGCAACGAGGCGCCCAGGATCAGGCCGGCGCCCAGACGTTCGTGCAGTTCCCCGTCCAGTCCCCGGTGGTAATAAGCCAACGAAGAGAGCGCGAAGTTATCTACGAGGTGGTCGAGGCCAACCGACACGCGCACCGCCCAGTCCAGGTCCTCTGCGTCCACCGACGGGTCGATCTCGAACATGGAACGGACCTGTTCGAGCTTGCCGGCTACCTCTTTATCGGTGACCTTGTCCACCAAGACGCGCAGGTCGTCCATCTCGAGCACCTCGACGTGGCCGCCCAGCATGGCCGGGACGAAGGTGAGGTCGGTGGACACGTCGTACATCCCCGGGTAGAGGTGCCCCATGAGCCCGTGGCGACCGTCCCGCAGGGCCTTGCGTACGGCGGCGGCACCGACCCAGCGACGGATACGTTCCCATGCCCGCTCGTCGGAGAGGTAGCCGGACACCGATCGGAAGGGCACGCCACAACGCTCGAAGACGTTGGCGACCTCAGGCAGAGGACAGCAGCCGCAATAGGCGAGCCACTCGCCCGTGCCGAAATGAGCGTGGTCCATGGCTTCGCTGGGCTGCAGGTTGACCAAGAGCAACGGTGCGCCGCTGCGTTGAGCTATCGGGACGACCATGGTGGCCGTCATGTACGTCGTGAGGAACATGATGATCAAGTCGCAGCCGGCCGCCCTCAGTTGCTCGGCCGCCTGAGCCGCTTCCTGCGCGTCGGAAATGAACCCGACGTCCACCACTTCGGCGTCGAACTGTCCCAGCCGCTGGGAGACCAGTTCGGCAGACCGCTTCAGCTGAGGCAGGAGCTGGGGGAACTGGGGCCAATAGGCACCCAGGCCACCGGCTACGAGCCCAACCACCGGCTGGGGGCGGGGACGGAAAGGCGTAACCTCAGTAGTCATCTTTGCGCTCCTTTAGTTGAGATGGAATATCTCCGGCTCGGGACGGATGCCCTCGTCTGGACGCTCGCCGAAGAACTCGGCCATCTCTTGCTGCCAGCGGGCATTGACCTCGGTTGCCGCCATGGCAGCTTGGGCTGCGGCGAAGTCTTCGCATTCGAGGTAGCCGATGAGGGTACCGTCATCGGCCAGGAACAGCGAGTAGTTCTGCCAACCGGCTTGTCGCAGCGCCTCTCGCATTTCAGGCCATACCTCGGCGTGCCGACGGACATACTCCTCCCTTTTGTCGAGACGGACGTGCAACCGGAAACAAATTCTCTCAGCCATTACCTCTTCACCTCTTTTGCCCGGTCAACGTTTATCCCACTATGGCCTGTACCGGGCCAGGCACAAGGAACCTCGCGAGGGCAGGGCCGGCTGGTAACAGCCGGACCTGCCCTGGCGTTTCGCGTCAGCCTCTCAGAAGTTCGAGGAGGGCGCGTTGATGTTGGACTTATTGAACACAGTCGGAGGCCCGAGCACCACCGAAGGACCGGTGCCAGCGGCCGGGGGCAGGATTTTGTAGCTGCCCAGTTTGCCGGCGGTGAAGGTCTGACCGGGCTTGCCTGTGATGACCCCTGACGCCAGCGACGCAGCTGCGTAACCAGCCAGGTAGCCCAGGTTGGACGGGTTCCACAGCTCGAATTCCTTGCACGTCCCGTCCAGCACGTACTTCTTCATTTGGGAGGGCAAGCCGAGGCCGGTAAGGGTGAGGTGCTTGAGCAGCGACTTGTGGGTGTCCAGGTACTGCGCTGCGGTGGAAATGCCCACCGTCGTGGGGGAGATTATCCCTCTCAGGTTGGGATAGGCCGAGAGCAGGCCCTGCAATACCGTAAGTGAGGTGGCGGGGTCGTCATTGCCGTAGACGATCGAGACCAGCTTCATCTTGGAGTACTTCGGGAGCGCAAGCTCTTGCTTCATGTACTTGATCCAGGAGTTTTGGTTGGTAGCCGTGGCCTCCGCAGACAGGATGGCTATCTGGCCCTGGTAACCGATCTCAGCGCCTAGGAGGTCGACCTCGGACGTCCCGATCTGCTGGGTGTTGGCTTGGTTGATGAACACGTGGTTGGGGCAGTTGACGTCGGAGTCGAACGAAACCACCTTGATGCCGGCCGCCTGTGCTTTGGCCAGGGATGGGCAGAGCGCGGTGGGGTCGTTACCAGCGATGACGATGGCCGCCGCCTTGGCCGCGATGGCCGCCTGGATGGAGGGTATCTGGGCAGCTGCGGTGTCGACGGTGCCGCTGCTGATGACTTCCTTGTCCCCGATCGCCTTGAGGGCCATCTGGCCGCCCTTGTCGGCAATTACCTCATAAGGGTTGAGCGTGTCCTTAGGGATGAAATAGATGGTCTGGCCCGGATTTGAGCGTGCCGGCTGCGCCGGCCGTCCCGGGCATGGCCACCAGTGAACCCGCGGCCATGACGGCTGTTGCCGCCGCCACCGCGAGCCGGCTTTTGGGGAACTTCATATAGAACTTCCTTTCCTTTAGTTAGCAGTAACCACCTGGACGGTACTGCTGCTTTCTCCGGGCGCATGCTTGCTCCACGGAGTTTCCCCCTGGCGCAGGCCGACGGCGGTACACACCCGTACGGCCTTGCCCCAAGAACCTAACGTCTGGCTGGCTGATTTCCGGCGTGCCCATTACGGCACCCCCGCACGGCGCGCCCATCGGGCCCGGAGCTGGCCGATTGTCGCGCCTGAGTTGGGAAGAACGACGCTAACGATGAGCAGGCACCCGGTGACCACCTCTTGGGCCTGCGCCGAGACATTGATAAGAGTGAGGGCGCTCTGTATGCCGCCCAATACGCAAACCGCCATCATGACCCCGACGATGGTCCCTCTGCCCCCAAAGATGGAGATGCCCCCGAAGAGCACGACGGTGACTACGTCCAGTTCGAGGCCCGTGCCGGCGTCGTAACGGGAGGTGGCGTACTGGAAGGTCCACAGGACCCCGGCCGCGGCACAGATCACGCCCGACAGCGTGTAGAGGAGGAGCTTGATCCGCTTTACGCGTATACCGGAAAAAAAGGCTGTTTCTTTGTTGAGGCCTATGGCGACCATCGAGCGGCCCAGCGGCGTGGCATGCAGGACTACGCCGAAGACGATAGCCAGGACCAAAAAGATGCCCAATGTCCAGGTGAACTGGGTATGCGGTATCGGGGACGTGCCCACCGTGTCATAAGCGTTGGGGAACCCCGTGACGGAACTGCTCCCAAGGATGATCTCGGCGATACCGCGGTAAAGCGTCAACGTGCCGATGGTGACGGCCAAAGAAGGCAGGCCGAGGCGGGTCACCAGGATCCCGTTGAAGGTACCGGTCACGACGCCCATCAACAAGACGGTGACGATGGCCAGGGGCAGTGGCCACCCGTGCTCGAAAAGATAGCCGAGGAGCGAACAAGCGAGGCCGAGGGTAGAGGCTACGGACAGGTCGATCTCGCCTGTCATTACGATGAACGTCAGCGGCAGGGCCATGAGGGCAATAGGCCCGATATTGAGGCCAAAGTCGAAGAAGTTGGCACCGCTCAGGAAGTAGTGGGACTCGGCCGCGCCGTACAGGATGGTTGCGATCACAAAGCCGACCAACGCCACTTCCCAGCGGCCCAACGATTGCCAGCGCCACCCGTGCCCAGCGGTGTTCGCCGCTAAGGACGCGCTCTTGGTCGGCCACCTCGGCAGTGGCGGGACCGGCTGAGGTCTCCGTCCCCTTGGTCTCAGGAAAGGCCATGTGCCAGCCTCACGCGAAGCGCGCGCTCACGACGAAGGAAGACGTAACGGTCGAAAGCGATGGCCGTGATCAATAGGGCGCCGGCCAACGCCTCGTCCCAGAAGGCGGATATGCGGGTGGCGACCAACGCCTGGTTGATCGTGTTCAGCAGGATGGCGCCGAGAGCAGCTCCGACAACTGTCCCGCTACCACCGAAAATCGCCACGCCGCCGACCACGACGGCCGACACCACCAGTAGTTCGTAGCCGAGGCCGGCCACCGAGCTCACGGTGGCGAAGTCCGCCAACCAAAGACCGCCCGCGAGGCCGGCAATAGCCCCCGAGAAGACAAACGTGAAGAACACCCGGCGGCGGACGGGCACCCCGGCCAGAAGGGCGGCCTGGGGGTCGGAACCGATGGCGTAAAGGTCGCGGGCGGGCCGGAAGGTGCGCATTATGTAGCCCACCATCACAACCAGGACAGAAGCGATAACGAACATCCACGGGATGTCGAGGACGGTCTCATAACCGATCCCTATGAAGCTGTCAGGGATACTGCTGGGGTTGATCTGGACACCGTTGACGAAGATGGCGTCCACACCCCGGATGACGTAGAGCGTGCCCAAGGTGACCACAAGGCTCGGTACACGGGCCAGGACGACTATGGCGCCGTTGACCACCCCGCACAACAGGCCCACACCGACACCGGCGAGGAAGCCCAAAATGACGGGAAAATTGGGGAAATGAGCGAAGATATCGCCGATGACATAGGCGGAAAGGCCGAGCACCGAACCTACCGAAAGGTCGACGTTGCGGGTGATTATCACCATGGTCTCGCCCACGGCAAGGATCATCATCACCGAAGCGCCAACGAGCAGCTGCTGGACGCTGAGCAGGTCGGCGAAGCTCGTATTGTAGGCAGTCGTCAACCCGAAGACGGCTAGGACAACGAGCAGGATGCTCACCTCGCGGGCGCGGAACAGCACCGTCGCCAGCCGGCGCCAAGGCGCCTGCTGCGTCGCCCGATCGGTGACGGGTACCATCATTGCCCGGCGGCCGCGTTCTGTCGTAGCTGCCCGGTGGCAGCGCGCATGATGGAGGCTTCGTCCGCCTCGTGCCGGGAGAAATCGGCCGCGATCCGGCCTTCGCGCAGGACCAGGACGCGGTCAGCCATACCCAGCACCTCCGGCAGTTCTGACGAGATCATCAGCACCGCCACTCCTTGATGGGCTATCTCGTCCAGCAATCGGTGCACCTCGGCCTTGGTGCCCACATCGATGCCGCGGGTGGGCTCGTCGATGATCAACAGCGACGGTCGCCGCGCCAGCCACTTAGCCAGGACAACCTTTTGCTGGTTACCTCCCGAAAGGGTATTAGCGGGATCCTTCAGCCGGCCGTACTTGAGCCTGAGCCTGGTCGCCCAATCTGCCGCCAGCGCCGTTTCCGCCGAGCGGCGGATGATCGCTCCCCGACTGAGCCGGCCTAGCGAAGCGAGGGCCACGTTGTGGTCGATTGCCAGGTCCATGACCAGGCCTTGCTGACGTCGGTCTTCGGGCACGAACCCCATGCCTGCGGCCATCGAGGCCGTCGGTGACCCGGCCGGGATTGTCGCACCGTTGATGACAACCCGGCCGGCGTCGCGTCCGTCAATGCCGAATATTGCCCTTGCCACCTCGCTCCGGCCGGCCCCCATCAACCCAGCGAGGGCCACTATTTCCCCGGCGCGAACGTGGAACGAGATGTCGGTGAAAACCCCCTCGCGGGTCAGGTGCTCGACCCGCAACACCTCGGCTCCGGGGTCATCGACCGTCTTTGGGAACAAGCTGCTGACGTCCCGGCCGATCATGGCCCGGATGATGCCCTCGACTGTCAGGTTGCCGATGGTGTCGGACATCACGAAGCGACCGTCGCGCATCACCGTCACCCTTTGGCAGGTGCTGAAGACGTCAGCCAGCCGGTGGGAGATGAACAGCACTGCCGCGCCCTGGGCGCGCAGGGCGGCGATCACCTCGAAAAGGCGCTCGACCTCGGCGTTGGAAAGCGCTGCGGTCGGCTCGTCCATCACGATCACCCGGGCGTTGAAAGACAGCGCCTTGGCGATCTCGACTATCTGCTGGTCTGCCACCGACAGCCCGCGAGCCAGCGTCGTAACGTTCATGTGGACGCCCAGGCGGTCGAGGACCCCTCTCACCACCTCGTTCATGCCGGTCCAATTGATCCGCTTCCAAGAACGGACCGGCTGGCGGCCTATGAAAATGTTCTCTGCCACCGACAGGTCGGGGAACAGTGTCGGCTCTTGGTAAATCACCGCGATCCCAGCGGCGCCGGCGCCGGCCGGCCCGTGGAGCGAAAGCTCCTTACCGTCCAGAGTGAAAAGGCCCGAGTCGGGCCGGTGGACACCCGCGAGGATTTTTACCAGGGTCGACTTGCCGGCACCGTTTTCGCCCACCAGGCCATGCGCTTCGCCGGCGTAGAGCTTGATGGAACCGTCGGACAGGGCGTGGACGGCCCCAAATGACTTGGTCACGTGGTCCAGCACGAGCATCGGGGCCGACGCCAGGACAGCGTCGTCCCCCGCTATGCCGTTGTCGGATTTGCCTTCCCCACCTACGGCGCCCGTCGGCAGGCCCGCGCCAAACTCCACGTCCGATCCCCCTCGCAATGGCAGCTAAACGGTGACTAAGCCGCATGTCCCGCTCGGTCCACTTCATGTCGACCTACGGAAATGAATCGTTTTAATTCCGGCTGGCGACTTATGTTAGGTTTGTGGAGATCGAGTGTCAAGGCACGCCGGACGACCCTGGGGCGGGCGCAGTCCCGGTGCGAGTCACCATCCGCGAAGTTGCCCGCCTCGCGCAGGTATCGCTCGGCACCGTCTCGAACACCTTGAACAACCCCAACGTGGTAGCCCCCCGTACTCGCGCCCGGGTCCTGGAGGCGATCGAGCAAACAGGCTTCGTCCGCAGCACGGCCGCCCACCAACTGCGGGTCGGCAAGAGCCGCACCGTTGGGGTTGTGTTGCTGGACATAGCCAACCCGTTCTTCGGTGAGATGGTGCGAGGCGCGGAGCGGGTCCTTCGCGACAAGGGGTACGTGCTCATGGTCTGCTCCAGCGACGAGTCGACCGAGCGCGAGCACCGCTACCTCAGGGTGCTCGAAGAGCACCGCGTCGACGGCCTGCTCATCGCTCCTGTCGAACGCGACCTGAAGACCATCGCCGCCCTGGCGAAGCGCGGCATCCCGACCGTGCTGCTCGACCGCGACGCCGGCAGCCTGGACCTGTGCTCGGTCACCGTTGACGACGTGCGCGGCGGCGAGCTGGCGGCCAGCCATCTCGTCGACCTCGGCCATGAGGTCATCGGGTTCGTGAACGGTCCCCTGTCGATCCGCCAGTGCGCCGACCGCCTGGATGGCGCCCGTCGCGCCTTGCGCCGTGCGCGGCGGCCGTCCCGGCCCGTCTTGGTGGAGATCGCCGTGAGCGCGCTCACCGTGGACCACGGCGAAGCTGCCGTCGGGCCGCTCCTGGCTGCCACGCCCCGCCCGACGGCGGTCATGTGTGCCAACGACCTCCTAGCCCTCGGGGTGCTCAGGGGCCTCACCAACGCCGGTGTTCGCGTCCCCGACGAGGTGGCACTGGTCGGTTATGACGACGTGGCCTTCGCATCGATGCTCTCCCCGGCGCTCACATCCGTGCGCCAGCCGAAGTCCGAGCTAGGAGCGTCGGCCGCCGAACTGCTGCTCGAAGAGACCGATGAGCGGTTCGTCCACCAGCACCGGTCGGTCCGCTTCGAGCCGGAGCTCGTCGTGCGCGCCTCGAGTGCCGGCGCTTAAGCGGCCAGGCCGTCCCGGTCGAGCACCACCGCGGCAGCCGGTTCGAGCACCAGGGCCCGGCCCTCGGGGTTCAATTTGCGATAGGTGGCGACGAAGACGCCCGGGTCAAGCGTTGCGCCTTCGCCGTAATCGGCATCGCGCCACAGCCCATAGTGGAACGGCACCGCCAACCTCGCCCCTTGCAACCAGGCGAGCATGGCAGCCTCATGGACGTTCATGTTGCCTGCGGTCCCGTTCATCGAGATGAAAGACGCCGTTACGCCGCGGGTATCGGCGATTATGTCGCTGTCGTACTCGGTATCTCCGCTGTGGTACAGGCTGACCCCGCCGACCTCGAGCACATAACCAACCGCATCCGGGGTGGGTTCCAGCCCGAACATATGCCGTGCGTGCACGGCCCGGATGCTGAGGTCCCCGATCTCGACCACGTCACCCCGGTGGGCCGGCGTCGTCCGCTTCTCGTCCACGCCCGCAGCCAGTACACGTTCCACTGCCATCGGCGGCCCGATGAACCGGGTCTTGTCATGGCTCATGAACGGGGTGATCGAGTCAGGGTCGAGGTGGTCCTCGTGGCTATGCGTAGCCAGGAGAGCGTCGACCTCCACTTCGGCGGGGTCGATCGGCGCCGGGACGTTGCGAGGTAATTTGTAGGACCGCAGCACAGCATCGGACAGGTACGGGTCAACGACGACGATCGTGCCTCCCGGGGTTTTCACGACTATGCCGGCTTGGTAAAGCCACCACAGCGCGACCGTGCCCGGTCTCACGGGAACTTGGCGGATTTCTTGCCACAGTTCGGTTGATGTCTTCATTGCCCCTCCTCAGCTTTGGGCCGCCGGCGTGTCGAGCTCGGCCATGGCGTCTTGCCAGGTGCGCGCGTCGAGCCGGAGGTAATGGACTTTGTGATGTCGCTCGAAAGTTGGCACTCCCTTCCCAGGGACTGTCTGCAGGACGACGGCTTGTGGGCGGTCCCGTCCAGCGCCTCCCTGCGGTAAGGCCTTTTCGAGCTGGGCGTGGTCGTGCCCATCGATGCGGCTCGCGTCGAAGCCGAACGAAGCGAAACGTTCCACGACTGGTTCGACGGTCATCACCTCGGCGGTGGCCCCGTCGGCTTGCATGTTGTTGTTGTCTACGAGGACCGTGAGGTTCCCCAGCCGGAAGTGGCTCGCCGACATGGCGGCTTCCCAGATCTGGCCCTCCTGCAACTCTCCGTCCGATACCAAGCAATAGATGTTGGCGCCGGTGCCGTGGAGCCGCTCACCTAAGGCCATGCCGACCGCTTGCGAAAGCCCCTGGCCCAAAGAGCCCCCTGTGATCTCGAAACCCGGCGTACCTTCGAGCGGGCTTTCTTCGATGCGGGACCCGGGTTGCCCATACTTGCGAAGTTCCTCTTGCTCGTACAGGCCTACCTCGCCCAGGATGGCGAACAGGCCTATCGCGCTATGCCCGGTCGACAGTACAAAACGGTCGAGGTAGCTCCCGTCAGGGCGGCGCCGCATGACCCGGAAGTAGAGGTGCGCCAGCAGGTCTGCCAGGGCTAAGCCCTGCCCCGCGTACCCCTGCCCGCGCCCCATGCACATGTCGATCACGCGCCGGCGCGTCCTGAGGGCGATCTCGCCGACGTCCGTGCCTTCCGGTGCGGGCGCCCAATCGGAAAGCGAACTGGGAAGCGACATTCAACGACCCCCTATGAGTTCGGACGCAGCGGTGGCCAATCCCGCCGCGTCGAGGCCCATCCGGGCCCTCAAATAGTCGAGCGGGCCGGCATCGGCCCATCGGTCCGGGACCCCGAGCCGCTTGACCTGGCAAGGCGTCCCGAGCTCAGCGACAGCCTCGCAGACGGCTGACCCGAGGGCTCCGATGACCGAGTGGTTTTCCACCGTCACAACCGCTCGGAACCGCGTGGCGTAGCGGCCCACTGCTTCGCTGTCGAACGGCTTCAGAGTCGGGACGTGCAGCACTGCCGCGCTCACCCCGGCCGTCGCGAGCATGTCCGCCGCCTCCAGGGCCCAGCTTGTCCCGATGCCGGTACCGATAAAACCGATATCGGGACCATCCCGGAGGAGCCTCGTCGCCCCTACGACGAACTCGAGAGCCGGGTCGATGATCTCCGGGACCTGGCCTCTCAGGCCGCGGAGGTAGACCGGGCCGGGCACATCGACCGCAGCACGTAGCGCGGAGGCGAGCTCCGTCGCGTCCATCGGGTCGATCACGGTCATCCCAGGGATGGCCCTCATTATGGCCAGGTCGTCGTTGCCCTGGTGGCTTGCCCGGAACGGCGTGGTTATCCCCGGAAGGAAAGCCGCGATAACAGCAGTTCGGTGCCCGGTGGACAGCGCCATCTGGACCTGGTCGTTGGCACGGCGAGTGGCAAAGACGCAGTATGTAGCGGCCACAGGTATAAAGCCGGTCTTCGCCAGGCCTCCAGCAATGCCCATGAGGTTTTGCTCGGCCATGCCCACCTGGAAAAATCGTTCCGGGAACGCCTGGGCGAAGGGGGCCACGTCGGTGTACTTCGACAGGTCGGCGGAAACGACCACGAGTTCCGGGCGCTCGTGGCCGAGCTCAACTAGGGCCGTCGCGAAGGGTGCGTCGACAAGGGGTGCTCCGGAAAGGGGCCGCGTCGCTGTGACGGCACTGTCAGAGGTCATAACTGCTTCCGTCAAATCTGCGCTCCTTTAAACGGTCCACTAGTTGGACACACGGACCTCGACGTCGTCTTGGGCCAGGAAATCCGCTGACAATGCTGCTCCTAGGCCGGGCCTGGCCGGGGCGGTGAGGCGGCCATCGGCCAGGTCCAAGGGGGAGTCGAGCACCTGGCGGTAGTAGCCGTCCACGAACCCGCGGACCACCTCCACACCAATGCAATTGGGCTGGGCTATCGCGAGGTGGAGGTTGGCCAGCGCGGTGACCGGCCCGGTGCAGTCGTGTGGGGCGAACGAGAGGTGGTAAGTCGACGCGAGGTCGGCCACCCTCTTGGCCTCACTGAGGCCCCCCGTCCACGCCACGTCCACGAGCACTATGTGCGCCGCTTGTTGTCGAAGGACCTCGCGGAAGGCGAAGCGTGAGATCAGCCGCTCGCTGACGGCCTGAGGTACGCGAGTCTCACGCACCAACCTGGCGAGATCTTCGGCGCTGTCCGGTTGGCAGATGTCCTCGACCCAGAGGACGTCGATCGGCTCGAGGGCTCGGCAGATGCGCAGGGCCATGTTGACGTCCCAGCGGCTGTGACCTTCCACCAACAGCTCAAAGGAGGAGCCGATGCGGTCCCGTGCCCGCTCCAGCATGGAGAGGCCGCTGGCTAGGTCGCCCAAGCTGAGATAGCTGCCGGCCGGGCCCATGGACGACCAGCCAGCCGGTCCAGTCGACCCGCGAGGCGCCAGCTGTGGGGCAAACCTGTCCCACGGCCAGACTTTCATCCCGAGGTACCCGAGGTCTCGCAGCTCGGCGGCGAGGTCCCCTGGGTCGTCGACAGCATGGTCCCAGTCGCGATTGGGGCCAGCGTTCACGCACGTGTTGTAAGCCTGCACCGACTGGCGGTTGGCACCGCCTAGCAGCTGGTAGACGGGCACGCCCGTGACCTGGCCGAGAGCATCCCAAAGGGCCACATCGAGGGCGGACAGGGCGCGCATCTCGGCTCCTGCAAAGCCGAAGAAATTGGTGCACGAAAATAGCGCCGTCCATTGGCTCGAGATGGCGCCCGCAGGTTGGCCGAGGAGCAGGTCGGCGGCAAAGTCGTGTATGACGTGCTCGACCGCGCCCGGTATGTAGTAGGTCTCCCCGAGCCCGATGGCCCCCGCCGAGGTGTGGACCCGGGCCCACAGTAAGTTCGGCTGCGCTTTCCACCGGACGGTTTCGATCGCTTCGACCGTCCCGAGGTCGCGTGCCCGGTCACTTACGGCCGGGCCGGCCGATAGGCGGTCGCTCACTGCAGCCCGCAAACTGCGCCTGGGTAGCAGGTCCGCCTCCGGCCAACGGCACGGAGCGTCTCGCTACAGGAGCGAGCCACCGTTGACCTGCAGGACGGTACCGGTGACGAAGGCCGACTCGTCGCTCGCCAGGTAAAGCACCCCTTGGGCTATGTCGTGCGGCTGGCCAAGGCGGCCAAGAAGAGTCCGCGCTGAAGCCGTCGCCCGTTCGGCTTCAGTCACGGCCTTGAGGGCGGGCGTGTCGATCGGACCGGGAGAAATGGCGTTAACCCGCACACCCAACGGCGAAACCTCGCGAGCCAACGACTTCGTGAAGCCGATAACGCCAGCCTTGGCTGCGGCGTACGCGGCGGCGGGGCGAATGGAGCCGTACTCACCGGCCGTGGAGGCGAAGTTGACGATCGCGCCGGAACGCACCTCCAGCATGGCGGGGAGCACGGCGCGGCATGCCACGAGAGCGGTGAGCAGATTGGTCGAGATCATCTCGGCCCAGTCGGTCGGCGACGAATCGACAAAGTCGGCAAACTTGAAGGTGCCTGCCACGTTCACCAATACGTCCGGCCGTCCCAAGACTTCCGTCGCGTCGGCCACTAGCCGCGAGAACTCGCCGAAGTCAGCGGCGTCAGCGGCCCGCCCCCAGACCGTGCCTGCGGTCCCGTCCAGCTCGTCCATGAGCGTCCCCAGGGGGCCGGCGCTCACGTCGGTCAGCGCCACCCGGGCGCCGTGGGCTACCAATACGCGGCTGACCTCGCGGCCGATCGTACCCGCCGCACCCGTCACCACAACGACTCGGTCTTTCAACCGCAAGGCCGCCTCCTTTGCAGATGTCTGGCCGCTAGAACCGCTAGCGCAACACTTTAGGGTGCCGTCAACCAAGTGGTCAAGCCACTTGGTTGGTGCGGGCGCGAGGTCCTTCGACCCTGCCCCGACGGGCGGTGGCTCGGATGGGACGGCCTCAACGAGAGCGAGGCCGGCCCTTTCGAGCCGGGCACAGGGGGCGAGCCGACTGCGCCCGGACGCTTGACGACCTGCTCGGGAAAGGACTGCCTCGACTCCCTGAGGTGTACGGCCATGGCTCGCCGCGCAGCGGCGGGGTCGCGCTTTTGTATCGCGCGGAGGATGTTGGTGTGCGCCTTGATCCCCCGCGAGACTGCGTCGGGATCGCCGTGGCTTTCGAACATCCCCCGGACTATCAGCGTGGCGAGCGGGGCAAGCAGGGTCGGCAGGAGCGGGTTGAGGCTCGCTCGCGCTACGCCTATGTGAAAGCTGACGTCCGCGGCGGTGTAAGCAGCGGCGTCGTGCCTGCTGTCCATCATCTCCGCTAGCAGCCGCCCCAGCGTCTCGATCGAGTCCGGGGTCGCTCTTTCGGCGGCCAGCCCGGCGGCGACGAACTCGATGGCCTGGCGCGCCTCGTAGAGTTGGTCGGCGGTCGGGCCGGGGCCAGGCGCCGATAGCAGCAATTGGTGGGCGAACGCGTCTGCCAGGTCGGTCTCGCTCGGGTGACGGACGAAGGTGCCTCGACCGCTGACTGTTTCGACGAAACCTTCGGCTCGCAGCTCGGCGAGAGCCTCCCGTAGCAGCGGCCGGCTCACACCGAACTGGGCTGCCATCTCGGCCTCAGTGGGCAGGCTCTGGCCGACTACCAGCCTGCCCGAAGTGATCCAGCTTCTTACCTCGGCGACCAGTTTCTCAACTAGCGTTGCCTTCTTGATCGGCAACAGCTGCATGATGCTGTTTATCCTCTAGCTCTAGGGGAAAGTGGCGGGGTGAGTTGCCCCCATTACATTAGGCGGACCAGCGAGCGCGATGAGGGACTGCGACCGTCGACGCGTCGGGTGGCATTCGACTCGCCGACCACTCGGGCCGGCTCGGGACGTTGCCGGCCCGTCGGGGTGTTTGACAAGTGGCCTGACCACCTGATTACATTTCCCAGGACGCGCCCAGGGGCCGGGCAGGGGAGGAGAGGCCATGAAGATCGCCAGGGTCGAGACCTACCTGGTTGGCGCGGGCTGGAAGAACTGGCTCTTCGTGAGGGTGGTAACGGACGAGGGGCTTTGGGGCATCGGGGAAGCTACCCTCAACGGCTTTGGCCGGACTTGCGAGGCCGCCGTGCATGAACTTGGGGACCTCGCCGTCGGCAGCGACCCCCGTCAGGTCCGCAACGTCGTCGGCCAGCTGTACGAGCGGGTCTCTAACGAAGGAGGCCATGTTCATCGGACTGCGATGGCTGGCATCGAGGAGGCCTGCTGGGACATCCTGGGCAAGTCGCTCGACGTCCCTGTGTACCAGCTCTTTGGAGGACGGGTGCGTGACAGTGTCGCCTGCTATGCCAACGGGTGGTACCGCTCGGAGAGGTCGCCCGAGGCTTTCGCTAAGGCCGCTGCCCTGGCGTTGGGCAAGGGGTTCCGGGCGCTCAAGTTCGACCCGTTGGGTACGTCAAAGGGCTTTTTTGTAGCAGGGCAGGCCGCCCGTTCCCGCGAGATCATTGCTGCCGTCCGGGCTGAAGTCGGGCCAGATGTGCGGCTTATGATCGACCTCCACGCCCGGCTGGCCCCTTCCGAAGCGGTCGCCTTTATCGCCCTGTGCGCTGACCTCGACGTCTTCTGGTGGGAGGAGCCGACCACCCGAGAACGCGAGGGCCCGACCAGCGCGGTGGCAGCCAACACGGCCGGCCGCGTGGCGACCGGCGAAAACTTTCACACCGTGGGCCAGTTCCTCACCCTCCTGAAAACGGGCCACGTTTCCATCCTGCAGCCCGAACCGATGTCCCTGGGAGGCCTCCTGCCGTCACTGGCGGTAAGTGCCATGGCTGCCGCCGACGGCGCTTGGGTCGCACCCCACCAAAGCGGTGGCCCGGTGGCCACAGCGGTCTGTCTCCAACTTGCCGCATGTGTGCCGAACTTCTTGGTGCAGGAGTACTTCGACCCGTTCAACGAGCCCTGGACGACAGACCTGGTGACGTGGGCACCACAGATAGACCACGCCACCGGTGAGCTCTCGCTCCCAGACGGGCCTGGCCTCGGTGTGGACCTGAACCTGGACGTCGCCCTGGCGCACCCTTATGACCCCAATGCGTTCTTGGACGTAACCTCCGAGGGCTGGGAGCATCGCCTCGGGAGCCACGAGGCAAAAGCGCCGAGCGGCCCATGAGCCCGGCACGAGGTGAGACCTTTTGGCCGGTCAATACAACCAAGATCCCAGTCTGAGAGGATGGTCAACAAATGGCAGCGTCTAACAGAGGCGTGGTCTACAGAGGGCGAAACGTAGTTGCTGTCGAAGAGATCCCTTACCCAACCTTCGAATTGCGCGACGGTCCTGGTGTCAACCCGGCAAATGTTGGCCGGAAGCTTCCGCACGCCGCCATCTTGAAAGTGATCGCAACCAACATATGTGGTTCTGACCAGCACATGGTGCGAGGGCGTACAACGGCCCCGCTCGGCTTGGTGCTCGGCCACGAGATCACTGGCGAGGTTATTGAGGTAGGGCCGGGTGTGGAATTCGTGAAGGTAGGGGACATCTGCTCCGTACCGTTCAATATCGCCTGTGGGCGGTGCGCGAACTGCAAGCAGGGCAAGACCGGTATCTGCCTCAACGTTAACCCGGACCGGCCCGGCTCGGCATATGGATATGTCGATATGGGCGGGTGGGTAGGTGGCCAGGCGGAGTACGCGCTCGTTCCCTACGCTGACTGGAACCTGTTGGTGTTCCCCGATCGCGCTCAGGCGTTGGAGAAGATCGCCGACCTCACGATGCTCTCAGACATTTTTCCAACGGGCTTTCATGGCGCGCTAACCGCGGGCGTACGGGCCGGCGCAACCACGTACGTCGCGGGCGCCGGCCCAGTCGGCCTTGCCGCCGCCGCTTCAGCTCAGCTCCTGGGGGCGGCAGTGGTGATAGTTGGCGACCTCAACCACGAGCGCCTTGCCCAAGCTCGCAGCTTCGGCTGTGAGACCGTTGACGTGGCCGCCGGGAACATAGCCGACCAGATCGCGGAGATCTTGGGAGTGCCTGAGGTCGACTGCGGTGTTGACGCTGTTGGCTTTGAGGCACATGGGCACGGCACGGAGGCCTCGATAGAGGCTCCGGCAACTGTGCTGAACTCACTCATGGAGATAACTGCGGCAGGGGGCGGGGTCGGGATCCCGGGTTTATACGTGACCGGGGACCCGGGAGGCGTCGACGAAGCAGCAAAACGGGGAGCGTTGTCTCTTCGTCTAGGGCTCGGCTGGGCCAAGTCGCTCTCTTTCGCCACTGGCCAATGTCCGGTCATGCTTTATCACCGTCACCTGATGCGAGCAATCCTGGCGGACCGCGTCCATATCGCTCGTGCTGTCAACGCGACGGTGGTACCTCTGAGCGAAGCCCCGTCGGGGTACGCCGATTTCGATTCTGGGGCCGCAAAAAAGTTCGTCCTCGACCCCCATGGGATGACGGGATTGGCCGCGTGACCTCTGCGGCACAGACCGTCGTTATCGTCGACGGCAGTTTTGCCACGCCAGCAGCGGTCGAGGTTTTGGAACGCGCAGGACTGAACGTAGTTGTGAGCTCGGCAACCGAGGAAGAGGACCGGCTTAGAGCTGTCCGCGACGCCGACGGGATCATAGATAACGGCCCTTTCTCACGCCAGCTGATCGAGGCATTGACACGCTGCAAGGTGATCGCGCGGTCGGGGATCGGCATGGACCTTTTCGAAGACGTGGGCAGCGCGACGGCGAAGGGGATCGTGCTCTGCAATATGCCCGGGATCATTGAAGAGGAAGTCGCGGACCACACCATGGCCCTGCTGCTGGCTGTCACACGGAGAGTTGTGCCGCTCGACCGCTATGTTCGAGCAGGAGAATGGGCAAAAGGTGATGTCCTCAGCGAGTTTCACACGCCGCGTCTGTTCGGCTCAAGGCTGGGACTGGTCGGGCTGGGCAGGATCGGGCGGGCTGTCGCTCGGCGAGCGGCCGGCTTCGGTTTTCATATCTCTGCACACGACCCCAACGCAGCGGGGGAGGTGTTCGCTGCGTCTGGAGTGGAGGAGGTTACCCTAGCGGAGGTGTTCCAGGGCTCGGATATAGTCTCGCTGCATGTTCCGCTGACGGCCCAAACCCACCACCTAGTTGGGGAGCGTGAGCTTAAGTTGATGCGGCGGAACGGCATTCTCATCAATACGTGCCGTGGTCCAGTCGTCGACGAGGTGGCGCTGGTCTCGGCCCTTGAGGCAGGCCAGATCGCCGGGGCAGGCCTCGATGTTATGGAGCATGAACCAATTGGTGCGGGTCATCCGCTCTGCCGGTTGGAAAATGTTGTGCTCACCCCTCATTTCGCTTCGCGCAGCGACTGGGCAGATGAGGAGCGGCGTACCCGCCCGGCACAGGAGGTCGCTGCGGTCCTTGGAGGGCTGCGCCCTCGTGCGGTGTGGAACCCCGAAGTGCTGGAGCGGCTGCACCTCCGGTAGCCAGCTACCAGGACGGGCTCCCCGTGGGGCCCTTGACAAGTGGCCTGGCCACCTGATTACATTCCGAGGACGTGCCGAGGTCATCCGGCCGAGGGAGGAGGGGCATGAAGATCGTTGGGCCCGAAGGCTGGGAGCAGCGCCTCGGGAGCCACGAGGCCAGAGTGCCGAGCGGCTCATGAGCCCGGCGCGCGTTTTCCCTGTGCTGCAGAAGAGCTCGGTCAGCTTGCAGGCGGCGGAGGCGATCAAGTCGTTGATCGTCACCGGTGAGCTCGGCTCGGGGGATGCGTTGCCGCCCGAGCGCGACCTAGCGGTAATGCTCGGCATCAGCCGGCCCTCGGTGCGCGAGGCGATCCGGGTGCTCACCGCGATGAACGTGGTCGAGCCACGCCACGGCGGAGGGACGTACGTCACCTCTCTCGACCCGCGGCTGCTGGCCCGCCCGATCAATTTCTTGTTGCAGATCGAACCCAGCACCTTTCTCGACCTGTTCGAGGTGCGGCAAGTTCTCGAAGTGGCTGCGGCAAGGCTCGCCGCGCCCAAGATCACCGACGAAATGCTCGGCTCGCTGGAGGAGCTGGCTGACGCCGCGGCCACGGCGGTCCGGCAACCGGCCCGGTACTCCGAGCTCGACTCCGAGTGGCACACCAAGGTGATCGAAGCGACTGGCAACCCCATCTACCTGAGCCTTTACGAAAGCATCTCCGACCTGCTGCTCGAAAGCCGGCGCCGGATGGCGCGTGTACCAGTCGTCCGCAACCAGGCCCACAAAGACCACGTGGCCATCGTTGCCGCGCTGCGGCCCGCGACCCTGACGCGGCGGCACAAGCCATGCACGACCACCTGGAGCGCATGCGCCGGGTGCTCGACGACATGCTGGGCGAGGACGAACGTACCCCGGGCCAAAAGGCGCACTCGTGAGGGTGACCGCGGGCGATGACGGCGAGGTATATGAGTGGCTGGAGGACTGGGCCGACGTTCCCTCACCCGATGAGGCGAGCATCGGGTGGGCGCATCCTGGCATCGCGGTGACGGGTGGGGGCGAAGTCGTGAGCTTCCACCCCGAACGGCCCGATGTCATGTTCTTCGGGGCCGAGGGACAGTTCTTGCGATCGTGGCCGACGCGACTGAAGGAAGGCCACGGCATCACACTGGTCAACGAAAACGGCCAGGAGCTGATCTGGGTAGCCGACCCGGGCAAGAAAATGCGCAGGGCCGCGGACGGCTCCTATCTGCCCGACGAGGCGATCACCGAGGGCCAGGTTGTCGAGTTCGGGCTCGACGGCACCGAAGTCAAGTGCCTGCCTCGGCCTACGCACGCCGCCTACGAGAGCGGGACTTACGCCCCTACCTCGGTAGCCGTCGTCGAGGCCCGCCACGGCGGGAACGGGGACGTCTGGGTCGCAGACGGTTATGGCCAGCACCTTGTGCACCGCTATAGCGCCGACGGCACCTATCTCCAAACCCTGAGCGGCGAGGAGGGCGCCGGCCGTTTCAATTGTCCCCATGCCGTTTTCATCGACCGCCGGCACGCCCAGCCCGAGGTGTGGGTGGCCGACCGTGGCAACAGCCGGATCCAGGTCTACAGCCTTGACGGGTCGTTCCTTCGCGTGGTCGGCCAAGGTTGGTTGGTCAGCCCCAGCGCCTTTGCTTCCCACGAAGGGAGGCTTATTGTGGCGGAACTTCACGCCCGTCTCGCCGTCCTTGGACCTGATGACGAGCTGATCGGCTACCTCGGTGAGAACGGCGAGGTGTGCAACCTGCCCGGTTGGCCGAACGGGGTCGATGCACACGAGCACCCCAAGCGCATGCCGCAGCTGCGCCCAGGGCTCTTCAACAGCCCGCATGGCCTAGCGGCCGACGCCGACGGGCATCTCTATGTCGCCGAATGGCTCATTGGAGGCCGCACGATAAAACTGGCTCGTGTGGCGCCTCCGGCCGGGAGCTGACTGTGCTGGAGACAGCCTTCCTCTCACGTCGCCACCCGGAAAATAGGCGCCGAGGTCGCTGTAACTGGGCCGTGGGGTGCCTTGACAAGTGGCCTGGCCACCTGATTACATCTCGCGAGAACGCCGTCGACCAGCCTGGGGGAGGACTGTTGAAGATCAGGGGGGGAGAGGGGCGCCTATCGAACTGACACCGGTGATGTTGCAAATCAAAACGCATAGGCAACAGACAGAAAACGAAGTTCCCGCAACTTTTATCGGTGGTCGAAAAATCTCAACGGGGGCGTTCCTACGGTTCGACGTAGGGGTCCCTTGTCCATCAACGAACAAGGAGAAACTATGGAACGAAGCCTCAGCTCCCCGAGGCGGCAGCGCCGTTGGCCTGCCCTGCTTCTCGGGAGCTATTACCGCCGGAGCGACGATGATCGGTGGGACGATCACCGCGGGTGCGGTTCAGGCGCCCGCCCTAACCAGGACTGCGGCCGCCGCCGCACCTTACAAGATCGTCCTAAGCAACAACTTCCTGGGCAACGACTGGCGCCCGGAGATGGAGCGCGTCGCGACCCTTACCTCGAACCTCCCGCCGTTCAAGGGTAAAATCAACTTCTCGATCCAGAACGCGGGGGCCACGACGTCGGACCAGATCGCCTCGCTGAACGACATAATCCAAGGCAAACCGGCCGCCATCCTGGTCGACGCCAGTTCGGCAGCGGCGCTCAACCCCACCCTCACCCGTGCCTGCAACGCGGGCATCCTCGTAGTATCCTTCGACAACCCAGTGACCGCCCCCTGCGCCTACAAGGTCAGCCAGAGCATGAACAACGGCATGTACGTCGTCGGCCAGTGGATGAACTACGCCCTCAAGGGGACAGGGCAGCATCTTCGTCGACCGTGGGCTACCCGGCTCGTCGGCGGCCGGCCTCATCGAGAACCAGTTCTTGAACGGCCTCAAGCTTGGTGGCACGAAGATCAAAGTCGCCAACTACTACACGGGCCAGTTCGCCGACGGCCCGGAGCTGCAGGGTATCTCCGCTGACCTTGTCGGGGACAAGAATGTCACCGGCGTGATGACCCAGGGTTACTGCAAGCCCGCTTTCACCGCGTTCAAGGACGCCGGCATATCGGCCCTGCCTGCCGCCACCTGCTTCGGGTATAACGGCGAGCTCCTCGCCTGCGCTCAGGACCACGCCAAGTGCGCCATCCTCACCGGGTCCCCCGTGGTCGTGCAGATCGCCCTGAAGCTTGCGCTCGACGTTCTCGATGGCAGCTCCAAGCCCTCGACTGCGATAACGGTCCCGGTCCCGATGCTCCTCTACACCAGTGGGACCCCGGGCTTCAAGCCCATGGCGAACCCGGGCAAACTCGGGATCCAACAGATCGTGGTGGGCAAGAACTGCTACCCGCAACTAGCTCCGGGATTGGCTCTTCCCTTTACCCTGCCGCAATACCCCATTACAGCAGCACAGGCCGGCTAGCAACGCTGCTGACAGCGACCATGGGCGACGCCGTCGGCTCCTCCAACCCCGGGCCCTTTCCAGCAAAGGGACAAGGCCCGGGGCCGGGAGGGGAGGGCCTAGGGCTCGCAGATGCTCGGGATCGTCAAGTCCTACGGCGGCGTACGTGCCCTTCGAGGGGCCTCGTTGGAGGGTTCCTTCGGGGAGGTCCACGGCTTGGTAGGGGAAAACGGCGCCGGTAAGAGCACGCTCGTCAAGGTGCTCTCCGGCGCCGTCGTCCCTGACGGTGGGACCGTGACCCTGAACGGGCGCGAACTCCGGTTCAGCAACCCGCGCGACGCCGTCGACGCCGGCATAGGCACGGTGTTCCAAGAGCTGAGCCTTATCCCCGACCTGAGCATTGCCGCCAACCTGTTTTACGGGCGGGAGCCCCAAGTTCGTTTGGGCAGGGTCAGCCAGCGCGCCCTGGTCAGTTCCGCCCGGCAGGCACTCGCGGGCTACGGGCTGGACTACGGCGACCTCAGGCGCCCCGTACGTGCGCTACGTCTTTCGGAGCGCCAGGTGCTCGAGATCGTGAAGACGCTTATGCACCGACCAAGAGTGCTGCTCCTTGACGAGCCGACGAGCGCCCTTTTGCCCCAGCAGGTCGAGTGGCTCTTCACGGAGGTCCGTCAATTTTCTCGCGACGGTGGCCTCGTGCTGTTCATTTCACACCGCCTCGCTGAGGTGGAAGCGCTTTGCGACCGGATCACAGTGTTCCGCAACGGGCTCGATGTCGGCTCGCGCTCCGCCGAGGACCTGGACGAGGCGCGTCTCGTCGAGATGATGCTCGGGCGCTCCGTTCAGCGGGTCTACCCACCGCGTGAATCGCCGGTCGGCGACGGGGTGGTCTGCCGGGTCAAAGCCCTGTCCTCCCCGCCAGCCCTGCACGAGGTGGACCTCGAGGTGCGCTCAGGCGAGATCGTGGGAGTGGCCGGCCTCGACGGCCAGGGCCAGGCCGAGCTGTTCTTGGCGCTGTTCGGGGCACGCGCTGCGAGAGGTGAGATCGAAGTCGAAGGGCGGCCCATGCACCACTCGGCTCCCGCCCGCGCCCTGCGGTCCGGGGTCGGCCTCGTGCCCGAGGACAGGGCACGGGATGGTTTGTGCCTTTCCCTGACGATCCGCGACAACCTCGCGCTGTCGAGCCTGCGGGAGGTCTCACGGATGGGCTTTCTCCGCCGGGCGCGAATGCGGGCCCTGGTAGACGGTGCCCAGCGACGCTTGAAGATCAAGTTCGCCGATCCTCGCCAGCAAGTCTCCGCACTGTCCGGCGGCAACCAGCAAAAGGTCCTGCTGGGCCGGGTCCTGGCGTGCTCGCCGCGCTTGCTGCTGATGTTCGACGCTACCCGCGGCGTTGACGTCGGGACGAAGTCCGAGATCTACGCCTTGATGCGTGCCGAGTGCAGTCAAGGCGTCGGGATCATTTTTTACTCGAGCGATGTTGCAGAGCTCGTCAATATGGCTGACCGGGTCATCGTTTTACACGACGGCGCGGTCTTCCGGCACCTGCAAGCTCCGATGACCGAAGAGTCGATTGTGGCCGCGGTAGTGGGCGGCGCTGGTCCCACCGCACTCGTACCATCGTGACCGACCAGAGCGCTCGGGAAGCCGTGGCTCCCGGAGCAGCCGGCATGTACTCGAGGTTGTCCGTCCCGAGCCTGGCGACGGTCATGCCTTACATTTATGTCGCTGTACTGGCTATCGCCATCCTGGCTGTCGAGCCGGCCCTGATCGACGGGCCCGATGCCATCGACGTGCGGTTCTCTGCGGTTTTCCCACTCGCGATCGTCGCTTTCGCTCAGACGCTCAACCTGTTCACCCGCGGCATCGACCTGTCTATCGGGGGGACGATCTCGGTCACGACTTCGATCCTTGCTGTCTCAGGCTCGGTCAAAGGCACGGACGCGTACCTCGAACTTCTGGGCATGATCGGGCTCGGCGTCTTCATCGGGGTCGTGAACGGCCTGGTGATCGCCTACAGCGGCCTGCAGCCGTTCCTGGTGACGCTCGCCACCTGGACGATCTGGGATGGCATCGCGCTCGCGGTCCTGCCGATCGAGGGCGGGTCGGTCCCAGGTCCGGCGACGAGCCTGATCCTCGGGCCCATCGCCGGCGTGCCGAAGTCCGTACTGTGCACCGCGGCGCTGTTCGTGCTGTGGGCATGGCTGCGCCACAGCCGCTTCGTACGGGACCTTCGGGCCATGGGGTCGGATGCCGAGCGGGCACGCCTGATCGGTGTGCGCATGTTCACACGCACGGTCCAGTGCTACGCCTTTTCGGGCGCCTGCGCGGCGATAGCCGGGATCTGGATTGCCGTTCAGGAGGCCTCGGGGTCGCCCACCGCTGGGGACGAGTACATCCTGACCTCGATCGCGGCCGTGGTCATCGGAGGGGCGAGCATCTTCGGCGGGACCGGTTCCGCCGCCGCGTCCATGGTCGGGGCAGTCGCGTACCTGATGATCCCCGACCTCATCGCGGCGACCAATATCAGTTCGTTCTGGAGCGTTTTCCTGCAAGGCTTCCTCCTGATCGTCGCGGTCACCTTGAGCGCCTTGGCGATCCGTGTCAGAGATCGGAAGTTGGCGTGACCGACCAGGAGCGGGAGGGGGCGACACCCGCCGTCTTACCTGAGGATGACCGCGGGGCGGCCGACACGGGCGAGGCCGCTGCGGGCGCCGATGAAGCTACCAGCGCCAACCCCGAGGGGGAACACGCCGGTGGCTACGCCGGGCTCGCGGGCCTGGCCCGCCGTTACCGTCCGACGATCATCGCCTATGGGCTCGTGCTGGTCCTGTTCGCCGTCGGCACCATCCATACGCCCGGCTTCGCCGGATGGACCAACATCAGGACCCTGCTGGTCTTCGGGTCCTTCATAGGCATCATTGGGTTCGGCCAGACGCTTTGCATCCTGACCGGCGGCATAGACCTCTCCGTGCCGTGGACCCTCACCGGGGCGGCGGTGCTCAGCTCGGTCCTACTGAAGGGGAGCGATGCCAATTTTGTACCGGTTTGTCTCTTGGTCGCCGGCCTCGCCATTGGCATCGGCCTGATTAACGGGATCGGGGTCGCCTACGTCGGCGTCCCGCCGATCATCATGACGCTGGGCATGAACGGTGCCCTGCAAGGCCTCCTGCTCGTCTACACCAACGGCGGGATCTCGTCGTCGCCGCCTCAGGGATTGGTCAATGCCGTGACCGACCAGGTGTTAGGTATACCGGTGATACTCCTGAGCTGGATCGTCGTGGCGGTGATCGCCATCGTCTTGCTGAGCGCCACCACCTTCGGCCGACGGTTGTACGCCGTCGGCACCAACGCTTCGGCGGCGAAGCTCGCCGGGGTGCGCGTCCAGCGCGTGCTGCTCGTGCCCTACATAGTTTCCGCCCTCGGCGCCTCGCTCGCCGGCCTGCTGTTGATGGGCTTCACCGGGCAGGCGTACCTAACGATGGGCGACCCTTACCTGTTCACCGGAGCGGTCGCGGTCGCCGTGGGCGGTACCTCGATCCTCGGCGGTAAGGGCCATTACGTGGGGACGATCGCCGGCGCTCTGATCCTCACCCTGGTCTCGGCTCTGTTGCCGCTGTTCTGGACGAGCGCGGCCGGCGTGCAGATCGCCGACGGTGCGATCCTGCTTGGCGCAGTGTACGCGGCCGGAAGGCGGGCACGAGGGAACGGGACCGGCTGGCTACGGCATTCTCTGGCATCGTTCGTGGCCGGGAACAAGGCTTAGGTACCGAAATGCCTTATGCGCGAAAGGAAACCCAGTGAACGATGCCGGAACCACCGGTCAGAGGCAGGCCTCGCCACGCTGGAGCACGAGCGCCGAGTACCAGGCGTTTTGCCGCTCCGAGCTGGCCGACCCTTACCCAGTGCTCGACGAGCTCCGGCGGGCCGAGCCGGTGCATTGGAGCGCCCCCCTGGATGGTTGGGTAGTTACGAGCTACCAGGAGGTAATCGGCGCGTTACGCGAGCCCGAACTGCGCAACGACCGGGTCTTGATCAACGAGCGGGCGGTGCCTGAAGCACTCCGTCCCGAGTACGCCTCGCTCACCACCCACCTGTCCAACTGGCTTGGGTTCACCGACCCACCCAAGCACTCACAGATGCGCGAAGTCTCCCGCAAGGTCGTTAATCCAGCCTCGGCGGCAAGGTCCCGGCCAATGATCGAGGCGTCGGTCCGAGAAATACTTGACAACATGCGGGAACGCGAGCATTTCGACCTCGTCGATGACCTCGCGCTCCGTCTCCCGTTGACAGTGATCTGCCGCCTCCTCGGGGTACCAGACGACAACGTCACCGAGTTCCACGACTGGGCCGGCGACGTCGGCCAGTTTGCCGGCCTCGTCGACCCGACGTGGAGCCCAAGCACCCAGAGCATGCTAGAGAGGGCCAACAGGAGCTGGTTCGCGCTCGAAGAACTCTTCGGTCGGCTCATCGCGGACAAGCGCCGTGAGCCCCGAGATGACATCCTCACGGAGCTCGTGAGGGCCTTTGATAGCGGCCTCATTTCATACGACGAGCTGATCGGCCTGTCGGTGTTCATCCTTGCCGCCGGGCACACCACGACTCGCGACTTGCTTGGCAACGGGATGTACCTCCTCTTGGCTCGACCTGACGAGGCGCAAAAGCTGGTGGGAGCGCCGGGCAACGTGGCATCGGCGATCGAGGAGATCCTCCGCTTCGAGAGCCCGATCCCGATGGCTTCTCGCCTCGCCGGTGGCCAGGTCGTCCTTGCCGGCAAAACGATCGAGCCCGGCGACTCTGTCATCCTGCACCTCGGCGGGGCGAACAGGGACGAGGCCAAGTTCGAGAACGCGGACACCTTCGACGTGCTCCGCCAGCCCAACCGGCATCTTGCCTTTGGCTGGGGTGCCCATTTCTGCCTTGGTGCACCGCTGGCGAGGGAGCAGGCCGCCGCCGTGCTGGAGGCCTTCTTGCCTCAACTGCCCCGTATGGAGCTGACGTCCGCCGCGCCGGAGTGGCACAAGGGTGACATGAGCGTGAGGACGTTGCAACGGCTGGGCGTGTCCTGGTCCACAGGCGCCTGACCGGGTCGAGTGGCCAAGCGATTTCGCCTGGGTGAGCGGGCAAGGTAGCGGGCTGGTCCTCGCCGATGTGCGGTGGTACCTCGATGGCCGCTCCGGCCGCGAGGCGTTCGAACGGGGCCATCTCCCGGGCGCAGTTTTTGTCGACTTGGACAAGTCTTTGTCCGGCGACCCGGGAGCCGGTCGAGGCCGCCACCCGCTGCCTGACCCGGAGGTATTTGCTGCCGGCATGTCGATGCTCGGCATAGGCGATGACACGGTCGTAGTGGCTTATGACGACCAGGGCGGCGTGATCGCGGCGCGCCTGGTCTGGATGTTGCGGGCGACCGGCCACGAGGCGGCGCTATTGGACGGCGGCCTCCTTGCGTACTCAGGCCCGTTGACGGCAGAGGCGCCCGAGGCGGTGCCCGCTCACTTCACGGCGCGCCCGTGGCCATCGGGCCTCCTGGCTGACATCGACGACGCCAGTGACCCCTCGAACGTGGTGCTCGACGCCAGGGGCCGCGACCGCTACCACGGCCACAACGAGCAGGTCGACCCGCAGGCAGGCCATATCCCGGGGGCGTTGAGCCTTCCGTGCCGGGAAAACGTTGATGCCGACGGGCTTTTCCTCCCGGTGGAGGTCCTCCGCCAGCGATTTGCCGATGCCGGGGCCGCGTAGTGGCAAACCGGTCGTCTCCTACTGCGGCTCGGGGGTCACGGCCTGTCACAACCTGCTTGCCCTGGAGTTGTGCGGTTTCGGCCCAGGACGGCTCTACCCGGGTTCGTGGTCGGAGTACAGCGCGACCGCGGGCCGCCCTGTTGCCACCTGACGGGTTAATATTTCTCGGTATAACGGAGGTCACATGACGATAAAGCAGCATGAGGTGGAGCTGGCCCTGGCCATCCAGGCCGAACTAGGCGAAGGCCCGGTCTGGGACGAGCGCTCCCAAGAACTTTATTTTGTCGACATCATGGGCCATCGTGTCCACGCCTTTGCCCCCGAGAGCGGAGCCCACCGCAGTTTTTCTACCAATGGGCCTGTGGGTGCGGTAGTCCTACGCGACGACGGGGGTTTGGTGATCGCAGCTGTCGATGGGTTCTTTTTCGCCAACTCGGACGGTACGGGCCTCGAGCGGTTCGGCGAGTTCCGAATTGACCTCGGGACGGTTCGCTTCAACGACGGGAAAGTGAGCCCGGGCGGCCACTTCCTGGCCGGGACCATGGACCATCACCATTCGCGACCACTCGGCTCGCTCTACATATTGAGTGGGGATGGCGGGGTCTCCGTGCTCCTCGAGGCCGTTACTATTTCCAACGGTCTGGCGTGGGACGCCGATGGCACAACCTTCTACTACATAGACACTCCGACACATCGCATCGACGCGTTCAGCTTTGACCAGGGAACCGGCGCGGCTTTCCAACCGGCGCGTCGTTGCCGAGATCACCGATAGCGGTCCCGATGGTATGGCAATCGATGCGGAGGGCTGCCTATGGGTCGCATGTTGGGGCGGCGAACGCGTAGACCGGATCGACCCCGCAGACGGCCGCCGGCTGGCGACCGTGCGGGTGCCGACCTCGCACGTATCTAGCGTCGCCTTCGGCGGGCCCTCCCTGGAGGACCTCTACATCACGACGGCCCGCGAGGATCTGAGTGCCGCCCAGCTCGGCGCCGAGAACCATGCTGGAGATCTCTTTGTCGCCCGGCCGGGCGTCCCCGGCCTGGTTTCTGACCGGTTCAAAACACTCTAAGGTCGCGCCCCGTTTAGTTGCGGGGGCCCACGTGTACCAGCATTTACTTCCGGGGGTCGACGTGTACTTTCGGCCCCGGCCCGGCGTTTTCGCCGCGCCGGCCCTCGAGGCGCGACGTGACCTCTTCGAGCCCGACCACCTCGCTCACGAGCGGTTCGGGGTTGACAGCCCCGGAGGCAAAGAGCTCGATGGCGCGCTTTAAGCCCGGAGACGCTGACAAGATGCCAACTGGCGGTCACGTCAGCCACCACGAGCGCCCTGGTGTCAATGAGGCTTGGCGCCGACGACACGCCGATGAGGACGACCCGGCCGGCCGGGCTGACCAGGTTGACCGCCAGCGCCGGCATGGTCTGGTCGCTGCTCGCGTCGATTACTGCGTCGAAACGCCGGTCGCGCTCGCCTTGCAAGTCGGCGATCTGGTAAACGTGCTCAATCCCGAGGTCGCGAGCAAGTTCGAGCGAGCTCGGTCGTGTCCCGGCCACGTGCACCTCAAGGCCCTTAGCGAGCCCGATCTGGGCGGCGAGCAGCCCGATCGTGCCCGAGCCGAGCACCAGCAGGCGCCCACCCTGCGGCAGGCCTGCTGCTTCGACGGCGCGGAGCGAGTTCCCCCCGGGCTCGACCATCGCGGCGGTGGTTACGCTTACGTTGTCGGGGATGCGATAGGCAAAGCGCTCCGCCACCAGCATCTGCTCGGCCAGCGCCCCGGGCCATCCGTCGGTGATCCCGATCTCGTTGCGGTCGGCACAGACATAGTGCCTATCGGCCAAGCACAGTTGGCAGTGGCCGCAGCCGAGCATGGTGTCGCCCGTGATCCGCTGGCCTATCCAGGACGGGTCGGTGCCCGGTCCCACTCCCGACACACGGCCCGTCCATTCATGGCCTAGGCGCAAGGGGAAATGGGTTAGGCCCTGCTCGAAGTACAGCAGTTCGCCGGTGTAAAGCTCGACGTCGGTCCCGCACAGCCCGACGCGCTCCACATCGACAAGAAGCTGGCCCTCCTGCGGGACGGGCGCATCAAGTTCCTGCACGCCCCCGCGCCGCGGGCCCTCAACCACCAGGGCGCGCATTACCGCCCGGAGTAGGTGTGCGAGACGACGTGCTGGGTCTGTTTGCCGAGCCGGGAGACGCTGAGTGCCACCGTCTCGCCGCCGTGCAAGTAGGTCGGTGGTTTTTGGCCCAACCCGACCCCGGCGGGGGTGCCAGTGTTGATGAGGTCGCCGGGTTCGAGGGCGAGGAACTGGCTGACATAGTGCACCAGGAACATCGGGCCGAAGATCATCTTCGACGTCGAGCCTGTCTGGTAGCGCTTGTCGTCCACGTCCAGCGTCATGTCGAGGTTGAGCACATCGTCGATCTCGTCCGGTGTCGCCAACCACGGCCCCGCCGGGTTGAATGTCGGGGCGGACTTGCCTTTCACCCACTGGCCACCGCGCTCGATCTGCCACTCACGCTCGCTGATGTCGTTGACGAGCACGTAGCCGGCGATGGCGTCGGCCGCCTCGGCCTCGTCGGCCAAGTACAGGCAGCGCTTGCCGATCACGACCCCGAGCTCAACCTCCCAGTCGGTCTTCACCGATCCTTTGGGGATGAGCACATCGTCGTTCGGGCCGATGAGCGTGTTCGGGGCCTTGTTGAACACGATCGGCTCGGCCGGGATAGCCTGCCCGGTTTCTGCCGCATGGTCTCTGTAGTTGAGGCCGATGCACAGGATCTGGTGCGGCCTGGCGAATGGTGCGCCGAGGCGTCGGTCGCCCAGGGGCTCGGCTTTACCTGATGCCGCCCTCTCGGCGATGAGCGGCGCCAGCGTGGCGATACGACCGGAGCCGAAAAACGCTTCGTTGTAGTCGGCAACCACGTCCGACAGGTCGACGAGCAGGTTATCGTCAACCAACGCTCCGGGTTTTTCGGCTCCTGGTGCCCCGGTCCGGACAAGTCGCATTCGTACCCTACTTTCGTTTTAGCGGTCGGCCCGAACGGCTGTAAGCGCCAACCTGACGTGCCATACTGTACCCGCAGCTCCGAATAGTTATATGAAACTCCGATAATTGGAACGAGGTTGGAGTGGGGGACCTCCGAAGTGCAGAGTGGTATTCCGGCCAGGACCGGAACTCCTACATACACCGCGCCTGGATGCGACGGGGCCTCCCGGACGATGCACTCGACTCGTCCAAGCCCCAGATCGCCATCGCCAATACAGCATCAGACCTGACGCCGTGCAACATGCACCTGGACGAGGTGGCCGAGGCCGTGAAGCAGGGTGTGTGGGCGGCCGGTGGTGTCCCTTACAACCTTCCCGTTGTCTCGCTGGGCGAGACCGCGGTCAAACCGACGGCCATGCTTTGGCGCAACATGGCAGCCATGGCCATGGAGGAGATGTTCCGGGCCAACCCGGTCGACGGGCTGGTGCTACTGGGCGGGTGCGACAAGACAATCCCGGCACTGCTAATGGCGGCGGCATCTGTCAACCTGCCGGCGGTTGTCGTCCCCGGCGGCCCGATGCTGAGCGGCCATTTCCGGGGCGTAGCTCTCGGCTGTGGCACCGACGTCTGGCGGCTCAGTGAAGAGGTGCGCGGCGGCAAGATGACCAACGCCGAGTTCTTGCAGTCCGAGGCTTCCATGGTGCGGAGCAAGGGCCACTGCAACACCATGGGCACGGCTTCGACGATGGCCGTGGTGGCCGAGGTGCTCGGCATGACCATCCCGGGTCTGGCGGGGACGCCGGCGCCGGACGCGCGGCTGCTGAAGATGTCCCACGAGACGGGCCAACTCGTCGTCGACATGGTGCGCGATGGCCGGCGGCCCAGCGACATAATGTCAAAGGGATCGTTCCTTAACGCGATCATCGCCGTGGCCGCCGTGGGTGGCTCGACCAATGCGGTGCTGCACCTGCTGGCCATCGCCGGCCGTCTGGGCATCGACCTGACGCTCGACGACTTCGACCAAGCCGGTCACGACGTGCCGCTGATGGTCAACCTGCAGCCGTCAGGTGAGTTCTTGATGGACGACTTTTACCGGGCTGGCGGCGTACTTGCCGCCTTGGCGCAGGTGAAGGACCTGTTCCATAGCGAGGCGATCACGGTTACCGGCCGGCCCTTCGTCGAGTACCTCACCGACCGGCCTGTTTACGACGACACGGTGATACTGCCCCGCCAGTCGCCGCTCATGGCGGACGCCGGCATCGCCGTGCTGCGAGGCAACCTGGCGCCGCTCGGTGCCATCGTCAAGCCAGCCGCTGCCACCCCGGCCTTGCTCCAGCACGTTGGCCCGGCCGTGGTCTTCGACAGCATCGAAGACATGCGGGCCCGCCTGGATGACCCTGACCTCGATGTGACCGAACGTTCCGTCCTGGTCCTCCGGGGTTGCGGGCCGCGCGGCTACCCGGGAATGCCCGAAGTCGGGAACATGCCGCTGCCGCGAAAACTGCTCGAGCAGGGCGTGCGAGACATGGTGCGGATAAGCGACGCCCGTATGAGCGGCACGGCTTATGGGACGGTGGTCCTCCACGTCGCTCCCGAAGCCGCGGCGGGGGGGCCGTTGGCCCTGGTGCGCACCGGCGACATAATCCGCATGGACCTCGAAAACCGCTCATTCAGCTTCGACGTGTCAGAGGAGGAGCTCGGACGGCGAGGCCAGAGCGCGGGTAGCGAAAGCGCTTATGCCGCGCCGGTCCGAGGGTGGGCGAAGCTCTATGTCGACCACGTTATGCAGGCTGACACCGGGGCGGACCTCGACTTCCTGGTCGGCGCGAGCGGGAACTGGGTAGCGCGTGAGTCTCACTGAAGGGAAAGGAAACCGGCGGTGAGAAAGGCAATAGTGACCGGTGCGGAGAGCGGCATTGGGGCCGCATGCGTGGCAAGGTTGCGGCGAGAGGGCGTCGAGACGGTCTCTTTCGACTTGGCCCCTGGCGCCGAACTTCCAGCTCGATGTCAGCGACGGCCCCGCCGTCAACGCGGCCGTGGCGAAGGTCGGTCCGGTCGACATCGTCATCAACAGCGCCGGGATCATAGGCCCGAACAAACCGCTATGGGAAATAACCGACGATGAGTGGCAAAGAACGCTCTCTATCAATGTGAACGGGGTGTTCAACCTGTGCCGGGCCGTCGTCCCGGCCATGCGCGATAAGGGCTGGGGGCGTATCGTAAATATCGCCAGCATTGCTGGCAAAGAAGGCAACCCGAACCTGGCCGCCTACTCGGCGTCCAAGGGTGCCGTCATTGCGCTCACCAAGGCCCTGGGTAAGGAGCTCGCCACCAGCGGGGTCCTGGTAAACGCTATCGCGCCAGCGGTTATCGAGACGCCCATGAACGCTGGTAACACTCCCGAGGTGCTTGCCTACATGCTCAGCCGGATCCCAATGGGGCGCATTGGTCAAGCCGACGAGGTAGCGGCGCTGGTCGCTTGGCTCGTTTCCGACGAGGTCAGCTTCTCAACCGGAGCCGTGTACGACATAAGTGGTGGCCGCGCCACGTACTGATCTCATCGGGAAATGCCAGCGAAGCCGAGGCCCTCCATGAGCTGGCGCTGCACGAACACGAAGAACACGGCGACAGGGATAACGAGGATGGACAAACCGGCGAAGATGGCACCCACCGGCCCGCTTTGGTAGGCGTTCTGCAAAGTGACGAGGCCAAGGGGCGCGACCATCCGGCTCGCGCTGGTGATGTAGAGGTTCGGCCAGAAAAAGTCGTTCCAGATGTACTGAGCGGTGATAATCGCGGTGGCATAGATCGCGGGCCAGGAGAGCGGCACGACGACAAGCCTCAGGATCTGGAGCTCGCCAGCCCCCTCCAGCCGGGCAGCTTCCTCTAGTTCGTCAGGGATCGTCTTGAAGTGCTCACGCAGGAGGAAAATGCCGAACACCTGGATGAGCGCTGGGAATATCAAGCTTAATTGAGAGTTCAGCAGGCCCAGGTACTTAACCTCGATGAACTCGGGGATCGCGGCGATCTGGATGGGGAGCATCAAGCCGGACAGTAGAGCGACGAACAGGACGTCGCGGCCCCAGAACTCCAAGCGGGCGAACGCGTACGCGGCCAGCACGCTCACCAGGGAAGAACCGACCACAACCGCGACGGTGACGGCAACGCTGTTGGCGAGCTGCATCAGGAAGGGAATTAGGTCGAAGAGCTGCCGGTAGCTGGCAAGTGTCAGGTGGCTGGTGAACCAGACCGGAGGGAGGGTGAACTGCATCCTCGACGGCTCGAAGGAGTTCACCAATACCCAGAGCTCGGGGAGGAGCATGATGAACCCGCCGACGACAAGGACCGCGGACACTAGCCATCGACGCAGTCTCACCCGGCGAAGGCTGCGGCTGAGGCCGACGCGGGCCAGCAGGGGGAACGTCTCAGACCCGCTCATAGTGCACCCACCTCCGTCCGAGCCCCAAACCGAAAAGGACAAGGGCGACGAGAACTAGCAAGTTGACGATGGCGACAGCCGCGCCGTACCCGAGCTCGAGGTTCCTGAAGGCAACTCGAAAGATGTAGACCATGATCGTAAGGGTGGCGTTGCCCGGCCCGCCGCTCGTGATGACGTAGGGCCAGGTAAAGATCTCGAACGCACCGATAAAAGCCGTGATTGACGCCACCATCGTTGCCGGTGAGAGCATCGGCAACGTGATGTAGTGAAAACGCTGGAAGGCGCCGACCCCATCGATTGCCGCAGCCTCGTAAAGCACCGACGGGATCGTCTGGAGCCCGACGAGGAAGATGATGAACGTGATCCCGACCGTCTGCCACACGTCGACACCTACCAGGCTCGGCAAAGCCCATGTACCAGACGCGAGCCAGTCCGGCGGGCTCATA
This sequence comes from uncultured Acidimicrobiaceae bacterium, assembly GCA_963834735.1. Lineage (GTDB taxonomy): Bacteria > Actinomycetota > Acidimicrobiia > Acidimicrobiales > Palsa-688 > Fen-671. The sequence continues at coordinate 85,358 of CAWICT010000007.1, read as the reverse complement.
CCGAGCCGCGTCAGGTAGTAGTTGAACGGCCCCGTGCTACCGGACAGGATGTAGCTCCACATAACGGCCACGGCACCCGCCGACATCAGGAACGGTACGACGAAGGCGGTACGCGCCCAGTAGCGGACGACCCTGGACCGCACGCTCGTCACTGCGATCGCCAAGCCCATACCGATCACGATGTGCAACGTCGTTGTCATGATGTCGAACAGGAGGCTGTTGAAGAGGGCCTGTGGCAGCTCGCCGTCATGAAAGAGCATGCGGAAGTTGGCAAGCCCCGCGAACTTCGGTGGGGTGAGAAGGTCCCACTGTAGGAACGAAAAAACGACGATGCCCACGACCGGGACAGCGATGAAGGCAATGAAAAGTACCAGTGCCGGGCTGACCAACAGGTAGGCCTTTATGCTGGCCCTTCGCCGGCCGGCCCGTGAGCTGCGGCTCTGGCGTGCCCGAAGACGGCTTGGTGGGAGGGTGAGCTCCCCTTGTTGGCCCATCAAGCCGTTCTCCGTGCTTGGTTCATTCAGCTGACGTTGAGCTCGCCGTTTGTCTTGGATTGCAGTTGTGCCAGCCCCGCTGACGGCGATATCGACCCAACAAGGATCTGCTGCCAGGTCGTGTCGATGTCGCCTTCCACAGCCGAGGCATTGGTGACTCCGACAACCGGGGTTGCGTAGTCGAGCGCGGCGGTGAAGTACTCGGCCCCTGGTGGAAGCGTCTTCAAGAAGGACTTGCTGTTCGCGATCGAGATGCGCATCGGCATCCCACCCTCGATGGGAACGGCCTCGTTCGCCTGGAAGCTCTCGGAGATCGAGTACTTGACGAACTCCCAGGCTTCATCCTTCGACTTCGAGCCTTCGAGGATCGGGAAAGAAGCGAGGCCGACAGGGGAGCCCTGCTGGGTCTTCTTTGGCCACGGGACTATCGCCAAATCGCTGCCCCCTCCGTTCTCCACATAGTAGTTCCAGGGCCAGATGCCTGCTCCCATCATGGCCAGGTTACCCTGACCAAGGGAGCCGAACTGGTTGAACGTCCCGCCCGGCGACGGGGCAAGCTTCTTGGCCACGAGGCTTCGCGGCGAAAGTGCAGGCCTCAACGGCGGCCGGGTTGTCAATTACGCAACTCGTCCACGCGCTATTGAGGACCTGACCACCGTTGGTGAAGATCCACGGCTCGATGCCCTGGAACACGTCAATAGTCAGGTTCATTCCCCAGTTGTTCGGAGCCTTCGTCAGCGCGGTCGCCGCGGCCAAAAAGTCGTCCCAGGTCCAGTCCGGTGACGGCTCGCTCACATTGCCATTTTTGAAGGTCTTGCGGTTGTACCAGATGCCCATGGTGTTGTAACCCCACGGGATGTAGTAGGTATGCCCGTCAATCTGGGCGTGCTGGCGGAACTGAGCAAGGGTCCTTTGGTTCATGTCGGCGTAGAACGCGTCGATGGTCGCTTTGTCCTGGGCGATGTATGTGTCAAGCGGGGCCAGGACCCCCTTGCTTGCGAACAGCCGGAAGCCTTCAGTGGCGAGGTTCATCGTATCGATGTCCACGCCGGCGATCAGCCGGGTCTCGATCTGTTCGAAAAAGTCAACCCAGGTGGCCACATTGATAAATAGCGGCGTCGTGATTATGCCAGTTTGTTTCTGAAATGCCTTGAACGCCTTGAGAGCGACCGTATTTGAGGCGGCGTTCCCAAGAATTGCAACCGTCAACTTCCCGGTGCTCGTGGTGTCGCTCACGAAAGACCATGGCTTGTTTTGAGCTGTCGCTCTTTGCTCGAGGACCGGGAAAAGGGCGGACCCAGCCCCAAGTGCCGCAGCAGCTTTGAGGCTACCCCCTAGCACCGAGCGGCGTGACACCTTCTTGTCCATAGGATTGTCCATGTAGGGTTCTTCTCCTCCTATTGTTGGTTTACTTCGTGTGTGTTTGGATGCGTTTTGTTGCCTTAGAAATCGTTCGTTCGGCAGTCACGTCGTCACGGCGGTAGGCCTTGTGGGGTAGGCACAGGCCCAATAGTGACGCCGTAGTCAGTGACGAGTCATGAACGGAGCGCCTTGGTTAATGAGTTGACTTGATCGGCGAGAGCGCGCTGGGAGACCTGAGCGAAAGGGGCGATGTAATCGAACGCGTGGTAGGTGCCCGCGTACAGGTGCAGTTCCACTGACACATTCGCTTTGAGGAGCGCCGACGCGTACTCGAGCGCTTCATCGCGCAGCGGGTCCATCTCGGCAACGGCCAGCATAGCCGCCGGAAGCCCCTCAAAGGATTCAGCAAGCGCTGGCGCGGCGTACGAGGCCGGGTAGTCAGACTCGGCGAGATAGTAGTCCCACATCGCTCGGTTGCTATGGGCATCCCATAGTGGCGTGTCTGTGAACCGGGCATTCGACACGGTCCGGAGCCGAGAGTCGAGAGTCGGGTAAAGGAGAAGTTGCAGGGCAAGGTTTGGGCCATGCTCATCACGCGCGCGTTGAGCGACGGACGCCGCCAGGCCACCTCCGGAACTGATCCCCCCCACCGCAATGCGCCCGACGTCTACACCAAGGCGCGCCCCTTCGCCCGCAAGCCAACAAAGAGTGCGGTAACAATCATCAAAAGCCGCCGGGAACGGGTGCTCCGGAGCAAGGCGGTAGTCGGGGCTGACGACCACGCAATTGACCCGCGCAGCGAAATGTACGCAGCGGAGCTCTTCGTTATCGAGCGTGCCTAGCACGTAACCGCCGCCATGGAAGAAGACCAACGCTCCGAGCGAAGTTGTCCGGCGCGCCGGGGTGTAGATGCGGATTGGGAGATCCGAGGACCCGCCGGCTCCGGGGAGCACGTGGTCCTCCACCAACACGTTGGGGTCCTTGGGCAGCTCTGCTCGAGCTCGCAGTTGCTCAGCCATTCCGTCCGCTTCGACTCGCCGCGCTTCAGTAACATTGTCGAAGGGGATCTTTACGTTGAAAGGGAGCACGGCGGCTAGTTCCGCGTCGTAGTTGTACTGCAGCCCGTTCCCAGTGAACGTCGAATTGTGCCGCTTATGCGCCGCGCCCTCGACCTCGGCTGCCATGCGGAGAACCCTACTTGCAGCCTCCCGTGTGATCAACCGCCGAAAGTCGATTGTTCTTGCTCAATCACGCACCATCTGGCGGTTACAGACTGGGCGGTTTCAGTCTGGGCCTTGAGAGAGCTGCCAGAGCGTGAGGGCTATCCGGGCGCGGAAAGCGCCGTCAGGGGTGTCGACCGCATACCCAAGAGCCGAGCTGATGTGGGCGATGCGCGCGGCAACTGAGGTGTGATGGAGATAGAGCTCAGCAGCCGTGCGCCGTAACGACCCAGCGCGGCAGAATGCGTCGAGAGTGTGTATGTGCTCGCCGCTCGGGTCGTTTGCGGCGACAGTCGTTATCGCTTGGACGTCGTCCATCGCGCGAAGCTCGTCGAGTGGGTGGTTGGCTAAGGCGATGAGAGGGCCGAGATCCTCGACAGATTGCAGTGGGGGGCGCTTTAGCCCGGGGAGGCTTACCGTGAACCGGAGCGCGGTTCGCGCGCCCGCCCAGGAAGCCGGCGCCTTGAGAGGGTCTACCTTCTGCCCGACGCCGGCCCGAATTTGTGCCGGGAGTTCTGCCGGGATCTGCTCTGCTGTCGTGATGGCCGCGAATAGGTCACCGATCTTGGCGAGCTGCATGATATCTCCGCAGTCGCGGATCCGCGACGTGAGGGATTCAAGGGACCGCGTTATCACGTCGCGCTGGGGGCCGACGCACAAGAAGGCCACAGCACGAATGGCGCGGGCCTCAGAGAACCCGAGCAACCGGGCGCACCGGGCACGGTCGACGTCAGAGACCTGCTCACTGAGGAGGAGCTCGAGTGCTCCGGGATCTATCGCGTAGGACGCCGACCCGAATATCCGGTCCAAGATGATGGCCGCCGCCGCCGCCATTCTCTCCGCAACGATCGCGTCGAGGGGGCCGGGGCCACCGACGCGGTCCAGCCACACCTCGGCCCCGCTGCCGTCATCGACCTTGGCGAGCGTGCTCGTCGTCGGGATGACGCGGCTCGCCACGCTGCGGCCGTCGGAACTGACAGACAGGAACAGACCGCGAAGAGGGTCATGGATACCGGCTGTGCATTCTGCGAGCCCGGCGGCTGCCCTCACCAACGCCCCGGTATCTGCTCGATGAGCTACTAACTGGTCGAATGCCGCTATGACCCTTACGGCTGCCTCGGCCTCGGCGTCTATGCCTGATAGTCGAAGAAGGAGCCCGTGCACGTCATCACCCCCTTGCAGCCACAGTAGCTGATGAGGCGGGCATCTCCCCGCGGCCCCCGGCCGCCGGCGGTCCAGTAAAAGGCTCTTGACAACCAACGGAGCTGGCTGTAGGGTCCCCCGGAAACGCGTTTCTGAAATGGGTTTCTGAAACGGATTTCTGAAAGGGAGGTCTGATTGCCTAGGGTCGGGATCCTCAGTTTCAGCGATGGCCGCGACTTCGTCCACCAAGGGATAGCTTCCTTCGGGTGCCGCCGTCGAGGCCCGCATCGCAGCGGCCTGCCGCGGCTGCGGGCTTCGAGGTGGTCGTCGGCACCGAGCCCATCACCTCCAACCAGGTGGCGGTACGCGAAGCACGCCGCTTGGCGCTCGAGCGCCCGGACCTCACGATCTTCAACTACCCGGTCTGGGCCTTCCCGCACTTTTCTGTGCACGCGGCAAAGGCCACCGTCGGGCCGTTGTTGTTGTTCTCCAACATCGACCCCACCTACCCGGGCATGGTCAGCCTGCTGGCGGCGGGGGGGAGCCTGGACCAGATAGGCCGCCGCCACGAAAGGCTCTGGGGCGACATCGACGACGAAGCCGTCGCCAAACAACTTGGCGCGCTCGTGCGCGCCGCCCACGCGGTGCGCTCGCTCGAGGGGTGCACGTTCGGCCGGGTCGGCGGTCGTTCCATGGGCATGTACACCGCCGTCGCCCGCACCGACGAATGGATGCGCCGCTTCGGCATCGACGTCGAAGAGATAGACCAGTGGGAGATCGTGCGGCGTTCCGAGCTCGTGCCGGCCTCTCGGGCGGCTGCCGGGCGGGAGTGGCTGGAAAAGCCACGCCGCCGGGGTCCATTACGACGGCACCCGCCTGAGCCCGGAGATCCTGGAGCGCCAGGTCCGTTCCTACCACGCCATGCGCGACATCATCGACGAACAGCACCTCGACTTCTCGGGGATCAAGGGCCAGCCCGAGCTCACCAACAACTTCGCCACCACCGACATCGCCGAAGCGTTCCTGAACGACCCCTACGACTGGGAAGGCCCCAAGGCCATCCACATCTGCGCCACCGAATGCGACATGGACGGGGCGCTCACGATGCTGGTCATGCACCGCATCACCGGCACGCCCGTGCTTTTTGCAGACGTCCGGCACTATTTCACCGACCGGGGGATCTGGGACCTCGAGAACTCCGGCCAGCACGCCACCTGGTTCGCCGCCCGCAGCGAGGACCCGGCGGAGAACATGGCCCAGGTCCACCTTTACCCCGAGGAGTTCTACTTCCCCGCCGGAGGCGCCTCCGTCCACCACCTTGCCGCTGCGGGGGACATAACTCTTGGGCGTCTTTCGAGGGCCGACGGCCGCTACCGCCTGCAGGTCACCCTCGGCGCCTTCGAGCGCTACGACGCCGAGACCAACGAGGCCCTCATGCGCCAGAGCACCTACGTCTGGCCCCATGCCTTCACCCGTTTCGACGCACCTGCCGAGGTGTTCTTGTCGCGCTTTGGCGCCAACCACATCCACGCCGTCCCCGGCGACATAACCGCCGAGCTGGCCGCCGTTTGCCGCTTTTTGGACATCGACCTGGAGCGGCTGGATGCACCAGGTGGCGCTCCCGCCATTTGATGGGTGACCCACGCTGCGCGAGGCTCGGCGGGACGGTAATGATGGGGGCCAGAGCTGTCCGAGCTAACCGGCCGGGAGCAAGGAACGGAGGCTGAACATGGAGTTCCGTAACGGGCAAGTTGCGGTGACTGGTGCAAGCGGCGGGATCGGCCGGGCCCTTTGCGCTCACCTGGCGGCGCTCGGCCTGTCAGTGTTCGCTCTCGACCGCGTGGCGATCGAGCCACTAACCGGTGTCAGGTTTGTGGACGTCGACGTCACGGTCCCATCGAGCGTAGAAGCCGCGGTGTCGTCGGTCTACGAGACGGCATCGGGACCGGTCGACCTGGTTTGTTGCGCCGGCATCGTCGAAGACGATGTGGCGGCCGAGGACATGCCCATAGAACTTTTTGACGCTGTTTTGGGGGTGAACCTGCGGGGCCTGTTCCTCAGTTGCCAGGCCTTCGGGCGCCAGTTGTTGGCGAGAGGTGGAGGCAGCATTGTCAACATTGCCTCGATGTCGGGCAACTATGTCGTCAATTTCCCTCAACATCAGTGCGCATATAACGCCTCCAAGGCCGCCGTCACCGCCCTGTCGAAGTCGCTGGCGGTCGAGTGGGGACCTCGCGGCGTGCGTGTGAACGCCGTCTCGCCTGGGTACGTGGGCACGCCGCTGTTGGCGAAGAAGGCGCACCAGTTCGACCAGTGGATGCAGGGGATCGTGCTCAACCGCTTTGCCGAGCCGGACGAGGTGGCTCGGGCCGTGGCGTTCTTGTTGAGCACCGATTCGGGTTACTGTTGCGGCACGGAGCTCTTGATGGACGGCGGGTTCAGCCTGCGGTAGAGATCGACCAAGGGGCGTGCAGAGCATGAAGATCGGGATCGACAGCTACTGTTTCCACCGGTTTTTCGGGGAGGTCTACGACGGGCAACCCCCTCCGGGCCAACCGATGGCGATGGAGGACTTCCTTGCCTTCGCCGTAGAACTGGGAGTGGACGGTGTATCCCTGGAATCGTGCTTCTTTCCCACCATGGAGAGCTCGTGGTTCGTTGAGCTGAGAGCACAGCTGGACGACTATGACCTGGACCGGGTCTACGCCTGGGGCCACCCAACCGGGCTCGAAGACGGCACCAACCGCTCGGCCTTGGAAGACTTGCTGGCCCAGATCGGTAACGCCCACCTGATAGGTGCCGAGGTGATGCGGGTGACCCCTGGTCCTGGGCCCACCGACTGGCGTTACGAGCCACGCCAGCCACGGCTCGACGTGCTGGCTGGCTGGTTCCAAGAGGCGGCTCGTGAGGCCGGCCGTCGGGGGATCAGGCTTGCTGCTGAAAACCATGGTGACTACACCGCCAAGGAGATGCTCTGGCTGGTGGAAGCGGTCGGGTCGCCCTACTTTGGCGTGAACTTCGATACGGGCAATTTCTTGCGGCTCTTGGACGACCCCGTGGCCGCGATGGAGAAGTTGGCGAAGCACGTGTTCGCCACGCACATAAAAGACCTGAAGGTGCGCGCCGACGTATCCCCTGCGGCATGGTTCTTCTTTTCCAGCACCCCAGTCGGCGAGGGGCTGATCGACATGGGCCAGATCGTGCGATTGCTGGCGGAGGCCGGCTATGACGGGCTCCTGGCTGTCGAGATAGACCACCTCCACCCGGACTACCGCTACGACGAGCACCTGGCGGTGCGTCAGAGCATCGCCGAGCTCCGTAGCCTGGTGGCGGCCCAGGAGGGTGGCAAAGTCGAGGGGCCCTGTTGTCGCCGGCGGCTGAAGCCGGCCCACCCGACAAACGGCTCTGGCACCAGGACCGGGCTACCGGCGGTCGGCGCCCGACCCCCGCCCAAGGGCCGGCGTGGGGATGCTCGGGTACGGCTTCATGGGCAAGGCCCACAGCAACGCTCTGCGCACGCTTACCTACATCGATTGGCCCGGCGTGCTGCGCCCCGAGCTGGTGGCCGTCGCCGGCAGGGCCCAAGAACGGGTGGCTGATGCCGCCGTGCGTTACGGCTTTGACGGCTACTACACGGACTGGCACGGCCTGGTGGAGGACGAACGGATAACCGTCTTTGACAACGCCGCCGCGGACGCTGCCCACGTGGAGCCCACCCTGGCCGCCATAGCGGCCGGTAAGCACGTCGTTTGTGAAAAGCCCCTGGCACGCAGCGCCGCTGACGCCCGGCGCCTGTGGGAGGCGGCCGAGCGAGCAGCAGTCAAACACCTGTGCTGTTACAACTACCGTTTCGTCCCCGCAGTGCAACTGGCGCGCAACATGCTGCGAGGCGGCGCCCTGGGCGAGGTCTACCAAGCTCGCTTCCGCTACTCGCAAGGCTGGAGCTCGGTATCGCCGGACGGATCCTTGGTGACCATCGGCTGTCATGCCATCGACCAGGCGCGCTTTCTCGTCGGCGAGATCACCAGCGTCTCGGCGCTGTTCAGCGACCCGCTCAGCAGGGCGGGGGACAAAGGTGACCCCGAGCTGCCCGCTCCGGGCGATATCGTCACCGCGCCTAGTCCGCTTCGCCAGCGGCGCCGCCGGCACCATCGACGCCTCCGGCTATTGCCGAGGTCGGCGAAATATGTTGGCCTGGGAGGTCAACTGCGAGCGAGGCACCCTGGCGTGGGATCTGGAGCGGTTGAACGAGCTGCGGGTGAGCGCCTCGAACGATGCCGGGACGCCTGTAGAGGGTTTGGCGGATGTCATCGTTTGCGAACCCGGCCATCCCTTTATGGACCTGTGGTGGCCGAGCGGCCACCTGCTCGGTTGGGAGCACGCCCACACGAACATGTTTGTCCATTTCTTTCGGTGCCTAGGCGAGGACCGCCCGGTGGCGCCGGACGGGGCCACCTTCGAGGACGGCTACCGAGTGGCTCTGATCAGCGAGGCCATGGTTGCGTCGGCTTCGTCCGGTAGGCGCGTCGAGATCGGAGCGCGGGCTGCACCCGGTTAGGGACGAGCTTCCCGCACGGCCGCTGCGGCGTCGCCTTGCCCGCTCGCTTCCAGGCCGGATATAACCCCCTCGATATCGGGCGCCGGGCGGTTTTGGCTCCACTTGGCCTTGACCTGCACGCTGCTAATGATTACCTCGACGCCGACGATCCCTTTCAGCTGGGCGGCGGTGAACGTTGCAGGAGCGTCGTCAACCGACCAAGGTCGCTGGCGGCCCGCCTCGTGCTTGGCAGTGAGCCTGCGGACCAACGCCTCGACCCACCCCGCGTCGTCGTGGACGACCAAACGGCCATAGACATGGGCGACGAGGTAGTCCCACGTCGGCACGACTCGGCCGTGCTCGGCTTTGGACGGGTACCAGGAAGGTGAAACGTAAGCATTCAGGCCGTGAAGGATTACCAGCGCTTCAGCGAGCACAGGGCCGCGCCACTGTTCGTTGCCGCGGGCGACGTGGCCGATAATGGAGCCCCGTTCACCGGTTGTCGGCTCGTAAAGGACGGGGAGGAACGTGGCGAGCAGGCCCTGCGGGGTGACCGTCACCAAGTCTGCGACGGGGAAGTCATCGAGGAGCTGACCGAGCTGTCCCTCGTCAACGGCGAAATGGGCAGGGACGTACATAAAAGGACCGCCTTATCGGAAGATGGTAACCAGTATGACGGTGCCCCCCGATGAAACGCTGGCTTTGCCCGACGGGCCCCGTCGCCTCGTCTTGGCGGCCGCTCTCGATCGTGTGATCCCCAAGGACAACTATCCCTCCGCAACCGAGGCCGGGGTCATGAACTTCATAGAGCGCAATGCCGGTGCTGGCTTCGGGCGCGGCGTGGCCGCTGTTGCTGAGCGGCCTAGACGACCTTGACGCCGAAGCAGGTTCCCGTGGCGGCGTCGGGTTTGCCCTACTGGCCCCGGACAAGCAGGACCAGGTTTTGGCCGATGTTGAACACGGCGACGTGAGGACGACCTGGCACGTTGACCCGGCCGGGTTCTTTGAGACCCTGGTGAGCATTGCCGCTGATGGCTTTTACGCCGACCCCGGTAACGGCGGCAACCGAGGCTCCATCTCGTGGTCGATGGTCGGTTACCCGGCGCCGCTAGCGCCCCGCTCTTCGGGCCGGCTCCCCGCTGTCGTGCGTTCCCACCATGAGGTCCGCGATCGCTATGACGTGGTCGTCGTCGGCGCCGGGGCCGGGGGAGGAGTGGCGGCTTATGTCTTGGCCGGCGCCGGCTTGGAAGTGCTGGTAGTGGAGCGAGGCGACGCCCTGGGGAACGATCAGGTGCCCGCAGACCACTTACGCAACCATCGGCTAGCTCGTTGGGGGCACAATACCGGGCCTTCGTTGTCCGGCAATCCTCGGGTACTGGTCACCGACGAAGGGCCTCAGGTGCTTTCTCCTTCCGACCCAGGCTGGAACAACGTCGCCATGACCCTGGGCGGCGGGACCCGTGTCTGGGGCGCCCAGGCGTGGCGCATGAGCCCTATCGATTTCCATATGGCCACCACTTATGGCGTGCCTGACGGCAGCACGTTGGCCGACTGGCCCATTTCCTACGAGGATCTCGAGCCTTATTACGACCGTGCCGAGTGGGCCCTAGGGGTGGCAGGTGAGCCCGGCCACGCTCATGCCGGGCACCGGAGCCGTGGTTACCCGCTTCCTCCGGTCCCGCTCGGCACTACCGGGCACCGCTTGGCGGCGGGTGCCGAGCGCCTTGGCTGGCCCACTGCCGCGGTACCGCTGATGATCAATACCGCCCCCTTCGGTGGGCGCTCCGCCTGCGTTCGCTGCTCTCAATGCATTGGTTTCGCGTGCCCTGTCGACGCCAAGACCGGGGCCCACAATTCGGTTTTGGCGGATGCGGCGGCTTCTGGGCATTGCACGGTCTTGGTCGGCACCCGGGTTGCGAGGGTGCTCACGGGCTCGCCAGGGCGGGCGACGGGCGTTGCGCTGATGGCCGAGGACGGCGTTGGTAGTCCCCGGGAGGTGCGGGCCGGTGCGGTGGTGCTGTCGGCCGGAGCCATCGAGACGGCCAGGCTCCTGCTCATGTCGCAACTGGGCGGCCCCTGGTCGGCACCAGCCTTCAGGGCCACACCTATGTCGGTGCTCTCGGCCTGTTCGACGAGCCGGTGACCGACGCTGCGGGGCCCGGGCCGGCCATTGCCACGTGCCAGTTCTTGCATGGCAACGAGGGTTTCGTCGGCGGAGGCATGTTGGCGGACGAGTTCGTAATGACGCCGACATCGTTCTGGCACACCGCGTTCCCCCCTGACGTGCCTCGTTGGGGCACGGCAGCCAAGGTGGCGATGCGGGACGGCTATCTCCGCACCGCTCACGTCGTGGGCCCAATTCAGGAACTGCCCAACGGCGCCGCTCGCGTCCAGCTCGATCACACCGTTACCGACCACTTGGGCCTCCCGGTGGCCCGGCTGTCCGGCCACGCTCATCCCGACGACTACAAGGCGGCGAGGTTCCTTGCGGAGCGAGCGCTGGAGTGGATGGAGGCCAGCGGAGCGGCCAAGGTCTGGTCCGGGCCGAGCCCGAAGTCGCACCCTCGCCTGTCTGCTGGTCAGCATCAGGCCGGGACCTGCCGCATGGGGACCGACCCGGCAACGTCGGTGTGCAACCCCACAGCGACGTTGCACGACTGCGCCAACGTCGTCCTCGCCGATGGCTCCGTCCACGTGACCAACGGAGGCGTCAACCCAACTCTGACGATCATGGCCTTGGCCTGGCGCAGCGCCGAAGCATTGGCGAGCCGCCTCTAAGCCGAGCCGCCTCCAGGCCGAGCCGCCTCTAAGGCGCTGCCGGACAAACCAGTGGCGGCGGAGTTTGAGCGGGTGCAAAAATCTCTCCCGTGGGATCACTTCAGGCACGCTGGATCCCCGCGCTCGTAGGTCGGCGCGGGAAGTGGCTGGTCCTCGTCTTTTGGCTCGTCGTTGTTGCAGCCGCCGGGCCTCTCGCGGGGAAGTTGATGGGAGCCGAGCAAAACAACGCCACCGCGTACCTCCCCGGCGGCGCCGAGTCGACCAAGGTCCTGAATGCGCAGAGCGCCTTTCAAAACGCGAACACGCTGGTCGCCGTTATCGTCTACCAGCGTTCACAGGGTCTTACGGCAGCAGACCGGGAGAAAATTGTGGCCAACGCTCGCACTTTCGCGGGCGTTGCACCGCTCGGCGGCCCGATTGTCGGCCCGGTCTGGTCCCACGACGGCGAAGCCGCTCAGGTCGCCGCCCCGTACAACCTCGGCGCCGACGGATGGTCCGCTACGCCGACGGTCGTAGACAAGGTCAAGCAGATCGCCGGGGGCTCACCAGGGCTGTCGGTTTACGTGACCGGGGCGCTCGGCAACGCTGCCGACTCGGAGAACGCCTTCAAAGGCATTGACGGCACCCTGTTGTACGCGGCCATCGCTGTTGTCGTGGTCATCTTGCTGCTGACCTACCGGAGCCCGTTCGTCTGGCTCCTGCCCGTCATCTCCGCTGGCATCGCCTTGACGAGTGCGGAGGCGGTCATCTACTTGTTGGACCGTCACGCCGGGCTGGTAGTCAACGCGGAGAGCGCTGGCATCCTGACCGTGCTCGTGTTCGGGGCGGGCACTGACTACGCGCTGCTCCTGGTAGCCCGTTACCGCGAGGAGCTGCGTCGCCACACCGACCGCCATGAAGCAATGGCGATCGCGCTGCGCCGAGCCGGTCCGGCCATCGTCGCCAGCGCCAGCACCGTCGTAGCGGGCCTGCTGTGCCTCTTGATCGCGGAGAGCAATTCCACGCGGGGGTTGGGACCGGTCGCCGCGATCGGCATAGTTGTCGGCCTGGCGTCGATGCTCACCCTTCTGCCGGCGCTTTTGGTGATCGCGGGCCGCTGGATATTCTGGCCGTACCGCCCCTCCGTCGGTTCATCCGAGCCAACCTCCACGGGAGTGTGGGCACGGATCGGGCGGCAGGTCAGCCGCCGACCTCGCTGGGTCTGGGTAGGCACCGCGCTTGCCCTGGCCGCGCTGGCTCTTGGCACCCTCGACCTGCATGCCGACGGCCTCACGGAGAAGCAATCGTTCCGGGGTACGCCGAGCTCGATCGTCGGCCAAGAGGTCCTCGCCCGCCACTTCCCCGCCGGCCTGGGCAGCCCTGTCGTGGTTATCGCGAACGCTGCTGAGACCGATCAGGTCCAAGCGGCGCTCAAAGCCACGCCGGGGATCGCCTCGGTGGCGCCGCCCATCGTGGAGAACGGTGTGGCGTACCTGCAAGGCACCATGACCGCCAACCCTGTCAGCAATGCCGCTTACGTCACCGTCGAAAAGGTCCGCACCGCCGTCCATTCCATCGCGGGCGCGCACGCCCTCGTGGGTGGTGCGAGCGCGGTGAACCTCGACGTGGAAAACGCGGCCCACCATGACCGGGACCTGATCATCCCGATCACCCTTTTAGTCGTCTTCAGCATCTTGGCGCTCCTGCTGCGTGCCCTGTTCGCCCCTCTGCTGCTCGTCGCAACGGTCGTGCTGTCGTTTGGCGCCGCGCTCGGCGTTAGCGCGCTCGTGTTCGACCACATATTCGGTGTCCCAGCCGAGGACAGCGCGTTCCCGTTGTTCGTGTTCGTGTTCCTGGTGGCGCTCGGCATCGACTACAACATTTTCTTGATGACCCGCGTGCGCGAGGAGACCCATGCTCACGGCACCCGCACCGGCGCGCTCCTGGGTCTCGCCGCTACCGGTGGCGTTATCACCTCGGCCGGGTTCGTGCTGGCTGGGACGTTCGCAGTTCTCGGGACGCTGCCTGTCACTGAGTTCGCTCAGATCGGCTTCGCAGTGGCGTTCGGGGTGCTGCTCGACACGCTCGTGGTCCGCTCCATCCTGGTCACCGCTCTCAACTTCGACCTGGGCGACCGGATTTGGTGGCCCAGCCGCCCACCGCGTGACCCGGCGGGGAGCCAGGCGGCGAGGGTCGAAGAGCTGGCCGTCGCTGGGCGCAGCTGACACATCGCGGCTGTCTTCACTGAGAAATGTCTAGCGACCTCGTTACCGGCGAAGACGGTGTAGCCCGATGTCGGTGGGGAGCGTCGCCACCCGAGTACCAGGCCTACCACGACAACGAATGGGGGTTGCCGGTCGGCGACGATAACCGCGTCTTCGAGAAGCTCTGCCTCGAAGGGTTCCAGGCCGGTCTTTCCTGGCTTACTATCTTGCGAAAACGCGAAGGCTTCCGAAGGGCGTTCGCGTTGTTTGACCCGAGCGTGGTCGCCCGTTTCGATGACGCCGACATCTCCCGGCTGCTTGGCGACCCGGGGATTATCCGCCATCGTGGCAAAATCGCCGCAACCATCGCCAACGCGCAGTCCACCGTGCGCCTGGCCGCGCAAGGTGTTTCCCTCGCAGCTCTTCTATGGAGGCACGAGCCGGGTGCCCGCCCGGCGCCCAAGACCTTGAGCGACCTACCGGCGTCGACCCCTGAGTCGAAAGCCCTCTCAGCCGAGCTGCGCCGCAACGGTTTCCGTTTCGTCGGGGAGACCACCGCTTATGCCGCGATGCAGTCGCTTGGCCTCGTCAACGACCACCTCGAGGGGTGCCACTGTCGAGCTACAACGGAATTGGCGCGCGCCAACTTCGAAGTCCCAGGTTGACCGCCTCGGCCGCTATCGCCGCCGAAATCCGGGGAAGCAGTTTGTACGGAACAGCGAGCTCGCACCTCTTGTTCATTCGTGGATGGTCGAGCGGCGATATCGGACAACGGCATGGCGCGCCCCCCGGGCCAAGATTGGTCCGAGGGGCGTGTCGTGCGTTTGTCAGACCTCATGGGGAGCTATTCCCCCAGGGATGTAAGGGTGGACGAGGACCATGTGCTGGCGCTCGCCGAGGTGCTCGACCGGCTCCCTCCAGTTGTGGTGGACCAGCGGACGATGAAAGTGATCGACGGTGTACACCGCGTCGAAGCGTCCCGAAGGTTGGGCCGGACCGAGATCAGGGCTCTTTTGTTCTCGGGCAGCGAGACCGAAGCGTTGGTCGTCGCGGTCCAGGCCAACATCAGGCACGGAAAGCCGCTCACCCGCAGTGAACGGCAAGCGGCAGCCGGGAACCTACTTCGCCGGTGCCCGGACCGCTCTGACCGCTGGGTGGCGGAAGTGTGCGGGCTCTCGCACTCCACGGTCGCCCGCATACGACAGGCTGCCGAGGCCTTGGGGCCGGGGTAAGGACCGGTCGGGACGGGCGCCGCAGGCCGGTCGACCCCGCAGCGGGCCGGAGGGCCATCGTCAAGGCCCTGGCAGAGGGGCCTGCAAGCAGCTTCCGGCAAGTGGCCGAAGCCGCCGGTGTGGCGCCCTCCACTGTGCATCGAGCGAGCGCAGCGGCTCCGCGGGCTGCGAGGCGAGCTTCCTAAGCGCGCTGCACCGTCCGCACCTCTTCGTCCTTTGGACATTGGGGTTCTTCAACTGGACATTGAGGAACTGGACCTGGCGGATGTCCCGCTGGGCCACATTTACGAAGTTGCAGACGAGCTCAGGCGAAGGGCGCGAACCTGCTTGGAATTGGCCGAAGCCTTGGAGAAGCGGGCCCGGGCCTGCCGACCGGCCAGGTCGGGCCGAGAGCCGTCGGGCCTAGACGATGACGCTCTCGAAACCGTTGCCGAAGCAAGCGAAGCCGGCCGACGAGGGTGAGCGCAACGGCCCACCCACCGCTTGACGAGCGGTCGTGAGTGCGCTCGCAGGGTTGGCCTCCCGCACCAGCTCGCCGTGCAAGGCGATCATCAGTTCCACCGAGCCAGCATCGGACACAGGGCTCACGCTCGCTACGACGGCGGTCGCACCGGCCCTGGTGAGGAGGCGACTGAGGCCGATCCCGCTGGCATCGGCCATGCCACTGTTACAGCAGGACAGTACGACGAGGCGGGCCGCCTTGGTGGCCTGAGCGAGCTCGTCGCCTGTCATCGGCCCGTCGCTCAGCCGGATAGACGACAGCAGCGGGCTGTCGCCGCGGAAGACGCCGTGGGCGGCGACATGTACGACATCGGCGCAGCTCATGGCGGCCTTCGCGGCGCCTATTGTCGCTTGGGCGCCTTTCAGGGTGACCGAGCTGCCCTGCCACAGCGCGCTCACGGCTTCAGCCTCCTCCTCGGCATAGCGCAGGTCCGGGCCAGCCACGGTGAGGACCCTTAGCTCCGTCCGCCGGAAATGCTTGGGAGGCCGTAGCGCCGCGTCAGCCGACGTGGCGACGACCAACTTTGCCTCCGCCAGGTCCGGTAGCAGGGCCCACGGCGTGGATGCGACCGGCCCATCGGCGACGACGACGACCTCGTCGGAGCGGGGGAGGACGAGGGGGTCAAGGACGAGCCCTTGGACGGCGTTGCCCGCTGCCCCCAGTGCTTCCAAGGCAACAGCGGTCGGGCTCGTGACCAGAGCGGCCTGAAGGGCCAGTCGCAGGCTGGCGACGGCGTGACGCACCTCGGAGAGGGAGGCGAGCTCGACCATGCGGCACTCGCCGCGGTAAAGGACAACTGCGACGAGGCTTTTGTCGACCGGCGCGTACTCAACGAGGACCTTGTCACCCAAGGCCTCGGATATCCGCTCGACGCTGAAGGTCCGCCGCCCGAAGGCGCGCAGGCCGGTGGCATGCCGGCTTCGCCGCCGGACCACCTCTTCGAGCACTGACTGCCGCCGGCGAAGGACGGTTGTCTCCTTTACGTTGGCTGGTTCGCGTCCCAGGAGGGTCATCACGTCTCGCAACGATGCCAGCGACGCGTCCATTTCGGGGTCCTCAACGCGGCTGGCGGGGTCGGTCTGCTGCGCGGCGCGTACGGTCTCCATCCACCACAGCGCTCGCGCGGGCTGCCCGCTGTCCCTGGCCAAGGCGACCCCCAGCGCCATGACCTCGCCCGCACGTCCTCCGGCGGCGGCGCGGAGCTCGATCGAGCCCAGCGTGGCCTGGTAGGCCAGCAGAGCGCCGAGGCCAGAGACCAAAGCCCGCTCGGCACTCTTGGCATCGCCCGCCGCCAAGTGCCAGCGTGCCTGGCAGAGCCTTGCCCCGAGCCGGTGCAGAGGCAGCATTCTTGCCACGCCGGGGACCAATTGGTCGAGGATGTCCTTGGCCGCGTCGAGCCTGCGCGCCGCGACTAGCAGCTCGACGGCGAGCACCTCCGCCTCGAGGGCCGGGCCAGCCCAACCCGCCCTGCGCAGTTCCCCGGCCGTGGCTGACAGACGGTCGGCCAGGTCTGACGGAGGGTTGTCGCCAGTTGCCTTTGCTCTGAGGACGGCGCAGCGCGCCAAGATTTCCCAGCGCGGACGGTGCTGATCACCAAAGAGCTCGACGGCTCGCAGCGCCCATTCCGCGGCTGCCGAGGGGTCACCGTCCTGCTCGCAGCCTCGAGCGGCGAGCAGGCAGGCTTCAGGAACGTCAGCAGTAAAACCCGCTTCTTCGAGAACCCCGACGGCAGCCTCAGCCAAGGCCCGACCCTCGTGGCTCAGGCCGGCCTGGAGGCAGACTTCCACGCGGTCCACGAGCATCTCGGGCCGCAGTGCTCCCAGCTCGGCGGCGCGACCTCTGGGCCTGGTCGAACAGCGACAGCGCTCGTGGGAGATCGCCGCGGCGGGCAGCCACAAAACCCTGGTTGTGGAGCACCTCGGCGTTCCGGATTGGCTGACCGAGCCGAGCGAAGGTCCTCGCTGCCGCCTCGAGGTCCTCGTCCGCTTCGTCCAGCTCGCCCCGGTAAGCATGGACCAACGCCCGGTTTTGTTTCACTACGGCCGCCTCAACCTCCATGCCGGCGGATTCGAAGGCGTCGACTGCGCGGTCAAAGTCTTCCCGTGCATCTATGACCCGGCCGGCTCGCTGCAGCGCCAACGCTCGTTGACCTGCGGCGCGAGCTGCGTCGGCCCCGGTCAGGTCCCCCTCGGCTTTGTAAAGCATTGCGATCGCCTCGTCAAAACGGCCGGCGTCGACCCGCTCCAAGGCCAGGGATACCATCGCCCGCGCCGCCCCCGGCCGGTCTCCCGCGGATGCGAACAATTCCACGGCAGCCTCCAGCGCCACCTCCGCCTCGCGGTGCAGGCCTAAATGGAGGCTGGCTCGACCTATGGCCCATTTTGCCAATGCGCGTGCCTGCAAACCGCCGTCGTCGGGTTGGCCCGGGCCTGCCAACGTGTTGAGACCCCAGCTCTTGAGACTCCAGCTGTTGAGACTCCACCTGTTGGGCCAAGGCGAATGCCCGTTGCGGGTCAGATTCGGCTATACGAACGGCTTCGGTTGCAAGGTCCCCAACAGCGGAAGCCTTGGCGCTCAGATTGTCACCCATTCGGTTTCGAAGTCGGCAAGGGCCCCGTCCGTTGCGACAGGCCTCAAGCTGACTGCGCCGCGCGGCACCGCGTCGAAGAAGAACTGGCCGAACTGGTTGACCGCGGCGCTGAGCCAGACACCGTCAGGATGTCGGAGGACCACTGTGCCGGCAAAGGGAGGGTCGACCCGGCCTGCCAAGGCACGGTTGTTCTCGGCAACGGTCACTTCGACAACATGGTCCGGGCAACGGAACCGGAGCCGCCGTTCAGGCCCGCCATCGCGCACCCGCGCCAGGTCATCGTCGTCAACGGCCGAGTCAAACTCCAGCCCGGCGATGGCCGTGGCGACGCTGCGCCAACTGAACGCGGCTTTGGCCGCTTCCACCAACGCGGGCGGTGTGGCGCCGATCCGCAGTGCCAGCGACCTCAGTTCCGCCAGGAGCCTGCTCGTCTTCTATGCCGTTCTCCTCGGTCCTCATGGTGCCGCCCAAGAGCTAGTCGTCTCTTCTGCCATTTCCCGTCCTAAGTTGTCGATCACCTGGCGCAGCTTTTCCAGACAGCGCGCCCGGGTCGGGCCGACGCTGCCGACTGCCATACCGAGACGTCCGGCCAGTTCCTGGTATGGCACCGGAGGGTCCTCGACGGCGGCAAGCAGCAACGCACGGCAGCGGTCAGGCAACACCGCGAGGGCATACTGCACCGTCATATCTCTTTCTCCAGCGAGCAGTCGGTGGTCGACCCCATCGGCGGACAGGTCGGTGCGCTCCAGCCAAGTCCACGGGTCGACCACCACTTGGCGAGCCCCGAGCCGGGACACCCGGATTGCCTCGCGGCGGGCTGTGGTTGCCAGCCAGGCGCCAGCCCGGGACGGGTCCTGAAGGTCGCGAAGGTGCTCGCAAAAGCGGAGCCAGGTGGTCTGGCTCACGTCCGCAGCATCCGACGCGTTGAGGCCCACTGACCGCGCTACCGACCAGATCAGGTTGGCGAACCGGTCTACCAGCTCCGACCACGCTTCCCAGTCCCCGGACGCCGCTCGCTCTACCAGTTCGCGGACCTCATCCACGTCACTACTGAGACAGCCCCAGACCGGAGCGCCTAGAGCCCGCCCCAGACCGGAGCGCCGCCCACTACCCAGACGGCAGCCAAGCCGGCGATGATGGCGCCGACTCGAAAGGCGCGGTTTGCAAGCACAGTTCGCATTTTGGTGAACCCCTTTCCGTGGCCGGGTGTTTCTCGGCCTACGTTATTCAGAGCTCACCGGCGCCTAGGCGGTACGTGTGGCACCCAATTTGCGCGGTCCGACAGTACCGACACGACGTCGCCGTGCCTCTGGACAAGAAATAGCGCAGCAAAAGTCGGGAGCGAAGCGAAATGGTCGTCATGGCAGCAGCACTGATAGCCGGCTGCGTCGCGGGCCTGGCAGCGGGCGGGAGCCTGACCCGTCTGGCAAGTGCCGCGCATCAGAGCCTGGCCAATACTGGTCGTCGCCGTCCTCATTGAGGCTTGTCTTGGCGCGACGTCCGGCCTGCTGCGCCCGGCCCTAGCCGTCACGGCCTGCCTGGGAGTGGTCGGCTGGTGTGCCGCCAACACGGGCCCTGGGCGACGGTTCCCGTACGGGCTCGGCCTGATCGGCGCCGGAGTGGTGCTCAACGCGATAGTGATGGCTTTGAACGGGGGCATGCCGGTCTCGCAGTTCGCCTTGGCCGCCGCTGGCTTCCCGAAGACGATGAACGTGGCGGAAGGGCACTTTTACAAGCACATCGCGATGACCGACCTCACTCGGCTCCGGATGCTTGGGGACATCATTCCTTTCCACTTGGCGCGTACGGTCCTGAGCCCCGGGGACCTCTTAATGCTGATGGGCATCGCGGTGGTCAGTTGGACCGCTACCGGGCCCGTCCCGCACGGGCGACGCGTTCGACTGGCCGAATTGGCCAGTCGAACGTGGGAAGGGGAGGTTGGGGACAAGAAATGAAGTTGCGGCCCGCAGGCACGGCCCGCGCTCGAGCGCGGGACGGCTAGGACGATGGATCTGGATCTAGCAGACAACCTCCGTTACCTGGCCGAGACGCTCGTGCCGCCCAAGCCCGGCATGATCGTGCGTATTGCTACGGAAAGACTGGTAAGTCGCGGCTCGCTACCAGAACACGCATACGAGCGGCTTTGCGTGCCTGATTGGCGTGCGTTCTGCCATACCGTATGGCATGCGGAAGTGCCGGGGCCGTGCAAATTGATCACCCGCCACCTGAGCTCAACAGGTGGTGATGAGGCGAGGTTCCCGGATCTGCCGTACTGCGCAACGGCGCTATCGGCGCGTACACGCCCGGTTATCGAAGTTGACGACGATGGTCTCACGCAGCTCGCGGCGCTTCACGAGATAGCTCACCTGCTGGTCGACGGCGACATCCCAGTGGGCCACCGCCCACGGTACATCCAGAAGTTCGTGGACCTGATGAGCAAGTGGATCTCGCCGAAAGTGGCCACCGATTGGTACAGCGAGTGGACTGCCGTTTTGCAATGGGTCGACGAGCACGAGGGGTGGCCCCCTGACGCGGCTGTGTGCGGCAGCTCGTCCTAATGAATATTCAAACCGAGATTTTTGTAGGTCGCGAGGGCCTGCTCACGTCGGGCCCCGCCCAATAGCAGCGCCGTCCGCGGCTGCTTGGTAAACGGCGCCGCAGCTCTGGAAAAGCGATAGTGCCTTTTCCAGTTCCCCCGTGCGCGGGTGAGTACAGCAAGCGAATAGGCCCCGCCTTCCATGGCAGCTTCAGCCTCGTCGATCGCACTCCCTCCGAGGGCTTCGGCCCGAACCGCCGCGTACCAGCCGGTCCACTCGCTGAACAGTTCCGACGGGGGAGCGGCCAGCAAGGCCGCGGCAGCCTCGTGCCGTCCGTGGTGAAGGTGTACGTCGGCCTTCACGAAGGTGTGGAACACGGTTTTGTCGCAGATGTAGGACCCCCCTGCGACCTGCTCGGCACGTGCGAACCAGCGGTCCGCCTCATCTTCTTCGCCCCTGTACCCGCAAACCGCCCCTGCGCAAGAAAGCACACTGACCAAGTGCGCTACGCGTATCTCGGGACGCTTCGCGACCTCGCCGTAGACGGCCGAGGCCTGCGCAAGGCAGTCGTCAAAGCGGCCCAGGAAGAAAATGGCGGGGAGGAGATGGGGGAGGCCCCCATAGAAAATGCCCCGCTGTCGGGCAAGCTTGTCCAGTTGGCGTCCCTTGGACAGCGCCGGCTCGAACTCGCCAAGGAGCAAGGACAGCTCGCATGCCATCGACAGAGCGTCGATCCTTTCAAGGACCTTGCGCCCGTTCTTCCTGTCAAAACCCTCTGTTATCCTCAGCCGTTCGGCGATTATCGCTCTGGATTCCCCGGCGCGGAGGCTGTGCAGGGCCATCGAACTTTGCCCATCGAGCGCAGACGAAAGTACAGCCGGGTCAGCGCAGCGCTGTGACGCCGCGACCCCCAAGGCGGTTGCCTTACCGACTGCATCTAGGTCGTTGTCCCTGTGAACGAGCCACATCCGTGCGACGGCGGCGCGAGCCAACGAACAGTCGTCGCCGGCCATCTCGGCCGCAGCCTCGCTGCGCTCGACAAGACGGGCGATTGTCTCCGGCGGCCGCCCCTCGCTGACGGTGCCGGCATAGCGGGACATGACCTCAGCCGCTCCAGCTGTTGCGTGTGCCTCTGAGATGTAGTCATCGCGTGCCGCCGCCAGTTCCGCCGCCAGTTCGAACAGGGCCACCGCCCTGTCGCCGTGAAAGCGGCTCCAAGCCAGCTCCGCCCCGGTGATCGCGAGGGTTGGGTCCTTCGACGCCCCCGCCGCCAGTTCGTAGAGCGCCTCTGCGTCGGCCCACCGCCCGTGACCGATTTCTTGCCATGCCTCTGCCAATCCCTTGGCCAGCTCGACGAGCTCAGGGCGCCCGAGTAGTTGGGCAGCTTCGACGGCTGCTCCCAGGTCGGCCTCGTCACCTCTTTGAACGCCCTGCTGGAGAGCCCGCAATGCCCAATCGATCAAGCGGCCGAGCACATCGTGCTCTTCGCCGGACCTGCGCAACCGCTCGATGGCATCGGCACGTATCAGGTCCAGCTGCCGGTACCTGTCTCCCTGGCGTACCAGGAGGGAGGTGTCGACGAGGTGGGCCACGCCTGATGCGACCGTGGTCGAGCCGCTGCCAGGGACCAGTTCTTCTGCCACGGCGAGGCGGAAGGGCCTCGCAGGGCCCCGAGCGAGCGGTACAGGGCCTGTTCATCGGGGGCGAGCAGGTCATAGCTCCAATTGAGGGTCGCGCGAAGGCTGCGGTGGCGGTGCTGTGAACGGCCGCCCGAACCGAGCAGTTCGAGTGCCTGGTCGAGCCGGCTCGTGAGGTCGTCGAAGCTGAGAGCTCCGAGCCGCGCTGCTGCCAGTTCGATCACCAGAGGCATGCCTTCTAGGCGGCTGCACAGTTCGGCCACTCGGTCGCGGTCCAGGACGGCTCCAGAGCCCACCCGCTCGGCGCGTTCGATGAACAGGGTGGTCGCGACATCGTCAGGTAAGGGGCCGACTTGCATTACGTGCTCCCCGGCCACAGCCAGAAGCTCCCTGCTGGTGGCGAGTACCGTCCCGCCCCGCGCCACTACGTGCTCCGCAACCGAGGCAGCACCATCGACGAGATGCTCGCAGTTGTCCAGCACAACCACCGCCGGGGCGGAGGAAAGCAGGTCGGAAACCGCCGTGAGGGAGTTGACCCCGGCCGGCTCCACCATCCCGAGGGCCGCCGCTACCGTCCGAGCGACAGCCTCCCTGTCGGCGCCGGCGGGCAGCGAGGCAAGGTCAGCGAAAGCCGCCGGTTCTCCGGCCAGTGCCCGCAGCGCCAACCGCGTCTTGCCGACGCCGCCTGGTCCGACCAAGGTCACAAGCCGGTACTGGCGGAGCGCGGCACCCACCTCGTCGAGCTCGACCTCCCGGCCGACGAACGACGTAAGCGGCTCGCGTGGCCAGCCGAACTGGTTCACCCCTGAGCGTGCCAGTTCCCCGGCATGAGTGGCGAGGGCGCGCCGGTCGGCCAGGCCGAGTTTTCGCAGCAGCGAGGAGACGTGGCTCTCGACGGTTCGTTCCGAAATGAACAGCCGCTTGGCGATCTCACCGTTGCTGAGGTGTTCCCCCACGAGCTCGAGAACCTCGGCCTCCCGGGGCGACGGGGCCAGCTCCATGAGGTTCATTGTGGCCCACGCCACTGAGGATGGCCGGCGATTTACTGAGGTCCTCGGAAGTCTGCGTGAAGGGCCCGTGGCGAGTTCCGTACTCATCACGGACTGCAGAGCGGGCGCAGGCCGGCACGCTTGTACAGGAAGTCCCGCAACAGGAGGCACGGCTATGAACCCTTTCACGATCGAGCAGCTGGGCGCCCAGCACGGCCACGACCTGAGCGTGCAGGCAAGACAAAAAGCGCTGGTCGCGTCCGTATAAAGGTGGAAGCGGTCGGACGTCCCCCCTGCTTTCGCGCCTAGGCGCCCGTCTGCGTGCGCGGCGCCGGCCGGCGCCGGTCCTTGTGCTCGTCCCGCTCCACGGTGTTCGCACGATAAGGGCTAACCCGTGCGAGGGTACGGAGGCTTGCTAGTCCCGGTGTGTAGCGCTCCCTAAGGTGGGGGGTCAAGGTACCGAGTTAAGAGGTGATGGACAGAGATGGCCTCGACCTCTCGGCGCGCTCGGTTGCTGACGGCCCGGAGATAGGCGGCGCGCCGCCGGGCGTGCCGTCGGCGCGGGCCTCGTAGCCGCGGCGATGCTCCTTGTCGGCGTCGGTTGCTCGGTCCTGGCAGGAGGGGCCTGGAGCGCTTACGTCCATACGCAGGCCACCAGGACGTTCACTTCGATGGCGACGATGGCCGCGGACGCGGTCGGCTCTTCTCTGCAACGCGACGACGACTTAGGCCAGACCGCCCGGACCTTGGTCGAAACGACTCCGGCCGTGACGAACCAGAAGTTTTCGATGTGGTTCCGGCTGCTCGGCGCCAGCGACCGCTACCCGGGGTCCTTCGGCCTGATGTACATCGAAAACGTCCGGCAAGCTCAATTGGCCGGGTTCTCGCGCCAAGTCCTGGCTGACCCCCCGCTTGGCCTGCCGGTAACGGAGCCGTTCACCGTTTCCCCACAGAAATCCAACCCTCCGTACTGTTTGACGCGCGCCGTGGCGGTCCAAGTCGCCGCGAACAGCGGGGTCTCCCTTACCTCCCTCGCGGGGCTGTTCGCGTTTACGGCTCCGGATCTCGATTACTGCGCCATGGCCTATCGGCGCCGTGTTGCGGTCCTCGTGCGAGCAGCGGTGAAGACCGCGGCCGTCACCCTGGCGTCGTTGATCGCCGAGTCGCCCCATGAGGTCGGCGTGCCGACGATCCCGGCCGTGCTCCCTGGGTTCCTCGCCAAGAGCGGGCTCTTCGTGACGATGACGCCCATCTACCCGGGGGGGCGTCGCCCACGACGCCACAGCGCGCCTCGCCTCGGTGACGGGCTGGATCATGGGCATATATCAAGCGGACAGCATTCTCGACCCGATCATCCAGGGGCACCGCGGCGAGTCAGCGACCTTGTCCTACGTCGAGCCGTCAGGGGCCCGCGCCGTCCTGGCAAGTGTCGGGGTGCCTGCCAAGAACGCCCTGGCTCACAGTTTCCCGCTGTCGACCGACGGCAACTGGATCGTGGCGCTTTCGGCTGCGCCTCCAGTCTCGGGCCTCCCCGCTACGGACCAGGGATTGGCAATCCTCTTTGGGCGGCGTCGTCCTGTCGTTGCTGCTCTACTTCCTAGCGCGGGCCGTGTCCAAGTCGCGGTTGAAAGGGCTCCAGCTCATCGAGGAACGCACCGCACAGCTCCGCCACCAGGCGGGCCATGACGCCCTGACGGGCCTCCCCAACCGCGCCCTCATTTTCGACCGTGCCGAGCAGATGACGGCTCGGGCTCGCCGCGACCACACCGGCGTGGCCGCTTTGTTCGTCGACCTCGACCAGTTCAAGGACGTCAACGACACCTTCGGCCACGCGGCCGGGGACGAGCTCCTTCGCCAGGTTTCCCATCGCTTTAATGGGGTGGTGCGGGAGACCGATACGGTCGGCCGGCTCGGTGGTGACGAGTTCGTGGTCCTGGTCGAGACGGCGGACGGTGTGCCGGGCCCGGAGGACGTCGCGCGGGACCTGCTCTTTTCGTTACGGGAGCCGTTCTACCTTGGCAAGGACCATCGTCCCAGCTCCGTGTCCGCCAGCGTCGGGATAGCCTCCGGGGCTCGCGATTCCGCCAGCGAGCTGCTCCGTGACGCTGACATCGCCCTCTCGGAGGCGAAGGCCCATTCTCAGGGCAACTTCGTGTCGTTCCATCCCGAGATGCAAGCCGCGATCGCCAACCGCGTCGGGCTTGAATCAGAGCTCCGCGAAGCCGTCCGCAACAACGAGTTTTTCCTCGTATATCAGCCCATTTTCCGCCTCGAGGATCAGACGATGACCGGCGTCGAAGCACTGTTGAGGTGGCGCCACCCAACGCGCGGGCTGGTCGCGCCCGGTGAGTTCATCCCGACGCTCGAAGCGACCGGGATGATCCTGACGTCGGCCGGTTCGTCCTCGAGGAGGCGTGCTGTCAGGCGGCCCTGTGGGCACAAGCCGGGCGGCCGCTCACGGTGTCGGTCAATGCCTCCGGGCGTCAGCTCGACCGGGAGGATTTCGTCGACTTAGTCGAGCAAACTCTCGCGCTTTCGGGCTTGCAGCCGCGACTGCTGACCATCGAGATCACCGAGACGACGCTCATGCAGGACACCCAACTTTCTGCCACGCGGTTGCGGGGCCTCAAGCGCGCTTGGTGTCAAGCTGGCTATCGACGACTTCGGCACGGGTTACTGTTCCCTGGCCTATCTTCAGCAGTTCCCTGTCGATTCGTTGAAGATCGACCGGTCTTTCGTGTCGCAAATGGAGTCGTCGGCTGAAGGAGCTGCGCTGATCCACACGATCGTCCAGATGGCCCGAGATCTCAACCTGAACACCGTGGCGGAAGGCATCGAGACAGCCGAACAGTTGACGCGGCTGCGGCTCGAAGAATGCAAAAGCGGGCAAGGATATTTGTTTGCTCGTCCACTGACTGTGGCAGCGCTGGACGAGCTGTTCGCAGGGTCGCAAGGAGCCCACGTCGTTTTGCAGCCTAAGTAGCGCCAGCCGTTCATGAAGGCTAGAGGCGAGCCGCCTCGCAGACAGTACCGAGCAAGGAGAGAAGGATGAAACCGTTGCGGTTTATGGCTTTTGTTGCCGCTGCCACAGCACCGCTGGTCATCGCTATGCCGGGTGCCGCTAACGCTTCTGACCGCACAGCCTCCATCAGTAGTGCCGCCCACCAGTACCTCGTTGACTCCGCGCCGGTCGCCACGGTCTCGGTCACCTTTCAGTCAACAGTCCTATCGTGGATGGGCAGTACCAACGTGACAGGCCCTGAGGCGGAAGCGGCGGCTCGTCCGTTGATCTCCGCGCTCGTAACGTTCCAGGATAAATTGTGGAGCCAGACCTGGCCTCGGGCGCGAGGGACGATGTTCGTGCGCTCGCCTCCGCCTTCAACGGGCTAATTGGCGACCTACGGGCGCTCTCCCACGACGACATTGCGGATACCTCATCGTGGGAGGGGCCGTTCCTGAGCGAAGACGTCACCACTACGGCAGCCACGAACAAGGTTCGCCACGACCTCGGCCTGCCGCCGCTTAGCGCCTCGTTCTAGTCGCGCCCGACCCATACGGTCTTCAGGTTGCAAAACGCACGGATGCCCTGTGCTGAGAGCTCGCGGCCGTAGCCAGAGGTCTTGATACCGCCGAAGGGGAGCTCGGGATAGGAAGTAACCATCCCGTTGATGAACACCGCCCCGGCGGCGAGGTCGCGCACGAAAAGGTCGCGCTCGTCCTCATCGTTTGTCCACGCGTTAGCGCCGAGGCCAAACTCGGTGTCATTCGCGAGGGCGACGGCTTCTTCGGCGCTGCCGACGCGGAACAACCCGGCAACCGGCCCGAAGACCTCTTCGCGGTACATGCGCATCTCAGGGGTCAGCTCGCTGACCACCGTTGGGGGGTAGAACCAGCCTGGGCCGGTCCACCGCTCGCCCCCACAGAGCACCTTGGCACCCTTGGCCACCGCATCGGCGACGAGTTCTTCTACGTCGTCCCTCCCCGAACTGGTCGCGAGGGGGCCGATATCGGTCGTGTCTTCAAGCGGGTCGCCGATCGTGAGGGCCGACATGTGCTCGACGAACCGCCTCTCGAACTCGTCGGCGACAGCCTCGTGCACGATGAAACGCTTGGCGGCAATGCAGGACTGCCCGTTGTTCTGGCAGCGCGCCGTCGTCGCCACGGCTGCCGCTTTTTCGAGGTCGGCACTCGGCATCACCACGAACGCGTCGCTGCCGCCAAGCTCGAGGACGCTCGGCTTTATCATCTCGCCCGCGACGGCGCCCACCGCGGCGCCTGCTGGACCGGACCCGGTCAGGGTTACCGCTGCCACGCGGGCGTCGCGGATCACACGCTCGACCCGGGCCGACCCCATTAGCAGCGCCTGGAAGCGCCGTCGGGGAAGCCGGCACGTGTGAACAGCTCGCCGAGGTACAGCGCTGTCTGGGGGACATTGGACGCGTGTTTCAGCAGCCCGACGTTGCCCGCCATGAGAGCAGGAGCTGCAAAGCGGACCACCTGCCACAGCGGGTAGTTCCACGGCATAACTGCCAGGACCACGCCGAGGGGTTCGTAGCGGGCGTAGGCGGCCTTAGCGCCTACAGCAGCCGCGTCAGCCGGCTCGTCGGCTAGCAGCGCGGCAGCGTGTTCGGCATAGTAACGACAGCCTCGGGCGCACTTGGTCACCTCCGCGCGTGCTGACTTGACCGACTTGCCCATCTCGGTCGTCATCATCCGGGCAACCGCCTCGTTCTCGGCGTCCAACAGGTCGGCTGCTCGGCGCATCCAGGCCGAGCGTTGCTCGAACGTTGTCAGACGTAGCTGCTGCGACGCCACCACGGCGCGAACGAGGCATGCCTCGAGCTCCTCGTCGGAGATCTCCTCGAAGCGCCTCAGGATTTCTCCGGTCGCCGGGTTAGTGGTTGTGATCGCCATTTGACGTGGACCTCCTCAGGTTAAACGGGGACAGGGTCGCCCCCAACCGAACGGCGCAGCGCGGCATGGAGCGCATCAGGCGTCAAAACGCCCAAGAAGCGTTCCTTGTCAAGGACTGCGACCCAGCCCGCGTCATGCTGGAGCATCTCCGCGAAGGCAGTCTTGAGCGAGGCGTCGATCGGTACGCGGGCGTCGAGTGGCCGCATGTAGCGAGCGACCGTACCGGAAGGCCCGGGGGAGCCCGTCTCGTTCATTCGCCCTGGCTCGACCCAGCCAAGTAGCCGCTCGGCATCGTCGACCACCACCGCCCAGCTCGTTCCTTGCCCGGCCACCGCGGCCTGTGCCTCGGCGACAGTGGTCTGGCGGGTGACCATCGGTGGGCAGTAAAGGTCGTCGACTTCGATCGGTGTAACCGCCAGGCGGCGCAAACCTCTGTCCGCCCCGATGAAGTCCGCGACGAACGCTGTAGCGGGGTGGGCCAGCAGTTCGGGAGGCGTCTCGTACTGCTCGAGTACTCCACCTTGGCTCAGTACGGCGATCCTGTCTCCCATCCTCACCGCCTCGTCGACGTCGTGGGTCACCAGGATCACCGTCTTTTGAACCTGGGCGTGAAGCCGCAGGAACTCCTGCTGGAGACGGTCGCGCTGGATGGGGTCGACGGCCCCGAAAGGTTCGTCCATCAGCAGCACTGGAGGATCCCCGGCGAGAGCGCGGGCCACCCCGACGCGCTGTGCCTGGCCCCCCGAGAGCTCATGCGGGTAGCGGCCGGCATATGTCGCGGGGTCGAGGCCAACCAGGTCGAGCATTTCGTCGACCCGCGAGCGGACGCGGGCACGGTCCCAACCGAGCAGGTTCGGGACGGCAGCCACGTTGTCGGCGACCGTCAGGTGGGGGAAAAGCCCGGACTGCTGGATCACGTAGCCGGTCCGCCTTCGCAGCTCGACCGGGTCGACCGTTGCGATGTCCTGCCCATCGATGACGATACGCCCGCTCGAAGGCTCTACCAGACGGTTCACCATCCGCAGGATCGTCGTTTTGCCACCCCCCGACGGCCCGACCAGGACACAGAGCTCGCCCGTCGTCACCTCGAGGTTGAGGTCCTGAACGGCGTAGACGCCGTTGCCGTAGTGCTTGGACACTGCCTCGAAGCGGATCATGTTCCTCCTAGGTAGCTTTAGGCTACCCAGGAGGCGTTCCCAACGCCCAGAGAAAAGTAAACCGGGCGCCGGGCCGGTAATGTCATCGTTCACTATGGCGCTCGTCGGTTCGGCCGGCCCGCTGGTCCAGTGGAGCTGGGTCTCGTCAAACCGCAGCATGATCTTGTCCCTGCTCTGGCAACATGTCCAGCTCACTGCCATCGCGGTTGCTATCGGCCTCGCAATATCGTTGCCGCTGGGCATCCTGGCCTGGCGGGTGCGCCCGCTCAGACGTCCCCTGGTCGGGGTTACCGGGGCCCTGTACGTGGTCCCTTCCGTCGCTCTCCTGCTCCTGGTGGCACCGATCACGGGCTTTTTTTCGATCACCACCGCCGAGGTGGCGCTGGTCAGCTACACACTGCTGATCCTGATCCGCAACATTATTGCCGGCCTCGATTCGGTCCCGCCCGATGTCCTCGACGCCGCCCAGGGCATGGGGTACACGCCGCTCGAGGCGCTTCGCAAGGTCCAGCTCCCTCTTGCACTGCCCTCGATATTGGCCGGAGTGAGGGTCGCCACCGTCACGGTCGTGGGCCTTGTCAACGTGACGGCTTTCATCGGCCAGGGTGGTTTGGGGCAACTCATAATCCAGGGTTTCCAATCGGACTTCAACACCGAAATAGTCGTCGGTTTGGTGCTGTCGGTCCTCCTGGCCGGAATTGCCGACGCGCTCATCGTCGGCGCCGAACAGTTGAGCCTGCCGTGGGCCCGTTCCCGGAACGCGGTATCCAGGTGAACTTCCTGTCCCAGGCGGCGACTTTTTTGACGAGCGGCGCGAACTGGAGCGGCTCCAACGGGATCCCCGCACTATTGCTGAGCCAGGTGAAGCTTTCTGTAGTGGCCGTGATTTGTGCCACCTTGGTCGGGGTTGGCCTCGGGAGCTTGCTCGGCCACACCGGGAGAGGGAGCTTCGCTGTGCTCAATGCGGCGAACGCCGCACGCGCGATACCCTCCTTTGCCTTGATAATTCTCCTGGCGATCCAGCCCGCGATTGCCAGGCTTCAGCAAAGCGGCTTTGTGGCCGCATCTATTGCAATGTTCGCCCTTGCCGTCCCTCCCATACTGACAAATACCTATATCGGAGTTCGCGAAGTGTCACCGGAGGTACGCTCAGCCGCCCTGGCGATGGGTATGAAACCCAGGCAGCTCCTGTGGAGAGTCGAGTTGCCGCTGGCTGCGCCCCTCATCCTCGCCGGGGCACGCACCGCAGCGGTCGAGGTGGTAGCCACCGCCACGCTCGCCGCCTATGTCGGTTACCCAGACCTGGGCACCTACATCTTCACCGGCTTGGCCGTCAACAGCAATGTCGAGACGTTCAGTGGCGCCTTTCTCGTTGCAGTTGTCGCACTTGCGGTCGACTCACTGATGGCGGCAGCGGGCCGCGCTCTCACGCCGGCGGGCCTGCGCAGTGCCGGGAGACATAAAGACCTCCCGGCTCTTCGGTACCGGGCCTGGGCAGGATCCCCGTTGTCCGTACCCAGGGCAGCCAGTCCAAACCTGCCTAGAGGCCCACAGTCTTCAGCCACTTCGCTGCGTCCGTCGCCGGCTCGTGGTTGGCGCTGGCTTGGTTGTCGAGTGCGAGCAGTGCCGCCGGGGTCAGCTTGGCGGATAGTGCATTGAGCGCTGCGGCCACCCCCATGGTGTCGAAGGACTTACGGATGATGGGGATGATGTGGTCGGCAGGTTCGAGGTTCTTGTTGTCTGCCAGCTGGACGTAACCATTCTGCGCAATGGCCGGGTCCGTGGAGAACAGCTCCGCCACTTCGGCCTTACCGTTGTTCAGGTCGGCAATCGTCTCCGGCCCGGCTTCGTCTGCCGAAATGACCGTCTTGAAGTGGATGTCGTACACCTTTTCCAAACCCGGGAGGCAGTAGTAGTAGGTCGAGCACTCAGGGGGGGCAGCGAACGCCAACTTGGGTGCCACGGCGGTCAGCTGCGACAGCTTGCTCAGGTGGTACTTGGCTGCCGTGGACTTGGTCACGACGAAGACGTTGGTGTCAATGGCAGGGGCTGGATTGAGCGCGGTCGCTCCGACAGGTGCCAAGGCGGCCCTTAGGGCGGGGAGGTCGGTCGTGAGAGAGCCTGCCTGGACCTGGTCGTTAGGCTTGAGGAAGATCAGCAGGCTGCCGGCGTAGTCCGGGAACAGGTCGAGCGCCTTGGCGGCGAGGGCTTTCTCGACGATAGGACGCCCTCCGAGGTCGGAGCGGAGTTCGGTCTTGTAGCCAGCATGCAGGAGCACATCGGAGTAGAGGTTCCCGAGGATTATCTCCTCGGTGAAGTTCTCCGAGCCGATCACTATTGTCGGCGTCGAACTCGCCGTCGCCGATGGCTTGAGGGTGGAAGCTGAAACGGCGGTCGTGCTGCAAACTGCCCCGACGAGGGCAAGGGCGGCAGCGGTGAAAAGGGTTCGTGGACGGGGCATTGGTCTAGTCCTCCTTGAGGGGGGCAGGTCGGCCAGGTCTAACCCTAGGTGCTGCGCGCCGCTATCGACAAGGGCGGCTGCGCCGCAGCGGTATCGACAAGGGCGGGGCCAGGGCCTCTGTGAAGGCCGGAGCGGTGGGCCCCTTGACAATTCAGGGCCCGTCTGATTGGCTAGTCGACCTCCGAGTCGGTAAGGTCTCTCCAACGTTACGAACCTGGGGGCAAACGTGTGCCTCTAGTGAATACCAACAGAAGGAGAGCCCATGAGGAAATTACTCATGAAGGCCGGTGTGCCGCTCGTTGCGGGGGCAGTGCTGCTCACCGGGTTCAGCGGAGTTTCTTTTGCAAGTGCAAGTGCACGGCACCCAGATGCCAGTAAGCCGACGTTCGATATTGGGTACGAGGGCCCGCTCTCGGGCGGCAACGCTCAGCTCGGTCTCAATGAGGCTTACGCTGTGGAATATGCCATCAACCAGGCGAACGCAGGGAAGTCCCAGTTCGGCAAGCTTCCGTTCACGCTGAAGTACATCGCCAAGGACGACCAGGGCGAGGCCACGATTTCGCCGACCGACGCGCAGGAGCTCACCGCTAACCCCGCCGTCATCGCCGTCGTCGGCCCGGCTTTCTCCGGTGCGACCAAGGCGGCTGAACCGACCTACAGCGCCCACCACCTCGCGACGGTGAGCCCCTCAGCGACGAACCCGGCGCTCGCGACCTCCGGATGGCACAACTTCTTCCGCGACGTCGCCAACGACAGCGTCCAGGGACCAGCTGATGCCGACTATGTCGTCAAGGTGCTCCACCTCGACAAGATATACGTGGCAAATGACGCGAGCACCTACGGGGAAGGCATCGCCACCACCTTTGCAGCCGAAGCGACAAAGGATGGCGCTTCGATTACCACCGGCACGTTCCCCGGCACCTCGCAGTGCAGCGACGGGACAGCCAGCCCCACGCAGTACCCTGACGACGCCGCCACCGTGGCGAGCGCAGCCCCGCAGATGCTGTTCTACGGCGGTTACTACTGCGACCTCGGCCTGCTGCTCGGCGCGCTGCACAGCGCCGGTTACTCCGGCAAGGTTATGAGCGGCGACGGCAGCGATGCCACCCAGCTCATATCGGGTACCAACCCGCCAACCGCCGCTAACGGTGTGTTCGTGACCTGCCCCTGTGCCGTCCTCGGCACGACAAAGGCCGACAATGCGTTCGCTTCCGGTTTCAAGGCAATTGCCAAGTTCCCGGTAGGTACCTATTCCGGTGAGGCATTCGACGCGACCAACACCATCATTGCCGAGTTGCAGATCCTCTCGAAAACGTCGAAAGGCACAGGGTCTATTACTCGTATTAACGTCGTCAATGGCCTTCACAAGATCGTCTACCACGGCTTGACCAAGACGGTCTCCTTTGCGGCCGATGGGAACATCGCAGGCGACTTTATCTATGTCAACGAGGTGGAAAACGGACAACTGGTCCAATTGGGCCTCACCTAGGCATTACCTAGGGCCCTTTTCTAAAGGACGAAGGAGCCGGGTGCCCCGCTGTCGCGGGGTGCCCGGCTTTTTTCTGTCCCGGTGTGCCATTAGACCCTCGGCCCCTGACTGGCTAACCTGCTGCCAGGGTTGAAGGGAGTGGTCTGAGCGCATGCACTGCCCAGCGTTCCTCGCGAACAACAACATCTGGGTCTCACTCATCGTTGGCGGCCTAGCCAACGGGTTCCTGTACGCGCTGATAGCCCTCGGGTACACCCTCGTCTACGGTGTGCTCCGGCTCATCAACTTCGCCCACTCCGAAGTGATGATGGCGGGCGGCTTCGGGGGACTGTTCGCTATGCGTGCCGTCCTTGGCACGTCCACCCCGGCGGGGACCTGGGCGATCGGGTTCATCATCATTGGGATCGTCGCAGGCGCATGCGCGGGCGGTGCCACGGCTTTCGTCCTGGAGCGGGTGGCCTACCGGCCGTTGCGAAAGCGTCACGCGCCCAGGCTCACCTACCTCATAAGTGCTATCGGGGCGTCTTACTTCCTTTACAACCTCGCCGGCAAGGAGTTCGGGCGGTACACGGCGTTTATCCCCGAGCCGGCGGCGCTCGGGAGCCCGGCGTTCCGCCTCTGCGGGGTCGGGGTCCAGTCCGTGTGGGTCCTGACGATGGTCACGGCGCTGGTGCTGCTGGTTGTGCTCGACCTTGTCGTCAACCGCACCAAGCTTGGCAAGGGGATTCGCGCTGTCGCCCAGGACGCCGAGACGGCAAGCCTCATGGGCGTGCACATCGACAGGACGATCGCGCTCACGTTCGTCCTCGGCGGGCTCATGGGCGGGGTTGCGGGGTTCCTGTTCGGGCTCCAGTTCGGCGTCATCTACACCATGGGCTTCGTCCCTGGGCTGAAAGCGTTCACCGCCGCGGTCCTTGGGGGCATCGGCAACATTCGAGGCGCGATGATCGGCGGCCTCCTGCTCGGGGTCTTCGAGAGCATCCCGCTACGGTGGATATCGGCCGAATGGCAGGATGTTGTCGCATTCGGCATCCTGGTCACGCTCTTGTTGTTCCGTCCGACGGGCATCCTCGGTGAGCGCCTTGGGAGGGAAGCATGACTCCGACGGGCCCGGACATCACAGTGCTCGCTGGCCCGAGCGTCACGCCTCAAAAGGTGCCTCGCCCGGCACGGCGCGCGACCCTTGCCACCAACCCGTCGCTGCGGCGCCTTGTCATTTGTCTGGCCGGCGTCCTTGTCGTCGCCGTGATGACCGGGCCGGCTGGGTCGAACACCGCTCCAACGTCCGGGTTCACCGGGTCGCTCGGGTTCCCGAGGCTGTTTTGGTTCCTCGGGTTCGCCGCCGGGCTGTTCGTAGTTCTTTCGGTCTGGCGTTCCAGCAGCGCCTCCGCCCGGGCGGCTGCCAACCGAATACGCGCGTCGGTCCTCAAGCTGACGGTGTGGAACAGGATCGCCCTCGATGGGGCGGTCGTGGTGATCGGCTTGGTCTGGGTGTCTTGGATCTCGCCCGGCGATAC
This sequence comes from uncultured Acidimicrobiaceae bacterium, assembly GCA_963834735.1. Lineage (GTDB taxonomy): Bacteria > Actinomycetota > Acidimicrobiia > Acidimicrobiales > Palsa-688 > Fen-671. The sequence goes on along the minus strand of CAWICT010000007.1, from coordinate 50,616 downwards.
CTGGAAGGGCGGTGTCTGCATCCAGGTCGGCTGTGCGCTGGCGGCGATGGAGATGGTCGTCTACCTGTCCAAACGGTGGTCGATGCATGTTGCGAGGCCCGTCGGTTACGCCGTCTTCGCGCTTTACGGGTTGTTGTCGTGGTCCCACAACACGGTCTCGGCGTACCTGAGCTCGATTGGGGCGGTGCCGCACGACCGGACCTTGGGCCGGGCCTTGGTATGGATAGCGCTCGGCTTGAGCGCGCTTGAGGTCGCGCTCGTTGGTCTTGCCGCCGCACGCAAAGCGATCGCCCCCCGCCGCGGCCGAGCGCTCGCCGCGCTCGCCGGGCTTGTCCTGGTTGCCTACGGGTGGTTGATGTGGACAACCTGGTCCTTATGGCGCGCCTCGAGCCGCCACTCGCTCGCCCATTGGCTGGCTTCGATCTACGTCCTGCCCCACAACCGCCCGGCAGGGCTTGCAGTCATGACTGTTGGCGGTCTCGTTTTGGTAGGCGTTGTTTGCTGGCTGGCGTCGGACCTGGTTCGCGCGATTGGCGGGGCGCCCCCCGAACACGGCCGCTACCAGTTCACCGGGATCACGACGCAGGCCAGGTTCGCCTATGGCAAGACCGGGATCACCATTGCCGCGCTCCTGGTGGCGATCGAGTGGCCGTTGCACCTCAACGCGGGCGTCCAGTCGATACTCACCACCCAGGTCGCCATTTATGTGCTGCTGGCCATGGGCCTCAACGTCGTAGTTGGCTTCGCCGGACTGCTCGACCTCGGTTACGTCGCTTTCTGGGCGATCGGCGCTTATACCACCGCCTATTTCACCGGCGCGCTCCCTATCCACCCACCCTTCATCCTCAACCCGTTTTGGGTCATTCCTTTCTCGATCGTGGCCGCCATGCTTGCCGGCGTCCTGCTCGGGACGCCCACGCTCCGGCTCCGGGGTGACTACCTCGCCATCGTGACCCTGGGTTTCGGGGAGATCATCGAGATCGTCGCAAATAACCTCAACGGGGTGACGGGCGGCCCGGCAGGCACGCCCGGTTTCATCCCCCAGTTCTCAGTGCACATCTTTGGCATTTCATACCGCTGGACCGGCACGGTCCTGCCTTATTACTATTTGATCCTCGGTGTCGCCGTCGTGTTCACCGTAGCGTTCAGTTTCCTCGAGCATTCCCGGGTGGGACGCTCTTGGACGGCAATTCGCGAAGATGAGGTGGCCGCCGATTCCCTTGGGATAAACGCCTTGAAGTACAAGGTTATGGCTTTTTCGATCGGGGCCTCGACCGCCGGGTTTGCCGGGGTGTTTTTGGGCAGTCAGGTCCAGAGCCTCGTGCCGAACGACTTCCCTGTCCAAGTTTCGATCCTGATCCTCGTCTTTGTCATCTTCGGAGGTATGGGCTCGATCGCGGGCGCCGTCATCGGCGCCGCTTTCATCCAGTGGCTGCCGCAGTACCTCCAGCTCCACTCGTTCTCTGACTACCAGTACCAGGACGAGTTCATCTACCTCGGCGCCATGCTCATCCTCCTCATGATCTTCCGGCCGCAGGGGATCATCCCTTCGCGCCGGCGGCGCCGGGAGATCCTGCTCACCGAGGAGGGGATCGGTCACCTTGATAGCCCGGGTGGCCCCGTGCGGGCCAGGTCGTTGGGCGAGACGTTACCGGCGAATATGGGAAGTTGTCCCTGGACGAACCCGGCTATATCGGCCCGGAGACCGAATGACCAACGCCCCGCTCGAGGCGGTCACTGCCAGCTCGACGGACATCTTGTTCTCGGTCGAGCACGTCACGCTCCGCTTTGGCGGCGTCACAAGCCTTAACGACGTGTCGCTCAGCCTGCGCCGCGGTGAGATCCTGTCGGTGATCGGCCCGAACGGGGCCGGGAAGACATCGTTGTTCAATTGCCTTACTGGTGTCTACAGGCCTCAGGAGGGTTCGATCCTGTTTGTGCCGAAGAATGGACAGCCGGTAAGGGTTATCGGGCGCAAGCCCTACAAGGTGAACCGCCTCGGGGTGGCGAGGACGTTCCAGACGTCGCGAATGTTCAATGCCTTGACCACGTTCGAAAACGTGAAGATCGGAGTCGAGTCCAAGCAGCACACCGGTCCGGTGGGTGCCATGTTGCGCTCGACCCGGGCCCGGCGTGAGGAGCACCAAAGTGACCTGAAGACGCTCGAGCTCCTGAAGTTCGTCGGGCTGACACGCAGGGCGAACGAGCTCTCCAGCTCCTTGCCCTACGGGGACCGTCGCCGCCTCGAGATCGCCCGGGCTCTTGGCACCAACCCGGAGGTACTGCTGCTGGACGAGCCTGCCGCCGGGACCAACCCCGCCGAGAAGGTCGAGCTGGCTGAGCTGATCGACAAGGTCAATTCGGAGCTCGCCGTAACGGTGTTGTTGATCGAGCACGATATGAAGCTCGTGATGTCGGTGGCCCATCGGATCATCGTGCTCAACTTCGGCCAGGTGATCGCGGAGGGTTTGCCCACCGATATCCAAAGGGACCCCGTCGTCATCAACGCCTATTTAGGTTCTGCAGACAGCGACGAAGGCTCCGGGGCTGTGGAGCAAAGCTCCGGGGCTGTAGAACAGTGAAGGCCCTATTAGAAGTAACGGGGGCGGAGGTCCGCTATGGCGCCGTCCCCGCGCTCCACGATTTCGCGATCTCGGTTGGCGAAGGCGAGATCGTCACTTTGCTCGGCGCCAACGGCGCAGGGAAAACGACCACGCTCCGGATGATCTCGGGACTGCACCACGCCTCGTTGGGCACCGTCGTGTTTAACGGTGTCGACATATCCCACCTCGCTGCGCACAGTATCGTCGAGCTCGGCATCAGCCACGTGCCCGAAGGACGGCGGATATTCCCGCAGATGACCGTCCTCGAAAACCTTGAGATCGGTGCGTTCCGCAAGCCCCACAACCAGGCAGCGAAGAGCGATCGGGTATTCGAGCTCTTCCCGATCCTGAAGGACCGGCGCAAACAACAGGGTGGGAACCTCTCGGGGGGTGAGCAGCAGATGCTCGCTATCGGCAGAGCCCTGATGGCGGAGCCCAAGTTGCTGCTTTTGGACGAGCCTTCGATGGGGCTCGCACCGATGTTTGTCCGCACCATCTTTGAGATCCTCGGGACAATTCGGCAACAAGGTGTCACCGTTTTGTTGGTCGAGCAGAACGCAGCCAAGGCCCTTCAGTTGGCCGACCGTGGGTATGTTCTCGAGACCGGGAGGATCGTGCTCCAGGACTCGGCCGACGTGTTGTTGCGCGATGACCGTGTCCGCATGGCCTACCTCGGCGAGGACATCCAGGCCTGAGCTTGTGATAGCCGACGCCGTGTTCACACCGGGCTGGGATGGAGCGAGACCGCACGTTGTCGCCGGGCTGGGACAGAGCGACCCCGCACGTCCGGGGACTGACCCGTCTGACGAACGAGGTTCGTCCCGCGGCCACACGCTTCGCCCCACTAATCCCAGTGCCGTTCAGTCGACCCCCGCCTCAGGCTCGGGACCGAAATTTTCGCCTGGCCCTTGACGCGTCGAACATACGTTTGCTAGAGTGGGTGAAGCGCTCGGGACCGGCCTTGACGGTCTCCTCCTAGTTCGTTTCTTGGCTTTGGAGGAGGTGGCATGTCGAGCGCTTTCCCGTCTTCTGGCTGCTGCGGCTGCTGCTTCCCTGTCATCTGCGGCTGCGGCTGCTGCTTCGTTCCGCAGATGCTGGCGGGCTTGGAGCCCGAGCTCGCCTCGGCACCGACTCGGCGGCGTTCTCCGACGAGCTGGCCGCAACCGAAAAGGCCTGTGCGGCGGCGCGCCTGTTGTTTTCGGCACGCGCAGTTGCCTGCGGTGCTCACAAAGAGCGGGGCTTCAACGACGGGGCCGCGTGGATGGCCCACCAGGTGGGTGGCACCACCGGCCAGGCCCGCCAAGCCCTGGAGACCGCGGCTGGCTTGGCCGACTGCCCCGGTACCCGCTTGGCCCTGTTGGGGGGAGAACTGTCCCTGGGCCAGGCAGCCGAGATCGTAAAGACCGAGTCCGAGACCCCAGGTGCTGAAGCCGAGCTGCTCAATGTGGCACGGAGCTCGGACCTCGCACAGCTCCGTGACAAAGCCCGCGAGCACCGCCAAGCCAACACAGATGTAAACGAGCTCCATCGCCAGCAGATGCACGCACGGCACTTCCGCCACTGGCGTGACGGCCTCGGCATGGTCTGTTTCACAGGTGCTCTCCCACCAGAAACGGGTGTGCCTTTCATCAACCGCCTCGAGCTGGCAGCACAGCGCGCCGGAGAACCGTCCAGCAAACCGGCGGCGAGCGCGAACGCTTCGAGGCCTACGCCGCCGACGCGCTCGCTGCGATGGCGAGCAGGCGAAGGCCCTGCTCGCTCGGCGCGGGCGGACCTGGTGATCGTCTGTGACATTCTCGCCTGGCGGCGTGGCCATGCCCACCCCGGTGAGGTGTGCCAGGTCATCGGCGGAGGGCCGGTACCAGTAGAGCTCGCCCACGAACTGGGCAAGGACGCCTTCTTGAAGGCCGTCCTGCACGACGGGGTGGCACTACACACCATCAAGCACTTCGGACGTCACTTCCCTGCAGAGCTGCGAACTGCCTTGGACCTGGGCCCGGTGCCGGCTTTTACGGGAGCCCAGTGCGGCGATTGCGGGAGCCGCTTCGGCCTCGAGTACGACCACGTCAACCCGGTGGCAAACAACGGCGAGACCTCATAGTCCAACGTGCGGGCCCTGTGCTGGGACGACCATCAGGCCAAGACCGAACGAGACCGCCAAGCCGGGCTCCTCGGCGCGACCCGCCATATCCGCCCTACCCGCCATGAGCGCCATAGGCCAGGGCCCGCCATGGACGGCGGATTGCCGCTCGAAATGTTGGCCAACAGAGAGCGGCGCCTCCAGGTAGCTTCGGGTGGTGGACGGGCTACCGCAGACTCACGACGAAGCGATCGAGGCTGACCGCCTCGACCCACTCGCGCCCGTACAGGGACGAGTTCGTCTTTAGCCCCGACGGGCCGATCTATCTGGACGGTAACTCCCTTGGTCGACGGCCGCACGCAACCGCTGCGGCTGTCGACGCCGTAGCCCGGGAGTGGGGCCGCGATCTGGTGGGCGGCTGGGAGCGCTGGATCGACCTGCCGGGAGCCGTTGGCGACCGGATCGGGCAGTTAATTGGAGCCGCCCCCGGGCAGGTCGTCGTCAGCGACTCCACGACGGTCAATCTCTACAAGCTGGCGGTCGCCGCCATGGACGCGGGCGCCGGCCGGACGGTGATCGTAGGGGACAAGCACGACTTCCCCACGGTGCGCTATGTGCTCCAGGGCATTGCAGCGCGTGCAGGCGGCCAGCTCAGGCTTATCGAAACGGACCCGGTCGATGGGCTCGGCGCCGACGAGATCACTGACGCCCTCGACGACCGGGTCGCCTTGGTGTGCCTCTCGGCGGTCAATTACCGGTCTGGCGCGCTGGTCGACCTACGGGCGATTACCGAGCGCGGCCCACCGAGGCGGCGCACTTACGCTCTGGGACCTGAGCCATGCCGCTGGGGTTGTCCCGATAGACCTCGACGGTGCCGGAGCCGACCTAGCCGTTGGGTGCACTTACAAATACCTGAACGGTGGCCCTGGCGCTCCGGCGTGGCTGTACGTGCGCGCCGGCCTGCAGGCGACGCTGCGCCAGCCCGTATGGGGCTGGTGGGGCCAACGGGACCAGTTCTCGATGGGCGCCGACTACGACCCTGTCGAAGGCATCGACAGGTTCTTGGCCGGCACTCCAGCAGTGCTCGGGATTGCCGCCGTCGATGCCGGGATCGCACCGTTGCTAGCGGCGGGCATCCCGGCTGTTTGGGCCAAGGCTCGACGGCTCGTCTCTCTCCTCGCGCAGCGGGCAGAGGAATTGCTCGTCCCCTTAGGAGCCAAAGTTGCCAGTCCTTCGGCCGGCGACCGGAGGGGCGGCCACTTGGCCGTTTCTCATCCCGACGCATGGGCCGCGGCCCACCTCCTCATTGATCGTGGCCTAGTCGTCCCTGACTTCCGGCAACCCGACGTACTGCGTCTCGCCCCGGTCGCCCTTTACACCAGCTTCGTGGAGGTTTGGGACGCGGCCGAGCGCATCGCGACCGTGCTTGCCGACCCGGCCGTGCGTGCACCCATCCCCAGGAAACGTGTCACTTGATGTCGACCCGAGAGCCGGAGGCTATGAGGCTGTCGATGGAGGACGTTGGCCCTGGGAGTGACCAGGGCGAATAACTCGGGGAAAACGCTCCGCTTTGGCGCGTAGGCTGTTCCCATGCTGGTGAGCCTGGCGACCTTCCTGGTCGCGGCGACGCTGATCATCCTTCTGCCGGGCCCCGATACGTTGGTGGTAATCCGGAACCTCGTCCGTGGCGGTAGGCGTGTGGCCGTTCGTACGGTGCTCGGCGTGCTCTCAGGACTTACCGTGTGGGTTATCACGGCCGCTCTTGGGCTTTCAGCCGTGCTCGCTGCCAGCCACGACGCCTACCTGGGGCTACGGGTCGCTGGAGCCGCGTACCTCTCGTACCTCGGGATCAGGTCGCTTCGCTCACGCGGTGACACCCCGGCTGCCTCTCGGCGTCTTCTTGGCAGTGGCTATACGGCAGGTTTGCTCACTGACCTGCTCAATCCGAAAGTCGGCGTGTTCTTCATCACGTTCCTCCCCGGGTTCGTGCCCCACGGTTACTCCGTGGCTTGGACGACGCTCGTGCTTGGGGCCGTCTTCGTCTTCATGACGGGTAGTTACTTCGCGATCCTGTTGACTGCGGCCCGCCCGGTCACCCAATGGATGGCCAATTCCCGCATTCGCCGGCGGATCGACCGCTGCACCGGTTTGGTGCTGATCGGCTTGGGAGTACGCCTCGCTCTAGAGCCGTAACAGCCGCCGAGAAGAAAGTCCCGAACGATCCGGCACTTAGGGCTGTTGTCGAGGACCGTGTCTGACGATCACCTTTGAATGATCCTCTTGTCGAAGCCCAACGGGGAGCACCTTGCGGTCAATGCTCAGTTCATCGAATCCGCCGAGGCGGCCTGCGACACCGTCGTTACGCTGGTGGACGGCACTAGTTACTTAGTGACGGAAAGTGTGCCGGAGATCGCGGCCAAGGTGCGGATGTTCCGGGCATCGCTTCTTGCGAATAAGCGCCTGCCGTCGGGCGGGCGCGTCCTGGCTCCTAGCTGAAGCGCTCACCCGCCTCCACCGGGGTCCCGAACGTGTTCTCCGCCGGAGCGAGCGGGCACTGCCACTGGCTGCTGTAGCGGCACGACGGATGGTAGAGGAAGTTGAGGTCGATGATCAGCGTCTCCATCGTCCCTCCCAGATCGGCACCCTTGGCGCTGTCCAGAAGGTAACGGCCGCCGCCGTACGTCGTGCCCCCGGCAGTCGCATCACGAAGGGGCAGGAACAGCCCGCCGCCGTACTGTTCTAGCCACCAGACCGTAACGATCCCGTTCACCGGCTCAGGGATCTCGAGCCTGCCGATGGCTCGCAGCGTCGTCGATTCGTCCCCACCGGTCTCGACAACGTGCTGGGCAGTTTCCGGGCCGGAGCAGAGGTAGCTCGAAGCGGAGGGCTGGATCGTACGGCCAATACTGCACTCCAGTTCGCCGCAGCGGATCCCCAGGCTCGAGCGGGCTTTGTGGGTGATTGATAAAGAGGTCGTCACGCTCGGAGCGCCAGAGCGCATGCCCGCGCTCCGCCGGCTCGGCTCTGACCCGGGCGTACATCGCGTTCGACCCGACGCCTCCAATCGGCGAGTTCCAAGTCGGATGAGCGGAAGGTCACCTCGCCATCTTGGAGCGTCAGGCCCTACTTGTGCGCCTCCGACGTAAGAGGAGGATGCTTACTGCCGCAATGACAAGTGCCAACACCGGGAGTAGTGCCGTCACCGGGCTCTCAGGCAGAACAGGTGCTGGCTCGCACGCAGCCGCGCCGGCCTCCGACGTGTAGCCGGCAGGACACGGTGTCGGCGATGTGTTCCCCGTCCCGGCGTCATAGTGGCCCGGGGGCGCATCTATGCAGCCCGACGAATCGCTCGACGACTGGTACGTACCCGCCAGGCACGCTGTCGGCGATGTGTTCCCCGTCCCGGCATCATAGTGCCCCGGGGGAGCGTCTATGCAGCCGACGAATCGCTCGACGACTGGTACGTACCCGCTGGGCAGGCGGTCGGCGACTGGTTGGCGGTCCCCTGGTCGTAGTAGCCCGGGGGAGCGTCTATGCAGCCCGACGAATCGCTCGACGACTGGTACGTACCCGCTGGGCAGGCGGTCGGCGACTGGTTGGCGGTCCCCTGGTCGTAGTAGCCCGCGAGCGTTGTTACACATGACGACTGGGCGGTGTCAGGTTGGTAGCTACCCGCCGGGCAGGGGGTGGCAGACGTCACTGTCCCGCCGGGCGAGTAGTAACCAGCAGGGGCTGCCACGCAAGTCGACCCGCTGAGGTAGTCCCCCGCGGGACAGTTGGTGGCGGCCGCAGCCTGGGAGGCTGTCGTCACTACGACGGAGGCCGGGGCCGACATAGGCAGGAGCACCAACATGCTTGCAGCGACCACCCTGAACACCCGTCGCACTAACCCGGCCTCCTCTTGTGTCCCGCTGAGCGGGTGTTCGGACTGCTTTGCTCAAGACGGGATCCCATGAGGACCGCTGGCTTAGAGAGTCGCAAGGATCGGCCAAAAACCGTTGAACACACAACCGTAAACAGATGAACATTTGGGTTCCACCGGGCTGCGACGCTTCAGCTATAAGTAACAGCGGCCTGCAGCGTGATTGGTCTCGCTGTGTCAGTCGCCAACCAGGTCGCGGTGCTGGAAAGCGAATCCACCGATTGTCGCCGCCACAGCACCGATCGCGACCATTATCCCGCCGCTGGCCCAGTTCGGGGCCGACGCCGGTGCGGCGGCCATCTGGTGGAACAAGGATGTGTCCAGCAACCAATGGCTGTTGTCCGCGAACCCCCCGATCACCGTTACCAGGACCGACCACGAGATCACGGCGTAGACCGCGACTGACGTGGCGCGAGGCCATGTCCCGCTCACCAATATCCCGGTACCGAGGACAAATATCGCTGGAGGCACCGTGTTGAGCCCGGCGTTGACAAGGGTCGCGAACGGAAGCCCGGCGTTGCCACTGGCGGCACCGAGCCACGTAAAGACGCCGACCCCCAGGCCGCCCACCACAAGCACCGTAACGGCCTCGAGTGCCCGCCCTCGGAGCCATGACCATCTCGACAGAGGCAACACTAGGAGATGCTCGAGACGCCCAGAGGCCTCCTCCCCGCGAGCGGCGGTAACCTGGTTGGCCGCAATAAAACCAAGCATTATGGCCATTATCAGGAAGGCGACGCCGAGATAGGCGCGAGCTCCGACGCCGTGCGCCCCGAGTTTGGACAACACGGTACCGATGCTGCTCGAGCCGGAAATGGTCGCCCCGGCCGGCTTGGCGATCCGACCGAAGATGAGCGCCGTGGCGGCGAGCGCCACCGCCCACGCGGCGACACTGGGGCGCATAAGCCTGGCTGCTAGCCCGGCTGGCCCATTGAGCAGACGCGTGCGCGCCGGCGCGGTCGGGCGGTCAGGGAACGTCGAGGTACCTACGTCCCGGGAGCCAGCGAGCCGCACCGTGCCGAGCGCCAGCGCGGCGACCAGTGCGGCCGATGGGAGGAGCGGCACCCAGTCCGGCCCGGTGAGGGGTTGGAGCAGCTCCACCCAGCCGAGCGGGGTAGCCCACCGGAGCCCGTCCAGGCCGATCCCCGAATCGGCCACCATCCGCAACGCGTAGCAGGCGCCCAAGAAGTAGGCAGCGTACGCGGCGGCCTGGCGACGCGTCGCGGCCAGCTGGCTGGTGAGCGCCCCGACGGCGAGGAAGACCGCGGCGCTGCAAACCAGTGCCAGCGCAAAGAAGACCGATTCTCCGATGCCGAAGTGGACCTTGGACAACCGCCCGGTCAGCACCGTCACGAGCGCTGTAACCATAAATAGCGCGACGAGCCCGCTGCCGAGCCCCAGCAACGCCTGTGCCGCCGCTCCCCTGCGCGTTGTCTGACCGCAAAGAACGAGCTCCCATCGCCCTGCATCCTCTTCGCCGCGCAACAGCCGCGTCGCAGCAAGCAGCCCCCAGACAGCGCCGACGATGCTCAAGAACCCGAGGACTTTGTACGCAGTGAAGCCGGCGACGGTCTGGAGATCATGGGCGGGCCCGAACAGCGCAGCTAGGGCGGTGTTGGCCCCGAAGTTGGCCGCCAGTTTCTCCCGGTCTGCCGCGGTCTTGTAGCTCGACAGGTACGTGAGTGCCGACGAGGCAACGCATACGCCGAAGAAATACCCCCACAGAGCGCCGGAACGGGCCGCCTTCTTGGCCGTCAAGCGGGCCATTACCGTGCCAGCCGATCGTGTGGCTCGCATTTGCCCGAGGGCTGCGGCGTTAGCCAACCTTCGCTGCCGCTTCTCCCCGGGCCGTAGGTTCTTCTCGTGCCGTAGGTTCATCTGGTGCCTTAGGGCGCCCATAGTGCTCGAGGAACAGCTCCTCCAGGGACGGCTCGCGGCTTATCAGTTGGCGGACGTCCGATGTGGCCAGCACCCGAAGAAGAGGCTCGATGGTCCCGCGCACCTGGCAGCGCACGACCCGTCCGCTCGTCTCTACAGCGCTTACCCCTTCGATCCCGCTTATATCTGGGACGGGCCCGTCGAATGTGGCTTCGACCGAAAGAGCGGAGAGGTGACGTAGCTCCACCATGGTCCCCATTTCGACCAGCACACCCTCCCGCAGGATCGCGACCCTGTCGCAGAGCGCCTCCACTTCGCTCAAGATGTGGGAGGAAAGAAGGACCGTTTGCCCGCGCTCGCGAGCCTCGTCGATGCAACGGCGGAACTCCTGCTCCATCAAAGGGTCCAGGCCAGATGTCGGCTCGTCAAGGACAAGCAGGTCGGCGCGGCACATCAGAGCGGCTATGAGCAGGATCTTCTGTCGGTTCCCCTTGGAGTACGCGCGCACCTTCTTGGACGGGTCGAGGTCGAAGCGCATGATGAGTTCGTCGCGGTAGGCGGTGTCGACACCGCCGTGTACGCGCCCGAGCAGGTGCAGTGTCTCGGCGCCCGTTAGCGAAGGCCACAGGTTTGCTTCGCCCGGCACATAGGCGAGGCGCTGGTGCACCTCGACCGGCTGATGTTGGCAGTCCAAACCGAATACCTCGGCCCGTCCGGCGGTTGGGCGTGCCAGGCCGAGCAACAGCCGCACGGTGGTCGTCTTTCCCGCCCCGTTAGGCCCGAGGTACCCGACAACTTCGCCTTGTGCGATCTCGAGGTTCAGGTCTTTGAGCGCATCGACGGCACCGTAGCGCTTAGTAAGGTGCTCCGTCCGCACAGCTGTTGTTGCCATTGGCAAGACCTCTCTGGTCAGGGGACCTTCTTGCGAGCCGCACCCGGCTTGCCACGGGCTGCTTTGTGCTTTGCCGGAGCGTGGCCAGCCTCAGGCGAGCGGACCTGAAGCTGCTTGATCGCTGCGTGCGCCTGGGTGGCCCGTTCCGGGCCGAGCAAGGCCTTTGAATAGAAGTCCACCTTGGCCGTGGCTAAACGCAGGTGGCCCTCCCGGCTGAAGATGTCGGCGCCAGGGCCCTGGACAGCTGCTCGTGCAGAGAAAGTGCGCCGAGCTCCATAGCCACAAGAAGCGCCGCGTAGGCGCGAGGGTCAACCATCTGGCCCGGGTTATTGCGCTCGAGCCACTTCTCGCCGAGCGCGACCATCTCGTCGAACATCGCCGCGGCTTGCGGTGACCCGTCGATCATCGAGCGCGCTAGGTACCGGTATAGGAGCAGCATCTCCGGTTGAGCTGCGGACATGAACGTGGGATTGGCCAATTCGCCTTCCAGGACCGCACGTTCTTTCAGTCGCATGATCTTGGCCAGTACGTACGAGTCGCACGCGTCACGCAGGCCGTCCTTGGGCAAAGTGGTGCCGGAGCAGGCCTCCTGACACGCCTGCGGCCTTGGCTATGTCCCGCACCGTTGCGGCTTTGGTACCCCGTTCGGCGAACAGGACCAGCGCAGCGTCCCTGATCCGCGCCCTCGCTGTCAGGTCTTCCAGCGCAACGTCCGCTACCGGGTTTGCCACCTTCGTCCTTGTCCTCTACCTGGCCGTCTCGTACCTGGCGGTCCTATACCTGAGTACGAGTTACGATGCTAACGGCCAGCATTCTATACAAACGTATAGCACGGCACCGCAAGGCGGGCGCCCGGGTCGCCTGAACCAAAGTACCTAGGCACTTGCTGCGTGTTCGTAACTAGCGGGGCGATCCTGAACGAGAGGTGAACTGGGAATGGCCAATCAGATCCGGCACGACTTGACGCTGCTCTGTCTCCGTTACCCGTAGTAGCCCGAGGAGAACGGGCGCATGTCCGGTTGGTAGTGCAAGTAGCCGGCGCCTCCACCGCGCTTCACCTCGTACATGGCCAGGTCGGCCTCGCGGAGCAGGGTTGCGGTGTCGGTCTGCTCGTGTGTGCACATAGCGATACCGATGCTGGCACTGACATGGATCGTGTGACCGTTGATGACGATGGGGTCGCTCAGCGACGCCAGGAGCCGTTCGGTTACCTCATTGGCTTCGTCGACGGACTCGAGGTCCTCCAGCAGGACGGCGAACTCGTCGCCGCCGAGCCTGGCCACCGTGTCGGCCTCCCGCAACTGGAGCGCGAACCGGGCGCTGACTGCGACGAGAAGTTGGTCCCCGGTCTCGTGGCCGAGGCTGTCGTTTACGTTCTTTAACCCATCGAGGTCGCAGAACAGAAGAGCAGCGGTGGATTGATTGCGGATGCTGCGGGCGGCGGCCTGGGACAAGCGGTCGAGCAGGAGCGCGCGGTTGGGGAGCCCGGTCAGCAGGTCGTGCATGGCGTCGTGGCGAGCGACCAGCAACGCCTGTCGCAGCGTCTCGACCATGCGCGCGTCGGTGAAGGCGACGCTGGCGTGGTCGGCGAAGGCCATCAGAGCCTCCTGTTCGGCGAGGCTGAAGCGACGGCCCGGCGTGTAGCTGGCTACCACGAGGCTGCCGACCACCTCGCCGTCCTCTTGCACGGGCGCCCCCATTGCTGCTTGGAGGCCCATAGTGGCGAAGGCGTGCAGCGCGTTGGGGGCCTCGTAGTAGTCGTGGATGACGACGAGTTGCCGCTCCGAGATGGCCCGGCCGCCGGCGCCCTCGCCTATCTTGATCGGGGCGTCCAGCGAAGCAGCCGTCTCCAGACCTGTGGAACAGACGATCACGGCCTGCGTCGGCTGCTCGGGGTCAATGCGCCGGAGCGCGACCACGCGCTCGCCGAGCAGTTCGGCGGCACCAGTCACGACGGCCTGGAGCACGTCGGATATCGGTGCCCGAACGGCGATCGAGCGTTGGATGCGCGTCAGGCGTGCCAGCAGCGTCTGTCGCTCTTTCAAAGAGGCCAACGCCGCCTTCTCGCGGCGCGTCATGGCGAGCGCCCAGCTCATCCCCCACGCCAGGTTGCGCTCAGCGAGGGTGAAAGGGCGGCCGGGGCGCGCGAACAGGAGCCAACTGTTCGGGCCCTCGAATGGCACGGTCAGCACGTGACAGCGTCCCAGACCGGGTAGAGAGGCCTGCGTAGCGTTCCTGGATGCCAAGTCGCCCAGGTCCTCGTCGGACAAGGCGCCGGCAGGCAAGCCGATGACAGCCTCGACCGAGCCCGGCCCTAAAAGGGCGCCGACCTCGGCGTCGAGCGATTCAGTCGCCCACTTGGTGGCCCTTCGGGCCATCTCGTTGGCCGCGACACCAGGCAGCCATGACATGAACCCCGTCAAGCGCTCGGCGGCCCAGTCGTCGCGCGAGGAAGCGTCCATCGCCGTTGACACCTTCACTCCAGGACGAGTGCGAGGCTTCGCGTCTGCGATGCGACATGACCAGTATCGCTCGCAGGCCCGTACCTGTGGCTCGTCTCGACCGCGTGCTCAAGCATCCTTACTGTGATCGGCACAAATAGTCGCAAACGGAGAGGACGGTGCCCTCCTTTTGGGCTCGAGCCGACCGGCGACGGGCGATCGCGTTTTCCAGGGGATCGGTTAGGCTGGCCGCAAACAAGCAGGAGGTGGGCCGTGGACGAGGATTTCGAACAGCGGGCCAAGCAGGCGGGGGGTACCGCAGGGACCGTGGCGGGGGCAATGTCGGGAGCTCGTCTTCTTGGCGCCGTGGTGCCGGTCCCCTTCGTTGGGCCGGTTGTGGGCGCCGTTATTGGAGGGGTTGTCGGCGCCGAGATAGGGCGTCGTCTGGGTAAGGCAGCCGTCGACGGCGGCCTTGCGTTCATGAGAACGCTGACCTCGCCCGCTTCCTGACCGGGGTTGCCTTTCGCGACAGACGGCCTCCGGGCCGCGACAGGCGGCTTGCGGGTTGGACGCCGTCACCTGGTCATCCCGCCCGGCGAGCTGGAGTGGCGTTTTAGCGCGAGCGGTGGGCCCGGCGGGCAGCACGCCAATACCGCCAATACGAGGGTGGAGCTGATCTTCGACATCGCCCGCTCGGGTGTCCTCGGCCCACGCCAGCGGGCCCGCCTCCTCGACAAGCTCGGCGTAGCGCTGCGCATCGTCGTGACCGATGAACGCTCGCAAGCTCGCAACCGCCAGCTGGCACTGGAACGCCTCGCAGAACGCCTGGACGAAGCTCTCCACGTCGACCGCCCTCGACGGCCGACTCTGCCAACCCAAGCCTCCCGTGAACGCCGTTTGCGGGCCAAGCAACTGCGCTCAGCCCGCAAAGTGGAAAGACGTTCCCCGACGCCGGAGATGTAAGCCCGGCGAGGTCCGGCCAAGCCCGGTTAGGGCCGGGCGACCTGCGAGTGCCTCATGCGTTTGCGTCCACTTCGGAGCTGAGCACGAGGACCGGCCTCACGACCGGACGAACGACGAGGGCGACCAGGGCCAACGCCATAACCGCGAACACTGCGCCGGCGGTGAAGGCGTCGTCGAGCCCGTGGACCAGGACGGACTGCGCCTGAGCGGTCGCCAAGGCGCGGCCGGTGCCGAACTGGGCGTGGTGGGTAACCCCACCGAAAACGGTGACCAGCACGGCGAGGCCGAACGCTGCGCCGAGCTGCTGAACGGCGTTGACAAGCCCTGAGGCCGCCCCCGCGTCGGAAGCCGCTACGCCGGCGAGCGACGCTGAGGTGAGGCTGACGAGCGAGATCCCGGTCCCAAGTCCAAGCAGCACCAGGCAGAGGAAGATGTGCGGGTACGACGTCCCGGCATGCAGGCGGCTAGACAGCACGAGGCTCGCCGTCGCAAGGGCGATCCCCGACAGCATCAGGGGTTTCCGCGGCACGCGGGGCATGAGGTAACGGCTTGTGAGCTGCGACGCGAGGAACACCGACGTGGGTACCGCCAGGAACGCGACCCCCGCCCGGAGCGGCGAGTAACCCTCGACGTCCTGCAGGAACTGTGACAGGAAGAAGAACATCCCGTACATCCCGGCGTAGACAAGGCCGCGGGCGACGTTGGCGGTGTTCCGGGTGGAGTTGGACAGCAGCCGGAGCGGCAGGATGGGCTCCTCGGCGCGAGCCTCGATCCGCACGAACGCCGCCAGCAGGAGCACTCCGGCTGTCAGCGAGCAGAAAGTGAAGGGGTTGCCCCATCCGCTGCTGCCAGCCTCGACCAGCCCGAGCACGACGCCGGTCATCCCGGTGGTGGAGGTGATCGCGCCGGCGATATCGAAGCGGCCACGACGGCGATCGGTCTCAACGAGCACAATGCGGCCAATGGCCCACACGGCAAGCCCGATCGGGACATTGACGAACATCACCCACCGCCACGACAGGAACTCGGTCAGAAAACCTCCCGCTACCAGGCCTGTCGCTCCGCCGGCGGCCGACACCGTGGTGAACAGCCCGATGGCCCGCACCCGCTGCTGGCCCTCCGGGAAGACCGACGTGAGCAATGCCAGCGAGGAAGGCGCTGCGAGCGCGGCGCCGACGCCCTGCATGGCCCGGCTAGCGAGCAGCATCCAACTGTCAGCGGCGAACCCGCCGACCAGCGAGCTCAGGGAGAAGATCGCTATACCGAGGAGGAACGTACGGCGCCGGCCGAGCAGGTCCCCAGCGCGGGCACCGAGCAACAAGAGCCCGCCGAAGGTGAGGATGTAGCCGTTCAGCACCCAAGAAAGGCCGGTGCTCGAGAAGCCCAGGCCCCGCTGGATGTGCGGCAGGGCAACGTTCACAATGGTGGCGTCGAGGACCACCATGAGCTGGGCTGTAAGAATGACGAACAAGAACACAGAGGGATTGACAAGACGACGCCGGACGGCTCCGGACCAACCTTCCACAAGGTGGCTGACCGGGGTTCGTCTCGGCTCGAGAACTGACGTGGGGGGCATTGACTACGACCTTTTCGCTGGTATCCTGTAAGTAACCGGAAGCTTCCTCCACTTAGTATACGGAGGATCCCTCCGTTTTGCAAGTGGTTTACGGCCTGGAGGCGCCGAACGAATGACTGCTCAGCAAGTGACCGCCTTAGATACCCCCGATGAGCTGGCAATTGAGGATGCCGGCGACGCCGGGCGGTGCATGCGTGCCGATGCGCGGCGCAACAACGAACGGCTGGTCACGGCTGCTCGCGAGGTGTTCGCGAAGTGCGGCGGCGGGGCGTCCATGGAGGCGATAGCCAAGCAGGCAGGAGTGGGGGTGGGCACCCTCTACCGCCACTTCCCCAAGCGGATCGACATCGTCGAAGCCGTCTACCGGACCGACGTCGACGACCTGGTCTGCGCAGCCGAAGAGGCGGTCGCCCACAATGAGCCGTGGCAGGCGCTCGTCGTGTGGCTCGAGGCCTTCCTCCGCTACGGGCAGGTGAAGCGGACCTTCCTCAACGAGCTACATGAGGCGTTCGACAAGAACCCTCAGCTAAAGGTGGCCTCCCGGGAGCGGATCAACGAGGCGGTCGGCACGGTCCTCGGCCGAGCTCAAGAAGCCGGCGTCGCTCGCACCGATCTCGACGGGTCAGACCTCATGCAAATTCTCGGCCCGATGTGCACGAGCGCAACTCTCACCGAGACCCAGGGCGAGCGCCTGCTCGCCATGATCCTCGACGGGCTCCGTCCGCCCCGATAAGGCTCCGGCCGCCCCGATAAGGCTCCGGCCGCCCCGATAAGGTTCCGGCCGCCCCGCCCCCTAGTACGGGGCCGCCGCTCAGGAAAGCACTCGGCGGTAGAAATTTCGCAACCCCAGGGCCAGGAAGACCGCTGAGAAGCCGGCCACGACCGGGTAGATCACGTACAGGTGCATATGCGATGAATTGGTGAAAGCCGCCCGCATGCCCTCGTTCACATAGACGAGCGGGTTGATGAGCACGACCGTCTGCAGCCAGTGGAACGCTCCGATCTTCACTGGCGCCAGGCGCGTCCAGGGGTAATACGTGCAACCCAAAAAGGTGACGGGCAAGATGATGAAACCGAACATCAGGCCGATATTGCGCGGTTCGAAACTTGTGCCGAGTACCAAGCCGAGACCAGACATTGCGATGGCCGCCAGCGGCACGAGGGTGAGGACTTCCACCCAATGCAGCTGCAGGTTCGCGTGCACGCCGGCGGCGTGCACGACTGCGGCTATGGGCAACACGATGGCCGCAGAGAGCACTCCCTGCGCCGCCCCCGATAGCACCTTGGCCATGGCGACGAGCCAGATCGGGCAGGGAGCTTGGACCCGGTCCTCGATCTCGCGTGTGTAACCGAACTCCGCAGACATCGCCAGCGCGATCGACTGAACGCCTTGGAACATCACCGAGATCCCGACCACGCCGGGCACGAGGACGGTTGCAAAGGCCGACTGTGCCGTGGCCCCGAGCCCCCCGATGCCCTGGCCGATCTTCGGGAACACGAACAGAAAAACAAAGCACAACAGGAACGGTTGGATCAGGGTGCGCAGCACGAACTCCCACCAGTGCTTGCGCAGCACGAGCAGGTCGCGCGTGATGAGCGCTCCGAGCGCTGTCCAGCTCGCGGCAGCGACGGAACGGAGCGGTCGGTCCCCTATGTGGTCGGTTGTGATGGGAGCCGCGGTGGTGAGCGCCATCAGTCGCGCAGTTCCTTTCCCGTCAGGTTGATGAAAACAGTCTCGAGGCTCGGCTCGGCGATCGAGAAGTCCAGGATCGAGAACCCACCCCGTTCCGCGGCCGTCACGATCCTCGGGACGAGGCGGTCGTTGCCCTTTACGTGGAGCTGCAGGGCGCCGTCGACGGTGCGGGCGAGGGTGATGTCCTCGAGGGCGATCTTCAGGAGCTCCCCCAGAGCCTCGGGCCGCTCCGCGGTCTTAACCGTGACGACCGTGTCGGCTCCCACGCTCTGTTTTAGGGCCGCCGGCGTGCCCAGGGCCAGGATCTTGCCGTGGTCCATGATCGCAACGCGTCCGCAGAGCTTGTCGGCTTCCTCCATGTAGTGAGTGGTGAGCATGATGGTCTGCCCGTTCCCGTTGAGCTCACCGAGAAGGTCCCACAGCGCCAATCGGCTCTGGGGGTCGAGCCCCGCCGTCGGCTCGTCCAAGAAAAGCACCGTCGGCCGGTGGAAGATGGCACGGGCAACCATCAGGCGCTGTGCCATCCCGCCCGATAACGCGTAGACGGACGCCTTGGCCCATTTCGACAGCTGGAACGTCGTGAGCAGCTCGTCGCTGGTTCGGCGCGACTCCTTCGAGCCGATACCGAACAGCCTGCCGTGGTAGTAGAGGTTCTCCCAGACAGAGAGCTGGCGGTCCAGCGTGTTCTGCTGGGACACCATGCCGCTGAGCTGCTTCGCCAGGGCCGGGTGCGCCACCACGTCGACCCCGCCGACAAAGGCGCGCCCAGAGGTCGGCACCACCCGTGTCGTCAGCATCCCCGCAGTAGTGGTCTTTCCTGCTCCGTTCGGCCCGAGCAGCCCGAAGATCTCCCCGCTTCGTACGTCGAGGTCCAACCTGTCGACCGCTGCGAAGTCAGCTCCCGGGTAGACCTTTGTCAGCTGCTCTGTGTGGATGACCGCCGGCCGCTCGCCTCCGGGGCCGTCCGCGCGTCTGCCCGGCACCGCTTTGGCCAGCCGGCACAGCGGTAGCTGCCTGTGGTTGTCGGCTCATCGGGTCTCATCGTACGCACAAGAGGCGAGAAGCCCAGGGAGCCGAGAGGCCCAGAGGGCCGCTTTGGGCTGACTGCTAGCCTCGGTCGATGCTTCTTTGGCCCGGCTGGCCCGGCTGGCCCGGCTGGCCCGGCTGGCCCGGCTGGCCTCGCGGGTCCCGTCTCGGCCTCGGCCTCGGCCTTGTTGCGCTCCTGGCGGTCCCGGTTGCCAACGGCCGGCCCGCACCTGAGCAGGGCAAGAACGCCAGCCAGGTCATCGCCGATTCGGAAACGGCCATGAAGGATGTCAAGAGCTTTGAAGTCGTAGGTGCGGTCGGGGGCAAAGGCACGGCTTCGTCGTTCAGCTCTCAGCCTCTCTGGGACTGGCGGCGGGGGAGAAATCTCGGTCCCGGGCGCCACCCTCAAGATCGTCGTGGCCGCCGGCACTGTGTACATCAGGGCCAACGAAGCGAGCTGGCTGAAGCTCACCGGGAGCCAGGCGACGGCGCAGACGGTGGCCAATCACTGGATAAAGGCACCGGCAACCAACAGCGACTTTTCGAACTTCGCCGACCTCACAATTAGCACGGATTTCGTGGCCGAGTTTTTCCCAGGCGCAGGAACACATATTTCGGAGGCCGACGGCATCGTCACGGTGCACTCGAAAAAAACCATCGTGCTCACTGACCCCGAAGGGGACAGCTTGTACGTTGCGGCAATCGGTCGCCCGTACATGCTGTACGTCCAAGGGAAAAACTTGCAGGACTTGCTCACGTTCAGCGACTTCGGGGACGCGCAGTTGCCCGCAGTACCCAAGAACGCGATCGCTCTCCCCGGCACCTGAAATACTGAAAAGATTCGTCCCCGTCAGCCGCGGTCCAGCCCGGATCGGGCGTAGGGTCGAACCTATGTGCTTCTCGCCGCAGGCAGATCTCGTCGGCGGGATAGTAGTCACCGGGATAGGCGTCGACGTCCTCCTGCACCGCGATGGGCGCAACACCCACATCGCGCTGTGCGCGTTGCCGGTGCTGCTCGGCTTCCATCAGTTCGTCGAGGCGTTCGTCTGGTGGGGCCTCGAAGGCCACGTCAGCGCCGGTGCCGGAAGAGCCGCGATGTGGGTTTACCTTTCGATCGCCTTCATCGTGCTGCCGATCTTTGTCCCTACCGCGGTACTGCTCGGCGAGCCGTCAGCTCGTCGGCGATGGATGATCGCACCTTTCGTGGTGATCGGGACCGCCGTGGCCGTCGCGCTACTTGCAGCAATGCTGCACGGCCCGGTCGGCGTGCGGCTTCGGCCCTATCACCTCGCTTACAGCCTTCATCTTGACCACTCGGCCGTCGTCATAAGCCTCTACGTCGTTGCCGTCTGTGGCGCCTGGCTTGTGTCGGGCAACCGCCTCATAGCTTTCTACGGGATCATCAACCTGGTTGCGGTGATCGTTATTGCAAAATTGACCATCGACGGGTTCGCGTCTGTCTGGTGCGGCTACGCGGCGCTCACGAGCGCAGCAATGGCGGTGTACATGCGCCGCCCGCACTCCAGGTCGTCGTCGGCTCTGGCCGTGGCCACCTGACTCTGGACCAAAACGAGCTGCAGGCAACAAAAAGTGTCAGTAGAACGGCCGAGCACGTGTGGGCCACGCCTCACGGCCGTTTGCTCAAATAGCCGTCTGCTCAATCAGGGGTATCAGTTGGGTCGATGCCGAACAGGCCGACGGGTACTCCGATGTCTTCAGGTACGAGGGTCGCCGTGCTCGCGTTCAGGACCTCTCCCCGGAAAAATGGAGGAGATATCGCCGGGTAGACGATGATGACCACGAACCCGATCAGAAGGGCCCCAGCAGCGAGCAGGAAGCTGCCGCCCATGTGCCAGTGGAGAAGGGGCACGCGCCACGAGGTGTCACTATTGCTCGGCGACCAGTCCTGCACCAAGCTGTACCCGCCGATTGACCACATGATCGCCCATCCCGTCAGCGGCAGGATCCCCCGCATGAAGAGGTGCCGTACCGACTGGGTGAGAGCCCGCCTGTAATACCAGAAGCAGGCGAGCCCGGTGAAACCGTAGTAAAAAGCGATCAACACGCCGAGGGCGGTCACCGAGTCCACTATCACGGTCCCAGCGGAGATGAAGTTCATGACGACGTAGAGGACGATCGATACCAACCCCATTATTATCGTCGAGAAGCTCGGGGTAAGGAACCGGGGGTGGATCTTGGCGAACTGTGACGGCAACGCCTTGTAAACCGCCATCGAAAGCGTGGTCCGTGCGGTCGGCAGGATCGTGGTCTGGGTCGAGGCGGCGGCCGAGCTCAGGACCATTAGCAGCAACAGGTGCGTGAGGAAGCTGCCAAACCCGGAATTGCCGAATATCGACCCGCCGAGGACTGACAGCACGTCGTTTTCGTGGGCAGTGTTCCCGAGCCCGATCCCGGTTTTACCAAGGCCGGCGTAGGACTGCGTGGCCACGACTACGAGCTCGTAGACCGCCAGCAGCACGACCGTGGATATAACCGCGGCGCGCCCAGGGAAGACGTGCTTGTTGGCCGTCTCCTCGTTGACCGAAACCGAGGTGTCCCAGCCCCAGTAGATAAACAGCATCAGGGTCAGGCCGTCGACAAAATGCGAGAAAGATCCGCCGAAGGGGTCCAACCACGACCATGCCGGGGTCAGGTGCCCGACCGGGGCAGACCCGCCGGCCACTTTTACAAGAGCCACGACGGAAAGCACCACAAGCATGGTCACCTCGAGGCCGAGCAGCGCCTTTTGGAAGTTTGCGGATATCTCGATACCCACATAACAGATAGCGGTCATGACTACGATCCACAGGACCCCGACGGTCAGCACCCAAGGGTTGTTCGCCTGGTGGCCGATGCCGTTGGCGCCGAAAAGCAAGAAAACGTACTGCCCCGCCACCTGAGCGAGGCTCGGCATCACCAAGATGTCGGCGGCAACGATCCCCCAACCGCCCATCCAGCCGGACCTCGGCCCGAACGCTCTGGTCGCCCACGTGAACGTCGTGCCGCAATCGGGGTCGGCGTTATTGAGCTCTTTGTAGCCGAACGAGATCAGCAACATCGGGACGAACGCCAGGATCGTCACGATCGGCGACCGGACACCGATCAGCACGACTACAAAACCGAGCGTGGCGGCGAGGCTGTACGCGGGCGCGGTCGAGGCGACGCCGACGACGGTGCTCGAAAGAAGGCCAAGAGCGCCCTCCTTCAGCCCTTTGTCCAGCCGCTCGGCTCTCGCAGCGTCGGTACTGATGGCATGTGAAATAGCGCTCATGGTCCCCCCTCGCTAGTGCTGGTCGATATAGCTCATCACGTGCTTTATCCGTGTGTAGTCCTCGAAACCATAAACAGAGAGGTCTTTTCCGTACCCAGAATGCTTGAAGCCACCGTGCGGCATTTCGGCGACAAGGGGGATGTGGGTGTTGACCCAAACGCAGCCGAAATCGAGGTCGCGCGACATGCGCATGGCGCGACCGTGGTCGCGTGTCCACACGCTTGCCGCCAGCCCGTATTCGACGCCGTTGGCCCATTCCAATGCTTGTGCCTCGTCATCGAACTTCTGCACCGTTATCACCGGCCCGAAGATCTCCTGCTGCACCATTTCGTCGTCTTGGCGGAGGCCAGCGACCACCGTTGGCGCAAAGCAATACCCACGGTCTCCGACCTGTTCGCCTCCGGTGAGCACCTCCACGTGGCTGGGCGCATGCTGCAGGAAACCACGAACCCGCTCGAGCTGGGCGGCGTTGTTGAGAGGCCCGTAGGCAACATCTTGAGCGGGGTCGTCTTGGCCGTAGGGGCCGACCGTTGTGGCACGCGCTTGCTCAACCAGCGCATCAAGGAGATCGCCGTGGGCGCGGGCAGAAACCAGCACCCGCGTTGCCGCCGTGCAGTCCTGCCCAGCGTTGAAGTAGCCCGCCATCGCAATGCCCTCTGCCGTGGGCCCCACGTCCGCGTCGTCGAAGACAATGACCGGGGCCTTGCCACCAAGCTCGAGGTGCACGCGTTTCAGGTCGCCGGCGGCCGAGGTTGCCACCTCCATACCGGCGCGCACGCTCCCGGTGATGGACACCATGGCCGGGATCTTGTTGGCGACCAGGGCCCGGCCCGTGTCGCGGTCGCCGCAGACGACGTTGAGGACGCCCGGGGGAAGGTGCTCGGCGAGGATTTCGGCGAGCAGCAAAGTGCTTACCGGGGTCGTGTCGGAGGGCTTCAGGACCATCGTGTTGCCGGCGGCGATCGCCGGTGCCCATTTCCAGACCGCCATCATCATCGGGTAGTTCCACGGTGTTACGGCAGCGCATACGCCCACAGGCTCGCGCCGGACATAGGAAGTGTGGCCCGCCATGTACTCGGCGGCCGCACGTCCCTCCAGGAGGCGGGCAGCACCGGCGAAAAAACGGATTTGGTCGACCATAACCGGGATTTCCTCGGCCATAGTCACCGCGAATGGCTTGCCGGTGTTCTCGCATTCAACCCGGACGAGCTCCTCGGCCCGCGCCTCTATTGCGTCGGCAACGCGGAACAGCGCGAGGCTACGTTCGGAAGGCGTCGAGCGTTTCCACTTACCAAAAGCGTCCTTCGCGGAAAGAAGTGCTCGCTGGACGTCCTCGGGCGAAGATACGGGTGCCTCGGCGAAAACCTCCCCCGTGCTCGGGTCTACGAGTGGAGCGGTCTTAGCTCCCTCGGAAGTGACCTGCTCCCCGTGGATGAAATTCCGTAGTTCTCGCGTAGTGGTTCCCCCCACTCCATTTCGGCGGTCATAAGCCCCGTTTGGTCGCCGCGCCGGAACGCGGCTCCAATATCATAAAGCGGACGTGAACCCTGCGGATGACGTGCGCCTGCGGTCTCTGTCGCTTTGGTGGGACGGGCTCCCGGGGCAATTGTCGCCGCGGGGTGCGCTCGAGCGGGACATCGACGTCGATGTGGCTGTGGTGGGGGCGGGGTTCACCGGGCTCTGGACTGCGTACTACCTGCTCCGGGCGGCGCCTGGCACGCGGGTCGCCCTCCTGGAAAGCCAGGTCGCCGGCTACGGCGCCTCGGGAAGGAACGGGGGCTGGTGCTCGGCGCTGTTCTCGGCACCTGGCAACGCTCATCGCACGTGACCACGGGGTCGAGGCCGCCCGGGCCATGCACGTGGCCATGCAGGGCAGCGTCGACGAGGTCGGCCGAGCCGCTGCCGCCGAAGGGATCGACTGCCGGTTCAGCAAAGGTGGGACGGTCGTGGCGGCGCGCACACCCGGCCCAGGTCCGCCGGGCTGAGGCCGAGGTTGCCGAGTCCCGCGCCCTGGGCTTCGGCGAACAAGACCTGAGGTGGTTGGGCCGAGCCGAAGCGGAGGAGCGGGTTCGGATGGCGGGCATGCTCGGCGCCACGTACACCCCGCATTGTGCCGTGCTCGACCCTGCCAGGCTGGTGCGAGGGCTGGCCGAGGCGGTGGAGCGCTTGGGTGCGACGCTGTACGAGGGGACCGCCGTCGAGGAGATCCGTCCTGGGGGCACCTCCAAGCGTGCGACGCTTCGTGCGAACGGTTGCTCTGTGACGGCAGACGTTGTCGTCCGGGCGACCGAGGCGTGGGCAGCAACGCTGCCAGGGGAGCGAAGGACACTGCTGCCGGTCTATTCGCTGATGATCGCCACCGAGCCCCTCCCGGGCACCTTCTGGGCGGAGACGGGGCTGGCACAGCGCGAGTCCTTCTCAGACCACAGGCGTTTGATCATCTACGGGCAGCGCACCGCGGACGACCGTCTTGCGTTCGGCGGGCGGGGAGCGCCCTACCACTTCGGCTCGTCTGTCCGCCCCTCCCACGACCGCGCCCCGCAAATCCACGAGTCCCTTCGCCAAGCGATGGTGGAGCTCTTCCCAGGCGCCCGAGACGCCGCGGTCACCCATTCGTGGGGTGGGCCGATAGGGGTGCCGCGCGACTGGTTCTCGTCGGTCGGGCTCGACCGCACCTCGGGGCTGGCCTGGGCCGGAGGTTACGTGGGCGACGGTGTCTCCACGAGCAACCTGGCTGGGCGGACACTTGCCGACCTGGTCCTCGGGAGGGACAGCGAGCTCGTCGGGCTCCCTTGGGTCGGCCACCGTTCGCCCAGGTGGGAGCCTGAACCGTTGCGGTGGCTCGGAGTGAACGCCGCGCTGTGGGCGACCAAGTCCGCTGACCGTAGCGAGGACGCCGGCGGGGCACCCTCAGCCCTGGTGGCCCGGCTGCTCAGGGCGCTAGGTCGAGGGGAAGACCTCTAGACCGGAAAAGTCCGCGCAAGGTCTATTGCTGATCTTTGGAAATGCCGAAACCAGACTGAGGTACGAGCATGAGCGCGAACGCATTGCCCTCTGGGATTGCCCTTTTAGTGATCGCCTCCGTGGCGCTACTGTTCACGGTCGGTGTCGTCGCTCTGGCACCGTTTCGGGCCTACGAACCGCACCCTCCACACTCTGCTCGATGGATTATCCCCACAATTCGCTCGGCTAATCACAGCTGATTATGCCGAACAGGTCCTCGGCGCCGAGACCGACGCGGCCTTGGCGCAACTGGCTTCCCTCGGCTTGGCGACCTCACGGGCTTACGCTCTCGGCCGTGCGACGGCGGGCGAGCTCCATGCCGTGACAAGGGCCCTCTCGCGGGCCTACGGCCCCGATTTTGCCAAGATCGCCGGGCTGGGCACGGTAGAAGAGCGCAATACCGGCAAGCGAGCCAGACCTCGTGGACCTGGCCCGCCGTCTCGGGATCTTCGGGTTCCCAGCAGAGGTGGACGGCGGCACTGCGGTCACCTCCACCGACGAGAAGCTGCACCTATCGGTCACCGCCGGCGCAGCAGGCCCCTTCGTCGGCAAGGCGGTGGCGTGCGCTTGCGCCGACGAGCCCAAACCGTTCCTTGCCGCCCAGTATGCGCGGGGGGCGTGGAAGAACAGACAGGCCGTCGACCCGCTCCCGGGGGCCCCGCCCAATGTGGCTCTTCCCCGAGCTGGTGCCATGTTGTCAGCGCGGTCCAGGCGAAGCACGATCGCCGGTGCCGGCTCGGCCGCAGAGCTGATCGACTCTCAGATCGAGCTGGCAGGTCACTACGCCTACAGCGGCCCTGCGGCGATCGCATCGCTCAACCGGGCCAACGGCCAGTTCCGGCAGGCCGAGCAAAGCCAGGCCGGGCAAAGCCAGGTCGGTCAAAGCCAGGCCGGGCAAAGCCAGGTCGGGCAAGCCGAGCAAGCCAGTCGCCGGTCAGAGCAGACCCGTAGCAAACCCGAAGCTCGCCTGGTCTCGCTGCCGAGCCCGGCTCTAGTCACCCGAGAGGCGGAACGGCAGCCGGGCCACGATTACGTCGGTCCGTCGCCGGAGCACGTTGGCCAGGATGACGTCGCGCTGGTTCTGCAGGACGCGGTGGCGCCACTTGCTCGGTTCGATCTCGGGGATGAGGACCAGCACCTGGTGACATTGCCGGATCTTCGGCCTCTCGAGGTACTCGAGTATGGGCGTCGTGATGGACCGGTTCGGGGAATGGACGATGTCGAGCTCGACTCCCGGGTTCCAGCGCTCCCAGTCCGCTTTCAGTGCGGCCGCCTTTTCCTTGTCGAACTGGATGCTCACCGCGACCACCTCGTCGCTCAAGGCCAGAGCCGTGTCGAGCGCAAACTCGGTCATGCGCGACAGGTGCGCGACGGGCACGATGACGATGCCTTTGCCACCCCGTGGCCGCCCGGGGATCTTGCCGAGGCCGAGCGCGGCAGCGACCTTGTCGTAATACCGCTCGATGCGGGCAAACAGCAGCATGAGGGCCGGGATGGCTATGACTACAACCCAGGCGCCCGAGGTGAACTTGCTTACGAGGAAGATCACCGTGGCGACAGCGGTCATTACCGCGCCCGTCCCATTGAGCCCGGCACGCGCCCACCAGCGGTTGGGCCTTTGCTGCCACCAGTGCTTGACGAGGCCGCCCTGAGAAAGGGTGAACCCGGTGAACACGCCGATCGCGTAGAGCGGTATGAGCGACTCCGTGTTCGCACCCACTGCCACCAGGAGCACGCCGGCCAGGACCGCCAGGATCGCCACGCCGTAGCGGAACACGGGGCGGTCGCCCCGCAGCCCGAACACGTGGGGGAGCAGGTTGTCGCGAGCGAGGAGGCTGGCCAGCACGGGGAACCCCCCAAAGGAGGTGTTGGCCGCGAGTGCCAGGATCACCGTGGTGGCCAGGTCGACCACGTAGTAGACAGGATTGCGCCCGACGGAGGCCGCGGTGATCTGGCTGAGGACCGTTTGCCGGGAGCTCGGGGCGATGTGGAACCGCACCGTCAGGAAAGCCAGGCCCAACAGCATGGTCCCGAGGAGCGCGCCCAGGATCACCTCGGTACGCATCGCTCGCTTGGCGCGGGGTTCGCGGAAAACCGGGACGTCATTGGCGATGGCCTCGACGCCGGTCAGTGCGCTGCAACCTGCTGCGAACGCTTTGAGGAGCAGCAGGACGCCGACAGTTGCGGCAACCTTGGGTATTACGGCTGGGTGGATGCCGGCGTTGGCCGCCGGGTGCGATCGGAGCATCCCGGAGACGATCACGACATAGATGCCGAGGACGAACACGGCTGTCGGCAGGAGGAAGGCCTTCGCGCTCGCAGCGATACCCCTCATGTTGACCGCAGTCAGCAACCCCAGCACCGCAAGCGAGATCAACAGGCTGTGCGGGGCCAGGGAGGGGAAGGCGGAGACGAGCGCCGCTACGCCAGCTGCGACGGAAACGGCGACGGTGAGGGTGTAGTCGACTACGAGGGACGCCCCGGCGAGATGGCTCGCACGCGGCCCAAGGTTGGCCTTGGAGACGGCGTAACACCCGCCGCCGTCGGGGTAAGCCTCGATGACCTGGCGGTAGGACAGGACGAGTATGACCAGCAGCACGACGATGACGAGCGTGATCGGTTCGATCTTCGCCAGGGCGCCGGCCCCCGCCGTGGCGAGCACGACGAGCATGGCCTCGGGCCCGTACGCCACAGAGCTGAGCGCGTCCAGCGACAGCGCGGCGATCCCCTCAAAGCTGGAGATCTCTCCCTTGCCAGAGTTTTTATCGTCACCAGTCTCTTCAGCGGTGCTCGCCGTTTTACGGGTGCCAGCGGTCTTACGGCGCATCGCTCATCTCATTGCCCGGGTGACGGGCCGAGCTCCCGCAGGCGCGCCGCCGCAGCCTCGGGGATGATGTCGTTCGCAAAGGCGTCCATGCCCGACTCCGAGCTTGCAAGGAACTTCATCTTGTCGTTCGAACGCCTCAAGGTGAACAGTTCCAAGTGGAGGGCAAAGTCCTTCCGTCCCGTGCGCACGGGCGCCTGGTGCCACCCCGCAATGTAAGGCGCGGGTTTGTCGAAAAGGCGAGCGAAGCGGCCGAAGAGATCGAGCAGTACCTCGGGCAGTTCGGAGAGCGCCTCGTCGTCCAATGCCGCCAGGTCGGGGACGCGATCGTTCGGGTAGCAATGGATTTCGTAAGGCCAACGGGCTGCATTTGGCACGAACGCTGTCCATCTGCCGGTGCGGAGCACCAGGCGCGACCCGGCCGTAATTTCTTCGGCAACGATGTCATCGAACAGGTTCCGCCCGGTCTCCCGTTGGTATTCCAGCACCGAGGCGAGCATCCTGTCGGTCCTGGGCGTGATGAACGGGTACGCATATATCTGCCCATGCGGGTGCTGCAGGGTGACGCCGATCTCGGCTCCTGCGTTCTCGAAACAGAAGACCTGCTCGACCCCGGGTATGGCGCTGAGGGTATTGGTCTGGTCGATCAGCGCTTCGAGGAGGAGGCGGACGCGTGACGGTGACAGTTCAGCGAACGAGGAATTGTGATCTGACGTATAGCAAACGACCTCGCAGCGCCCGTTGCCGGTAAGGGCCGGGAACCGGTTGTCGAACACGACGACCTCGTAGTCGGCTTCAGGGATCTCGCTTGGGTGGCCCGGCCTGGTTGGGCAGAGCGGGCAGTCGTCGGCGGCGGGGAGGTAGGTCCTGACTTGGCGGTGCGAGGCGTACATCACCCAGCTCAGCAGCAGGGGGTCGTACCTCAGCTCGGTCTCAGCGATCAGGGGCGGGAGATCCCTGCCGTCCACGGCGTTGCGTTCGGCGGTGGTGACCGCGTCGTAATAAATGATCTCGCGGCCGTCCGCCAGGCGCCTGCTGGTTTTCCTCACGGACGTGACGGCGTGACGATGCCTAGCCGAGGCGGGAGTGAAGGAACTCGATGGTGCGCTCCCACGCAACTTCGGAGGCATCTGGAGCGTACTGGCCGGGGCGGTCGTCGTTGAAGAACCCGTGGACCGTGCTCGGATATGTGTAGAACATCACGTCGTTGTTCCCCGCTTCTCGAAGGGTGGACTCGAGGGCTGCCACCGCCTCAGCGGAGGCAAAGTCGTCATGTTCTGCGTAATGGCCGAGCACCGCAGCCGTAATAGCGCCGTAGTCGGGCTGGGCTCCCTCCCATGGCACGATCCCGTAGAAGGGCACCACGGCCCGGACCAGGTCGGGCCTCTGGCTCGCGACCATCAGAGCGAGGCCGCCACCCATGCAAAAACCGACGACGCCGACCTTGCCGTTGGAGCGAGCGGCCACGGCCTCGACAGCGCCGCTCATGTCCTTGCCCGCCTTGTCGAGCCTCATCGCCATCATCAGCTTCCCGGCCTCATCGGGCTCGCTCGCCGTCTCGCCGTGGTAGAGGTCCGGCGCCAGGGTCACGAAGCCCTCGCCGGCGAAGCGGTCGCACACGTCTGTGATGTGCCCGACGAGGCCCCACCACTCCTGGATGACCACCAGGCCCGGGCCTGTGCCCGCCTCGGGAGTTGCGAGGTAACCCTGGCCCACCGTCCCGTTGCTCGGAAATTCGATCACCGTTCCCATAAAGGCCGAGGGTAGTGCGCCGGATGGCAGATGCGCAGCCGGGCCCGACCTCGTCTAAGCGGGCCTTCTGTAAGCGGGCCGCGCCGTGGTAACGTTCGGACGTCTTAGCCATCCAGCGGGGGTGAGGCAGCTTATGACCGACGTCGAGCAGCGCATCCAGTGCCGTTGGTGCCACGCCCAGAGCCCGAGCTCGGCTCGCACGTGCGACCGTTGCGGGGCCCCGCTCGACGTGCGCGATGCGGTGACCGACAGTGGGTGGCGGGAGGCACCTCGCTTGCGCGACCTGACCCAGTTCCACTGGTCGGCGAGCGGCTGCCAGTTGGACGCCGGCGTCGTGCCCGTGGCGGAGGTGACTCTTGCGGGTGAGGACACCGTGTTCTTCGAGCACCACGCGATGCTCTGGAAGGACGAGACGGTGCCGATGTCGGTGTTGAGCACACCGGGCGGGGCGAGGCGGCTCGTGTCGGGCATGCCGTTCGTGCTCAGTGTCGCCCATGCCCCCGGGCGGGTCGCCTTCTCGCGCGATGCGACGGGCGAGCTGGTCGTGATCCCTGTCGAGGCGCCGGCAGAAGTCGACGTGCGCGAGCATGCGCTCGTGCTAGCCAGCGGTTCGCTCGGTTTCACCTACGAGAAGATCGGCGGGTTCCGCGTAATGCTCGCTGCGGACGCGGGCATGTACCTCGACCGCTTCGTCGCCCAGTCCGCTCCCGGCCTGTTGGTCCTGCACGGCTACGGCAACGTGTTCGAACGCACGCTCGGCGAGGGCGAGACCATCCTCATCGACCCTGGCGCGTTCTTCTACAAGGACTCCAAGGTCGCCATCGAGGTCACCAGCATCAACATGAAGGGCCGCATCGAGGACAACGCGGCAGCTGCCCCCGCGCCCGGGGGGGACGGCGGAGGGGATCCTGCAGCAGCCGCGCAGCCCCTGCCCCTGCTGCAGAGCCCGCCAAAAAAGGTGGCATGTTCGGGCGCCTCAAGAGCGTCACATCGATGGTCAACGTCGGCGGCATCGCCCAGGCGGCCGGGCAGCTGCGTTCGGGCGGCGGTATCGGGGGAGTGGCTTCTGCCCTGGTCGGCGGCGGAGGGTCCACGATGTTCCGCATGACCGGGCCGGGCCGGGTCGGGATCCAGTCGATGTTCCGGCCTCACAAGACCGGGAGCGAGTGAGATGACCGACACAGCCGCAGCCCAAAGCACTTATACCTGCCCCTATTGCAAGCAGACCTCCACCGGGGCCGAGACGAGCTGCCCAAATTGCGGGGCGCCGGTCAATATCCAGCTTCGCACCACGGCCTCGGGCTGGACCGAGCTGCCCTCGATAGCGGACATGGCCCGCATCCAGTTCGGGCAGTCGAAGGCTCAGGTCGAGGGCCGTCTGGTGCCGGTTGCCGAGATGAGCCTTGCGGCCGGTGACGGCGTGTACTTCACCCACAACATGTACTTGTGGCAGGAGCCCAGCGTCCACGTCGACGCCATGCCCCTCAGCAAGCCGTGGACGAGGCACCGTGCTGGGCTGCCCCTCGTGATGCTTACCGCCGATGGGCCAGGGCGGATCGCCTTTTCCCACGACGAGCCCGGCGAGCTCATTGCCCTGCCGCTCCAGCGCGGCGCCGCGGTCGACGTCCGCGAGCACACCCTTCTGGTCGCCACCAAAGGCGTCGCCTACGACTGGGCCCCCACCAACGTCTGGTTCATGACATCGGGAGGCCAGCAGCAGCCGGTGTCGGCCGGAGGAAGCCTGCTCAAGATGGGCATGCAGATGGCGGGCGCGCCCGGGATGGACCGTGACCGTGGCCGGGACAACAACCAGCAGGAGTGGCACTACCCGGTAGGCCAGTTCCTCGACCGCTTCCAAGCGGGCGAGCAGCCCGGGCTCGT
This sequence comes from uncultured Acidimicrobiaceae bacterium, assembly GCA_963834735.1. Classification (GTDB taxonomy): domain Bacteria; phylum Actinomycetota; class Acidimicrobiia; order Acidimicrobiales; family Palsa-688; genus Fen-671. The sequence goes on along the minus strand of CAWICT010000007.1, from coordinate 18,811 downwards.
GATGGTCCAGGCGAGCGGCAACGCCTACATGCGCGAGCTGGCAGAAGGCGAGTCGATCCTGATCAAGCCGCCGGCCCTGCTCTTCAAGGACCCGACTGTCGGGATGCAGCTCCACGTCGAGTACCCCGCAGCCGGGATGAAGCTGTGGCGCACCTGGGGGAACCGCTACCTCTGGCTCCGGGTCTGGGGCCGGGGCGCGTCGGCATCCAGTCCTGCTACGAACGCCTCGACGACCCGGGCACGGATTTCCGTGACCTGTCGCCGCATACCGACCATCTGTGGAGATAGTCCCTGCGCCGTAGCAAGCTGGGGTGATGGCCGGCGATCTGAATCGCCCGGGCAAGGCGGCGCCGGGCAAGGCAGCAGTGGTCCTGCTGAGCGGGGGGCTCGATTCGGCGACCACCCTCGCCATTTCCATTTCGGAGGGCTACGAGCCGTACGCCTTGAGCTTCCGCTACGGCCAGCGCCACGAGGTCGAAATAGCAGCCGCTCGCCGCGTCGCCGAGTCCATCGGCGTGGCAAGGCACATCGTGATGGACATTGACCTGCGGGCCTTCGGCGGGTCGGCGCTCACAGGCGACATCGACGTGCCGCACCACGCACATGTGGAGGACCTCACCCCTGGGATCCCGGTTACCTACGTGCCGGCCCGCAACACGATCTTTTTGTCCTTTGCGCTTGCTTGGGCGGAAACCCTCGGCGCCAGCGACATCTTCATAGGCGTCAATGCGGTCGATTACAGCGGCTACCCTGACTGCCGCCCTGAGTACCTCGCTGCTTACGAGGCGATGGCCAATATCGCGACAAAAGCCGGGGTCGAGGGGCTCCAACACCTGAGCATCCACGCCCCGCTCGCCCACTGGACCAAGGCGCAGATCATCGAACGAGGCCTCGCCCTCGGGGTCGACTACTCGTTGACCCACAGCTGTTACGAGCCTGGCGAGGGAGACCGGCCATGCGGCACCTGCGCTTCATGCTTGCTGCGGGCGAAGGGATTTGCCGAGGTGGGCACTCCCGACCCTGCCCTCCAGCCCTAGCCGCAGTCGCTCACCGCTCCTCGGGGCTCCAGCCGGGGCCGGGCTTCAGGGACGAAGCCGGCCTCAGGCCCGCCAGACCTTCACGGGGCCGCCGACGGCGACCGTCACGGCGCTTCCCGTACCGAGCGGCGACCGCCCGGTGAGCCTGGCACTGAGGAACGAGCGGCCGCCCGCCGCCCCCGCCGCCCCCGCCATTTCGACCGTCACCAGCATGTCGTGGCCGTAGTAGTGGCAGTTGACGACCCGTCCAGTAAGACCTCCGGCGCCGTTGACCGCATGGAGTTCGACCTGCTCCGGGCGTACCAGCACAAGCACTTCCTCGGACTCACGCACAGGGGTGCTCGCGTCGGCGATCGCCAGCGGGCCGAGCGCTGTCACCGCCATCCCGCCCCGGACCGTCCCCGGGAGCAGGTTGGCGTCGCCCACGAAGCTGGCGACTGCCGGGTCGAGCGGGTCGAGGTAGATTTCCTCGGGGCCGGCACACTGGGCGACCCGGCCGCCCCGTAGCACCGCCACCCGGTCGGCGAGAGAAAGGGCCTCGTCCTGGTCATGGGTTACCAGCACCGCCGTCGTGCCGGTATCGGCCAGCACCCTCGCCACGTCGGCGCGCACCTCGGCCCGCAAGGCTGCATCGAGGGAGGCGAAAGGTTCGTCCAGCAGTACCAAGCTCGGCCGGGTGGCCAGCGCCCGGGCGAGGGCGACACGTTGCTGCATCCCACCCGACAGCTGGTGGGGGTAGCGCTGGCCCTCCCCGGCGAGGCCCACGAGCTCGAGCAGTTCCTCGGCTCTCCCGCTCTTGCGCTCGGCGCGCGGCAGCCCGAAGCCGATATTGCCTGCCGCGTTCAAATGGGGGAAAAGGGCGCCGTCTTGGGGGACATAGCCCACTCGCCGAGACTCGGGCGGGAGGTGCGTGTGCTCATCTTCCACCACCGTCCCACCGATCGAGATCCGGCCCTGGTCAGGGCGGTCGAAACCCGCCAGCAGGCGCAGCAGGGTGGTCTTGCCGCTGCCCGAGGGCCCCAGGACAGCGGTCAGCGAACCCTCCGGCACCTCCAGGTCGAGGTTGTCCAGCACGACATGGTCACCGAAGGACTTCTTCAGCCCCGAGGCGATGACCCGTGTCATATGGACCTCATGTACCCAATCTAGCTTTTATAAGGCATACCTAACTCTGTCGAGTAGGGAAACCTCAGACATCGCCCCGTTGTCGCCGCTAGAAGCAGCAGGCATCGCCAGCTCGGGCCGCTGCGAGCCGCCAATCAGTCCGTTGTCGCCCGCGCCGACGTCGCCCGCTCGCGCCTGGCAGCTTCGACACGCGGGTGGTCGCGCCACGCCGGCATGGTGGACATGTAGGCGAGGGTGGACGCCTCGAGGTCAGCTCTGCTGGACTCGGGCTGGCTACGAGCCTGCCACGCGACCATTCGCTCGAAGCGCTCGTCGAAAGACTGCAGAGCGCCCGTTCGTCGGTGCAATAGGCGCAGTAGCGGCCGGTTTCGATCGGCATGCCGCAGCTCTCGCAGGTATCGGTATCCGTCATTTGCTGTCCTTTCTCCGTTTTCGGTGGGTAGGGGCTTTCGGTGGGTCGGGAGCGCCGGGCGTTCGCGCACGGCATCGTCTGCGCCGTCCGCGGCCAGAAGTGCCTGCATTCCTCGGGCGAGTGCCGCCCGGTCGGCGGGAGCCATCGCCGCAACGGCGGACCGGAGCAGGTCCACCGAGAGGATCTCTTGGTCGTGCTGGAGAAAGTCGCGGCCGAAGGGGGACAGCCACACCAGCCGGCGCCTCCTGTCGTCGGGATCGTCCTGGCGCTCCACAAGGCCCTTCTCCTCCAAATGCGCCACGATGTCGCTGACCACCGATTGGGCACGGTCGAGATGATCGCAGAGCTCTCCGACCGTCACGGGCCCCGAGAGCGCCAGGTGCTGGAGGACCGCTCGCGAAGCCGTAGGAAGCTGGCTGGCCTTCTCGTCGCGCCGGTGGAACCTCAGGTAAACCGCCGGGAAGCTGCGAGCAAAGGACTGCGCGACGTCGTCGGGATCGTCGGTCATATATCAACCCTTGCGCGCGCGATGTCCATCGTCAATCCCGATGTATTGCAAATGAGATTTCTAGGAGGCTCGAGGGCTGCCAATCGATCTTGGAAAGCTCCGCCAAGGCAAGGACCAAAGCGTGCGTACCTTTTTGCCCGAGCCCCTGCGCACTGGCGGCGATGTAGAGCTGCTCGGCCAGCGCCAGGCCCGGCAGCGACAACTTCATTCTTCGCCCCTCCGCCAGAGCTATCCCGAGGTCCTTGATGAAGTGGTCGATCTTGAACCCGGGCTCGAAGTCCCCGCGCAAGGCGCGAGGGCTGTAGTTGGTCAGCGACCACGACGCCGCTGCCCCCGCCCCGATGGTCTCGAGGACCTTGGGGATGTCCAGACCGGCGCGATAGGCGTAGAGAAGGGCCTCGCAGACCCCCACCATCCCCGAGGCGATCGCAATCTGGTTGACCATCTTGGTGTGCTGCCCCGACCCGGCCCCGCCCTCCAACGTCACTACCTTCCCCAGCCGCTGCAGGACCGGGAGCGCACGGTCGAACGCCTGTTGGGTGCCGCCGACCATGATCACCAACGACGCATTGCGAGCACCGACGTCGCCACCCGATACGGGTGCGTCAAGCGAGCCGACACCCTTGGCAGCTGCAGCCTCGAAGATCTCCTGTGCCAGCAGCGGCTCGCTCGTGGTCATGTCTATGATCGTCGAGCCCTCCCGAGCCGTGGAAAGCACCCCTTGGTCGCCGAGGACGACTTCGCGGACGTCGCTCGGGTAGCCGACCATGCTCACCACGACGTCCGACCCTTCGCTCGCTTCCGCAGGTGACGCGCACCACTGCGCCCCGTGCTCGACCAGGGAACGGGCTCGCTCTTCGGTGCGGCTGAACACCTTTACGGGGTAGCCGGCCTCGAGCAGGTGCCCGCACATGGGCGAGCCCATCACTCCTGTACCTATCCAGCCGACTCTTTCGAGCTCGTTGTTGACCACTCAGTCCCCCTTCGGATTCGGCGTTGGCACATCGCGATAGCGGGCCCGCCGTAACGACACTTCGCCGGGCCCTCCCGGACGGCCAGACTAGGCCGTCAACTTTATTTACTGGCGAAAAGCAAGGGTACCGACCCTATTAGCGTGGTGGTGGTCGATGTCCCATAAACAGAGACCTCATAGGTACCGGGCTTGCTGAAATTACCGTCAGCGGTGATCGTAAACCAGTCCGTGCCCACAGGGATCTTTTCTGAGCGAAAGGTATAACTGTACACAGAGGCGCCCGTGGGCCCGACGATCTTGAACTGTAGGCTAGCGGTTATCGCGGCGTTGGTGAGCGTGAGAACGACGAAGTGGTAATAGCATTTACCAGTGCACGTAGCATCATAATTGTTGATTCCATTGGCCGACAGGGCGTAACCGTCGTTGACCCCGCCGTCGCCCCCGGAAAGGGAGTTGCCGACGGCCACTTCAGCGGCCGGGATAATTTCAGCCGCCCACGTTGGAGCCGATTTGGCTTGGGCCATAACTTGCCTGGCGCCGGCCTCCCCGCTGGCGGGCCCGACGACGGCAAGCCCGAGGCTTAGGGCAGCCGTGAGAAAAAAGAGCTTGAGGGTCAGTTTCATCATCTTGCCTCCTGAGTTCCACGGAACTGTCACCCGCCATTCAAAGCAAAGCGCCCTTTGGGCGCAAGAGCGCTGGTCACCTGCCGCTGACCCCTAGCGCCGAGCCACTTATCCTGGCCGGCCGGCAAGACGGGGCTTTGGCCCATATGAGCGCTTTCGAGGCCCGTACCTGCAGTGGGTGGCATAGTTGATGCCGCACCGACCCGAGGAGGATCAATTATGACCACGCTTCCACCCGATGCCGTGACCTTCGCGACCGACATCAAGCCACTGTTCCGGGAGAGCGACCGAGCGGCCATGAAGCGCGCTTTCGACCTTTGGTCTTACGACGATGTCCGCGCCAATGCGGAGGCGATCGCCACCCGTCTCCGAGCAGGGACCATGCCCTGTGACGGCCCTTGGCCGGCCGACAGAGTGGCCTTGTTCGACCGCTGGGTGGCCGAAGGCACGCCTGCATGAACGCTGCTGGGTGGTGAGGGAATATCGTCACGCCGGGTACAGTTAGCTCGCAATGCGTCCGATCACGCAGGCGCTCGATCCGAAAGTGTCGCTTGGCGTAGCGGGCCGCAAGCGCGGACGGTGTTGTCGCGGGTTCTGGCCCGCCGGCCCGGTTCCTGACGTTGTTCGTTTCGCTGAGCCTGATCGCGAACTTGGTCCCGGTGGGCTCGCAACCGGCGTCATCGACCGTTGCTCCGAGGGCTTCGGTCGCCAAGACGAACCACTCGATCACCTACGTGCACGATGCCGCCGGCCGCCTGCTGGCCGCCATCGATCCGGCAACCAGCACGGCAGTCTACGCGTACGACCCTGCCGGCAATATCACGTCCATCGCCCGTCATCCATCTTCAAGCCTTTCGGTGTTGCAAATCTCTCCCGCTGTTGGCCGGCCTGGCACCTTGGTCAGCATCTGGGGGACGGGGTTCGCCACCACACCTGCGAGCGACGCGGTTCGCTTTGGGAACGATCCGGCGGCGGTGATTTCCGCCTCCTCCGCTACCTTGGTTGCCCGAGTGCCCCCTGGCGTACATGCAGGCAGCGTCACCGTTACGGTTGGCTCCCGTAGCGCAATAAGTGCCCAAGCTTTCCACGATGCCGCGCCAGCACCGCGGATCTCCAGCGTCTCCCCGGTAGTTATCAACCCCGGTTCTGATGTCGAGATCCATGGGGTCGGCTTCAGTCCTGCGCTCGACGACGACAAGGTCGTCATTGGCCAGGAATTTGCCACTGTGGTCACTGCGGCGCCCACCGAGTTGACGGTCAGCATCCCAACGGGGCCCAGCTTCACCGGCCGGGTCTCGGTGACGACGCCTGACGGCTCGGCGGAGGGCCCGATGAGTTCGTTGCCCCGCCCGGCTTTGCCGCCAACGACGTCGGCTATGTCGGTCGATTGGCCAATGACAAGGCGACGACCGTCGTGTTGCCTTCCCCGGACAGGATCGCTCTTTTGGCGGTGGGTTCCTCCGGCAATCAAAGCCTTTCGATCGACCTCACGAACTCGTCGTTCCATGCCGGGATGCTTACCGTTCTAGCCCCGGGTGGTCAGCCCCTGCCCGAGGGCGAGGCCCTGAATTTCTCCCGTGGTGGCAACGCCGGCTTCATGGAACCGGCAAACCTTGTCGAACGTGGCACTTACGTCATAAGAGTGCGGCCTGCCGGGAGTTCCACCGGGCGGATCACCCTTACGCCTTACTACGTGACTAACCAGACGGGCCCCATCGAGCCCGGTGGGGCCCCGGTCGCTTCGTCGATCACGACACCAGGGCAGCAATCCCTCTTCAGTTTCGAAGGAAAAGCCGGTCAACACGTTACGGTCGACCTTGCGGCCGGGACGTTCAAAAACCCGTGCGACGGTTACCTGAGGTTGCTCAACCCGGACGGCTCGGTACTGGCTACCGCTGGCGGTTGCCTGGGGCCGACCGCCTCCTTGACTTCGGTCCGGCTCCCAACGTCGGGCACCTATACCGTCCAGGTTGCTCCGGGAGGTCCGAGCACCGGGACCGCCACCGTGAGGCTGTACGTATTTGCTGAGCAAAAGAGCGCCATTACTCCCAACGGGCCACCGGTCCTGGTGAAGGTCGGCGTCCCAGGCCAGGTCGCCTTGCTCGATTTCCCCGCCAGGGCCGGCGATATCGCCACGGTCAACCTGAGCGGGGGCACATTTACCGACGCCTGCTATGGGTACCTGCGGCTGCTCAACCCCAACGGCTCGGTGCTTGTTACCGCACCCGGCTGCCTCGGCCCAGCCGTCACATTGAGCTCTGGCCGTCTCCCCACGACGGGGACGTACAGCATCCAGATCGCGCCAGGGCCGACCAGCACGGGACAAGCATCGGTGGCGCTAAAGGTTACCGGGCCAACGGCGGCGTTATCGCGCCTGGGCCTTTCGAAGCCGGCTCGCCGCACCTCTCCGGCCTGGGCCGGCGGCGTTGAGAGTGCCGCCAATGCGTGGCCGGCGCCTAACCCCACCGAGGCGACCGGGCGAGGCACGGCTTCGCTGACCGGTCGTACCTTGCGCCTCGACGGGAGCCCTCTCGCCGGCGTGACAGTGAGTATTGGCCGGGCTCGGGCCGAAACTGACTCGCACGGCGATTTTCGGCTGACCGGTTTGCCCGGAGGCCACCACGTGCTCATCGTCGATGGCGCATCGGCCGGCAGGAGCGGGACTTGGGGCATTTTTGAAGAGGGAGTCGACCTGATAAACGGGCGTGCCACCCAGCTCGCGTACACGATCTGGATGCCGAGGCTTGACAACAAGCACTCCGTGAATATCGCCTCGCCGACGCGGACCGAGACTGTGGTCACAAACCCGGAAATCCCCGGCTTGGAGCTGGTTCTGGCCCCCGGCACCGTGGTCCGTGGGCTCAACGGGAAAGTGGTCTCCAGGCTCAGCATTACGCCCGTGCCGGTGGACCAACCTCCGCTTCCGTTGCCCAGCTTCATCGGTCTTCCTACCTACTTCACGGTGCAGCCCGGCGGGGCCACGCTCTCCAAGCCAGCCCGGCTGATCTATCCCAACTGGTCCGCTCAACCCCCTGGGGCCCGGCTCGATTTCTGGGACTATGACGCTGCCGGAGCGGGTTGGTGGGTCTACGGGCAAGGCACGGTTAGTGCGAATGGCAAATCCGTGGTCCCGGACCGAGGAGTAGAGATCCGCGACTTTGACGGGGCCATGGTCAACGCCGGCATCAACCCACCGCCCACGGGGCCCAGCCCTTCCGACAATGGCGACGACGGGGACCCGGTGGACCTGGGTACGGGATTGTTCGTCATGACCCACACGGACTTGACCCTCCCCGACGTGCTCCCGATCTCGGTGACCCGCACCTACCGGCCCAATGACCCGTACTCCCGTTCGTTCGGGATCGGCACCGCCGACCTGTACGACGGCACCTACCTTTGGTCCGGCCAAAGCGACAAATTGGCTTTCAATGCTTATCTTGTAACGCCCAACGGCTCGCGGACGTTCTTCAAACGAACGTCGGCCGGGGCCGGGTTCGTCAACGCCACGTTCGAGACTTCCACACCCGGGCCATATTTCCATGCCCATCTGGCCTGGAACGGCGGCGGCTGGGACCTCACGCTGACAGACGGGACGGTACTCGTCTACGGGATCCTGGCGCCATTGCAGTACATCCGCGACCGCTACGGAGACACTGTAACGATAACCCGGACCGCAGGGCAGAGAGGCGACGTTGTCCAGGTGACGTCACCAAACGGTCGCTGGATCCATTTCACCTATGACAGTTCGCACCGGATCATTAAAGCGACCGATAATACGGGGCGCTCCGTCAGCTACACCTATTACCAAGTCGGTCCAGCTGCCGGTTACTTGTGGAAGGTGCGAAACCCGGCCGGGCAGGTGACCACCTACACCTACGACACCCACGGTCGCATGGCCAGCATCACGGACCCCGACGGCGTTACTTATCTCCAGAACACTTACAACCCCGACGGGACCGTCGCGGCCCAGACCGAAGCTGATGGCGCCACGTACCGGTTCTCCTATATCAAGGGGACCGGCGGCAGGAACTTGCGGACAACGGTGGTCGGCCCCAGGGGAGCCACTCGTGTAACCAGCTTCGACGCTTCTGGTTACCCCACAACTGATGTCTTTGCCGCAGGCAGCCCGCAACAAGAGGTGCAACGGTACCGTTACGGAGCCACGACAGGGCTACTCGTCGCTACTACGGATCCCCTAGGGCGCACCACAGACTTTGGCTACGACGCGGCCGGCAATGTCGTCAGGGTTACGGTCCTCGCCGGCACGCCGCGGGCCGAGACGGCCCACCTTTCGTACGAGCCGGAGTTCAACCGCCTCGTCAGGGTCACCGACCCGATGGGCCGCACCACCACTATCACCTACGACGATGCTGGCGACCGGATGGTGATAACTGACCCTCTCGGTCGTATGACGACCGTCACCGCCGACGGGGCGCTCCCGGTTTCCATAAGCGACAACCTTGGCCATACCATAACGCTTTCCTACGCCGACGGCGACCTGGCGGCGATGACCGACCCGATCGGGCGCACGAGCACGGCCTTCACAGACGCCGCCGGTCGCGTGTTGGAGCTCACCAATGCGTCCGAGGGCACAACCAGCATGCGGTACGACGCGCTCAACGAGGTGACCTCTGTAGTCGACCCGATGGGCGCCACCACGTCGGCCACCTATGACGGCGACGGTGACCTGCTCAGCCTCACCGATCCCGACTCGCATAGCACGCTTTATACGTACGACTCGATGAACCGGCTGGTAAAGGTCACCGACCCGCTGGGGCATTCCCAGACCTTTGCGTACGACCAGGCCGGTGACCTCGTCGGCTACACAGACGCCGACGGCACCAGCGACAATTTTGACTACGACCTACTCGGGCGGCTTGTTACAGCGGCCGTCGGGGCGAGCGGAGGTGTGGCTCCCAGCCAAGTTGCCTACACATACGACCCGGGTAATCGTCTCGTGAAGGTCGTGGACTCGTCCTCGGGAACACTCACCGATACCTGGGATAACCACGACCGGCTCGTAGCGCAGTCGACGCCACAAGGCAGTGTTTCATATCGCTACGACCCCGATGGTGAGCGTACCGAAATGGACGTGAGAGGCCGAGCCCCGGTCAGGTACTCCTACGATGTCGCCGGCGAGTTGGTCGGCGAGTCACAAGGCGCAACGTCTGTCGGGATTATCTACGACGGCGACGGCTTGCCCACCGGAGTGAACCTGCCTGGGGCAACTGAGAGTTTTGCTTACGACCCGGCCGGGGAGCTCACCGGGATAGACGTCAGGGGCGGTTCCGTCAGCGAAGGGGCTCTCGCCTACTCCTACGACGCCGCAGGACAGGAGACTTCGGTCTCGGGGAGCCTGGCCGGAGCCGAGCTACCCCAGCCCGTTGCGGGTGCCACGTATAACGCAGACAACGAGTTGACCAGTTGGAACGGGACAGCGCTCACCTACGACGCCCAGGGCCAGATGACAGCCGACGGAGCACAGCACTACACCTGGGGCCCGCGCCATGAGCTGTTGACCGTAGGTACTCCATCGGAGCAAGCAACTTTCTCCTATAACGCTTTTGGCTTACGCACCTCGCAGACGGTCAACGGGACGACCAACAGCTACCTCTACGACGGGACGAGCCCGATCGAGGATCTGGTGGGTGGAAAGCTGACCGGGGAGTCTCTTACCACGCCTGGCGGCCAGGCCCTCGTCAGCACCAACGCCTCGGGCGCTGAGAGCTTGATTAGCGACCGTATGGGCTCCACCGTGGCTCTAGCCAACACCACGGGCGGGCTCGCCACCCTTTACTCGTACGCGCCGTTCGGCGTGACCGCCACGGCCGGGACCTCACGCGTCGACGTCGGCAAATATAACGGCGAGCTGGAGGATACGAGCGGTCTGTACTACGACAACGCGCGTTACTACAGCCCATCGCTCGGGCGTTTCATCAGCGATGATCCTCTCGGCGCGGGTGGAGGTTCAACCAATCTGTACGAGTATGCCGCTGACGACCCGACGGACTTCAGCGACCCCACTGGCTTGTTTCTCCCCATACTCGTCCCCATCCTGGGCGGCGCAATCATTGGTGCCATCGAGGGCGCGCTGTTCAACGTAGCCAACAATGCCCTTGACAATGTGCTTGGCGGCCGCAAGTACTCGGCCAGTCAAGCCGCCCAAGACGCCCTGAGCGGGGCTGCTACCGGGGCGCTCCTAGGAGCGCTCGGAGGGTTCCTCGGGGCAACACTGGGGGGGATCGGCGGAGGGGGCGAGGGTGGGCTTGGTGGCGGAGGTGAAAGCCCGAGTGGTTTGGGGGGCGGCGGCCCGGCAGGGGAGGGGGCAGGGCCTCCGCCTCCCCTCAACTACACGCCGTTCTCGGATCCGTTCGGAGCGGGTGCGTCCGGGGCCGAACCAGAGGCCGGTTTCCAAGATGTCATTATCCATGGGAGTCCCGACGATTTCGGCAATTCGCCGGGCTCGTGGGCGAACGGCGGCACCATGAGCCCCGAGCAGTTAGGCAACCAGATAGCGAACGATCCCAACTACGAGGGCGGACCTATACGGCTCGTGTCTTGCTCTACGGGTTCTTGCGGGGCCACCGCCGCCCAAAATCTCGCCAATGAGCTCGGCGTGCCGGTCCTGGCCCCCAGTTCTACGGTGTACGCGTACCCATCAGGTGCTTTGAACGTGGCCAATGACGGTAGCTGGGGGCTTTTCTTCCCCAAGTGACCTCGCGCAATGCCTCCCCGATCGGCCCCAGGCCTGGGACAGGTCCTGAAGGCAGGCGAGAGTCAGCAATCCTTGGCCGCAGTGGACAAACCTGTAGCACTCGTCACGAGCACCCGAAACGGCGCGACGTAGGACTTTGCGGCGGAGACCCTAGAAGTGATGGCGACGTCTAAAGCCAGGTAGCCTTTGTTGCCCTCCGGCGTAACTATCTAGGCCCGTAGGCGTGGAGCGAAATAAGGCACCCGGTTGACAGAACCGGCGCACCTGCCTGTCAGGAGGTTGCTCAACGCAACTCACTCCCGTCGCACTTGAAGTACAGCGAAAAATCGCCCGACGGGAAACACGTGTGACCGAAGAGGCCCCCACGGCGCATTTGGCAATCTACCCGACGTTGCCCTAGGGAACTAGAGCAAAAGGTCACATTGTCGAGAAACAAGGGCTCTCGTCCTTCGAGATCAGGGCGATGGATGAGGCATTGCGGCGCGCCCGAACTGCGTTCAGATTCCAAGGAACTCTACGTTTCCGACGCCGATACCTTAATGCCAACGTTGAGTCAACAGACCCCGATCGACCAGATGCGCTTCGATTTGATCCTTGAGCTCCTCGAGGATGTCCGCCGCCTCGATGCCCAAATCGGAGATTCGCACGCCTCCCTGCAGGCACTCAGGCAGGCGGCGCTCGCCGTTGTCTCGGTTTCCGGCAGACTCAGGGTGACAGACGGGCGCTCAGTCAAGCGCCGGTCGCCGTTACCCTCTCCTAGTGGTCCGTCTCCTATTTGGCGTGGGTGCTCACCGCGCGGGAGTACGCCCTGTGCATCGGGACCCGCCGGCGGATTGGTCGCGTACTATCCTTGGCGCTGTATCCCATTTAGTCCAGAGGGAGCGGCATGGCACATGCTGTCGTGATACAAGTGGCGATCGACCCGAACTCGGACATAGAGCACCGGCACGCGATCCTGAACGACTTCGTAATTCCTGAGGCAAAGGCGCTGCCTGGCTTCCAGAAGGGCACATGGATGAATGACGGCGCCGGAACCGGTACATGCGTCGTGGTGTTCGACACCGAAGACAACGCCAAGTCGGCAGTCACCCCGCTGACGCCTGACTGAGGCCCCCGTGTGATCGGCAGCGGGGTCCAAGTGGTTGAGGTCGAGGCCTAGCTCCATGACGTCGGGCATCCGGTGCGTGCCGCTGCCGACCGCCCACGTCATTTCGGCGACAGACCACTAGCTCCGTAACGTCCCACCACAGCCTCTGTGGTACCCACAGAGCCTTGCTATCGCCGCAGTGGGGTAGGCCCTGCCGCGGCGGCTTTTGCGCCGGCTCAACGGTGTCGCCGAACTACAATTCCTAACCGTGGATGAGGTGGCTGAGATTGTCTTACTTGTCGTTATTGGCTCGATCATCGGGCTGCCCTTCGCGGGCAGGGCGAGGAAAAAGGCCCAGCTGAGGAAGGCTGCCACCGGTTCCCGGCAGACAGTCAGCGTCAAGGTTATGACGGTCGACGATGCAGTTCGGCGGTGGGGAAAGTTGGGCTATGACTTGCACGAGCGAAGCGACTACCAGGCTTCATCTGTGGCCCCTGCTGCCTCCGTCACCAGAATCCGCATACCGGAGGTACGGGCCAGACTGACCTTCATCAAGAGGTAGGCGGCTTATCTGAGAGGTCACGGAAAAGCGTTCGGCGGTTTATCCGTCGGGGCTTTTGCGTCCCACCACAGCCTCTACCCTGCCCCAGTTTCCTTGCGATCGCCGCCGTGGTGTAGTTCTGCCGCGGCGACTGTTGCGATCCCGCCGAGCGGGACCGTTTTGAGGGCACTGTGTGTCTTTCTACTACCTTGCAGAGCGCGTACCGCGTAGCCGGATCAGGGCGACCTGAGTTCCCGCGGCAGCCTGGAAGAGTCGTCCGCTGGAGACTCCCCAGAAATCCAAGGCCCGTACGAGATGGTGAGATGCGTTTTCGGCTTGGTCGCCCCACCCGTTATCGAGGTCCACAAGCACTCTTCGGATCGCGTCGGCTGAGGAGAGCCGTGCCTCTGTCCAACCGTCTGCGATGTCGGCTTCTCCAAGCGGCCACTCCAGCGCGAGCCCGAACGCCTCGATCGTCTCCCGGTCCTCGCTCATTCCCATAACACCAGAACCTGGTCCGGGCGTGCGGCTCAGGCCCTAGGCCCGCCGGAACTGCTGGCGGTCTGGGGTTCCTCTCCCGGCCGCTTGATGATCGCGGTGACGCCGCCGTCGGCCTCGGCGGTATAGGTGACCTCGGCCGGGGCCGACAATCGGGTTGAAGCCGGATCGACCGGGGTTCCAGTACTGACTGGACTGACCGGGGTTCCAGCACATACCGGCCGGGACTGGGCGGTATGTGAACGAGCCGTTGTGTTTAGTGAGCTGCCGTCGGACCCATGCCTCGTCTGTGATCATCGGAGCTGATGAGGGAAGAAACCAGCGTAAGAAGCTCACAACGGGAGGATATCTCGATGGCTAGTGCGATGGCGCTCCCCCTGGAGGCCGTGAGGGCCGGGAATACACGGGAATACACGCGAGCCGTGAGATTTCTTCTCGCTCTTTCCGCTCACCCCGGCTGTCCTGGGAAACGCTCGGAGCGGGCGACGGGAATCGGACCCGCATGACCAGCTTGGAAGGCTGGCGGAAACGTCGGCGCTGCCTCGCTATATAGCATCTGAGCTGCGTAAACATTTAGCATCACAAGTCAGTGGTTCGCGTCGAGTTACGACCTTTCGTGGACTTTCCGCGGACAAGAAGGGTGGGGGTTCAGTCGTTTCCCGCACTAGTCTCCATCTCTTTCGGCCTGGCGCTCGCAGTGGTCGGGTCGTACATCCTCAACCGAGAGTCCGTCGGGTGGTTCGGTTACGCCCCTCTCACCACCGCCATATATGAACCCGGTCCATCGCCGGTCGTCCGCTAGCTGGCGCCAATGACAGTCTCGCCGGCTCCGCCTTTCCGGCTGGTCGACTGAAGCCGCACTAGAGTCATAGTTGCTGCTACGAGGGGTGCTCTGCGACGGTCACTAGCTCACACACGATGGCTCGCTCTTCGGTGCGGCCGAACACTTTTACGGGGTAGCCGGCGTCGAGCAGATGCTCGCACATGGGCGAGCCCATCACTCCTGTACCTATCCAGCCGACCCTCACCGGCCCAGTGTTGACCACTCGAGCTCCTTCACGTTCCCTATGCAGGTGCGGGCCCGGCAGAGCGCCGGACAACCAAGGTCGGCGTAGTCACGTGGGAGACGGCTTCCGTGCGCCCCCCCTCAATGCGCTCGAGGACCGTTTGCATAGCCAGGCGGCCCATCTCTTCCCGGGGCTGGTTGACCGTTGTCAGGCTAACCTGCCTTAGCTGCGCCAGAGACGTATTGTCATAGCCCACTATCGAAATGTCCCCCGGGATGGAATAGCCGGCTTCCGCAAGCCGGTCCATTGCCCCCGTCGCGGCCATGTCATTGGACGTGAGCACCGCGGTTGGTAGCTTCGGGAGTTTTAGCAGCTTCCCAGCGGCCTCGGCTCCGCTGCCTTCACTGAAGTCTCCCGGCACGACCAGGCGTTTGAGCCCGGCGGCGTCCATGGCCCGCTCGTAGCCTTGTCGGCGGGGCCGGGAGCCGGGGTTGCGTCCCCCGTCGATGTGCACGATCCGCCGGTGCCCCAGCCGGATCAGGTAAGCAACAGCGAGCTCGGCGCCGTGGACGTCGTCGGTGAGCACGCTGTCAACCCCGGGCGACCTAAGCGTACGGCTCACAAGCGTTACCGGAGCGAGGTTGGCTGCCTGGCTGATCTTGGCCTCAGAAAGCAGCGTGCTCACCAGGATGAGACCGTCAACGCGGATCCCAGGAACGCCTCCAGAGCGGCTTCTTCGGCGCCCGCTCCCGGCTCCCGGTGCTGAGTAGGATGCGATAACGCCGATCCCGTGCAACTTGCTCAATACCATCGGCGATCTCGGCAAAAAACGGGTTGTGCAAGTCGTTGAGCAATACCCCGACGGTGTTGCTGTGGCGGCTGGCCAACGACCGGGCCATGGCGTTGGGACGGTACCCCAGCCTGGCGGCGGCGGCCAGGACGCGGCCCGCCGCTCTTGGCTGACCTGAGGTTTCTGGCGCATGACCAAGGAGACCAGGGCCCTTGACACGCCGGCTTCTCTGCCGACGTCCTCCAGGGTGGCGGGTCGGGCGCTCTTGACAGATCCCCAAGGCGCGGTCATACTGTCATCCGCCGAAACACTAGAGCGTTCTAAATGGAGACCGCAATTTTAGAGCGCTCTAAGCAGGGGGGAGGAATTGGGGAGACGGCTCGGCTGAATCGCTTGTCAGAAGCGCCAATTTGGCTACGTAGCCAGCGGTCCCACGTGTCAGCACCTGTGCTGTCGGCATTTTCGTGGCTGCGCGCCGGTGTGCCGAGTGTTCGCGAATTATTGATCGTGTTTGCCCGTAATAGCAACCACAGCTGCTTATTTGGTCAGAAATGACGGCACGGCCCAAAAAACACCGCAACACACCCAGACAAGAAAAGAAGAACCGACAAGGAGGAACCAAATATGAACGTCCTACGGTTAGTCAGATCACGCCGGGGGGCTCTCGTCTTCGCGACCGGCGTAGCGCTTGTCGCCGGATCGGTGACTGCCATAACCTCTGCCGGCGCCAGTGCTCCCGTTAGGAACCTAACAAGTGCCAGGTGCCCCTACACCTTCGCTGTCATCACTCACGGCGACAACGGGTCTTTCTGGAGTGTCGTGTACAAGGGAGCCAAGGACGCAGCCAGTGACCTGGGCTGCCACTTAAGCGAGGTCTACGGCTCACAGCAGCAGGGCCAGGCTGAACCGGACGACAACGCAGAGAACGCCCAGATCCAGGACGCCGTAAACGCACGCGTCGATGGGATCGCCGTATCGGACCATGACCCTACGTTGATGAACCCAACTATCGCCTCGGCCGTGGCTAAGGGCATCCCTGTCGTCCTCCTCAACGCCGGCTGTGACCCCGCCGATATCGCCGCGTCGCACGCCATGACCTGCGTCGGCCAGCCTGAGACCGTGGCCGGTACGGCTGCCGGGGAAAAGTTCAAGAGCCAGGGAGCTACCAATGTCTTGTGCGTCATTCACCAGTCCGGGCAGAACCTTCTCGACCGTTGCGACGGCTTGGCTCAGGGCCTCGGTCTCTCTCGCTGCCCAGTGGGAAGCCCGCCGGCTAGGGCCCTGCGTGCACTGAGGTGATCCTGTCGACTCCCGACGCTGCCTCTAACCCGACGCAGGCCATTGGTCAGGTGACCGCCGACTCGCTTCTCACCCTGGCATCAACGCTGTCCTGTGCCTCAACAGCGCCATCGCCGATGCTCTTGTGGCGACGCACCCGAAGGTAAAGGTTGGTGGCTTCGACCTCGATACAGGCACGATCGCCAACCTCAGGGCGGGCACGATGGACTTCGCCATCGACCAGCAGCAGTACCTGCAGGGCTACCTTCCCATTGTCTTCCTTTATCTCTTCAAAAAGGACCACGGTAATGCCGCCGGCGGCGGCGGCGTCGTGAACAGCGGGCCTCTGGTGGTCACCAAGGCCAACGTCAACAACGCGGCCGCGGCCATTGCCGCTGGCGAGGACTAGTAGGTACCAGAACACTTATGTAGCTTCAAGCCCCGTTTCGCGTCGCAGGGTGCAACGCGGGACGGGGCTCGTTGCCAGTGACAGCAGGGAGAGGTTCATGAGCATTGGTGCCGGTGTCTCGGGAGCCGGGGACACTGCAACTGGCGAGCCGGACGCCCGACGACCCGACGCCGACCAGCCCAAGACCCGAGACGAGCCGAGGCAAAAGGCAAGTCGTGTCACCAGGGTGCTAAAGCGCCCAGAGTTCGGTGCTCTGATGGGGGCGGTCGCCGTCTTTCTGATCTTCACGTTCCTCGACGCCACCCCCAACCACATTTGGCTAACTCAGACCGGGGTGGCGTCCTGGGCCCAGCAGTCGTCATTCTTTGGGATCATGGCCGTCCCTGTTGGCTTGCTCATGATCGGCGGAGAGTTCGACCTCTCCACGGGCATCATGACCGGGGTCACGGCCATAGTTATGGCGCTTCTCATAGAAAAGCTCCACTGGAACGCGTGGACCGCGATCGCAGGGACCTTCGTGTTCGCCACGATCATTGGCCTGATCAACGGAATGGCTGTTGTCAAGACGAAACTACCCAGCTTCATAGTTACACTGGCCACCTTCTTCGTGCTCCGGGGTGCGAGCATCGGCTTCGTGCTCCACATCAACCAGGGCAGCACGGCCATCGACCTAACAAACCCCCACTACGCGGGGTTCGGCACTGCTAAGGCGATTTTCGGGAGCACCTTCGGGAGCAGCAGCGCTCTGCCCAGTGGTTATCAGACGGCCGTGCTCTGGTTTGTCGCCATCACTGCCCTCGGCACCTGGATCCTCACCCGAACGACCTTCGGCAACTGGATATTCGCCGCAGGCGGTGACGCCGTGGCCGCCCGCAATGTGGGCGTGCCCGTCAACCGGACCAATATCCTGCTCTTCCTGGGCACTGCCTGGTGCTCCGCCTTGGTGGGCATCATCTCGCTCACGCAAACTTCTCCGTCGGTGGTGTCGGAACAAGGCGCAGGTTATCAGTTCTACTACATCATCGCCGCCGTGGTCGGCGGGTGCCTGCTCTCGGGCGGCTACGGTTCGGCCCTGGGCCCGGCCCTGGGCGCGTGCATAATTGGCATGGCTTTTGAAGGCGTGATCTACGCCAACCTAGACAGTTCCTGGGACTTCACCTTCCTGGGGGGCGTCCTGTTCATCGCCGTCGTCGTCAACAGGGTGTTCTACCGCCGGGCCTGAAGGCGAGGCGATGAGCGAAGAGGTGGCCCCGAGGGCAGCTCTGGTCGAGATGCGCAGTGTCAGCAAGCACTTTGGCAGCGTCAACGCCCTGCGGGAAGTCTCCCTGGAAGTCCATGCCGGTGGGGTCACGTGCGTTTTGGGCGACAACGGCGCCGGCAAGTCGACCCTGATCAAGGTCCTGTCGGGAGTTTTCCCACCGGACTCCGGTGAGATGGTCATCGACGGGACGCCAGTGCACTTCGCCAGTCGCGTGGCCCGGTCCTACGGGATTGCCACAGTCTTCCAGGACCTGGCCACCGTGCCCCTGATGTCGTTGTGGCGCAATTTCTTCCTGGGCAACGAGCCCACCAGGGGCCGAGGCCCGTTGCGGCGGATGGACATCCGCCGCGCCAAGTCGGTCATGCATGAAGAGATGGCCAAAATGGGCATCGAAGTCCGCGACCCCGACCAACCGGTGGGGAACATTTCCGGCGGGGAACGCCAGGCCGTAGCAATCGCCCGGGCCGTGTATTTCGGGGCCAAGCGTGTTGATCCTGGACGAGCCGACCTCCGCTCTCGGGGTCCGTCAGTCCGGGATCGTGCTCAA